>NZ_JBXAIO010000001.1:461731-1079537 GCF_058796355.1 Hydrogenophaga sp. GW823-FHT04C09 | reverse complement strand
CCCCCCCCCCCCCCCCCCCCCCCCCCCCCCCCCCCCCCCCCCCCCCCCCCCCCCCCCCCCCCCCCCCCCCCCCCCCGAGGACCTCGTGGTACCCGGTCCGTGGGCACGCCAACATCACTCTGGCTCGGGAGCGTCCGGCGTTCTGCGCAGCGGGGTAAAGGAGGAGACCCGGCGAAGCCGGGTCGGGGGACACCCGCGGAGCAGAGCGCCGGGCGCTCCTGAGCCCGCGAAAGCAGGGCGCGCGAAACGCCCCGAAAGAGATCACATCAAGAGGTGCTCACCCGCGTTGTCCCCACCCAGGATCACGTAGTTGACCTTGCGGACATCCATCAGCTTGGTGCCACCGGCGTAGCTGATCGAGCTCTGCACGTCCTGCTCCATCTCCACCAGCGTGTCCGCCAGCGAGCCCTTGATCGGCTCCAGGATGCGCTTGCCCTCCACGTGCTTGTACTCGCCCTTGTTGAAATCGCTGGCCGAGCCGTAGTACTCCTTGTAGCGCACCCCGTCCTCTTCCACCGTCAGACCCGGCGACTCCTCATGGCCCGCGAACAGCGAACCGATCATCACCATCGAGGCGCCAAAACGGATGCTCTTGGCAATGTCGCCATGGCTGCGGATACCGCCGTCGGCAATGATCGGCTTGGTCGCCACGCGCGCGCACCACTTCAGCGCCGACAACTGCCAGCCACCCGTGCCGAAACCCGTCTTCAGCTTGGTGATGCACACCTTGCCCGGGCCCACGCCCACCTTCGTCGCGTCCGCGCCCCAGTTCTCCAGGTCGATCACCGCCTCCGGCGTCGCCACGTTGCCCGCGATCACGAAGGACGCCGGCAGCTTCTCCTTCAGATAACGGATCATGTTCTTCACGCTGTCGGCATGGCCGTGCGCGATGTCGATCGTGATGTACTCCGGCACCAGGCCTTCGGCCACCAGCCGGTCCACCGTCGCGTAGTCGGGTGCCTTCACACCCAGCGAAATCGAGGCGAACACGCCCTCGGCGCGCATGTCGCGCACGAACTGCACGTTGTCCAGGTCGAACCGGTGCATCACGTAGAAGTAACCGTTCTTCGCCAGCCAGGTGCAGATCGGCACGTCCACCACCGTCTTCATGTTGGCTGGCACCACCGGCAGGCGGAACTTGCGCCCGCCCAGCTCCACGCCGGCGTCGCATTCCGAACGGCTCTCCACGCGGCACTTGCGCGGCAAAAGCAGGACGTTGTCGTAGTCGAAGATTTCCATTTTGAAACCAAGCTCCAGAAAGCTGTTGTTGAACAGGTGAGCGCTTGGTCTGGCCGGCTTCTCTGGCGATGAGCCAAAAAAAAACCGGGCGCAAGAAGCTTGGGCCCGGTGCCCGATTGTAGACGCCCCGGAGAACCCGGGTCGGCCCGCCGGTGAAGCCCTTTTGTTATGAGGTGTATACGGATGCCGGTATGGCCCGCCGGAGGGCGGGCCGCTTCCTACAATCGACCCATGCTGTTCGAAGACCCCGTCGCCCCCTCCGCCTCCCCGCTGCTCGCGGGCCTCAATGCCGAGCAGTCGGCCGCCGTGCTGCTGCCAGCCGAGCACGCGCTCATCCTGGCGGGGGCGGGGTCGGGCAAGACGCGGGTGCTCACCACCCGCATCGCCTGGCTGCTGCAGAGCGGCCAGGTCTCGCCCGGGGGCATCCTGGCCGTGACCTTCACCAACAAGGCCGCCAAGGAAATGATGACGCGCCTCTCGGCCATGCTGCCCATCAACGTGCGCGGCATGTGGATCGGTACCTTCCACGGCCTGTGCAACCGCTTCCTGCGCGCCCACCACAAGCTGGCCAACCTGCCGGCCACCTTCCAGATCCTGGACACGCAGGACCAGCTCTCGGCCATCAAGCGGCTGTGCAAGCAGTTCAACGTGGACGACGAGCGCTACCCCCCGAAGCAGATCCAGTACTTCATCAGCGGCTGCAAGGAAGACGGCCAGCGCCCGCGCGACGTGCCCGCGCGCGACGAGGAAACGCGCAAGAAGATCGAGCTGTACGCGCTCTACGAAGAGCAGTGCCAGCGCGAGGGCGTGGTGGACTTCGGCGAGCTCATGCTGCGCAGCTACGAGGTGCTGCGCGACAACGACCCGGTGCGCGAGCACTACCAGCGGCGCTTCCGCCACATCCTGATCGACGAGTTCCAGGACACCAACCGCCTGCAGTACGCCTGGATCAAGATGTTCAGCGCGCCGCCGCTCGAAGGCCTCACCTCCCCGGGCAACGCGGTGTTCGCCGTGGGCGACGACGACCAGAGCATCTACGCCTTCCGCGGCGCGCGCGTGGGCAACATGGCCGACTTCGTGCGCGAGTTCAATGTGCGCCACCAGATCAAGCTGGAGCAGAACTACCGCAGCGTGAGCAACATCCTGGACTCGGCCAACCAGCTCATTAGCCACAACACGCACCGCCTGGGCAAGAACCTGCGCACCGACGCGGGCGCGGGCGAGCCGGTGCGCGTGTTCGAGGCCACCAGCGATTTCGCCGAGGCGCAATGGATGGTGGACGAGATGAAGCAGCTCGCGCGCGAAGGCATGCCGCGCAGCGAGATGGCCGTGCTCTACCGCAGCAACGCGCAAAGCCGCGTGGTGGAGACCGCCTTGTTCAACGCCGCCGTGCCGTACCGCGTGTACGGTGGCCTGCGCTTCTTCGAGCGCGCCGAAATCAAGCACGCGCTGGCCTACCTGCGGCTGCTGGAGAACGCTCACGACGACACCAGCTTCCTGCGCGTGGTCAATTTCCCGCCGCGCGGCATCGGCGCGCGCAGCATCGAGCAACTGCAGGACGTGGCGCGCAGCTCGGGCTGTTCATTGCACGATGCGGTGAGCGCCGTCACCGGCCGCGCCGGCGTGGCCGTGAGCGCCTTCGTGGCCAAGCTCGACGTGATGCGCGAGCAGACCGAAGGGCGCACGCTGCGCGAGATCATCGAGCTGGTGCTGGCCCACAGCGGCCTGATCGAGCACTACCGGGGCGAGCGCGAAGGGCAGGACCGGGTGGAAAACCTGGAGGAACTGGTGAACGCGGCCGAGAGCTTCGTGAGCATCGAAGGCTTCGGCCGCGATGCCGTGGCCCTGCCGGTGGACGAGCTGGGCAAGCCCCTCACGCAGAGCCCGGTGAGCCAGGGACTGGACCCGAACCTGCCGGTGGTGGACGAACCACTGGCGCCCGACGCCGAAACCGGCGAGACGCTCAGCCCGCTCGCGGCCTTCCTCACGCACGCCGCGCTGGAGTCCGGCGACAACCAGGCCCAGGCCGGGCAGGACGCGGTGCAGCTCATGACGGTGCACGCGGCCAAGGGCCTGGAGTTCGACTGCGTGTTCATCACCGGCATGGAAGAAGGCCTGTTCCCGCACGAGAACTCGATGAGCGACCGCGACGGCCTGGAGGAAGAGCGCCGCCTGATGTATGTGGCGATCACGCGCGCGCGCAAGCGCCTGTACCTCAGCCATTCGCAGACGCGCATGCTGCACGGCCAGACGCGCTACAACCTCAAGAGCCGCTTCTTCGACGAGCTGCCCGAGGAATGCCTGAAGTGGCTCACGCCGCCGCAGCCGGCCTGGTCCGCGCCCATGGGCGGCGGTGGTGGGGGTCAGTGGCAGAACGGGCGGCGCGGTTTCGGCGGTGCACCGGCCGCGCTCCAGCCTTCGTGGTCACCGGGCTTCAAGGAGCGCGGCGATCCCAAGGGCCTGGGTCAGACCGCGCCCGAGCCCGACCGGGGCACCGAGATCCGCGCCGGCCTGGCCGTGTTCCACAACAAGTTCGGCGAGGGCAAGGTGCTGGCGGTGGAGGGCGCGGGCGACGACGCGCGCGCGCAGGTGAACTTCACGCGCCACGGCACGAAGTGGCTGGCCCTCAGCGTGGCCAAGCTCACCCCGATCTGAACCTTGCCGTTCAGGTGCCGACCACGCCGCCGTCGTTCTTCGTGATCACGATGGTGGCGGAACGCGGGCGCTTGCCCGCGCCGTAGCCCGCGCTCGAAGGCCACTGGCTCTCGAACTTCGTCGGGTCGTTCACGTCGGCCATCTTGGTGTTCTCGCCTGCGTGCTGGATGTTCACGAAGATCGCGCGGCCGTCGGGCGTTTCGGTGATGCCGGTGATCTCCGCGCCCTTGGGGCCCACCAGGAAACGCTTGAGCGTGGCCGGGGTCTGCGCCTTGCCCACGTGCGTGGTCACTTGGCGGTCGCCATGGCTCAGGGTCTTGCGCGCGCCGTCGCCACGCTGGCCGGGCAGGGCGGCCAGCAGCATGCAGTTGGTCTTGTCGGTGTAGGCGCCGTCGTCGGTCTGGATCCAGCACACGCCCGTGGCCTTGCTGAACACCAAGCCGTCGGGCGAAGAGAGGTCGTTCTCGTCGCTCAGGTTGGAGAGGTTGATGGTCGACTTGTCGGCATCCGCTTCGGCCGCGAAGAGGTAGATGTCCCACTGGAAGGCCGCGTCCGCCGGGGCCTTCTCGGCCAGGCGCACGATGTGGCCGTTCACGTTGCCCTTCTGTTCCTTGCCGGCTTTCAGGTCGGTGTAGGCGCGCGGGTTCGCGGCATCGGCCGTGGCCGGGGTGCGGTTGCTGTTGTTGGTGAGGGTGATGTAGACCTCGCCGTTCTTCGGGTTCACGCCGGCCCATTCGGGGCGGTCCATCTTGGTGGCGCCCACGGCGTCGGCCGCGAGGCGGGTGAAGATGGCCACGTCGGCCTCGTTCTTGAACTCGAAGTAGGAGCTGCCGGCGATCACCGGGTTGTCCATCGAGAGCTCCAGCCATTCGCCGCTGCCGTCGTCCTTGAAGCGCGCCACGAACAGCGTGCCCTTGTCGAGGTACTTGTCGCCGGCGGCCAGGCGGTTGGCGGGCTTGGCGTCGGCGGGGTCCCACTTGGCGGCCGAGACGAACTTGTAGATGTACTCGCCGCGCGAGTCGTCGCCCATGTAGGCCACCACCGGCTGGCCGGCGCTCACGCGCGCGAAGGTCGCGTTCTCGTGGCCCAGGCGGCCCAGCGCGGTGCGCTTGCGCAGCACGCCGGCCGGGTTGTAGGGGTCGAGTTCGACGATGTAGCCGAAGGTGTTCATCTCGTTGCGGAAGTCGTCCTTGGCGCTGGCGCCCACGGCGCCGTTGTTCCAGCGCGTGTAGGTGTCGCTGGCGCCGCCGCTTTCCCAGCCGTGGCGGCTGGCCGCGCCGGCCTTGCGGCCGTAGCGGTTGAGGGCCTGGACCTGCTTGTCCTTCTTGCGCGCGTCGTCGTCCTTGGCGTCGCGGAAGAAGTAGCCGAACCAGTTCTCTTCGCCCGAGATGTAGGTGCCCCAGGGCGTGCGGCCGGTGCCGCAGTTGTTGAGCGTGCCGCGCGCCTGCGTGCCGTCGGTGCTGAAGCGGGTCACCAGGTGTTCGCTGCCGCGCGCCGGGCCGTGGATGGCGACGGGCGTCAGGGTGGTCACGCGGCGGTTGAAGGTCGAGGCCTGCTTCGTGGCCCAGGCCTTGCCGTCGGTCTGCACCTCGACCACGGACAGGCCGTGGATCATGAGTTCCTTGTCGATCTCGGCCGCCGGGCGGGGCAGGGTGGCCGTGCCGCCGTTGGCGTGGATGAAGAAGGAGCTGAGCTTTTCGTCGGTGGTGGCTTCGTGGTTCATGGCCAGCAGGCCGCGCGAGGCGAAGCTGTCCGAGGGCTGGCCGGCCGCGTCCAGGCCGAACCATTCGATGCCGTCGTGGTGGTCACCGGCGCGCTGGCCGAAGTCGGTGTCGGTTCCGTCGTTCTTGAAGGCCGGGGTGCTGGCGGTGAGCGGGTCGCCCAGCGCGTAGATGACGCGCGCGGTGTAGCCCGGGGGCACGGTCACCTGGTCCGCCATGGTCTTGGCCACGGGGGTGAAGCCCAGGCTGTGCACCGGCGAGGCAGGGCCTGCGGTGGCGCAGCCGCTCAGGGCCGCCGCGCCGCCCAGGGCGGCGGCGCCCGCTGTGCCCACGCCGCCACGCAGCAGGCTGCGGCGGCTCAGGCGGGCCTGCAGCACGCTGTCGAAGGCGGGGTTGCTGCTGGTGTTGGAGTCTTCGTCGTTGAAGTGGTCGTGGGACATGGTGATTCTGATGGGGTGGGGGGTACCGGCGCATCATGTGCAAGACGTGTGAAAATTCCGTGACAGCCATGAACACGACCACCCCCATCACCCTCTTTCACAACCCCGCCTGCGGGACTTCGCGCAACACGCTCGCCCTGATCCGCGAGCGCGGCCTGGAGCCGCAGGTCATCGAGTACCTCAAGACCCCGCCCAGCCGCCAGACCCTGAAGCAGCTCGCGGCGGCCACGGGCGGTTCGGTGCGCACCATCGTGCGCACCAAGGCCGCGCCTTACGAAGAACTCGGTCTGGCCGATCCGAAGTGGAGCGACGAGCAGTTGCTCGACTTCATGGAGCAGCATCCCATCCTGCTGAACCGGCCCATCGTGGTCACGCCGCTGGGCACGCGCGTGTGCCGCCCGGCCGAGACCGTGCTGGAGATCCTGCCGCCGGCCTGATCAGCCGGCAGCCGCCACGCGCCGCAGCAGGGCTTCGCCCATGCGGATGCGGTGGCCCGTGTCCACGCCCTCGCACAGGGCGAAGCCCGGTGGCGTGAACACCAGGATGGTCGAACCGTGTTCGAACCAGCCCATCTCCTCGCCCTTGTCGTAGCGCGCGTCGCAGGGCAGCTCGTGCGGCCCCCGGTATTGCGCGTTGAGCGCCACGTCCACCGCGCGCAGCCGCATGCTGGCCACCAGGATGGCGGCCACCGGCACCAGCAGCAGCGGCGTGCCGTCGGCCAGGCGCGCGTGCAGCGCGGCGCGCTCGTTCTTGCAGAACAGGCGCTCGATGCGTTGGAGCGCGATGGGGTTCACGTTCCAGGTGTCGCCGCTGTGGTAGGTCACGTGCTCCAGCGCCAGCGCGGCGGGCGCGTGGAAGCGGTGGTACATGCTGGAGGTGAGTCGTAAGGTGACATAGCTGCCGCCGCGCAGCGTGTCGATGATGGCGCGCGCGCGCGGATCGGGGCCCAGCAGGTCGGTGAGCGGGTATGGGAAACCCTTGGCCTGGAACACCTGGGCGCCCGGGTCGTCGCCGATGCGCCCGCAGGCGCCCACGATGGCGTCGCAGGGGCTGGCCAGCACCTCGGGGCGCGGGTCGACCGGCCGCAGGCCGGGCTTGAGTTCGCGCACGAAGCAGTCGTGCAGGCTGTGGAACGAGGTCTTCTTCGCCTCGCTCAGGTCGATGTCGGTGAAGGTGCGCCACACCGCCATGGAAGCGTCGCGCACCCAGGGGTGGCGGATGCGGCTGAACCAGCCCATGAAGCGCGTGAGCGCCGCGCGCGGCACGCGGTTGGTGAGCAGGAAGTTGATGTCTTCGTTGAGCGCGAGGCGCTGCAGCTGTCTTGAAAGATTCATACGTGCGTCATGTGGGAGACCTACAAACGACACACATCAACCGCCCTGGAGCGCTTGCCGCATGTCCTACCTTCCTTACGCCTTGCCCCTGGGTTCGCTGGTGCTGGCCCTGCCGTACCTGCGGCAGCGCCTGCAGCTTTCGCGGGCCAAACACCGCTCGCTGGCCGGCCATTCGCGCATGGCCAAGCGCCTGGCGACCTGGTTGCCCGGCTACGCCTACGACGAGGCGCGTTTCTTCGATTGCGATGGCGCGCCGGGCGACATCGCCAAGCTGCGCCGCGCCTCGTTCGACACGCTCGCCGCCGGCTTCGCCCAGCGCTACGAGAAGACCCTGGCGCTGAGCGCCGAAGCGCGCGAAGGCCTGGCCGACCTGCAGTTCACCGGCAGCTACCGCGTGCCCTTCCAGTTCAGCCCCATCGTGCGCGAGCGGCTCAAGGTGGGCGCCTTCGTGCAGTCCGCCGAGGGCAGCCACGTGACCGACCTGGATGGCAACCGCTTCATCGACCTCACGGGCTCCTACGGCGTCAACGTGTTCGGCGTGGACTTCTACAAGGCCTGTATGGCCGAGGGCGCGCGCATCGGCGAGTCGCTGGGCCCGGTGCTCGGCGCCTACCACCCCTGCGTGGCGGACAACATCGCGCGCCTGAAGGCGATCTCGGGCCAGGACCAGGTGTCGTTCCACATGTCGGGCACCGAAGCGGTGATGCAGGCCGTGCGGCTGGCCCGCTACCACACGCGGCGCAAGAACCTGGTGCGCTTCTGTGGCGCGTACCACGGCTGGTGGGAAGACGTGCAGCCCGGCCCCGGCAACCCGATGCCGCCGCGCGAGACCTACACCCTGAAGGACATGGACGAGAAAAGCCTGCAGGTGCTGCGCACGCGGCGCGACATCGCCTGCGTGCTGGTCAACCCGCTGCAAGCCCTGCACCCGAACCGCAACGCGCCCGGCGACTCCACCCTGGTGGACGGCAGCCGCAGCGCGGGCTACGACCGCGCGGCCTACACCGCGTGGCTGAAACAACTGCGCGAGGTCTGCACCGAGCGCGGCATCGTGCTGATCTTCGACGAGGTCTTCCTGGGCTTTCGCCTCGCGCCCGGTGGCGCGCAGGACTACTTCGGTGTGCGCGCCGACCTGGTCACCTACGGCAAGACGCTGGCCGGGGGCTACCCCGTGGGCGTGGTCTGCGGCCGGGCCGATCTGATGAAGCGCTTCCGGCCCGAGCGCCCGGCCGACGTGTGCTTCGCGCGCGGCACCTTCAACGCGCACCCCTACGTGATGGGTGGCATGAACGCCTTCCTGCGCCGCCTGCAGACGCCGGAGATCCAGGCCTTGTACGAGGACCAGGACACGAAGTGGGACGCGCGCGCGAAGCGCTTCAACGACACCATGGCCGCCGAGGGCTTCCCGGTGCGCGCGGCGAACCTGCAGAGCATCTGGACGCTCACCTACACCGAACCCGGTCGTTACCACTGGATGCTCCAGTACTTCCTGCGCTGGCATGGGCTGGCCTTGAGCTGGGTGGGCACGGGGCGGCTGATCTTCGGTTTGAACCTGCACGACGGCGACTTCGAGGAGGTGCTGCGGCGCTTCGTGGCCGCCGCGCGGGACATGCAGACCCAGGGTTGGTGGTGGCGCGCGCCGGAACTGACGCACAAGGCGATCCGGCGCCAGGTGCTGCGCGAGATGTGGCAGCACCTGGGGCGCTGAGGGCTCAGCTGCGCTGGGCGATGCCGGGGTCGATCAGCTGGCCGCGCATCAGGTACAGCGGCGCCTTGTAGTACAGCTTGATGTCGTGGAACGGGTCGGTGAGGATCTTGGTCATCCACACCAGGCCGGTCTTCACGTCGGCGATGAAGAACAGGTGCACGGTGCGGAACAGCAGGCCGCCCACGCCCAGCGCGAGCCACAGCGCGCCCACCTGGCGGATGAACGACATGCCGTCCGTGTGCGGCTCGAACAGGCCGAACACGCCGGGAGCGGCCCACACCAGCAGCGGCGTGCCGGCCCACAGGGCCATCAGCACCACCTTGCGGCGCAGGTTGTAACCGACCTTGATCTCTTCCTTGTGTTCGTGCGTGGCCTGGTTCACGTGGTCGTAGCCCTTGGGCTCGAAGAAGAAATGGCCGGCCTGGCGGCTGGTCATGGACACGAGCCAGGCGATCAGCGCCGACAGCACGGGGTCGGTCCACAGCAGGGCATAAGCCACCACGAAGCTCATGGCGCTGATGAAGTGCAGCGTCTGGTTGATGCGGCTGTGGTGGTAATAGCGGTGGTCGTCCCAGCGCTGGACTTCAAGGGTCTTGAAAAAATCGTTCACGGTGGCTCCAGAGGGTTGCTAGGGGTGGCGTCAAACGCCTGTCATGTTGGTTCGCGCGTGTGAAAACCCGGTGACAGCCGCGCGCTGTCATCAGACTGTTGCAATGCCCCGGGAAGATGGCCGCATGACCGAAGTGCACTCAGATCAGATCCTGGTGGAGGAATACCCGGCCAGCAGCCCCTCGATGCGCCTGTCGGTGGTGACCGAGACCTGGCCGCCCGAAATCAATGGCGTCTCGCTCACGCTCTCGAAGCTGGTGCAGGGCCTGTGCGCGCGCAACCACCAGGTGCAGCTGATCCGGCCGCGCCAGACGCGGGCGGACGAGGCGCTGCAGCACACCGGTTTCGAGGAATTGCTGATGCGCGGCATGCCGATCCCGCGTTACCCCGAGCTCAAGCTCGGCCTGCCGGGCAAGCGCGCGCTGATCCAGGCCTGGACGCTCAAGCGGCCCGACCTGGTGCACATCGCCACCGAAGGGCCGCTGGGCTGGTCGGCGCTGCAGGCCGCGCGCCGCCTGCGCCTGCCGGTCACGTCCGACTTCCGCACCAACTTCCATGCCTACAGCCAGCACTACGGCGTGGGCTGGCTGCGCAAGCCCATCGTGGCCTATCTGCGCAAGTTCCACAACCTCACGCGGCTCACCATGGTGCCCACCCAGGCGCTGCGCGCCGAACTCATGGCAGGGGGCTTCAACAACGTGCAGGTGGTCGCGCGCGGCGTGGACACGCAGCTGTTCCGGCCCGACCGCCGCAGCGAGGCGTTGCGCGCGCAATGGGGCGCCACCGCCAACAGCCTGGTGCTGCTGGTCGTGGGGCGCCTGGCCGCCGAGAAGAACCTGGACATGGTGCTGCGCGCCTTCGAGGCGATGCAGGCGGCCCACCCCGATGTGAAGCTGGTCTTCGTGGGCGACGGGCCTTTGCGCGAGAGCCTGCGCCAGCGCTGTCCGCAGGCGGTGTTCGCGGGCATGCGGCGGCACGAGGAACTGGCCACGTACTACGCCTCGGCCGATCTCTTCCTGTTCCCCAGCGTCACCGAGACCTTCGGCAACGTGACCATCGAGGCCCTGGCCAGCGGGCTGCCCGTGCTGGCCTTCGACACCGCGGCCGCGGCCGACTGGGTGCGGCACGAGGCCAACGGCTGGCTGGTGCCGCTGGGCGACGACGAGGCCTACCCGGCCCTGGCCGCCGGCCTGGCGCGCGATCCCGCGCGCCTGGCGCAGGCCAGCACGCTCGCGTGCGCCCAGGTGGCGCAGCTCGACTGGCAGCAGATCGCGCTGCAGGTGGAGGCGCTGTTCCTGCAGACGCTGGGCACGCCGGCGAGCCCGGTGGTCGCCGCGCGTCGCCACACCTTGCCCGCCGTGTGAAGGCTTGATGACAACGCGTTTGCCGAAGCGCGTTGCTCGGTCATTGCGACAGTCACGGAAGGGTCATGTGGGACACACACACTGCGGATGCATTTTTTTGTAACCCCGGAGCGACCATGTCCCACCACGATCCCGAAGAAAACCTCAACGACTCCCCGAACGAACACTTCCAGCAGGTGCTGGAACGCGCCACGCTGTCCCGCCGCAACCTGATCCGCGGTGGCGTGGGCCTGGCCGCCGTCTCGTCCATTCCCTTCCTGGCCGCGTGTGGTGGCGGCAGCGATGCGCCCGCTCCGGCCCCCGCACCCGCTCCGGCCCCGGGCCTGGGCTTCACGGCCATCGACAAGAGCCTGCTCGACGACGTGATCCTGCCCGCCGGCTACACCTACAAGGTGGTGCACGCCACCGGTGACCGCCTGGTCTCCAGCATCCCGGCTTACACCAACCTCGGTACCGAGACCGACGAATGGACCATGCGCGTGGGCGACCACCACGACGGCATGGACCTGTTCTACGTCAACGGCAGCGGCAACTACTCGGCCACGGAGACCACGCGCGCGCTGCTCGTGATGAACCACGAGAGCTCGGCCGATGCGCACTTCTTCCACCCCAGCGGCCAGACCTCGGGCGGCGTGGCGGGCAAGAAGTTCAGCCAGTTCGACAGCTGGGACCTGGGCGTGCGGCCCGAGCTGGAAGTGCTCAAGGAAATCAACCACCACGGCGTGTCGGTGGTGGAAGTGGGCAAGAACGGCGCTGGCCAGTGGGAATACAAGCTGGACTCGCTCTACAACCGCCGCGTCACCGGCCAGTCGCTCATGCGCATCGACGGCCCGGCCGCGCACCTGGCGGCCATCAAGAGCTTCATGGTGACGGCCTACGACACCACCGGCGCCACCTCGCGCGGCACGCTGAACAACTGCGGCCACGGCAAGACGCCCTGGGGCACCTACCTGGCTTGCGAAGAAAACTGGGCTGCCTATTTCTTCATGCCCGGTGGTTCGGTGGACGTGGACGCCAAGACCAAGGCCTCGCGCCTGCGTTATGGCGTGATGCGCGCGCCCAATGCCGGCGCCACCGCCGGCTCGCAAGGCTGGTCCAACACCGCCACGGCCGCCACCGACAACCGCTTCGGCCGCTGGGACGTGTCGGCACCCGGCGCCACCGCCGCGCAGGACTTCCGCAACGAGCCCAACACCTTCGGCTACATCGTCGAGATCGACCCGCTGACCAGCGGCACGCCCGCCAAACGCGTGGCCCTGGGCCGCTTCGCGCACGAGGCCGCGGTCTGTGGCATTCCGGTGGTCGGCCAGCCGCTGGCCTTCTACATGGGTTGCGATTCGCGCAACGAGTACATCTACAAGTTCGTCTCCGCCGCCGTGTGGCGCGCTTCCGACGTGGGCGGTGGCATGGCCGCCGGTGACCGCTACCTCAACGAAGGCAAGCTGTACGTCGCGAAGTTCAACGACAACGGCAGCGGCGAGTGGATCGAGCTCAACATCGCCAACCCGCTGATCAGCGGCTACGCCACCTACGTCTTCGCCAACCAGGCCGACGTGCTGATCAACGCGCGCCACGCCGCCGACGCCGTCGGCGCCACCAAGATGGACCGCCCGGAGTGGGGCGCGGTGAACCCGGCCAATGGCGAGATCTACTTCACCATGACCAACAGCAACGCGGCCAGCCGTCCGGTGACCGGCACCAACGGCGCCAACCCGCGTTCGTACGCCGACAACGACGGTCGCGCACAGACCGGCAACCCCAACGGCCACATCGTGCGCTTCAAGGAAACCGCCGGCGCGTCCTCGGCCACCTCCTTCAAGTGGGACATCTTCCTGTTCGGCGCGGAAGCCGATGCGGGCGCGAACATCAACCTCTCGGGCCTGACCGCGAAGAACGACTTCTCGTCGCCCGACGGCCTGTGGTTCAGCAAGGCCACCGGCATCTGCTGGATCCAGACCGACGACGGCGCCTACACCGACCAGAGCAACTGCATGCTGCTGGCCGCGATTCCGGGCGCGGTGGGCGATGGCAGTGCGATCACGGTGAACAACAGCCTGGGCGGTGTCAACGGCACGCAGAACACCTTCATCGGCGCCGCGCTGGGGGAGGCCAAGCTGCGCCGCTTCATGGTCTCGCCCAAGGGCGCGGAAGTCACGGGCATCACCGAGTCGGCCGACGGCCGCGCGATCTTCGTGAACATCCAGCACCCGGGCGAGAACACGCCCGCGCTGGGCGCCGGCCCGTTCGCTTTTCAGAGCCAGTGGCCGGGCAACTCGCCCAGCGCGCCTTACGGCCCGCCGGGCCGCCCGCGTTCGGCCACCATCGTCATCACCCGCACCGACGGCGGCGTGATCGGCCAGTGACGCCTTCGGGCCACTGAAAAAAAAAGCCCGGCTCTGCCGGGCTTTTTTTTTGCGTCAGCGGCGAGCCAGCCACGCCTCCAGCGGCCATCGCCGGTGGCCGCTGAGCCGGGCCGCCGCCAGGGCCAGCAGCCACAGGCCCAGGCAGCCCAGCACGGTCTGCAGCGTCGTGGGCGCCAGCGCCCAACCCGCGCCCGAGAGCAGCACCAGGCAAAGGACGCTGTGGCCCACATACAGCGTGAGGGTGCGCTGCCCGAGCGGGGCGAGCCACCCGCACCAGCGCGCCCGGCCCCCATCGGACGCCAGGACCACGACCGCGAGGTAGCAGGCGGCCACGGGCAGCGCGATCAGGTCGCCGAGCGCCTCGATCCATGGGTTGATGTCCGTCGCCGCGTCGTGCGCCGCCCAGGCCCACCCATAGGCGATGCTCAGCACGAGCAAGGGCGGGCCCGCCAGCCGCAGCCCGCGCCGCCACAGCGGCCGCCATCGGCGGTGGGTCAGCAGCCGCAGGCGCGCCGCGGCCACCCCGCCCACCATGCACAGGTACATCACCGGCCCGCCGACGATCAGGGCCACGATCTGGATCACCGCGTAGAAGCCGGCGTTGAGCTGGAAGAAGGCCCAGGCGCCCTGGACGGTCGAGAGCGAGGGCGTGTCTGCCCGGGCCGGGCTGTCGGCGGCCACCAGGATGAACCCCAGCAACACCAGCTTGGCCAGCACCGCCCAGCCCAGTGCGCGCCAGAGGTGGCGGCGGAACGCGCCCCAGGGCAGGTGCAGGCGGCGCAGCAACGGCAGGCCGACCAGGGCGTAGAGCGTGAGGATGTCGCCGAAGTAGAGGAACGCGCCGTGGAAGATGCCCAGCTGCAGCAGGCGGCGCTGGCGCCGCTGGCCGCGCTGCAGCGCTTCGGCCCTGGGGCGGCCTCGGGCGGCGAGCCAGAGCGCCATGCCGAAGACGAAGGCCAGCGTGGTGTAGCCCTTGCCGTGCAGCAGGGCGGCCACGAGGCCCTGGGTCACCGAGGCCCAGGCGCTGTCGGGCGGGGTGCGAAAGCCCAGGGTCGGCCCCCAGGGCGCGGAGGCGTAGCCGATGGCGTTGACCACCAGCACCGAGATCAGGGCGAGGGCGCGCAGGGCGTCCGGCAGCGTCTCCCGGGGGCGTTGGAGGTTGTGGGGGGGCATGGCTCAGGCCCCGTCGACCGGCATCTGCGTGCCGGTCTTGAGCCGGCCCATGGTGACCAGGGTCTTGAAGCGCTTCACGTTGTGGTTCTCGAAGAACAGCTCTCGCGTGAGCTCGGTGTAGTGGCCCATGTCGCGCACCGCGAAGATCAGCACGAAATCGCATTCACCGGCGACGTAGTAACACTGCTGGATGAAGGGGCAGCGCAGGAAGGCCTGCTTCATGGCGTCCAGCAGGTCCATGCGCTCGTTCTCCACCTGCACCTCCACCACGATGGTGAGCGGGTAGCCCAGGGCCTCGGGCCGCACCTGCGCGGCAAAACGTTCGATCACGCCCTGCTCGGTCAGGCGCTTGATGCGGCGGTTCACCGCGGCGGCGGACAGGTGCACGCGCGCGCCCAGTTCGGCCTGCGGCATCCGGCAGTCTTCCTGAAGCAGGGCGATGAGTTGGCGGTCGAAGGCGTCCAGCGGGGCGGGGGCGGTCATGGCGGTGCGTCCAGCTTGCAATAACGTTGCGTTGAAGGCGCGAATTATCGAATCTGAATGCGCTGAATGGAAATAGCATTTCGTGTTCCAGCCGATACCGCTTTGTCCCGATGACCTCCTCCTCCAGTCCCGCCGACACGGCATCCGGCGTCGCCTACTCCCTCACCGCCTCGGTCCTGTTCGCGTTGATGTACTTCCACGCCACGCTGCTCGCGCCGCTGGGGGGTGCCGGCATCTATGGTTGGCGCATCCTGCTGACCGCGCCTTTCCTGGGCGCCTTCATCCTGCTGTCGCGGCGAGGCGCGGAGATCACCGAGCTCTGGCAACGCCTGCGCGAGCGCCCGGTGCTCTGGCTGGCCATGCTGCTGTCGTCCGCGCTGCTGGGCGTGCAGCTGTGGCTGTTCATGTGGGCGCCCATCAACGGCCATGGGCTGGACGTGTCGCTGGGCTATTTCCTGCTGCCGCTGACCCTGGTGCTCACCGGTCGCGTGTGTTTCGGCGAGCGCATCACGCGCTGGCAGCTGGTGGCCTGCGCGCTGGCCGCGCTGGGGGTGGTGAACGAGCTGCTGTACGCGCCCCGGGTGTCCTGGCCGGCCTTCGTGGTGGCGCTGGGCTACCCCTGCTATTTCGCGCTGCGGCGCGTGCTGCGCACCAACCACCTGGGCGGCATGTGGTTCGACATGGTGCTGAGCCTGCCGGTGGGGCTGTGGTTCATCGCCGCGCCGCTGCCCGAGGGCGCAGGCGCGCTGCGGCACCCGGTGCTGGGCATCCTCGTGCTGGGCGTGCTCAGCGCGGTGGCGCTGGCCTTCATGATCACGGCCAACCAGCGCCTCAAGCTGGGCCTGTTCGGCCTGCTGAGCTATGTGGAGCCGGCGCTGCTGGTGGTGGTGTCGCTGCTGCTGGGCGAGCGCATCGCGCAGAGCCAGTGGCTCACCTACGGCAGCATCTGGGCCGCGATCGGGCTGCTGGCCTGCGAAGGCCTGCTGAGCCTGCGCGCCCTCAGGCCGCAGGCCCTTCCTCGGTGACGAAGCTGTCGCGCACGGTGAACCAGATCGAGGTGTGGAACATGGCCGCCAGCAGCAGCACCATGGGGTAGATCACCAGGTTGAGCAGGGCGGTGCCGCCCAGCAGCACGGCCAGCAGGTTCATCACCACGCCGGCCATCATGATCACGGCCATCCAGCCCAGGCCGTAGAGCAGCATGGCGCCCTTGTTGGCCCAGCAGGCCATCAGGCTGAAGAACAGGCTCTTGAGCGGCGTCACCTTGTGCCAGTGCACCAGCGCGGGCGCGTGCCAGAAGGCCATGACCACCGGCACGTACAGCACCAGCGCGGCCCACAGGCCCGGGTTGTTGAACATGGCGCGCACCCGTTCGGGCGTGACCTCGCCATCGGGCAACTCCACCGCCGGCGCCACGTCGGGCGCGAACAGCGCGCCCACGCCGAACACCAGCATCAGGGCGGCGGCGTACATCGCGCCCAGGATGAGCATGGACCGGGTGTTCGCCGGCCCGGCGCGAAAGGCCGTCACCATGGTGGTCGGCATCGGGAAGCGGCCCTGCTGGGCCTCGCGGCTGGCGGCCATGAGGCCCAGCGTGGCCGCCGGCACCAGCGCGAGCGAGAGCAGGGTGCCGATGACCGGCACCAGCGACAGCACCGAGACCGTGGCCATGAACATGAAGAACAGGCCCGCCATCGCCAGAGGCTGGCGGAAGAAGGTCTGCGCTCCGAGCTTGACCCATTGGAAGCCGGTGCGGGCGGGAACGATGTGGAGTTTCATGCAGGGGGCGGGCTCAGGCGGACTGCAGCGCGTCGTCGCGCACCAGGGCCGCCAGGGCGGGGGTGTCGCGCACCCGGGCGCGCAGCACGCGCTCGAAGTGGCCGGGGTCGTGGGGCTGCAGCAGCGCCGCTTCGCGCGGCAGGTGCAGGTCCCACAGGCGGGAGATCCAGAAGCGCAGGGCGCCCGCGCGCAGCAGCGCGGGCAGCAGGCTGCGCTCGGCCGCCGTGAGGGGGCGCACCGCCTGGTAGGCCGCGAGCAGGGCGAGCGAGCGCGGCGTGTCCAGCGAGCCGTCGTGGTCCTCGTCGTGCAGCACGCACCAGTCGTTGAGGCAGACGGCGATGTCGAACAGGAAGGTGTCGCAGCCGGCGAAATAGAAGTCGAAGATGCCGGTGAGCACACCGTCCTCGAACAGGGCGTTGTCGCGGAACAGGTCGGCGTGCACCGGGCCGCGCGGCAGGGCCGCGTAGGCGGGGCCCTGGGCCACGTGGTTCTGGTAGGCCAGTTCCGAGCGCAGCAGATCGGCCTGGCTGGGGGTGAGGAAGGGCAGCACCACCGGCGCCGTCTCGTTCCACCAGGGCAGGCCACGCAGGTTGGGCTGGCTCATGGAGAACTCGCGCCCGGCCAGGTGCATGCGCGCGAGCATGGCGCCCACCGCCTCGCATTGCGCCACGCCGGGGGCCAGATCGCTCTTGCCGCGCAGCCTGGCCACCACGGCGGCCGGCTTGCCCTGCACCTTGAGCAGGATCTCGCCCTGGGCGTTGGCCGCCGGTGCGGGCACCGGAATGCCGCGCTCGGCGAGGAACTTCATGAGGTGCAGGTAGAACGGCAACTGCTCGAAGCCCAGGCGCTCGAACACGGTGAGCACATGCTCCAGCGTGGCGCCGTCGCGCTCGCTGGTCACGAAATAGTTGGTGTTTTCAATGCCACCCTGGATGCCCTTGAGGTCCGTGAGGTCGCCCAGTTGGAGGGTGTGCAGGAGGGCAGCGGCTTCGTCGAACGCGACTTCGGTGTAAACGGCCATGTGGCGGGAACGCTCAGAAATTCAGGATGCGCCAGCTGCTGCGCCCGGCGCTGCCAGTGCGCTTGCCGCTGTCGCCCGCGCCGGTCTGGCCGTTGTCGGGCTGGATCTGGTAGGCCGGGGCGCCGTTCTTGGGCTGCACCTCGATGCTCTGCGTCTGGCCGCCCACGCGCAGCTCGTCGATGCGGGTGAGTTTGTCCTCGTGCGTGATGCGCTCGATGTTGTCGCGCGGCGAGGCGGGCTCGCGCGGGGTTTCCGCCGGGGCCACCTGGGCCAGGGCAGGCAGGGCAATGCACAGGCCGGCCACGAGGGCGGCAAGGGGATGGCGGTGGATCGGGTTCATGCGGCATTGTAGGCAAGCCGGGCCGGGTGCGCTGCCGGCAGGGGGAAGCCGGTTACCGCCGGATACGGGCCGCGGACCGGCGGGGCGGGGCGCGATCTCCGCCACAATCGCCCCATGCCCGACGCCCAAACCCCCGACACCCCCACCGGCCAGAAGACCCTGCTGCTGGTCGACGGCTCCAGCTACCTGTACCGCGCGTTCTTCGCCGGCGGTGAGGCCATGAGCACCACCTTGCCCGATGGCACGGTCCTGAAAACCGGCGCCATCCGCATCATGATCAACATGATGCAGAAGCTGCGCAAGGACGTGCGCGCCGACTACGCCGCCTGTGTTTTCGACGCCAAGGGCCCGACCTTCCGCGACGCGCTGTACCCCGAGTACAAGGCCAACCGCTCGCCCATGCCCGACGACCTGCGCGCGCAGATCGCCCCGATCCACGAGGTGGTGAAGCTGCTGGGCTGGAAAGTGCTGGACGTGCCGGGCGTGGAGGCCGACGACGTGATCGGCACGCTGGCCCACGTGGCCGCGCAGCAGGGCATCGACTGCATCATCTCCAGCGGCGACAAGGACCTGAGCCAGCTGGTCAACGAGCACATCACCGTGATCGACACCATGAACGACCGCCGGCGCGACGTGGCCGGCGTGACCGCGGAGTTCGGCGTGCCGCCCAGCCTGATGCTGGACTACCAGACGCTGGTGGGGGATCAGGTGGACAACGTGCCGGGCGTGCCCAAGGTCGGCCCCAAGACCGCCGTGAAATGGCTGACGGAATACGGCTCGCTGGAGGCGCTGGTGGCGCGCGCGGGCGAGATCAAGGGCGCGGCGGGCGAGAACCTGCGCAACGCGCTCGAGTGGCTGCCCAAGGGGCGGGAACTGCTCACCATCAAGACCGACTGCGATCTCCAGAACCACATCGAGGGCCTGCCCTCGCTGGAGGCCATCACGATCAACGGGCAGGACAGCGAGGCGCTCAAGGCGTTCGGCGAGACCTACGGCTTCAAGGGCCTGGTCAAGTCGCTGTCGCAGCACGACGTGCCACCGGAGCTGATCGAAAAGAGCCAGGCGAAGGCCAAGGCCAAAGGCCCGGCGGACGAGGGCTCGCCCGGCCTGTTCGACGAGCCCGACCTGAGCGGCAGCGCCGAGCGCACCACCAACCTGCGCTACGACACCATCCTCACCTGGGCGCTGTTCGACAGCTGGCTGCAGCGCGTGCTGGCGGCCGAGCTGGTGGCGCTGGACACCGAGACCACCTCGCTCGACGAGATGCGTGCCGAGATCGTGGGCATCAGCTTCAGCGTGACGCCGGGCGAGGCCGCCTACATTCCGCTGCGCCACGCCGGGCCCGACGCGCCCGAGCAGCTGCCGTTCGACGAGGTGCTGGCCAAGCTCAAACCCTGGCTGGAAGACCCGGCGAAGCACAAGCTCGGCCAGCATGTGAAGTACGACCGCCACGTGTTCGCCAACCACGGCATCGAGGTGCGGGGCTATGTGCACGACACCATGCTGCAGAGCTACGTGCTGGAGGTGCACAAGCCGCACGGCCTGGCCAGCCTGGCCGAGCGCCACCTGGGCCGGCAGGGCATCAACTACGAAGACCTGTGCGGCAAGGGCGCGCACCAGATCCCGTTCGCGCAGGTGGACGTGGCCAAGGCCGCCGAGTACTCGTGCGAGGACAGCGACCAGACGCTGGACGTGCACCGGGTGCTGTGGCCGCAGCTGCAGGCGGACGAAAAGCTCCGGTTCATCTACGAACTCGAGATCGCCAGCAGCGAGGCGCTGTACCGAATCGAGCGCAACGGCGTGCTGATCGATGCCCCCACGCTGGCCGCGCAAAGCAACGAGCTGGGCCAGCGCATCGTGGCGCTGGAGCAGGAGGCCTACGCCATCGCCGGCCAGCCCTTCAACCTGGGCAGCCCCAAGCAGCTCGGCGAGATCTTCTTCGACAAGCTCGGCCTGCCCGTCATCAAGAAGACCGCGACCGGCGCGCGCAGCACCGACGAGGAGGTGCTGGAGAAACTCGCCGAAGACTACCCGCTGCCTGCCAAGATCCTGGAGCACCGCAGCCTGTCCAAGCTCAAGGGCACCTACACCGACAAGCTGGCCCAGATGGCGCTGCCGCGCACCGGGCGCGTGCACACGCACTATGCCCAGGCCGTGGCGGTGACCGGGCGGCTCTCCAGCAACGACCCCAACCTGCAGAACATCCCGATCCGCACGCCCGAAGGCCGGCGCGTGCGCGAGGCTTTCGTGGCGCCCGCGGGCAGCGTGATCGCCAGCGCCGACTACTCGCAGATCGAGCTGCGCATCATGGCCCACATCAGCGGCGACGAAGCCCTGCTGCGCGCCTTCCACGAAGGGCTGGACGTGCACCGCGCGACCGCCGCCGAGGTGTTCGGCGTGGAGACGGCGCAGGTCAGCAGCGAGCAGCGCCGCTACGCCAAGGTGATCAACTTCGGCCTGATCTATGGCATGGGCTCGTTCGGTCTGGCCAAGGCCTTGGGCATCGACAACACGGCGGCCAAGAACTACATCACGCGCTACTTCGAGCGCTTCGAGGGGGTGCGGCGCTACATGGACGAAACGCGCCAGCGGGCCAAGGACGTGGGTTACATCGAGACGGTGTTCGGCCGGCGCCTGGTGCTGCCCGACATCAAGAACGCCAAGGGCGCGAAGCTGTCGGCGCTGGAGCGGCAGGCCATCAACGCCCCCATGCAGGGCACGGCGGCCGACCTGATCAAGCTCAGCATGGTCGCGGTGCAGAAGGCGCTGGACGAACAGCGCCGGGGCACGAAGATGATCATGCAGGTGCACGACGAACTGGTGTTCGAGGTGCCCGAGGGCGAGGTCGACTGGTTGAAGACCGAGATCCCGCACCTGATGGCCGGCGTGGCCGCGCTGAAAGTACCGTTGCTGGCCGAGGTCGGCGTCGGCCCCAACTGGGACAAGGCCCATTGAGCGCTCACGCCGGTTGAACTTCGGGCGCGCCCCGAAGTCAGGTAGTTTTTCAACCCCCGAAGAAGGAGACACGACGATGCTCGAAGAACAACACGTGCAGGACCTCGACGCCTTGCTGCCCGGCCAGTCCACCGAACACGGTGCCACCCGCCGGACCGCCCTGAAAGCCGCGCTCGGCGTGGGCTATGCGGCCTCCGCGCTGCCCCTGATGGCGCAGACGGCGATCAAGACGCCCACCGATGGCCTGACCGTGGGCGAGGTGACGATCGACGTCAACGGCTTCAAGATGCCCGCCTACCGCGCCGCGCCGGCCGGCAAGACCGGCCTGCCGGTGGTGCTGGTGCTGTCCGAGATCTTTGGCGTGCACGAGTACATCGCCGACACCGCCAACCGCTTCGCCCGGGCCGGTTACCTGGCCATCGCGCCCGAGCTGTTCGTGCGCCAGGGCGATGCCCAGGGCTACGGCGAAATGGCCAAGCTCATCTCGGAAGTGATCTCCAAGGTGCCCGATGCGCAGGTGCTGGGCGACCTGGATGCCACCGTGAAGTGGGCCGCCGCCAATGGCGGAGACGCGGGCAAGGTGGGCATCACCGGTTTCTGCTGGGGTGGACGCCAGGTCTGGCTGTACACCGCGCACAACCCGGCCGTGAAGGCCGGCGTGGCCTGGTACGGCCGCCTGGTGGGCGATGCGACCCCGCTCAACCCGAAACAGCCCGTGGACGTGGCGGCCAGGCTCAATGGCCCCGTGCTGGGCCTGTACGGCGGCGCGGACACGGGCATCCCCCTTGACACGGTTGATAAGATGAAAGCCGCCCTGGCGGCCGGCAACGCGGCGGCCAAGGCATCGACCTTCGTGGTGTATCCGGACGCACCGCACGCCTTTCACGCCGACTACCGGCCGAGTTTCCGCAAGGAAGCGGCGGAAGACGGGTGGAAGCGGGCGCTGGCCTGGTTCAAGCAGCACGGCGTGGCCTGATCGGGCCACCCTCCGTTCAACGAAGGCCGCCCTGGGGCGGCCTTTTTTCGTGGTGACAAGCAAATGACCCTGTTGGCAATCCTCATCGGCACCGTCGCAGCGGGCGTGGGCAGCGTCTGGCTGGCGGCCCTGCTGAGCATGGCCATGCTGGCGCGCTACACCCAGCACATGCTCAGCCTGGCGGCGGGGGCGCTGATGGCCACGGCCTTCATGCACCTGCTGCCCGAGGCCTTCGAGAGCGAGGCCGGCGCGCACGAGCTGTTCGCGATGCTGCTGGGCGGTCTGGTGTTCTTCTTCCTGCTCGACAAGGCCGAGCTGTGGCACCACGGGCACGAGCACAGCCAGGAAGAGGAAGCCCTGCTCGACCACGAACCTCAGGACCACCACGCGCACCACCCTGGCCACAGCCATCACCACCACGGTCACGACCACGGGCCGCGCTCGGGCGGGTGGACGGTGCTGGCCGGCGACAGCGTGCACGCCTTCGGCGACGGCATCCTGATCGCCTCGGCCTTCATGGCCGACATGCGCCTGGGCGTGGTGGCCGCGCTGGCGGTGCTGGCCCACGAGGTGCCGCACCACATGGGCGATCTGGTGGTGCTGCGCCACACCTCGCGCAACTCGCGCGCCGCGCTGGTCAAGGTCTCGCTGGCGGGCACGGTCACCGCGCTGGGCGGCCTGCTGGGTTATTTCCTGCTCACGCAGCTGCAGGACTATCTGCCGTATTTCCTGGTCGCTGCGTCCAGCAGCTTCGTCTACGTGGCCCTGGCCGACCTGATCCCGCAACTGCAGAAGCGGCTGAGCCTGCCGGCCACGGTGGCGCAGATCGCGTGGTTGCTGGTGGGGATCGCGCTGGTGACCGTGGTGAGCGGCTTGGCGCACTAGACAGACTGGCCGGCTTTAGCCGGCGACGCTGTCCCCGAACGAGAAGCAGAAGCGCGCTCCTGCACCCGGTTGCCCTTCGCCGGTGATGTGGCCGCCATGGCGCTCGATGATGCGCCGCACCGTGGCCAGGCCGATGCCCGTGCCTTCGAACTCGCTGGGCATGTGCAGGCGCTGGAAAGGCTTGAACAGCTTGTCGGCATAGGCCATGTCGAAGCCCACGCCGTTGTCCCGCACATAGAACATCCGGGGTTCGCCACCCACCGGTGGCAGCAGGCCCCACTCGATCACCGAGCGGTCTTTCGTGCGGCTGTACTTGAGCGCGTTGGCCAGCAGGTTTTCCAGCACGATGCGCGCCAGGCGGGGGTCGCAATGCGCGCGCAGATCGGGCGTGATGCGCTGCTCGATCACACGCTCGGGTTGCTTGAGCTGCTCCTGCGCCAGGATGCCTTGCACCATGGCGCTGAGGTCCACGGTCTGCTGCGCCAGCACGCCCTGGCTCACGCGCGCCAGGGCCAGCAGGTCGTCGATCAAGGAGCCCATGCGCTGGGTGGAACTGAGCACCCGGTCGAGCAGCTGGCGCTCGTCGGCGCTCAGGCGCGGCCCCACCTCCTCCTCCAGCAGGCGGGTGAAGCCGTCGATCGCGCGCAGCGGTGACTTGAGGTCGTGCGACACGGAGTACGCGAACGAATCGAGCTCGGCGTTGAGCTGCTGCAGGTCGGCGGTGCGCTCGCGCACGCGGTGCTCCAGCGTCTCGTTGAGGCGCTGGATCTCGCGATCGCGGCGCAGGCGCACCAGCTCCGAATTGGCCCGGCCGGCGAAGATGGCGATCAGGGCCTGCGTGTCCGGGCGCAGTTCCACCGGCTGGCGCCAGAGCGCGAAGATCACGCCGATGGCGGTGCCGTCGGCATCGCGCAGGGCCTTGCCCAGGTAGGCCTGGCAGCCCGACTCGATGAGGCTGGTGGCCTGGGGGAACTGCTGCGCCAGGCCGTCCGTGCAGATGAGCATGTCCTGCTGGAGCAGGGAGCGCGCGCAGGGCGTGCCTTCGATGGAGAAGGTGAAGTTGGGCCGGGCCTGCCCGTCCTGGCGGATCGCCAGGCTGCGCACGCGGCCGTCGTCGCGGCATTCGCCCACCACCACCATGTCCGAGCCGATGGCCTCGCAGAGGTGGCGCGTGAGCGCGCTGAAGAAGGCTTCGCCGGTCTCGGCGGCCACGCCGCGCGCCACGTTGAGCAGCAGCGCCTCGCGCTCCTTCTCGGCGGTGATGCTGACGGTGCAGGCCAGGATGCAGGGCTCGCCGTCGATGTCCAGCAGCTCGGCCCAGATCCGGGTGTCCACCAGCGAGCCGTCCTTGTGGCGCATGCGGGTTTCGTAGCCGTCGATGTGGCCTTCGCACAGCAGCTGTTCCACGAAGGCTTCCCGGTCCTTGGGGGTCAGCCAGGCGCCGATCTCCACCGAGGTCTTGCCCCTGATCTCTTCCGGCAGCAGGCCCTGCGCGCGGTCCTGCGCGCGGTTGACCTCGATGATGGCGCCGTCCGAGAGGCGCGAGATCGTCATGTTCAGCGGGCTGAAATGGAAGGCCTTGGCGAAGCGCTCCTCGGAGCGGCGCAGCCGCTCCATGACCTCGTTCTGGGCGCTCACATCGCTGATGGTGGTGATGACCAGCTTGTCTTCGCGGTCGTCGCCCATCTCGCTGGAGACCAGGCCTTCGAAGGTGCTGCCGTCCGCGCGCTGGCCGCGCGCGGGGTACTGTTCGGCGCGCCGCGCGGCGAACAGGGTGGCCAGGTACGTCTCCCGCTGTTCGGGATCCGCCCACAGGAAGCTGTCGGGTCGGCCCAGGGCCTGGTCGCGGGTGTAGCCGTAGCA
This sequence comes from Hydrogenophaga sp. GW823-FHT04C09, assembly GCF_058796355.1. Lineage (NCBI taxonomy): Bacteria > Pseudomonadati > Pseudomonadota > Betaproteobacteria > Burkholderiales > Comamonadaceae > Hydrogenophaga > Hydrogenophaga sp. GW823-FHT04C09. The sequence continues at coordinate 1,054,629 of NZ_JBXAIO010000001.1, read as the reverse complement.
GCGCTCGAAAGCGGGGTTGACGTCCAGGATCATCCCGGAACGGGCCGACTGCGCGATCATGGGGCTGGGACTGGTGCGGAAGATGCGGGCGAAACGCTCCAGGTTGAGGTCGCGCTGGTGCTCGGTTTTCTTGCGCAGCTCCAGCTCGGCCTTCTGCCGGTCGAACGCCTCGCGCAACTGGCGCCCGCTGTGATAGACCATCACGCCCACCACGATCACGGTGGCCGAGTGCGTGATCCACACGCGCAGGCCGACTTCGAAATAGGGCGTCGCGCTGAACCAGCCATTGACCTCGGCCAGCGTCAGCACACCGAGCGCGCCCACGCTCGCCGCGACCGTGGCAATGAGCGCGGTGCGCCCGAGGAAGGTGCCCGCGCCGGCCACCGCCGCGACGAACAGGAAGCCCACCGCCGTGCGCACCGAGCCGTAGGTGACCACCGAGAGCACGGCCGTGGCCAGTGTGCCCATCACGATCAGGGGGGCCACGTAGTGCATGCGGTCCCAGCGCACCAGGGCATAGGCCACACCCGACACCAGAACCAGGCAGGCCGCGATCCAGGCTTCGCGCTGCCCCGGGCTGGCGAACATCAGGTCGATCACCAGCACGATCAGCGCGGCGATGCCGGTCAACAGCGCCAGCAGCTCCAGCACCCGCTTGCGCTGGCCGTCCGGCGCAGGGGTCTGGTCCGTCGGTTCCAGAAGGCGGGAGGAGGTCGGAGGCATGGGGGTCGGTCGGCAGGCGCCCGCTGTCAGCCCTGCGCCGTGGGCAGGCCCGGCGTGTTGCACCACTCGCTCCAGCTGCCCGGGTAGAGCTTCGCGCGGCCCAGGCCGGCGATTTCCATGGCCAGCAGGTTGGGCACGGCGCTCACGCCGCTGCCGCAGTGGTGCACCACGGTGGCGGGGTCGCGGCCGGCGAGCAGGCGGTCGAACTCGGCACGCAGTTCGGCCGCGGGCTTGAAGCGACCGTCCGGCGCCGCGTTGTCACCGAAAGGACGGTTGAGCGCGCCGGGGATGTGGCCGGCCACCGGATCCAGCGGCTCGGTCTCGCCGCGAAAGCGCGCACCTGCGCGGGCGTCGATCAGGGTCATGGCGGGGCGCCCGAGCGCGCCGGCGATGTCCGCCGTGCTCACGGTCTGCACCAGCGGCTCGCGCAGTTCGAAGACCGCTGGCTTCGGAGGGTTCGCGGGACCGCTTTCCACGGCACCGCCGGCCGCCTTCCAGGCCGCCAGCCCGCCGTCCAGCACGGCCACGGCCTCGTGGCCGCACCACTTGAGCATCCACCACAGGCGACCGCTGGTGGTGATGGCCTGGCGGTCCAGTACCACCACCTGCTGGCTGTTGTCCAGGCCCAGCTGGCCCAGGCGGGCGGCGAAGGTGGCGCGCGAGGGCAGCGGGTGGCGCCCGCCGCTGGCGCGGTCGGGGCCGGACTTGTCGCTCAGGTGGTGCTCCAGGTGCACGTGCACCGAGCCCGGGAGGTGCTCGGCCTCGAACTGGGCCAGGCCTGCCTCGGGCTTCATCAGCTCGTAACTGCAGTCAAAGATGCGCAACGGGGCGCCACGGGCGATGAGTTGCTGGAGTTCGGGTGCGGAGATCAGGGTCGTGTGCATGCGCGCATTGTGGGGCAGATGCCCCTCAGTGTTCTTCCGCGGGTGCATTCGGCACGGTGCGGGTGCGCAGCACGGTGGCGGTGATGCCGCTGACGATGATCAGCGCCATGCCCAGCCAGCCCATCAGCGGCAGCTGGTCGCCGAAGAAGACGATGCCGTAGATGCCGGCGATCACGATGCCCGAGTACTGCAGGTTGGCCACCACCATGGTCGCGCCGCGCGAGTAGGCGCGCGTCATGCAGAGCTGGCCGAACAACGCCAGCAGGCCGATGGGCAGCAGCCACAGGGCGCTGGGCCAATGCCAGGGGCTCACGCCCGCGAACAGCATGCCGATTCCGCCGGCGAGCACGGCGCCGATCGAGAAGTAGAAGACGGTGCGGCTCTCGGGCTCCCCGGCGCGCGAGAGCGCGGCCACCTGCAGGTAGGCGAAGGCCGCGAAGATGCCCGAGAGCAGGCCCACCAGCGCGCCCACCACCTGGTGGTCGGCCAGCGTGGGGCGCAGCATCATGGCCACGCCGCCAAAGCCCATGAGCACCGTGAGGAACAAGGGGCCCTGCTCGCGGATGGGGGCGTTGCGCCCCTGCATGAGCAGGGCGCCACCGAGCAGGAAGGTGGCGATCCACACGCTGCTCATGTAGTTCAGCGTCATGGCCGTGGCCAGGGGCAGGGCGGCGATGGCGAAGAACCAGGCGGTGAGCGAGATCGTGCCGACAATGCTGCGCCAGACATGCATCATGGGCATGCTGGTGCGCAGCGACACGCCGTTCACGCGCGTCATCGCGATCAGGAAGATCGCACCCACCACGCCGCGGTAGAAGACGATCTCGAAACTGTTGAAGTGGCTGGACGCGAACTTGATGCACACGCCCATGGAGGCGAAGAACAGCGAGGCGAGCAGCATCCACAGGGCCTGCATGGATCAGGCTCCTGTGGGCGAAGGGCACATGCCGGTGCCGATGGCGTCAGCCCGGGATGGCGCCCGCCATGTGGCGGCGGTACCACTCGTGGAAGTGCTGCATGCCATCTTCCATCGGGCTCTGATAGGGGCCGACCTCGTTGTCGCCACGCGCGAGCAGGGCCTTGCGCCCGGCGTCCATGCGTTCGGCGATCTCGTCGTCCTCGATGCAGGTCTCCATGTACGCCGCGCGCTGCGCCTCGACGAACTCGCGCTCGAAGGCCGCGATTTCCTCGGGGTAGTAGAACTCGACCATGTTGAGGGTCTTGTCCACGCTGACGGGGTGCAGGGTCGAGACCGTGAGCACGTGCGGGTACCACTCCACCATGATGTGCGGGTAGTAGGTGAGCCAGATCGCGCCGTGTTCGGGCATCTTGCCCTGGCGGTACTGCATCAGCTGCTCGTGCCAGCGCTGGTACACCGGGCTGCCGGCCTTGCCCAGCAGGTTGGCCGGGCCGACGGTCTGCACCGAGTACGCCGGCTTGAACTCCCAGCGCAGGTCTTCGCAGGTGACGAAACCACCCAGGCCCGGGTGGAAGGGGGCGACGTGGTAGTCCTCCAGATAGACCTCGATGAAGGTCTTCCAGTTGTAGTTGCACTCGTGCAGCTCCACGTGGTCGAGCACCATGCCCTCGAAGTCGAGCGCGGCGCGCGGCCCCATGTTGGCCAGGTCGGCCTGCACGTCGCGGCCGTTGTCCTCGAACAGCAAACCGTTCCACTCGCGCAGCGGGTAGTTGTTGAGGTTCAGGCAGGGGTCCTGCTCGAAGTGCGGGGCGCCGAGCAGGCGCCCGGCCTGTTCACCGTGCGTGCCGCTGTAGGTCCAGCGGTGCAGAGGGCAGACGATGTTGCCGCCGGCGCTGCCGCTGCGGGTTTCGCCGAGGTTGCCCCGGCCCTTGAGCATGACGGCCTGGCGGTGGCGGCACACGTTGGAGACCAGCTCCACCCCTTTGTCGGTGCGCACCAAGGCGCGACCACCGGCCTCATGCGGCAGTACGTGGTAGTCCCCCACATGGGGAACCGCGAGTTGGTGCCCCACATACCGGGGCCCGCGCTGGAAGAGCGTTTCCTTTTCGCGCTGGAACAGCGCCTCGCTGAAGTAGCTGGAAACCGGAAGTTGGCTTGCGGCCTGCTGCAGTTGAAGACTTAAATCAGACATGGTGGTCCTGACCTAGAGACTCCCCCTATGAAGGGGCAGGGTAAGCGCTGTGCTCGTCAGACGAATTCGCGCGGGATGGGTGGGGTGGTGCGTCCCTCCGGACAGGGGCTGTCCGTAGTGAAGAGGTGTGGAGAAAAAAAGAGAGCGGATTGTACCCCGGGGGGGAATATCCCTGCCGGGCATAAAATGCCGGTTTCACCAGGCCATCTTCAGCACCCCAAGGCCGGGCCCATGCAGCCCGCCCCACCGCGCGGCGAAGCAAGTACCGCGGTTTGCGAAGGGCCTCAGCCCACAGAATCCATGCCCACACCTTCCCCCTCCCGCGCCCCCCGTGCGGCCCCTTCTCCCCATGCGCCCGCCAGCTACGAGGCGGCGCTGGAAGAACTGGAGCAACTGGTGGCCCAGCTCGATGCCGGACAACTGCCGCTGGACCAGTTGCTGACCCGTTACCAGCGGGGCGCGGAGTTGCTCGCGTTCTGCCGCTCGCGGCTGGATGACGTGGAAAACCAGATCAAGGTGCTCGAAGGCGGCACGCTCAAGCCCTGGGACGCGCCGTGAACGCCGTGCTCTCCGATACCCACGATTTCGTGGCCTGGCGCCAAGCGCAACAGGACGCGGTGGAACGCGCGTTGGAGCGCTGGGTGTCCGCCGACGCGCCCGCCGGGCTGGGCGACGCCATGCGCTACGCCGTGCTCGACGGCGGTAAGCGCCTGCGCCCGCTGCTGGTGCTGGCCACCTGCGAAGCGGTGGGCGGCCACGCGGCGGCGGCGATGCGCGCGGCCTGCGCGGTCGAACTCATCCACGCCTACTCGCTGGTGCACGACGACATGCCTTGCATGGACAACGACGTGCTGCGGCGGGGCAAACCCACGGTGCACGTGCAGTTCGGCCAGGCCCAGGCCCTGCTGGCGGGCGACGCGCTGCAGGCCCTGGCCTTCGAACTGCTGGTGCCGGGCGACGGCAGCCTGAGCGATGGCATGAGCGCGCGCCTGTGCCGCCTGCTGGCGCTCGCGGCCGGGGCCGACGGCATGGCCGGCGGGCAGGCCGTCGACCTCGCCAGTGTGGGCGTGGCACTTGACCAGCCCGCGCTCGAAGCCATGCACCGCCGCAAGACCGGTGCCCTGCTGCAGGCCAGCGTGACCATGGGCGCGGCCACCGGCACGCCCTCGCCCCAGGCCCTGGCCCTGCTAGCCGAGTACGGCGCCTGCGTGGGCCTGGCCTTCCAGGTGGTGGACGACATCCTCGACGTCACCGCCGACTCGGCCACGCTGGGCAAGACCGCCGGCAAGGACGCCGCGGCCGACAAACCCACTTTCGTCTCCCTGATGGGGCTGGACCAGGCACAGGCCTATGCCGACCGTGTGCTGGCCCAGGCCCACGACACCTTGCGCCGCTCCGGCCTCGACCACACCGCCACCCTGCACGCCCTGGCCGACTGGGTGGGGCGGCGTGCGTCCTGAGGCCCGAAACAAGGCCGATCCACCATGACCCAAGCGCCCCCGCCCATGAATTCCCTGTTGTCGACCATCGAATCCCCCGCCGATGTGCGCCAACTCGCGCGCACGCAACTTTCGCCGCTGGCTGATGAACTGCGCGCTTTTCTGCTGCAGAGCGTGGCGCGCACGGGCGGTCACCTCAGCTCCAACCTCGGCACGGTGGAACTCACGGTGGCATTGCATTACGTCTTCAACACCCCCGATGACCGCCTGGTCTGGGACGTGGGCCACCAGACCTACCCGCACAAGATCCTGACCGGCCGGCGCGACCGCATGGGCACGCTGCGCCAGTTCGGCGGCATCAGCGGCTTTCCGCGCCGCGACGAGAGCGAGTACGACACCTTCGGCACCGCGCACTCGTCCACCAGCATCTCGGCCGCGCTGGGCATGGCGCTGGCCTCCAAGATCAAGGGCGAGCCGCGCAAGTCCATCGCCATCATCGGCGACGGCGCCATGACCGCCGGCATGGCCTTCGAGGCGCTGAACAACGCCGGCGTGGCCGAGGGCCGCCTGCTGGTGGTGCTCAACGACAACGACATGTCGATCTCCCCGCCTGTGGGGGCGCTCAACCGCTACCTGGCCCAGCTCATGAGCGGGCAGTTCTACGCCGCCGCGAAAAACGTGGGCAAGCAGGTGCTCAAGGGGGCGCCGCCCCTGTTCGAACTGGCCAAGCGCTTCGAGGAGCACGCCAAGGGCATGGTGGTGCCGGCCACGCTGTTCGAGAAATTCGGCTTCAACTACATCGGGCCGATCGATGGCCATGACCTCGAATCGCTGATCCCCACGCTGGAGAACATCCGCCACCTGCTCGACACCGACAGCGGCCCGCAGTTCCTGCACGTGGTCACCAAGAAGGGCCAGGGCTACAAGCTCGCCGAAGCAGACCCCGTGGCCTACCACGGCCCGGGCACCTTCGACCCCGCGGTGGGCATCACCAAGCCCGCCACACCGTCCAAGACCACCTTCACCCAGGTGTTCGGCCAATGGCTGTGCGACATGGCCGAGGCCGATCCGCGCCTGGTCGGTATCACGCCGGCCATGCGCGAAGGCTCGGGCATGGTCGAGTTCGAGCGCCGCTTCCCCGCGCGCTACTTCGATGTCGGCATCGCCGAACAGCACGCCGTGACCTTCGCCGCCGGCCTGGCCTGCGAGGGGCTCAAACCGGTCGTGGCGATCTACTCCACCTTCCTGCAGCGCGCCTACGACCAGCTCATCCACGACGTGGCGCTGCAGAACCTGCCGGTGGTGTTCGCGCTGGACCGCGCCGGCCTCGTCGGTGCCGACGGCGCCACGCACGCGGGCGCCTACGACATCGCCTACCTGCGCTGCATCCCCAACATGGCCGTGGCCTGCCCGGCCGACGAGGCCGAGTGCCGCCAGCTGCTGAGCACCGCGTTCGCGCAGAACCAGCCTGTGGCGGTGCGTTATCCGCGCGGTGCAGGTGCGGGTGTGGCCCAGCCCGCCGGGCTCGAAGGCCTGCCCTTTGGCCGTGGCGAGCTGCGCCGCAAGGGCCGGCGCGTGGCCATTCTGGCCTTCGGCACTTTGCTGCAGCCCGCGCTGGCCGCCGGCGAGAAGCTGGGCGCCAGCGTGGCCAACATGCGCTGGGTCAAGCCGCTCGATGTGGAACTGCTGCGCGAGCTGGCCTCGTCGCACGACGCCTTGGTCACAGTCGAGGAAGGCAGTGTGATGGGTGGCGCTGGCAGCGCCGTGATGGAGGCCTTGCAGTCAGAGGGCTTCGCACTGCCCGTGCTGCAGCTGGGCCTGCCGGACACCTTCGTCGACCACGGCGATCCGGCTCGGCTGCTGGCCGGTCTGGGGCTGGATGGAACGGGCATCGAACGCGCCATCCGCACGCGTTTTGGCAATCTGCTCGCGCCCGTGGTGAAAGCGGTCGGCTGAACTGCAGCGCCGGAGCGTGGAAAACGGGTTTACCCTGCACGCAGGCCCTTTGATGCAAAAAAGGCATCCCCTACAATCAGCCGCTCCATACCACCCACACGCAGCTGCGGTACTTCGCTCGCTGCGTGTTTCTTTATCCATCGATAAATGGGGTGTGGGGTCTATGTTCACAAGAAATGGGAATCAGGATGGGTGCACTTCTCAACTTCTCTCGGGCCATCGACAGGCTCAACGCCTGGGTGGGCAGACACGCGATCTGGCTGATCATGGGTTCCACGGTCATCAGCGCCGTCAACGCGCTTGTGCGCTACACCTTCAACACCAGCTCCAACGCCTTCCTCGAGATCCAGTGGTATCTCTTTGCCTGGTCGTTCCTGATAGCGGCCGGTTTCACGCTGCTCAACCGGGAGCATGTGCGCATCGATGTCCTCAACAGCCGTTTGCCCAAGAAGGCGCAGATTTGGATTGACATCCTCGGCTTCGCTTTCTTCCTCACACCGGTGTGCCTGCTCGTGCTGTATTACGGCATCCCGATCTTCATGGAGAAGTACACCTCGGGCGAGATGTCGGGCAACCCCGGTGGCCTGATCCGCTGGCCAGTGTGGCTGGCGATCCCGGCAGGCTTCATCCTGCTGATGCTCCAGGGCTGGTCCGAACTCATCAAGCGCGTGGCCTTCCTCACCGGGCGGGGTCCCGACCCCACGATCAAGGCCGGCGAGAAGTCTGCCGAGGAAGAACTGGCCGAGATCCTGAGCCAGCGCGATGCCGCCAAAGGCACGCCAGTCTCGCAGTAACCGGCCAAGGAATCGACGATGGAATTCATTGCGGCGAACTTCGCCCCGATCATGTTTGCGGGGCTCATCATCTTTCTGCTGCTGGGTTTCCCGGTGGCCTTCAGCCTGGGCGCCTGTGGCCTGGCCTTCGGCATCGTCGGCATCGAGATGGGCGTGTTCCCGTCTTCGGTGCTGGCCTGGCTGCCGCAGCGCCTGATCGGCATCATGGCCAACGACACCTTGCTCGCGGTGCCCTTCTTCACGCTCATGGGCCTGATCCTGGAGCGCAGCGGCATGGCCGAGGACCTGCTCGACACCGTCGGCCAGGTCTTCGGACCGATGCGTGGCGGCCTGGCACTGGCGGTGGTTTTCGTGGGTGCGATGCTGGCCGCGACCACGGGTGTGGTGGCGGCTTCGGTCATTTCGATGGGCCTGATTTCTCTGCCCATCATGCTGCGCTATGGCTACGACCGCCAGTTTTCCAGTGGCGTGATCGCGGCCTCGGGCACGCTGGCGCAGATCATTCCGCCCTCGCTGGTGCTCATCATCATGGCCGACCAGCTGGGCCGCAGCGTCGGTGACATGTACAAGGGGGCCTTCATCCCGGCCTTCATGCTGGTCGGCTGTTACGTGCTCTACATCGCCTGCCTGGCCATCTTCAAGCCCGCCAGCGTGCCTGCGCTGCCGACCGAGGCGCGCATCTACCGCGAGCCCAATGGCAGCGGCGGCTACCAGTCGCTGTTGGTGCTGATGGTGGTCTCGTTCATGGTCTCCATCGTGCTGGCGCGCTACATGCCCGAAGTCCACACCTGGTGGCTGGGCCGCGAGGTGACCTCCGTGCCCACCGACGAGAAGGTCGTCGTGGCCATGGCTGGCGGTGCCTTCGTGGCTCTCGTGATGGCCCTGGCCAACAAGTACGCGAAGCTGGGCCTGCTCTCGCGCCTGGCCGAGCGGGTGACCTTCGTGCTGATCCCTCCGCTGCTGCTGATCTTCCTGGTGCTCGGCACCATCTTCCTGGGCATCGCCACCCCTACCGAGGGCGGTGCCATGGGGGCGATGGGCGCCATCATCATGGCCCTGATGCGCAAGCGGCTGGACATGAAGCTGCTCAAACAGGCCCTGGCCACGACCACCAAGCTCGGCAGCTTCGTGATGTTCATCCTGATCGGGGCCACGATCTTCGGCCTGGTGTTCCAGGCGGCCGATGGTCCGATCTGGGTGGAGCATCTGCTGGCCGACCTGCCGGGCGGCCCGGTTGGTTTCCTGATCGTGGTCAACATCCTGATCTTCTTCCTGGCCTTCTTCCTCGACTATTTTGAACTCTCGTTCATCGTGGTGCCGCTGCTGGCACCGGTGGCCGACAAGCTGGGCATCGACCTGATCTGGTTCGGCGTGCTGTTGGCGGTGAACATGCAGACCTCGTTCATGCACCCGCCGTTCGGCTTCGCGCTGTTCTTCCTGCGCTCGGTGGCGCCCGACAAGCCCTATGTGGACCGGGTGACCAACAAGGTCATGGCCCCGGTCACGACCATGCAGATCTACAAGGGAGCGATCCCCTTCCTGATCATCCAGCTGTTCATGGTCGGTGTGCTGATCGCCTTCCCGGGGCTGGTCACGGGCAGCCTCGACAAGGTCGGTGACTACGACCTCAAGGCCGTGGGAGAGCAGATGATGGAAGACCTCAACCCGGGCTCCGAAGGTGGCTACGGTGCGGACGAGCAGACCGCGCCGTCAGAAGAAGGTCAGGAGCAGCCCTCTGCAAAGCCGGAAGCGGCTGGCGAAGCAGGCCCCGACGCCAAGGCCGCCACGGAAGACGACCCCATGAAGGCCATGCAGGAAGCCCTCGGCCGCAAGTGAGCTCTGCCAGCGGCGTGCCTGCGGCGTGACGAAGCGCAGGCTGTCGAGGGAAAACCCTCGGCGGCCTTGCCCTTGAGACACGGCAGATATCAATAGAATCAAAAGACCGTTCTTCATCCCGGTGTGTGCCACGCAAGAGGCTGCGCCTTTCTTTCAAGCTTTCATCAAGCAATCCTGGAGCAATCTCAATGGATCGTCGTTCTATCGTGAAGAGTGCCGGCCTGGCCGGCGTGCTGGCCGCTGGTGTGGCACCGGCCGTGCATGCGCAAGCTGCGGTGCGCTGGCGCCTGGCTTCGAGTTTCCCTCGTTCGCTGGACACCATCTTCGGCAGTGCCGAGAAGCTGTCGCAGACCGTCAAGGCACTGTCGGGTGGCAAGTTCGAGATTTCCGTTCACCCAGCGGGCGAATTGATGCCTGCCTTTGGCGTCGTGGACGCGCTTCAGGGCGACAACATCGACATGGCCCAGACGGCCGCCTATTACTTCACCGGCAAGGACCCTGTTTTCGCCTTCAGCTGCGCGGTGCCCTTTGGCCTGACCGCCCGGCAGAACACCGCTTGGAAGCAGCATGGCAATGGCGGCAAGCTGCTCGATGAATTCTTCGCTCAGTACAACTTCCGCACCGCCAGCGCCGGCAACACGGGCACGCAGATGGGCGGCTGGTACCGCAAGGAGATCAAGACTGCCGCCGACCTCAAGGGCCTGAAGATGCGCATGGGCGGCGGCGTGTTCGGCGAGGGCATGGCCAAGCTGGGTGTGGTGTCGCAGAACCTGCCGGCCGGTGAGGTGTACCAGGCGCTGGAAAAAGGCACGCTGGACGCGGCCGAATTTGTCGGTCCGCACGACGACGCCAAACTCGGCTTTCACAAGGTGGCTCCGTTCTACTACTACCCGGGCTGGTGGGAAGGCGGCGCCGATCTGGAGTTCTTCATCAACCTGAAGAAGTTCAACGCCCTGTCGGATGAAAACAAGGCCATCCTGAACGCCGCCATGGCCGTGGCCGCGACCGACATGACCGCCAAGTACGATGCCGTGAACCCGATCGCATTGAAGAAGCTGGTGGCCGAGAAGACCCAGCTCAAGGCGTTCCCCAAGGCGGTGATCGATGCCGGCTTCAAGGCCTGCATGGAAGTGTTCGCCGAGCACGAAGCCAAGTCGCCCACCTTCAAGAAGATCCACCAGGACATGCGCACCTTCCAGCGCGATCAGATTCTGTGGAACCGTTTCTCGGAGTTCCCGTTCAACCAGTACATGGCTGGCGTGAAGATCTGATCTTGAAAGCTGCACCTGCGGTCCGGCTCGACCGGGTCCATGGTGTATCTGGGCAGGGGCCCGCTGCGTGCAGCGGGCCTTTTCGTTCCCACTGACACCGTCTCGGTTTTTATGAAACTTGATGTCCGCATCCTGGATCCGCGTTTGGTCAGCCAGATGCCTTCCTACGCCACGCCCGGCAGTGCCGGCCTCGATCTGCGGGCCTGCCTCGACGCGCCGCTGGTGCTGGCGCCCAACGCGTGGCAACTGGTGCCGACCGGCCTGGCGATCCACCTGGCCGACCCCGGCTACGCCGCCATGATCCTGCCGCGCTCCGGCCTGGGCCACAAATACGGCATCGTGCTCGGCAACCTGGTCGGCCTGATCGACAGCGACTACCAGGGCCAGCTCATGGTGAGCGCCTGGAACCGAAGCGACGTGGCCTTCACCATCGAGCCCATGGAGCGCATTGCGCAGATGGTGATCGTGCCCGTGGTGCAGGCGGAGTTCAACGTGGTGAACGACTTCGCCACCGCGAGCGAGCGCGGCGCCGGTGGTTACGGTTCCACGGGCAGAGGATAAAAGACCGTCGTCGCGCGAGGCGGTTTGATCAAGAGGTGCCGCGGAACCGGCTTTGCCGGGCCACAGGCACCGCCCCCTTGAGGGGGACGCGCGCAGCGCGGCGGGGGTGTGTCCTGATCAGTGGAGTGTGTGGGGGCCGGGCGGCGTGAGGCCCGGGCCCTGCAGTTCGTCGGGCGCGTCCACCTGCATGCGGAAGAAGCCGGTGCCCAGCGTGCCCTGGCCGATTTCGTCTTCCCGGGCCTCGCGCACCGCGTGCACCTTCAGGCTGATGCGCAGGGCGATGCCGGCCAGGGGGTGGTTGCCGTCCAACACCACGTGCTCGGGGTAGATGTCGCTGATGAAGTACAGGCGGTCCTTGGGGGCCGAGGGGTTGCAGCCCGGGGGCAGGCCCTCGAAACCCATGCCTTCTTCGATCTCGTCGGGCAGCAGGTGGCGGGGTTCGAGGAACAGCAGGCGGTCGTCGTAGTCGCCGAAGGCGTCGGCCGGCTCCAGGTGCAGGTCGATCGTGTCGCCCGCCGAGTGGTTCAGCAGGGCTTCCTCGATCTTGGCCAACAGGTCGTTGCCGCCCACGAGGAACTCCACCGGCTCATCGAGCACGTCGAGTTCTTCGCCCAGCGTGTCCTTGAGGGTCCAGGTCAGCGCGACCACGCATTGTTGGTTGATTTTCATCCGACAATTGTCCCATGCTCCATGCTTCCCCATCCAGCCCCCCCTCTTTGTCCGCCCCCGCGCCGGACCTGCCCTGCGACCTGCTCGGCGGCCTCAGCCCGGCGCAGTTCATGCGCCGGCACTGGCAGAAAAAGCCGCTGCTGATCCGCAACGCCATCCCGGGTTTCACGCCCTTGTTGAGCCGGCAGCAGCTGTTCGACATGGCCGCCGATGAAGCGGTCGAGTCGCGCCTGATCGTGCGCAAGCCCCAGGGCTGGACGCTCAGGCAAGGCCCCTTGACCCGCCCACAGCTGCCGCCGCTGCGCCAACCGGGCTGGACCCTGCTGGTGCAGGGTGTCGACCAGCACCTGGATGCCGCGCACGAGTTGCTCCAGCGCTTCCGTTTCGTGCCCGACGCGCGCCTGGACGATCTGATGATTTCCTGGGCCAGCGACGCCGGCGGCGTGGGCCCGCACTTCGACAGCTACGACGTGTTCCTGCTGCAGGCCACCGGGCAGCGGCGCTGGCGCATCGGCCGGCAGAAGGATTTGTCTCTGCAGCCCGACGTGCCGCTCAAGATCCTCAGCCATTTCGAGCCCGAGGAAGAGCATGTGCTCAACCCGGGCGACATGCTGTACCTGCCGCCGCGCTGGGCGCACGACGGGGATGCGGTGGGCGGGGACTGCAGCACCTACTCCATCGGTTTTCGCGCGCCGCAGCGCGGCGGCCTGGCGGGTGAACTGCTGCAGCGCATGGCCGACGAGCTGGACGACGACACGCTCTTTCGTGACCCGGGGCAAGCCGCCACCGCGACCCCGGCGGCCATGCCTGCCGCGCTCGAAGCCTTCGCGGTGGACGCCTTGCAGCGCCTACTGGCGGAACGCGAGTCGCTGGCCTGCGCGCTGGGCGAGGTCATGACCGAGTCCAAGCCGCGCATCTGGTTCGACGAACCCGAGGGTGACTGGGCGCCGGGCGCCTTGCGGCTGGACCGGCGCACGCGCATGATGTACGACGAACGCCACATCTTCATCAACGGCGAGAGCTTTCGTGCCGGTGGTGCCGATGCCCGCCTCATGCGCGCGCTGGCCGACCAGCGCGCGCTGGACCAGCGGCAGGTGGTCCGCGCGAGCGAAGGTGCGCAGGCCCTGCTGCAGGACTGGTTCGACGCCGGCTGGCTGCACCGCATCGAACCCGCTTGAGGCGCTGTGGGCGCCTCGTCAGGAGACCCGCATGACCGATCCCCTGGATGCTTCGATCGCCGCGCTGCCCGAAGGCCGGCTCTCCGGCCGCGTGGCCTTCATCGACCTGATCCGGCAGGCCTTCGCCACGGCGGCGCAAGAGGGCTGGCCGCGCATGGTCCTGTGCGACGCGGACTTCGCGGACTGGCCGCTGGGCGAACGCGATGTGGTGGCTTCGCTCAATGCGTGGTCGCAGCGCGGCCGTTCGCTGCATCTGCTGGCGCGCGACTACAGCGTGTTGCGGCAGATGCACCCGCGTTTCGTGCAGTGGCGCAGCACCTGGGGGCACCTGGTGGAGGCGCAGGCCTGTGCCAGTGCCTCGGTGGGCGAACTGCCCAGCGTGTTGTGGTCACCGGCCTGGACGCTGCAGCGGCTGGACCCCCTGCGATGCACCATGGTGGTGAGCCGCAGCGCGGAGCGCCGCGTGGCCCTGCAGGAGCAGCTGCAGGAGTGGGCGCTCAAGAGCACGCCCGCTTTCCCGGCGTCCACACTGGGGCTGTGAGCAAAGGTAAAAACAACCCCTCTCGCTTCTTGCACCAGGACGGGGCGGTATCATCCGCGCGGCAGGGGAGGGTTGTCACGTCAACCCACTCCGCTGGATGGCCTCCCGTCACACAACACCCAGGGTGCGTGGAACCTTTCCGAACCGGTCGTTCGACCGCCTGTCTTTCTCATCCATTGGAACTGTCATCATGAAAAAAACCATCCTGCTCGCCAGCCTGTTGGCCGCCATCGCCTTGACCGCCTGCGGCAAGAAGGAAGAGGCACCGGTCGCCGCACCGGCACCTGCCGCTGAACCCGCTCCGGCCGCTGCTGCGCCTTCCATGGCCGGCGCTGCCGAATCCGCCAAGGAAGCCGGCGCTTCCGCCGTCGATGCCGCCAAGGAAGCCACCGCTGCCACCGTGGACGCTGCGAAGGAAGCCGGTGCCGCCACCGCCGACGCCGCCAAGGCCGCAGGCGCTGCCACCGCGGACGCCGCCAAGGAAGTGGCCGACAAGGCCAAGGAAGCCGCCGCCGATGCCAAGGCCGCTGTGAAGTGACCCAGCCCTGAGGGGCAGGCCCGCGCTGCGGGCCGGTCAAAGAAAAAGCCGCCCTCGGGCGGCTTTTTCCTTGGTGCGTGGCGTTCTTACTTGAGGTCTTCGGCCAGCAGTTTGGCAATGCGCTGCGCGGACGCCGAGCTGTCCGGCCGACCCTGGCTGTCGAGCACCGCGACGGTGGTCTGGTTCTCGACGCTCTTGACCGACACGCGGAAGCGCTCGGTCGAGGCCTCGGTCTTCGAAGCGCCGAACATCTTGGCGAAGAAGCCTGGCTCCTTGGCGTTGACCACGGGTTCGACGTAGCGCACGAAGTAGAGGCCCTGGCTGCGGTCGCGGTCTTCCACGGTGAAGCCCGTGCGATCGAGCGACAGGCCGACGCGGCGCCACGCGCGGTCGAAGTTGTCGTCGAACTGCACCACGGGCGCGTTGTTCACCATGGCGACACGCGCCGCGGCCTGCACCGGCGCGGTGGCGGTCACGGCCCGAGATTGCGCCTCGCTCACGCCGAGCTTGACCATCAGGCGGCGCAGGAACTCGGTTTCCAGCTCCACGTCGGCCGGGCGCGGCTGCCACACGGTCTGGTCTTTTTCCTTGGTGGAATAGACCTCCACCATGCCGCGGTGGCTGATGTAGATCTCGGTGCCGCCGTTGGCGGTGCGTTCGAAGCGGGTGCGGAAACGGTCGCGTTCGCCGGTGGAGTAGAGGTTCTCGAACACCTTGCCGATGGTCGAACGGATGAAGTCCTGCGGCAGCTTGGCGCGATTCTCGGCCCAATCGGTTTCCATGATGCCCAGGCCTTCCTGGTCGATGTCGAGCAGGAAACCGTTTTCCTGCCAGAAATCGCGCACCGGGCTCCAGAGCTTGTCGGCCGGGCGGCTCACCACGAGCCAGCGCTGGTTGCCCGCGCGCTCGATGCGCACGTCGCCCACGCTCACGGCGGCGGTGCTGGCGGCCGTGGCCTGCGCGGGTTGGGCGGTTTCATAGCCGCTGGCAGTGACCACCGAGCCGGGCACGTTGTAGCGCGAATCCCGGGTGAGCTGGCTCAGGTCGGGCGGCACGTCCAGGGTGCTGCCGCGCTTGGCGCTCTTGTAGTCGATCTTGTCTTCCTGCAGCATCGAGCAGCCCGAAACCACGAGGGCGGCGGCGGCCAGGAGGCCCAGGCGGGTCAGGATGCGCGGGGTCGAGGACAGGGTTCGGTTGGACATGAATGGGGCTCGGTAGGAACGAAAGGGGTCAGGAAATGAGGCCGGCCTGCTTCAGCGCGCCTTCGACCACGGGCGCCAGGGAGCGCGTCATGGGGGTCATCGGCAGGCGCATGGCCTCGTTGCACAGGCCCATGCGGGCCATGGCCCACTTGAGCGGGATCGGGTTGGCTTCCACGAACAGGTTCTTGTGCACCGGCATGAGCTGGAGCTGGATCGCCATGGCGCGCTTGACGTCGCCCGCGATCGCGGCCACGCACAGCTCGTGCATCAGGCGCGGGGCGATGTTGGCGGTGACGCTGATGTTGCCCTGGCCGCCACACAGCATGAGGGCCACGGCGGTCGGGTCGTCGCCCGAGTAGATCGAGAAACCTTTGGGCACGTCGCGGATCAGCCACTGCGCGCGCTCGATGTTGCCGGTGGCTTCCTTGATGCCGACGATGCCGGGCACCTGCGCCAGGCGCAGCACGGTGTCGTGCGCCATGTCGGCCACGGTGCGGCCGGGCACGTTGTAGAGCACGGTGGGCAGGTCGCCCACGGCTTCGGCAATCGCCTTGAAATGCTGGTACTGGCCCTCTTGCGTGGGCTTGTTGTAGTAGGGCACGACCTGCAGCTGGCAGTCGGCGCCCACGCTCTGGGCGAAGCGCGCGAGCTCGATGGCCTCGGCGGTGGAGTTGGCGCCGCAGCCGGCCATGATGGGCACGCGCTTGGCGCCGTGCGTCTTGGCCTGCTCGACCGAGACGCGGATGATCTCGCAGTGTTCCTCGACGTTGACCGTGGGCGATTCGCCCGTGGTGCCGACCACGCCGATGCAGTCCGTGCCCTCGGTGATGTGCCAGTCGATCAGTTTGCGCAGCGTGGGGTAATCGACGCTGCCGTCTTCATGCATGGGCGTGACCAGGGCCACGATGCTGCCGGTGATGGGGTTCATAGGCTAAAGGCTCAAATGGAGGCGTCCACCCTGCATCGCCCCGGTGGGGCGGGCAGCGCGCGCGAATCTTGCATTCTACCCAGTGGCATCCAGCGGATACCTGGGGGGCGGCACGGGGGTCCCGGGCCGTTTTCGCACCGCCGCCAGGCGCTGGACGAAGCGTTCGGGGCGGTCGCAGAAACCATCTTCATAGGCCACCACGTGCAGACCCTGGCCGGCCTGCAAAAGTTCGCCCGGTTGCAGCAGAAAGTCGGGCCGCGAGGGCTTGCCCACGCTCTCGTTGCCGGCCGCGAAGGTCTCGTACAGCAGCACGCCGCCTTCGGCCACGCTGTCCACGATGCGGGGCAGCAGGGCGCGCCAGAGGTAGTTGGTGACGACCACCGCGTCGAAACGCTCGCCGTCGAACGGCCAGGGCCCGTTCTCGATGTCGGCCAGCACGGCGCGGCCCAGGGGCTGCACGGCGGCGATGGCTTCGGGCGAACGGTCCACGCCGGTGACGGGGTGGCCCCGTTGGGCAAACCAGCGCAGGTGGCGACCCTGGCCGCAGGCCACGTCGAGCACCGAACCGCCGGTGGGCACCAGGTGCGACCAGCGCCGCACCCACGCCGAAGGCGCCTCGGTGCCATGCATCAGAAGCAGCTCCAGATCTGGTCGGCCAGGTTCACCAGGAACTCGGGCCGGTGGTAGAGCGCGAACGTCGCCAGCAGGGCCGCGCCAGCCGCGGCCCAGGCCAGGGCGCGCACGGCCACAGGCTTCACGCCGCGGCTCCCACGCGCTGCGGGGCGCGCGCGATCGGGCCTTCGCGCACCGGCAGGTTCACCAGCCCGGCGAACACGCCCAGCGCGATCGCGAGGTACCAGACGATGTCGTAGCTGCCGGTCCTGTCGTACAGCACGCCGCCCAGCCACACGCCCAGGAAGCTGCCGATCTGGTGGCTGAAGAAGATGAAGCCGCCCAGCATGGACATGTGGGCCACGCCGAAGATCTGCGCCACCACCGCGTTGGTGGGTGGAATGGTGGAGAGCCAGAGCAGGCCCATGACGGCGGAGAACACGTAGACGCTCATGGGCGAGAGCGGCGCGATCAGGAACACGGCGATCACCGCGGCGCGCGCGAAGTAGATGAAGGCCAGGATGTGGCGCTTGGCCAGGCGCTGGCCCAGCGCGCCAGCGGCGTAGGTGCCGATCACGTTGAACAGGCCGATCAGCGCCAGCGCGTAGCTCGCCACCTGGGGCGACAGGCCGTGGTCCTTGAGGTAGCTGGGCATGTGCACGCCGATGAACACCACCTGGAAACCGCAGACGAAATAGCCGGCCATCAGCAGCTGGAAGCTGCGGTAGCGGAAGGCCTCGCGCAAGGCCTGGCCAATGGTCTGTTCGCGGTGCACCGGCGCGCCGCCCGCGAAGCCCGGTTCGCGCAGGCCCAGGGCCAGCGGCATCACCAGCAGCACGGCGCCCGCGAGGAACAGCAGGGCCTGTTGCCAGCCGAAGCTGCTGATCAGCCAGCCTTCCACCGGCACCATCAGGAACTGGCCGAACGACCCGGCCGCGGCGGCCACGCCCATGGCCCAGGAGCGCTTCTCGGCCGGAATCTGCCGGCCGATCACGCCGTAGATCACCGCGTACGTGGTGCCGGCCTGGGCCGCGCCGATCAGCACGCCGGTGGTGAGCGCGAAACCCAGAGACGAGGTGCTCAGCGCCATCCCGGCCAGACCCAGGGCATAGGCCACCGCACCGCCGATCAGCACGCGGAAGGCGCCGAAACGGTCGGCCGCCATGCCGGCGAAGATGCCGAAGATCCCCCAGGACAGGTTCTGGATCGCCAGGGCGAACGAGAACGTCTCGCGGGACCAGCCCTGCGCCTGGGTGATGGGCTGCAGCCACAGGCCGAAGCCGTGGCGGATGCCCATGGACAGGGTGACGATCAGGGCGCCGCAGGCCAGCACCTGCAGGGCAGAGAGGCGGGGCGGGGTCGGGAGGGTGGGGGTCGAGGGCATCCGGGAACTGTAGCGAAGATGGATGGGCCTTGCCTGTCACGGGCATGCCGCGAAGGCTTGATATTTTCCCGCGCCACTGATGAATCGCGCGCATCGCTGGTCGGCCTGAAGCCGAAAGTCTGTATTTGCATACAGTCTTCGGGGCATACAATCCGCCCCCATGGCGACCCAAACACCCAACGAATACTCCGAAGGCTCGATCCGCGTCCTCAAGGGGCTGGAACCGGTCAAGCAGCGGCCGGGCATGTACACCCGCACCGACAACCCGCTGCACATCATCCAGGAAGTGCTGGACAACGCGGCCGACGAGGCCCTGGCCGGGCACGGCAAGAAGATCAAGGTCACGCTGCATGCCGATCATTCGGTCAGCGTGGAAGACGACGGCCGGGGCATCCCGTTCGGCCTGCACCCCGAGGAAAAGGCCCCGGTGGTCGAACTCGTGTTCACCCGTTTGCACGCGGGCGGCAAGTTCGACAAGGGCAAGGGCGGCGCCTACAGCTTCTCCGGCGGCCTGCACGGCGTGGGCGTGAGCGTGACCAACGCGCTCTCCACCCGGCTGGAAGTGACCAGTTTCCGCGAGGGCCAGGTGGCCAAACTGGCGTTCTCCGCTGGCGACGTGATCGAACCGCTGGTGATCTCGCCCAAGGGCGCAGACGACCGCAAGCAGGGCACCACGGTGCGCGCCTGGCCCGACGCCAAGTACTTCGAAGCCGCCACCCTGCCCATGGCCGAACTCACCCACCTGCTGCGCAGCAAGGCGGTGCTGATGCCGGGCGTGAGCGTGACGCTGGTGAACGAAAAGACCAAGGACACCCAGACCTGGCTCTACAAGGGCGGCCTGCGCGACTACCTGCAGCAGACGCTCACCGGCGAGCCGGTCATTCCCCTGTTCGAGGGCGAAGGCTTCGCCGACAGCGGGCACGACAGCTTCGCCGAAGGCGAGGGCGCGGCCTGGTGCGTGGCCTTCACCGAAGACGGCCAGCCGGTGCGCGAGAGCTACGTCAACCTGATCCCCACCAGCGCGGGCGGCACGCACGAAAGCGGCCTGCGCGACGGCCTGTTCCAGGCGGTCAAGGGCTTCATCGAACTGCACGCGCTGCTGCCCAAGGGCGTGAAGCTGCTGCCCGAAGACGTGTTCGCGCGTGCCAGCTACGTGCTCTCGGCCAAGGTGCTCGACCCGCAGTTCCAGGGCCAGATCAAGGAGCGCCTGAACTCGCGCGACGCCGTGCGCCTGGTCGGCAGCTTCGTGCGCCCCGCGCTCGAGCTCTGGCTCAACCAGCACGTGGACTACGGCAAGAAGCTCGCAGAGCTCGCCATCAAGGCCGCGCAGTCGCGGCAGAAGGCCGGCCAGAAAGTCGAAAAACGCAAGGGCTCCGGCGTGGCCGTGCTGCCCGGCAAGCTCACCGACTGCGAGAGCAAGGACCTCGCGCACAACGAGGTGTTCCTGGTCGAGGGCGACTCGGCCGGCGGCAGCGCCAAGATGGGCCGCGACAAGGAAAGCCAGGCCGTGCTGCCGCTGCGCGGCAAGGTGCTCAACACCTGGGAAGTCGAGCGCGACCGCCTGTTCGCCAACACCGAAATCCACGACATCGCGGTCGCCATCGGCGTGGACCCGCACGGCCCGAACGACACGCCCGACCTCAGCGGCCTGCGCTACGGCAAGGTCTGCATCCTGTCCGACGCCGACGTCGACGGCTCGCACATCCAGGTGCTGCTGCTCACGCTGTTCTTCCGCCACTTCCCCAAACTCATCGAGGCCGGCCACGTGTACGTGGCGCGCCCGCCGCTGTTCCGCGTGGACATCCCCGCGCGCGGCAAGAAGCCGGCGGCCAAGCAGTACGCGCTGGACGAAGGCGAGCTGCACGCCATCCTCGACAAGACCGCCAAGGACGGCGTGCCGCCCGAGAAATGCCAGATCAGCCGTTTCAAAGGCCTGGGCGAAATGAGCGCCGAGCAGCTGTGGGACACCACCCTCAACCCCGATACGCGCCGCCTCATGCCGGTCGTGCTCGGCGCGATCGACTTCGCCGGCACCGAAGCCCTCATCACCAAACTCATGGGCAAGGGCGAAGCCGCCTCGCGCCGCGAGCTGATGGAGTTGCATGGCGACTCGGTCGAAATCGATATCTAGTTGAACTCCCCCCGCGCCGCTTCGCGTCACCCCTCAGGGGCGACACTGGCAGACCGGCAGAGCCGGATCTGCGGTGTCCTTGACCGAATCGCCGCCTTGAACGAAGAACTGATTTGCCATGACTGAAACTCCTGAACTGCCGCTGTCCGCGCCGGACGACGACGGCATGAACCTCGCGAACTACGCGCAGCGCGCCTACCTCGAATACGCGCTTTCGGTCGTGAAAGGCCGCGCCCTGCCCGACGTGTGCGACGGCCAGAAGCCGGTGCAGCGCCGCATTCTCTACAGCATGGACCGCATGGGGCTGGGCTTCAGCGGGCCCAACCGCAACACGGCCGCGCGCCCGGTGAAAAGCGCGCGCGTGGTCGGCGACGTGCTGGGCCGCTTCCACCCGCATGGCGACCAGGCCGCCTACGACGCGCTGGTGCGCATGGCACAGGACTTCGCGCAGCGCTATCCGCTGATCGACGGCCAGGGCAACTTCGGCTCGCGCGACGGCGACGGTGCCGCGGCCATGCGTTACACAGAAGCGCGCCTGGCGAAGATCACCACCCTGCTGCTCGACGAGATCGACGAGGGCACGGTGGACTTCGTGCCCAACTACGACGGCTCCACCGTCGAGCCCAAGCAGTTGCCCGCGCGCCTGCCGTTCAACCTGCTCAACGGCGCCAGCGGCATCGCCGTGGGCCTGGCCACCGAGATCCCCAGCCACAACCTGCGCGAGGTGGCCGACGCCTGCGTGGCGCTGGTGAAGAATCCCAAGCTGGCCGACGACGAGCTGTTCGCGCTGCTGCCCGGGCCCGACTACCCCGGTGGCGGCCAGATCATCAGCCCGGCCGGCGACATCGCCGATGCCTACCGCACCGGCCGCGGCAGCCTCAAGGTGCGCGCGCGCTGGAAGATCGAAGACCTCGCGCGCGGCCAGTGGCAGCTCGTGGTGACCGAGCTGCCGCCGGGCGTGAGCACGCAGCGCGTGCTCGAAGAGATCGAGGAACTCACCAACCCCAAGGTGAAGGCTGGCAAGAAGGCGCTGACGCAGGAACAGACGCAGCTCAAGGCCAGCATCCTCATGGTGCTCGACGGCGTGCGCGACGAGTCGAGCAAGGACGCGCCCGTGCGCCTGCTGTTCGAGCCCAAGAGCAGCCGCATCGAACAGCAGGAACTCATCACCGCGCTGCTGGCCCACACCAGCCTGGAAACCTCGGCGCCGATCAACCTCACCATGGTGGGGCTCGACGGCCGGCCGACGCAGAAGTCGCTGCGGCAGATGCTCACCGAGTGGATCGAATTCCGCCAGGGCACCATCACCCGCCGCTCGCAGCACCGCCTCACCAAGGTGCTGGACCGCATCCACATCCTCGAAGGCCGGCAGCTGGTGCTGCTCAACATCGACGAGGTGATCCGCATCATCCGCCACAGCGACGAGCCCAAGGCCGCGCTGATCGAGCGCTTCAAGCTCAGCGACCGCCAGGCCGAGGACATCCTGGAAATCCGGCTGCGCCAGCTGGCGCGGCTCGAAGCCATCAAGATCGAGCAGGAGCTCAAGGAACTGCGCGAAGAGCAGGGCAAGCTCGAAGACATTCTGGGCAACCCCGGCAGCCTCAAGCGCCTGATGGTGAAAGAGATCGAGGCCGACGCCAAGACCTTCGCCGACGAGCGCCGCACGCTGATCCAGGCCGAGAAGAAGGCCGTGGCCGAGATCAAGGTGGTGGACGAGCCGGTGACGGTGGTGATCTCCAGCAAGGGCTGGGTGCGCGCGCGCACCGGCCACGGCCACGAGGCCGGCAGCTTCGCGTTCAAAGCCGGCGACGGCCTGTACGGCACCTTCGAGTGCCGCACGGTGGACACGCTCATCACCTTCGGCAGCAACGGGCGCGTGTACTCGGTGCCCGTGGCCAGCCTGCCGGGCGCGCGCGGCGACGGCCAGCCCATCACCACGCTGATCGAACTCGAAAGCGGCACGCAGCCGCTGCACTACTTCGCCGGCCCGGCCAATGCGGCGCTGCTGCTCAGCAGCAGCGGCGGCTACGGCTTCCTGGCCACGGTGGAGAACATGGTGTCGCGCCAGCGCGGCGGCAAGACCTTCCTCAACCTCGGCGAAGGCGAAACGCCGTGCGCGCCGTCGCACGCGGCCTTCACCTCCGGCGGCGTGCCGCTGGTGCCGGCCACGCACGTGTGCTGCGCCTCCACCGGCGGGCGCATCCTCACCTTCGAGATCGGCGAACTCAAGCTGATGGAGAAGGGCGGCCGTGGCCTGATGCTGATCGACCTCGAAGCCAAGGACACCCTGGCCGGCGCCGCCGCCTACACCCGCAGCGTGAAGATCGAAGGCATCGGGCGCGGCGGCAAGGAGCGCGAGGAAACGCTGGAGATCCGCAGCCTCAACAACGCGCGCGCCGCGCGGGCCCGCAAGGGCAAGGCGGCCGATCTCGGCTTCAAGCCCAGCCGCATCACGCGGGTGGAGTAAGGCGGCCATGGCGCGCTCGCCCACCCTGGCCGAGCTGCGCCGCTATGCGATCGCGCGCAGCCTGTTCAAACCCGTGACGCTGCCGGCCGCGATCCGCCGGCTCGGTTTCGTGCAGGCCGATCCCATGCGCGCGCCGGCGCGCGCGCAGGACCTCATCCTCTACCAGCGGGTGCGCGACTACCGCGCCGGCGACCTGGAGCGCCGCTACGAGCGGCTGGGTGTGGAGGAGGACGCGTTCGTCAACTACGGCTTCGTGCCGCGCGAGATGCTGGCGCTGCTGCACCCGCGCACGCCGCGCCGGCCCTGGGACGCGGCCACCACGGACCGCGCGCGCGAGCTGCTGGCCTTCGTGCAGGAGCGTGGCGTGGTCCACCCGCGCGAGGTGGGCGAGGCCTTCGTGCACCATGGCCGCGTGGCCGGCTACTGGGGTGGTGAACTCAATGCCAGCACCCGGCTGCTCGACGACATGCACCACCACGGCTGGTTGCGCGTGCGCCGCCGCGAATCGGGCACGCGGGTGTACGAGGCGATGCGGCACACCGAGCAGGACGACAGCCCGGCGGCGCGTCTGGCGCGAGCCCAGGCCTTGGTCGATGTCATCGTGGCGCTGTACGCACCCATTCCGGCACCCAGCCTCGGCTACCTGGTCACCCTGCTGCGCTACGGCGCCAATCACTTGTCGGTCGAGGCACGCGCCGTGGTGAAGACCGCGCGCGAACGCTATGGCCATGCCGTGATCGACGGCACCACCTGGTTCTGGCCGGCCGATGAAAACCCCGCTTCGCGCCGCCACCAGCCCGATGAAGGGGTGCGGCTGCTTGCGCCGTTCGACCCTGTGGTGTGGGACCGGCGGCGGTTCGAGATGCTGTGGGACTGGGCATACCGCTTCGAAGCCTATGTGCCAGCGCCCAAGCGCACCATGGGCCACTACGCCCTGCCGGTGCTGTGGGGCGAACGCATGGTGGGCTGGGCCAACCTGCGCCTGGAGCGCGGGCAGCTTCGGCACGAACTGGGGTTTGCCGAGGCGCGCCCCCGAGATGCCGTTTTCCGGCGCGCGCTGGACGAGGAACTGGAACGGTTCGAGCGCTTCCTGGCGCCCGCCGGATCCGAATGAAATGACGCAGGTGAGCTGACGATGGACAACAGCGAATGGACGGGAATCGTGATCGCCGCGGTGATGGCGGCGCTGGCCTTTGGCGTCGCGCGCTTCGCCACGCGGTATTTTGCGAGGCGCCGTGCCGGCCAGGCCAAGGCGGTCCCGCAAACCGCCCAGAGCCGCCAGGTGCGGCGCGCCAACGAACGCAAGAAGAAGTAACCGGGCTGGAGTGGGGGAGCCCGTCCAGAGACACCCAGGGTCCGGCTCTGCCGGCCCAAGGTGTCGCCCCCCTTCAAGGGGGGAGCGCCGAAGGCGCGCGGGGGGTTACTTCAACTCTGCGATCAGCTCGATTTCCACGCAGGCGCCCAGGGGCAGCTGCGCCACGCCGAAGGCGCTGCGCGCGTGCGCGCCGGCCGCCGAGCCGAACACCTCGCCGATCAGCTCGCTGCAGCCGTTGGTGACCAGGTGCTGCTCGGTGTAGGTGGCGGTGGAGTTGACCAGGCTGAGCACCTTCACGATGCGCTTGACGCCATTGAGGTCCGTGCCAGCGGCCTGGCAGGCGGCGGCGAGCGTGCCCATCAGATCGATGGCCACGGCGCGCGCCGCGGGCTTGGCTTCGTCGGTGGTCATGGTCAGGCCGAGTTGGCCGACCCAGGGCTTGCCGTCCTGCTTCGCGATGTGGCCGCTCAGGAAGATCAGCTTGCCGGTCTGCACGAAGGGCACATAGGCCGCGGCGGGCACCGCCACGGGCGGCAGGGTGATGCCGAGTTGGGTCAGCTTGTCGTAAATGCTCATGGAAGGCTCCTGAAGAATGAGCGGTCCATTCTATCGACGGGTTCAGGCGTCTTCGGCTGTCTGGAGCTGTTCCAGTTCGTCTGGCGGGGCCACCGTCACGGCCACCGCCAGCGTGTGGCGCGCGCCGCTCTGGATCACGCCGCGCATGGGCGAGACGTCCGCGAAATCGCGCCCGATCGCCAGGGTCACGTAGTCCTCACCCGGGCTGCCCCAGCCGCAGCGGTTGTTGGTGGGATCGAAGTCGAACCACGCGCCGGTGGGGGCGGCGTCGGGGTCATCGGCCGAGGCGGGCAGGGGCACGTACACCGAGACCCAGGCGTGCGAGGCATCGGCGCCGATCAGGCGCGGCTTGCCCGGCGGCGGGCGCGTGAGCAGATAACCGCTGACGTAGCGCGCGGGCAGGCCGAGCGAGCGCAGGCAGCCCAGCATGATGTGGGCGAAGTCCTGGCACACGCCCTTGCCTTGCGCCAGGGCGTCGAGCGCGGGGGTGTTCACCTCGGTGCTGTGGGTCTCGTAGCTCAGCTCGTTGTGGATGCGCTCCATCAGCGCGCGCGCCGCTTCCAGGGCCGGCAGGCCGGGCTTGAAGGCCGGGCGGGCGAAGGCGGCAAAGGCGTCGTCGCGCGGCACGTAGGGCGAGGCGAAGAGGAACTCGCTGGCCGCGTCGAACGGTGCCTGGGCGCGGTAGCGGAAATGCTCGCGCACGCGCTCCCAGTTCATGCCGCGCCAGGGCGGGCCTTCGGGCAGGGGCTCGGGCGCTTGTGTCTCGACCAGGCTGTCGGCCTCCACGGTCAACATGCTGTGGATGGATTGCAGCGAGAAGAAGGTGCGCGGGTTGCCGAACACGTCGGTGGTCTCGCTGCGCGCGGCCGGCTCGGGGTCGATGCGCAGCTCGTGCGAGCGCACGCGCTGCGAGGCCGTGTCCACCGGCCGCAGGTGCACCATGTGCTGCGCCATGTCGATGGCGCCGTGGTAGCGGTAGCGGGTGCGGTGCAGGATGCGCAGCAGCATGTCAGGCCCCGAGCGATTGGTTGCGCTGGTCCGCGTGGCTGAAGTGCAGGCGCGTGATCTCGTCGGAGAGGTCGATCGCTGCGATCTCGCAGCCGTCGAGCAAGGCGGCCAGGTCGCTCCAGACGCGCTGGCCGTCCGGGCTGCGCTGCCAGTTGCTCAGGTCGGGCAGCACCCAGGTGTTGGGGTCGGGCAGGCCGCGCGCGAGCACCGCGTCCTGCGGCGTGGCGCTGTGCGAGAGCTTGGCCAGGCGCGAGCGCAGCGTGTGCACCACCCAGGCCAGCGAGCGCGGGTTGTCGCGGTCCATCACCAGCAGGTCGATGAGCGCCACCATGTCGCGCCGCTGCTGGTATTGCGCGTGGAAGGTGATGGTGCTGTCGAACAGCGCGACCACGGCCTCGAAGCCGGCCTGGTCGTGCACGCAGCCGTGTTCGAGCGCGAGCGACAGCGCGCGCGCCAGCGTGATGAGCCGTTCGATGTGGCGGCCCATGGAGAGCAGGCGCCAGCCGTCGTCGCGCACCATGCGGTCGGTCTGCGAACCGGTGATGGCCGCGAGCAGCTCGCTGGCGTTCTGCAGCGCCGCGATGGCTTCGGCGGTGGCGTACTCGGCGTCGGTGGACAGGGCGGCGCAGTCGCGCGCGAAACTGGCCTCGGTGCGCTCGATCAGGTTCCAGTGTTCCTGCGACAGGCGCTCGCGCACCTGCGCGGCCGCCGCCTTGAGCGCGCGCAGGTTGAAGCCCACGCTGAAGGACTGCGCGGCCAGCGCATCGCCGGGCGCGGGCGAGAGCGCGGCGATGAGGCTGCGCGAGAACACGCGCGCCGAGAGCGAGGCGGTCGGCACATCGGGCAGCACCAGGGCGTTCTCGCGCGCCATGCTGGTCAGCCAGGCCATCAGCGCGCGCGAGTTCGGTTCTTCACCGCCCAGGTGGCTGAGCACGATCTGCGCGAGCCGCACGCTGTTTTCGGCGCGCTCGGTGTAGCGGCCGAGCCAGAACAGGTTTTCCGCGGCGCGGCTGGTCACGGGCCGTTTCTGCTGCGCCAGCGTGAGCGTGCTCGGCGCGGATTGCAGCAGGCTGGTGTGGTCCACCGGGCCGTCGGTGAGCACCCAGCAGTCGGCGCTGCTGCCGCCGCGCTGCATGGCGGCGATGAGCTGGCCGCGCGGTGCCAGGCGCACCATGCCGCCGGGCAGCACGCGCCAGGACTTCGGGCCGTCGGCCAGCGCGAACACGCGCAGCATGGCCGAGCGGGGCATCAGCCGCTCGCCGCTCCAGGTCGGCGTCTGCGACAGCGGCAGCCAGGACTGCACGGTGTAGTCGTCGGCGTGGCGGGCCATGCGGCCCGACCACTCGTCGAGCTCGCGCGCGCTCAGGCTCTGGCCCATCACGGTGTCCAGCCCGGAACGCGGGTAGGTGGGCTTGATCACGCTGTCGCGCAGCAGCGGCAGCACCTCGCGCAGCGCGGCGTCTTCGCCGCACCACCAGGTGGCCAGCGAAGGCAGGCTCAGTTCCTCGCCCAGCAGGTGGCGGCTGATGGCGGGCAGGAAGCCCAGCAGCGCGCTCGATTCCAGCGGGGCCGAGCCCGGCGCGTTGGCCAGCAGCAGGTTGCCCGCGCGCAGCACCTGCAGCAGGCCGGGCACGCCCAGGCGCGAATCGGAGCGCAGTTCCAGCGGGTCCAGCCACTCGTCGTCCAGCCGCTTGATGAGCGCGTGCACCGGCTCCAGGCCGCTGAGCGTCTTGAGGAACAGGCGCTGGTCGCGCACCGTGAGGTCGTTGCCTTCCACCAGCGTGAGGCCGAGGTAGCGCGCGAGGTAGGCGTGTTCGAAGTAGGTCTCGTTGTAGGGGCCGGGCGTGAGCAGGGCGATGCGCGCGTTCTCGCCCTCGGGTGCCATGCGCTTGATGCCGTCCATGAGGGCGCGGTAGCTCGCGGCCAGGCGCTGCACCTTCATGCCGGCGAAGGCTTTGGGGAACTGGCGCCCGATGGCGATGCGGTTCTCCAGCAGGTAGCCGAGGCCGGAGGGCGCCTGGGTGCGCTGGCCGACCACCCACCAGCGGCCGTCGGGCCCCTGCGCGAGGTCGAAGCCCACGATGTGCAGCCAGGTGTCGCCCGGCGGGCGCACGCCCTGCATGGAGCGCAGGTAGCCCGGGTGGCCTTGCACCAGCGCGGCCGGCAGCAGCGCGCGCTTGAGCAGTTCGCGCTCGCCGTACAGGTCGGCCATCATGGCGTTGAGCAATCGCGTGCGCTGCAACACGCCGGCCTCGATCTGCGCCCAGTCCTGCGGACCGATGAGCTTGGGGAAGAGGTCGAGCGACCAGGGGCGTTCGAGCCCGGTGGAGGCGTCGGCGTAGACGTTGTAGGTCACGCCGTTGTCGCGGATCTGGCGCTCGAGGTTCTCGGCGCGGCGGTTGAGGTCGCTGAAGCCGTCGGCGCCGATGTGTTCGAAGAAGCTGGCCCAGGGGCGCGACAGCGCCGAGGCCTCGGGGTCGCCGCCGGCGCGCAGCTCGTCGCGGTGGCCCGCGTCCGCCGGCACGGACAGGGAGAGCGCCCAGGCCCCCGGGGTGTCCGGGCGCAACTGGGCAAAGAGGGATTCGGTGGGGTCGGGATTCACGGGCTTAGAGTATGCCCGCTGGGGTATCGGCGGGCCGGGGGGACGTGAATCGCCGTGTGGCATCCTTCAAACAGGTTCTGGCAGGCCCGGGCCGCGTGTTCAGGTCCGCAGGTCGAGCGTGAACGGAAACTCGCGGCTGTGCTGGGCCGGCGTCACGTCCATGCGGCCGGGCGTGTGCCCCATCTGGAAGAAGCGCGACAGCCGGCGGCTCTCGGCCTCGTAGGCGTTGATGGGGAAGGTGTCGTAGTTGCGCCCGCCCGGGTGGGCGACGTGGTACTGGCAGCCGCCCATGGAGCGCTTGAGCCAGGTGTCGACGATGTCGAAGGTCAGCGGCGCGTGCGCGGCGATCGAGGGGTGCAGCGCCGAGGGCGGGCTCCAGGCCTTGTAGCGCACACCGGCCACGTACTCGCCCGCGGTGCCGGTGCTCTGCAGGGGCAGGGCGCGGCCGTTGCAGGTGATCACGTGGCGGCTGTCGTTGAAGCCGCTCACGCGCACCTCCACGCGCTCCAGCGAGGAGTCCACGTAGCGCACGGTGCCGCCGACCGCGCCTTCTTCGCCCATCACGTGCCAGGGCTCCAGCGCGCTGCGGAGGGTGAGCTCGATGCCGCGCGCGGCGACCTCGCCCACCAGCGGGAAACGGAACTCGAAGTGCGGCTCGAACCACGCCATGTCGAAGGGGTAACCGGCGTCGGCCATGTCGGTGAGCACGTCCTCGAAGTCCATGCGCACGAAGGTGGGCAGCAGGCAGCGGTCGTGCAGCTCGGTGCCCCAGCGGGTGAGGCGGCCCTGCCAGGGCTGCTTCCAGAAGCGCGCGATCATGGCGCGCAGCAGCAGCTGCTGCGCGATGCTCATGCGCGCGTGTGGCGGCATCTCGAAGGCGCGCAGCTCCAGCAGGCCCAGGCGCCCGGTGGGGCCGTCGGGCGAGTAGAGCTTGTCGATGCAGAACTCGCTGCGGTGCGTGTTGCCGGTGACGTCGATCAGGATGTTGCGCAGCGTGCGGTCCACCATCCACGGCGGCATGTCTTCGCCGTAGGTCTTGCGGTTCTGCCCGATCTGCGCGAGCGCGATCTCCAGTTCGTAGAGCTGGTCGTTGCGCGCCTCGTCCACGCGCGGCGCCTGGCTGGTCGGGCCGATGAACAGGCCGCTGAACAGGTACGACAGTGACGGATGGTTGTGCCAGTAGGCCAGCAGGCTGCCCAGCAGCTCGGGCCGGCGCAGGAAGGGCGAGTCCGCCGGCGTGGCGCCGCCGAGCACGAAGTGGTTGCCGCCGCCGGTGCCGGTGTGGCGGCCATCGGTCATGAACTTCTCGGCGCACAGGCGCGTCTGGTGCGCGGCTTCGTAGAGGAATTCGGTGTGCTCCACCAGCTCGCCCCAGTTGTGCGCGGGGTGGATGTTGACCTCGATCACGCCCGGGTCGGGCGTGACCTGCAGCATCTTCAGGCGCGGGTCGCGCGGCGGCGGGTAGCCTTCGAGCACGATGCTCATGCCCAGCTTCTCGGCCGTGGCTTCCACGGCGGCGAGCAGGTCGAGGTAGTCCTCCAGCAGCGCCATGGGCGGCATGAAGATGTAGAGGTGCTGGTTCTTGCCGCCGCCGGCCTTCTCGGCCTTGGGGCCGTTGGCGCGGTGCGGGTCGCGCGCTTCCACGCACAGCGCGGTGCGCGTGAGCCAGGCGGCCGATTCGGCGCGCTGCGGGAAGCGCGCGGCCAAGG
Organism: Hydrogenophaga sp. GW823-FHT04C09; assembly: GCF_058796355.1. Lineage (NCBI taxonomy): Bacteria > Pseudomonadati > Pseudomonadota > Betaproteobacteria > Burkholderiales > Comamonadaceae > Hydrogenophaga > Hydrogenophaga sp. GW823-FHT04C09. Next base: position 1,024,194 of record NZ_JBXAIO010000001.1, on the reverse strand, counting down.
CCTGCGCGGGCGCCGCGCCGGGGCCGGGCTGGCCCGGGCGCAGGCCTTCCACCGTCTCGGCATCCGGGTCGAAGTCCATGCCTTGCATGGAGACCGTGCCGCCCTCGGCGAAGCCGCCACCCACCTGGTGCGGTGACACCTGGTGCTTCACGGCCGCGCCACGCGGCAACGGGTCGCGCGCGGAGTGCGGGTCCTGTTCGATGTGGTACGGGTAGTCGCCGGCCGAGACCCAGGGCAGCGAGTCCAGCGGCAGGCGGTAGCCCATGGGCGAGTCGCCCGGGATCAGGTACATGCGCTCGTCGCGGAAGAACCAGGGCCCGGTGGACCACACCGTGCCCGAGATGCGCGGGTAGCCACTCTTGCCGTTGTTGGACAGCGCGCCGTTGCGGCCCGAGGCCTGCAGCGGCAGCACGTAGCCCACGGTGGCGTCCAGGCCCTGGCCGAAGACGCGGCGCAGGCGGGCGCGTTCGAGCTCGTCGTCGAGCTTGCTGTCGAACGGGTCCACGTTCACCGGCAGGCGGCGCTCGCGCCAGAGGTAGTACCAGGTGTCCTCGTAGCCCGGGGTGATGTACTGGGTGGACAGGCCGAGCTTGCGCGCCAGCGCCTGCGTGAAGCGGCGCGCGTCGTCGCTGGTGCAGCGCGCTTCGTCGCGCTCGTCGGCCAGCAGGGCCGGGTTGTGCCAGAGGGTCTCGCCATCGGCGCGCCAGAACATCGACAGCGCCCAGCGTGGCAATTGCTCGCCCGGGTACCACTTGCCCTGGCCCATGTGCACGAAGCCGCCCGCGCCGTACTCGGCGCGCAGGCGCCCCAGCAGCTCGGTGGCGTAACCGCGTTTGGTGGGGCCCAGCGCGTCGGTGTTCCACTCGGCGGCGTCGCGGTCGCTGGTGGCCACGTAGGTGGGCTCTCCGCCCATGGTCAGGCGCACGTCGTGCTGTTCCAGATCGGCGTCCACCTTTTCGCCCAGGGCCAGCACGCCGGCCCATTGTTCGTCGGTGTAGGGGCGGGTGACGCGCGGCGACTCGTAGACCCGCGTCACGCTCATGTGGTGGCTGAATTCCACCTCGCACTTGTCCACGCCACCTTCCACCGGCGCCGCGCTCGAGGGCTGCGGCGTGCAGGCGAGTGGCACATGGCCTTCGCCCGCGAGCAGGCCGGAGGTCGGATCCAGCCCGATCCAGCCCGCGCCGGGCAGGAAGACTTCGCACCAGGCGTGCAGGTCGGTGAAGTCTTTCTCGGGGCCATTGGGGCCGTCGACCGACTTCACGTCGGACGTGAGCTGGATCAGGTAGCCCGAGACGAAGCGCGCGGCCAGGCCCATGTGGCGCAGGATCTGCACCAGCAGCCAGCCGCTGTCGCGGCACGAGCCGCTCTTGAGCTTGAGCGTGTCTTCGGGCGTCTGCACGCCGGGCTCCATGCGGATGGTGTAGGCGATGTCGCGTTGCAGCCGCTGGTTGATCTCGACCAGGAAGTCGATCGTGCGGCGCTCGCTGCGGTCCACCTCGGCCACGTAGGCCTTGAGCAGCGGCGTGAGCGGCGCGGTGGCCAGGTAGGGGGCCAGTTCCTGCTTCTGCGCCTCGTCGTACGTGAACGGGAAGTTCTCGGCCGAGGGCTCCAGGAAGAAATCGAACGGGTTGTAGACCGCCATTTCCACCACCAGGTCGATCGTGACCTTGAACTCGGTGGTGGGCTCGGGGAACACCAGGCGCGCCTGGTAGTTGGCGAACGGGTCCTGCTGCCAGTTGATGAAATGCTCGCCGGGTTCGATGCGCTGCGAATACGAGAGCACCTTGGTGCGGCTGTGCGGCGCGGGCCGCAGCCGGACCACCTGAGGCCCCAGCTTGACCAGGCGGTCGTACCGATAATGGGTGATGTGGCTCAGGGCAACATGGATGGCCATACGAGAGACTTTCCTGGGAGGGGAACAACAATGGATCCGCGAGCCACCAACCGGCCGACGCGGCTTGCAGCCATGCTAGCAAGTCTTGCGCCACGGCCACATGACATTTCCACCAAGCGGTGCCGCCCGGTCTGATCGTGCGCCATTCCGGCTTCGGGGCGCTGCTGGGCTGGGTGCTGGGCGTGGCGCTGCAATTGCAGCAGCCCGCGCTGTGGTCCCTGGAGGTCTACGGCGCTTTGCTGCTGGCCGGTGTGCTGGGCCTGGGGGCCTTGCGGCTGACCCGGCGTGCCGCCCCTGCGCTGCTGCTGGCCTGGGTGGCGGGCGCGCTCATCGGTGTCGGTGCCACCGGCGCCCGCGCCGTGCATTTCGCGGCCGACGCGCTCGACCCGGCCCTGCAAGGCATCGACATCGAGGCGACCGGGCGCATCGCCTCCCTGCCGCAGCGAAGCGCGCAGGGTGAGCGCTTCGAGTTCGTGGTGGAGTCGGCCGCGCGCGGCGGCCAGGCGGTGGCGCTGCCACCGCGCCTGCAACTGGGCTGGTACCTGCGGCCCGATGAGGCCGGCGGGGCCGGCCCCGGCCTGCGCGCGGGCGACCGCTGGCGCTTCACAGTGCGCCTGCGCAGCCCGCACGGCAACGCCAACCCGCACGGCTTCGACCGCGAACGCTGGCTCTGGGAGCAGGGCATCCAGGCCACCGGTTATGTGCGCAGCGGCCCGCGCGACCCGGCGCCCCAGCGGCTGGGCGCCACACCCTGGCACCCGCTGGACCGCTTGCGCCAGGGCGTGGCCGAGCGCATCGAGGCCCGCGTGCACGAAGACCCGCGCAGCGCGGGCGTGCTGGCCGCGCTGGTGGTGGGCGACCAGTCCGCCATCGACCGCAGCGACTGGGACCTCTTCCGCACCACAGGCGTCGCTCATTTGATGAGCATTTCAGGATTGCACGTGACGCTGTTCGCCTGGCTGGCCACGGCGCTGGTGGGCGCGCTCTGGCGGCGCCTGGCGCTGCGCTGGCCCAAGGCCTTGCTGGCGCTGCCCACGCCCTGGGCGGCGGGCCTGGGTGGCGTGGCGCTGGCCACGGCGTACGCGCTGTTCTCGGGCTGGGGCGTGCCGGCGCAGCGCACCGTGCTCATGCTGGCCGTGGTGGTCGGTCTGCGCCTGTCGGTGCGACAGTGGCCCTGGCCGCATGTGTGGCTGCTGGCCATGGCGGTGGTGCTGCTGCTCGACCCCTGGGCCTTGATGCAGGCCGGCTTCTGGCTCAGCTTCGTGGCGGTGGGCATCCTGTTCGCCACCGACCCGGGCCGGCGCTCGCCCGCGCCCGAGGGCTCCTGGCCGCAGCGCGCGGCGCGGGCCTTCCTGGCCTTGCTGCGCGAGCAGGGCGTGGTGACGGTGGCGCTCGCGCCGCTCACCCTGCTGCTGTTCGGCCAGTTCTCGGTGGTGGGGCTGGTGGCCAACCTCGCCGCCATTCCCTGGGTGACCCTGCTGGTCACGCCGCTGGCCTTGCTCGGTGTGTTCGCGCCGCCCTTGTGGGATGGGGCCGCCTGGGCGGTGCAGGCCTTGTCGCTCGCCTTGCAGTGGCTGGCCCAGTGGCCGGGCGCGGCCCTGTTCCGGCCCGTGGCGCCGTGGCCGCTGGCCCTGGCGGCGGTGCTGGGCGGTGTGTTGCTCGTGTTGCGCCTGCCCTGGGTGGTGCGGCTCTCGGGCCTGATGCTGCTTTGGCCGGCCTTGCTCTACGCGCCACCGCGCCCAGCGCCGGGCCAGTTCGAATTGATCGCGCTGGACGTGGGGCAGGGCAGCGCGGTGCTGCTGCGCACCGCCGGCCACAGCCTGCTCTACGACACCGGCCCGCGCTATGGGCCGCAGCCCGATGCCGCCGACGCCGGCGACCGCGTGGTGCTGCCGCTGTTGCGCGCGCTCGGCGAGCGGCTCGACACGGTCGTGGTCAGTCACAGCGACAGCGACCATTCCGGTGGCGCGCCCTCGGTGCAGGCGGCGCAGCCGCAGGCGCGCTGGCTCTCGTCCTACGACAGCGACGCCGCGCGCCGCTGCGTGGCGGGCCAGCGCTGGCGGTGGGATGGGGTGGATTTCGAGGTGCTGCACCCGCAACCCGATGACTACGACGAGACCGGCCATGGGCGGCTCTCCAGCAACGCCATGTCCTGCGTGTTGCTCGTGTCCAACGGTGCGCAGAGCGCCTGGCTGGGCGGCGACATCGATGCCGCGCGCGAGGTGCGCCTGGCGCTCGCGCGGCCCGAGCAACGCGCGACCGTGATGCTCGCGCCCCACCACGGCAGCCAGACCTCCAGCAGCCCGGTGCTGCTCAACACCCTGCGCCCGAGCCTGGTGATGGTGCAGTCGGGCTACCGCAACCGCTTCAACCACCCCGCGCCGGTGGTGCTGGAGCGCTATGCCCAGCGCGGCATTCCCTGGGTGAACTCACCCGGGTGTGGCGCGGCGACCTGGCGCAGCGCCGAGCCCGACCGCGTGGTGTGCCAGCGCGAGGTCGGTCGCCGGTACTGGCACCATCCTGGCAAGCAGGAAAATGATCAATCTAACGATCATAATCATTAAAATGATCAATTAAACGATCAAAACGGTTTGCTGAGTCAAGCGAAAAATGATAAATTGAATTATCAAAATCATCAGAAAGCTCAACATGACGAGCATTGTTCAAGACGTTGAGGGCGCACGCAAGGCCGCATCGCTGACGCAAGAGGAACTGGCGCAGCGCGCCGGCGTCAGCCGCATGACCGTGTCGCGCATCGAGGCAGGCATGGATCCCAGGCTGTCCACGCTGCAGGAACTGGCCCGCGCCATGGGCATGGAGCTGATGCTGGTGCCGCGCGCGCTGCGCGCCGAGGTGGAGGGCTTCCTGCGCTCGGGTGGGCGCGTGCTCGGGCAGCCCGCGGGGGCGGGTGCGCCGAAGTCGCTGGTGGACCTGCTGGACACACCGGCCTGAAAGGGGCCGGCCGTGAGCACCTTCATCCGTTACCTGCGCCTGTCCCTGCACACGCCGGCGGGGGAGAAGCAGCCCATCGGCTACCTCTCGCAGTACGGCGACATCCTGCGCATGTCCTTCGACGAGCCGTTCGTGAACGACCCGCGCCGGCCCACGCTGTCCATGAGCCTGCGCGGGGTGGACGACGCGGCCACCCGGCAGATCCTGAGCGCCACGCGCGACGAGCGCCTGGTGCGCAACGACGGCCGCTGGCCGGTCTTCTTCCAGAACCTCTTGCCCGAAGGCCACAACCGCGAACGCCTGGCCGCGCAAAGAGGCTGCACCACCGAGGACGAATTCGAACTGCTGGCCGCCGCCGGGCACGACCTGATGGGCGCGCTGGAAGTCGAGCCCGTGCCCGCCGACGAAGACATCCCGCAGGTGGTTCGCCACTGGCACGCGGCGCTGGGGCTCGACGTGCTGGAGCCGGGCTTTGTCGAGCTGCCGGTCGAGGACGCCGCGTCCCTGCCCGGGATGGTGACGAAGTTCTCCGCGGTGCAGGAGGGACGGCGCTACGTCGTCAAGCGGCATGGCGTGGCGGGCAGCCACATCCTGAAGCTGCCGACCACCCGCCACCCCGAACTCGTCGAGAACGAGTACACCGGCTACCGGCTGTGTGCCGCGCTGGGGCTGGACTGCGCTCGCGCGAGCATCATCACGCGGGATCAGGCGCAGTTGCCCGAGCCGGTCGATTTTCCGCACATCCTGGCGGTCGAGCGCTTCGACCGTCGGCACGGCCTGCGCGTGCACATGGAAGAGTTCGCGCAGGTGATGGGCTATGCCCCGAGGCAGAAGTACGGCAGGGGCATCGAGCGGGACTACGGCCAGATGCTGCGCCTGCTCAACCAGTATTCGGTGCAGCCCGCGCGCGACACACGCGAATTCCTCGGCCGCTTCCTGGCTTTCATCCTCATGGGCAACACCGACGCGCACCTCAAGAACTGGGCGCTGCTGTACCCCGATGGCATCGAGCCTCAACTGGCCCCCTTGTACGACCCGGTCTGCGTGAGCGCCTTCTTCACCGGCATGCCGCCGGCGGACTACGGCATCAACCGCGCCATCGACGCCAGGCTGCGCGCGTTCACCTGGGCGCAGCTCGAATCGCTGCTGGAGAGCGCCGGCCTGCTGCGCAGGTCGGTGGTGTTGCGGCACTGCAAGGCGCTGGTGCAGGCCGCGCAGGCGGACTGGCCGGCCTTGCTCGCGGATGCACCTCTCAACGTGCGCGAGGAGGTCACCGCGCGCCTGCGCGGCGGTGTGGCCCTGACGGCCTGAACCTGTTCAGCCGGCCTGCACGAACTGCTGGCGCGCGCTGCGGCCTTCCTGGCTGTCGCGGCAGACCAGGGCCTGGTCGGCATCCATGTAGATGCTCGGGTGGTGCAGCGCGGTGGCGCAGGCATTGACCGATTCCTTGGTCATGCGCAGCAGGGCCGCCGGCGTTTCGGCGGTCTTGCGGGCCAGCGCCTGGGCATCTTCGACCGCGCGGCCGGGCTCGCTGATCACGTCCACCAGGCCCCAGTCGAGCGCCTGCGCGGCGCCCAGCTTCTCGCCCAGCAGGATGGCGCGCTTGGCGCGCGCCGCGCCGAGCAGGCTGGTCAGGCGCGGGATCGCGCCCCAGCCCATGTTGAGGCCAACCTTGACTTCGGGCAGGTAGAACGCGGCCTGGCTGGACGCCACGCGCCAGTCGCACGCCAGGGTGAGCGCGGCCGCGCCGCCCACGACCATGCCTTCGATGGCCGCGATGGTGAGCTGCGGCAGGTTTTCCCATGCGCGGCACAGGCGCGCGCCGCGTTGCGCCATGTCGCGCCGCTGCAGCAGGGCCTGGTCGTCCTCGTTCCACTTGGCCGGGTCCTTCAGGTCGATGCCGGCCGAGAAGATGTCGGCGGCACCGGTGAGCACGACCACCTGGATGTCCAGGGCGTCGCCGAGGTCGCGCGCGACCTGGGTGAGGGCCAGCAGCGTGTCCTGGTTGATGGCGTTGCGGTTCACGCCGCGGTCGAAGCGCACCAGGGCCACCGGCCCTTCGACGGTCACCGTCACACTCTGGCCATACGTGGGTTTCAAATCGGACTCCTTGGGGATCATGGGGCGGTCTGGTGGCGTCCCTGCACACGCGTGAGGCGGGACATGTAGCGAAAGCCGAACGGCGGGTAGTAGCTCACCGCCACTTCGAGCAGCTTGCCGGCCGGGTTGCGAAAGCGCCGCACCATCAGCAGGGCGGGATCGCTCTTGGTGTAGCCCAGGCGCTTGGCGATGGCGGCCGGGAAGGTGGCGGCCGAGATCTCCATGTCGATGGTCTCCACCGTTTCGTCGCACAGGCGTTCGAACAGCGGGTACACGCCGCCGGGTTGCTGGCCGATGTGCTCGACCACGGCCTGGTACTCCCGGCGGATGTAGATGTCGGTCCAGGAGATCGGCCGGTCGGTGCCAGGCACGCAGCGGAAGGTGGAGACCTTGAGCCAGTCCGCCGGCACGCCTTCGAGCCGCAGCTCGGTGGGGTGCGCGCTCAGTTCGGTGGTGACGCGGTGCACGCTCAGCGCCGTGGTCTCCAGGTACTGGGTGAGCTGCTCGGTGTTCTCCAGCGCCAGGCCGAACTGCGGCTGGGTGTGCTGGCGCACGACGGTGGTGCCCGTGCGCGGCTTGCGCACCACCAGGCCGAGGTCGGAGAGGCGGCGCGTGGCCTCGCGCACGGTGTGCCGGCTGACGCCGAAGCGCGCGCACAGCTCGTTCTCGGTCGGCAGGTTGCTGCCCACCGGGTAGTCCCCGTTCTTGATCATGCGCAGCAACTCGTCGCTGAGGCTCTTGTGCAGCGTGGTGCGGCGGGGAGGGCTGGGGGTTTCCGGCATCAGAGGTCCAGACGTTGGAGGGCGGCAAGGGTCTCGACGTTGAAGGTGGCCGGCTGCTCGCTGTGGGGGAAATGCCCCACGCCGGGCCACTCGAGGTACACCGTCGGAATGCCGCGCGCCTGCAGGGCGGCGTCCACATTCCGCGCGGATTCGGGGGGCACGGACCAGTCTTCGGCACCTTCAACGATCACGCAGGGGCACTGTAGCTGGTCCAGCAGGGTTTCCATGCGGAAACCGCCAAAGGCGCGGATGTCGGCGAAGGCCACTTCGGGGATGCAGCGCCGCGCGTCCATGACGATCTCCTCGGCGCGCGCGGCGTCGGTGCCGCTGCCCATGAGGGTGCGGAAGCTCACCTCGAACCAGTCGCCCGGGTTGATGCGCGCCATGTCGAGGATGGCCGGGTTGTAGCCGGAGCTCTTGACCACGTTGACCGAAGCGCCGTCGACGAACACGAGGCCGCGCACGCGCTGCGGCGCTAGCGCCGCGGCAGCGGCCACGACACCGCCGCCCATGGAGTGGCCCATGAGCACCGGGCGGTCCAGGCCGAGCGCGTCGATCACCTGCAGCACATGGCGCGCGTTGCTCGGGCTGTCGGTGTGCGGGCCGCCGGCGGGCATGCCGCTCTTGCCGTGGCCCGGCAGGTCCAGCGCGTACACCGCGTAGTGCTGGCCGAAGAAGTCGAGGTTGTGTTGCCAGGACAGGCTGTCCTGGCTGGCGCCATGCACCATCACGAGGGGCGTGCGCCCGTCCGTGGGGTCGCCCGCGTGGTCGTAGTAGGCGCGCAGGCCGTCGGCCGTGGTCACGTAGGGCATGTCATTCGCTCCTGGGCGCGCACAGGCGCAAGACGGCGTGGATCAGCAGCCAGTTCTGCACGCAGGCGCGCAGGTCGCCTTCGACGCTGAGGCGGTGCTGGCGCACCAGGCGGTTGAAGGGGAAGCCGCTGGCCAGGGCCTGCAGGGCCGATTCGTCGCCCACGAAAGTGAAGGGCGCCTCGCCGGCCTGGCCCGCTTCGATGGTGTCCGGCGTCACCGCGATCCAGGCGCGCTGGCCCGTCTCGCTGTGGCGAAAACCGATTCTCAGATGGGCCAGCGTGCGGTGGCGCGCGACGAAACCGTCCGCCTGCGCGCGCTGGGCCAGGGCCGGCAGGTAGCCTTCGTCCAACAGGCTGGAAGGGGCCGTTGTCATGCGTCGAATCCTTGTCTCAACTTGAACTTCTGGACCTTGCCGGACGAAGAGTGCGGCAGGCTGTCCACCAGAAAAATCCGCTTGGGCACCTTGAAGCCCGAAAGGCTTTCGCGGCAGTGCGTGCGCAGCGCCTCGGTGTCCGGCTGGCGGCCTTCGATCGGCACCACGGCGGCCACCAGTTCTTCGCCCCAGCGTTCGTGCGGCACGCCGAAGGCGGCGGCCTCGCGCACATCGGGGTGGCTGACCAGGCAATTCTCCACTTCCTGCGCCGCCACGTTCTCGCCCCCGGTCTTGATCATGTCCTTGCTGCGGCCCATGAAGTAGGCGAAGCCTTCGTCGTCGAAGCGGAAGAGGTCGCCGGTGTGCAGCCAGCCGTCGGCGTCCAGCGTGGCGGCGGTCAGCTCGGGCTGGTTCCAGTAGCCCTTGAAGACGGTGGGCCCCTTCACCTGCAGCTCGCCGGGGCCGCGCTGGTCCGTCAGCACCTGGCCGGTCTCGTCCACCAGACGGTGTGCCACGTGGCGCCAGAGGTAGCCGATGGAGCCCGGGTGGTCCAGGATCTCGTGCGTGTAGCGGTTCTTGATGGTGGTGACGCAGCTCTCCGTCATGCCGAAGCCCCAGCCGAACTCGGCGTTGGGAAACACCTGGCGGATCAGTTCCTGGCGCCATTCGCCCAGCGGCGCCGCGGCGGTCTGCACGTAGCGCACCGAGGGCAGGCGCAGCTGCGCGAAGCCCGGGTGGTCGGTCAGGCCGACCCACATCGCCGAGAGCAGGAACACGTGCGTGGGCAGGTTCTGCTGCAAGGCCTCCACCACGCTTTGCGCATCGAAGCGCGGCACCAGGTGCAGGCTGCCGCCGGCGTACAGGATGGGGCCGTTGATGACGCCGAAGCCGCCGATGTGGAACAGCGGCGTGGCCATGAGCGAGCGCGACTGCGCGTCGATGCCGAGTTCCATGATGTAGTTCATCGCGTTCCACACCAGGTTGCCATGGGTCAGCATCGCGCCCTTGGGCGTGGAGGTGGTGCCCGAGGTGTACATGATGATCGCGACGTCGCCGTCCTCGACGCAGCCGGTGCGCCAGGCCACCGGGTCGGCGGTGGCCGGCACGTCGGCCAGGTCGCTGGCCAGGTGGTCGAGGCAGACCGGCAGCTGGTCCGGCGCGAGGTGCCGCGGCAGCTCCGCGACGAGGGGCGAGAACTCCGCGTCGTGCACCAGCACGCGGGGCGTGCAGTCGCTGATGAGAAAAGCCAGCTCGGCGGCGCTGTAGCGCGTGTTCACCGGCACCAGGCTGAAGCCGCCCACGGCGGTGGCGTGCATCAGCGCGAGGTAGTCGATGGCGTTGTGCATGAGCACGGCGACGCGGTCGCCCCGGCGCACGCCCAGGCCTTGCAGGTGGGCGGTCAGCGCGCGGGCGCGGGCGCAGAGGGCGGCGAAGTCCATGGCCGTGTGGCTGTCCGACAGCGCCGTGCTGCGCGGGCTGCGCAGCGCGTGGAACATGGCCGTTTGGTAGATGTTGGGCATGGGGCAATCAGGCGGGGGCGTGGCCACCGAGGTAGGCGGCGGTGACGTGGGGGTTGTTCATGATCTCGTCGCTCGGGCCGTCGAGCACCAGCCGGCCGGTCTCCAGCACCAGCGCATGCTGCGAGAGCTTGAGCGCCAGGCGGGCGTTCTGCTCCACCAGCACGATGGTGGTGCCGTCCTGGCTGATGCGGCGGATCGCGCGGGCGACTTCGAGCGTGACGTTGGGCGCCAGGCCGAGCGATGGCTCGTCCAGCAGCAGCAGGCGCGGGCGCGACATCAGCGCGCGGCCGATGGCGCACATCTGCTGCTCGCCGCCCGAGAGGTGCCGGCCCTGGCTGTGCTGCCGCTCGGCCAGGCGGGGAAAGTAGCCGTAGACCTTTTGAATGTCCTCGCGGATCGCCTGCCGGTCGCGCCGCAGGTAGGCGCCCATCAGCAGGTTCTCGTAGGTGCTCAGCTCGGGGAACAGGCGCCGGCCCTCGGGCGAGAGCGCCAGGCCCTTCGCGATGCGCTGGTCGGTGGGCAGCGCGGTGATGTCCTGGCCGTCCAGATGGAAGCTGCCGGCCTGCAGCGGCACCAGGCCGCACAGCGCCTTCATCAGGGTGGACTTGCCCGCGCCGTTGGCGCCGACGATGGCGCACACGCTGCCGGGGCGCACGGAGAACGACACGTCGCGCAGGGCCGCGATCGGCCCGTAGGCGACGGAGATGTTTCTGGCTTCAAGCATTTTCGAGATCCGCGCCCAGGTAGGCGTCAATGACTTGCGGGTTGTCGCGCACGGTGGCCGCCGGGCCGCTGGCCAGCAGGCGGCCGTTGACCAGCACGACCAGGTGGGAGCACAGGCGCATCACCATGTTCATGTCGTGCTCCACCAGCACGATGGACACGCCCGCGCTGTGGTGCACGCGCTCGATCAGCGCGCTCATGGCATCGGTTTCCACCGCGTTGAGGCCGGCCGCCGGCTCGTCCATCAGCAGCATCGAGGGCTGCGTGGTCAGCGCCATGCCCACGCCCAGGATCTTCTGCTGGCCGTAGGCGAGCGCGCCGGCGTCGTCGCTGGCGAGGCTTTCCATGCCGATCATGGCCAGGGCCTGCTCGGCCTGCGCCAGCGCCTGGCGCCGCCCCTGGCGCACCGTGGCCGGTCGCACCAGCGACCAGGGCGAGGGCAGTTGGCGAAACAGCGCCGCGCGGTACAGGTTGTCCAGCACGCTCAGACCCGGAAACACGTGGGTCATCTGGAACGTGCGGCCCAGGCCCTTGCGCGCGATGGCGGGGGCGGACAGGCGCTCGATGCGCTCGCCCCGGAACACCACCTCGCCCGCGCTGGCGCGCGTGGTGCCGGTGATGAGGTTGAACATCGTGGTCTTGCCCGCGCCGTTGGGGCCGATCAGCCCGGTGATGCCGTCCCCGCCGGCCTCGAACGACACGCCGTCCACCGCGCGGATGCCGCCGAAGGCGCGCGACAGGTTCCTGACTTGAAGCACCGCGCTCATGGCTGGGCCTTTCCGGCGCGCAGGCGCCCGATCCATGTGGCCCACAGGCCCGCCAGGCCTTTGGGCATGAAGCACAGCAGGGCCATCAGCACGATGCCGTAGATGAAGCGCTGGTACTGCTGCAGGTCGCGCAGCAGCTCGGGCAGGGGGATCAGCAGGAAGCCGCCCACCACCACGCCCGCGAGGGCGCCCACGCCGCCGAGCACGTTGATGATCACCGCGTTCACGGCGGTCCAGAAGCCGAACGAGTCGGGCGAGATGTAGCCCTGGTAGTGCGCGAACAGGCTGCCGGCCCAGCCGGCCATGGCCGCGCTGAGCACGAACACGGCGATGCGAAAGCGCAGCGCCTCGAAGCCGCTGGCGGTGACCAGGGCTTCGTCCTGGTGCAGCGAGGCGGTGATCACGCCGAGCTCGCGCCGGTACATGGCCTGCAGCGAGAAGTAGCTCGCCAGGGCCAGCGTGGTGGCCAGCAGGTAGCTGCCGTAGCGGTCCAGCGTGTGGCCGAGCAGCTGGGCCGGCGGAATCTGGCCGAAGCCGTTGTTGCCACCGAAGATGTCCACGAACTCGACGAAGCACAGCACCACCACCTCGCCGAAGGCAAAGGTCAACAAGGCGAAGTGCACGCCTTTGATGCGCATGAAGAGCGGCGCGGTCACCAGGGCGATCAGCGCCGAGGCCAGGCCCGCCAGCACGAAGGCGGACACGAAGCCCAGGCCCGCATCGCGGGTGAGGATGGCCGACACGTAGGCGCCGATGCCGAACAGCGCGCCGTGCGCGAGCGAGAGTTGCCCGATGCGCAGCATCAGGTTCATGCTCATGGCCAGCGTGGCGTACAGCGCCACCATGACGCCGACGTGCAGCGCGAAGCGCGATTCGCCCAGCGCCAGCGGCCAGGCCAGCAAGGCGGCGGCCACCAGCAGTTCGGCCACGCGCACGCCCACGGGGCGGCGCACCAGGGTGAGGTCGTTTCTCATCGGGATCTCCCCATCAGGCCGGCCGGGCGCACGGTCAACACCGCCATGACGATGAGGAACGAGAGCATCGTGGCGACGGTCGAGTTGTAGAAGGTTGAGGCGATCGCCTCGGTGAAGCTCAGGATCAGCGCCGCGATGACGGCACCGGGCAGACTGCCCAGGCCGCCGAGCACGACGATGATGAAGGCCTTCACCACCACGAGTTCACCCATGTGCGGGTGGATGGTGTAGACCGGTGCCATGAGGGCGCCCGCCAGGCCCGCCAGCAGGCAGCTGAGCGCGAAGGTGAGCGCCGTCATGCGCCAGGAGCGCACGCCCTGCAGGCGCGCGACCTCGCTGTCCTGCGCCACGGCGCGGATGGTGATGCCCACCCGCGTCTTCTCGATCAGCACGTAGAACGCGGCCAGGGCGAGCAGGGTGACGCCCACCACGTACAGCTGGTCCAGCGCGAGAAACACCGAGCCGATCTGCAGCGCGCCTTCCACCGGGCGCGCGACCGACAGGTCGTCGACCGTGAACACCAGCGAAATCGCCGCCTGCAGCGTGATGGCCAGGGCGAGCGACATGATCATGCCGCCCATCTCGTCGCCGGTGAAACGCCGGAACAGCACGCGCTCCAGCACGAAACCGGCCAGGCCGACGAGCAGGGCGCCGGCGATCAGCGCCGAGCCGTACGGCCAGCCGAGCAGGCCGTAGAGCACGTACATGGCGTAGGCGCCGAGCATGTAGAACTCGCCGTGGGCGAAGTTCACGACGCGCATGATGCCGAACACCAGCGTGAAGCCCAGCGCGATGAGCGCGTAGACGAACGCCGACATCAGCGCAATGATGGATATCTGTATCGCGATTTGCATGGGAAGAGCGGGCTCGAGGCCCGCGGCTGGCGCCGCAGGCGGGCGCGTTCAGCAGGGAAGAAGGAGGGGCTCGCGCCCCGGCGGCGCCACCCCACGGGGGCGGTTGTGCGGGGCGCGCGGGCTCAGCGGGCGTCGAACTTGGTGACGACCTTGCCCTTGCCGTTTTCGATCACGCCCAGGTAGGCCGGCGTGGCGATCTGGTGGTCGATGCCGTAGGTGTCCTTGCCACCCCAGACGATCTTGCCCTGGATGCCGTCGTACGTCTTGGTGGCTTCGATGGCCTTCACCACGGCGTCGGTGTCGGTGGTGGTGCCCGCCTTCTGGATCGCGCCGAACAGCAGCTTGGCCGCGTCGTAGAAATAGAAGGCGAAGTCGTCCATGGCGTTGGGGTGGTACTTCGCGTAGGCCTTGCTCAGCTTGGCGTAGGCGTCGCTGGCCGGATCGGCCGAGAAATACACCAGGGTGCCTTCGGCGTTGTCCGCACCAGCGGACTTCACGGTTTCGGCCACGTTGTTGCCGCCGAACTTGGTGAACGGGCCCTTGTAGCCCATTTCGCGCGCCTGGCGGATGACCAGGCCGGCCTGGGCCGGCGGCACCACGTCGAGCTCGATCAGGTCGACGCGCTTGGCCAGGATGCCCGCCAGGATGGTGCGGAAGTCGTTCTGCGAGCGCTCGAAGAATTTGGCGTCGGCGATCTCGTAGCCGGCGGCTTCATAGGCCTTCTTCTTGCCCTTCTGCGTGCTCCAGCCGGTGGCGTCGTTGGGCGAGATCACGGCCACGCGCTTGATCGCGGGGCGGTTCTGCTTGAGCCAGCCGATCAGCTGCGCGTCGTATTCGTTGGTGGTGGGCAGCACGCGGAACATGTAGCGCGTCTCGGCGTTCAGTGCCTCGGTGGTGTAGGTGTTGGAGAGCAGCACCACCTTGCTCTTTTCGGTGATCGGCTTGATCGCCAGCAGGGAGGCCGAGCCGATCGGGCCGATGATGAACTGCACCTTGTCCTGGTCGATCAGGCGGTTCACCGCCGTCACGGCGTCGGCCGCCTTGTAGTGGTCGTCGTAGGACACGATCTCCACCTTGTAGGTCTTGCCCGCCACCTTCAGGCCGCCGCTGGCGTTGATCTCCTCGGTGGCCACGCGCACACCGCCGTCGATGGCCAGGCCCCAAGGCGCGCCCGGGCCGGTCATGCCGCCCAGCACACCGATCTTCAGCGTTTCCTGCGCGTGGCTGGCAGCGGCCAGGGCGGCGATGCCCAGACCCAGAACGGCCTTCTTGATGAACCCACTCATGCTTATCGTCTCCAGGTAATGGTCCGTACAGACCGAGTTAATTGAACGAACAATTGAATTTATGGTCCGTACAATACAGGATCGTCGGCGGGCGCGCAAGCACCCCGCCGGCACCGGCGGGAAGGGTTGGGGTCTTGCGCCGGCTCCGGGAAGACACTGAGGGGATTTCGCGCGGCGGGGCGGCGAGGCGGCCAAAACCTGGCCCAGTCCTTGCTATGCTGTGCTCAGGAGAAAAAGCCCATGAGCAGACCGATGTTTGACGAAATGAACGCCTCGCCCAGCGAGGTCCGGGCCCACTATCAGAACTACGCGCGCTGGCTGGCCCAACAGCCTGAAGACGTGATGGCGGCCCGGCGCGAAGAGGCCGAAATGATCTTCCGCCGCGTGGGCATCACCTTCGCGGTGTACGGCGCCAAGGACGAGGACGGCTCCGGCACCGAGCGCCTCATCCCCTTCGACCTCATCCCGCGCATCATTCCCGCCCACGAATGGCGCAGCATGGAGGAGGGCCTGGTGCAGCGCGTGACCGCGCTCAACCGCTTCATCCACGACGTCTACCACGGCCAGGAAATCATCAAGGCCGGCATCGTGCCGGCCGACCAGATCTTCCAGAACGCGCAGTTCCGCCCCGAGATGATGGGCGTGGACGTGCCGCACCAGATCTACTCGCACATCTCGGGCATCGACATCGTGCGCGCCCCGAATGCCGAGGGCGTGGGCGAGTACTACGTGCTCGAAGACAACCTGCGCGTGCCCAGCGGCGTGAGCTACATGCTCGAAGACCGCAAGATGATGATGCGGCTGTTCCCCGAACTCTTCGGCGAGAACCGCGTGGCCCCGGTCGCCCATTACCCCGACCTGCTGCTGGAAACCCTGCGCGCCAGCAGCCCGGCCACCACGGCCGAGCCCACGGTGGTGGTGCTCACCCCCGGCATGTACAACAGCGCGTACTTCGAGCACGCCTTCCTCGCGCAGCAGATGGGCATCGAGCTGGTCGAGGGGCAGGACCTGTTCGTCAAGGACAACTTCGTCTACATGCGCACCACGCGCGGCCCCAAGCGCGTGGACGTGATCTACCGCCGCGTGGACGACGACTTCCTCGACCCCTCGGTGTTCCGCCCCACCTCCACGCTGGGCTGCGAAGGCCTGCTGGGCGTGTACCGCAGCGGCAACGTCGCCATCTGCAACGCCGTGGGCACCGGCGTGGCGGACGACAAGTCCATCTATCCCTACGTGCCCAAGATGATCGAGTTCTACCTCGGGCAGAAACCCATCCTCAACAACGTGCCCACCTTCATGGGGCGCGAGCCCGAGGACCTCAAGTACATGATGGCCAACATGAAGGACCTCGTGGTGAAAGAGGTGCACGGCGCGGGCGGCTACGGCATGCTGGTCGGGCCCGCGTCCACGAAGGCCGAGATCGAGGACTTCCGCAAGGCCGTGGCGGCCAACCCGGGCGGCTACATCGCGCAGCCCACGCTCTCGCTCTCCACCTGCCCCACCTATGTGCAGAGCGGCGTGGCGCCGCGCCACATCGACCTGCGCCCCTTCGTGCTCAGCGGCAAGGAAGTGCAGATGGTGCCCGGGGGGCTCACCCGCGTGGCGCTCAAGGAGGGCTCGCTGGTCGTCAACTCCTCGCAGGGCGGCGGCACCAAGGACACCTGGATTCTTGAAGACTGAGGGACACACCATGCTTTCGCGCACCGCCGACCACCTTTTCTGGATGTCCCGCTACACCGAGCGCGCGGAGAACACCGCCCGCATGCTGGACGTGAACTACCAGACCTCGCTGCTGCCGCAGTCCGCAGCCGTGGCGCAGGTGGGCTGGGAAGGGCTGCTCGCCATCAGCGAGCTGCTGTATCCCTACACGCAGAAGTACGGCAAGGAAATCACGCCACGCAACGTGCTCGACTTCATGGTGCGCGACGAGTCCAACCCGTCGAGCATCTACACCTGTCTGAAGGCCGCGCGCGAGAACGCGCGGGCCGTGCGCGGAGCTCTCACCACCGAATTCTGGGAAACGCAGAACCAGACCTGGCTGGAACTCACGCGCATGCTCAAGGGCAAGAACTTCGAGCGCGACCCGGGTGAATTCTTCGAGTGGGTCAAGTTCCGCTCGCACCTCTCGCGCGGTGTGGCCATCGGCACCATGCTGCAGGACGAGGCCTTCCACTTCTACCGCATGGGCACCTTCCTGGAGCGCGCGGACAACACCGCCCGCCTGCTGGACGTGAAGTTCCACGCGGTGCACAGCGACTTCTTCGGCGCCGCCAGCGAGCTCGATCAGGAGTACGACTTCTACCACTGGAGCGCCATCCTGCGCAGCGTGAGCGGCTTCGAGGTCTACCGCAAGGTGTACCGCGATGTGATCACGCCCGAGCGCGTGGCCGAGCTGCTGATCCTGCGCGCCGACATGCCACGCAGCCTGGCCGCCAGCCTCAACGAGGTGGTGAACAACCTCAGCGTGGTGTCCAACGACCACAGCGGCGAAACCTTGCGCCGCGCGGGCAAGCTCAAGGCCGACCTGCAGTACGCCCGCATCGACGAGATCCTCTCCACCGGCCTGCACGCCTTCCTCACGCAGTTCCTGGACCGCGTGAACGAGCTGGGTGGGCGCATCAGCCAGGACTTCTTGGTGCCTTCGCACTGAGCGTCTGCACCATCTGCTCGAACAGCGCGTCCACCGCGGGCAGGTGGCGCGAGGCCTGGCTGCGGTAGAGCGCCACGTCCATGAAGTCCAGGACCGGCAGGCCCTGTTTTTCGCCCAGGATGGCCAGGTGGGCCGGCGCGCTGCAGCGCGTGAGCACCGCCAGGGCGAGCCCACTTTCCACCGCCGCCAACTGCCCCGCGAGGCTGGAGCTGTTGTAGACCACGCGGTAGGCGCGCCGCTGCGCGTGGAGCGCGGCGATCACCGCGCGCCTCGCCTGGCTGGTGGCTTCGTAGACCGCGATCGGCAGGGGGTCGCGGCGCCACACCTCGAACTGCGGTGCGCCCACCCACACCAGCGGTTCCTGGAACAGCAGCGTGCCGCGCGTGGACTTGTCGCGCGAAATCAGCGCCAGATCGATCTCGCCGCGCTGCACCTTGGGAATGAGCGAGGTGGACTGTTCGCAGTCCAGCTCGATTTCCACGCCCGCGTGCCGCGCGGCGTAGCTGCGCAGCACGGGTGAGAGGTAGCTCACGGCGTAGTCGTCGGGCACGCCCAGGCGCACGCGGCCGCTGAGCACCGGCCCATGCAGGGCCTCCAGCGTTTCGGCGTGCAAGGCCAGCATGCGCCGCGCGTAACCCAGCAACTCGGTGCCGGTGGGCGTGAGTTCGAGGTGGCGCGGGCCGCGCAGCAGCACGGCGCGGCCCACCGCGTCTTCCAGCTTGCGGATCTGCATGCTCACCGCCGGCTGGGAGCGGTGCACCAGCGGCGCGGCGGCCGAGAGCGATCCGCCGTCCACCACGGCCACGAAGGCGCGCAGCCAGTCCAGTTGCAGGTCGGTGTGGGTCATGGCGGTTGGCTCCAATATTCGATTGTCGAATGCATTGGATTCTATTTATCCGCTGTACAGATGGGGCATGCCCGCCGACCATCGGCGCATGAACTCCACGGCTTCCCTGTCCACGTCCCTCGGCGCCCACCCTCACGCCGCCGCGCGCGAACGCTCGGGCATGTGGCTCATGGTGGCGGGCGGCCTCATGCTCGGCACGCTGGGCATCTTTCTCGAAGAGGCCGGCCAGAGCCCGCTCACGGCGGTGTGGTTCCGCTGCGCCTTCGGTCTGCTCACGCTCACCGCCTGGTTCGCCGTCACCCGGCGCTGGCGGGAACTCAGGCTCAGCGGTGCAGCGCGCCTGGCGGCAGTGAGCGCGGGCGTGCTCGCGGTGGTCAACTGGATCCTGTTCTTCGAGGCCATCGAGCGCACTTCCATCGGCGTGGCCACCGTGGTGGTGCACGTGCAGCCCTTTCTGGTGATGGCGTTCGGTGCCCTGTGGTGGAAGGAGCGCATCACGCGCGCGCAAGGCATCGCCACCTTCGCCTGCCTGATCGGCTTGGCGCTGGCCTCGGGCTGGGTCGACGGCGCGCTCACGGGCGCGGGCTGGTCGTCCAGCTACCTCTGGGGCATCGGCCTGGCGCTGCTCAACTCGGTGGGCTATGCCGCCCTCACGCTGATCGCCAACCGGGCGCGCGGCGTCACGCCACTGGCCCTGGCCTGGTGGCAGTGCGCCGTGGGCGCGGTGGTGCTGGTGTGGTGGCCCTTCGTGCACGGCTGGCCGCCGGCGGGGCCGGCCTGGGCCTGGCTCGCGGGGCTGGGCGCCATCCACACCGGCCTGGCCTACGTGGTGCTGTACGCCGGCGTGGCGCGCCTCAGCGCCGGGCGCGTGGCCGTGCTGCAGTTCGTCTACCCGGCCTCGGCCGTGGCGGTGGAATGGGCCGTGTACGGCCGGGCCCTGAGCCCCAGCCAGCTGGCTGGCGTGCTCATGATGCTGGTGGCCCTGGTGGTGGTGGGCACGCAGCGGGCGGCGCGCCAGGCCTGAACCGTTGCGCGGAAAACCGCGCCATCGACTGCAAAAGTCACGCTCGCCACCGGCCCCCTGTCAGGCAAAAGGCCAAAAACGCCTATCCTGACTGTCAGGCCGGTCCAGGCCTTATCTCCCCGGGCCGGCCGTGATGCCAACGACGGAGGATGAATGGCCAGCGATCTGGATACGGTGAGGGTGCTTCGCGCCCTGTTCAACGACATGCCCAAGGCACCCCAGGGGCTCTCCCACGAGGAGACCATGGCCTGGGTGCAGCGGTCGATGGCCGACTTCGAGGGTGGCGACATGGCCTACATGATCGAACACATCACGCGAAGCTCCATGCTCGACATCGTGCTGCGCCTGCGCGAGGACGGTTACCTCAAGAACGACGCCGCCTTCACCGAGACCGTGGACCTGATCTCCACGCCCGACGGCCGCAAGACCTTCATGGACCGCTGCATCCAGGCGCAGAAGAGCGCCGATGCCACCTCGCGCCTCATCCACCGCGCCAAGCGTTCGTGGTCCGATCCCTTGCCCCTGTTCAGCTCGGACCCCGGCATGCTGGAGCGTTTCGTGCGTGGCGAACTCTCAGGCCCCGGCCCGCTGTTCGCCGAGTACAAGGCACGCGAAGACGTGCAGGAGATCGGCGTGTTCGCGCAGGCGCCCGACGGCATCCACGAGTTTTCCTGGGGCTTCGTGGTGGAAGACCAGGGCGCCTGGATCTTCTACATCGCCGATGTCTGGCGCAAAGGCACCGTGGGCAGCTTCGACCGTTTCCTCAGCGCCTGGCAGCAGTCCACCAGCGCCGCGTCCACCGAAAAACTGCCGCCGGTGCCCATGGGCCTGCTCATGGAAGACGGCATCAACACCTTCAGCAGCATGACGCTGCAGGCCGCCGGGCCCATGAGCAACCCGGCCCTGCGACGCTGGGTGGGCGAGGTGTTCATCGACCGCATGCTGCCCACCATGGCCGCGCGCGTGGTGGATGCGCAGTACGACTTTCCGCTGGTGGGCGCGCACGCGCACTGAAGCGCGCGCACTGGTTGGCGAAGGCGTGCCTGCTCAGAAGCTGTGCCGCACGCCGAACGCCACACCACTTTGTGAGCCACCGGGCACCGGCGCGCCGCCCGGCTGCCCGCCACTGACCGACAGCGCCAGCGTGCCCTTGTTCTGGATGTGCCCGGCCGTTGCATAGACCGCCGTGCGCCGCGAGAAGCTGTAGGTGGCGCGCACGGCGGCGAGGGTGGCCCGGTTCACCGAGTCCTTGTAACGCAGGCTGAAGACCTCGCCGTCCACGAGCAAGGCCGGCGTGACCTGGTACGCCGCGCCGAGGTACCACAGATCGCTTTTGCCTTGGGTGGCGCTGGCGCCGTTGGCGCGGCGGACCAGGCCCCCGGCGAGCTTGAGGTCACCCAGTTTGACGTAGCCGTTGGCGGAGGTGCGCCGGTCCGTCATGGCGCTGGAGTTGAGGCCGGCGAAGGCGCCGGTGCCGCCGCGCAGCTCGTCCACCGCGAGCGCGGTGCCCCAGGTGGCGGTGTCGTACTTCACCAGGGCCGACCATTCCCGGCAGGCCTTGCTGTCGTTCGGGTTTTCGCCGGCGCAGTTGGTGCCGGCCGGGCTGGGGCCTGCGTTCACCGCGTCCCGGCCGAGGCTGTAGCTGGCACCCAGCGTGAGGCCGGAGAAGGTGCCGCGGTAGGTGATGGCGTTGTCCGCGCGGGCGTTGGGGATGTAGCTGTCCAGCGAGCCCGAGCTGTAGAGGTTGGGGCCGAGGATGTCCGACTCCAGGATGGAATAGAACAGCATGGTGTATTGCCGGCCCAGGGACACCGTGCCCCATGGGCCCGAGAGCCCGACGAAGGCCTGGCGCCCGAAGGCGCGGCCGCCCTGGTTGGCCACGCCGGTGTCGGGCGAGAACCCTGTTTCCAGCGTGAAGACCGTCTTGAGTCCCTGGCCCAGGTCTTCGGTGCCGCGAAAGCCGAGGCGGCTGGGCGCGCTGCCGGTCAGGGATGGCACGCGGGTCAGGCCGCCACCGCTGGGGGTCGCTTTCGTGACGTGTTCCACCGAGGCGTCGATGACGCCGTAGATCGACACCGTGCTCTGCGCGCTCACGGCGCCGCTCGCCAACAGGCAGGCACACGCGCTCAAACCGGCAAGAAAGGGGGGCTTTTTCATGGGGACTCCATTTTTTGGGCGAAGGGATGCCCGGGGGACCCGACGGGTCCCCGGACAGAGGGGGAACGGAAGAGGAGGAGCGGGTCAGGCCACGCTGGCGAGGCGCTGCGCGACCTGTTCCTGGGCGCGCTTTTCCATCAGGCGGCGGACCCGGACGATGCCGACGTCGTGCTGGTACAGCGTTTCCTGCGAGCGGGCGGACCGGGTCAGGTTCTCGATCACCTTGCGGTCCTGCTCGAGCACGTCCCAGTGCAGGCCTTCGAGCCGGTTGCGGTAGAGGAAGCGCCAGACGTGCCGGTCGAACCCCGAGGCCTTGCGGATGCGCCAGAAATAGACCTGGCAATGGGTCTCGTCGACCGGGGTGACGAAGCCCACGATGATGAACTGGCCACCCCCATGCTGCTTGCTGTACGGCACGGCCAGGCGCATCCACATCAGGCCCGACTCGCCGAACTCGACCCAGTCGAAGTTCACGCCGCGCTGGCCCACCTTTTCGACGATCAGGCCGGTGGCCGTCGGCCGCACCGTCATCTCGGCCTGCCGGTCGCCCTCGGCCATGGAATGGGACTGCGAGTGCAGGTAGGTGCCGTGCATGGGGTCCATGACGTTGTCGATCGCGTAACGGTGGTTGCACTTCCAGTTCTGCATGCAGAGGAAGCCGGAGTAGTCCTCGGCGGTCATCTCTTCGGGCAGTTCGAACGCGGCTGGCGCGGCCAGGCTGCCATCGCCGAACCAGAGGAAGATCGCGCCTTGGGCTTCCACCACGGGGTAGGACTTCAGGCAGGTCCGCCCGGTGAGCACGCAGTTCTGCATGGCCGGCACATCGACCACCTTGCCCCGGCCGTCCACCTCCACGCCGTGGTACCAGCAGGCCACCCGGTCGCCGAGGTTCCAGCCCAGCGACAGCCGCGCGCCGCGGTGCGGGCAGCGGTCTTCCACCGCGCGGACCTGGCCCTCGTCGTCGCGCCACAGCACGATCTCTTCGGACAGGCGGGTGATCCCGATGGGCGTGCCCGCCAGGCGGTAGCTCGGCAGCACCGGGTACCAGTAGTTCAACAGGCCACGCTCCACGCGCTGCGCGGCATCGGTTTTCAAAGTCGCTTCGTCCATGTTCATGGGGTGTTGGGGGTGTTCATTCATCGGCGGTGAAACCGGAGGCCTTGACGACCGGCGCCCAGCGCTCGATGTCGGTCTTGACGAGGGAGGCGAGCGCCGCGGGCTTGAGCGTGAGCGGCTCCATCGAGAGCTTGTCCAGGCTCGCGATGTACTCGCTGGAGTTCACGACGCTGGTGATCCGGGTGTTCCATTGCTCCACCAGGGCCTGAGGCAGGCGAGGGGGCGCGAACACGCCCAGCCAGGTGTCTGCCTGCACATTCGGATAACCCAGCTCCACCATGCACGGTGTCTCGGGCAGGTAGCGCGAGCGCTTGGCGCCGAAGGTGGCGATGGGCCGCAGGCCACCCGAGGCCTTGAAGGGCAGGGCTTCGCCCACGGCGTTGAAGCTCGCGGCCACATGCCCGCCCACCAGCGCCTGCAGCGCGGGCGCGCTGCCCCTGAAGGGCACGTGGGTCATCTGCACCCCCGTGGCCTGGCTGAACATCACGCCCAGCAGGTGCAGCACCCCACCGGGGCCCGACGAGGCGTAGTCGGCCTTGTCCGGGTGGGCCTGCATCCATTTCACGAGCTCGGGCACGGTGTTCACGCTCGACGGCACCATGGGTCCCACGCTGAGCACCAGCTCCGAGCGCGCGCAGGCGGCCACGGCCGTGAAGTCCTGCAGCGGCTGGTAGGCCAGCTTCTTGTAGATGTGCGGAAAGATCGTGAGGGGAAAGTCGGGCGTGAGCAGCAAGGCGCTGCCGTCGGCCGGCGCGCGCTTGATGTGCTCCAGCGCCAGGCGGCCGGCCACGCCTGCCTTGTTGTCGACGACCACGGGCTCGGGGGTGTGCGCGCGCAGCTGGCTCGCCATCAGGCGCGCCAGCAGGTCAATGCCTCCCCCCGCGGGGAAGCCGACGATGAGCTGCGTGGGGCGGGCCGATTGCGCGAAGGCGCCGGCGGGAGCGGCCAGGGCCATGCCGGCCAGCATCAGCTCGCGCCGGGTGATGTTGTGGGATTTCATGGGGTGTTCTTTCGGATCGATGGGGGTCAGACCGCCAGGCGTTCGAGCACGGCGCACAAGGTCTCAGGCGTCCATGCGCTGCCATCGGGTTGCAGCAGGTTTCTCGCGTTGAGCGCTTCGGCGAAAGCCTCGGGCGAGCGGCCGTCGTCGGCGTAGATCTGCACGATGGCCGCGGCCAGGGCCTGTTCCTCTTCAGACGGTTCGCTGGGACGGCTTTGCCATCGCAGGTTGTCCTCTTCGCCCGGTTGAAAGATCAGGCCGTTCCCGGCGTCCTTGGACCGCGTGGCGGTTCTGGCGCTGAGGAGATGGGGGTTGAAGGTGATCGCAACGACAGACATGTGGGGGGACATTCAGCAGAGGGTTGAAGTTCTTTTAATTCCTACAAATAGGAATTGAGCGGATGCTAAGACCCTGGCGGAACGCCTGTCAACCCGAAATGACAATCCCTGCATGCAGTGTGGATATTTCCTTTTCATGGGAATTAATGCCGCCGACCTTCGATGCGCGGCGTGCCGCGCGCGAAGTGTTCCTAGAATGGCGTGATGAAGGACAACGACACCCCCACGCCCCGTCGACGGCGCAAGGAGCCGCGCCGCACGGCGGGCCGGCCCGCTTCCAGCAGCGGCGTGGGCAAGGAGAAGATCGTCGAAGCGGCGCTCGCGCTGTTGCGCCACAAGGCGCCGGAGGCGCTGACGGTGGTGGAGGTGGCCAGTGCCGCGAAGGTGGACCCGGCGCTGATCCGCTACTACTTCGGCACGAAGAAGGGCCTGCTGCGGGCCGCGGCGGTGGGCCTGCTGGACGACATCCAGGAACGCAGCCGGCTCGTGCTGGACGAGCCGGGGCCCTTGCGCCACCGCATCCGCACGCGCCTGCAGATGCTGATCGATTCACTGCAGCGCAACCCGCAGTTCATGAATCTGGTGCTCAAGGAGATCTACTCCGATGAAGAGGCCCAGATGGAGGTGGGGGACCTCAACACGGTGGCGAAACGGGGGCTGGCGTTGACGCAGTTCGTGCTCAACCCCATCCCCGGTGACAAGCCGGCGCGCGAACTGGACGCGCGCTACCTGCACGTCGCCATTCTGGGCATGTGCACCTTCTTCATGGATGCCCAGCCCATGCTCGCGGTGCTCTTCAAGGAGCGGCCGGGCAGCGATGCCCTGGTGCGGGGCTACATCGAGTTCGCCACCGAGTTGCTGGCGCAGGGCATCGAGGAGGCTAGTCCGTCAGCGAGCGCCGGTAAGTCTCGGGCAGGAAGAGCGTGACGCACAGCACCACGACGGACACCGCGGCCAGGTAGGCGGCCGGGGCCAGCTTGGACTGCGTGGCCAGCACCAGGTAGGTGCCGACAAAGGGCGCGGTGCCACCGAAGATGGTGTACGCCAGGTTGTAGCTGATGGCCGATGCGCTGAAGCGCGTCTTGGTCGGGAACAGCTCGAGCAGCGTGATGCCCAGCGGGCCGGCGAACGAGCCCATGCCGATGGCCAGCAGCGATTGCGCGAGCGCCGCGTGGAACAGCGTGCCTTCGCCGGCCAGCATGTAGGCCGGGACGCAGACGATGGCGTTGAACAGCAGGCTGACCACCATCACCGGTTTGCGCCCCACCTTGTCCGACACGAAGCCGCTCGCGATCATCGTGAGGAAGGCGACGGTCATGGCGATGCCGTTGGAGATCAGCGAGTCGCTGCGGCTCATGCCCACGGTGACGGTGAGGTAGGACACGAAGTAGCCCGCGAGCGTGTAGAAGGTCAGGCTGGAGAACGCGGCCAGCGCGAAGCTGAAGCCCATGGCCTTCTTCTGGTCGCGGATGGCGTCCGACACCGGCGTGGTCGAGATTTCCTGCTTGGCGCGCGCCACCTCGAAAGCCGGCGATTCATCGACGCGGTTGCGGATGTACAGGCCCACCAGCGCGAGCGGGCCGCTGATCAGGAAGGGAATGCGCCAGCCCCAGCTCTCGTACACCTCGCTGCCCAGCAGGCTGGTCACGGCGAGGATGATGAGCGCGGCCGCCACGGGCGGCAGGTTGGCGAAGGCGTAGGTGAAGGCCACGTGCAGGCCGCGGCGCCCCGGTGGCGCGTGTTCGGCCACGAAGGAGTTGGAGCCGATGGTCTCGCCCGACGCCGACAGACCCTGGATCAGGCGCAGCACCACGAGCAGGATGGGCGCCGCGATGCCGATCTGCGCGTAGGTGGGCAGCACGCCGATGCCGACGGTGGCGCCACCCATCATCAGGATGATGGCGGAGAGCACCGCCTTGCGGCCGAAGCGGTCGCCCAGGCTGCCGAAGATGAAGCCGCCGAGCGGGCGCATGACGAAGCCCACGCCGTACACCGCGAAGGCCGAGAGCAGGGCGGTGGCCGGGTCCGTGGTGGGGAAGAACAGCTTGGCGATGATGGTGGCCGAGTAGGCGTAGATCACGAAGTCGTACCACTCGACGAACTGGCCGAGCGATGCCGAATAAAGCACCTTCTTCTGGGATTGCGGTTGCTGGTTGTTCATGTGTTGTTGTCTCCGGAGGAATTGAGGGCGATCTGGTAGCGGCGGTGTTCGAGGCAGGGCAGGTCCTTGCGCACATCGCGCAGGCGCTCGGGCAGCACGTCGACCGTCACGACGCCCTCGGCGGCCGCGATGCCGCCGATCACCAGGCCCGAGGGGTCGATGCCCATGCTCATGCCCACGGAAGTGGGCGGCGGCTGGCACGAGGCCAGCACGTAGCAGGTGTTCTCGATGGCGCGCGCGCGCAGCAGGGTCTCCCAGTGCAGCTCTTTGAGGCTGCCGGCGATCCAGCCCGCGCCGTAGAGCAGCACGTCGGCGCCCTTGTCCACCGCGATGCGCGAGATTTCGGGGAAGCGCAGGTCGTAGCAGTTGAGGATGGCGAAGCGCACGCCGCCCACGTCGGCCACATACACCTCGTCGTGCGCGGGCAGCAGCTGGCCGTGCCGGTTCTTGTCGGACTCCTTGAAGCTGAACGCATCGTAGAGGTGCAGCTTTTCGTAGCGGCCCTTGAGTTGCCCATCGGCACCCAGGTGCACGAAGGTGTTGCGCGTGCGGTGGCCATCGAGCGGCTCGTACAGGCCGACGAACACGTCGATCGCGTGCGCCTTGGCGCTGGCGCCTACCTCGTCGATGAAGCGGGCCGCCTGCTGCCCGGCGAAAGCGACCAGCTCTTCGCGCGAGGACTCGTAGGCGACCATGCTGGCTTCGGGAAAGCAGATCAGCTGGGCGCCGCTGGCGGCGGCGGTCGCGATGTGGCTGCGTATTGTGCGCAAGTTGCTCTCAATGTCGCGCACGCTCTTGAACTGGGAAACGGAGGCTTTCATGAACTCTTGTGGTGGATCTGGTGGGCGTGAATGCTAGTTTTGGCCCCCGGCCCAGTCCAATACCATTTGATCCCTCATTGATAGAATTCCGGCATCAATGAAGACCTACCCCAGCCTGCGGCGGCTTCAGCAGTTCCGCCACCTCAGCGCCACGCTGAACTTCCGCAAGTCGGCCGAAGCGCTGCGCATCGCGCAGCCCGCGCTCAGCCGTTCCATCAAGTTGCTGGAGGAAGAGCTGGGCTTCCCGCTCTTCGTGCGCACGACGCGGTCGATGGAGCTGACCCCGGCCGCCACCCATCTGCTCGGGCAGCTCGATGCGGTGTTCGACGGCCTGCACCAGGCCGTGCGCGAATCGCGCCGCCTGGCCGGCAGTTCGAGCAAGCGCAAGCTGCTGATCGGCTACTCGGCCCAGGCCGCCAACAGCGCCATGCCGGAACTGCTGTTCAGCTTTGGCGTGGGCTTCCCCGATGTGGAGCTCAACCTGTTGCAGGCGCCGTCCGAGCGCCTGTTCGCCGAGATCGTCGCGGGTGATCTGGACGCGGCCTTCCTGCTGCTGCCGGCATCGCTGGCGCCGTCGCCTTCACTGGACCGGGTGCTGGTGGACTCGCAGCCCATCGTGGCCTTGTGCCGCGTGGGTCATCCGCTGGCGCGCAAGCGCAAGCTGCACTTGCAGGACCTGCGGGACGAGGGCCTGATCATCGGATCGCCGGGCCGCTGGGGCACCTTCCGCGAACTGCTGTTTGCGCTGTTCGAGCGCCACGCCTTCAAGCCCCGGGTGGTGTACGAGCCCGACGACACACCGATCCTGCTGGAGTCGGTGGCGCGCAGCACCCACGTGGCGCTCTACGGTGGCGGCATCGTGGGCAAGCTGCCGGCCAGCATCGTGGCGATTCCGCTGGCGCACGACGACGCCTGCCTGCAGACCCACCTGCTGTGGCGAACGCCGACGGAGGGCGCACTGGCCGAGCTGGTGGACTTCGTGCGCGCCGGCCTCCCCGCCCGCGTCACGGGCTCAGCAGGGCCTTGACCCGGCTGGACAGCACCGAGATCTCGAAGGGCTTGGTCAACACGGCCATGCCCGGGTCGAGGTGCCCATTGCCGACCGCGGCGTTGTCGGCATAGCCGGTGATGAACAGCACCTTCAGGCCCGTTCGCTGGATGCGGGCCGCGTCGGCCACCTGACGGCCGTTCATGCCCCCGGGCAGGCCGACGTCGGTGATGAGCAGGTCGATGCGCGCCTCGCTGTCCAGAATCTTCATGGCCGCGGGGCCCGTGTCGGCCGTGAGCACGTGGTAACCCGAGTCGGTCAGCACCTCCTCGATCGTGACGCGGATGCCCCATTCGTCCTCGACCACCAAAATGGTTTCGCCATCGCCCGCCTGCATGGGCGCGGGCCGTGGTGCTTCCTCCTCGTCAACACCGGGGCCGAGGTAGCGGGGCAGGTAGAGGCACATCGTCGTGCCCATGCCCACTTCGGAGTACACCCGCACCTGCCCGCCGGACTGGCGCACGAAACCGTAGACCATGGACAAGCCCATGCCGGTGCCCATGCCCAGGGGCTTGGTGGTGTAGAAAGGGTCGAAGATGCGCTCGATGACGTCGGCGGACATGCCCGTGCCCGTGTCCGTCACGCACAGCGACACGTATTGCCCGCGCGGCAGGCTGCGCTCGCCGGCGGCGCGCTCGTCCAGCCACTTGTTCGCCGTCTCGATGGTCAGACGGCCTCCCTCGGGCATGGCATCGCGCGCATTGATGCAGAGGTTCAGCAGCGAGTTCTCGAGCTGGGACGCATCGGCCTTGGTGAACCACAGGCCGCCGGCGCCGACCACCTCGATGTCGATCAAGGGCCCCATGGTGCGGCGGATCATGTCCTCCATGCCCTGCACCAGTCGGTTGGCGTCGATGGGTTTGGGGTCGAGCGTCTGGCGGCGCGAGAACGCCAGCAGCCGGTGGGTGAGCGCGGCGGCGCGGCGGATGGAATCCTCGCTCATGCCGATGTAGCGCTCCAGCCCGTCCGTCGTGCCCTGGGTCAGCCGCATCTTCAGGATCTGCAGGCTGTTGCTGATGGTGCCGAGCAGGTTGTTGAAGTCGTGCGCCAGGCCGCCCGTGAGCTGGCCGATGGCCTCCATCTTCTGCGCCTGGCGGAAGTGGGACTCGATCTCCATCAATTCGGCGGTGCGTTGCTCGACCTTCTGCTCCAGTGTCTCGTTCACCTCCCTGAGGCGGGCTTCACTTTCCTGCAAGGCGATGTGCCCTCGGGCGCGCTCCACCGACACGCGGGTGCGCTGGCCCACTTCGCGGATCAGGGAGAGTTCCTCCGCCTCCCATTCCCGGACTTGGTCGCAGTTCACGAAGAACACGGCGGCCAGCCGACCGTTTTCCATGATGGGCACGTTGACGAACGAGCGCGCGGATTTGGATTCGAGGGCCTCGGCCGCGAAGGCGGTGCGCGCGTCGAGGCGCACGTCGGCGATGGCGATGAACTCGCCCAGCTTGAGGCTGTCGATGAAGGCGCCGTAGTCGCGCAGCCGCGTCGTGCCGGCCAGGCTGTCCACGCCGGGCGCGGCCCAGTCGCGATCGACCGTCAGTGTCTCCGTGGCGTTGTCGATGCTGCCGTATCCCACGCGGCTGGCCTTGAGCGCATCGCCAAGGATTTCGGAGGCCGCGTGCGCGAGCTCCACCGGCGTTGACAGGGCCGCCAAACGATCCCCCAGCACCGTCAGGCAGTCCCGCTTCATTTCGGCCTGCACCCGGTCCGTGACATCGATCCCTTCCACGAAGATCCCGTCGACCTCGCCGGCCTCGTTCCTCAGGGGCTGGAACACGAAGTCGAGATAGCGTGTGTTGACCGGGCCGCCGGGTTCGGCCTGCGCCGCGTACCGGGCGCCCCGCGCCGAATGCGCCTGCCCGCTGGCATACACCTCGTCCAGCAGCTGGAGGTACCCCTGCTCCACCGCGTCGGGCAGCGCCTGCGCCACCGTCTTGCCGATCACGTCGCGGTGGCCCACCAGCTTGAGGTAGTTGGGGTTGACCAATTCGATGACATGCGAGCTTCCCCGCAGCATGGTCATGAACGACGGGGCTTGCTGGAACAGCTGCGCCATCCGCTCCCGTTCGCTGTGCACCTTGCGAAGGGCTTGCACCTTGGCGGTGGTTTCGACCACGATGGCCATCACGCCCACCGGCTGGCCGCTCAGATCGAGCAGCGGCGAGTAGTCCAGGTTCATCCAGACCTGCTCGGCGCGGTTGTGGCGGTGCAGGATCAGCTCCTGGTCTTCGAACCGCAGGTGGCCGCCGGCCAGGCACACCGTCATGACCTGATCGTTGAAGTCCGCCACTTCAGGCCAGCCCTTGCGCACCTCCGAGCCCAGCAACTGAGGGTGGCGAAGACCCGAGAAGTGGGAGTAGGCGTCGTTGTAGACCATGAACCCCCGCTCGCCCCAGAGCATGACGATGGGCACCTGGGAACGCAGCATCAAGGCGGTGGCCGCTTTCACGTGGTCGCGCCATTGGTCGATCGGGCCGAGACCGGTCGATGCCCAGTCGAACCCGGCGATGAGCCGGGCGAGCTCTCCGCCACCGGATAGAAATGGAGGGGGTTCCGGGCTCGCAGCTTCCATGGACGACTCCATTCAAGAACGACGCTGGCCCGGGCCGGGCAGGAGGGGGTGGACGCCGGCACATCGGCCCGCGCGTGCGAACGTCCGGCGAAAGGCATTATGCTGTCGCGCGAGCGGGCCCGTCGGGTCACCACAGGCACAACAGCCATGACAAACCAGGACCTGGACATATTGATCGTCGACGACTCGCGGGATGCCGCGGACTCGTTGACCACGCTGATGACCCTGATGGGGCATCGCGCGAGGGCGGCGTACAGCGGCCAGGAGGCGCTCGAGGTGGTGGGGCATTCGCTGCCGCTGTGCGTCATGCTCGACGTGCACATGCCGGACATGGACGGCCTGGAACTGGTTCGTGCGCTGCGCCAGCAATGCGGCGACAACCTGGTGCTCATCGCGGTGACCGGCTCGGACCATGACGACGAGCTGGCGGCCGAAGTGTTTTCGTTGGTGGACTACCACTTCACCAAGCCCGTTTCGGCCGAGGCGCTGGCCAAGGTGCTGCAGGCGTAGCCTTTCGCTGGCGGGCCGCATCCCCGGCCGCGATGCCATCACGACGGGCTTTCCGTTTTCAGGGCGCCGCGGATGTTCATGCCGGCCAGCCCGATCTGCAGGGCGATGAGCGCGTAGGCGTTCGCATGCCAGCCCCAGGCGACCCACAGGGCGTTGCTGGCCAGGAACAGCCAGAAGCCGGCATGGCGCCGCCCGGCGCTGCGCGAGGCCACCAGCCAGGACGCCAGCAGCGTCACCAGCATGGCGGGCCATTGCATGAGGTCGAGCAAATCCATGGTTCTCCGGACGGTTGGTGCGCGTGATGGTGCCTGTCTGCGGCCGATCCGACTGTTCGCCATGACACACAGCTTCGAGCGGTAAAAAGCGCTCCCGCCGTCTTGGATCAGCAAAATTTGCCGCAAGCGCCCGAGGTGCTGCTCAACGGTCGACCTGCGCGTTCCGGGAATGCCATTTGCTCTGACCTGGGCATTCATCGTGAGGCGAGGTTTCCATGTTCGAGCTTTCCACTGCCTGGTGGGAGTTGCCCGCCAGGGCCGCGATCATCTATGCGGTGTTGTTGCTGCTGGTGCGCCTCTCCGGCAAGCGCACCGTGGGGCAGTTCACGCCGTTCGACCTCCTGGTGGTGATGCTGCTGAGCGAGTCGGTGTCGGCGGGGCTGAGTGGGGGCGAGGAGTCGGTGACCGGTGGACTGCTTGCTGCCGCGACCCTGATCGCCCTGAATATGCTGGTGGCGGTGGTGACCGCCCGCAGTACCAGGCTGCAAGCCCTGGCCGAGGGCGAGCCTGTGCTCATTGGCCGCGATGGGCAGATTCACTCCCGCACCCTCAGGCAGCACCATGTGCCCATGCTGGATGTGGAACGAGCACTGCGTGAGGCCGATTGCGACCTGAAGGACATGAAGTACGCCTTTCTGGAGGCCGATGGCGGCATCAGCGTGTTGAAAGACTCGTCCGGCGAGGTGGGGCAAGGGAGGGGCGATGGGTGAAGCGGAACTGCCACGAAGCCGGCGCGCCCTGCTGCTGATCGACTTCATCAACCCGTTGGACTTCCCCGAAGCCGACGAACTCGCCGGGCCCGCGTTGCTGGCAGCCAGGGCGGCTCGCCAACTCGCCAGCGCGGCCCGCGCGCGAGGCATTCCGGTGATCTATGCCAACGACAACTTCGGCCGCTGGCGCTCCGATTTCCCCACCCTGGTGAAGCGCCTGGCGCAGGGCCAGGGCGTCAGCGCGTCCATGGCGCGGCTGTTGCGCCCGCAGCGCGGCGACCTCACCGTGTTGAAACCGATGCACTCCGCCTTCTTCGGCACGCCCCTGGACATCCTGCTCGACCAGATCGGCGCCCGCTCCCTGGTGATGGCGGGGCTGGCGACCGACATCTGCATCCAGCTGACGGCCGCCGACGCCTTTCTGCGCGGCCTCAAGGTGCACGCGCCCGAGGACTGCACGGCGGCCGAGACGGATGAGAAGAAGGCGGCGGCGCTGGCCTACATGCGCGACATCCTCAAGTGCGACACACGCCCCTGGCAGCGCCTGCGCTGGCAGCCCGGTTGACACGGCGCGGGCACGCGCCTTGCCCAAAGAGATTTGCGTTCGATCCATCGCGATCGCCGCAATTCTTTCAACACATGCAGGAGCAACGACATGGCATCGAACAACCAGGGCCAGCAAGGCCAACAGCAGGGCCAGCAAGGCCAGAACCAGCAGGAACAAGGCCAGCAGGGCCAGAATCAGCAGGGCCAGAACCCAGGTCAGCGCCCGGGCCAGCAAGGCGGGCAGCAAGGCGACCAGAGCAACCCGGCAGGGCAGCGCGAGCAGAGCAACCCCGGCGGCTCCGACCAGCAAGGCCGCAAGGAAGTCAACCCGTCCCAACAGCAGGACGGTTCGCGTCCCGGTGCCCGGGAGCAGGACGATGGCACCCGCCGCCCGGGTGACAACAACGCTTCATAACCGCTGATGCAGTGCACCCACCCTGCCCAGCTGGGCCGGGTGGGGTTTTGCTTCTCTCGATCAAAACATCCATCCCCACACCGAAATCAGGAGCCCTCCATGGCCACCACCCGAACCGAAGCAGACGCATGCACCCTGTTGGACACCGACCACAAGGCGGTCAAAAAGATGTTCAAGACCTACGAGGAGCTTGCCGGCTCCAAGGCGCGTGGCGCCGCGCAGAAGAAACTGGAGCTGGCACACCAGATCTGCCAGGAACTCACGGTGCACGCCACCGTCGAGGAAGAAATCTTCTACCCCGCGCTGCGTGAAGCCTTGAAAGAGACCGACATCCTGGCCGAAGCCGAGGTGGAGCACGCGGGTGCCAAGGACCTGATCGCCCAGATCGAAGCCATGGAAGAAGCCGACGAGATGTTCGACGCCAAGGTCAAGGTGCTGGGCGAGTACATCGACCACCACGTGAAGGAAGAGCGCAACGAGATCTTCCCCAAGGCCAGGGCGGCCAAGTCGCTGGACCTGGTGGCCATGCGCGACCAGTTGATGGCGCGCAAGGAGGCGCTCATGGGCGCTGAAGTCGCCTGACCGTCCAATCGCTCAACTTTTCTCGAAAGCCCACTGTGCCTAAATCCAAATCCCCCGACTCCGGCCGCGCCAACCCGGAGGCGAACAGCGCTCCCCGGGCCGCGGCCCGCAACACCGACAGTGGGCCTTCCCAAGTCCAGCCTGCGAACGATCCTGCCGTGCTCAAGGCGGTCCACACCGGCCAGTTGGCCGAGGGCATGCCGTTCAACGCCAACAAGGCCGGCGAACACGGTTTCGACAACGGGCTGGCGGTGCAGCCCGGCATCACGGTCGATGCGCCATCCCGCCTGCCCACGGGCAGCACCCTGTCGGAGGAGAACCACTCCGACAAGACCGGCAGCGTCGCGGCCGAAGGCATCAACTGGGCCATCGAGTCGTTGGACCGCGTGCGAGTGGACTCGTCGGGCCAGGTGCTCACGACCAACCAGGGCGTGCCCATCGCGGACAACCAGAACTCGTTGAAGTACGGCGTGCGTGGTCCAGCGCTGCTGGAGGATTTCATCCTGCGCGAAAAGATCACGCACTTCGACCACGAGCGCATTCCCGAACGCATCGTGCACGCACGCGGTTCGGGCGCGCACGGCTTCTTCGAGTGTTACGACGCGCTGACCGACATCACCAAGGCCGCGCCCTTCAAGGAAGCCGGCAAGGTCACGCCGGTGTTCGTGCGCTTCTCCACCGTGCAGGGCGAGCGAGGGTCCAAGGACACCGCCCGCGACGTGCGCGGCTTCGCGGTGAAGTTCTACACCGACGAAGGCAACTGGGACCTGGTGGGCAACAACATGCCGGTCTTCTTCATACAGGACGCGATGAAGTTCCCGGACCTGGTGCACGCCGTGAAACCCGAGCCGCATCACCAGATGCCGCAGGCGGCCAGCGCGCACGACACCTTTTGGGACTTCGTGTCCCTGATGCCCGAGTCCACCCACATGCTGATGTGGGCCATGTCCGATCGCGGCATTCCGCGCAGCTACGCCACCATGCAGGGCTTTGGCGTGCACACCTTCCGCATGGTCAATGCCGAAGGCGATTCGGTGTTCGTGAAGTTCCACTGGAACCCGGTCTACGGCACGCACTCGCTGGTCTGGGACGAGGCGGTGAAGATTTCCGGCGCCGACCCCGACTACCACCGTCGCGACCTGTGGGAACGCATCGAGGCGGGCGCCTTCCCCGAGTGGGAGCTGGGCCTGCAGATCTTCACCGAGGAGCAGGCCGATGGCTTCAGCTTCGACGTGCTGGACCCGACCAAGATCGTGCCCGAGGAGCTGGTGCCGGTGCGCCCGGTGGGCCGCATGGTGCTCAACCGCAACCCCGACAACTTCTTCGCCGAGACCGAGCAGGTGGCCTTCTGCGCGGCGCACATCGTGCCAGGCCTCGACTTCTCGAACGACCCGCTGCTCGCCGGCCGCATCCATTCGTACGTGGACACGCAGATCAGCCGCCTGGGTGGACCCAACTTCCACGAGATCCCGATCAACTCGCCGCTGGCGCCGGTGCACAACAACCAGCGCGACGGCATGCACCGCCAGGCCATCCACCGGGGGCGCGTGAACTACGAACCGAATTCGCTGGCCGGTGGCTGTCCCTTCCAGGCCGGCGCCGCTCAGGGTTTCGTGTCGGTGCCGGCGCGCATCCAGGCCAAGGAAGAGCAGGGCAAGGTCCGCGCCAAGCCCGAGAAGTTCGCCGACCACTACACGCAGGCCACGCTGTTCTTCGAGAGCCAGAGCCCGGTCGAGCAGGCCCACATCGCGGCGGCGTTCCGTTTCGAACTCTCCAAGGTGACGGTGCCCGCGATCCGCGAGCGCATGGTGGCCTCGCTGCGCAACGCTTCGGAGTCGCTGGCGGCGCAGGTGGCCGAAGGCCTGGGCATGGCGGCGTTGCCTGCGCCGATGCCGCGCGCGCTGGACAACCCGCCCAAGCCCGAGGTGAGTCGCTCGCCCCCGCTCTCGCTGCTCGCGCGGCCGGGAGACGGCTCGATCAAGGGCCGCAAGGTGGCGCTGCTGGTGGCCGATGGCGTGAACGGCCAGAGCGCGGTCGACGTGCATGCGATGCTGTTCGCGCAGGGCGCGGTGCCGCGCTTCGTGGCGCCACGCATCGGCCCGGTGAAGACCGCGGACGGTGTCGCGATCGATGCCGATGCCTCGCTCGAGAACGAGCCCGGTTTCCTGTTCGATGCGCTGGTGCTGCCCGACGGCGACGAGGGTGTGCGCACGCTCTCGCTCGATGGCCACACCATGGAGTTCATCAAGGACCAGTACCGCCACTGCAAGACCATCCTGGTGCTGCCCGCGTCCGTCACGCTGCTGGAAGCGGCGGGTGCGTCCGCCACGCTGCCTTCGGGCGAAGCCGATCCGGGCGTGGTGCAGGGTGGTGATGTGGCGACCTTCATCGCGGCCATGGCCAGGCACCGCCATCCCGAGCGCGAGACAGACCCGCCTCGGGTTTGATGACGCCTCAGCGCTCGCCGACCAGCGCTTTCACCGCCTCGCCCAGCTCGATCACCGCCAGCGCGTAGTAGCTGCTCCAGTTGTAGCGCGTGACCACGTAGAAGTTCTCGGTGCCGGCGATGTAGCTGGACGGCGCGCCGGCGTTCTGCAACTCCACCAAGGCCAATTGGCCGGGGTGTTGCAGCGCGGGGCCGTCGAGCACCGCGCCCTTGGCGGTGAAGCTCTGCACACCGAAGCTGGGCAGGATGTCGGGTGCGAGCAAGGTCTCGAAATCTTCCTTGCTCTGGTTCGGGTCGAAGCGCACCGGGTAGTGCGTGGGCATGCCGGGCTGCCAGCCGAAGGCCTTGAAGTAATTGGCGACGGAGCCGATGACGTCGGCCTGGCTGTTGAAGAGATCGACCTTGCCGTCGGCGTCGAAGTCGATCGCGTACTTCACCCAGCTGCTGGGCATGAACTGCGGCCAGCCCATGGCGCCGGCGTAGCTGCCGAGGTACGTCAGCGGGTCGGTGGCGGTGCGCTCGGTGAGGCTGAGGAACTGTTCGAGTTCGCTGCGGAAGAACTCGGTGCGCGCGGCGGCGCGCGGGTGGCTGGCCGGGAAGTCGAAGGCCAGGGTGGTGAGCGCGTCGATGACGCGGAAATTGCCGGTGTGCTGGCCGTACAGCGTCTCCACGCCGATCACGCCGACGATGAGGCTGGCGGGCACGCCGAACTCGGTCTCGGCGCGCGCCAGCGTTTCGCGGTTGGCTTCCCAGAAGCGCTGGCCGGCGCGCAGGCGCACGGGCTCGATGAAGCGCGCGCGGTAGGCGGCCCAGTTCTTGGGCACGCCGCTGGGCGCGGGCTGCATGAGGCGGATGACGGTGGGGATGCGCTGGGCCGCGCCGATTTGCTGGCGCACCCAGGCCGGGTCGAGGTTGCGGCGCTCGGCGAGGTCGGTGGCGAAGGCCATGGCGGCCGCGCTTTGCGCGTAGCTGTAGGCGGGTGCCTTGGCCGGGTTGGCCGGGCGCGCTTTTGCGGGCGACTGGGCCAGGGCGCTGGCGCTCAGGCACAAGGCCAGGGCGGACGAGGAGAGGAGGCAGGCGAGGGCGTTCAACGGGGGTCTTTTCGGGGCCAGGCCAGCTGCCGGAATTCGGTTTGCAGCGTGGCCAGGGTGGGGGTGTCAGCGGCGCCCGGGCGGCCGTACCGCTGGGCTTCGAGTTGCAGCAGCCATTGTGCAACGCGCCGCGCCGCGTCCGAGGCGCCCCAGTGCTGTCGCACGCGCTGGGCGAGTTCGCGCGGGGGCGTGCGGTCGCTGCTGTCCAGGCCTTGCGCCTTGAGGCGCGCGCGGGCGCGCTGCAGCAGGCGCAACCAGGGGTCGTGCTGCTGGCGCTCCCACAGTGTCCAGGCCGCGCCGATCAGGCTCACCAGCACCACCACACCGATCAGCACGTAGGCCAGGTCCGCCCAGCTGGGCGAGCGAAAGCCCAGGTTCTTGAGCAGGTCGAGCTGGCGGCCCTGGGTGTAGTTCAGCACCCACTGGTTCCAGCTGTTGTTCATCGCCTCCCAGGCCGCGCGCAGCCGGGCAGCGATGTTGGGGTTGAGGTTGCGGATGGCGCCGGCGATGGCGCCTTCGGGCGCGCTCAGCCGCTGCAGCGAGCCGACGCGCCCGGGCGCGACCGCCGCGGTGGGGTCCACGCGCACCCAGCCCTGGCCGGCCTGCCAGACCTCGGCCCAGGCGTGGGCGTCGCGCTGGCGCACGGTCCAGTAGCCGTCGACGCCGTTCATCTCGCCGCCCTGGTAGCCGGTGACGATGCGCGCGGGAATGTCGAGCGCGCGCATGAGGATGACGAAGCTGCTGGCGATGTGTTCGCAGAAGCCCTGGCGGCGGTCGAACCAGAATTCGTCGGCGGTGTGCTGGCCGTACACGCCGGGCTCGAGCGTGTAGAGGTAGCCGCCGGTGCGCAGGCGCTCCAGCACCGCCGCCACGAGCCGGGGTGTGGCGTCGGGCCCTCTGCCGTGTTCGCGGCGCAGCTGCTGTGCGAGTTCGAGCGTGCGCGGGTTGTAGCCGGGCGGCAGCGCCATCTGTTCCTGCAAGGCGGGGGTGAGGGCCAGCGGGCCGTGGCGGAACGTGGTGTGGCTCACGGCGCTGAAACGCACCAGGCTGCCCATGGGGCGGTCGGTGAGCCATTGCAGTTCGCTGGTCATGCGCACGCGCACATCGGGCAGTTCGGGCGCCTGCGTGGCGGCTTCCAGCAGGAACAGCCAGGGCCGGCGGTGCGGCTCCATGGTCACTTCGTAGCGCACAGGTTCGCCCGAGACCGTGAGCTCGCTTGCCAAGGCCTGGCGCGGCGGGAATTCGGCGCGCGCGGGGCGCCATTCCACGCCATCGAAGGCGCTGAGCACGGGGCCGCGAAAGTACAGCTGGCTTTGCGGCGGTGGAGATCCCTCGAAGCGCAGGCGCAGGGCGATGCTGTCGTCCAGCACCAGTTCGGCGATCTGGCCCACGCGCATCGTGCTGGACAGGCCGCTGCGTCCCCGGTCGTCGGCGGGCACGCCCCACAACGGCGAGAGGCGCGGGAACAGCAGGAACAGCACCAGCATGATGGGCGCGCCCAGGGCCGCCATGCCCAAGGCGATGCGCGCGGCCTGCGCCAGCGAAGGCCGCCCCACCGGCATGTGGGCGTTCACCAGCGCGGTGAGCAGGCCCAGCAGCGCGATCAGGATGCCCGCCGCCGTGAGCAGCGACTGCGAGTAGAAGAAGTGCGTGAGCAGCGTGAAGAAGGCCAGGAAGAACACCACGAAGGCGTCGCGCCGCGCGCGCATCTCCAGCGTCTTGAGCGAGAGCAGCACCACGACGAGCGTGACGCCCGCGTCCTGGCCCAGGAGCGTGCGGTGGGTGGCCCAGGTGGCCGCGAGCGTGAGGGCCAGCAGCCCCAGCCGCCAGGGCCAGCCGGGCAGCGGCAGGCCGCGCAGCGCGAGGGTGGCGCGCCACACCAGCACACCCGCCGTGAGCGCGCTGCACCACCAGGGGATGTGGGCGACCTGCATGGCGACCACCCAGCCGACCACGGCGAGCAGGAACAGCGTGTCGCGGGTCTCACGCGGCAGGGCGGAGAGGGTTTTGTTCAGCACAGCGCCAGCGCCTCCAGGCAGCGCGCGCGGTGCGCCGGGCCCTGGTCGGGCGCGATTTCGCGACCCGGCACGCGCAGGCCGTAGTCCAGCCCCAGGCGGTCGGCCATCAGCACCCAGGCCGTCAGGCGCGAGAGGCGCGCTTCCAGTTCACTGTGGCCACATTGCGCGTGGTCCAGCCAGAGCTGCTGGCGCTGGGTGGAGAGCGCGTCGCGGCTCACGAGTTCGTCGCGCCCGGCCGCGAAGGTCTGGGCGGCCTTCTTCCACACCACGGCCTTGATGGGGTCGCCCCGGCGGTAGGCGCGCACGCCGTCGAATTCGCCCGTGCTCTGCACGCGCGCGCTGCCCGAACTGCCGGCCTGGGGTTCGCCCGGCGGCAGCGGCGGCGGGTGGCTTTCGGGCTCGGGGTAGACCAGCACGGGGGCGGCCGGGCGCCACACCGTCCACACGCGGAAGGTGCCCAGCGGGAACAGCGTGAGCGCGGTGAGGGCCGGCAGCGCATGCAGGCCGCGCCCGGGCACCGGCCAGGCCACCTGCAGCGTGGTGCTGCCCTGCGCGGGCACGTCCGTCCAGGCCAGCGGCGCGTGCGCCAGGTCGGCGCCGATCACACCCAGGCCCAGGCCGTAGCGGATGCGAGGGCGTTCGCTGGTGAGGCGGATGTCCAGCGCGGCGGCCTGGCCGGCGTGCACCGGGTCGGGTGGGTTCAGGTGCAGGGTGGTGCCGCGCAGGTTGCCGTGGCACACGTGCATGCCCACCACCGCGCTGCCCGCGAGCAGGAAGGTGAGCAGGTAGCCCAGGTTGAGTTGGTAGTTGATGCTGGCCACGAGCAGCAGCAGCAGCGTGAGCGCGAGCATCCAGCCCGCGCGCGTGGGCAGGATGTAGACGTTGCGCTGGGTCAGCGTGAGGGTGTCGCGCCGCGGCAGGCGGTTGTGCCACCAGGACTGGATGCGGGCGCGAACCGGGGGGAGCTTCACGGCAAGGGAATCGCTTCCAGCATGGCACGCACCTGTTCCACCGGGCCGCGCCCTGCGTCGCGCACCGGCGTGAGGCGGTGGGCCACCGTCTGCGGCAGGATGGCGGCGATGTCGTCCGGGGCCACGTAGTCGCGCCCGCTCAGGTAGGCCTGGGCCTTGGCCGATCGCACCACGGCCAGCGCGGCGCGCGGCGACAGGCCTTGGGCGAACCAGCGCCCGCTGCGCGTGGCGCCCACGATGTCCTGCAGGTACTCCAGCACCGGCTCGGCGGTGTGTACCTGGCTCACGGTGTGCTGCAGGCTGGCCAGGTCGGCCGGCGTGAGCGCGGGTGCCAGGCGGTCGAGCATGTCGCGCCGGTCCTGGCCGCGCAGCAGCTCGCGCTCGGCCGCGCGGTCGGGGTAGCCGATCGACAGCCGCATGTGAAAACGGTCCAGCTGCGATTCGGGCAGGGCGTAGGTGCCGAGCTGGTCGTGCGGGTTCTGCGTGGCGATCACGAAGAAGGGCTCGGGCAGGGCGCGCGTCTCGCCTTCCACCGTGACCTGCTTTTCTTCCATGGCCTCGAGCAGCGCGCTCTGGGTCTTGGGGCTGGCGCGGTTGATCTCGTCGGCCAGCAGCACCTGGGCAAAGACCGGGCCGGGGTGGAAGACGAAGTCCTCGCGGCCGCGCTCGTAGATGGACACGCCGATGAGGTCGCTGGGCATGAGGTCGGCGGTGAACTGCACGCGCGAGAACTGCAGGCCGAAGGAGCGCGCCAGCGCGTGCGCCAGGGTCGTCTTGCCGACGCCCGGCACGTCCTCGATCAGCAGGTGTCCGCCGGCCAGCAGGCAGGCCACGCAGTCCGAAACCTGCTGCGGTTTGCCCACGATCACCGTGTTAAGCTGACTCAGCAGCAGTTGGATTCTTGTGTCGGCTTGCATGCCGCGAACCATACCGTAAAACCCCCATGAGCCAGGCCACTGGGTATTTCACCCACAAGGATTGTTGGAGACACGAGATGGGCGCCGGGCACCCGGAGTGCCCCGAGCGGCTCGATGCCATCGAAGACCGCCTGCTGATCAGCGGCCTGGACGTCGCGCTGGAGCGCCGCGAGGCCACCCCCGCCGCGATCGCCGACCTCGAACTCGCCCACGGCCGCATGCACCTGGCCTCGCTGCGCGGCCTGAGCGACCAGCTGCGCGACGACATGGCCGCCGGCGGCCCGGACCATGCGCAGGTCGATCCGGACACCTCCATCAACGCCCACAGCTGGGACGCGATCCTGATGGCCGCGGGCGCCGCCATCGACGCGACCGATGCCGTGATGGCCGGTGAACTGGCCAACGCTTTCTGCGCGGTGCGCCCGCCGGGCCACCACGCCACGCGCAACCAGGCCATGGGTTTCTGTTTCGTGAACAACGTGGCCGTGGCCGCCAAGTACGCGCTGGAGCGCCATGGGCTGCAGCGCGTGGCCATCGTCGACTTCGACGTGCACCACGGCAACGGCACCGAGGACATCGTGGCCGGCGACGAGCGCATTCTGATGTGCAGCTTCTACCAGCACCCGTTCTACCCGGTGTGCGAGCACTCGACGGCGAGCAACCTCGTCAACCTGCCGGTGCCGGCCTACACCAAGGGCATGGACATCCGCGAGCTGGTGGACATGATGTGGCTGCCCCGGCTGGAGGCCCACAAGCCGCAGATGCTTTTCGTGAGCGCCGGCTTCGACGCGCACCGCGAGGACGACATGGCGCAGCTCGGCCTGGTGGAGCAGGACTACGCCTGGCTGACCGAGCGCATCAAGGAAGTGGCGCAGCGCCACGCCAAGGGCCGCATCGTGAGCTGCCTGGAAGGCGGCTACGCCCTGAGCGCGCTGGGCCGCAGCGTGGAAGCGCACCTGAGGGTGCTGGCGGGCGTCTGAACTTCCGCGGCGCCCGGGCGTCCCATAATGTTCCGATGACCGAGCCCACTTCTTCTTCCCCTCCCGCCGAGCCGGTGCTGCTGAGTTCGCGCGATGCGCGTGGCGTGCACACGCTCACGCTGAACACGCCGCGCAGCTTCAATGTGTTGTCCGAGGCCATGCTGGCTGCCCTGCAGTCGGCGCTGGACGCGGTGGCCGCCGACCCGCAGGCGCGGCTGGTCGTGATCGCCGCGAACGGGCGCGCCTTCTGCGCCGGGCACGACCTCAAGCAGATGCGCGCCACGCCCGAGCTGGCCTACTACCAGAAGCTGTTCGCGCAGTGCTCGCGCCTGATGCTGGCCATCCGCAAGCTGGAGGTGCCGGTGATCGCGCGCGTGCAGGGCCTGGCGACCGCCGCCGGCTGCCAGCTGGTGGCGCAGTGCGACCTGGCGGTG
The DNA here is from genome assembly GCF_058796355.1 of Hydrogenophaga sp. GW823-FHT04C09. Taxonomy (NCBI): domain Bacteria; kingdom Pseudomonadati; phylum Pseudomonadota; class Betaproteobacteria; order Burkholderiales; family Comamonadaceae; genus Hydrogenophaga; species Hydrogenophaga sp. GW823-FHT04C09. The sequence goes on along the minus strand of NZ_JBXAIO010000001.1, from coordinate 981,525 downwards.
GCGAGCGACAACGCGAGCTTCGGCGTCAACGGCATCGACGTGGGCCTGTTCTGCGCCACGCCGGGGGTCGCGCTCTCGCGCAACATCCTGCCCAAGCAGGCGATGGAGATGCTGCTCACCGGCGACTTCATCTCGGCCGACGAGGCCAGGGTGCGCGGCCTGGTCAACCGCGTGGTGGCCCCCGATGCGCTGGACGCCGAGCTGCAGGCTCTGCTGGAGCGCATCTTGGCCAAACCGCGCGAGGCCCTCGCCATGGGCAAGGCCTTGTTCTACCGCCAGCTGGAGACCGGCCTGGAGTCGGCCTACCAGCTCGCCGGCCAGAGCATGGCCTGCAACATGGCGCACGAGGTGGCGCAGGAGGGCGTGCAGGCCTTCATCGACAAGCGCCCGCCGTCCTGGCGCGCCTGAGCTTCCGACACCCGTTTCCGATCCGACATGAATCCCTCCACCAATCCCAAACCCATCGACGACATCGGCCTGTGGCTGGCCGGCTTCACGCAACCCACGGTGCTGGTCGAACTCGCCGCGCTGGCGATCTGCGTGGCCCTGGCCTGGAGCTTCAGCTGGGCGCTGCGCAACGCCTTGCGCATGCAGGAGGACAAGAGCTCGGTGCTGTTCGGCCGCCGCCTGATCGACGGCGTGATGTTCCCCCTGGCCTTGCTGCTGCTGGGCTACATCGCGCGCGCCATCGTCACCAAGTTCCTGCCCCTGGCGGCGTTCAAGGTGGCCATTCCCGTGCTGGTGTCGCTGGTCGTGATCCGCGTGGGCGTGAAGGTGCTGCAGGCGGCGTTCACCACCGCGCCCTGGGTGCGGGCGCTGGAGCGCACGATTTCCTGGGTGGCCTGGCTGGCCATGGTGCTGTGGGTCAGCGGCCTGTTGCCGGTGGTGCTGGCCGAGCTGGACGACATCACCTGGAAGATTGGCGCGAGCACCCTGAGCCTGCGCACCCTGCTGGAGGGCGCCATCACAGCCGGCGCGGTGATGATCCTCGCGCTGTGGGTCTCCTCCGCGATCGAGTCCCGGCTGCTGCGCAAGGCCACCGGGGGCGATCTGTCGATGCGCAAGGCGGTGAGCAACGCGACGCGCGCGCTGCTGCTGTTCGTGGGATTGATCATCGCCCTGTCGGCCGTGGGCATCGACCTCACCGCGCTCTCCGTGTTCAGTGGCGCCATCGGCGTGGGCGTGGGCTTCGGCCTGCAGAAGCTGGCGTCCAACTACGTGAGCGGTTTCGTGATCCTGGCCGAGCGGCGCCTGCGCATCGGCGACAACGTGAAGGTGGACAGCTTCGAAGGCCGCATCCTCGACATCAACACCCGCTACAGCGTGATCCGCTCGCCGGCGGGGCGCGAGTCCATCGTGCCCAACGAGCTCATGGTCATCAACCGGGTGGAGAACCTTTCGGGGGCGCTCACGCGCGTGTGGCAGACCTCGGTGGTGTCGGTCGCCTACGACAGCGACGTGGACCTCGTGAGCCGCCTGCTGCTGGAGGCGGTGAGCGCGCAGGCCGATGCGCTGAAGGACCCCGCCCCGCAGGCCTCGCTCTCGGCCTTCGGCGCCGATGGCCTGGAGTTCACGGTGGGTTACTGGATCAACTCCGGCGACGGCGCCGAGCAGCTCAAACTGAAATCCCTCATCAACCTGCAGATCCTGCGTTCGCTGCAGCAGCACGGCATCGACATCCCGTCGCCGCAGCGCGTGGTGCACATCAAGGAAATGCCACCGCTCGAAGGCCCGAAGGACTCAGCGGTTCATCAGGCTGGGTAACCACAGCGAGATCGCCGGGAAGGCGATCAGGATGCCCAGGCGCACGATGTCGGCCATGACGAAGGGCCAGACGCCCTGGAAGATCGTCTTGAGCTTGACCAGCGGCAGCAGCGAGTTCATGACGAACAGGTTCATGCCCACCGGCGGGGAGATCATGCCGATCTCCACGATGGTGACGATCAGCACGCCGAACCACACCGGGTCGAAGCCCAGGCCGGTGATCACCGGGAAGAACACCGGGATGGTGAGCAGCACCATCGACAGCTCTTCCATCACCAGGCCGAGCGCGACGTAGATCACCATCATCACCACCACCACCATGATGGGGTTGGGGCTGAACTGCAGCAGGAAATCGCGCAGGTCGCCCGGCATGCTGGTGAAGTTGACGAAGCTGGTGAAGACCATCGCGCCGATCAGGATGGTGAACAGCATGGCCGTGGTGCGCGTGCTGTCGACCAGGATGTCCATCAGCACGCGCGGCGTGAGCGCGCCACGCAGCAGGGCGAACAGGAAGGCGCCCGAGGCGCCCACGCCGGCGCCTTCGGTGGCGGTGAACACGCCACCGTAGATGCCGCCGATGACCAGCGCGAACAACAGCACCACCGCCCAGATGCTGCGCAGGGCGGCCAGCCGCTGTCCCCAGTTGAAGCGCTCCCCGGGTGGGCCCGCCAGCGGGTCGCGCCAGCTGATGTAGACCACCGCCGCGCACAGGCAGGCGATGGCGACCAGGCCGGGCAGCACACCCGCGATGAACAGCTTGCCGATGTCGGTCTCGGTCATGATCCCGTAGATCACCATGATGGTGGACGGCGGGATCAGGATGCCCAGCGTGCCGCCGGCCGCGATGGAGCCGGTGGCCAGCGTGTCCTTGTAGCCGTGTCGCTTCATCTCGGGGTAGGCCACGCGCGTCATGGTCGCGGCGGTGGCGATGGACGAGCCGCAGATGCAGCTGAAGCCGCCCGAGGCGATGACGCTGGCCATGGCCAGGCCGCCCTTGCGGTGGCCGACGAAGGCGTTGGCGGCGGTGTAGAGCTCGCGCGCCATGCCGGCGCGGGCCACCAGGTTGCCCATCAACACGAACAGCGGGATGACCGAGAGCACGTAGGCGAAGCCGGTCTCGAAGATCACCTGGCTGGTGCTGGCGAAGGCCGGGGACCAGCCGCGCATCAGGCCCAGGCCGGTGATGCCGACGATGGCCATGGCCAGCGCGATGGGGATGCGCAGCAGCGCCAGGGCGAAGACGGCGAGGAAACCCAGGCTGGCTTCGATCATGTCGCGCCCCCGTCGAAGGTGGTGGGTTCGGGGTGGTGGGGCGCGGGCACCGTGACGAACACGAACAGCAGGTGCACCAGGCCGGTGAGGGCCAGCATGGCCGCCATCATCCAGGCCACCGGGGCGATGGAGAGCTGCAGGTGCACCGTGGTGTCGCCGTACTCGGTCAGCCGGTCCGCGCGCGTCGTCATGAGGTAGGCCAGGAAACCGAAGGTGCCGGCGCAGATCAGGTGGACCACGCGCGCCTGGATGTCGCGCACCCACTCGGGCAGCATGCTGTCGAGCGAGTCGAAGACCACGTGCTCGTTGCGCCACGACACCAGGGGCATGGCGCCGAAGATCACGATCACCATGAGGATCTCGGTGAGCTCCAGCCCGCCGGGCACGGAGTGGCTGAAGAAGCGGCGGCCGGTCACGTCCACCAGCGTGAGCCACATGATGGTGAACAGCGCCATGGCGGCCATGAGGCCGGTGGACCAGCGCAGGATGCGTTCCAGCGTCTTGAGCATGAAGGGGCCTGATGTGAAAAAGCCGGCTGGGCAGTGTGCAACAGACTGCCCGGCCGGCCGTGGGAGGTGGTGCGCTGGCTTACTTTACCTTGGCGATTTCGGCGCGGAACTCGGCGAGCACCGCCTTCGGGTCTTTCAGGCCCTTGGCCTGCGCGGCCTCGGCCCACTTGGTCTCCAGGCCCGCCTGCTTGTCCTTCACGGCCTGCACGAAGGCCGCGTCGGCCACGATGCGGGTCACGCCCTGGGTCTTCTGGAGTTCGCGGCTGGCCGCGTCGACGCGGTCCCAGCCCTCGCCGAAGATGCGCGCGGCGGTTTCGCCCGAGAGCTTGTCGATCACGGCCTTGTCCTGCGCCGACAGGGCGTTGTACTTGCCCTCGTTCATCATGAAGACGAAGCTGGTGTTGTACAGGCCGCCGGGGAAGGTGGTCGCGTGCTTGACCATGCTGAGCTTGAACGAGGCGACCGACTCGTCGGGGAAGAAGGTGCCGTCCATCACGCCGGTGGACAACATTTCGAACGACTCGGGCGCGGGCTTGAGCGTGGTGTTCCAGCCCATGGCCTTGGAGAGTTCGTTGATGTTGCCGCCGCCGATGCGGAACTTGAGCTTGGCCACGTCGGCCGCGCTGGCCACCGCCTGTTTGGTGGTGAAGATGATGCCGGGCCCGTGCGTGAACACCGCCAGCGTCTTCACACCGCGGTGTTCGCCCAGCGGCGCGAAGTACTTGCTGTAGATGCGCTGGTAAGCCAGCGAGGTGGCGGTGGCGCTGTCGCCCAGGAAGGGGAATTCGGCGACCTGGGTGTTGATGAAGCGCCCGGGCGTGTAGCCGTCCACCGTGTACGAGATGTCGGCCAGGCCGTCGCGCACCGCGTCGAAGGTGCCGGGCGCCGCGGCCACGCCCTTGGGCAGGATGTTGCATTTCATGCGGCCCGCGCTGTCTTTTTCCAGCAGGTCGCACCAGCTCTTCTGCGCCATGCTCAGCGTGTGCGTGGGCGGCACCCAGCTGGAGACGGTGAAGACGGTCTGGGCCGAGGCCACGCCGCCCGCGAGCACGGTGGTGGACAGCACGGCGGTGGCAAGACAGCGAAGTTTCATGGGGTCTCCTGGGCGCGTTCGGGGGTGACCGGCCTCCCTCGGAGGCGGCGAAATCACTATAGGTCAAGCCCTTGTGCGGCCCCCTCCAGACTTACCCGGATGGCCCTGAGTCGCTGTCGTCGCCTAGTCGTTCGGGGGGAGTTCCACCGGGTGGGCGGGCTGCAGCCGGGGCCGCGAGGGGGTGGCGTGCAGCGCGTCGCTGCCCAGCGTTTCGAGCAGGCGCGCGCCGGCGGCGAGCTGCTGGTGGGCCGGCAGGTAGCGCAGGTCGCCGAACAGGCGCAGGGCGTTCTCCGGCGGCGTGGCCGCCCGCGTGGCGAGGTACCAGAGGCGGAACACATGGGCCTCGTCGCACAGCGGCATCTGGTGGATCAGGTTCATGACCGAGGCGAACAGGTAGTCGGCCGCGCTCTCGGTCGGGGTCTTGCCGCTGCCGGGCGTGCCGTGATCGCTTTGCCAGACGGGGCTGTTGACCAGGCGTTGCAGGCGCCGGGCCCGGCCCAGGCCCCGGTCCACCTGCAGGTTGGCCTCCCAGCTGCGCACGGGGTCGTCCAGCCCCTTGCAGGGCGAGGTGGCGCGCGCCAGTTCCATCGCCAGCGAACGCGCTCGCTCAGGCTCCTGGCGGCTGAACAGCAGGCGCACCGTGCGGCCGAGCATGCGCATGGTGTGGATGAGGGGGTCGACGGGGAGAGGGGTGGTCATGCTGCTGAACTCGTCACGGGTCAGAACGTGCAGCGCAGCCTCGGGGGGAAACACGGTTTCTCGGGCACCGCGTTGCACAACCGAGGCGGCGCCCGTCTCCAGGGAAACGGTGCGGTCTGTTCGGTCTATCGTGTGGGTGCTCATGTCGTCAAAGGGAAATCGGGGAACGAGACATCAGCGTAGCCTCGACCCGTTTCGCAAACAAACGGTTTAACAGTCGCTTAACAGAGCGACCGTGTAAAGCGTGGAATGCACCCTCCTAGGGCAGGTGGGGGCTGGCGGCGAGCGTGAAATGGAAGGTCGTGCCATGGCCGGGCTGGCTGATGACCTCGATGCGCGCGCCGTGCCGTTCGATCACGGTGCGCACGAACACCAGCCCCAGGCCCACGCCGCGCGTGGCGCTGTGCTCGGGATCGAGCCGGGCGAACTGCTGGAACAGCCGCTGCTGCTGCTCGGGCGTCATGCCCGGGCCCTGGTCGGTGATGGAGACCCGCCATCCCCCGGTCGCCGCGTGCACGGCGCACAGCACCTCGGTGCCTTCGCCGCCGTACTTCACCGCGTTGCCCAGCAGGTTGGCGATGGCCCGGGTGAGCAGGCCGCGGTCGGCTTCGCACAGGGCCGGTGCATCGGGGCGCACCACCAGCAGGTTCACGCGCTGCGCCTGGGCCTGCGGCCAGACCTCGTCCACGGCCTCGTCGAGCAGGTCCACCAGGTCCACGGTGTCCAGGCGGTAGGTGCTGGATTCGGCCCGGGCCAGTTGCACGAACTCCTCGGCCAGGTCCAGGGTGCGGCGCGCATGCCGTTCGATGCGGCCCAGCGTCTCGGGCCGCATGGGCTGCTGGGGGTTCATGCGCTGCACTTCCAGCAGCGCGAGGATGGAGGCCTGCGGCGAGCGCATGTCGTGCGAGATGAAGCGCAGGGCCACGTCGCGCTGGCGCTCGGCCTCGCGGATCGGGGTGATGTCGACCAGGCTGGTGATCCAGCTGGTGGTCTGCCCATCGGTGTTGAAGCAGGGCACGAAGCGCACCAGCAGATCGCGCCCGGCGGCGTCGCGCGCCTCCGCCCCCCAGGGCTGGGTGGCGTGGTGCAGGCGCTCCATGTCGAACACCGGCTGCTGGGTGCCGGTGCGGTGCACGCCGCGCAGCAGCTCGCCAAGGGGGTAGCCCCGCAGCCGCGCCACCTTCTGCCGGCTGAAGTACTGGTAGGCGGCCTGGTTGCCCGCGAGCACGTGGCCGGAGGCGTCGGCGATGAGCGTGGCGTCGGGCAGGCTGTTGAGCGTCTCGCTGACGAAGCGGTGCAGGTTGCGCAACTGTTCGGAGGCGTTTTGCAGCGCGTTGATGTGGCGGTCCAGCAGATCGCCCGAACGGGCCGCCGGCAGCATGGTGGGCAGGTCGCGGCGGGTCTCCATGCGCCGGAACTCCTCGAGCAGGTAACCGAGCGCCGCGCGCAGGCGCCGCCACACCCACAGCGGATAGGCCAGCAACACGCCCAGCAGGGCGGCCGAAGGCGCGAAGTGCAGGCCGGCCACGGACGGCGCGAGCGCGGCGGCCACGACGGTGGCGATCAGCAGCGCGGCGCTCGCCAGCAGCGAGGCGGTGGGCGCCAGCAGCAGCACCGCCAGCAGCGCGAGCCCCACCGGCACCACGCTGAACAGCGCGTTCTGCCAGGCATTGGCGCGTTCCAGCCGCTGGTCGAGCAGCAGCGCGTTCATCACGTTGGCCGCGATCTCCACGCCGTCCATCAACTCGGACTGGCCCGAACGCGGCGTGGCATAGGCGTCGCCCATGCCGGCGGCCACGGCACCCACGAGCACGTACTTGCCCGCGAACTGCTCGGGCGGCACCTGGCCCCGGAGCACGTCGACGTAGGACACGCGCGGGAAACTGCCCGGTGGTCCGGCGAAGGGAATCTGCATCCAGTGGTCGCGCTGCCAGGCGTCCGGGCTCTTGGGCGGCGGCGCCCGCTCGCCGGGCAGGGGCTCGGGCAGCGCGAAGCCACCCACGCGCAACAAGGCCACGGCGAACTGATCCCACCACTGGGCGCCGTCGCCTTCGCGCAGAAAGGTGCTGCGCACGATGCCGTCGTTGTCGATCTCCAGGTGCACGTGGCCGATGGCCGCCGCCGCCGAGGCGAGCTCGGGTGCCGGGTCGGTGCGGGTCAGCTGACCCGTGCCGTGCCGGTCCATCAGCAACAGGGGCAACACCACCTTGCCATTGCGCGCGATGGCCTCGCCGAGCAGGGCATCGTCCACGGCGTGGTCGCGGCCGGGTTCCACCAGGATGAGGTCCAGCCCCACGGCGCGCGGCCCCGCGGGGGTGATGCGGTCGAGCAGCGCGGCATGGAAGGCGCGGCGCCAGGGCCAGAGGCCGATCTCGCTCAGGCTCTTGTCGTCGATGGCCACGATCACGATGTCGGGCGACACCGCCTGCCGGCCCAGCCGCGTGAGCTGGTCGGTGAGGGCCAGGTCGATGTGTTCCAGGCTGCGCGAGCAACCCAGGGCGACCACGCCGGCCAGCAGGGCCGCCGACAGCAGGCCCCATTCGAGCCAGCGGGTGCGCGGACGGCGCGCGCGCGCCAGCGGCTCCTGCATCTGGGAGGTGGTGGATTCGGTGGGCCGCGTGTCCAAGCGAACGTCAGCGAAGGCCGCGCAGCACCGGCCGGCCTTCGCTGCTGTGGAGCGGCCGGTTGTCCGAGGTCACGACGCGCGCGTGCACGTCCAGGCGCTGCGGTTCGCTCCACGCGCCGGGCAGGCCGTCGGCGTCGATCTGGCGCACCCGAAGGTGGTACGTGCCGGGCGGCGGCATGGGCCGGGTGAACACCGCCTCGGCGAGCGACTGGTCGTCCAGCAGGCGGGCGAAGGCCGCGTCGTGCGCGAGCTGGAGCTGATGGCGCCAGGGGCCGCCGGGGCTGGTGGTCCAGCTCACCGCGAGCGTGTCGGTTCCCGCGCCGCCCAGGGTGGGGGTGGACGGGGTGGGCGGCAGGGCGACGACCTGGAACGGCATCGGTCGGCTGAAAGGCCCTTGGTCGCGCTCGCCCTGCGCATCGCGGGCGACCGCCGCCACCCGCCAGACGTAGGCGCCGGGTGCGAGCGGGCGAACGGTGTGCTGGCAGCGGTCGAGGTCGGGCGTTTGCGCGACCAGATCGGTGAAGCTGGCGTCGCGCGCCACCTCGAAGCGGTAGCCCACGGCCGTGGCGCCTTCGGTGCACAGCAGTTCGATGGCGGGACCCACCACCCGGCTGCCCTGGCGCGGTTCGCGCAGCAAAGGGGCCGTCGGGTGCGCGTTGACGACCAGGCGGCGCACCGCCTCGGTCCCCGGAATGCCCTGGCCATCCATGGCGCGGACCGCGAGCAGGTAGGTCCCATCGTCCAGCGCCGCGAAACGCGCCACGGGCGAGGGGAAGACGGCGTTGCGCACCACGCGCTCGGCCGCGTCGTCGCTGGCGATGCGCACCTGCCAGGCCACGGCGCCGGCTTCGCGGGCGAGCGGCAGTTCGATCAGCGAGGCGTCCTCGAGCACGTCGGGCACGCCGGAGAGGTCGGGCGGCGCGAGCAGGGGCGCCACCACCGTTGTGTTGCCCACGCGCGCGCCCTGGCCGGCGTGCACCAGGGTGCCTGCCGCATTCGTGGGGGTGGCGCGCGAGCGCACCTGGATGGCGCCTTCGCGCACATCGCCGATCAGGTCACCTCCGCTGCCCACCGCCACGCCGAAGGTGGTGCCGCGCACGCCGCCCACGGCGCGCGGCGTGCGCACCTCGAAGCGGCTGCGGGGAGAGGCCAGTGGCTTGACCGTGGCATCGACCCGGCCGCGCTCCAGGTCGAGGCCGGACTGCGCATGGCCGGGCGCGGGCGCATGCCGCAGTTCGCGCAGGCGCACCTGCGTGCCGGCCGAGAGGCGCACCACCGAGCCATCGGCCAGGCGCAGGGTCACGAAGCCGTCGTCACCCACCTCGATCTGCGCGCCTTCGCTCACCTGTCCGCCGACCACCAGCGGCGCGGCATGGGCCTGGGACGCCCCCTGGCGCACGCTGGCCTGGCCCGCGACGTGCAGCACATCGGCCACCGCCGGCTCGGGGCGCGCGAGCGCGGCGGGAATCACCAGCTGGCTGCCGGGTCTCAGGCGGCGCGGATGGCTCACCTGGTTGAGGCGCTGCAGTTGCGGCCACTGGCTCGGGTCGTCCAGGTAACGCTGCGCGAGGTCGTACAGGTTGTCGCCCGGCTGCACGGTGTGCACGCGGTCCTGCTGCGCGAGCGCCAGCCCGCTCCAGCAGAGCAGGGCGGCGGCGGGGGCCACCAGGCGCCAGGGCGAACGCAAAGGGGGTTGAGGGGCGGTGCGGGGCATGTTCAATGGGCCAGGGCGGCCGGCACCGGGCCGAGGTCTTCGAGCCGGTACCCGTGGCTGTAGACGGACACCAGCTTGTAGCCCGACTCGGCGCGCAGGCTCAGTTTGCTGCGCACGTGGGACATGTAGACGTCCAGCGAGCGCGACGAGATGTCCGCGTCGATGCCCCAGACGGCCTCGATCAGGTGGGCGCGCGAGAGCAGGCGGCCCATGTTGCGGAACATGAGGAAAGCGAGGTCGAATTCCTTGCTGGTCAGGGTCGAGAGTTCGGTGCCGTCGACGCGCACCACGCGGTCCTGCACCAGGAAACGGTAGCGGCCCCAGACCAGCTCCCTCGGCGCCGGGGCGTGGCCGCCCCGTCGCAGCAGCGCCATCAGGCGCGCGCGCAACTCCCCCACGCGGGCGGACTTGACCATGTAGTCGTCGGCGCCGCAGTTCAGGCCTTCGATGATGTCGCGCTCGTCGCTGCGGTTGGTCATCATCAGGATGGGCACCGGTGCCATCGCGGTGTCGCGAATGGCGCGGATCACGTCCAGGCCGGGGATGTCGGGCAGTTCCCAGTCGACGATGAAGAGGTCGAACGTCTCCTTGGGCAGCACGCGCAGCAGCGCGTTGGCATTCTCGAACAGGTGGCAGTCGTGGCCCATGGATGCGACGACCACCCTGACCAGATCCAGCTGCGCGGGATCGTCATCAATGGCGGCAATGCGCATGTGGCTCGGGCAGGTGCTTCAAAGGATTAAAAGAAACAGAATGTGTTTGCACGAATATATCGATGGACCTGCGGTGTTGCAGCCGTTTTGACAATCTATTAAGAAATCAAACGGTCATTCCGAGACCGAAGGCACGTGCCGTTTCACTAGGGAGACTTCCATCCAGGGGCAATAGCGCCTACAATGGCAAAAAAAGCACGACCGTTCTTTTCTCGGTTTGTGCGTCGCCCACGAGGGCAGCGCCCATGAGGCGGCTGACCATCCGCATACAATCCTTGAGTTGACGTGCACGTCAATTCGTGACGACATTTTTCCAATCATCAGGAGCAACCCAATCATGAAGGTCATCGTCCCCGTCAAGCGCGTGGTGGATTACAACGTCAAGGTTCGCGTCAAGAGCGACGGTACTGGCGTGGACATCGCCAACGTCAAGATGAGCATGAACCCGTTTGACGAGATCGCGGTGGAAGAAGCCGTGCGCCTGAAGGAGAAGGGCGTGGTCACCGAGGTGATCGCCGTCTCCTGCGGCGTGACGCAGTGCCAGGAGACCCTGCGCACGGCCATGGCCATCGGCGCGGACCGCGCCATCCTGGTGGAGACCAGCGAAGAACTGCAGCCCCTGGCCGTGGCCAAGCTGCTCAAGGCGCTGGTGGACAAGGAACAGCCCCAGCTCGTGATCCTGGGCAAGCAGGCGATCGACGACGACTGCAACCAGACCGGCCAGATGCTGGCCGCGCTGGCAGGGCTTCCCCAAGCGACTTTCGCCTCCAAGGTCGAAGTGGCCGACGGCAAGGCCAGCGTCACGCGCGAAGTGGACGGCGGCCTGGAGACGCTGTCCATCACGCTGCCGGCCGTCATCACGACCGACCTGCGCCTGAACGAGCCGCGTTACGTGACGCTGCCCAACATCATGAAGGCCAAGAAGAAGCAGCTGGACATCGTCAAACCCGAAGACCTCGGTGTGGACGTGAAGCCGCGCATCAAGACCCTCAAGGTCAGCGAGCCGCCCAAGCGCGGTGCCGGCGTCAAGGTGGCCGATGTGGCCGCCCTGGTGGACAAGCTGAAGAACGAAGCCAAAGTGATCTGAGGACCTGACAAATGACCGCACTCGTTATTGCCGAACACGACAACGCCTCCATCAAGGGCGCGACCCTCAACACCGTGACCGCCGCCGCCCAGTGCGGGGGTGACGTGCACGTGCTCATCGCCGGCCACAACGCCGGTGAAGCCGCCAAGGCCGCCGCCGCCATCGCTGGCGTGGCCAAGGTGATCCACGCCGACGCCCCGGGCTTCGAGCACGGCCTGGCCGAGAACGTCGCCGCCCAGGTGCTGGCCCTGGCCGGCAACTACAGCCACATCCTGTTCCCGGCCACCGCCAGCGGCAAGAACGTCGCGCCGCGCGTGGCCGCCACGCTGGACGTGGGCCAGGTCTCCGACATCACCAAGGTCATCAGCGCCGACACCTTCGAACGCCCGATCTACGCCGGCAACGCGATCGCCACCGTGCAGAGCACCGATGCCAAGCACGTGATCACCGTGCGCACCACCGGCTTCGACCCGGCGGCGGCCACCGGTGGCAGCGCCGCCGTGGAAACCGCCACGGCCGCGGCCGATGACGGCAAGAGCAAGTTCCTGGGCAGCGAGATCGCCAAGAGCGACCGCCCCGAACTCACCGCCGCGAAGATCATCGTCTCCGGTGGCCGCGCGCTGGGCTCCGCCGAGAAGTTCAACGAGGTGATGACCCCGTTGGCCGACAAGCTCGGTGCCGCCCTCGGCGCCAGCCGTGCCGCCGTGGACGCGGGTTACGCGCCCAACGACTGGCAGGTGGGCCAGACCGGCAAGATCGTCGCGCCTCAGCTCTACATCGCCGCCGGCATCTCGGGCGCGATCCAGCATTTGGCCGGCATGAAGGACTCCAAGGTGATCGTGGCGATCAACAAGGACCCCGAGGCCCCGATCTTCTCGGTGGCCGACTACGGCCTGGAGGCGGACCTGTTCACCGCCGTGCCCGAGTTGATCAAGGCACTCTGAGCCGCTTGAGAAAGACAAGGGCATCGTTCGCGATGCCCTTGCCGCATCTGCCCCCTGAATTTCCCCCGGAGACAAGACGATGAGCTACACCGCCCCCCTCAAGGACATGCTGTTCGACATCGAGCACCTGGCCCGCATCGACCAGGTGGCGCAGATGCCCGGCTTCGAGGAAGCCGGCCTGGAAACCGCGCAAGCCGTGCTCGAGGAGTGCGCCAAGCTCAACGAAGGCGTGATCGCACCGCTGAACTTCGAGGGTGACAAGAACCCTTCGTGGTTCAAGGACGGCGTGGTCACCACCACACCCGGTTTCAAGGACGCCTTCAAGCAGTACGCCGAAGGCGGCTGGCAGGGCCTGCAGCACCCGGTGGACTTCGGCGGCCAGGGCCTGCCCAAGACCATCGGCGCGGCCTGCGGCGAAATCCTCAACAGCGCCAACATGAGTTTCGCGCTGTGCCCGCTGTTGACCGACGGCGCGATCGAAGCCCTGCTCACCGCGGGCTCCGACGAGCTCAAGGCGACCTACCTCGAAAAACTGGTGAGCGGTCAATGGACCGGCACCATGAACCTCACCGAGCCGCAGGCCGGCTCCGATCTCGCTGCCGTGCGCAGCCGCGCCGAGCCGCAGCCCGATGGCAGCTACAAGGTGTTCGGCACCAAGATCTTCATCACCTACGGTGAGCACGACATGGCCGAGAACATCGTGCACCTCGTGCTCGCGCGCGTGACCGGCGCGCCCGAGGGCGTGAAGGGCATCAGCCTGTTCGTGGTGCCCAAGTTCATGGTGAACCCGGACGGCTCCCTGGGCGCGCGCAACGACGTGCATTGCGTGAGCATCGAGCACAAGATGGGCATCAAGGCCAGCCCCACCGCCGTGCTGCAGTATGGCGACCACGGCGGTGCCGTGGGTTACCTCGTGGGCCAGGAAAACCGGGGCCTGGAGTACATGTTCATCATGATGAACGCCGCGCGCTACGCCGTGGGCGTGCAGGGCATCGCGATCGCCGAGCGCGCCTACCAGAAGGCCGTGGGCTACGCGAAGGACCGCGTGCAGAGCCGCCCGGTCGATGGCTCGATGAGCGCGGCCGCGCCCATCATCCACCACCCGGACGTCAAGCGCATGCTCATGACCATGCGCGCGTCCACCGAAGGCTGCCGCGCCATGGCCAGCGTGGCCGCCGCCGCGTACGACGCCGCCCACCACCACCCCGATGCCGAGGTGCGCAAGCAGAACGCGGCCTTCTACGAATTCCTGGTGCCCCTGGTCAAGGGCTACAGCACCGAGATGAGCCTGGAAGTCACCAGCCTGGGCGTGCAGGTGCACGGCGGCATGGGCTTCATCGAGGAGACCGGCGCGGCGCAGTACTACCGCGACGCCAAGATCCTCACCATCTACGAAGGCACGACCGCCATCCAGGCCAACGACCTCGTGGGCCGCAAGACCGCGCGCGATGGTGGCACCGGCGCCAAGGCCATCGCGGCCCAGATCGAGAAGACCGAAGCCGAACTGGCGACGCGCGGCAGCGCCAACGCGAAGGCCGTGCATGCGCGCCTGAAGGCCGCGCGCGAGGCCTTCGTGGACGTGGTCGAGTTCATCGCCGCCAACACGCGCGCCAACCCCAACGCGGCCTTCGCCGGCAGCGTGCCCTACCTCATGCTCGCGGGCAACCTCGTGGCGGGCTGGCAGATGGCGCGCGCGCTGATGGTGGCCGAGGACCAACTGGCCCAGGGCAAGGACGCGGCCTTCATGCAGGCCAAGATCACCACCGCGCGCTTCTACGCCGACCACCTCCTCAGCCGCGCCCCGGGCGTGCGCGACAGCATCGTGGACGGCGCCGAGGCCGTGACCGCGCTCGCCATCGAGGCCTTCTGATCGCGGTTTTCGCGCGCCCTGTCGCCGCATCGACAGGGCCTCGCCCCGCGCTGCCCCCAGAATCCTGACGAACCCCAACGGAGACACCATGATCGCACCCGCCCGCAGCCTGCCGCTCGTTCTGAAGAACCTGAAGTTCCCGGTGATCGGCTCGCCGCTGTTCATCATCAGCAACCCCAAGCTCGTGATCGCGCAATGCAAGGCCGGCGTGGTGGGCTCCATGCCCGCGCTCAACGCCCGCCCGGCTTCGCAGCTCGACGAATGGCTGGCTGAAATCACCGAGGCCCTGGCCGCGCACGACAAGGCCAACCCCGACAACAAGGCCGCGCCGTTCGCGATCAACCAGATCGTGCACAAGAGCAACGACCGGCTGGAGCACGACATGCAGCTGTGCGCCAAGTACAAGGTACCGATCGTGATCACCAGCCTGGGCGCGCGCGAGGACGTGAACCAGGCGGTGCACGCCTGGGGTGGCATCGTGCTGCACGACGTGATCAACAACGTGTTCGCGCACAAGGCGATTGACAAGGGCGCCGACGGCCTGATCCCCGTGGCCGCCGGTGCCGGTGGCCACGCCAGCGTGAAGAGCCCGTTCGCGATGGTGCAGGAAATCCGCGAATGGTTCGGCGGCCCGATCGCGCTCTCGGGCGCCATCGCCTCGGGCGGTGCCATCCTGGCCGCGCAGGCCATGGGCGCCGACCTGGCCTACATCGGCTCGGCCTTCATCGCCACCGAGGAAGCGCGCGCGGTGGACGGCTACAAGGAGATGATCACCGCGTCGGACTCCGACGACATCGTCTACAGCAACTTCTACACCGGCATCCACGGCAACTACCTCAAGGGCAGCATCAAGAACGCCGGCATGGACCCGGACAACCTGCCGCAGAGCGACCCGAGCAAGATGAACTTCGCCACCGGCGAGGGCGCCAACGCGGCCAAGGCCTGGCGCGACATCTGGGGCTGCGGCCAGGGCATCGGCGCGATCCGCGAGGTGCTGCCCGCCGCCGACCTGGTGGCGCGCTTCAAGCGCGAATACGCCGAGGCCAAGGCGCGCATCTGCGCGGGCTGAGCGCGCCTCAGGCGCGTTCGCGCATCACCAGGGTCTGGGTCGCGACGCCGATGGGGCCGTGCACGTCGTAGAGGCGTGACAAGGTGGTGCCCACGCCGCCACCGTGGGCCTGGGTTTCCGAGCGCAACCCGATCCACTCGCCTTCGGGTGGGCGGTGCAGGTGCAGGCTGAGGTCGGCGTTCGAAAACAGGTAGCGCTCGGCCGGCAGCACCCAGCTCAGGCCATTGCCGAAATCGGCGGCGGCCGCCGCCCGCATGGCAGGGGAGTTGGGCCGACCCTGCACCAGCGGCACACTCAGGCGAAACCAGGCGGCGGCCGGGCCGGGCTGCGCGGCATCGCCCTGAGCCATGCGGTGGTCCATGGCGGACTGGTAGAACGAGACACCATCCGGCAGGCCAGGAATGCGCAGCCGCTCATGGCATTCGTCGGGCAGCGGGCGCAGCAGCTCAGGCGACCAGCCCGGCAAGCCGGACGGCAACTCGAACGGCTGCCCGCGCACCAGGAGCGCATGGCCCCGGGCCACCAGAACATCGTCAGCGAACAGGTCGATCGTCATGCGCGTGGTGGAGCGACCCGGGTGGGTGTCCAGGCGCGAGGTCAGCGGCGCCACCGGCACCGGCTTGATCAGCTCGATGCTCAGGCGCGAGAGCTGCCAGGCCGGGTCGGGCAGGGCGCTTTCGGCCAGGTGCACCAGCAGGGCACAAGGCGCACCGCCGTGCTGGGCGCGGGCGTCCCAGGGGCCGCGGGCCAGCACGCTGGGCTGCCAGCGGGTGCCGTCCTGTTCGAACACGGCGGTGGGAAGGGCGGCGGCGTCGGGAGAAGGGGCGGCAGGGCTCATGGTGAGCCGATGATAGGTGCGCGGTCCGCGCTGGGCTGTCGCCGCCGTGCAGCGCTCAGGGGCCTTCGCTCAGGGCCTGGACTCGCCGCGCAGCCAGGCACCGAACGAGTTGAACACCTTGCCGATCTCGCTGCCGAGGTTGGTCTTGTACTGCACCCCGCTGGTGTCCGAGATCTGCGACACCCAGCCGCCGTCGTGCCATTCGGCGTACAGCCAGTCCTCGCCATCGCGCACCAGGCCTTCCGGCGGGGCGGGCGGTTGCGCCACCGGCACGCCCTTGAGCGCCGCGCCCATGTAGTCGATCCAGATCGGCAGCGCGATGCGCCCGCCCGACTCGCCGCCGCCCAGGCTGCGCGGCTTGTCGTAGCCCACCCACACGGCCGCGGCCAGCGAGGGCTGGTAGCCGGCGAACCAGGCGTCCACCGCGTCGTTGGTGGTGCCGGTCTTGCCGTAGATGTCGGGCCGCTTGAGCAGGGCCTGGGCCCGCGCGGCGGTGCCGGCGCGCGCCACGTCGTTGAGCAGGCTGCCGACCACGTAGGCGTTGCGCGCGGGAATGGCACGGGTCTCTTCGGTCAGCGGGGGCGCGGCCGGGGCTTCGAACAGCACCTTGCCCTGCGCGTCGGTGATCTTCTCGATCACCACCGACGCCACCGGCCAGCCGCCGTTGGCCAGGGTGGCGTAGGCCTGGGCCATCTGCAGCGGCGTCGCGCTGCCGGTGCCCAGGGCCAGGGTGAGGTCGTTGGGCTGGCGCGCCACGTCCAGGCCGAAGCGCCCGGTCCACTCGCGCGCGGGTTGGGTGCCGGTGTGCTGCAGCACGCGCACGCTGGCCAGGTTGCTCGAGCGCTTGAGCGCTTCGCGCACCGAGATCGAGCCCAGGTGTTCGCCGCTGGCGTTGTTCGGGCTCCAGCCGTTGGCGGCGGTGAAGGGCAGGTCGTCCACCATCGTGGCCGGCATCACACGCGCTTCGAGCGCGGCGGAGTAAAGCAGGGGCTTCAAGGCCGAGCCCGGCTGGCGCCAGCCCTGCGTGACGTGGTTGAACGGCTGGTTGGTGAAGTCGAAGCCCCCCACCAGCGCGCGCACGCGGCCGGTCTGCGGGTCCAGCGCGACGAGCGCGGCCTCGGCCTCGGGCCATTGCGAGATGGCCCACAGCGGGGTCTTCTTGTCCTTGGCCTTGCCGTTGGCGACCACGCGCAAGATGGCGCCGCGCGTGATCTTCAGGGGCGCCTTGGCCTTGGCGTCGAACGCCTTCTGTGCCCAGCGCAGGCCCTCGCCCTGCACGGTGATCCGTTCGCCGCTGGCCAGCTGCACCTCCAGCGCCGTCGGGCTGGCCGAGAGCACGATGCCCACGCGCAGGGTCTCGTCGTCGCGGTGGTCCTTGAGCGCCTCGGCGGCCGCGCGCTCCAGTTCGGCGCCGTTGCCCGAGGGCAGCGACTCGGTGTCTTCCGGGCCGCGCCACGCGCCCCGGCGTTCGAAGGCCAGCACGCCGCGCTGCACGGCGGTGTGCGCGGCGCGCTGGTCGGCCGCGCGCAGCGAGGTCGTCACGCGCAGCCCGCTCGAATAGGCCTCGGTGCCGAAGCGCTCGACCACGGCGCGCCGGGCCATCTCGGCCACGTGGGCCGCGTGCACGCTGCGCGTGCCCGGGGTGCGGATGACCAGCTTCTCGGCGCGCGCGGCGGCGAGCTGCTTGTCGTCGATCGCGTCGACGGCGCGCATGCGCTCGAGCACCACGCGCTGGCGCTGCGTGGCGCGCTCGAAGTTGGCCACCGGGTTGGCGTAGTACGGGTTCTGCGGCAGGCCCGCGAGCATGGCGGTCTCGGCCAGCGAAAGCTTGTCCAGCGGCTTGCCGAAGTAGATCTGCGAGGCGGCGGCGAAGCCGTAGGCGCGCTGGCCCAGGAAGATCTCGTTCATGTAGATCTCCAGGATGCGGTCCTTGGAGATCTCGTCTTCCAGCTTGAGGGCCAGCCAGATTTCCTTGGCCTTGCGCTCGGCCGAGAACTCGCGCGTGAGCAGCATGGTGCGCACCAGCTGCTGCGTGATGGTGGAGGCGCCTTGCTTGCGCCCCCCGGTGATCACGGCCAGCACCGCGCGCGCCATGCCCTTGGGGTCCACGCCCGAGTGTTCGCGAAAGCGCGCGTCTTCCACCGCCAGCACGGCCTGCTGCAGCTGCATCGGCATGCGCGAGAGCGGCACGTAGTCGCGCCGCTCGGTGCCGAACTGCGCGATTTCCTCGCCGTCGGCGGTGTAGACCTGCAGCGGCAGCTTGGGCTGGTAGTGGACGATGCGATCCAGCGAGGGCAGGTCGAAGGTCGACGCCGGGACCGGGAACGCCACGATGAGGGCGGCGGAGAACGCCAGGGCGAGAACCGTCCTGCGTGGGGTGAGCTGAAGCATGGGGTGGAATTATCCCGCCCCCGTGTGAAGCCGGCGTGTGGTCAAAGGTCGTGCTCGTAACCAGCTGTGACTGGCTTTCGGGGGCCCCCAGGGCCTTGGTTAAGATGGCCCGCTCCATCCGAAAGCCCCCTCTACACCATGCGCAAGCGCATCCTGCTGCTGGAAGACGAACAGGCCATCGCCGACACCTTGCTGTACGCGCTGCAGAGCGAGGGCTTCGAGGTGCGGCACGTGGGGCTGGCGCGCGAGGCACTGTCGGCCTTCGAAGAAGCACCGCCGGACCTCGCCATCCTGGACGTGGGCGTGCCCGATGGCAACGGCTTCGACGTGTGCCGCGCGATCCGCAAGACCAGCGAGCTGCCCATCGTGTTCCTGACCGCGCGCCACGAGGAGATCGACCGCGTGCTGGGCCTGGAGCTGGGGGCCGACGACTATGTGGTCAAACCGTTCTCGCCGCGCGAGGTGTGCGCCCGCGTGCGCGCCATCCTGCGCCGCAGCGCGGGCGGTGGCGCCCCGGCCGCGGTGCCCGCGCCCACCCCGGTGGCCCCGGGCCTGCTCACGCTGGACGAGAAGGCGCAGCGCATCGCCTGCGAGGGCGAACTGCTGGCGCTCACGCGCTACGAGTTCCTGCTGCTGGCCACGCTGCTGCGGCGGCCGCAGCGCATCTTCTCGCGCACCGAGCTCATGGACCTGGTCTGGGGCGGGGCCCCGCACACCTCCGACCGCACCGTGGACGCGCACATCAAGCTGCTGCGCGCCAAGCTGCGCGAGCGCGGCCTGGTGGCGGACGTGATCCAGACCCACCGCCACATGGGTTACTCGCTGCGGTTGCCCTGAATGCGCATCGGCCTGCGCCTGCTCATTGGGTTCTTCCTGGTGCTGGGCCTGGCGCTGTTCGTGGTGCTGCGCGTGCTGCTGGACGAGGTCAAGCCCGGCACCCGCCTGGCCATGGAGGACAGCCTGATCGACGCGGCCTACACGCTGGCGCAACTGGCCACGCCCGACATGAAGGCCGGCACCATCGCCGAGGGTTTCTTCGCCCGCTCGCTGCAGGGCCTGGACACCGCGCGGCCCGGCGCCAACATCGGGGGCTTTCGCAAGGACCGCATCGACTACCGCATCACCATCACCGATACCGAAGGCATCGTGCGCTTCGACACGCAGCCCGAGGCCATCGGCCAGGACCATTCGCGCTGGAACGACGTGGTGCGCACGCTGCGCGGCGAGTACGGCGCGCGCTCCAGCCCCGCCAGTCCGGACGACCCCGACAACACGGTGATGCACGTGGCCGCGCCGATCCGCGATGGCGACCGCGTCATCGGCGTGCTCACCGTCTCGCGCCCCAACCAGCGCCTGCAGCCCTACATCGACCGCAGCGAGCAGCGCATCCTGCGCTGGTCCTGGGTGCTGCTGGGCCTGTCCCTGCTCATCGGCCTGCTGTTCAGCTGGTGGATCGCGAGCTCGCTCTCGCGCCTGCGCGGCTATGCGAACGCGGTCTCGCGCGGCGAGCGCGTGCCGCTGCCGGTGCTCGGTCGCCTGAGCGGCAGCACCGAGTTCACCGACCTGGCGGGCGCGCTGGAGCGCATGCGGCTCAAGCTGGAGGACAAGGCTTATGTGGAGAGCTACGTGCACACACTCACGCACGAGCTCAAGAGCCCGCTGGCCGCGATCCGGGGCGCGGCGGAGCTGCTGCAGGAAGACCTGCCCGCGCCCGACCGGCAGCGCTTCGCCGGCAACGTGCAACGGCAGGCCGAGCGCCTGCACCTGCTGGTGGACAAGCTGCTGCAACTGGCCCACGTGGAGCAGATGCAAGGCCTGGGCACGCGCGAGCCGGTGGACCTGAGCGCGCTCACGCGCGAGCTGCTGCAGCGGCTCGAGCCGCGCCTGCGCCGCAAGTCGCTGCGCGTGCGCGACGAACTCGGGCAGGGCCTGGTGGTGCAGGGCGATGCCTTCCTCATCGGCCAGGCCTTGCAGAACCTGCTGGACAACGCGATCGACTTCTCGCCGCCGCAGGGCGAGCTGTGGCTGCGCCTGCACAAGGACGGTGGCCAGCTGGAGTGGTCGGTGCGCGACCAGGGGCCGGGCATTCCCGACTACGCGCGCGACCGCCTGTTCGAGCGTTTCTATTCGCTGCCGCGCGGCGAGGGGCAGGACAAGGGCTCGGGCCTGGGCCTGTGCCTGGTGAAGGAAGTGAGCGACCTGCACGGCGGCCAGGTGGTGGTGGAGAACGTGTCCTCGCCCGACGGCTGCATCGCCCGCTGGCGCCTGCCGGCCTGAGGGTTTCACACCCACTGCACAAAACGCTGCTGCAGCGCACGGCCGCTTCGCACGGCGGGGCCAGACTGGCCGGGTTCTCACCACGGAGCCCGACTTGAACAAATACCCCCTGCTGAGCAAAGTCCTGGTCATCGGCCTGCTGATGCTGCTGCTCTCGATTCCCCTCCTGATGGTGCGCGACCTGATCCAGGAGCGCAGCCAGAACCGCGAGACCGCCACCGAGGAGGTGGCGCGCGCGCACGCCGGCGCGCAGACCCTCACCGGGCCGGTGCTGTACGTGCCCTACACCGAGACCTTCACGCGCACCGTGAGCGTGGGCGAGACCGGCCACACGCGCGAGGAGCGCGTGACGCAGTCGCACGCGGTGATCCGCTTTCCCACGGTGATGGAGACCCGCAGCCAGCTCGCGACCGAGACGCGCTGGCGCGGCGTCTTCCCGATCACGGTCTACACCAGCGTGAACCGGAGCAGCGGCCGCTTCGTGTGGACCGAGGTCGAACCGCGCGAGAAGAACGGCCAGATCAGCCTGGGCCAGCCACGCCTGCTCATGGGCGTGAGCGATTTGCGCGGCCTGCTTAACGCGCCCCAGCTCAAGGTCGACGGCCGCCCGCTGGCCGTGGCGCCCGGGCCGGCCGCGCAGCGGCTGCCCCTGCCGCTGGCTGCCTCGCTCGACGTCGCCCAGCTGCGGCCCGGCGCGGTGCTGCCCTTCGAACTGCAGCTCGAACTCGCGGGCACGGGCCGCATCGGCTGGGTGCCGCTGGCCGACGAGAACCGCGTGCAGCTGCAATCGAGCTGGCCGCACCCGAGCTTCGACGGCGACTTCCTGCCGCGCACGCGCAGCGTGAGCGCCTCGGGCTTCGAGGCCGCGTGGAGCGTGCCGTCGCTCTCGACCCAGGCGCAGCAGCAGTTCGTGCAGCAGGGCGGCGAGCAGCGGCGCGCGCCCGAGAGCTTTTCCGTCTCGCTCGGCAACCCGGTGGACGTCTACCGCATGACGGAGCGCGCGACCAAGTACGGGATGATGTTCATCGTGCTCACCTTCGCCGCCTTCTTCGTGCTGGAGATGGTGAAGCGCTGGCGCATCCACCCCATGCAGTACCTGATGATCGGCGCCGCGCTGGTGCTGTTCTTCCTGCTGCTGCTGTCGATCGCCGAGCACCTGGACTTCGTCTGGGCCTACCTCGTGGCCAGCGCGGCCTGCATCGGCCTGCTGGCGCACTACCTGCGCCACGTGCTGGGCGGCTGGACGCCGGGCCTGCTCATGAGCGGCCTGCTGGTGGCGCTCTATGGCGTGCTCTACGGCATCCTGATCTCGGAGGACAACGCGCTGATGATGGGCTCGCTGCTGCTGTTCGGCGTGCTGGCCGCCATCATGGTTGCGACGCGCAAGGTCGACTGGTACAGCGTGATGGGCGCCGCCGCCCCGGCGCAGGACCCGCCGGCTCAGTAGCCTTCGATGGCGAACAGCGTGCCGCTGGCGGCGCGCTGCCGGATCGCCACCAGGCGCTGGTACTCGGGCGAGTGGTAGAAGGCCTCGAGCCGCGCCATGTCGGGGAATTCGAGGATCACCTGGCGGTTCGGCACGCCGTGGCCTTCGAGCACCTTCACCGCGCCGCCGCGCACCAGGTAACGGCCGCCGTGCGCGGCGATCACGGCGGGCACCTCGCGGCGGTATTCCTCGTAGAGGGTCGGGTCGGTGATGTCGATGTTGCCGTAGAGATAGGCGGGCATGGGGTCTCCGGGTGGTGTCTTCGACGCGGAGCTTACCGCCAGGGGACGGCGGAAAAAACATTCAATCATTCGGTTGACAGTTGTTCGGGTGGCGTATATATTCAACTTCATGGTTGAATATCAAGCGCCCCAACTCGACGCCGTGTTTCGCGCCCTGGCCGATCCGACCCGGCGTGCCATGCTGGCCGCGCTGTCCTCGCAGCCCCTGCCCGTGGGCGAGCTCGCGGCGCCGTTCGACATTTCGCTGGCCGCGGCATCCAAGCACATCCAGGTGCTCGAACGGGCCGGGTTGATTCAGCGCACCATCACCGGACGCACCCACCTCTGCCAGTTGAACGCCGCACCGATGCACGCCGGGCTCGAGTGGATTCGCCACTACGAGCGGTTCTGGCAGCAGCGCGTCGATGTGCTCGAAGCCTTGCTCAAAGCCGAGGACAAGGCCCGGCAACCGCGGGCACCCCGCAACCCAAGGAGAAAACCATGAAGGACGACGATTACGGCGTGCTCACCGCCCCCGACACGGTGCGCATCGAACGCCTGCTGCCCGGCCCCATCGAGCGGGCGTGGGCCTGGATCACCGAAGAGGACAAGCGCGCCCAGTGGCTGGCCGGCGGCGCGATGGACCTGCAGGTGGGCGGCCGGGTGGCATTGACGTTCCGCCACAAGGAGCTGACGCATGCCGACGACCCCGCGCCACCGAAATACGCGGACATGGCGGCCTGCGCGGAACTGCTGGGACAGGTCACGGTGTGCGAGCCACCGCATCGGTTGGCCCACACCTGGGGCGGGCAGGGCGAGGTTCAGTACGAGCTGCGTGAAGTCGGGGGCGGTGTGCGGCTCGTGATCACGCACCAGCGTTTGCCCAGCCGCGACGATGTGCTGAGCGTGTCGGCCGGATGGCATGCGCACCTCGATCTGTTGGTCGCGCGCATGCGGGGCCGCGAGGCGCCGCGCTACTGGCGGTTGCACTCGCGGCTCGAGGTCGACTACGCCGATCGTTTCCCGGTTTGATCGGGCTCAGCTGCTGCCGCGGATCAGGGGCTCGAAGCCCAGGTCCAGCGAAGGCTTGGGCGGCAGCTCGCCGCGCATCAGGCTCAGCAGCATCTGCGCGCTGGCCTCGCCGATGGCGCGGCGCGGCGTGCGCACCGTGGTCAGCGGCGGCACCATCTGGTCGCTGCCCGAGAGGTCGTTGAAGCCCGCCACCGCGATGCGCGCGGGCACCTCGATCTTCAGGCGCAGCGCGCACAGCAGGCCGCCCTGGGCCAGGTCGTCGTTGCAGAAGAACACCGCGTCCACCTCGGGGCGGGTGCGCAGCAGGTCTTCGAGCAGTTCACCGCCCAGTTGCATGGACGAGGGCTGCGGGCTCAGCAGCTCCAGCTTCGCGTCGTACAGGCCGTGCTGGCGCAGGCAGCGGCGGTAGCCCTCGGCGCGCTGCATGGTGCGTGGGTCCAGCTGCGCGGCCACGAAGGCGATGCGCCGGCGGCCGCGCTGCACCAGGTGCTCGGTGATCGCGTGGCCCGCCTCGACCTGCGAGAAGCCCACGCAGTAGACGCCCGGTGCCTGCGTCAATTCCATCAGGTGCACGCAGGGCACGCCGCTGCCGGCGATGAGCTGGCGCGCGGCCTCGGTGCGGTCGAAGCCAGTGAGCAGCAGGCCCGCCGGCCGGTGCGCCAGGTAGCTGCGCAGCAATTGCTCTTCCTCGCGCGGCTCGTAGTGCGTCACGCCGATCAGGGTCTGGTAGCCGTGTGGCAGCAGGGTGCGGTGCACGGCCTCCAGCACATCGACGAAGAGCGCGTTGGACAGCAGCGGCACCAGCACCGGCACCTGCGTGCTGCGCTGGGAGGCGAGGGCGCGCGCCGCCGGGTCGGGCACATAGCCCAGCTGCTCGGCGGCGAGCTTGACGCGCTCCACCAGCTCGGCCGCCACGCTGCGCTCGCCGCGCAGCGCGCGCGAGGCGGTGATGGGGCTCACGTCGGCCGCGCGGGCCACGTCGCTGAGGGTGGTGCGGCCGCTGTGGCGGCGCTTGCGTTCGGTCGGTTCCAAGGGTTTTCCCGGTGTTGGAGGCGGTGAGCCTGGCGTTAGGATAGCGCTGTCCAAGGCCATGGACACCCGAATTTACCCTGAATCGTGCCACAGGCCGACCAAAGTCCCAGCCAGGAAGGCGGGCACGGTCGGACATGAGGACCGGTTTTCTTTTTCACCTTGTTGGGACAGCGCTACCAAATGAATGCATCGCCCCCGAACACCTCCCTCGTCGTCATGGGCGTGGCGGGTTGCGGCAAGTCCAGCCTGGGCCAGTTATGCGCCCGGACGCTGGGCGTGCCCTTGCTGGAGGGAGACGATTTCCACTCCGCCAGCAACGTCGCCAAGATGCGCGGCGGCATCCCCCTGAGCGACGACGACCGCGCGGCCTGGCTCGACACCTTGGCCGAGCAGCTGCAGGCCCATGCCGAGGGCGTGGTGCTGACCTGTTCGGCCCTCAAGCTGCGCTACCGCGACCGCCTGCGCGCCGCCGTGCCCGGCCTGCGCTTCGTGTTTCTCGAACTCACGCAGGAGCAGGCGCGCGAGCGCGTGGCCGCGCGCCCGGCCCACCTGTTCCCGGTGAGCCTCGTGGCCAGCCAGTTCGCCACGCTGGAAGACCCGCGCCGCGAACCCGGCGTGCTGCCGCTGGACGCCACGCGCCCGCTGGCCGAACTCGGTGAGGCCGTGGTGCATTGGGTGCACGGCAACGCCACCTCCCATTCCCTGGAGCTTCGCTCATGAAACCATCGCAAGTCTTGAAACACGGGGCCGAGGCCCTGCTCGCGCTGTGCCTGGCGGGCATGGTGGTCTGCGTGTTCGCCAACGTGGTGCTGCGCTACGGCTTCGACAGCGGCATCAACGCCACCGAAGAACTCTCGCGCCTGCTGTTCGTGTGGATGGTGTTCCTGGGCGCGACCGCCGCCTACCCGCTGGGCCAGCACATGGCCTTCACCAGCCTGGTCGGCTCGTTGCGCGATCGCCCGCGCGCATTCGCCTTCGCCACGCTGGCCATCCGCGGGCTGGTGCTGCTGGCCTGCGTGCTGCTGGGTCGGGGCGCGTGGCAGCAGGTGGTGGTGGGCATGGACAGCCACTCCGTGGTGCTGGGCTACCCCGTGGCCTTGTTGCCCCTGCCGGCGTTGCTGTGCGCGCTGGCCATCGGCGCCATGGTGCTGGTCGAGATCGTGCGCCGCACGCCGCTCGACCTGGGCCACGCGGTGGACATGGAGTGACACGATGAGCGTTGAAGCATTGGCCTTCGTGGTCTTCATCGCCGGCATGCTGGTGCTCATGGGCATCGGCATGAACATGGCCTTCGCGCTGCTGCTCACGGGGGCCGCCATGGCCTGGGTGATGGATTTCTGGGACACCCAGCTGCTGGCGCAGAACATGGTGGCCGGCATCGACAGCTTCCCGCTGCTGGCCGTGCCCTTCTTCATCCTGGCCGGCGAGCTCATGAACTCGGGCGGCATCAGCAAGCGCATCATCGACATGGCGCAGGCCTGGGTCGGCCACGTGCGCGGCGGGCTGGGGTATGTGGCCATCGGTGCGGCGGTGCTGCTCTCGGCCATGTCGGGCTCGGCGCTGGCCGACGCGGCGGCGATGTCCGCCATCCTGCTGCCCATGATGCGCAAGCACGGCTACCCGGTGGCCTCGTCGGCCGGGCTCATCGCCGCCGGCAGCGTCATCGGGCCGATCATCCCGCCGTCCATGGCTTTCGTGATCTACGGCGTGACCACCAACACCTCGATCTCGGCCCTGTTCATCTCGGGCATCGTGCCCGGCCTGGTGATGGGCGTGGCGCTGGTGGTGGCCTGGCGCGTGGTGCTGCGCAAGATGACGCTGACCAGCTCGCCGCCGGTGCCCATGGCCGAGCGCCTGCGCCTCACGGGCCGCGCGGTCTGGGCGCTGGTGATGCCGGTGATCATCATCGGCGGCATGAAGAGCGGCATCTTCACGCCCACCGAGGCCGCCGTGGTGGCCGCGTTCTACGCGCTGGTGATCGCGCTCTTCGTGCACCGCGAGATGCGCCTGCCCGAGCTGTACAGCGCGCTGGTGCGCGCCGCGAGCACCACCTCGGTGGTGATGTTCCTGTGCGCCGGCGCCGCCGTGGCCAGCTACATGATCACGCTGGCCGACCTGCCATCCACGCTCACCGGCTGGCTGGGCCCGCTGGTGGAACACCCGCGCGTGCTGATGGTGGTGATGATGCTGGTGCTGGTGGCGATCGGCACCGCGCTGGACCTCACGCCCACCATCCTGATCTTCGCGCCGGTGATGCTGCCCATCGCCGTGAAGGCGGGCATCGACCCGGTGTACTTCGGGCTGATGTTCGTGCTCAACGGCGCCATCGGCCTGGTCACGCCGCCGGTGGGCACCGTGCTCAACGTGGTGGCCGGGGTCGGGCGCCTGCCCATGCACCAGGTCATCAAGGGCGTGAACCCCTTCCTGATCACCTACCTCATCGTTCTCGGCCTGTTCATCGTGTTCCCGCAGATCGTCACCGCGCCCGTGGCCTGGATGCGCTGACCTTGCCACTTCCCCTTCACCCACCCCCAAGGAGACAACCATGACCCTGTTTCGCCGCACCCTGATCGCCGCCACCGCGGCCGCCGCGCTCGCCACCCCCTTCGCCGCCAGCTGGGCGCAGGACATCAAGCCGCGCATCATCCGTTTCGGCTACGGCCTCAACGAAATCTCCAACCAGGGCCGCGCCACCAAGCTGTTCGCCGAAGAGGTCGAAAAGGCCTCGGGCGGCAAGATGAAGATCCGCGCCATCGGCGCCGCCGCGCTGGGCTCGGACGTGCAGATGCAGCAGGCGCTGATCGGCGGCGCGCAGGAAATGATGGTGGGCTCCACCGCCACCCTGGTGGGCATCACCAAGGAAATGGCGATCTGGGACACGCCCTTCCTGTTCGACAACGCCAAGGAAGCCGACGTGGTGCTCGACGGCCCGGTGGGCCAGAAGGTGATGGACAAGCTGCAGGAAAAAGGCCTGGTCGGCCTGGTGTATTGGGAGAACGGTTTCCGCAACCTCACCAACAACAAGCGCGCCGTCACCAAGCTCGAGGACATGGACGGCATCAAGCTGCGCGTGATGCAGAACAACGTGTTCATCGACAGCTTCAAGACCCTGGGCGCCAACGCCGTGCCGCTGCCGTTCTCCGAGCTGTTCACCGCGCTGGAGACCAAGACCGTGGACGGCCAGGAGAACCCGTACAACACCATCCTCTCGAGCAAGTTCTACGAGGTGCAGAAGTACCTCACGGTGACCAACCACGTCTACAGCCCGTGGATCGTGCTGGTGAGCAAGAAGTACTGGGACGGCCTGAGCAAGGACGAGCACAAGGTGCTGCTGGACGCCGCCAGGAAGAGCCGCGACTTCGAGCGCCAGGACACGCGCGCCGAGGCCGACAAGGCGCTGGCCGACCTCAAGGGCAAGGGCATGCAGATCAACCAGCTCTCGCCGGCCGAAGCCAACCGCATGCGCGAAAAACTCGCTGGCGTGAACTCGGGCATCGCCGCCAACGTGGGCGAAGACCTGTGGAAGGAAACGCAGGCCGCCGTCGCCAAGGCGCGCGCCGCGAAGTAAGCCGGGTTCGTCAGCGCGCGGCCGCCGCCGGCCGGGCGAGCAGGCGCTCGGCCCAGCCGTGCATCAGCATGCCCACCAGCATGGCCGCGACGAACACCGCGGCCTTGAACTCGCCCGAGGCCATCGACACGAGCGCGGGGCCCGGGCAGAAACCCGCCAGGCCCCAGCCCGCGCCGAACACCAGGCTGCCCAGCACCAGGCGCCGGTCGATCTGCGTGGCTTTCGGCAGGTGCATGGCGTCGCCGAAGAAGCTGGTGGTGCGCCGCTTCGCCAGCGCGAAGGCGAAGACGCCCACCGCGATCGCGCCCGCCATCACGAAGGCCAGCGAGGGGTCCCAGGTGCCGAACAGGTCGAGGAAGCCCAGCACCTTGGCCGGGTCGGCCATGCCCGAGAGCAGCAGGCCCAGGCCGAACAGCAGGCCGACGAGAAATTCGATGATGCGTTGCATGGTGTGGGGTCTCCTCAGAGCAGGTGGCGGACGGCGTAGACGACGGCGAAGCCCGCGGTCATGAAGCACAGCGTGGCCACCAGCGAACGCGGCGACAGGCGCGAGAGCCCGCACACGCCGTGGCCGCTGGTGCAGCCCGAGCCGTAGCGCGTGCCCAGGCCCACCAGCAAGCCTGCGGCCACCAGCAGGCCAGTGCCCGCGTCGATGCGCGGCGCGCGCAGCAGGCCGTCGGGCGCGAGCCAGCCGTAGAGCAGGGGGGCGCTGAAGACCCCGAGCAGGAAGGCGATGCGCCAGCCCGCGTCGCCCGCCCGGGGCGGCAGCAGGCCGCCCAGAATGCCGCTGATGCCGAGCACGCGGCCGTTCATGAGGATGAAGGCGGCCGCCGCCAGGCCGATCAGAATGCCCCCGGCCAGCGAGGCCCAGGGCGTGAAGTGGGCCCAATCGATGTTCATGTGGATCTCCGTTGTCTGGCCGAGCATACGGGCGACGCCCTGCCGGTGCCAGGGCGCGGTCTTGGTTATATACTGAGAAATATAGCGAAAGCCGGACCCACTTTTTCGGAGCACGCCATGACCGGACCCACCCACGCGCAGCAGGCCTCGCACAGCGCGCCCGTGTTCAATGCCTTGCCAAGCCACCTGGTCTCGCAGGAGGTGCCGGTGCGCGGCGCGCTCAGCCGCCTGCCCGAACTGCGCAGCGCCGTGCGGGTGTGCGAATGGATGGTCGAGCCCGTGGCGGGCAGCACCGAGCTGGCGCTCACCCTGGTGCTGTCGGAGCACGTGAGCCTGTCCTTCGTGCTCGGGGCCCAGGACGCCCAGGACCTGAGCCTCACGCTGGCGCAGGGGGCGCCCGGCGCCGAGGCGCCCTGAGGGCGGCCCGCTTCAGGGCGCGATCAGGCGGGTGAGCTGCTGCAGCTCGGCCGAGGCCGCGGCCAGGGCGATGGCCTCGATGGCGCGGTAGCGCCGCACCAGCTCTTCGCCCACGGGCGTGAGCGAGGTACCGCCCCCCTTGGCCCCGCCGGCTGCCGTGGACACGGCCGGCCCGGTCAGCGAGCGGTTGATTTCGTCCACCAACAGCCAGGCGCGCCGGTACGACATGTTGAGTTCCCGGCCGGCCGCCGAGATCGAGCCGGTGCGCGCGATGGCTTCGAGCAGGCTCACCTTGCCCGGGCCGATGGCGATGACATCACCGCGCTTGATGCGGAGGCGGAATTGCACCTGGGGTTTCATGGGGGGCGATGCTAACGCAGTGGGGGATCAGGTGAGCGTTTCGAACAGCTCACCCAGCCACTGCGCGAAGGCGCGCACGCGCACGGAGAGCTGGCGGTTCTGCGGGTACAGCACCGACACCGGCAGCGGGGGCGGTGGCAGGTCCACCAGCACCTCGCGCAACTGGCCCGAGGCCAGTTCGTCGGCCACGCGGTAGCGCGGCACCTGCACCAGGCCCAGGCCGGCGATCGCCGCGCCCGCGTAGACGTCGGCCCCCGTCACCGAGACCGGGCCGCTCAGGCTCAGCGTGCGCACTTCGCCGTTCACCGTGAACTCCAGCGGCAGGGCCTGGCCGGTGGCGCTGGAGAGGTAGTTCACCGCGCGGTGGCCGGCCAGGTCGGCCAGGGTCCGAGGCTCGCCGAATTGCGCGAGATAGCTCGCGCTGGCGCAGGTGAGCTGCGGCAGCAGCGCCACCCGGCGCGCCACCAGGGACGAGTCGCGCAGCTGGCCGGCGCGCAGCACGCAGTCCACGCCTTCGCGCACCAGGTCGACGAGGCGGTCGTCCTCGCCGATCTGCAGTTCCAGCTGCGGGTGCCGCGCGAGAAAGGCGGGCAGGGCGGGCACGACGAAGCGGCGTGCCAGCGTGCCCTGCAGGTTCACGCGCAGCAGGCCCTTGGGCACGGCCTGGCGGAACAGGCCGTCGGCTTCTTCGAGGTCGGCCAGCAGGCCCACGCAGCGCTGGCGGTAGGCCTCGCCATCGGGCGTGAGCCGCACCGTGCGCGTGGTGCGCTCCAGCAGGCGCACGCCCAGGCGCGCCTCCAGCCGCTGGATCAGGTTGCTCACCGTCGCGCGCGGCAGCTGCAGGTCGTCTGCCGCCTGCGTGAAGCTGCCCCGCTCGGCGATGCGCACGAACACCTGCATTTCCTGGAATCGGTCCATGGGCGGTATTGTTGATGAAATTCGAACGATGTTGCCAATTTCGAGGCAATGATCTTTCGAGGAGAACGATCCATCATCGGGCCATCGTTCAACTTTCAGGAAAAACCCCATGAGCTCCAACGCCTCCTCCCCCGTCGCCATCGTCACCGGCGCCTCGCGCGGCATCGGCGCCGAACTGGCCCGCCGCCTGGCCGCCGACGGATACGCCGTGGTGGTGAACCACGCCCACAGCGCCCCCGAGGCCGAGGCCCTGGTGGCCGAGTTGCGCGCCGGCGGCGCCCGGGCCATCGCGGTGCGGGCCGACGTCTCGAAGGCCGAGGAGGTGCGGGCCCTCTTCGACGTCACCGAGCGCGAACTCGGCCCGGTGGACGTGCTGGTGAACAACGCCGGCGTGCTCAAGACGGTGCCGCTGGCGCAGACCAGCGATGCGCTGTACGAGCGCACCTTCGACACCAACGTGCGCGGCACCTTCAACACCCTGCGCGAGGCCGCCACGCGGCTGAACGAGGGTGGGCGCATCGTCAACTTCTCCAGCACCACGGTGGCGCTGAACCTGCCGGGCTACAGCGTGTACATCGCCTCCAAGGCGGCGGTGGAGTCGCTCACCCAGGTGTTCGCCAAGGAGTTGCGCGGGCGCCGCATCACGGTCAACGCGGTGGCGCCCGGCCCGGTGGCCACCGCGCTGTTCTTCGACGGCAAGACGCCCGAGCAGATCCAGATGCATGCCCAGATGCCGCCGCTGCAGCGGCTGGGCGAGCCGGGCGACATCGCTTCGGTGGTGGGGTTTCTGGTGAGCCCGGCCGGCGGCTGGGTCAATGGTCAGGTGCTGCGCGCCAACGGCGGCTTGGCGTGAAGAAGGCGGCACCCCCTGCGCCACTTCGTGGCTTCCCCCTCACTGGCGCCTTCGGCTGGGAGGGGGACGGCACCTGGGGCCGGCAGAGCCGGACCCTCGATGCCCCTGGTGGGCGTTGCTTCAGGCGTCACGGGTCGCGCTTGACGCAACCACGCGGGTCATTCAGCGGCGCTGGCCGCGCTGGAAGGACTGCAGCTGCGCCTTGGAGACGTTGCCTTCG
The DNA here is from genome assembly GCF_058796355.1 of Hydrogenophaga sp. GW823-FHT04C09. Taxonomy (NCBI): domain Bacteria; kingdom Pseudomonadati; phylum Pseudomonadota; class Betaproteobacteria; order Burkholderiales; family Comamonadaceae; genus Hydrogenophaga; species Hydrogenophaga sp. GW823-FHT04C09. Next base: position 949,652 of record NZ_JBXAIO010000001.1, on the reverse strand, counting down.
AAGAGGGGCGTGAGGTCGGAGACGGCGGCCAGGGCGCTGGACTCGTCGCGCTGCAGGCACAGGGCCTGGGCCAGGTCGGCGCGCAGGAACCAGAGGGCCTCGATGCTGGAGGCGTAGCGGATGCGGTGTTCCAGCTGGGGATTGAGTTCGGCGCCTCGCACACCCAGCAGGCGGAGCATCGATTTCTGGATCAGGACCATCGCCCTCGGGTCGGGCGCCTTGGGCGCGGACTCCGAATTCGGCGTGAGGATCGACGTCAGGCTGCTGAGGAAGGTCTTGACTCTTTGCATGCTGGTGGATGCTGTCCGTGTGTGCCGAACCTGATGGAATAGCGCCTGCCCTTTCGGGAACTTTTGCGTTTATACCCGATACGGTATTTTTTGCCGCATTTTTGCGCGACAAAGCACGGTTTGGGGCCCGCTTGCGGCCCGTTGTCGCCACCAGGCTCAGCGGGCGGCCTGCTCCATCGCCTTGGCCATGGTCTTGCCCAGCTCCACGCCCCACTGATCGAAAGCGTTGATGCGCCAGACCGCGGCCTGGGTGAACACCTTGTGTTCGTAGAGCGCGATCAGGGCACCCAGGCGCGCCGGGTCCAGGCGGTCCAGCCAGAGGATGTGGCTCGGGATGTTGCCCTCGAAACTGCGGTGCGGCGCCATGGCCCGGGCATCGGCTTCGCTCATGCCGTCCTTCTGCAGCAGCGCCTGCGTGTCGGCCAGCGAGCGCCCGCGCGCCATGGCCTCGGCCTGGGCGCGCAGGTTGAGGTTGACTACCTCGTGGTGCGTCGCGGCCAGGGGCAGGGGCGTGTCTTCGTTCTGCACGCCGATGAAGTCCACCGGCACGGTGTGCCGGCCCTGGTGGATCAGCTGGAAGTAGGCGTGTTGCCCGTCGATGCCCAGCCCGCCCCAGACGATGGGGCCGGTGTCCACCGTGGCGGGCGTGCCGTCGGTGTGCGTGCGCTTGCCGTTGGACTCCATGTCCATCTGCTGCACGAAGGGCGTGAAACGCACCAGGCGCGAGGCGTAGGGCACGACCAGCTGCGTGGGCAGGCCCAGGAAGTTGCGGTTCCAGATCCCGTTCAGGGCCAGCTGCACCGGCAGGTTCTGCGCCAGCGGCGTGGTGCGGAAGTGCTCGTCCATGGCGCGAGCGCCGGCCAGGAAGAGGCGGAAATGCTCGGAGCCGATGGCAATCGCCAGCGGCAGGCCCAGCGCCGACCACACGGAATAGCGCCCGCCCACCCAGTCCCAGAACAGGAAGGTGCGCTCGGCCGGGTAGCCCAGCTTCGCGGCCTGCGCCGGGCTGGCGGTGATGGCCACCAGGTGCTGGCCCAGCGCGTCGGCCGGGCAGCCGTGGTCGCTCAGCCAGCGCCGCGCGCTCGCGGCGTTGGTCAGCGTTTCCTGCGTGGTGAAGGTCTTGCTGGAGACGATGAACAGCGTGCGCGCGGCGTCCAGCCCACGCAACACGCTCCACAGCGCCCAGGCATCGGGGTTGGATACGTAGTGCACCCGCACGCCCGGGTGGGCCAGGTGCGCCAGCGCGTCGGCCGCCATGCGCGGGCCGAGGTCGGAGCCGCCGATGCCGATGTTCACCACGTCGGTGATGGCTTCGCCGCTGTGCCCGCGCACCGTGCCCGCGCGCAGGGCTTCGGCGAAGTCGCAGACGCGGGCCAGTTCGACCTGCACGGCCTTCTGCACGTCCGCGCCCCAGGGCCCGGTGTGCAGCGGGTCGCCGCGCAGCGCCACGTGCAGCACGGGTCGGCCTTCGGTGGTGTTGATGGGCTCGCCGCGGAACATGGCGTCGCGCTGGGCCGCCACGCCGGCCTGCTCGGCCAGCGCCAGCAGCGCCTGCTGAATGGCGGGCGAGACGCGCTGGCGGCTCGCGTCCAGCGTGATGCCGGCGGCGCGCAGCGCCATGCGCTCGGCGCGGCCGGTGTCGGCGGGCAGCAGCTCGCGCAGGTGGGGCTGCGGTGCCCCGGCCAGGGATTGCAGCTGGGCCCAGGCGGGCAGGGTGGTGGGCAGGGTCATGGGTCGGTGGCGTGCGGTGGCGTCAGACGGCGGTGGCCAGGGTGGTGGCTTCGCGCGCGAGGCGGGCGATGCGTTTCCAGTCGCCCTGGCGCAGCGCGTCCGAGGGCGTGAGCCAGGAGCCGCCGGCCATGGCCACGTTGGGCAGGGCCAGGATCTCGCGCAGGTTCTCGGGGCTCACGCCGCCGGTGGGGCAGAAGCGCACGTCGGGCAGGGGCGCACCCAGCGCCTTGAGCATGCCGATGCCGCCGGCCTGCGCGGCGGGAAACAGCTTCATCAGCGTGAAGCCGTGGTCGCGCGCGCGCATCACCTCGCTGGGCGTCATCACGCCGGGAATGAAGGGCAGCCTGGCCGCCTTCACCGCGTCCACCAGGGCGTCGGAGCAGCCCGGCGACAGGGCGAACTTCGCGCCCGCGTTCACCACCTGGGTCACCTCGGCCGCGCGCGTGACGGTGCCGGCGCCCAGGTGCATCTTGGGCACGGCGCGCGCCACGGCCTCGATGGCGCGCAGCGCGACGCCCGAGCGCAGGGTGATCTCCATCACGTCGATGCCGCCTTCGAGTAGCGCATGCGCCAGCGGCACGGCCTGGGCCTCGTCGCTCAGGACGATGACGGGCACGACACGGGCGGTGAAAGCAGGGCGGGTGAAGCAGGTGGTCGTCATGGTGTCTGGGTTCAGGCGGTGGGGGTTGCAACGGGGGCCACGGGGCGGTTCACCGCCAGCGGGGCGAACAGGGGCGAGGCGCCCGATTCGGCCGCGCCCGCATTTTCGCGGAACAGGCCGAACAGTTCGCGCCCGCTGCCGTGTTCGTTGGCGCTCAGGTCGGGGTGTTTGATGCGGCGGCGGGCCAGGGTGCGGGCATCGACCTCGAGTTCGAGCACGCCGCGCTCGCAGTCGAGCGTGATCCAGTCGCCGTCGCGCACGCGCGCGATCGGGCCGTTGGACAAGGCCTCGGGGCTGAGGTGGATGGCCGCAGGCACCTTGCCCGAGGCGCCGGACATGCGGCCGTCGGTGACCAGCGCCACCTTGAAGCCCTTGTCCTGCAGCACGGCCAGCGGCGGCGTGAGCTTGTGCAGCTCGGGCATGCCGTTGGCGCGCGGGCCCTGGTAGCGCACCACGGCGATCAGGTCGCGCTCCAGCTTGCCTTCGTTGAACAGGGTCAGCAGGTCCTGCTGGTCGCTCACCACCACGGCCTGGGCGCGCACCACGCGGTGCTCGGGCTTGACCGCCGAGACCTTCACCACGCTGCGCCCCAGGTTGCCCTGCAGCAGGCGCAGGCCACCGTCGGCGCTGAAGGGCTCGCTCACCGGCCGCAGCACCGAGAGGTCGCCGCTCTGTTCGGGCACCGGGCGCCAGGCGAGCTGGCCGCTGTCGAGCCAGGGCTCGCGCGTGTAGCTGTCCAGGCCCGCGCCCATCACGGTGTTCACGTCGGCGTGCAGCAGGCCGGCGGCGAGCAGCTGCTGCATCAGGTAACCCATGCCGCCGGCGGCGTGGAAGTGGTTCACGTCGGCGCTGCCGTTGGGGTAGACGCGCGCCAGCAGCGGCACCACGTGCGAGAGCTCGGCGAAATCGTCCCAGTCGATCAGCACACCGGCGGCGCGCGCCATGGCCACGAGGTGCAGCGTGTGGTTGGTCGAGCCGCCCGTGGCCAGCAGGCCGACGATGCCGTTGACCAGGGTCTTCTCGGTCACGATGTCGGCCAGGCTCAGCGCGGGTTCGCCGGTGCGGCCGGTGTTGGCCACCGCGCGCTTGACCGCGCCCAGGGTGAGTGCCTCGCGCAACGGCGTGCCGGGGTTGACGAACGAGGCGCCGGGCAGGTGCAGGCCCATGATCTCCATCAGCATCTGGTTGCTGTTGGCCGTGCCGTAGAAGGTGCAGGTGCCAGGGCTGTGGTAGGCCTGGGCCTCCGATTCGAGCAGCGCGTCGCGGCCCACCAGGCCTTGCGCGTACTGCTGGCGCACCTTGGCCTTGGCGTCGTTCGAGAGGCCCGAGGTCATGGGGCCGGCGGGCACGAACACGGTGCTCAGGTGGCCGAACTGCAGCGCGCCCATGAACAGGCCGGGCACGATCTTGTCGCAGATGCCGAGCATGAGCGCGGCGTCGAACACGTTGTGCGAGAGCGCCACGGCGGTGGAGAGCGCGATCACGTCGCGCGAGAACAGCGAGAGCTCCATGCCGGCCGCGCCCTGCGTGATGCCGTCGCACATGGCGGGCACGCCGCCGGCCACCTGCACCGTGGCGCCCAGGCCGTGCGCGTGGTCGCGGATCTTCTGCGGGTAGGTCTCGTAGGGCTGGTGCGCCGAGAGCATGTCGTTGTACGCGGTGACGATGCCCAGGTGCGGCGCGCGTTCGGCGTGGATCTGGAGCTTGTCGGCCAGGGGCAGCGCGGCCGTGGTGTGGGCCATGTTGGCGCAGCCCATGCCGGTGCGCTGCGTGCCTTTCTTGCGCTGCGCGGCCATGGCGGCGAGGTAGGTCGCGCGCGTGGCGGCGCTGCGCTCGGTGATGCGCTGCGTGACGTGGGCCAGGGTGGGGTGCAGGGGGGCGTTCGTGGTGGTGGTCATTTTGGGTGTCTCGTTCAGGCCAGCCAGACGCTCACGGGCGTGAGGTGCTGGTTGAGCACCAGCGACACCGGCAGGCTTTCGTCGGCGGCGAGCCGGGCCTGCTGGTACACGGCGAGCTTGCTCGCGCCGCTGATGGAGAGGGCCAGTTCGCGCGTGGCGAGCAAGGCCGGCAGGGTGAGGGTGAGGCGCGCGTGCGGCGCGCGCGACGCTTCGGCGGGGCGCTGCCAGGTCACCGGGCCGCTGCCGTGCAGCGCGCGGGCCAGGCCGGGCGCGCCCGGAAAGATCGACGCGGTGTGGCCATCCTCGCCCATGCCGAGCACGGCCAGGTCCATGGGCCAGGGCTGGGTGGCCAGGCGGTGGTTGGCGCCGTCGGCGAGGGCCGCGAGCGCGGCGTCGTCGAGCACGGTGGGCAGGCGGTCGAAGAAGGGCACGAAGCGGGCCGCGGCGGCGGCGCCCTGCAGCAGGTGGGTGCGCACCAGGGCGGTGTTGCTCTCGGGGTGGTCGTGCGGCACGCAGCGCTCGTCCACCAGCAGCACGCTCACATGGTCCCATTCCACCGGCTGCTCGCGCAGGCGTTCGAACATCGCCACCGGCGACTTGCCGCCCGAGACCGCGAGCACCGCGTGGCCACGCGCACCGATCGCCTCGCGCAGGCGCTGCGCGGCATGCAGGGCCAGCTGCGCCGCGAGTTCGGCCGCGTTGCTGGCGGGGTGCACCTGCAGCGGGTTGGGTGGGGGGCGGTCGAGCGCGTTCATGGGGTCAGGCTTCTTCCACCCAGGCCGAGCCTTCGCGCGCCATCAGCGCGGACGAGGCGGCGGGCCCCCAGCTGCCGGCGGTGTAGGGGCGGGGCTTCTCGCTCAGGTTGCTCCAGCCGTCGAGGATGGGCTCGACCCAGGTCCAGGCGGCTTCGAGTTCGTCGCGCCGCATGAAGTGCGTCAGGCGGCCCTTGATCACGTCCATGAGCAGGCGCTCGTAGGCTTCGGCGCGGCGCGCGCTGAAGGCCGATTCGAGGTCCAGGTCCAGGCTCACCGGGCGCAGGCGCATGCCGCTGCCGGGTTCCTTGGCCATCATCTGCAGCTGCACGTGTTCCTCGGGTTGCAGGCGGATCATCAGCCGGTTGACCGGCTGGCGCGGTGCGTCGGGGAAGATGGTGTACGGCAGGTCGGCGAACTCGATGACGATCTCCGAGCGGCGCTCGGCCATGCGCTTGCCGGTGCGCAGGAAGATCGGCACGTTGGCCCAGCGCCAGTTGTTGATGTGCGCGCGCAGGGCCACGAAGGTTTCGGTGGTGCTGTCGGCGGGCACGTTGGCTTCCTGCAGGTAGCCCGCGGCCTTGTCGCCGTTGGAGGCGCCGGCGGTGTACTGGCCGCGCACGGTGTCGCGCGCCACGTCGGCCTCGGTCATGGGGCGCAGCGAGCGCAGCACCTTGAGTTTTTCGTCGCGCACGGCATCGGGGTCGAGCGAGACCGGGGGCTCCATGGCCACGATGCACAGCAGCTGCAGCAGGTGGTTCTGCACCATGTCGCGCAGCGCGCCGGTGCCATCGTAGAAGCCGGCGCGGCTGCCCACGCCGACCGACTCGGCCACCGTGATCTGCACGCTCTTGATGTAGGGGCTGCGCCAGAGCGGCTCGAAGATGGTGTTGCCAAAGCGCAGCACCATCATGTTCTGCACCGTCTCCTTGCCCAGGTAGTGGTCGATGCGGAAGGTCTGCCCCTCGCTGAAGTAGCGGCCCACCTCGTCGTTGATGGCGCGCGCCGAGGCCAGGTCGTGGCCCAGCGGCTTTTCCAGCACCACGCGCGAGCGCTCGTCGATCAGGCCGGCGCCATGCAGGTTGGCGCAGATGCCGGTGAACAGCGTGGGCGCGGTGGCGAGGTAGTACACGCGGTCCGAACCCGGCTGCAGCGCGCCGGCCAGGGCGGTGAAGTCGGCCGGCTGCGTGGCGTCGAGGCACACATAGCCCAGGCGCGCCACGAAGCCTTGCCAGGCGGTTTCGTCCAGCGTCTCGGGGGCGATGAAGGCGCGCACCTTCTCGTGGATGAAGGCGGTGAAGGTCTCGCGGTCCCAGGGCTGGCGGCCCAGGGCGTGGATGCGCGTGGCCTCGGGCAGGTTGCGGTGCAGGTGCGCCATGTAGAGCGCGGGCAGCAGCTTGCGCACCGAGAGGTCGCCCACGCCGCCGAAGATCACCAGATCGAGCGGCTCGGCAGGGGTGGGGGCGGGATTCGTTGTGACCATGGTCTAATTTAGTTACTTGTGATTTTGGATTTTATTGTAATCAAGTTACATGGCGGGTTCTTTTCACCCGGCCATGCCCTGACCTTACCGCGATGCCCCGCGCCGTGCACGCGGAAAACGTGTCAGGTGGTGAGCGCGGGCTGCAGGCCCGAGGCGGTGAGGTGCAGCACGCGCTGCGCGCGCGCAGCGGCCGCGCGGGAGTGCGTGACCAGCACCAGCGCCGCGCCGCTCTCGGTGGCCTGCTGCTGCAGCACGTCCATGACCTGGGTGGCGGTGCTGGGGTCGAGGTTGCCGGTGGGCTCGTCGGCCAGCAGCAAACCAGGGCGGTGCACCAGCGCGCGCGCGATCGCCACGCGCTGCAGCTGACCACCCGAGAGTTCGGCCGGCAGCCGCGCGCCCAGCCCGCCCAGGCCCACGGCGTCGAGCATCTGCCGCACGCGCGCTGGGTCGGGGCGGCCCAGCAGCAGCAGGGGCAGGCCCACGTTCTGCGCCACGTCCAGGTGCGGCAGCACGTGGAAGGCCTGGAACACGAAGCCCAGGTGCTCGCGCCGCCAGTGCGCGCGCTGGGTCTCGTCGAGCGTGCCGAGGTCCACGCCCTGGTGGGTGATGTGGCCTTCGCTCCAGTCGTCGAGCGCGGCCAGGCAGTTGAGCAGGCTGGACTTGCCCACGCCCGACTCGCCCACGATGGCGACGAACTCGCCCGGGGCCACGCTCAGGCTCACCTGGCTGAACACGGGCGTGTCGCCGTAGCGCTTGCCGAGTTCGTGGACCACCAGGGCCGGCGTGCTCATGCGGCCGGGCCCAGCCAGGTTTCGACGGTGTGCAGCACCTGGGCCAGTGCGTCGGGCGCGTCGCAGGCGATCACGCGGCGCTGTGGCATGGAGCGCAGCCAGGTGAGCTGGCGCTTGCCGAGCTGGCGGGTGGCGAAGATGCCGAGGTCGCGCAGCTCGGCGAGCTGTTCGCGCGTGAGCGCGTCGCCGTGGGCCTGCAGCATGTCCCAGGCCTGGCGGTAGCCCACGCAGCGCATGGACGGCAGCTCGGTGGAGAGGTCGCCGCGCGCGCGCAGCGCGCGCACCTCGTCGAGAAAACCGGCGGCGAGCATGTCGTCGAAGCGCTGGGCGATGCGCGCGTGCAGCCAGGCGCGGTCCTGCGGTTCGAGCGAGATCAGGTGCTCGGGCGCGAGCGGGCTGTCCGGGTTGTGGGTGCGGCCGGTCTGGAAGCTGGAGAGGGGTTGGCCCGAGACCTCGTGCACCTCCAGCGCGCGCTGGATGCGCTGCGAGTCGTTGGGCGGCAGGCGCGCGGCGGTGATCGGGTCCACGCGCGCGAGTTCGGCGTGCAGCGCCGGCCAGCCCAGTTCGAGCGCGCGCGCTTCGATGCGTTCGCGCACGCGGGCGTCGGCCTGGGGCATCTCGTCCAGGCCCACCAGCAGGGCCTTGAAATACAGCATGGTGCCGCCCACCAGCAGCGCGGTGCGGCCGCGCGCGGCGATCTCGTCCACCAGGCGCGTGGTGTCGCGCACGAAGTCGGCGGCGCTGTAGCTCTGCAGCGGGTCGAGGATGTCGATCAGGTGGTGCGGCACCTGGGCGCGTTCTTGCGCGCTGGGCTTGGCGCTGCCGATGTCCATGCCGCGGTAGACCAGGGCCGAGTCGACGCTGATGATTTCCACCGGCCAGCGCAACGCGATGGCCAGCGAGGCCGCGCTCTTGCCGCTGGCCGTGGGGCCGGCGAGTGCGATGCAACGGGGAGCGACTGGCATGGTGAGGGGTGTCAACGGGCCGATGCGCTCACGCGCTGCGGCGCGGTGTGCGCCTCGCCATGGCGCTGCACCAGCGTCCAGGCCACGAGGGCGATGAGCACGCTCCAGAACCACAGGCCATTGGTCAGCGGCAGCACCGAGCCGCGCCCTTCACCGATGCCGGCCAGGCTCACGCCGAGCCAGCCGCCCATGGCGAAGGCCGTGACCATCGACAGGAAACCGCTGAGCGCCGAGGCCGCGCCGGCGGCCTGCGGAAACGGGCCCACCGCGCCGCTCTGGCCGCAGGGCTGGTGCACGCCGTGCGCGAGCATGAAGAGCCAGAACGGCACCAGGATGGCCCAGGTGCTCTGCACGCCCAGCAGCCCCAGGACACCCATGCTGGTACCGGCGGTGAGCGTGATGACCCCGGCGACGGCCACGGTGCGGCGCAGGCCCAGGCGCGGCAGCAGCTGTCGGCACAGGAAGGTGCCCAGGATGTAGACCAGCGAGATGCTGAACATCACCACGCCATAGGCCGTGGTGGACAGGCCGAGCACGCGGATGAACACGAAGGACGAGGCCGCGAGAAAGGTGAACAGGCCGCCGTAGGACGCGGTGGACAGCAGCGCGAAGGCCCAGAACGTGGGGTGGCGCGCGATCTGCGCCCAGTTGCCGAACAGGGTGCCGGGCGAGAGCGCGCGCGGGTTCTTCTGCGCCAGGGTCTCTTCGAAACGCCAGGCCACGACCAGCAGGGTGATGGCGCCGAACACCGCGAGCGCCATGAGCGAGACGCGCCAGCCGAACAGGTCCGACAGCAGGCCGCCGGTGGGCGACGCGGCGCAGGCGATCACGCCCAGGCCGGTGAGGCCTTTGGACATGACGCGCGCGCCTTCGCTGGGCGCGTACAGGTCGCGCACGATGGCGCGCGCGCACATCACGCCCGCGCCCATGGCCGCGCCCTGCACCGCGCGCCAGACGATGAGCTGTTCCATCGACGGCGCGAAGGTGCTGCCGATCGAGGCCGCGACGAAGGCGCTCATGCCCACCAGCAGCACGGGCCGGCGGCCGTGGCGGTCCGACAGCGGGCCCCACACCAGCTGCGACAGGCCGAAGCACAGCAGCAGCGCGGTGAGCGTGAGCTGGGCCTGCGACATGGGCGCGCCAAAGCCCGAGGTGAGCGCGGGCAGCGCGGGCAGGTAGAGGTCGGTGGCGATCGGCTGCAGGCCCAGCAGCAGCGACAGCACCAGCACGATCAGGCCGGGCGACATGGCGGAAGAAGAGGGCGAAGGAGGCGGGGCGGGCATCCGGTCGAGGGTAGCAGAACGCCTTGCGGCGCGTGGCTAGCGGGGTGGCCAGACGCGGGCCGCGATGGCCGGCCAGCGCGGTTCGCTGCGCAGGCCGTGATTCTCGGTGGCCAGCAGCACCAGCGGCAGGTGTCCGCAGCCCTCGGTGGCGGCGCGCTCCAGGCGGTCCATCGCTTCATCGCGGCGGCCTAGCAGCGCGAGCGCCGCGACGTGGGTGGCCTGCTCGCTCGGGTTGCCCTGCTGGGTGCCGGCGATCACGCGCGCGGCCGCGTCGGCCTCGCCGCAGCGCGCGAGCACATAGCCCAGCGTGGACGCGGCGAAGACCCACGCGGCCGGGTCGGGCAGCAGCTCGAGGGCCTGGGCGGCCAGTGCGGGCGAGGGCGCCACCAGGGCCTGCACGCCCAGCAGGTGCAAGGCGGCGGCGCGGTGCTCGGGCGCGTTCTCGCGCGTGCGCCGGGCCCGCGCGAGCGCGGCTTCGGGGTCGCCCGCGGTGGCCAGCGCGCGCGCCAGCAGGATGGCCATGTAGACCGAGAACGGGTTCAAGCGCAGGGCCTGCTCCAGCGCCGCCACGGCCTCGCGCGGCCGGTCCGTGGCGAGCAGGTGCCAGCCCCGGTAGTAGTGCGTGGCGGCGTCCAGCGGCGAACTGGCCAGGGCGCGTCCGTGCAGCGCGGCGGCCTCGTCGAAGCGCCAGGCGCAGTCGAGCAGGTGCGCGCTTTCGGCCCACAGGCCGGGCATGTGGGGCGCGCCGTGGGCCACGCGGTCCAGGTGCGCCAGGGCCTCGTCGATGCGCTCGCGCCGCACAGCCAGGCCGCAGCTCACCGTGGCCGCGAGGCACTCGGCCAGCGCGAGCGGCGCCGCGAGGTAGTCCGGCACTTCGTCGATCAGCGCGCGCAGCAGCCGCTCGGCGCGCACGAGCGCCTCGGCGGTGCGCTGCTGCACGAGCTGGCGCGCGTGGGTCAGCGTCTCCACCTGGTGCGGCGCTGCCATGGCGGCATGCGCCAGCCGACCATGCGCGGGCGACGGGGCCTCGTTGGTGGAGGCGATCACCTCCAGCCGGTAGCCGCGCCGGTACACCGCGCGCAGGGCCAGGCCGGTGGCCGGCGGCAGGGCCTGGCGCAGCTGTGCGATGCAGCGGGCCAGGCTTTCGTCCGACATCGGCTGGCCGGCCCACACCTGCCGCGCGAACTGCTCCTTGGACACGGTGCGCGGCCATTGCCGCAGCAGCAGGTGCAGCACCGCGCGCTCCTTGGGCGGCAGCGCGAGCGGCCGGCCGTGGTGGCAGACATCGCCGTCGTCGGCGGCGGTGTAGCCCAGCCCGCCGGGGTGGGTGCCGGTGGGCGCGTCGTTGTCGTCGTCGCGTGCGGGACTGGGCATCAGGTTCTCATCAAGATTGCGCGCCATTGTCCCGGTAACTTGCCCGTGGCGAGACCCCGGTATTCCCGAACCACAACAGGAGACAAGACCCATGCGCCACCGCGTCCGACCGATCACCACCGCCCTCTGCGGCCTGCTGCTGGCCCTGCCCACGGCCTGGGCCCAGGCCCCGCAACTGCCGCCACCCGACAGCGTGCTGCTCGACAAGCTCGGCTACATGGAAGGCTTTCCGCCGGCCCCCGACAAGCTGGTGGACAACGGCAACCGCACCCGCTACCCGCAGATGACCTGGTCGCTGCAGCACGTGCGCGAGTTGCTGCCCACGCGCAACATCCGCCGCGGCCCGGCGGCGGTGGCCCCGCTGCCGCGCCGCGAGAAGAACCTGGACGACTGGGCCTTCGCCGACGAGCAGGGCGGGCGCACCACCATCGCCGAGTGGCAGCGCAACACCTACACCGACGCCCTCATCGTGCTGCACCGCGGCCGGGTGGTGTACGAGCGCTACCGCAACATGAAGCCCGAGACGCCGCACCTGCTGTTCTCCGTCACCAAGAGCTTCACCGGCCTGCTGGCCGCGCAGCTCGCGCACGAAGGCCGCATCGACCCGGCCGCGCGCGTGACGCAGTACGTGCCCGAACTGGCCGGCAGCGCCTGGGACGACATGAGCGTGCGCCAGGTGATGGACATGACCGGCGCGGTGCGCTACCGCGAGGTCTACACCGATCCCACGACCGAGGTGTTCCCCTACCTGTTCTCCAGCGGCATGCTGCCCGCGCCAGCCACCTACACCGGGCCGAAGGACATCTACAGCTTTCTCAAGACCTTGAAGAAGGAGGGCGAGCACGGCGAGGCCTTCGTCTACCGCACCGTGCATTCCGAGGTGCTGGGCTGGATCGTCTCGCGCGCGAGCGGCCAGCACTTCGCCGACCTGCTGAGCGAACGCGTCTGGCAGAAGCTGGGCGCCGAGGAAGACGCGAGCGTGATGATCGACTCGGTGGGCACGCCGCTGCAGGGCTCGGGCATGAGCGCCACGCTGCGCGACCTGGCGCGCTTTGGCGAGATGCTGCGCCGGGGCGGCGAGTTCAACGGCCAGCGCATCCTGGCCAGCGAGGTGATCGCCGACACCGCGCGCGGCGGCGACCGCGAGAAGTTCGCCAAGGCACCGGGCCAGCAGGCGCGCGCGGGCTACAGCTACCGCAACCAGTGGTGGGCGCTGCACAACGCCGATGGCGCCTGGGAGGCGGCCGGCGTGCACAACCAGTTCATCCACATCAACCCCAAGGCCGAGATGGTGGTGGTGAAGCTGTCCTCGCACCCGATCGCGGCGGCGGCGGCCACCATGCCCTTGAACCACAAGGCCTGGGCGGCGCTGGCCCAGGCGGTGCAGCACTGAGCCGGGTCTAGCGCTCGACCACCTTCAGCGCGTCCGCGCTCTCGTCGCGCATGCCGAACAGGCTGGAGAGCGCGGCGCGGTACTGCGCCTGCCCGACCGAATTGGTGTTGTGGTGAGAGCCGCCTTCGACCAGCACGAAGGCCTTGCGGCCCTTGGCGGCCTCGTACAGCCTGCGGCCCAGCTCGGGCTGGATCAGGCGGTCGTCCCCGCCGTGCACCACGAGCAGTGGCGAGCCGATCTCGGGCACGCGCTTGACGGCCTCGAAGCGCTGCGTGATCAGCAGCGAGATCGGCAGCCAGCCCCATTTGAAGGTGCTGACCACGTCGGGAATGGAGGTGAAGGTGCCTTCGACCACGGTGCCGGCTTCGTCGTCCACCTGGGCCGCGAGTTCGATGGCGATGGCGCCGCCCAGCGAGTGGCCGAAGATGTAACGCGGCCGCCCGGGGTATTTTTCACCAAGCCAGTTCCAGGCCGCGCGCGCGTCTTCGTAGGCGGTGGTCTCGGAGGGCAGCTCGTTCGTGCTCTTGCCGAAACCCCGGTAGTCGATGGCCAGCACCGAGAAACCCAGGTCTTCCATGCGCCGGGCGCGGAAGGCCGAGCCGGTGACGTTGAAGCGCGCGCCGTGCAGGTAGAGCAGCACCGGCGCGTCCTTGCGGCGCTCGAAGTTCTCGTGCGCCGCCCACAGGCCATGCAGCTTCACCGGCTTGCCGGTCTTGGGGGAGTCGAAATCGATCCACACGTCGTCCATGCCCTCGGCGGCGCTGAGGCCGCCTGCCCAGGTGCGGTCGGAGGGCTGGAAGATCCAGAAGCGCTGCTTCTCATCCAGTGTGGCGCACCCGGCCAACAGGGCCAGGGCGGCGAGCAGGGTGACAATGAGGCGCTTCATGGCGGTGATGGATGCACCAGAAGGGGAAAAAGTTCAGGTACTTTCCTCCTTCCGCAGGTTCCATGCCACACCGCCGGGGCACCGCGAAGGCGCCCGCGTGGTTTAGATCACGCCTTGCGCCTGCGGGCAGAGCAGCCAGAGACACCGAGGGTCCGGCTTTGCCGGCCCCAGGTGTCGTCCCCCTTCAGGGGGAAGCCGCGTGAGCGGCGCAGGGGGTGCGCTAAATGACGCCTTGGGCCAGCATCGCGTCGGCCACCTTCACGAAGCCGGCGATGTTCGCGCCGTCCACGTAGCTCACCGTGCCGTCGGCGCGGCGGCCGTGCTGCAGGCAGGCCTCGTGGATGCCGCGCATGATGGTGTGCAGGCGGGCATCGACCTCGTCGCGCGGCCAGGACAGGCGCATGGCGTTCTGGCTCATCTCCAGGCCGGAAGTGGCCACGCCGCCGGCGTTGCTGGCCTTGCCGGGCGCGTACAACACGCCGGCTTGCTCGAAGCGCTGCACCGCCTCCATGGTGGTGGGCATGTTGGCGCCCTCGGCCACGCAGATCACGCCGTTGCGGATCAGGGTGGCCGCGTCCTCGGCGTTGAGCTCGTTCTGGGTGGCGCAGGGCAGGGCCACGTCCACCGGCACGGCCCAGGGGTTCTTGCCGGGCTCGAAGCGCGTCTTGGTGCGCTCGGCGTAGTCGCTCACGCGGCCGTAGAGGTGGTTCTTCACCTCCATCAGCTCGGCGAGCTTGGCGGGGCTGAAGCCGTCCTCGTCGATCACGGTGCCGCTGGAGTCGGAGACCGTGACCACCTTGGCGCCCAGCGCCATGGCCTTTTCGACCGCGTACTGCGCCACGTTGCCCGAGCCGGACACGCTCACGCGCAGGCCCTGGAAGCTCATGCCGCGCTGCTTGAGCATCTCTTCGGCGAAGTACACCGTGCCGTAGCCCGTGGCCTCGGGGCGGATCAGCGAGCCGCCGAAGGACAGGCCCTTGCCGGTGAAGACGCAGTCGGCGCGGTTGCTGAGCTTTTTCATCATGCCGGCCATGAAACCGACTTCGCGCCCGCCCACGCCGATGTCGCCGGCCGGGACGTCCGTGTCGCTGCCGACGTGGCGGAACAGCTCGCTCACCAGGGCCTGGCAGAAGCGCATCACCTCGCCCGGGCGCTTGCCCTTGGGGTCGAAGTCGGAGCCGCCCTTGCCGCCGCCCATGGGCAGCGTGGTCAGCGCGTTCTTGAAGGTCTGCTCGAAGGCCAGGAACTTCAGGATCGACAGGTTCACCGAGGGGTGGAAGCGCATGCCGCCCTTGTAGGGGCCGATGGCCGAGCTGTGCTGGATGCGGTAGCCGCGGTTGACCTGCACGTCACCGTGGTCGTTGACCCAGGAAATGCGGAACATCACCACGCGCTCGGGTTCGACCAGGCGGTCCAGCAGGCCGTGTTCGGCGTATTTGGGGTGGGCGGCAATGAAAGGCCAGAGGCTTTCCATGACCTCCGAGACGGCCTGGTGGAATTCGGGTTGACCGGGGTTCTGGTGCGCGACGTGTTCGAGGAAATGGTGGGCCGAGGTGTATTTCATGTGTCTCATGCTTTAAAAAAGTGCATGAGATTATGCGCAACCTGCATTTCGTGACGCAAAACGCCCTGTTTTGGCGCAGCGGACGGTCGGCGTCCTTCTCGTTTACCCTAGGGTCTTGCCTGTTTTTGGTGCGAAAAAGCGGGCGCGAGTCAGCGGCCGCGCAGAAACAGGGCGTCCAGTTCCTTCATGCCCATCTGCCGCCAGGTGGGTCGGCCGTGGTTGCACTGGTCGGAGCGCTCGGTCACTTCCATCTGGCGCAGCAGCGCGTTCATCTCGTCGAGCGTGAGGCGCCGGTTGGCGCGCACCGCGCCGTGGCAGGCCATGGTGGCCAGCAGTTCGTTGCGGGCGCGTTGCACCACGGTGCTGGCTTCGTGCTGGCCCAGCTCGGCGAGCACGCTGCGCGCCAGCTCCACCGGGTCGCCCTGCGCCAGCGTGGTCGGCACGGCGCGCACGGCCAGCGTCTTGGGCGAGAGGGCGGTGATTTCCAGGCCCAGCGTGGCCAGCACGTCGGCGCCGTCCTCGGCGGTGGCCACCTCGTCGGGCGTGGCGGAGAAGGTGGCCGGGATCAGCAGCGGCTGGCTGGCCAGCTGCTGCTCGTCGAGCTGCTGCTTGAGCCGCTCGTAGACGATGCGCTCGTGGGCCGCGTGCATGTCCACCACCACGAGGCCGTGCGCGTTCTCGGCCAGGATGTACACGCCCTGCAGCTGCGCGATGGCGCGGCCCAGCGGCCAGTCGCCCTCGGGCAAGGCCTGAGGTGGCGCGGGGTCGGCGCTGCGCGCGGGCGGGGCCCAGGCGTTGGTGTTGAGGCTGGCCGTGGTCGGGGGGGCCGCGGCCGGCGCGGTGGCCCACAGGGCGCCCACGTCGCTCACGCGGTGGCCCACCTCGGGCTCGCGCGGCGCGAACGCAAACGGGGCCTGCCGCGCCGGGGGCGTCCAGGCCGGGGCGGCGGGCGCGGCCGCCGGCAGGGGGGCCGCCTCTGCTGCGCTGTTGCCCGAGCGGGGCACCGCGAGCGCGGCTTCCACCGCATGGTGCACGCCCTGGTGCACCTCGCGGCTGTCGCGAAAGCGCACCTCGATCTTGGTGGGGTGCACGTTCACGTCCACGCGCGTGGGGTCGAGCGAGACGAACAGCGCGTACACCGGCTGGCGGTGGCCGTGCAGCACGTCTTCGTAGGCGCTGCGCGCGGCGTGGGTGATGACCTTGTCGCGCACGTAGCGGCCGTTCACGTAGGCGAACTGCCAGTCGGCGCGCGAGCGTGCCGCGTCGGGCACGCCGGCGAAGCCCCACACGCGCAGGCGCTGCTGGCCATTCGCCACCAGGACGGGGGGGTCGATGGGCCAGTCCACCGCCACGGCCTGTGCCACGAAGTCCTCGCCCAGGACGTCGGCCAGGCGCTGGCGCAGTGCGGCCATGCCGCTGTCGCCGGCCACCGCGCGCCACTGCGCCACCAGCTTGCCCTCGTGCCAGATGGCGAAGCCCACGTCGGGCCGGGCCAGCGCGTGGCGGCGCACGGCCTCGATGCAGTGGGCGAGTTCGGTCGCGTCGGTCTTGAGGAACTTGCGCCGCGCGGGCGTGGCAAAAAACAGCTCGCGCACTTCCACCGTGGTGCCGGGCGCGCGGGCGGTGGGCTGCAGCTCGCCGCTGCGGCCGTCGAGCAGCCAGCCGTGGGGTTCGTCGGGCGTGTCCACGCGCGTGAGCAGCGAGACCTCGGCGATCGAGCAGATGGCGGCCAGCGCCTCGCCGCGAAAACCCATGGTGCCCACCGACTCCAGGTCGGAGAGGCTGGCGATCTTGCTGGTGGCGTGGCGCTTGAGCGCGTGGGGCAGCTCGCTGCGCAGGATGCCGCAGCCGTTGTCTTCCACGCTGATGAGCCGCACGCCGCCGGCCTGCAGGCGCAGCGTGATCTGCGTCGCGCCCGCGTCCAGCGCGTTGTCCACCAGCTCGCGCACCACCGAGGCGGGCCGCTCGACCACTTCGCCCGCGGCGATCTGGCTGATCAGCTCATCGGGCAGTTCGCGGATGGGGCGGCGGGGGAGGGCGGTGGGGGTGGGAAGGCTTGTCACGGGCAAATTGTAGGCCGCAGGGATAATGCCCCCACCATGGAAATCGTTACCTTCCTCATCGACTTCATCCTGAATGTGGACCAGCACCTTCAGACCTTCGTGCAGAACTACGGGGCCTGGGTCTATGCCCTGCTGTTCCTGATCATCTTCACCGAGACCGGTGTGGTGGTGATGCCCTTCCTGCCCGGGGACTCGCTGCTGTTCGTGGTGGGCGCGCTGTGCGGCGTGGGCCTGATGAGCCTGCCGCTGGCCATGGTGCTGCTGGTCATCGCCGCGGTGCTGGGCGACCAGACCAACTACACCATCGGCCGCTACTTCGGCCCCAAGGTGTTTCAGTGGGAGAACTCGCGCCTGTTCAACCGCAACGCCTTCAACCAGGCGCACGCCTTCTACGAGAAATACGGCGGCATCACCATCATCCTGGCGCGCTTCATGCCCTTCATCCGCACCTTCGCGCCCTTCGTGGCCGGCGTGGCCGAGATGACGCGCGTCAAGTTCACGGCCTACAACGTGATCGGCGCGCTGATCTGGGTGGTGGGCCTGACCACGGCGGGTTACCTGTTCGGCAACCTGCCCTGGGTGCAGGAGAACCTGAGCATGATCATCTGGGCCCTGATCATCGTGCCCGGCCTGATCGCCATCTTCGGCGCCTGGAAAGCCAGCCGCGAGGCCAAGCGCGCCGGCACCGCCTGAGCTGACTACTCCGCCGGAGCGCGCCGCCCACCAGGGGCAACAAGGGTCCGGCTCCGCCGGCCCGAGGTGCCGTCCCCCTCCCAGCCGAAGGCGCCAGAGAGGGGGAAGCCGCGCAGCGGCGCAGGGGGTGTTTTTCTCAGTGCCGAACGCCCAGCAGCAGCCGGGTGGTCTCCAGCTGGCCGAGCACGCCGTTGCTGAACAGCAGGTGGGCCGGTGGCGCCGCGCGGGTCTGTGTGACACCCGCCACGGGCGTGTCGAAGTCCAGCACATCGGACTGCGCGCCGCGCGTGAGGGCGGTGCCCAGCACCGTGGCGTCGCCCACCGCGCTGCCGTCGGTGCTGTTCATCGCGTAGCGGCCATCGCCCGTGCCGGGCAACAGGGTGGCCTGTCTGGCGTAGAGCCGCATGCCCGAGCTGCTGGCATCGGCCGCGCGCAGCAGCACCAGCGGCACCGGGTTGCCGCCGACCATGCCGGCCACCACGGAGCCGGTGACCGTGCCGCCCGAGGTGGGCGTCGAGGGGCAACCCGCGCCACCGCAGGTGGAGGTGAGCATGAGCTCGTAGGCGTTGCGCACGGCGCTGTACTGCAGGTAGCCCTTGGTGGCCGGTGAGCAGTTGGCCTCGTAGAGCATGAAGCCCGGCGGCGTGCCGGTGGCCTGGCAGGTCTGCCAGGTGCCCGCGTTGCGGATCTTGCCGGTGCCGGCCCAGGTGCTCAGGGTGCCGCCCGCGCTGTAGTCGGCGCCCACGGCGTTGAAGTCGCCCGCGATGGTGTTGAAGCCGCTGCCCGCGGTGGTGTTGACGAAGGTGTCGCGGAACGCCAGCAGGGGCAGGTGGCCGCCGCCGCTGGCCGCCGCGATGCCGCCGTGCACCAGGCCGCCGGCGCTGAAGGTGAAGAGCGCGCCGTTTTCGGCGCTGGCGTAGCTGCACTGCCCCTGGGCGATCAGGGTGCCGCTGCGCTGCGTGCCCGGCGCGCGCTGCAGGCTCGCGTCGATGGTGAGGGTGTAGGCCAGCGTGGCCGGGTCCACCTGCAGCGTCAGTTCCTCGCCGCGCGTGTTGCCGCCTTTGTAGCTGGTCAGCGCGCTGGGCAGGTGGCTGCAGGCCAGCGGGTCGCCCACCTCGGTGACGCAGCTGAAATTCACCGCTGCGTCCAGGCTGCCGCTGCCCCGGTACTTCGGGTAGGCCGGGTACTCGCACAGCGGGCGCGTGCGGCCGTAGGTGCCGGCGACCGCGTCGAAGGCGGTGACGGTGGCGGGCGCAAGGCCGCGCTCGACCCAGTTTTCCAGCGCCGCCAGCGAATCCCAGTTGGGGATGAACACGCCCGTGCCGTGGCCCATGCCGGGCACGGTGTAGAAGCGGATGCCCGCCTCGACGGCGGCCTGCCCCACGGTGGCGAGCACGCGCTGGTGGTAGTCGATGGTGGAGTTCGGGCTGATGACCTCGTCGGCCAGGCCGTGCAGCATGATCAGGCGCCCGCCGCGCGCGAGGAAGGCCGAGAGGTCGGGGTTGGTGGCGTCGGTCTGCGCCGAGGCCGCCTGCACGCGCGCCGTGTACAGGCCAGGGTTCAGCGGGTCGAAGCCGAGCGAGTCGAACGAGGCCACGCGCGTGACGAAGTATTTGGCCCACTGGTCGCCCGTGACGTACATGTTGGCGTCCGCGGAGGTGGCGGGGTTGCCCGGCACCGCCCGCGTGCCGAGGTCGCGCGAGGTGTACGGCCCGGCCACCAGCGCGCCTTCGAGCAGGTTGTAGCCGCCCGCGCGCGTGACGCCATGGGCCAGGGTGTAGGTGGTGAAGTCCAGCGGCGATTCGATGGCGCGCACGGTGTCGAGCTGCGCGTCCGACAGGCAGGTGTTGCCGGTGTCCACGCCCCCGGGGCAGCGCAGGGCGTTGAGCACCTGCGCGTTGAGCAGGCGGCAGCTCTCCACGTTGCTGACGATGCCGTCGGCCGCGCCATCCAGCGTGTCGCAGGTGGTCATGGCGGTGCGCTGCACCAGCAGCGTCTTGGCGACGTTGAGCCAGCCCGCGCCGCCGTTGAGGTAGAGCGCGCGGCCCACGGCCAGGTTGCTCAGGCGCGTGCCGCTGTAGTTGAGCGCGGGTTCGTTGGCGATCACGCCGTTGTAGTCGGCGGGCCAGCGCTGGATGTGGGCCAACGCATCGCGCCCGCCGGTGGAGGTGCCGAGAAAGTAGGCTTGCTTCGGTGCGCTGCCGTAGCGCGCGCGCACCAGCTTCATGGCGACGTCGTGGGTCTTCTTGAGCGCGAGGCCGCCGTAGTTGGCCAGCGCTTCGTCGTTGGCGGCGAACGAGCCGTCGGTGATGCTGCTGCTCTGGTGGCCGCTGTCGTCGCCGAAGGTGGCGTAGCCCAGCGCCAGTGGGGCCGGCTTGTCCGGCGGGCCGAAGCGGATCTGCTCGGTGCCGTCGATCAGGCGGCCGTTGAAGCCGCCGCCGCCGAAGTGGATGGCCTTGCCGTTCCAGTCCGTGGGCAGGTTGACGGCGAAGCCGATGTCGGGCGCGCTCGGGTCGACCGGGCGGATCGCGCCGCGCACCTGGCAGTGGTTGCCCAGGGGGCCACCGGTGAGGTAGGTGGCGGCGGTCACCGAGGCGCCGCCGGAGGGCAGCGACAGGTCCGCCGCCGCGAGCGTGAAGCCGTTGAGCGCGGCGCAGGCGGCCACCGGGTCGATGGGCGGCGCGACCACCGGGGGCGGGCCGCCGCCCGCGTCGTCGTCGCTGTTGCCCGCGGCGCTGTCGGAGCCCCCGCCGCCGCAGGCGGCGAGCAGCAGGCACAGCGCGGTGCCGGCGAGGAGGGCGTGGGGGAGGGGAAGCCTGGGAGGCTGCCCCGGGCGGTGCGAATGGCTCATGTCCGTTGTCTCCGTCGTTGTAGGCCGGCGATGCCTGCTTGGCTCGCTGGTCGGCGGGACGATAGAGACATGGAGGATGTGCGTCAAATATATGAAATCAACAACTTCAATACTTTGAAGATATGCAGTTGACGGCCAGAATGGGGCTGTGCCCTGGGGAACGCCCGGGTTTTGCCTGAATTGATGAGTAGGCGTATCATTTTCTTCAAGCGGGGCGTTTCCCGCACGCGAGGAGACATGAACGCACCGCAAACCCTGTCGCGCTGGCGCGAACCCGGCACCAGCCGGGTGCCCTTCTGGGCCTACACCGACCCCACGCTGTACCAGCGCGAACTCGAGCGCCTCTTCTACGGCCCGCACTGGAGCTACGTGGGCCTGGCGATCGAAATCCCCAACACTGGCGACTACAGGCTGAGCTGGATCGGCGAGCGCCAGGTGATCATGGTGCGCGACCGCGTCGCGCCCAAGGAGCGCGCCACCGACCACGGCATCCGCGTGGTGGAGAACCGCTGCGCGCACCGGGGCGTGCGCTTCTGCCAGTCGCCGATGGACGGCCAGACCGGCAACGCGCGCAGCTTCGTCTGCCCCTACCACCAGTGGACCTACAAGCTCAACGGCGACCTGGCCGGCCTGCCGTTCAAGGACGGGGTGAAGGACGGCGAGTGCGTCAACGGCGGCATGCCGGCCGATTTCGACCTCGGCAAGAACGGCCTGACCAAGCTGCGCGTGGCCGTGCTGCACGGCCTGGTGTTCGCCACCTTCAGCGAAGAGGCCGAACCCTTCGAGCAGTACATCGGCCCGCAGGTCATGCCCTGGCTCGACCGCATCTTCCAAGGCCGCGAACTCAAGCTGCTGGGCTACAACCGCCAGCGCATTCCGGGCAACTGGAAGCTCATGATGGAGAACATCAAGGACCCGTACCATCCGGGCCTGCTGCACACCTGGTTCGTCACCTTCGGCCTGTGGCGCGCCGACCAGAAAAGCCGCATGGTGATGGACGCGCAAGGCCGCCACGCCGTGATGATCTCGCGCCGCAACGACGGCGGCGCGAACAAGACGGTGACCGAAGGCGTGACCAGCTTCAAGGCCGACATGGCCCTCAACGACACGCGCCTGCTCGACGTGGTGCCCGAACCCTGGTGGACGGTGGACGACCCGTCCCACCCGGGCGCGACCATCACGCCCACGGTGACCATGATCACGCTGTTCCCCAGCCTCATCATCCAGCAGCAGGTGAACTCGCTGTCCACCCGCCACATCGTGCCGCGGGGCGCGGGCGAGTTCGATTTCGTGTGGACGCACTTCGGCTTCACCGACGACACGGAGGAGATGACCCAACGCCGCCTGCGCCAGGCCAACCTGTTCGGCCCGGCCGGTTTCGTGAGCGCCGACGACGGCGAAGTGATCGAGTTCAGCCAGGACGGCTTCGAACAGTGGGGCGAAGAGGGCGCCACGCTGGTGGAACTGGGTGGCCGCGAGGACGACGTGGGTCAGCCGCCCACCGAGCACATGGTCACCGAGACCTTGATTCGTTCGATGTACGCCTACTGGAAGAAAGCGATGGGGGTCTAGTGAAACACCCCCGCCGAGCTTCGCTCGACCCCCTCAAGGGGGCGGTGCTGGCGGCCCGGCAAAGCCGGTTCCGCGGCACCTCTGGTCACCAGTCCCCTGTCTCCGAACAAACCTATCCATGAATGCTGTGATTGACACCGATCTGCAGAGCCTGCTGCTGCACCACGCCATCGACCGTTTCAACGCGGCCTATGCGGCCTCGCTCGACGAGCGACGCTTCGGCGAATGGCCCGAGTGCTTCGTGGAAGACGCGCGCTACAAGGTGCAGGCGCGCGAGAACTTCGACCGCAAGCTTCCGCTGGCGCTGATCGCGCTGGAGAGCCAGGGCATGATGCGCGACCGCATCTACGGCACCAGCCAGACCATCTACCACGGCCCGTACTACACGCGCCACGTGGTGAGCCCGGCGCGAGTGACCCACGCGGGCACAGGCACGGTGGACGATCCGATCCGCGCCGAGGCGAACTACGCGGTGTTCCGCACCAAACCCGGCGGTGTGAGCGAGGTGTACCAGGTGGGTCGTTACATCGACGACTTCGTGCAGACCGATGCCGGGCTGAAGCTGAAAAGCCGGCTCTGCGTGTACGACAGCGAGATGGTGCTGAACTCGCTGATTTACCCGGTCTAGATCTGGCGGTTGCGCGCCAGCGGCGGGTTCTTCGAGAAGTAGGCGACGATGCCGCGCACGAGCGCGTCGGCGAGGTCGTCCTGGTACTTCGGGTCGTTCAGGCGCTTTTCTTCATCGGGGTTGCTGATGAAGGCCGTCTCCACCAGCACGCTGGGGATGTCGGGCGCGCGCAGCACGGCGAAGTTGGCCTGCTCCACCTGGGGCTTGTGCAGCTTGCCGATGCGCTTGACGTGGCCCAGCATGGCCGTGCCGAGTTTCAGGCTGTCGTTGATCTGGGCCGTGGTGCTCATGTCGAGCAGGGCGCGGCGCACGTGCGCGTCGGCCGTTTTCGTGTTCAGGCCACCCACCAGATCGGCCGCGTTCTCCTTGTCGGCCATCCACTTCGCGGCCGAGCTGCTGGCGCCGCGCGTGCTCAGCGCGTACACGCTGGCGCCCTGGGGCCGGGGCGTGAGGAAGGCATCGGCGTGGATGCTGATGAACAGGTCGGCCTGCACGCGCTGGGCCTTCTGCACGCGCACCTGCAGCGGCACGAAGAAGTCCTTGTCGCGCGTCATGAAGGCGCGCATGGGGTTGCCGTTGACGCGGGTCTCGTTGATGCGCTCGCGCAGCTTGTGCGCGATCTGCAGCACCACGCGTTTTTCCTGCGTGCCGTTGGGGCCGATGGCACCCGGGTCTTCGCCGCCATGGCCGGGGTCGAGCGCGATGATGATGAGGCGCTCGGTCTTGCCCTTGCCGCCGGGCGGCTGCTTGGCCGGGCTGCCCTTGGGGTTGGCACCGGCCACGGCGGTGTCGTCGCTGCCGCCTGGCGGCTTGGCCGCCGGCAGCGGCGGGCCCTGGTCGGGGTTGGCCGGGGCCTTGGGCCGCTCGCGGCCCGCGATCAGCTCGCCCAGCGGGTCGTCGGCCGGGGTGGCCGGCTTGGTGACCTTGTCGGCTTCCAGGCCCAGCAGGCGCGCGGCGCGTTCGCTGGCCGCGTCCATGTCCTTCATGCGCTGGGCGATCAGTTGCTCCAGCGGGTCGGGCGGGTTGAGCGGGTAGAGGTCGAACACCAGGCGGTGCTGGTAGGCCGCCACGGGCTCCAGGTTGAACACCTGCGGCTTGATCGGCTTCTTGAGGTCGATCACCAGGCGCACCACGTTGGGCGCGTTCTGCGCGGCGCGGATGCCGGCGATGTTGGGGTCGTCCGACTTGAGCTTGCCCACCAGCTCGCGCAGGCCGGGCAGCAGGTCGATGCCTTCGATGTCCACCGCCAGCCGGGGCGGGTCGGTCACGAAGAACTGTTTGGCCTGCAGCACGCCGTCGGACTCGATGGTCACGCGCGTGTAGTCCTCGGCCGGCCAGATGCGCACGGCCACTACGCTGGCGCCGCGCGCGATCTGCTGCGCGCCCAGCAGCAGCACCAGCGAGCCGGTGCGCAGCAGGGTGCGGCGGCTGAGGTTGCCGCTCATTGGAAGACCTTCGCCCTGCGGGCTGCGGTGCGAGCTTGCTTGGGAACGGCCCGGCGCTTCGCTCATGCCAAGGCCTCCAGCAACCGGCGGCCGGTGGCGGTGAGCGCCGTGGCGTGCACGGTGCGCTGGGTGTCCTGGTCCGGGTCGGTGGGGGCTTGCGGTGTGGTCATGTCGTCGGGTTGAATGTCGATCTGGAGATCGACCACCGGCAGAAACTCGCCGGCGCGCTCGGGCCATTCCACCAGCTTGAGGCCGGGGCTGGCGAAAAGTTCGCGGAAGCCCGCGTCTTCCCATTCGCGCGGGTCGTTGAAGCGGTAGAAGTCGAAGTGCCAGATCTGCAGCGGCTCGCCCTCGGGCATCACCGCGCAGTCGATCGCGCTGTGCGGCTCGACCACCGCGTAGGTGGGGCTCTTGATGCGACCGCGCACGCCCAGCGCGCGCAGCAGGTGGCGCACCAGCGTGGTCTTGCCCGCGCCCAGGTCGCCCTGCAGGGTCAGCGTGGCGTGGGCGATGGCCGGGGTGGTGGCGAGGCGGCGCGCGAAGGCCTGGGTGTCTTCTTCGGTGGCCCACTGGCCCTGCCAGCGTTCGACAGGGGGCACAAGGCCCGCAGAAACCGGTGCGGTTCCTACAATCGGCTTTCCATGAAGTTCGCTTTTGATGCCGCTCAACTCGTCTCGCAGATACAGGCCTGGGGCCAGGAGCTTGCATTTTCCCAAATTGGCGTGGCCGGTGTGGATTTGTCGGCCGCGGAACCGGGTTTGCAGGCCTGGTTGTCGGCTGGATGGCACGGTGACATGGCCTATATGGCCGCGCATGGCATGAAGCGTGCCCGCCCGGCGGAGCTGGTGCCGGGCACGCTGAGCGTGATCACCGCGCGCATGGACTACCTGCCGCGTGGCACGCCCGAGGACTGGCAGGCCCAGGAATTGCAGCGCCTGCAGCGCCCGGGCGAGGCCATCGTGTCGGTCTATGCCCGGGGGCGCGACTACCACAAGGTGCTGCGCAACCGGCTGCAGACCCTGACCGAGCGCATCCAGGCCGCCGCCGGGCCGCTGGGCCACCGCGTGTTCACCGACTCGGCGCCGGTGCTCGAGGCCGAGCTCGCGCAGCGCAGCGGCCAGGGCTGGCGCGGCAAGCACACGCTGCTGTTGCACCGCGAAGCCGGCTCGATGTTCTTCCTGGGCGAGATCTACACCGACCTGCCCCTGCCGCCCACCGAGCCGATCAGCGCGCACTGCGGCGCCTGCAGTGCCTGCATCGACATCTGCCCCACCCAGGCCATCACCGCACCGCACCGGCTGGACGCACGCCGTTGCATCAGTTACCTGACCATCGAACACGCCGGCCCGATTCCCGAGGCCCTGCGCCCCTTGATCGGCAACCGCATCTACGGCTGCGACGACTGTCAGCTGATCTGCCCCTGGAACAAGTTCGCCCGGCGCAGCCCCTTGCCCGACTTCGACGCGCGCGAGGGCCTGAGCGGTGCCACGCTGGTGGAGTTGTTCGCCTGGAGCGAGCCGGAGTTCCTGCGCCGCACCGAGGGAAGCCCCATCCGGCGCATCGGGCACGAGCGCTGGCTGCGCAACATCGCGGTCTCGCTCGGCAACGCGCTGCGCGCCGGACCCGACGACGGCGTGCGGCGCGCGCTGCAGGCCCGGGCCGAACACCCCAGCGAACTGGTGCGAGAGCACGTGGCCTGGGCGATGGCGCAAGGCCGCACCGCCACCCATTGAGCCAGGGGCTCAGGCCTCGCCCACGTTCTCCTCCAGGCGGTCGAGCAGGGCGAGCAGGGTGGTGCGCTCGTGGTCGGTGAGGCCGGCCATCATGGTCTTCTCGAAGCGCACGCGGTGCTGCTGCATCTTGCGCTGCAGCGCCTGGCCTTCGGCGGTCACGCCCACGCGCTGGCTGCGGCCGTCGTCGGGGTCGGGGCGGCTGTGCAGCAGGCCGCGCTCGTGCAGGGCTTTGACGATGCGCGCGATCTGCGCCTTGTCGCGGCCCGAGTGCTGCACCAGGTCGCTCTGCGTGGCGCCGTCGTGGCGCATGAAGTAACCCAGGCAGCGCGCCTCCATGGGGCCCAGGCCCTCGCCGTCGTGGCGCATGGCCTCCTGCAGGTGGCGCCGCAGGCCGTGCATGAGGCTGTGCAGGCGGTCCAGCACATCGGTGTTCACATTTCTTGTCATCGTGGGTTGTCCATGTTGTTGACAGTGTCATCCAATCAAGGCATGATGGTTGTCATTATCAACCAAGTAGAACCATGAACACAAGCATTCCCAACCCCCTGGCCGTGGAGCGCGTGCGCCACGAGATCAAGGCGCGCCGCCTGACGGTGCAGCGCATCGACGCGGTCAGCCCGCACTTCCTTCGCATCCGTTTTTTCAGTGAGGCCCTGCGCGATTTCGTCAGCGCCTCGTTCGACGACCACGCCAAGCTCATGTTGCCGGCCCAGCCCGGCCAGCCGCTGGTGCTGCCCCAGCCCGGCCCCGACGGCCTGGCTCTGCCGCCGGGCGTCGAAAAACCGGTGATGCGCGACTACACGCCGCGCCAGTTCGACCGCGCCGCCGGCACGCTGGACATCGAGTTCGTGCTGCACGGCGACGGCGTGGCCTCGCGCTGGGCCGAAACGGCCCAGCCGGGCGACGATGTCGGCCTGGGCGGGCCCCGGGGCTCCTTCGTGGTGCCCACGGGCTTCGACTGGCACCTGCTGGTGGGCGACGAGTCCGCCGTGCCCGCGATCGCGCGGCGCCTGGAGGAGTTGCCTGAGACGGCCCAGGCCATCACCGTGATCGAGACCGGCGACGCGGCCGACCGCCGCACCTTCAGCAGCCGCGCGCGCCTGCAGACGCACTGGATTCAGACCGGCGCCACCGACGCGCTCGCGAAGGCGGTGGCCGCATTGAAGCTGCCCGCCGGTGAAGGTTTTGCCTGGGCCGGTGGCGAAGCCGCCAGCATCGCGGCCGTGCGGCAGGCGCTGGTGGACGGGCATGGCCTGGACAAGGGCCGCGTGCGCGCCTCCGCCTACTGGAAGCGCGGCGCCGTCGGGCACCACGAAACGCTGGTCGGTTGAGCGAACGGCGCTGCTGCTCTTGCCTCGTTGCTCTCCCGTTGCCATGGGCTTTGCGGATCGCAGAAGTAGACCGGAATGTCCGTGGCCACCGTGAACTGCTTGTGAGCGTGCACTCGGTGTCTCGATCCCAGGCAGCGACTTGTGGCGCTCCTGCGGCAGCTTGCGTGCGTTCTTGATCAGCGCGTCGACACCCGCCCGCGCTTCCTCAGGCGTCGCGCTGACGCATAGCTCGCGGGTTGGAGCCACATGCGCAAATCAGAGCGTAGAGGTCTGCGTAGGCCCGCGCCTGGTACGTCATGGAATGAGACATCGCGCGCTGCGCCGCCGCCTTTCCAAGATCCAGACGCCGACCAGGGTTGCCAAGCAAGTGCTGGACCTCATCGGCGATCGCATGCGGGTCGCGACGAGGGACGAGCACACCCGCGCTACCGAGCAATGCGGGCATGCCGCCGACTCGTGTTGCGATGCAAGGCAACCCGATAGCCATTGCTTCGAGCAAAGCAGCTGGGGTGCCCTCATGGTCCGACGGTAGAAGGAACACATCGAGGCTGCGCAGAAATTCTGGCATGTCCATGACAGCACCTCGCAGTTCAACGTCCAGGCCAACGGCGAGTGTCTCGATATGCCTGCGGCAAGGTCCCTCCCCTGCGATGACCAATCGGCAACTCAGGCCGCGTCCTTTCAAAACCCGCATCGCAGCGACAGCATCGTCCAGACGCTTTACTGGATGGAGCCTGGCTGCAACGCCAACGGTGAAGGGCGTGCTCGTGTCTCGGCATCTGGGTGAAGGCGAAAAGTGCCCTAGATCAACGCCGGTCGGAATCACCTCGATCTGGCGCCGGGCAAGGTACCCGTAGCGACGAGCGAGATCCTCTGACACTGCAGTCAGGCGCTCAGCGGCGCGAAGCCCCCGAATGATGGGAACCAGCCAACGCCAGCCCGAGCCGAGCGCGATGTGCATGGTGGCCAACATCGGCACATGGCCTAGCGATCCCGCGGCCAGTGCAGCTGATATGTGTCCCTGTGCATGCAACACATGGATTTTTTGCCTTTCTAGAATCGTGCGCAACCGATCGGGAAAGGCCGAATCACGGCGATCCAGACCGATGACCGGTACACCGGGCGCATCGATCAGCGAGTAGCCCTCGGTCGGCGGATCGTAGGTGATCAGGACCGGATCGATGCCCAGGCTGGGCCCGGTGCGGCACAGGTCCGAGACGATCCGCTCACGCCCGCCGATCTCCATGGTCGGGAGCAGGTGAGCGACGCGGATCATGACGGGTCTTGGGTCGTTTTCACGTTCCGCCTTGTGGGCGCCCTCATCCGCCAGCACCGAGCCGACTGCGCGCCTCACCCGCATACTTGCGATAGCTCGGCGCGTGCTTTTCTATTCTCGAGGCGGCTTCACAGTGGCAATTGGGACAGTTGAGTTTGAAGGCGTCCTGCGCAGCCTCATGGTGAGCTTTCGAGTAGATGATCTCGCTGAGCCGCTTCTCGTGCAGATTGCCAAGGGGAAAGGTCACGTAGCAGAGCATGACGCTGCCGTCTGCACCAACCCAGAGCAGCTTGCGTGCATCGCAAGGAATTCGCATTTGTTCCTGCTTCAGCGCCCAATCCGCCAGAGATGCAATGGCAACCGCGGATTCGGTCAGCAACTCAGGACGAGTGGCCTTTAGCGTGAGCAGATGACGGGTAACTTGCTCAAGCGCAACCTCGTCACTGGGCGTGAACTGAAGCTCACGGTCCTCACCTTCCTGGAAATAGGGTAGCGAGTAATGAACGATATCGATGTGAATGCGGCCCTTGAAGCGGTCTGCAAATCGGACAATCTCGTCTACGGACTCAATGCTTGCTGAGCGGCGGCTGAGCAGGAAGTTGAACTGAATCTCCAGCTCGTCTGGCCCAAACATCTTTCGTGTGTTTTCAAGACTTTCGATCAGACGTTCGAAGCGTCCAGGGCGTTGGACATACTCGTCAAACGCACTGCCTTCCCCGTAGTAGCCCACCGTGATTTTGCGCAGGCCTGCAGCGTGCAGCTCCTTGATTCGCTTGTCCAATGTGAGTGCATTGGTCGTGATGTAGCAGCCAACGCCGAGACGGGTGGCGGTCTCGACCATTTTGACCACATCGGGGTGGAGCAACGGTTCGCCTCCATAGAGGCGGACAGCGGGGACCTTGGCGGCGGCCGCATCTTCCAGCAACTGCTCGACGATTTTCAGTGGGAGCTGCGCTCCTGGCATAAAGTCCCGGCCATATCTACAGCCCTTGCACCGCAAGTTGCAATGGGCCGTGATGGCTATGGTGATTCTTTCGGTCCGCGCTCGCACGATCGATGGCCAAGTCTCCCCAAGTGAACTGAGCATGCGCTCGCTGGCGCGATAGCCTGCTTTCAACACCGGCATGGCTGAGGGTATGAACTTGGCAACGGAGCGAGCGATGCTGTCGACTGTCATTGTTGACCCTCTGTTAAGGCGTTGAATTCAACTAAGCGGAGCAAGAGCGGATGCGTGTACGAGATTGTCGCGCGCGCCTATTCCCAGATCAGCTCCGACACCTGTCCGACATCCCAATGACAGTCACCGCCAAATGGCGGGAAGAATGAACATGGAAGCCCTGGTTTTTTCTTGCTGCAAGTGGTATTGAAATTACCATGTATGTGACTTGACTGGTCTGCTCGCACCGTTTATTTCAAGGAAGATGTGACCTGCTTGGCTTGGTTGGGACATTTTTCTGGGAAATGGCGGACAGATCGTGGCGGCGATGCGTGTTGTCATCCAGGGAAATCGCCCGGACCTCAGAACTTGGTCCAACCAACAGTACGGACGCCTGTCGGCATGCTGCCGTCGTACAACCACGTTCCTTCCTTTACGACAGTGAAATCGTTCATCGAAATGTCTCCGGGCACGCCGCCGTCCAGGGTCGCCCCCGTTCTCTTTGTTGGCCGCAAACCATTCCTCAGCCCGTGTAGCGCTGGCGCAGCTCGCGCTTGAGCAGCTTGCCGCTCGGGTTCTTGGGCAGGCTGTCGCTGAACACCACGCGCTTCGGGCTCTTGAAGGCCGCCATGTGCTGGTTGCAGTGCGCGATCACCTCGGCCTCGGTGAGCGCCTGCCCGGCCTTGACCACGATCACCGCCGTCACGGCTTCCACCCACTTCGGGTCGGGCAGGCCGATCACCGCCACCTCGCTCACGGCCGGCAGGCGGTAGACCATTTCCTCCACCTCGCGGCTGGCCACGTTCTCGCCGCCGGTCTTGATCATGTCCTTCTTGCGGTCCACCACGGTGATGTAGCCCTCGTCGTCGATCATCGCGAGGTCGCCGCTGTGGAACCAGTCGCCGTCGAACGCGCTGCGCGTGCGCTCGGGGTCGTTGAAGTAGCCCAGCATGAGGTGGGGCGAGCGGTGCACGATCTCGCCGACCTCGCCCACCGCCACGTCGCGCATGTCGTCCGTGACCACGCGCGTTTCCACGTTGATCACGGCCTTGCCGCAGGAGCCGGGCTTGCGCAGCTGGTCGTCCGGGCCGAGCATGGTCGCCAGCGGCGCGATCTCGGTCTGGCCGTACAGGTTCCACAGCCGCACCGAAGGCAGGCGCGAGGCCAGTTCCTTGAGCACCTCCACCGGCATGATGGACGCGCCGTAGTAGCCCTTGGCCAGGCTCTGGAGCTTGGCCGCGTCGAACAGCGGCGAGCGCAGCAGCGCGATCCACACCGTGGGTGGCGCGAAGAAGCTGGTGATGCGGTACTTCTCGATCAGCGCGATCAGGTGGTCGGGCACCGGCTTGGCCGTGATCACGTTGCTGCTGCCGATGTAGACCGCCGGGCCGAAGAACACATCGAGCTGTGCGCAGTGGTAGAGCGGCAGCGCGTGCAGGGCGTGGTCGTCTTCGGCGATCTCGGCGTTGATCACGCAGCTCACGTACTGCCACAGCACCGCGTCGTGCGTGAGCATGGCGCCCTTGGGCGTCGACTCGGTACCGCTGGTGTAGACGATCTGCGCCAGGTCGTGGCTGCCCAGCGTGACCTCGGGCAGCGGGTCGGTGCAGGCCGCGAGTTCGTCGAAGCGGTGCATGCCGGCCACTGGCTCGCTCGGGTCTTCCGAGGGCAGCCAGAGGTACTGCTGGACCTGCGTCTCCAGCGCCGCCGCCGCGCGCGCCAGCTCGGCCAGGCCACTGTCGGTGGCCAGGGTGCGCGCGCCCGCGTGGCGCAGGATGTAGGCCACCTCGTCGGCCTTGAGCATGAAGTTGATCGGCACCATCACCGCGCCCCGGCGGGCCAGCGCGAAGCGCAGCGCGGCAAAGCCGTGCGAGTTGCGCGCCAGCACGGCCACCTTGTCGCCCTGGGCCACGCCGATGCGCGCCAGGCCCGCGGCCAGGCGGCTGACCAGGGCGTCGAACTCGGCGTAGGTCCACTGCGTGTCGCCGCAGACGACGGCGGACTTGGCGGGCAGTCGCTGCGCGGTGCGGCGCAGGGCGTCGGCGATGGTCTGGCGGCGGACCACGGGGTGCACGGAAGCGGTCATGGTTGTCTCCTGTCGGCGGAAAGGGCGCCAACGGATTCTGACCGTTGCAGCGGCTGCATGCTGTCACATTTGCCGGTGGCCGCGCCCCCGCTGTGGCGAAGACCCACGGCTATCATGGCCCCATGAATCCCGTGAACGCCGCACACGACACCCTGGGCCGCTGGGGCCGGGGCCTGCGCGCGAGCTGGAACGCCTGGTGGCACACCCTGTTCGTGGGCGCGCAGATCCTGGTGCTGGCGCTGTCGCCGGCCAGCTACCGCGCGCCCACGCACCGCCAGGCGGTGCTCGGCAGCCTGTACCGCGCCACCGCGCCTTTGCTCACCTGGTTCCTGGTGCTCTCGGCGCTGGTGAGCCTGGTGCTGATCCGCATCGTGGTGGCCACGGCCTACAGCTATGGCCTGTCTCAGTACGCGCTGGAGGTGCTGGTGCGCACGCTGGTGCTCGAACTCATCCCGCTCTACGTGGCCATGTTCGTGGCGGTGCGTTACGCCATGCCGGGCGCGCAGGAGGTGCGCAAGCAGCTGGCGCTGCAGCAGCGCGAGGGCAGCCTGCCCGAGCGGCAGTCGCTGCTGGCCAACCAGCTGCTGCCGCGCGCGCTGGGCAGCATGTTCTCGGTGCTGCTGCTCGCGGGCCTGAGCTCGGTGGTGGCGCTGGTGCTGACCTACCTCACGGTCTACGGCTTCTCGCCCTGGGGCCTGCCGGGCTACACGCGCGCCGTGGGCGGTGTGTTCTCGCCGGCGGTCACGCTGATCTTCGGCCTCAAGACCGTGTTCTTCAGCCTCGCGGTGGCCGTGGTGCCGCTGGCCGGGGCGGCGCAGGCCGACCGCGACGGCCGCTACAGCCGGCGCAGCGACATGAGCGAGTTCGCCCGCCTGTTCTCGGTCGTGCTGCTGATCGAGGTGGTGTCGCTGGTCGGCAACTACTATTGACACCATGAACCCCACGCCCCCTCCGCCACCGCCGCCCGAAGCCCCGCCGGTGAAGAACCTGGAATTCAAGGCCGGGCTGCTGCTGATGCTCATGGCCGTGCTGCTGGTGGGCTCGGCGGCCTACATCCTGTTCGCACGCGGCGTGCTCGAACCCACGCAGCGCCTGGTGCTGATCTCCGACGACTCCGAGGGCGTGGTCGTGGGCATGGACATGACCTTCGCCGGCTTCGCCATCGGCCGCGTGGCGCGCATCGAGCTGGGCGACGACGGCAACGCGCGCATCCTCATCGACGTGCCGCGCAAGGACGCGAAATGGCTGCGCACCTCCAGCATCTTCACCATGGAGCGGGGCCTGGTGGGCGGCACGCGCATCCGCGCCTACAGCGGCGTGCTCGAAGACCCCGCCTTGCCCGACGGCGCCGAGCGCACCGTGCTGCGCGGCGACACCGCGGCCGAGATTCCCAAGCTGGCCGCCAGCATGCGCGATGTGCTCGACAACCTCGCCGCGCTCACGGCCAGCGATGGCGCGGTGGCCGGCACCCTGGGTGGCGTGAAAGTGGCCACCGAGCGCCTCCAGGGGCCGCACGGCGGCCTGGGCGTGCTGATGGGCAACGACGAGGACGCGAAGAAGCTCGTCGCCACCATCGACCGCACCAATGCCTTGCTGCTGCGCGCCGACTCGCTGGCCCGGCGGCTGGACAGCCTGGCCGCCAATGCGGACCGCCAGGTGTTCGGCCAGGGAGCCGCGCCCGGCGAGGCCGGCCTGGTGGGCGACGCGCGCGCGACGGTGCAGCAGCTCAACGGCCTGCTGGCCGAGACGCGCACCAGCCTCAAGAAGGTGGACGCGGTGCTGGTGGAGGTGCAGGGCATCGCCGGCAACACGCGCGAGGCCACCAGCGACCTGGGCTACCTGCGCGGTGAGGTCGAAGCCAGTCTGCGCAAGGTGGACTCGATGATCAACGACATCAACCGCAAGTGGCCTTTCTCGAAGGACACAGAAATCAAGCTGCCATGAAGCTGCAAACCATTCTGATGGCGTGCGCCGTGGTGACCCTGACCGGTTGCGGCAGCAAGCCGCCCGTACCCGAATGGCAGTTGAATGCCAAGGACGGCACCGAGCGCGCGGCCGAGGCCTGGTTGCGCGGTGACTCGGCCATCGAGTCGGCGGAGTTCGCGCGCGTGCGGCGCGAACTCACCAGCACCGGCCGGCCCGATCTGCTGGCGCGTGCCGAGCTGCTGCGCTGCGCCACGCGCGTGGCCGCGCTGGTGTTCGAGCCCTGCACCGGTTTCGAGGCGCTCGCGCAGGACGCGGCACCGGCCGAGCAGGCCTACGCGCGCTACCTCGCGGGCACCGCCATGCCGGCCGACGCCGCCCTGCTGCCCGAGGCGCAGCGCGCGCTCCTGAGCGCTGGCTCGCCCGACGCGGCCCTGGCCGCGGTGAAAGACCCCTTGTCGCGGCTGGTGGCCGCTGGCGTGCTGCTGCGCAGCGACCGCGCCACACCGGCCGTGCTCACGCAGGCGGTGGACACCGCCTCGGCGCAGGGCTGGCGCCGGCCCCTCGGGGCCTGGCTCGGCCTGCAATTGCAACGCGCCCAGGCCGCAGGCGCATCGGAGGAGGCGGCGCGCCTGCAGCGGCGCATCGACCTCGTGTTGGGCACCGCCGCGCGCTGACGCGCGCCTGCGCGGGGCCCGTTCTTCCCCACCAGGAGAGTCCCCATGCAGCAAATGACCTTCACCACCACCATCAAGGCCCCGCGCGAGCTGGTGTGGAACACCATGCTCGACCCGGCCAGCTACCGCGAATGGACGCGCCCCTTCATGGAAGGCTCGTACTACGAAGGCTCGTGGGACGAGGGCGCCACCATCCGCTTTCTCTCGCCCAGCGGCGAAGGCATGGTGGCCACCATCGAGCGCAACCAGTTGCACGAGTTCATCTCGATCCGGCACCTGGGCTTCGTGGCCAACGGCAAGGACGACACCACCAGCGAGGCCGTGACCTCGTGGGCCCCGGCCCACGAGAACTACCGCTTCGAGGCCGTGGGTGGCGGCACGCAGCTCACCATCACGCAGGACATGCTGGAGGACTACGTGCCCATGATGGAGGCCGCGTGGCCCAAGGCGCTGGAGGCCCTGCGCGCCCTGTGCGAGGCCAAGGCCTAGGCCCTGGCCTCAGTCCACCTTGCCGATCTTCTGCACCACGGCCGCCATGGCCTTGGCGTCGCTCTGCACGAACTTGTCGAAGTCCGCCGCGTCCTGGAACTGGAACGAGGTGCCGGCGGTGGTCATCACCTGGACCGTCTTCGGGTCCTGCGCGGCCATGCGCGCGGCCTCGCGCAGCTTGTTCACCACCGCAGGCGGCGTGCCGGCCGGCACGAAGATGCCCGCCCACTGCGAGTAGTTGATGGGCACGCCGAGCTCCCGGAAGCTCGGCACATCGGGCAGCAGGGCCAGGCGGCCCTCGCCCCAGTGCGCGAGCGCGCGCAGCTTGCCGGCCTTGATCTGGCCCACCGCGCTGGCGGGGCCGGTGGCCACGGCGTCGACCTGGCCGCTGAGCATGCCCAGGATGGCCGGGCCCGCCCCGGTGTAGGGCACGTGCAGCATGTAGCTGCCGGTGGCCGCCTTGAGCTGCTCCATGGGCACGTGCATGGTGCCGTAGTTGCCCGATGAACCGAAGGTGATGCGGCCCGGGTTGGCCTTGGCGTGCGCGATGAACTCGGCGTACGTCTTCCAGGGGCTGTCGGCGCGCACCACCAGCACCGTGGGGTCGGCCGTCATGCGTGCCACGGGGATCAATTGCGAGAGTTCGAACATCGGGGCGCGGCCGAGGATCTTGTCGGCCTCGGGCAGCACCACGATGGAGGACAGCGCCATCAACACGTTGTAGCCATCGGGCGCGGCCTTGGCCACCTGCGCCATGCCGATGCCGCCGCCCGCGCCGGCGCGGTTGACCACCACCACCGACTGGTTGAGGTGGCGCGCCATGGCCTCGGCCACCGGGCGGCCCACCACGTCGGCCACGCCGCCGGGCGGGAAGGGCACGACCATGGTCACGGGTTTGCTGGGGTAGGCGTCCTGGGCCTGGGCCAGGCCCACGGTGGCGGCCAGCGCCAGTGCGAGGCTGCACAGCCGGAGTGCGGTTCGGTTCATTCTTGTCTCCTGTTGTTGTCGGTCGGTGAAAGCGCGGGGGCTCAGACGAAGCGGTTCTGCAGCGTGCCGATGCCGTCGATCTCGATGCGCACCACGTCGCCGCTTTTCAGGAAGGTGGGCGGCGTCATGCCCAGGCCCACGCCGGCCGGTGTGCCGGTGGCGATCACGTCGCCGGGGTAGAGCGTGATGCCGCGCGAGATGGTCTCGATCAGCGTGGGGATGTCGAAGATCAGGTCTTCGGTGCGGCCGTCCTGGCGCTGCTCGCCGTTGACCCAGCAGCGCACGCGCGTGTGCTGGCCGTCGAGCTCGTCGGCCGTGACGATCCACGGGCCCATGGGGCAGAAGGTGTCGAAGCTCTTGCCCATGTCCCACTGCTGGTGGCGCATCTGCACGTCGCGCGCGGTCACGTCGTTGACGATGGTGTAGCCGTAGATGTGCTTCATGGCGTCGGCCTTGGCGATGTTCTTGCCGCCGGTGCCGATGACCACGGCCAGCTCGGCCTCGTAGTCGATCTGGGGCGAGATGTCGTCGCCGGGCAGCACCACGTCGGCGCCGTCGGCGATCACGCATTCGGGCACCTTGGTGAAGACGATGGGCCAGACGGCGGGGTTGGCGTTGTTGTTCTTGAACACCGAGCCCTGCAGTTCCTTGGCGTGCTCGTGGTAGTTGCGGCCCACGCACCAGAGGTTGCGGCGGGGCAGGGGCAGCGGGGCGTCGAGCGTCACGTCGGCCAGCTTCAGCGCCGCGCCGGTGGTGGCGGGCAGGGGTTGGCCAGCGGCCGCGGCCTCGATCAGCGGCAGCACGCCGCGCTGGGCATCGGCGGGGTTCAGGGCGAGGGGGGTGACGGTCTGGCCGTCGGCCGAGACGAGGCCGACCTGGCGTTGGCCCTGGTGAACGAAAGTGGCGAGGCGCACGCAAACTCCTTGTTGAAAATCCAGATGAGATACCAAAAAATACCAATTGGTACCAGAACCATGATGGTAGGCGATGAGAGCGGTTTTGGACCTGGGGAAATCACCTAATTGGTATGGTGTTGCCTGATTGGTCTGTTTTGGTACATTCGTCACCCATGAGCATGTCAACGCCTTTGCGCGAATCGATCCTGGACCAGCTGCGTTCGGGCCATTGGCGCGCGGGTGACCGGCTGCCGACCGAGCGCGAGCTCTCGGAGCGGTTCGGCGTGAGCCGCACCACGGTGCGCAAGGCCTTGCTGGATCTGAAGCAGCAGGGCCTGATCGAGCAGACCGTGGGCAGTGGCACCTATGTGGCCGAGCAGGTGGGCGCGCGCCTGGGGCAGCGGGTGCAGCAGGACTCGTCGCAGCACACGAGCCCGGCGGAGCTGATGGAGGCGCGGCTGGCGATGGAGCCGGCGATCATCGACATGGCGATCCGCAACGCGAACCAGGCGGATTTGCAGCGCATGGAGGCTTGCTGTGTCAACGCGGAGGCGGCCGATACGCTGGAGGCTTTCGAGCACTGGGACGCGGAGTTGCACCAGGCGATCGCGGACGCGGCGCACAACAGTTTCGTGGCGAATGTGTTCACGTTGATGAAGACGGTGCGGGCGCAGGGGGACTGGGGGCAGCTCAAGAAGAAGAGCGTGACTTCGGAGCGCCGGTTGGCCTATCAGGCCGAGCACCGCGCGATCGTGGGGGCGCTGCGGGATCGGGATGCGGTGCGGGCGCGTGAGTTGACCTTGGCGCATCTGCTGCATGTGCGGCAGAACCTTTTGGGGTACTGAGCCTTTCGCTTTTCTGTCTCGCGGGATCGACCACCCGGGCGCTCTGCTCCGCGGGTGTCCCCCGAACCGGCTTCGCCGGTTCTCCTCCTTTACCCCGCTGCGCAGAACGCCCGGGTGGTCGATCCGAAGCGATGCTGGCGCATCAAACGGTTGTATGCCTGCATGGTGGCAAGGCCCCAGGGGTGGGTGATTGGCGCAGCGAAGTAAAGGAGGAGGCGGCACCAGCCGCCGGGGGACATTCGCGGAGCCGATCGCCCGCCCCTGGGGCCCAGCAGACCAAGGAGGTGAGAAAACTAAGGCATCCCCCCCAACACCCCCAAAGCAAAGGGAAGACTCACGATGCCCAACAAAGTGGACAACGTGACCAACCCCGCCACATAGGGCCCGTTGTAGCCCATGCGCGCCGCCAGCACATAACAGCTCGACGCGGTCGGCACCGCGGAGAACATCAGCAACACGGTCGTCTGCGTCGGGTCCAGGCGGAACAGCTTCGCCAGACCAAAAGCCAGCAAGGGCATGCCCAGGTGCTTGCAGGCCAGCACCAGCCCACCCAACAGCTTGGCCGAGGCCAGCATGCCGAACTGCATGCCCGCGCCCGCCGCCAGCAGGCCCAAGGCCAGCGACGCCTGGCCGATGCGGTTCACCGTCGGCTCCAGCCAGAACGGAATCGAGAAGCCCAACAGGTTCGCGACCAGGCCAGAGACCGTGCCGATGATCAGCGGATTGCGCAGCAGCTCGCGCCCAAAACCCTTGTTCGCGTGGCGCGCCATCGGCCAGACCGCGCCCACGTTGAACAGCGGCACACACACACCGATCAGCACCGCGATCATCAGCAGCCCCTGCGGGCCGGCCACCTTGTCGGCCAGGGCCAGGGCAATGAAGGAATTGAAACGGAAACCCACCTGCGCGCTCGCGGCGTGCAGCCGCACGTCCAGCTTCGGGCCCAGCCAGGGCCAGTGCGGCAGCGAATAACTCAGCGCGATACCCAGCAGGCCCATGGTGATGCCCGCGCCCATCAGGCTGGAGGCCGCGCCCAGGTCCAGCGGGCTCTTCACGATCGAGTGGAACAGCAGGACCGGGAACAGGAAGTAATACACCAGGCTCTCGACCTGCTCCCACACCTTGCGGTTGAGCGCGGTGAAGCGGCAGACGAGGTACCCGCAAAGAATCAGCGAGAAATCGGGGAAGAGAAGCTGGGCGAAATTCACCGCCAGAGCATAGCCGCAGGCCGGTGCCGTTTCCGGGTTAATACGTATGTAGTCTCCCCATGTTCACTTCGGGCCACCCCGTCTAAAGTGCGGGGCTGGTCAGGGTGGACCGGGCGGTTAGCATGGGCACCACCCTGGAATTTTTCGATGTTTCAACGTCAAGGAGTACACGTCATGGTTTCTCGTCGTCAGATGGTTGCGATCGGTCTGGCCACCGCCTCGGTGGCCGTGGCAGGCAGCGCCTGGGCACAGGCCTACCCCAACAAGATCATCAAGTTGCAAGTGCCCTTCGCACCGGGCGGCACGACGGACATCATCGCGCGCGTCATGTCCGAGTCCCTGGGCAAGGCCCTGGGCCAGAGCATGGTGGTCGAGAACAAGGCCGGTGGCGGTGGGGTGGTCGGTGCCACCGAGCTGGCCCGCACGCCCGCCGACGGCTACATCCTGGGCATGGCCACGGTGTCCACCACCGCCGCCAACCCGGCGATCAACGACAAGATCCCGTACAACACGCTCACGGACTTCACGCCCATCATCAACATCGCCGCCACGCCCAACGTGATCGCGGTGCACCCCAGCTTCCCGGCCAAGGACTACAAGTCCTTCGTCGCCGAACTCAAGAAGAACCCCGGCAAGTACAGCTACTCCAGCTCGGGCACCGGCGGCATCGGCCACCTGCAGACCGAGCTGTTCAAGAGCCTGACCAACACCTTCATCACGCACATTCCGTACCGCGGCGCGGGCCCGGCGCTCAACGACACCGTGGGCGGCACCGTGCCCATCATCTTCGACAACCTGCCCTCGGCACTGCCCTTCATCAAGTCGGGTCGCCTGGTGGCCATCGTGGTGGCCGCGCCGCAGCGCCTGGCCGTGCTGCCCGATGTGCCGACCTTCAAGGAAGTGGGCCTGGAGCCGGTGAACCGCATGGCCTACTACGGCCTGATCGGGCCGAAGGGCCTGCCGCAGGAGGTGGTGGACAAGGTCTACAACGCGACCAAGCAGGCCCTGACCGACCCGGCCGTGAAGAAGCGCATCGAGGACACCGGCTCGCTGGTCGTGGGCAACACGCCGGCCGAGTTCACCGCGCAGATCAAGGCCGAGTTCGAGGTCTACAAGGAAGTGGTCGCCAAGCAGAAGCTCAAGCTGGAGTGATGGACCAGGCCCTGGCATCGGCCAGCGAAGGCATCGCCGGGGCCTTCATCGACAGTCTCTGGCTGGAGGAAGGCCTCTCGCGCAACACGCTCGACGCCTACCGGCGCGACCTCGTGCTGCTCGGCCAGTGGCTGGCCGGGCGCGGCAAGACCCTGCCCGAGACCAGCGAGGCCGACCTCAACGCTTACTTCAGCGACCGCCACGCCGAAACCCGCGCCACCACCGCCAACCGGCGGCTCACGGTGTTCAAGCGCTATTTCCGCTGGGCGCTGCGCGAGCGTGCCATCCAGGCCGATCCCACGCTGCGCCTGGTGCCGGCGCGCCAGCCGCTGCGCGTGCCCAAGACCATGTCCGAGGCCCAGGTGGAGGCGCTGCTGAACGCGCCCGACGTGGGCACGCCCCTGGGTCTGCGCGACCGCTGCATGCTCGAACTCATCTACGCCAGCGGCCTGCGCGTGAGCGAGCTGGTCACGCTCAAGACCTGGCACGTGGGCATGAACGAGCACGTGCTGCGCATCACCGGCAAGGGCAACAAGGAGCGCCTGGTGCCCTTCGGCCAGCTGGCCGGGCAATGGTTGCAGCGCTACCTGGGCCAGGCGCGCGGCGAGATCCTCCACGGCCAGCAGAGCGAAGACCTGTTCGTTACCTCGCGCGGCTCGCGCGCGGGCGAGGCCATGACGCGCGCGATGTTCTGGCACCTGGTGAAGAAGTACGCGCTGCAGGCCGGCATCACCTCGCCGCTGTCGCCCCACACGCTGCGCCACGCCTTTGCCACCCATTTGCTCAACCACGGCGCCGACCTGCGCGCGGTGCAGATGCTGCTCGGCCACGCCGACATCTCCACCACCACGATCTACACCCATGTGGCCCGCGAGCGCCTCAAGAGCATCGTGGCGCAGCACCACCCACGCGGTTGAAGTTCAAAGCGGCTTGAGCACCAGGCCGACCACCAGCCCATTGCGGGTGACGGTGATGGGGCCGGGCTGCATGCCCATGGCGTCCACGGCCGCCAGGTCTTTCGCGGTCAGCTCGTGCAGCACCACCTCACGCAGCGACTGGTCCGCCAGCACGGGCGCGTAGGTGTTG
This sequence comes from Hydrogenophaga sp. GW823-FHT04C09, assembly GCF_058796355.1. Classification (NCBI taxonomy): domain Bacteria; kingdom Pseudomonadati; phylum Pseudomonadota; class Betaproteobacteria; order Burkholderiales; family Comamonadaceae; genus Hydrogenophaga; species Hydrogenophaga sp. GW823-FHT04C09. Next base: position 908,484 of record NZ_JBXAIO010000001.1, on the reverse strand, counting down.
AGCATCTCCACCACCTTGGGCTGCAGGGTGGGGAAGTCGAGCCGGGCCAGCCGCAGCTGGTGGGCGCGCAGGGTGCGGTCGCTGGCTTCGTAGCGCAGGCCGAACTCCACGTCGAAACGGCCTTGGTGTGCCCGGTTGAGCGCCGGGCCGGCGGCCTCCACGGCCATCTCGGCGCGCAGGCGGTTCTGCTCGGGCAGCAGCCGCAGGCGCGGGGTCTGCAGGTCCAGGTTGAGCAGGCCTTGCACCGGGTAGCGGCGGGGGAAGCGCTGTGCCACCGCCTGTTGCATCTGCTCGAGCGAGACCGGGTAGCCCGCTGGCTGCTCGGGCCGGTCTTCGGTGTCGGCCGCCAGGCCCAGGGCCGGGCCGCCGAGCGCCAGGGGAAGGGAGAGAAGAAGGGTTCTGCGTCGCATGGGTACCGGTTCGAGCCCGAGGGGCGCCGCAGGTTCAGGGCAAGTCGTCTCTATTTGTAGAAGGCTTCCACCGTGCCCTTGAGCTGGATCAGCAGCGGGTTGCCCTTGCGGTCCAGGGTCTTGCCCGAAGGCACCTTCACCCAGCCGGCGCTGATGCAGTACTCGGTCACGTCGAAGCGTTCCTTGCCGTTGAAGCGGATGCCGATGTCGTGTTCGAACACGGCGGCCACGTGGTGCGGGCTGCGCGGGTCGATGGACAGGTGGTCGGGCAGGGGAGGGCGGTTGGGGGTGGAAGCGGTTGCGTCGTTCATGGGGGAGATTGTCGGTCAACCGCCCAGGCCGGCAAAGACGTTCTGCACGTCCTCGTTCACGTCCAGTGCGGCGAGGAAGGCCTCCACCTCTTCCAGGTGCTCGGCGCTCAGGCTGGCCGGGTCGATCGGGTTCTTCGGCTTGTAGCCCAGCTTGGACGACAGCACCGTGAAGCCCTGCGCCGGCAAGGCGCGGCTCACCAGGTCCAGATCGGTCGGGTCGGTCAGGAACACCGTCACGCCTTCGTCGTGGCCGGGGTGGAAGTCCTGCGCGCCGGCCTCGATGGCGGCCACTTCGGGGTCGGCGTCCTTGCGGGTGGCTTCGGCTTCGATCATGCCCACGTGGTCGAAGTCCCAGGCCACCGTGCCCGAGCTGCCCAGTTGGCCCTTGCGGAACAGCACCCGCATTTCCGAGGCCGCGCGGTTCACGTTGTCGGTGAGGCATTCCACCATCACCGGCACGCGGTGCGGTGCGAAGCCTTCGTAGACCACATGTTCGTAGTGCACGGCCTCGCCCGTGAGGCCGGCGCCTTTCTTGATCGCGCGGTCCAGCGTGTCCTTGGGCATGGACACCTTGCGCGCCTGATCCATCACCAGCCGCAACCGCGCGTTGGAGGCCGGGTCGGCGCCGTGCCGGGCGGCGATCACGATGTCCTTGACCAGCTTGCCGAAGAGCCGCCCCTTGGCGTTCGCCGCGAGGTCCTTGTGTTTGGCTTTCCACTGTGCGCCCATGGCGTGTTCCTTTGGTGATGGTGGCGGTAATGGGCGAGCTTAGCGGCTGGCCGATGGGGTTGGGGTGCGTTCGAAGCGGTAGAACAGGTTGGGTTCGGACAGCACGTAGATCGCGTTGTCGGGGCCGACGGCCAGGCCCTCGGGCTGGGGCACCTTGCGCTGGAGCCCATTAAACCCCCGCCAGAGCGGCAGCATGCTGATGGGCTGACCGTCGGGCGCGTACTCCACCACCAGGGCCGATTCGTCGCTGAGCAGCAGCAGGTGGCCGGTGGGTTCGTGCAGGGTGAGGGACGACAGGTCGCTCATGAACAGCGAGGCCGCGCTGGACGACTTCCATTCGCTGATGTCGATGTTGAAACCGGTGGAGGCATTGAACACGTCCAGCCCGCTGATGACCAGCACGCGCAGGGGCAGCTTTTCCTTCACCACGAACAGGCGGTCCTGCACGCTGTCCCAGGACACTCCCTCGAAGCTGCTGTTGTGCACGCTGTCGATGCGGATGCCCAGGCTGGACTTGCCGGTGACCGAGACGCGCGAGGTCTGTGGCCCGATCTGCACCCAGTACATGCTGTGGCTGTCCTCGTCGGAGATCACGTAGGTGTCGCCCTGGACGTAGGTGATGCCCTCGGGGTCTTTCGCGCCCTCGAGTTCGATGATGCGCAGCAGCCGCCCGTCGGTCGTGAGCTCGGCGATCTGTGGCGGGCGGTTGATCACCGTGAACAGGGTGCCGGTCTCCGAGTTGAAGGTGAGCCCCGAGGCGTTGCGCGACAGGCCTTCGATGGGAGCGCCTTCCACCGCCACCTGGTAGCCCGGCAGCCAGAGGGAGGAACCTTCCCATTGCGCCGCATTGATGGAGGTGCTGAGCCAGTAGTAGCCCAGGGCCAGCACCTTGAAATACCAGATGCACAGGAAACCGATGCCGGCCAGTGCGGTCCAGAGACAGGGTTTGCAGATTTTTACGCGAGCCATCGCACAGAGTTTAGTGGGCGGCCCCGGTAGCATGTCCTCTCCGTTTCACCCTTTCAAGCACAGGAGCGCACCATGGAACTGCACCGAGGCCGCCTGATCGACCACATCCAGCTCGTCGTCAAGGACCTGCCCGCCAGCCAGGCCTTTTACGAAGCCGTTTTCAAGGCGCTGAAGGTGCCGATGAGCGGCAAGGGAGACAACTACTTCTGGGCCGACGAGCTGTTCGTCTCCACCGCCGACAGCGAGGCCGCGGACGGCCAGCTCACCGGCCGGCACCACCTGGCCTTCCAGGCGCAGGACCGGGCCATGGTCGATGCGTTCCACCAGGCCGCGCTGGCCGCCGGTGGCAAGGACCACGGCGCACCGGGCGAGCGCAAGTACCACCCGGGCTACTACGCGGCTTTCGTCATCGACCCGGACGGCAACAACATCGAGGCCGTGTACCACGGCGAAGCCAAGCGCAGCGCGCCTTCGGTGAAGGTCACGTTCTAGCCATCCGGCGCCTTCGGGGCGCGCTCAGGGCGCCCGGTCGCGCACGTGCACGATGGCCTCGGCGCGGGTGCGCACGCCCAGCTTGTCGAAGATGCTCGACACCTGGTTGCGCACCGTCTTCTCGCGCTTGTTCAGGCGCAATGCGATGGCCGCGTTGTCCAGGCCCAGGGCCACCAGGCGCAGCACCTCGCGCTCGGCCGGTGTGAGCGCCGCGTCTTCAACGCCTTCATCGGTGCCGGCCGGCGCGGTGCCGAGGAAGCCGCGCAGTTCGAGCAGGAAGCCGGCCCACGCCGGCTCGGTGTCCAGCAGCACGTGGTTGTCGCTCTCCAGCGGCACGAAACGCGCGCCCGGGATCAGCGCCGCCAGCCGCAGCCCTTCGGTGAAGGGCACGCGCGCGTCGCCCCGCGCGTGCAGCACCAGGGTGGGCACCTGCAGCTGGCGCGCCAGCTCGGTCACGTCGACGCGGTGGAAGGCGTCGAGCGTGCGCGCGGCGTTCTCGGGGCTGGCGGTCAGGCGTTCGAGCTCGTTCCACCACTGGTGCTGCGCTGGTGTGCCGCCGGGGATGAACTGGTTGGTGAACACCTGGCGGAAGGCCGCGTTGTCGCGCCCCCAGCCCAGGCGGATCAGGTTGACCAGGGTCTCGGCTTCGAGCCGCTCGGCGTCGCTGGTGGCGCGTTGCAGCGCGCCGCGCGCGTAGGCGCCGTGCAGCACCAGGTGCGAGACCTTGTCGGGGTGGCGCACCGCGTAGGCCACGGCCACCGCGCCGCCTTGCGACATGCCGATCAGCGGAAAGCGGCGCAGGCCCAGGCTGTCCACCACGGCTTCGAGGTCGCCCACCCAGGCGTCGAGCGAGAAGTCGGCCACCACGCTGTCGGACAGGCCGCAACCGCGCTGGTCGTAGCGGATGTAGTGGTGGTCGCGCCCGAGTTCGGCCAGCCAGGGCCGCCACACAGGGCTGTGCAGGTCGTGCTCGACGTGGCTCAGCCAGTGCGCGGCGCGCAGCAGGGGCGGCCCGCTGCCGAGCGAGGCGATGGCGATGCGCGTGCCGTCGGCCGCGGTGCAGAAGCGCAGGCTCTGGCGCAGGTTCGGGGGCGGGCGCTGGGCAGCGGGCATGCGCCATTCTCTCGCCGCCTGGGCCGTCTGTCCCAGGCTTCGGCCCCCGCGCCGGCAGAAACGGGACAAGCGCCTCATGCGCCCGCGCGTGCGCTCGGGAATCCTTGCGGTCACGTCGACAGGACGGATGCCCACCGAAAGGACCCACCATGCAAACCCATGCCACCACCCTGGACACCCCGCGCTACGCCAAGACCATCGAAGTTTCCAAACGCGTGCGCTGGGACATCGACCGCGACGTGATCCGCGGCCGCCGCTTCGACCTGGCCCACACCTTTCTGCCCGACGGGCTGTCGCTGGCCGACGAGCTGACTTTCCTGAGCCCGTCCGAGCACCGCTTCCTGAGCCAGGTGCAGGGCCGCACCTACGCCCACATGTTCGGCCTGGTCGAGCGCTTCATCGGCGCGAAGATGCTGGAGCAGAGCCGCGACCACTGGCTGGGCGACCAGACCGCCCTGGAAGCCATCGTGCGCTTCACCGACGAGGAGCTGAAGCACCAGGAGCTGTTCCGCCGCATCGAGCAGCTCGTGGCCGAGCGCATGCCGGCGGGCTACCGCTTCGACGTGTCGCCCAACGACGTGGCCAGCTTCGTGCTGGGCAAATGCACCTGGGCCGTGCTGGCGCTGACCTGCCACATCGAGCTGTTCTCCCAGGCGCACTACCGCGCCAGCATCGAGGGCGCCACGGACCTCTCGCCGCTGTTCAAGGACGTGTTCCTGTTCCACTGGCGGGAAGAGTCCCAGCACGCCATCATCGACGAGCTGGAGTGGGCGCGCGAAGACGCCCGGTTGAGCGAGGCCGAGCGCGACGCGGCGGTGGACGACCTGATCGCGCTGGTCGGCGGCGTCGACGGCATCCTGCAGATGCAGGCCGCTGCCGATGCGGCCTACTTCCTCGCCGTCACCGGCATCGCTGGCGACGGCGATCGCGCCGAGGCGGTGAAGGCCACGGTGCTGAAGGCCTACCGCTGGCAATACATCGTCTCGGGCGCGCTGGAGCCGCGCTTCCAGAAGCTGCTGGGTGAGCACGTCAACGCGGCGCAGATGGCGCGCATCCAGGCCGCGCTGGCACCGTTGAGTGGTGCGGTGCCGGCGCGCGCAGATGCTCGAGGCCGTTTACCACAGTGAGGCCAAGCGCGGCGCGCCGTCGTTGAGGGTCACGTTCTAGACGTGCGGCCCGTGCGGCGGCGGCACTGAATCGCCATCAGCGCCAGCTCCGCGCCCAGATCACCGAGTTCGGCGATCAGCCAGCCCAGTGCCTCAATGGCGTCCGAGTCCACCGAGCCGTCCTCGATCTGCGGCGCCGACGTGGCCAGCAGCTGGCCGATGGCGCCGATGCCCATGTGCAGCGCGCTGGCCATGCATGCCGCGTTCTGCCCAGCCGCAGCGACGATTGCCTGGTCCGAGTTGGCGTAGTCGACGGTGCCTTGCCCGTCCGTGTGAAGGCGGGGCAACTGGCGAAGCAGATCGCGCATGGGGCGAACGGTTGCGTTGATGTCGGTCCGCGCGGTTGTGTGGTCTTCGGGCAAGGAGGCCTTCTTTCGCATGCCGGAAAGTGTGGCCCGGCTGGGTTCGCCAGTCCATAGACGTTGAATCTATATCGCCGATCCGTGCCTCGGGGCCTGATGCCCTGATCGCGCCGCTCAGTCCTCCAGCACGCGAACCTTCACGCTCTTGCCCTTGATGAGTCGCCGGCCAAGCTCTTCACACGCTGCGCTGATCAAGCGGCCGAGGGCTTCTTCTCGATGGGGTTGGCGGTGAGCCCCTCGGCCGGATACGCCCGCATGAATTCGCGCGCTTTCTCCGGGTGGGCCGCGCTCAGCCAGGCGCCATACGAACCTTCGTTCAAGATCGCCAACATGCGCTTTTCGCTGCCCGGTTGCCCGTAACGGTGCATCAGCGCGTGGCTGTTGGCGTTCACCGTGAGCAGGCAGAAACTGACGATCACCTCGCCGTCCGCACCGGTCCAGCGTTCCCACAGACCAGCCACGCCCATGGGTTTGCCGTCCACCCGCGCGACACGCGTGGGCACGGCCTTGCCGCTGCGCAAGTCGTCTTCCTGAAACGCCATCATGGGCACGATGCAACGCTGCGCACCCAGCCAGGCGCCGCGAAAGTTGTTGGACGTGCTCGCGGTCTCCGAGCGTGCGTTGACCAGCTTGGTCGAACGCAGTTTGGCGTCGGAAGCGGATTTCACCCAGGGCGGGACCAGGCCGAACTGCCCCACGACGAGCTCGTGCTCGATCACGCCTGGGTACGGATGTTCGGCCCCTTCGACCGAAGGCGGTGCCGGTTGGTTGCGGATGAACACGCCGGGGCGGCGGGGCCACACCTGGCGACCCACCGCGGTGTCGCTGGGCGCGTCGACGTCAAAAATATCCCGGTACAGGTGGTCGGGACGCAGGCATTCGTATTGGGAGCTCATGGCGAGGATGGTAGGCCAAGCGCTTCGGCGCTTTTTCGGTGTACGCGGGTGATGAGGCCCCGCTGGTGGTCCACGACCCACAAAAGCAGCTGACAGGCGCTACATCCTGCAAGAGAGGCCTGACCACTGGCTCGGGCGGACGGTTTCGCCGCCCGCTGAGATGTTCAGCGAATGTGTTGCATCGACCGGTTGAATCCGCTGCCCAAAGCAGACCTACTCAGAGCGAGCGGAAGCGCACGGTCAGCTATCGACGTTGCTCGCGCCAGAACGAAAGCATTGACTCCAGACTTTTCTGCGCTCGGCCTGGCGCCATGTCAGTCCTCCAGCACGCGAACCTTCACACCCTTGCCCTTGATGCGCCCGGCGTTGAGCCGGCTGGCGGCCTGCTGGGCGATGTCGCGGTTCACCGCGACGTAGGTGGACCACTCGTTCACGTTGATCTTGCCCACCTGCTCGCGGGTGTAGCCCAGGTCGGCGGTGAGCGCGCCCAGCACGTCGCCGGGGCGGATCTTCTCCTTGCGCCCGCCCTGGATGTGCAGCGTGACCATGGGCGGCACCAGCGGGTCCTTGCTGGCGGGCTGAAGCTCGCTCAGCGGGTGCCATGAAGATTCGCGGCCTTGCAGGTGTTCGATCTTGCCGACGCTGCCCATCTCGTCGAGGCTGGCGAGGTTTAGGGCCAGGCCGCTTTCGCCCGCGCGGCCGGTGCGGCCGATGCGGTGAATGTGCACCTCGGGGTCGGGTGTCACGTCCACGTTGATCACGGCGGCCAGGCTGGCAATGTCCAGCCCGCGCGCGGCCACGTCGGTGGCCACCAGCACGGAGCAACTGCGGTTGGCGAAGCGCACCAGCACCTGGTCGCGCTCGCGCTGCTCCAGTTCGCCGAACAGCGCCAGCGCGCTGATGCCCTGGGCCTGCAGCACGGCCACGAGGTCGCGGCACTGCGCCTTGGTGTTGCAGAAGGCGAGCGTGCTGGCCGGGCGGAAGTGGAAGAGCAGTTTGCCCACCGCGTCGAGCCGCTCGTTCTCGGTCACTTCGTACCAGCGCTGCTCGATCTGCGCGCCCGCATGCTGGGCTTCCACCTTCACGGTGAGCGGCTCGCGCATGAACTGCGCGCTGAGCTTGGCGATGCCTTCGGGGTAGGTGGCGGAAAACAGCAGGGTCTGGCGCGCCTTGGGGCATTGTTTGGCGACGGTCACGATGTCGTCGAAGAAGCCCATGTCGAGCATGCGGTCGGCTTCGTCCAGCACCAGGGTGTTGAGCGCGTCGAGCTGCAGGCTGCCGCGCTCCAGGTGGTCCATGATGCGGCCGGGCGTGCCGACCACGATGTGCGCGCCGTGCTCCAGCGTGGCGAGCTGCCCGCGCAGCGGCACGCCGCCGCAGAGGGTGACGACCTTGATGTTGTCTTCGGCGCGCGCGAGGCGGCGGATTTCGGTGGTCACCTGGTCGGCCAGCTCGCGCGTGGGGCACAGCACCAGGGTCTGCACCGCGAAGCGGCGCGGGTTGAGGTTGGCCAGCAGGGTGAGGGCGAAGGCGGCGGTCTTGCCGCTGCCGGTCTTGGCCTGGGCGATGAGGTCCTTGCCGAGCAGGGCGGGTGGCAGGGCGGCGGCCTGGATGGGCGTCATGGCCGTGTAGCCCAGCTGCTCCAGGTTGGCGAGCATGGCGGGGGAGAGCGGCAGGGCGCTGAAGGCGGTCGAGGGTGCGGAAGTCATCCCGAATTATCCGGGATCGCCCCGTAGAATCCGCCGCACCACCGGCCGCACCGGCGCCGGCAGGGAGTGAATCGCATGTTTCTGGAGCAAGGGCGCACCACCAGCGCCGATTCCCCGGTGGCGCCGGGCGCGCCACCGCGTGTCCTGGTGTTGGGGGCCAATGGCTTCATCGGCCGCCATGTGGTGCAGGCCTTGCTCGCCCAGGGCATGGCGGTGGTGGGGGTGCGCCGCGCGGCCCCTGCAACGGGCGCTGGCGAGTCCGGGGGCGTCACCTGGAAGCACCTGCAACTGCACACGCTGCGGGAGCCCGGCGCCTGGCGCGAGCACCTGCAAGGCATGGACGTCGTCATCAACTGCGTGGGCATCCTGCGCCAGCGGGTGGGCGAGCGCTACGAGGAGGTGCACCACCTCATGCCCAAGGCGCTGGCCGCCGCGTGCGCGGCCTCGGGCGTGCGCCTGATCCACACCTCCGCGCTGGGTCTGCACGAAGGGGCGAAGAGCCGCTTCCTGTCGAGCAAGCTCAAAGGCGAGCAGGCCATCCAGGCCAGCGGCGCGGACCACTGCATCGTGCGCCCTTCGCTGATCGACGGCTTGGGCGGCTTTGGCGCCAGCTGGCTGCGCATGCTGGCGAGCTGGCCGGTGCATTTCGTGCCGCGCGGCGCCACTGGCCGCATCGCCGCGCTGCAGGCGACCGACCTGGGCGAGGCCTATGCCGTGTTGGCGCGCCTGCCCACGCTGGCCCAGCAGCGCGAGGCCAACCTGGGCGGTGAACGCCTGTTCGCCTACCGGCATTACCTGCAGGTGTTGCGCGGCGTGGAGCATGCCGAGCAACCGGTGAAACCGGCGCTGCAGGTCCTGCTGCCGGACTGGGTGAGCCGCATGGGCGCCCACCTGTGCGATGTGTTCCGCTTCAGCCCGTTCAGCTATGGCCACTGGATCCTGCTGCAGCGCGACAACATGCCGGTGCCCAATGCGCTGCCGCAGCTGCTGGGCCGCGCGCCTGCGCCGGTGACGCACCGGCGCACCGCCCTGCGGGACGACTTCCGCCTCTCTTGATTGACGCCTGTCAGGGGCCGAGCAGCGCGTCCAGCTCGGGCCGGCTGAACCCGGCCGCCAGCCGCGCCGCGTCGTTGAAGGGCGGCTTCAGGCGCGGCGCCGAATGCTCGCGCGCCAGGCGGCGGTAGTGGCCCAGGGGCTCGATGCCCTGTTGCGCGCACAGCCAGCCGTACCAGCGGTTGCCCACCGCCACGTGGCCGATCTCGTCGCGCAGGATCACGTCCAGGATCTCCACCGCGCGCAGCGCGGCCGGTGTGCCCACCTTGCGCAGGCGCGCCTGCATGGGCGGCGTGGCGTCCAGGCCCCGGGCTTCCAGGGTGCGGGGCACCAGCGCCATGCGGGCGGTCACGTCGCCCTGGGTCCGCACGCACATCTCCCACAGGCTGCCATGCGCCGCGAATTCACCGTAGTGGTGACCTAGGCTCTGCAGGTGGGTCTGCAGCAGGCTGAAATGGATGGCCTCTTCGTGCGCCACGCGCAGCCAGTCGGTGTAGAAATCGGGTGGCATGCCGGGGAAGCGCCACACCGCGTCGAGCGCGAGGTTGATCGCGTTGAACTCGATGTGGGTCACGGCGTGCAGCAGCATGGCCAGGCCCGGTGGCGTGAAGGGCGAGCGCTGGGGCACGTCCACGGGGGGCAGCAGCACGGGCTGCTCAGGGCGGCCGGGCAGGGAGGCACCCAGGGCTGGTGTGAGGTGCTCGGTGATGTCCAGCACGGTCTGGCCGGCCTGCCAGGCCTCGAACAGCGCATGGGTGGCTGCCACCTTGAGGCCGGGGTCGGTGAGGCACAGGGCGTTCAGGGCCTGCGCGCGCAGGGAGACCGGGGACGGTGGCGACAGGGGCGCGGGGGCTTGCATCCCTACAATTCTAGGTTTCAGGAACGACGGAGACTTCCCCCATGGCGATTTACGAACTCGATGGTGTCGCACCCCGCATGGCCGACTCGGCCTGGGTGGCCGACAGCGCGCAGGTGATGGGCAACGTGGTGCTGGGCGAGAACAGCAGCGTGTGGTTCGGGGCGGTGCTGCGGGGCGACACCGAGACCATCACGCTCGGCGAGGGCAGCAACATCCAGGACGGCAGCGTGATGCACGCCGACGTGGGTTTCCCGCTGAGCGTGGGCAAGCACGTGACCGTGGGCCACCAGGTGATGCTGCACGGCTGCACCATCGGCGACGAATCGCTCATCGGCATTGGTGCCACGGTGCTCAACGGCGCGAAGATCGGCAGAAACTGCCTGGTGGGCGCGGGTTCGCTGGTCACCGAGGGCAAGGAATTCCCCGATGGCAGCATGATCATCGGCAGCCCGGCGAAGGTGGTGAAGTCGCTCACGCCGGAGCAGATCGAGGGCCTGCGCCGCAGCGCCGGGCATTACATCGAGAACGCCGCGCGCTACCGCCAGGGCTTGAAAAAGATCGCCTGACCCCGACCTGTTCCCCTTCGATTTTTTTGACTTGTCCCTGAAAGCCCCGCGTGTCCGAACTCCACAAATTCGTCTTTGAAGGCCTGCCGGTGCGCGGCATGCTCGTGCGCCTGACCGACGCATGGCAGGAAATCCTGCAGCGCCACCGCGACGCCGGGGGCTACCCCGCAGCGGTCACCGAGCTGCTGGGCGAGATGACGGCGGCGGCCACGCTGATGCAGGCCAACATCAAGTTCAACGGCGCGCTGATCATGCAGATCATGGGCGACGGGCCGGTGAAGCTGGCCGTGGCCGAGGTGCAGCCCGACCTGAGCCTGCGCGCCACCGCCACCGTGGTGGGCGAGGTGGCGGCCGATGCGCCGCTGTCGCACATGGTCAACGTCACCAACCAGGGCCGCTGCGCCATCACGCTCGACCCCAAGGACCGCCTGCCGGGCCAGCAGCCCTACCAGGGCGTGGTGCCGCTGTTCGGCGACCGGCGCGAGAAGCTCGAAAAGCTCAGCGAGGTGATCGAGCACTACATGCTGCAGAGCGAGCAGCTCGACACGCGCTTGGTGCTCGCGGCCGACGACAAGATGGCCGCCGGCCTGCTGATCCAGCGCTTGCCGCTGCAGGGGGTGGACAACCTCGCGGGTCAGTCGGGCGCGCGCGACGAGGACCAGATCGGCGTGAACGAGGACTACAACCGCATCGCGATCCTGGCGTCCAGCCTCAAGCGCGAGGAGCTGCTGAGCCTGGACGCCGACACCATCCTGCGCCGCCTGTTCTGGGAAGAGGACGTGCGCCGCTTCGAACCGCTCACCGGCGAGCAGGGCCCGCGTTTTGCCTGCACCTGCTCGCGCGAGCGCGTGGGCAGCATGCTGCGCAGCCTGGGGCGCGACGAGGTGGAATCCATCCTCGCGGAGCAGGGGCAGGTGGAGGTGGGTTGCGAGTTCTGCGGCGCCCAGTACCGCTTCGATCCGGTGGACGCCGCTCAAGTCTTCCTGCAACCGGCCCAGCAAGCGCCGGCCAGCGACCAGAAACATTGACCCCCCCGCAGCGCTGCGCGCTACCCCCCCAGGGGGCAACACCTGCGGCCTGGCAAAGCCAGTTCCGCGGTGTTCTGGCCTGGGAACTCCCCCTCTAAGCGTTGCGTGACAGCAGGCCGGTGAACAGCCGGTGCTCGCAGTCGGGGTCGCTGCAGTTGTCGCATGACCAGGGCCGCAGGCCGTTGGCGAGGGCGGGGTCTTCCTTCACCAGCGGCCGGCCCAGCGCCGTGCCCACGGCGCGCAGGGCTTGTTGCAGGCGCGCGTCGCCTTGCCCGTAAACCGTCTGGAAGGCGATGCCCGCGCCCTGCAACTCGCGGCGCAGCAGGCTGTCGGTGGCGTCGCGCACGGCCGGGCTGTCGCGGAACAGGCCGTCGGGCGTCCAGGGCAGGTCCAGGCCCATGAGCAGGGTGAGGTCGCAGGTCCGCTGTGCGGCGAGCGAGGGCGCGAGCAGGGTGTCGTCCTGGAAGTAGAGCGCGCTGTAGGCCGCGACCATCAGGGCCGTGGTGTCGGCGATCACCAGGTCCACACCGGGTGCGTGCTTCGCGCGGTCGATGAGCCGCGTCTGCTCGTCCGCGATGGCGGCCTGCTCGTGGGCGTGGGGGGCACGGCCACGCGCCTCGCACCAGGCGCGCAGGTGCTCGGGCACGCAGACCGCGCGCAGACCGTGGATGTCGTTGAGGTGGCGTTCGAGCGCCTGGGCCAGCGTTGACTTGCCGCTGGATTCGCCGCCGAGCAGCGCGACGCAGACCGCCATCGATCAGCGCTTGTTCTGCGCGATCTGCACGAAGATTTCGTTGGGCTTGACCATGCCCAATTCTTGGCGGGCGAGTTCCTCGACCATGTCCAGGCCCTGCTGCAGGTCGCGCACTTCGCTGAGCAACTGGTCGTTGCGCAACTGGGCCTCGCGGTTGGTCTGCTCCTGCGTGGCCAGGTGCTGCTTCATGCTCGCCACCTGGGTCACGCTGCCCCGCCCGAACCAGAGCTGCGCGTGCACGATGAAGAGCAGCGCGATCAGCAGGGCGGGGATGAAGCGGCGGGCCATGAAGCCGAAGCTTACTTCAGGTTGTAGAAGGCGTCGCGGCCGGGGTACACGGCCACATCACCCAGGTCTTCCTCGATGCGCAGCAGCTGGTTGTACTTGGCCATGCGGTCCGAGCGCGAGAGCGAACCGGTCTTGATCTGACCGGCGTTGGTGCCCACGGCGATGTCGGCGATGGTGCTGTCCTCGGTCTCGCCCGAGCGGTGGCTGATCACGGCGGTGTAGCCGGCGCGCTTGGCCATCTCGATGGCGGCGAAGGTCTCGGTCAGCGTGCCGATCTGGTTGATCTTGATCAGGATCGAGTTGGCGATGTCCTTCTCGATGCCTTCCTTGAGGATCTTGGTGTTGGTGACGAACAGGTCGTCGCCCACCAGCTGCACCTTGGCGCCCAGGCGTTCGGTGAGCACCTTCCAGCCGTCCCAGTCGCCTTCGGCCATGCCGTCTTCGATGCTGATGATGGGGTACTTGTCGACCCAGGTGGCCAGCATGTTGGTCCAGTCCTCGGCGCTGAGCACCAGGCCTTCGGCCTCCAGGTGGTATTGGCCGTCCTTGTAGAACTCGCTCGCGGCGCAGTCCAGGCCCAGGGCGATCTGCTCGCCGGCGGTGTAGCCGGCGTTGCCGATGGCCTCCAGGATCATCTGGATCGCGGCTTCGTGGTTGGCCACGTTGGGGGCAAAGCCGCCTTCGTCGCCCACGGCGATGCTCATGCCCTTGTCGTGGATGATCTTCTTGAGCGCGTGGAACACCTCGGCACCCCAGCGGACAGCCTCGCGGAAGCTCGGCGCGCCCACGGGAATGATCATCAGTTCCTGCAGGTCCAGGTTGTTGTTGGCGTGCGCGCCGCCGTTGACCACGTTCATCATGGGCACGGGCATCTGCACCGCGCTCATGCCGCCGAAATAGCGATACAGCGGCAGGCCGGCCTCTTCGGCGGCGGCGCGGGCCACGGCCATCGAGACGGCCAGCATGGCGTTGGCGCCCAGGCGGCCCTTGTTGTCGGTGCCGTCGAGGTCGATCAGGGTCTTGTCCAGGAAGGCCTGCTCGGAGGCGTCCAGGCCCAGCACGGCTTCGCTGATCTCGGTGTTGATGTTCTCCACCGCCTTGAGCACGCCCTTGCCGAGGTAGCGGCTCTTGTCACCGTCGCGCAGCTCGATGGCTTCGCGGCTGCCGGTGGAGGCGCCCGAGGGCACGGCCGCGCGGCCCATCACGCCGCTTTCCAGCAGCACGTCGCATTCGACGGTGGGGTTGCCGCGGCTGTCCAGGATTTCGCGGCCAACGATGTCAACGATTGCACTCATGGATTCACTACCTTTGGGTCAGAGACAGAAAGAAGAAGAAAGAAGGGGAAATCAGGTGTTGAAACGGTCTTCGAGGAAACCGTTCTTCTTGGTCACGGTGTCGAGCGCGAGCAGGGTTTCCAGCAGCGCCTTCATGTGCTTGAGCGGCACGGCGTTGGGCCCGTCGCTCAGGGCCTTGGCCGGGTCGGGGTGGGTTTCCATGAACAGGCCGGCCACGCCCACGGCGACCGCCGCGCGCGCAAGCACCGGCACCATCTCGCGCTGGCCGCCGCTGCTGGTGCCTTGCCCGCCGGGCAACTGCACGCTGTGCGTGGCGTCGAACACCACCGGCGCACCGGTCTCGCGCATGATGGCCAGGCCGCGCATGTCGGAGACGAGGTTGTTGTAGCCGAAGCTCGCGCCACGCTCGCAGGCCATGAAGCTGTCTTCGTCGAGGCCGGCTTCCTTCGCGGCCGCGCGCGCCTTGTCGATCACGTTCTTCATGTCGTGCGGCGCGAGGAACTGGCCCTTCTTGATGTTCACCGGCTTGCCGCTCTGCGCCACCGCGCGGATGAAATCGGTCTGGCGGCACAGGAAGGCCGGGGTCTGCAGCACGTCGCAGACCTTGGCCGCATCGGCGATGTCGTCCTCGCTGTGCACATCGGTGAGCACCGGCACGCCGAGCTCGCGCTTGACCTTGGCCAGGATCTCCAGGCCCTTGTCGCGGCCCGGGCCGCGGTAGCTGGTTCCGCTGCTGCGGTTGGCCTTGTCGAAGCTGCTCTTGAAGATGAAGGGCACGCCCAGGCTGGCCGTGATCTCCTTGAGCTGGCCCGCCACGTCCATCTGCAACTGCTCGGACTCGATCACGCAGGGCCCGGCGATCAGGAAGAAGGGCCGGTCCAGGCCGATGTCGAAGTCGCAGAGTTTCATGGGGTGCCTCTCCGTGGGGTGCTCAGGCCGCGACCGGGGTTTGGGTGCTCGTCTGGCCCTGGTGGACCAGCGCCGCCTTCACGTAGGCGTTGAACAGCGGGTGGCCGTCCCACGGGGTGGACTTGAACTCGGGGTGGAACTGCACGCCCACGTACCAGGGGTGCACCTTCTGCGGCAGCTCGACCATTTCGGTGAGCTGCTCGCGCTGGGTCAGCGCCGCGATCACCAGGCCGGCCGCGCGCAGCTGGTCCAGGTAGTTCACGTTGGCTTCGTAGCGGTGGCGGTGGCGCTCGGTGACCACCGGGCCGTAGATCTGGTGGGCCAGGGTGTCGGGGGCCACGTCGGAGCTTTGCGAGCCCAGGCGCATGGTGCCGCCCAGGTCGGAGCTGGCGCTGCGCTGCTGGATGCTGCCGTCGGCGTCCTTCCACTCGGTGATCAGGGCGATCACGGGGTGCGGCGTGTCGGGTTCGAACTCGGTGCTGTTGGCGTTCTTGAGGCCGGCGACGTGGCGCGCGTACTCGATGGTGGCGACCTGCATGCCCAGGCAGATGCCGAGGTAGGGCACCTTCTGCTCGCGCGCATAGCGGGCCGCGCAGATCTTGCCTTCGATGCCGCGCTTGCCGAAGCCGCCGGGCACCAGGATGGCGTCGAACGCGCCCAGCGTCTTGGCGACGTTGGCCGGCGAGATGGTTTCCGAATCGATGTAGTCGATCTGCACCTTGGCGTGGTTCTTCATGCCGGCGTGGCGCAGCGCCTCGTTGAGCGACTTGTAGCTGTCCGACAGGTCGACGTACTTGCCGACCATGGCGATCTTCACGATGTGTTTCGGGTGCTCGACCTCGTGCACCAGGTCGTCCCAGCGCTGGAGCTTGGCCGGGGGCGTGTTGATGCGCAGTTTGTCGCAGATCAGGCCGTCCAGGCCCTGCTCGTGCAGCATGCGCGGCACCTTGTAGATGGTGTCCACGTCCCACATGGAGATCACGCCCCATTCGGGCACGTTGGAGAACAGCGAGATCTTGGCGCGCTCGTCGTCGGGAATGCGGCGGTCGGCGCGGCACAGCAGCGCATCGGCCTGGATGCCGATGGCGCGCAGTTCCTTGGCGGTGTGCTGCGTGGGCTTGGTCTTGAGCTCGCCGGCGGCGGCGATCCAGGGCACGTAGCTCAGGTGCACGAAGGCCGAGTTGTTCGGGCCCAGGCGCAGGCTCATCTGGCGCACGGCCTCCAGGAAGGGCAGGGACTCAATGTCGCCCACGGTGCCACCGATCTCGACGATGGCCACGTCCACCGCGTCGGGCGTGCCGATGCCCGCGCCGCGCTGGATGAACTCCTGGATTTCGTTGGTGACGTGCGGGATCACCTGCACCGTCTTGCCGAGGTAGTCGCCCCGGCGTTCCTTCTCCAGCACCGACTGGTAGATCTTGCCGGTGGTGAAGTTGTTGGTCTTCTTCATGCGCGTTTCGATGAAACGCTCATAGTGGCCCAGGTCCAGGTCGGTCTCGGCGCCGTCGTCGGTGACGAAGACCTCGCCGTGCTGGAAGGGGGACATGGTGCCCGGATCCACGTTGATGTACGGGTCGAGCTTGATGAGGGTGACTTTGAGGCCGCGGGACTCGAGGAGAGCGGCCAGTGATGCGGAGGCAATGCCCTTGCCCAGGGAGGACACCACACCGCCGGTGACGAACACAAATTTGGTCATGTCTCGGGCGAGCCGGTTGCTCGCAGGAGGTGGAAATGGCGATTATAAAGGCCGCCTCTTCCCGGGCTATCCATGGGGTCTGTCGGGGCAGACCCGAACTGCTACATTGCGCGCATGAACGACCTCGCCGGAAAACACATCGTGCTGGGCCTCTCCGGGGGCATCGCCTGTTACAAAGCCGCCGAACTCTGCCGGGCGCTGGTCAAGGAGGGCGCGACGGTGCAGGTCGTCATGACCGAGGCGGCCGAACAGTTCACCACCGCGGTGACCATGCAGGCGCTGTCGGGCCGGCCGGTGTTCACCTCGCAGTGGGACGCGCGCCCGGGCAACAACATGGCCCACATCAACCTCAGCCGCGAGGCCGACGCCATCATGGTGGCGCCCGCGAGCGCGGACTTCATGGCCAAGCTGGTGCATGGCCGGGCCGACGACCTGCTCAGCCTGATGTGCCTGGCGCGGCCGATCGATCGGGTGCCGCTGATCCTGGCGCCGGCCATGAACCGCGAGATGTGGGCCCACCCGGCGACCCAGCGCAACGTCAAGCAGCTGCGCGCCGACGGCGCCACCGTGCTGGACGTGGGCGCGGGCGAGCAGGCCTGCGGTGAAACGGGCGATGGCCGCATGCTGGAGCCTGACGAGCTGCTCTACGACCTCACCCGCTTCTTCCAGCCCAAGCCGCTGGCCGGCCAGCACGTGCTGGTGAGCGCCGGCCCGACTTTTGAAGCCATCGACCCGGTGCGGGGCCTGACCAACCTCTCCAGCGGCAAGATGGGGTTCGCCATCGCGCGCGCCGCCCACGAGGCGGGCGCCCAGGTCACGCTGGTGGCCGGCCCGGTGGGGCTGCCCACGCCGCGAGGCGTGGGGCGGGTGAACGTGAAGTCGGCGCTGAACATGCAGAAAAGCCTGGACCTGCTGGTGCCCGGCGCCACGGTCTTCGTCTCCGCGGCGGCCGTGGCCGACTGGCGCCCCGCGACATCGGCGGAACACAAGATCAAGAAGGACGGCTCGGGCGAGGTGCCCACGCTGTCGTTCGTCGAGAACCCGGACATCCTGGCCGCCATCGCGGCCTCGCCACGCGCGAAGAGCGGCGAGCTTTATTGCGTGGGCTTCGCCGCCGAAAGCCACGACCTGGAAGAGCACGCCCAGGCCAAGCGCAAGCGCAAGGGCGTGCCGCTGCTGGTGGGCAACATCGGCCCGGCCACCTTCGGCCAGGACGACAACGCGCTGCTGCTGGTGGACGAGCGCGGCATGAAAGAGCTGCTCCGCGCGCCCAAATTGGTGCTGGCGCGCCAACTGGTGGCCGAGATCGCGCGCCGCCTGTCGTCCTAGGCTGGGTGGCCATGCGATCGATGGATGCGTCGGCGGGCGATGCGTTGCTGGCGGGCTTGCTGGGCCGCTTCTCGGTGGGCGCCAAGCACCTGGAAGAGCCCGCCCCTTCCCTGGAAGCGCTGCACCGCATGACCGAGGCCGCTCTGCGCGCGCCTGATCACGCCGGTCTGGTGCCGTTCCGCTTCGCGGCGGTGCGGGGCGACGCGCGCGAGCGCCTGGCCGACCTGTTCGAGCAGGCCGCTGTTCTGGCCGGGAAAAACCCGGCAGAGGCGTCGCTGGACCGTGGCCGTGCGCTGAATGCCCCGCTGCTGGTGGCGGTGATCGCGCGCATCGACCCTGGCCACCCGGTGGCCACGCCGCACGAACAGTGGATGACCGTGGGGGGCGCGCTCACCAACTTCCTCAACGCCGCGCACGCGCTGGGCTACGGCGGCAAGATGCTCTCAGGTGCCAAGGTGCGCGCCGCACCGGTGGTGGCCGCGTTCTGCGAGCCGGGGGAGCAGCTGGTGGGCTGGGTGGTGCTGGGCACGCCGCGCAAGGCGGGTTCGCCCAAGTTCAGCAAGCCCGATGCGGCCGAGGTGATGCGGGACTGGCCGTAGCCGGCGAAAAGCGATCCGGCGCCGGGCCGCCCCAAGCCGGATCAGCCCCCTCGGGGGCAGCGACCCGCGCAGCGGTGGAGCGTGGGGGCTACGATCCTGCGCCGGGCCGCCCCAAGCCGGATCAGCCCCCTCGGGGGGCAGCGACCCGCGCAGCGGTGGAGCGTGGGGGCTCTTTCAGTCCCACCAGGGCAAGAGGCGCTTCATCGCCGCGACCTCACCGCAGTGGTCGGTGGCATAACCGGGCAGGGCGTTCAGCCGCTCCTGCCAGGCGCGGCTGCGCAGGCTTTTGAGCAGGCGCTGCATGGCGGGCTGCTCCAGCGCGCTCTTGAGGCACACCAGCAGGTAGCGCTCCTCGGTCAGGGGCACGAAGTCCAGGCCCCGAGAGCGCGCGGCGTACTCGGTGCCCAGGCCCACGTCCGCGCTGCCGCTGGCCACCGCCTGGGCCACGGCCGCGTGCGAGCTTTCCACGTTGTGGTAGCCCACGATGTCCATGGGCAGCAACGTGGCCTGGGCCAGGAGCTCGTCGAGCAGCAGGCGCGTGCCGGTGCCGATGGCGCGGTTCACGAAGCGCGCCTGCAGGCGCGAGACGTCGGCAATGTCGCGCAGGCGCAGCGGGTTGTCCGGCGCCACCATCAGGCCCTGTGAGCGGCGCGCGAAACCGATGATCTTGTGCAGGCCGGGCTTGAGCAGGGGCCGGTAGGCGCGCGCGCTCAGGCTGCCAGCGGCGGCGAAGGGCTGGGTGTGGAAGCCCGCGAGCTCGCAGCGCCCTTCGTTGAGCGCGCGGATCGCGTCCACGCTGCCGCAGAAGCGGATGTCCAGGTGCAGGGGCGGCGCGGCGTTGCCCGCCTGATGCTGCAGCTCGGTGAGCGCGTGGTCGTGGCTGGCGTAGAGCGTGAGCACGTCGGCCGCACTGGCGTGCTGGCCTTCGTCGAAGGCCATGGCGAAGGCGCGCTCCAGCTCGGCGCGCAGGCTCTCCATCTGCGGGCCCAGGCGCGCCTGGGCGAGCCGCTCGGCCATCAGCAGGCGTTCGCCAAAAGGCGTGAGGCGCGCGGCCTGCCCGCGTTCCCAGAAGATCAGCGCCTGCCCCAGGCTGGCTTCCCAGTCCTTCAACTGGCCCCACACGTGGCGGTACGAGAGGCCCAGCTCGCGCGCCGCGCCCGAGATCGAGCCGCTGCTGCGCACGGCGTGCAGCACGTCCATCATGGGATTGCGCAGCTGCACGGGATGGGACGAGCGCTCCGGCGTCGGTGACGTCAGTGTGTAGGAGAGCTCGATTTTTCGCATGGACGCCGAGTTTGCACCAAACCAAGGGCGGGTCCGGCGAGCGGGCGCCCTATGCATTGAATTTCATACCGCGTCATTACGTACTCTCGATTCAGGAGCACACCCGTAAGCTCGGCCGAACATATGAACACATTTTCAGACAGCCTGGCCACGGCGCTGCGGCTGATTCTTTCGGGCGACCCGGGCCTGTGGGCGGTGGTGATGCGCTCCCTGGCGGTCAGTGCCACGGCCTGCCTGCTGGCCTGCGGGCTGGGCCTGGTGCTGGGCGCCTGGCTCGCGGCCGCGCGCTTCCCTGGCCGGGGCGCGGTGCTCACCGTGCTCAACACCTTCCTGGCCATCCCCTCGGTGGTGGTCGGCCTGGTCATCTACCTGCTGCTCTCGCGTTCGGGGCCGCTGGGTTTCCTGGGCTGGCTGTTCAGCTTCCAGGCCATGGTGCTGGCGCAGACGGTGCTGGTGCTGCCGCTGGTGACCGCGCTCACGCGCCAGGTGGTGGAAGACGCCGACCGCAGCCATGGCGAGCAGCTCGCCTCGCTGGGCGCCGGTGCCGCTTTCCGAAGCCTGCTGCTGGCCTGGGACGAGCGCTACGCGCTGCTCACTGTGCTGCTGACCGCCTTCGGCCGTGCCGTGTCCGAGGTGGGCGCGGTGATGATCGTGGGCGGCAACATCGAAGGTTTCACGCGCGTCATGACCACGGCCATCGCGCTCGAGACCAGCAAGGGCGACCTGCCGCTGGCGCTGGGCCTGGGCGTGGTGCTGCTGCTGGTGGTGCTCCTGCTCAACGCCCTCGTGTCGCTGCTGAGCCGCTGGCGCGAGCGCGCCGACGGCGCGGCCAGCGCCGCGCCGGCCTTGGTGGCGGCATGAGCGGCTTGCCCGTGACCGCGCGCCGCGCCGTGGCGCCTGCCCCCTGTTTCGAGCTGCGCGGCGTGCAGGTGCACCTGGGCCCGGCCGCGCGCCTGCAGGCCTTGACGGACGTGTTTCTGCGCATCGAAGAGGGCGAGCGCGTGGCGCTGGTCGGCGCCAACGGCAGCGGCAAGAGCACGCTGCTGCGCACCCTGCACGGGCTGCAGCGCCCCAGCGCGGGCGAGTTGCACATGCCCGCGCACCAGCGCGTGGCCATGCTGTTCCAGCGGCCGCACATGCTGCGCATGAGCGCGCGGCGCAACATCCAGCTCGGTCTGTGGCTGCAGGGCGTGCCCGCGCGCCAGACGCGCGCGCTGGCCCTGCAGGCGCTGGAGCGCGTGGAGATGGGCCACCTGGCCGAGCGCAACGGGCGCGCACTCTCCGGCGGCCAGCAGCAGCGCCTGGCGCTCGCGCGGGCCTGGGCGTTGCGCCCGGCCGTGTGGCTGCTCGACGAGCCCACCGCCAGCCTGGACCCGCACGCCAAGCGCGAGGTGGAGGCGCTGATCGCCGAGTTCACCACCGCCGGCCAGCGCGACGTGGCCGGCCAACCCACGGGCAAACCCACCACGCTGGTCTTCAGCAGCCACAACCTCGGCCAGGTCAAGCGCCTGGCCAGCCGCGTCGTGTATCTGGAAAAGGGCCGCCTGCTGGCGGACCTGCCCGTGACCGATTTTTTCAACCACGATCTCCTGCGGTCCCTGTGCCCGCAGGCCCATTTGTTTGTCCAAGGAGAAAGCCTGTGAAAACCACCTTCCGCCACCTCACCCTCACCGCCGTGCTGGGCACCGCCGGCCTGCTGGCCAGCGCCGGTGCGCTCGCCCAGAGCATCGTGGTGGCCTCCACCACCTCCACCGAGCAGTCGGGCCTGTTCTCCTTCCTGCTGCCGGAGTTCAAGAAGGCCAGCGGCATCGACGTGAAGGTGGTCGCGCTCGGCACCGGGCAGGCGATCGACATGGCGCGCCGGGGCGATGCCGACGTGCTGTTCGTGCACGACAAGGTGGCCGAAGAGAAGTTCGTCGCCGACGGCTTCTCGGCCAAGCGCCAGGAGGTCATGTACAACGACTTCGTGCTGATCGGCCCCAAGGCCGACCCCGCGAAGACCAAGGGCGACGACATCGTGGCCGCGCTGAAGAAGATCGCCAGCACCAACACCGAGTTCATCTCGCGCGGCGACAAGAGTGGTACGCACGCGGCCGAGCTGCGCTTCTGGAAGATGACCGACACCGACGCCAACAAGGGCAGCGGCTACAAGGAATGCGGCTGCGGCATGGGCCCGGCGCTCAACATCGGCGCCAGCAGCGGGGGCTATGTGCTGTCCGACCGCGGCACCTGGCTCAACTTCAAGAACCGCGCCGACCTCGCGGTGCTGGTGGAGGGCGACAAGCGCCTGTTCAACCAGTACGGCGTGATGCTGGTGAGCGCGGCCAAGCACCCGCAGGTGAAGACGGCCGAAGGCCAGAAGTTCGTGGACTGGGTCACCGGCCCGGCCGGTCAGGCGGCCATCGCCAGCTACAAGATCGGCGGCGAGCAGCTCTTTTTCCCCAACGCGGCGAAGTGAAGCGTGATGCACCGCGCCAGCCTGACGGCCGTTGCCCTGGCCACGCTGATCGGTTGTGCCTCGCCTGAGGTGGCGCCGATGAAAGAACCCCTTCAGGTCTACGCCGCCGGCAGCCTGCGCGAGGTGCTCACCGAGATCGCGCGCGATCACGAGATGCGCACCGGGCAGAAGATTGCGTTGACGTTCGGCGCCTCCGGCTTGCTGCGCGAACGCATCGAGAAAGGCGAGGGCGCGATGGTGTTTGCCTCGGCGGATACCCAGCATCCCCAACGCCTGGCCGCCGCGGGAGGCTGGGCGCCGCACACCGTGTTCGTTCGCAACAGCCTGTGCGCACTGACGCAGGCGAACGTGAACGCCACGCCGCAGACCTTGCTGGCCACCATGCTCAACCCGGCGGTGAAGCTGGGCACGTCCACGCCCAAGGCCGATCCGTCGGGCGACTATGCGTGGGAGTTGTTCCGCAAGGCCGACCAGGTGCGCGCTGGCGCCTACGCGGCGCTCGACGCCAAGGCCCTCAAGCTCACCGGCGGCCCGGATTCGCCCAAGCCGCCTGCCGGCCAGGGCACGTACGCCTGGGTGATGGACCAGGGCCAGGCCGATGTGTTCCTGACGTACTGCACCAACGCCGTGGCGTCGCAGAAGGAAGTCCCGCGCCTGAAGGTGGTGCCAGTGCCGGTGGAATTGCAGGTGGGGGCGTCGTATGGTCTCACGGTGCGACAAGGGGCTCCCGCGCAGGCCGAGGCCTTCGCCAAGGCCCTGTTGGCGCCGCCCGCGCAAGCCACGTTCGCGCGTTATGGCTTTGGAAAACCCTGAACATGCCCACCCGCGCCGGCGCGATCTGCTGATCGCCGCCGGCCTGGGCGCCTGCCTGCCGGCGGGGGCACAGGCCACGCGCAGCGTGGTCGACGGCGCCAACCGGCGCGTCAACGTGCCGGCGCGGGTGCAGCGCATCTTCCCGGCCGGTCCGCCGGCGGCCATCTGGCTCTACACGCTCGCGCCCGATGCGCTCATCGGCTGGCCGCGCGCCAACCGCGGCCCCGAGCTCGAGTTCCTGCTGCCCGGCATCGGCAACCGGCCCGAGGTGGGGCGGCTCACCGGGCGCGGCAACACCACCAACCTTGAACAGCTGCTGGCGAGCAAGCCCGACCTGATCGTGGACGCCGGCTCCACGCGCCAGACCTTCGTCGAACTCGCCGACCGCATGCAGGCGCAGACCGGCATTCCCTACGCGCTGCTCGACGGCCGGCTGGAGGCCACGGCGCAGGGCTACACCCTGCTGGGCGAACTCACCGGGCGCACCGAGCGCGCGGCGCGGCTGGCCCGCTACACCGCCGATACCTTGCGCACGGTGCGCGAGCGCGTGGCGCGCGCGACCGCACCACCCCGCGTGTACTACGCGCGCGGCCCCGAGGGGCTGGAGACCGGCCTGGGTGGATCCATCAACGTCGAGATGTTCGAGGCCATGGGCATCCGCCACGTGGCCGCCGGCCTGCAAGGGGGCCTGGCCACGGTGTCGATCGAACAGGTGCTGGCCTGGGACCCCGAGGTGATCGTCACCATCGACCAGAGCTTCGCGCAGACCGTGCACAACAACCCGCTGTGGCGCGGCGTGAGCGCGGTGAAAAACGCTCGCGTGCACCTCTCGCCCAAGCTGCCCTTCGGCTGGATCGACTTCCCGCCCAGCGTGAACCGCCTGCCGGGCCTGTGGTGGCTGGGCAGCAAGGTGTTTCCCGCGCTGTTCCCCGAAGACCTGGGCGCGATCACGCGCGAGTTCTACCAGCTGTTCTACCAGGTCGAGTTGACGCCAGCGCAGGTGCAGCGCGTGCTCGCCGGCCGGGACTGAACATGAAAGGCGGCGGCCTCTGGGCGGGGGCGGTGCTGCTCGCGGGCCTGCTGCTCGCGCTCACGCAGGGCCGCATCGATATCCCGCTCGGCGACCTCGTGCAATGGGCGGCCGCCCTGCTGCAGGGCGCGCCCGCGCCCAATGAGCAGGTGCAGACCATCGTGCTGCAGGTGCGCGGGCCGCGCGCGCTCGCCGCCCTCGCGGTGGGGGCGGCGCTGGCGGTGGCGGGCGCGGCCTTCCAGGGCCTGTTCCGCAACCCGCTGGTCTCGCCCGACATCCTGGGCGCCTCGGCCGGCGCGGCGCTCGGCGCGGTGCTGGGCATCTTCTTCTCGTTCGGCGTGTTCGGCATCCAGATGGCCGCGTTCGTGGGTGGCCTGCTCGCGGTGACGCTGGTGTACGGCGTGGGCTCCACCGTGCGGCACGGCGACCCGGTGCTGGTGCTGCTGCTCGCGGGCATCGTCATCGGCTCGCTGCTGGGCGCGGGCATCGGCCTGGTCAAGGTGCTGGCCGACCCCTACAACCAGCTGCCCGCCATGACCTTCTGGCTGCTCGGCAGCCTGGCCGGCGCCCACGCCAACGACCTGCCTTCGCTGATCGGGCCGGTGGCGCTGGGCACGGTGGTGCTGTTGCTGCTGCGCTGGCGCATGGACGTGATGTCGCTGCCCGAGGAGGAGGCGCGTTCGCTGGGCGCGCGCACCACCGGCCTGCGCCTGCTTATCGTCGCCGCCGCCACGCTGGTCACGGCCGCGAGTGTGGCGGCCGCCGGCATCGTGGGCTGGGTCGGGCTGGTCGTGCCGCACCTGGCGCGCTTTCTGGTCGGGCCTTCGTTCGTGCGCCTGCTGCCCACCTCGGCCGTGCTCGGCGGTGGCCTGCTGCTGCTCATCGACACGCTGGCGCGCACCCTGGCACCGGTGGAGATCCCGCTGGGCATCCTCACCGCGCTGATCGGTTCGCCGTTCTTCATCGTGCTGCTGCGGCGCGCCTCCCGGGGCTGGACATGACGGCGGCCCTGTTGCACGCCGACGGCCTGAGCGTGGGCTACCCGGGCCGCGTGGTGGGCGCGGGCCTCTCGCTCGAACTGCGCGGCGGCGAGGTGCTCGCGCTGCTCGGCCCCAACGGCTGCGGCAAGACGACGCTGCTCAAGACCGTGCTCGGCCTGCTGCCCGCGCTGGCGGGCTCGGTGCGGCTGCAGGGCCGCGCGCTCGCGGCCTGGCCCTTGGCCGAGCGCGCGCGCGTGGTGGCCTATGTGCCCCAGGGCCAGGCCAGCACCTTCGGTTTCACCGCGCTCGAGATGGTGCTGATGGGCCGCACCGCGCACCTGGGCCTGATCGCGCGGCCCGGCGCGAAAGACCGCGCCATCGCGTTGCAGGCGCTGGAGCGCCTGGGCATCGCGCACCTGGCCGCGCGCTCGGTGCACGAGGTCAGCGGCGGCGAACGCCAGCTGGTGCTGATCGCCCGCGCGCTGGCGCAGCAGCCGCAGGCCGTGCTGCTCGACGAGCCCACCGCCAGCCTCGACTTCGGCAACCAGGGCCTGGTGATGCGCGCCATCCGCACGCTGGCGCGCGAAGGCCTGGCGGTGCTGTTCACCACGCACGACCCCAACCAGGCCCTGCGCTGCGCCGACCGCGCGCTGCTGATGCGCGAGGGCCAGGTGCTGGGCGAAGGCGCGGTGGGGGCGGTGATCGAGGCCGAGGGCCTGCGCGCGCTCTACCGCGCGGGGGTGCACCAGGTGGACGACGCGGGTGGAGGTCTGCCGGTGTTCCTGCCCGAGTTCGAGACCGCTCAGGCCACGAACCGGTAGCCGATACCGGTCTCGGTGACCAGGTGGCGCGGCATCGAAGGCTGGGCCTCGATCTTCTTGCGCAGGTTGGCCATGTGCACGCGCACGTAGTGCGAGTCTTCCAGGTGGCCGGGGCCCCACACGGCCTTGAGCAGTTGCGCGTGCGTGATCACGCGGTCGGGCTGCGAGGCCAGGTGCGTGAGCAGCTTGTATTCGATGGGGGTGAGGTGCAGCGCCTCGCCCGCGCGCTCCACCACGCGGCGCACGAGGTCGATGCGCACCTCGCCGAACACGATCTGCGGCGCGCCGCTCGGCGTCTGCTGCTGGTGGCGGCGCAGCTGGGCGCGCACGCGCGCGCCGAGTTCACCCGCGCCGAAGGGCTTGACGAGGTAGTCGTCCGCGCCCGCGTCGAGCGCGGCGATCTTGCTGGCCTCGGCGCTGCGCGCCGAGAGCACGATCACCGGCATGGCCGACCACTGGCGCAGTTCGCGGATGAGGTCCACGCCGTCGCCATCGGGCAGGCCCAGGTCCAGCACCACCAGATCGGGCCGGCGCGTGCCGGCCTCGATCAGGCCGCGCTGGTAGTTCTCGGCCTCGTGCACGGTGTGGCCCTCGGCCTCCAGCGCCAGGCGCACGAAGCGGCGGATGTGGGCCTCGTCTTCGACGATCAGGATCTGGCTGCCGGCGGTGCTCATGGCGGGGGCGCGTCCTCGGTGTGCGTGCCCAGGTCGGCGGGCGGTGTGCCCCGGGGCAGGGTGATGACGAAGCGGGCGCCCGGCACGGCGCCGCCCGACTCGCGGTTGTGGCCCTCGATGGTGCCACCATGCGCCTGCACGATGGCGCGGCAGATCGCCAGCCCCAGGCCGACGCCGGGCAGGGCGCTCTCGCGCTGGCCGCGTTCGAACTTCTCGAACACGCGCGCCTCGTGTCCCTTGGGCAGACCGGGGCCGTGGTCGTCGAGCAGGATCACCACGCTGTCGCTGCGCTCGCGCGCCGCGATCTGGATGGCGCTGCCCGCCGGCGTGTACTTGGTGGCGTTCTCCAGCAGGTTCACCAGCACGCGCTCGATCAGCACCGTGTCCAGGTGCAGCAGGGGCAGGCCGTCGGGCAGGTCCACGCGGATGTCGCGCCCGGCCAGCAAGGGCCCGCAGGCGGCGAGCGCGCTGCCCACCACCTCTTCCAGCGGCTGCCAGGCGCGGTTGAGCTGCACCGCGCCGGCCTGCAGGCGGGCCATGTCGAGCAGGTTGTTCACCAGGGCGTTCATGCGCTGGGCCGATTGCCGCATCGCGCTGGCGACCTCGCGCTGCGCCTCGCCGAGCGCGGGTGGTGTGAGTTCGAGCGCGTCGGCCAGGCCCACCAGCGAGGCCAGGGGCGTGCGCAGGTCGTGCGAGATCGCCGAGAGCAGCGAGTTGCGCAGCCGCTCGGACTCGATCTGCACCGTGCTGCTCTGCGCCACCTCGATGTAGTGGATGCGCTCGAGCGAGATCGCCAGCAGCGAGGCGCAGGTCTGCAGCAGGCGGCGCTGTTCGATGCCCCAGGGGCGCCCGCCGGGCGGCTCGATCACCAGCACGCCGCGCACGCGCATGGGCGCTTTCAGGGGCAGCACCAGGCAGGCGCTGGCGGGCAGGGTGTCGGTGCCGCGCCCGGCTTCTTCGCCGCGCTCGAAGGCCCATTGCGCCACGGCGGTGTCCACCGGCGCGCTGCCGCCGTCGAGGGCCTGCAGCCGGTCGTGGTCGTCGGCCACCAGCAGCGCCGAGCGCGCGCCGAACTCGCCGGTGAGAAAACGCGCGCCGATCTCGGCCACCTGCGTGGCCAGCAGCGCGGCCGAGAGGTCGCGCGACATGTCGTACAGGCTGCGCACGCGGTGTTCGCGCTGGGTGGCGGCCTCGGCCTGCTGCTTGAGTCCGGCCGTGAGCTGGCCCACCACCAGCGCCACCACCAGCATCACGCCGAAGGTGACGAGGTATTCCACATCGCTCACCGCGAAGTTGTGGAAGGGCGGCACGAACAGGAAGTCGAACAGCCCCACGCCCAGGAAGGCGGCGAGCACGGCCGGCCCGCGGCCCAGCACCAGGGCCACGCCGACCACCACGAGCAGGAACAGCATGACGATGTTGCTGCGCTCCAGCACGTCGCGCAGCGGCATCGCGAGCAGGGCCATGAGCAGGCAGGTGGCGGCGGCCCAGAGGTAGCCGCGCCAGCGGCCCTCGGTGGGTTCGGCGCGCGCGGCGGGCGGGGTGTCGTCGGGCGCCGCGGGCAGGCCGACCTGCACCAGGTCCAGGTCGTCGGCGCGCTCGGCCACCCGCTCGGCCAGGCTGCGCTGCCAGGGCCAGCGGCGCGCGCGGCGGCGGCCGAGCACCAGGCGCGCCAGGTTGTGTTCGCGCGCGTGGCGCACCAGGGCGGTGGCGGCGTCGGTGGAGGACAGCGTGGCGGTGCTCGCGCCCAGCGATTCGGCCAGGCGCAGGGTGCGCTGCGTGGCCTCGGCCATCGGGCGCCCCGGGGTCTCCACGTGCACGGCGTGCCAGGGCACGTCGAGCTGGGCGGCCATGCGCGCCGTGCTGCGCACCACCTTCTCGGCGTGCGCGCCCGGCCCCACGCCGGCCAGCAGGGCCTCTCGGTTGGGCCACACCGGCTTGTCGGCACCGCCGCGCCGGTAGGCGCGCATCTCGTCGTCCACCCGGTCGGCGGTGCGGCGCAGCGCGAGTTCGCGCAGCGCCAGCAGGTTGCCCTTGCGGAAGAAGTTGGCCGCCGCGCGTTCGGCGCGCTGGTCGTCGCCCTGCGGCAGGTAGACCTTGCCGGCCTTGAGGCGCTCCAGCAGTTCGTCGGGTGGCAGGTCGACCACCACCACCTCGTCGGCGTCGTCGAAGAAGTGGTCGGGCACGGTCTCCCAGACGCGAATGCCGGTGATGCCGCTGACGATGTCGTTGAGGCTCTCCAGGTGCTGCACGTTCATGGTCGACCAGACGTCGATGCCGGCCACCAGCAGCTCCTCGGCGTCCTGCCAGCGCTTGAGGTGGCGCGTGCCGGCCACGTTGCTGTGGGCCAGCTCGTCGAGCAGCACCAGGGCCTGGCCGGGGTGCTGCGCGCCGAAGGCCAGCGCGGCGTCGAGGTCGAACTCGTGCAGCTGGTGGCCCCGGTAGGCCACGGCCTGCAGCGGCAGGCGGGGCAGGCCGCGCGCGAGGGCCTCGGTGTCGGGCCGTCCGTGCGTCTCCACCACGCCGATGGTGACCGGCGTGCCCTGGGCCAGGGCCGCGCGCGCGGCCGAGAGCATGGCGTAGGTCTTGCCCACGCCGGCCGAGGCGCCGAAGAAGATCTTCAGGCTGCCCCGGCGCGCGCGGGCTTCTTCCTGCTGCACCCGCGCAAGCAGGGCATCCGGGTCGGGGCGGGAGGAATCGGGCATGGGGTGGCGGGGCCGGCGCGTCAGGAGGGGTCGCGCGGGTGGCTGCCATTGTCGCCCGAGCGGCGCTTGCGCTGCCGGGGGCGCTGCGCCCCGCGCGCCACCAGCCACCAGGCCAGCAGCAGGGGTAACACGATGGCCCCGAACGCAAGCACCGGTTCCAGCCAGCCGCCGCTCATGGCCGCGGCGCGTCGAGCGCGAGGTTGAGCGCCAGCACGTTCACGCGCGGCTCGCCCAGGAAGCCGAACAGGCTGGTCTCGGTGTGCTGGTCCACCAGCGCGTTCACCTGCTCGGGGGCGAGGCCACGCGAGCGCGCCACCCGCGCCACCTGGTAGCGCGCGCCGGCCAGGCTGATGTGCGGGTCCAGGCCGCTGGCGGAGGCGGTGACCAGGTCCACCGGCACCGGCGCCGTGTTGCCCGGGTCGGCCGCGCGCAAGGCGTCGATGCGGGCCTTCACCGCCTCGGCCAGCGCGGGGTGGTTGGGGCCGAGGTTGGAGCCGCTGGAGGCGCCGGCGTTGTAGGCCATCGGCCCGGTGGCCGAGGGGCGGCCCCAGAAGTGCCCGGCCTGAGTGAAGGGCTGGCCGATGAGCTCGGAGCCCACGGCCTGGCCCTGGCGCTCGATCAGGCTGCCGTTGGCCTGGTGGGGGAACACCGCCTGCGCCACGCCGGTGACGAAGAAGGGGTAGAGCAGGCCGGTGACGAGGCTCAGCAGCACGAACAGCACGAGGGCCGGGCGCCACACGGGATCGGATTCGGAAGAGGGCGTTGTGGGGTTCATGACAAATCCTTGGGGGTGTTCAGGCGAAGCCGATGGCCGAAAGCAGCAGGTCGATGGCCTTGATGCCGATGAAGGGCACCACGATGCCGCCCAGGCCGTAGAGGGCCAGGTTGCGGCGCAGCAGCGAGGCCGCGCCGACCGCGCGGTAGCGCACGCCCTTGAGCGCCAGCGGGATGAGCACGACGATGATCAGCGCGTTGAAGATCACCGCCGAGAGGATGGCCGAGTCGGGGCTGGTCAGCCGCATCACGTTGAGCGCCGAGAGCTGCGGGTAGGTGGTGACGAAGGCCGCGGGCACGATGGCGAAGTACTTGGCGACATCGTTGGCGATGCTGAAGGTGGTGAGCGAGCCGCGCGTCATCAGCATCTGCTTGCCGGTCTCCACGATCTCGATCAGCTTGGTCGGGTTGCTGTCGAGGTCGACCATGTTGCCGGCCTCCTTGGCGGCCTGCGTGCCGGTGTTCATGGCCACGGCCACGTCGGCCTGGGCCAGCGCGGGCGCGTCGTTGGTGCCGTCGCCGGTCATGGCCACCAGCCGGCCCTGCGCCTGGTGTTCGCGGATCAGCCTGAGCTTGGCCTCGGGCGTGGCCTCGGCCAGGAAGTCGTCCACGCCGGCCTCGGCGGCGATCGCCGCGGCGGTGAGGCGGTTGTCGCCGGTCACCATCACGGTCTGGATGCCCATGCGGCGCAGCTCGGCGAAGCGCTCCTTGATGCCGCCCTTGACCACGTCCTTGAGTTCGACCACGCCGAGCACGCGGTCGCGGTCGCTCACCACCAGCGGCGTGCTGCCGCGGCGCGAGACCTCGTCCACCGTGGCCTGCACGTGGGAGGGGAAGGCGCCGCCCAGCGACGCCACGTGGCGGCGGATCGCATCGGCCGCGCCCTTGCGCAGCGTGCGGCCCTGGGGCAGGTCCACCCCGCTCATGCGCGTCTGCGCGGTGAAGTGCACGAAGCTCGCGCCCAGGGCCTCCACCTCGCGCTCGCGCAGCTGGAACTTCTGCTTGGCCAGCACCACGATGCTGCGACCTTCGGGCGTCTCGTCGGCCAGCGAGGCGAGCTGCGCGGCGTCGGCCAGGGCGGCCTCCTGGACGCCGGGCGCCGGCAGGAAGGCGCTGGCCTGGCGGTTGCCCAGCGTGATGGTGCCGGTCTTGTCCAGCAGCAGCACGTCCACGTCGCCGGCGGCTTCCACCGCGCGGCCCGAGGTGGCGATCACGTTGGCCTGCATCAGCCGGCTCATGCCGGCCACGCCGATGGCGCTGAGCAGGCCGGCGATGGTGGTCGGGATCAGGCACACGAGCAGCGCGACCAGCACCACCAGGCTCACCGGCTGCCCCGCGCCACTGGCCTGCACGCTGAAGGACGAGAAGGGCAGCAGCGTGGCGACCACGCCGAGGAACACGATGGTCAGCGCCACCAGCAGGATGGTCAGCGCGATCTCGTTCGGCGTCTTCTGCCGCTTGGCGTTCTCCACCATCGCGATCATGCGGTCCACGAAGGTCTCGCCGGGGTTGACCGAGACGCGCACCACGACCCAGTCGGACAGCACGCGCGTGCCGCCGGTCACGGCCGAGAAGTCGCCACCCGATTCGCGGATGACCGGGGCCGACTCGCCGGTGATGGCGCTCTCGTCCACCGAGGCCACGCCGTCGATCACCTCGCCGTCGGCCGGCACCGTGTCACCGGCCTCGACCAGCACCACGTCGCCCTTGCGCAGCTGGTCGGCCTCGATCGGCAGCCACGCCATGGACGTGCGGGGCACGCGCCGGTCGTACTGCACATGGCGGTCCAGCCGCTTGGCCCAGGTCTGGCGTTTGAGGCCGCGCAGCGCGGCGGCCTGCGCCTTGCTGCGGCCCTCGGCCAGGGCCTCGGCGAAGTTGGCGAACAGCACGGTGAACCACAGCCACAGCGCCACCGCGATGGTGAAGGCCTCGGGCCGGGCGAAGGCGAGCGCGGTGGTGAACGCGCTGCCCACGTAGACGACGAACATCACGGGGTTGCGGCGCTGCACGCGGGGGTCGAGCTTGCGCACGGCATCGAGCAGGGCCGGGCGCACCAGTGCCGGGTCGAACAGGGTCAGGGTTGTGCGGGTCATGGTGATGAGGCTTTCAGCGGGCCCACAGCAGCAGGTGGTCGGCCACCGGGCCGAGCGCCAGCGCGGGCACATAGTTCAAGAGGCCGACCAGCAACACGGTGCCGATCAGCAGGGCCACGAACAGCGGGCCGTGGGTGGGCAGGGTGCCGTCGGTGGCGCCGGCGCGCTGCTTGGCGGCGAGCGAGCCGGCCATGGCGAGCACCGGCACGATCACCCCGAAGCGGCCGAACACCATGGCCAGGCCCAGCAGCACGTTGTAGAACGGCGTGTTGGCCGACAGGCCGGCGAAGGCGCTGCCGTTGTTGTTGGCGGCCGAGGTCAGGGCATACAGCACCTCGGTGAAGCCGTGCGCGCCCGGGTCCTGGATGCCCGCGCGCCCGGCGCCGGCCATCACGGCCACGGCGGTGCCCACGAGCACCAGCAGGGGCGTGACCAGGATGGCGATGGACACCATCTTCATCTCGTGCGCCTCGATCTTCTTGCCCAGGTAGGCCGGCGTGCGCCCGATCATCAGACCGGCGATGAACACCGCCATGATGGCGAACACCAGCATGCCGTAGAGGCCCGCGCCGACGCCGCCGAACACCACCTCGCCCAGCTGCATGAGCACCAGCGGCACCATGCCGCCCAGGGGCGTGAAGCTGTCGTGCATGGCGTTCACCGCGCCGCAGCTCGCTGCGGTGGTGACCACCGCGAACAGGCTGGAGGCGTGGATGCCGAAGCGCACTTCCTTGCCTTCCATGTTGCCGCCCGACTGCAGCGCGCTGCTGGCCTGGTCGGCCCCGAGCGCGGCGAGCACCGGGTTGCCCTGCTGCTCGAACGCGGTGGCCGCGACCACGAAGGCCACGAACAGCAGCGCCATCGCGGCGAGCACGGCCCAGCCCTGGCGCGGATCGCCGACCATGCGGCCGAACACGAAGCACAGCGCCGCCGGGATCAGGAAGATGGCCAGCATCTGCACGAAGTTGGACAGCGCCGTGGGGTTCTCGTACGGGTGCGCGGAGTTGGCGTTGAAGAAGCCGCCGCCGTTGGTGCCCAGCATCTTGATCGCGAGCTGCGAGGCCACCGGCCCCATGGCCAGGGTCTGCGCCGCGCTGCGGTGCGCCTCGGTGAGCGCCGGCTGGCCTTCGGCGCCGGGGGTCGAGGTTTCCCAGGTGACGGTCTCGACCGTCTTCACCTCGGTGTAGGGCGAGAGGTTCTGGATCACGCCCTGGCCCGCGAATAACACCGCCAGCACCAGAGAGAGCGGCAGCAGCACCCACAGCGTGGCGCGCGTCAGGTCCACCCACACGTTGCCGATGGACTGGGCCGAATGGCGCGAGAAGCCGCGCACCAGCGCGACCACCACCACGAGGCCGGTGGCGGCCGACAGGAAGTTCTGCACCGTGAGGCCCAGCATCTGTGTGAGGTAGCTCATGGTGGACTCGCCACCATAGCCCTGCCAGTTGGTGTTGGCCATGAAGCTGATGGCGGTGTTGAAGGCCGAGTCGGGCGTGACCGCGCCGAAGGCCTGCGGGTTGAGCGGCAGCCCGCCCTGCAGGCGCTGCAGCGCGTACACCGCGAGCAGGCCCAGGCCGTTGAACACCAGCAGGCCCAGCGCGTAGCGCAGCCAGCCGGATTCGCGCTCGGGCCGCACGCCGGCCAGGCGCCACAGCGGCGCCTCGATACGCTGGCCGAGCACGAAGCGGCCGGCCATCACCGCGTCGATCGCGCGCGCCAGTGGCCAGGCCAGCGCGAGCAGCAGCGTGAGGAACACCGCCAGTTGCAGCCATGCCATCGCGCTCATGAGAAGTCCTCCGGCCGCAGCAGCACGGCCACCAGGTAGATCAGCAGCCCGCCCGAAAGCGCGGCCGCCAGCAGGGTCCAACCGCTCATAGGAGTACCTCCGCGCGACGCGCTGCGGTGCGAGCTGGCTTGGGGCGGCCCGGCGCGGCGCTCATGCGCGACCCCCGCCGGTGGGTTGCAGGCGCTGGCAGAGCAATGCCAGGCCCCAGACGAGCAGGCCGCAGGCAGCGGCCAGGCCGAGGTAGATGAAGTCCATGGGGTTCTCCGTTCAAGACAGTCCACCGATGCTAGGAACGGGGGCGTCAAGACGGGCGCAAGACTGCGCGGGCCGGTATCAAGAAAGCATCAAGACCGGCGGTTGGGCTTGTCGCATTTATGGCCTATGCTGGCGTGGCGCGCCTCCACACTGGCCAGGCGGGCCTTTTTCAACGGAAACAAGGAGAACACCATGGGATTTTTCAGCAACATCCTCGAGAAGCTCGGCATGTCCAAGGCCGCGGAGGCCCCGGTCATCACACCGCCCACCGTGCCCACGGCGCCTGCTGACGCACCGGCACCCGCGCCGGCCGCCGCGCCCGCCGTCGCATCGATCACCATGGTCGACGTGATGGCCTTGATGGAGAAGAAGGCGGCCGCCAACCCGCAGAAGCTGAACTGGAAGACCTCCATCGTCGACCTGCTCAAGCTGCTGGACCTCGACAGCAGCCTCGAGGCGCGCAAGGCGCTCGCCAAGGAGCTGTATTGCCCCGACGAGCTGATGGGCGATTCGGCCAAGATGAACATGTGGCTGCACAAGAACGTGCTGGCCCACATCGCCGCCAACGGCGGCAACGTGCCGAAGGAACTGTTCAGCTGATCCACTGAACCGGTGCGGCAGAAACGCCCCGCTTGCGGGGCGTTGTCGTTTCAGGCATGAAAAAGCCCCGCCGAAGCGGGGCTGCGGAGCCAGCCCCGGGGGCTTCAGGGCACGATGTTGAGCTGGTACAGCGCGTAGAAGTTGGCGTACTCCCGCCCGACGACGTCGCGGGCCGAGAGGTGCAGGCCGCTGAGGCGCGAACCCTCGGCGAAGGTCGGGCCGCCGTTGAAGCAGTGGTCGTCCGTCACGCTCTGCTGCGAGCAGGCCACGACAGCCTGGCGCGCCGTCGATCGCACCTCGACCGAATCGGTGAAGTTGGCGTTGCTGCCCGTGCGCGGCGAGCGCCCGAACATCGTGATCTGCGTGGGGGGCAACTGGCCCGTGCCCACACTCCAGCCGTTGCCGCCGCCTTCCGAGGAGATGTCGCCGGGGTCGCCTGCGACGAACACGATCTGTCCCGCGTCCTGCACGCCGGCCGGCTCGGTGCCCGACCGGATTTCGGCGATCAGGGCCGGCGTCAGCTGCGCGAGACCCTGCGTGCGGAGTTCGGCGATGGTGAGGGCGCGGGCGCGGTTCTTGTAGTACTGCACCTCGGGTACCGTGGTGTCGTCCTGCGGCGTGGCCGGGTCGTCGACGTTGAGGTAGTAATCGAACCGCCAGCTGCCCTGCGACTTGGCACTGGCCAGGCTGGCCTCGGTGCGGTCCGGATCGGCCACGAAGAACAGCGTGGGGTCGACGTTGCGCGGATGGGGGCGCGACGTGTTGCCATCCACGTACTCGCTGCGCAAGCGCACGAAGCTGGTGCCGGAGACCACGGGCCCGGGCTTGACCAGCCCCAGGAAACTGGAGTTGCCGCTCGGTTGCAGGGTGAGGACCGAACCGGTCGGCGTGGTCACGACGACGCGGTTGAAGAGCGGACCCTGGTTGCCCGGGCGCTGGCGGTTGGCCACGTCCAGCACGTAGCCGGTGCTGAAGTAGTCGTAGGCTTCCTGGCCCAGGCTGATGAAGTTGCGCCGCTGCTGGTAGGCCGCGACGCGGCCGGGGAAGCGGTACTGGTTGCCGATCAGCCGCAGCTTGCCGTCCACCGTGCTGGTGCGCAGCACGAAGCTGTCGTAGGACTCGCTGCCGTCAGGGCTGGTGGTCTTGTAGCCCACGACGATGTCCTTGTCGGCATTGTCGCGGGTGAATTCGTAGTTGCCCTGGTTGAACACGACACCGACGGCGTTGGGGTTGAAGAGGCTGGCGAAAGCGCCGCTGCTGCCCACCGTGCCACCGTTGTTCCTGAAGAGTGCGGGGTCGTTGTCGTGGAACACGTCGAGGCAGGCGGCCGCCAGCACGGTGCTGGGCGCCGCCGCGCGCTGGTTGGCCGGCAGGGCATAGCAGGCGGTCAGCGCTTGAAGGAATTGGGTGATCTTCGCGGAGGTGCCTTCGGCGATGAGCGTGGTCGGATCGATCGCGGGCAGGGGCGCGACGGTCGTCGTGTTGCTGCTGAAGCTCAGGCTGATGGGTTGCTGGCCATCGGGCACTTCCTGCTTGACCGAGATCTCGATGTTGGTGGTGGTCGAGCTGGCCGGCAGGAAGGTGATGTTGACCGAGTCCAGCAAGCGGTCGTAGCCGGTGCCGTCGGTGCTGAAGGTGCCTGTCAGCGGATTGACGCCGGTCGTGCTGGTGGCCGTGAGCAACGGCGCCAGGATGGCCTGCACCTCTGTCACGGTGGCGGCCACGGCCTGCGTCGAGATGACCGCATTGCCCGCGGCCAGTTCGCTGGCCAGCTTGCCCGGGTCGCCGGAGGGCGACAGGCGCGAGGCGATGAGCGTGGTGATCGGCGTGATGTTGGCGGTGGTCGCGCTGGCCGAAGCGATCACGCTGACCAGCGTCTGGGTGGCCCCGTTGGCGTCGGTGCGGTTGGCCACCAGCACGAAAGGCGCCACGGCCGCCGCGTCCAGCGGGATGCTGTAGGTGCCGTTCGCGCCGACGGGCTGGCTCTGGCCCACGGTGACGCCGCGGCTGTCGACCACGGTGATGACGGCGCCTGTGAAGGCCGCGCCGGTGGCGGCCACGCCGCTGACGGTGAGGCCCACCGGGGCGGTGACGGTGCCGCCGCCCCCGGCGCCCGAGTTGACGCCGCTGCCGCCGCCGCAGCCCGCCAGTGCCAGCATCAACAAGCCCGCGAGGGCATACCGTCTGTAGTCGTTTCGCATGCAATCTCCATGTGTTCGTGGGACAGTGGCCCGGGATCCCTGGACCCAGGCATCGGCATTGGAGGTCTGGCGGCGACAAATTGCATCCCATGAACATGGGGTTCGAGGCGTTCCTGGCCCGCGTGGCGTGCCGCTTTGCACGGTCGGCGCCCGCTTTCTGGGTATGCTCGAAGGAGCCCGCGCGCAATGTGTCCAACCCGCGGGCCGCTGGAGACCGATCCCGATGTGGCGTGTGCTGATCGTCGAAGACGACCCCGAGATGCGGGGTTTTTTTGAGTCCTGCGTGGCCCGCTCGCCGGCCTTGACGCTGGCCGGTTGTGTGGGCACCGTGGCGCACGCCAAAGACTGCCTGACCCGTCCAGGCCTGGACGTGGACGTGCTGCTGACCGATCTGGGCCTGCCCGACGGGTCCGGTCTGGAGGTCATTCAGCAGGCACACCTGACCCACCCCGCCTGCGAGACCCTGGTCATCTCCATGTTCGGCGACGAGGACAACGTGCTGGCCAGCATCGAGGCCGGCGCGCTGGGCTACATCCACAAGGACGCGGCACCCGAAGACATCGCCCAGACCATCCTGGAGATGAAGGCCGGCGGCTCACCGATCTCTCCCATGATCGCCCGCCGCGTATTGGCCAAGTACGCCACCCGCCAGGCCGTCGTCCCGCCCCCCGCCGCCGCGCCGCCGCCGGTCGAACGCCCGCCCTTGTCGCGCCGCGAGCAGGAGGTGCTCAGCCTGATCGCCCGAGGCTTCTCGTACCAGGAAATCGCTGTCCTGCAGGGCGTGAGCGTGCACACGGTGCAGGCGCACATCAAGAGCCTGTACAGCAAGCTGGCGGTGCATTCCAAGATGGAGGCGGTGTTTGAAGCCACGCGCATGGGCATGTTGCCTCGGCATGACTGAGGGCATCGGGTGGCGCTGGCTGGTGTGCCTCAGTCTGGCCCTGGGCCTGACGGGATCGCTGCACGCCGATGATCGGGAAACGCCCCATCACCCCGCATTGGAGCTGCGCGAAGCCCAGGCCACCGTGGTGGTGGACGATCGCATCGAGCAGCGCCTGCTGACCCTGCCTTACCACTGGGACCGGCACCATCCCGGCCGAGCCGGCCGGGCGACCTTCGACCTGAGCTTCACCTTGCCCGAGGTGCCGCAGGAGCCCTGGAGCATCTACCTGCCCCGGCTGGGCAACGCCTACGAAATCTGGCTTAACGGCATGCGGGTGCAGCACGAGGGCGACATGCTGCGGCCCAACGGGGCCGACTACGGACAGGTGCCTCGCATGGCGCCGCTGCCCGCAGGCCTGCTGCAGCGACACAACACCCTGCAGGTGCGGGTGCGCGCCGACGTGGGCCGCCGGGGTGGGCTCTCCACCGTCTGGATCGGGCCACGGGAGGCGGTCGTCGCGAAGTACGCCGAGGCCCATCGCTGGCGGGTGACGGGCTCGATGGTCGTGGTCGGCTTCAGCCTCCTGGTCGGGCTGATCTCGCTGTCCCTGTGGGTGACTCAGCCCGACCTGTCCAACACGGTTCACCAGCGGCGCGACCCGCTGTACCTGTATGCCGGCCTGGCCGAACTGTTCTGGGCGGTCCGCGTCGGCGATGTGCTCATCGAGAACCCGGTGCTGGCCTGGCCCTGGTGGGGCGTTGTGCCGGTGGTGGCGCTCGCGGTCTGGAGCTGGAGCATGGGGCTGTTCTGCATGAACGTGGCGCGCTGGGAGAATCGGCCGGCCGGGCGCCTGATGGCCACCTGGCTGACCGCCCTGATGCTGGCCAGCGGGCCCATGGCGATCTGGGCGCTGGGCTTTGGTCACCCGCTGGCGCTCACGGCGTGGTACGCGGCGCTGGGCCTGACCTTCCTGTTGTTCGGTGCGGTTTTCCTGGGCCAGGCGCTGCGTGGCGCCAGCATGCCTCACCGGGTGGTGGCGCTGGCGGTGCTGCTCAACGTGGCGGTGGGGTTTCGCGATCTCTACGTGTTTCGCATCGACCCGACCTACGCCGACAGCAGCCTGATGCGGTATTCGTCGGTGGTGTTCGGCCTGGGGCTGGTCTACATCGTGATCGAGCGGTTCCGGCGGGTGTCGGCCCAGGTGCGCGACCTCCTG
Organism: Hydrogenophaga sp. GW823-FHT04C09; assembly: GCF_058796355.1. Classification (NCBI taxonomy): domain Bacteria; kingdom Pseudomonadati; phylum Pseudomonadota; class Betaproteobacteria; order Burkholderiales; family Comamonadaceae; genus Hydrogenophaga; species Hydrogenophaga sp. GW823-FHT04C09. The sequence goes on along the minus strand of NZ_JBXAIO010000001.1, from coordinate 869,378 downwards.
AACACCCTGGCCGCGCGGGTGAGCGAGAAGGAGCGCGAGCTCGCCGAGACCTACCGGCGGGTGGAGCAACTGGCCCGCGAGCAGGAGCGCACCTTCGAGCGGACCCGCATCTTGCGCGACATGCACGACGGCGTGGGAGCCCACATCAGCTCGGCGATCCGGCAGCTCGAGTCGGGCCGGTCCAGCCAGCAGGAGCTGCTGCAGACGCTGCGCGACTCGCTGGATCAGCTCAAGCTGTCGATCGACGCCATGAACCTGCCGCCGGGCGACGTGACGGCGCTGCTGGCCAACCTGCGCTACCGCCTGGAGCCTCGCCTGCAGGCCAGCGACATCGCGCTTCGCTGGGCGGTGGAACTGATCGAGCCGCTGCAGCGGCTGGACGCCGGCGCGATGCGCCAGCTGCAGTTCATGGTCTTCGAGGCCTTGTCGAACGTGCTGCAGCATGCGCAGGCAACCGAGCTGTGCATCGAAGCCGTCGCGGCCGAGCAGGGTGTGCGCCTGCGCATCGTGGACAACGGCCGAGGGTTCGACGCCACCGTGGCGTGGCGCAAGGGACTGCTGGCGATGCGGGAACGCGCCCGCGCGATCGGCGCGGTGCTCTCTCTTCAGAGCGCGCCGGGTCGCACGGTGGTCGAGATCCAGTTGTCCTGACGGTTCGGCGGACGCATCTCACCCCGCCAGGTTGCGAAAGAAGTAGCGCGCCAGCGCCACCCAGAAGTCGCCCCCGGAGTGCTGTTGCCACAGCAACGAGATGTCGGCGAAGCCCTTGTGGAAGATCATCGCGAGCATGCCCGTGAGGCCCAGGATGCCCACCACCTGCAGGGCGGTCTTGAAGCGGGCGTCCGGGTCTTTGTCGGGCATGCCCTGATTATGGCGGCCCGAGCTGGCGCAGCACCTCGGCCTGAAAGTCCGCGCCTTGTGCCTGCGCCATGAAGGCCGGGATCGAGCCCTCGAAGCGCACCGTGCCCTGGTGCAGCAGCATCAGGCGGGCGGCACCGTGCACTTCCTCGATCAGGTGGGTGGCCCACAGCACGCCCATGCCCCGTGTGCGGCACAGCGTGCGCACGGTGTCGAGCAACTGCTGGCGCGAGGCCGGGTCCAGGCCCACGGTGGCTTCGTCCATCAGCAGCACGCGTGGCTCGTGCAGCAGCGCGCGCACCAGCTCCACCTTGCGCCGCGTGCCGCCCGAGAGGCTGCGCACCACGGCGCGCGCCTGTTCGCCCAGGCCCATGGCATCGAGGTGCGCCGCGATGCGCTCGCGCGCCTGCGCGCGCGGGAGGCCGTGCAGGTCGGTGTGGAACAGCAGGTTGGCCATCACCGACAGGTCCAGGTCGAGCGCGCTCTGCTGGAACACCACGCCCAGCCCGGCCAGCGCGCGGCTGGGGTGGCGGCACATGTCGTGGCCCAGCACCTCGATGCGGCCCTGGTCGGGCGTGAACAGGCCGGTGAGGAGTTGCAGCAGCGTGGACTTGCCCGCGCCGTTGGGACCGAGCAGCGCGAGCACCTCGCCGGCCCGCAGTGCCACGTCCACGCCTTTCAACGCGGGCTTGCCGGCGTAGGCCTTGTGCAGGCCGCCGGCCTGGAGCAGGGTGGTGGGGTTCATCCCGTCGCTCCCATCGGCCGGGCCAGCAGGTTCATGCGCTGCAGCAGGCGTTTCTCGCGCTCCACCGTGTCGCGCACGGCCTGCCGGTAGTCGCGGGTGTTGAGGTAGTCCAGCGTCTGGTCGTAGCGCGCCAGCTCGCGCAGGTGGCGCTCGCTCTGCATCGCGCGGGCGAAGGCGTCGTGCAGTTTCCGCACCACCGGCTCGGGTGTGCCGCGCGGCGCGGCCAGACCCCAGGGCGAGGTGTAGACCGATTGCGGGTAACCCAGCTCGCGCAGCGTGGGTGCGTCGGGCCAGCGCGGGCTGCGCTGCGCGCTGAAGATCGCGAGCACGCGCATGCGGCCCTGGTCCACCCAGGGCGCGAAGCCGGTGGAGTTCACGCCCGCCATCAGCTGGCCGCTGGCCACCGCGAGCATCTGGTCGGCGGTGCCCCGGTAGGGCACGTGCACATAACGGATGCCGCGCTGCAACAGGATCTCTTCCATCGCCAGGTGGGCGGTGGTGCCGATGCCGGTGGAGCCCAGGATGAGTTCGCCCGGGTGATCGCGCGCCCAGTCGAGCATCTCGGGCAATTGCCTCCAGGGGCTGGTGCTGGGCACCAGCACGCCGAAGGTGGTGCCCGAGACCTGCACGATGGGGCTGAGATCCGTCACCGGGTCCCAGGGCACGGGGTTCATGAGCGCGTGCCGGTACACCGTGATGGGCACCTGGCCGATGGTGTGGCCGTCGGGCTCGGCGGCCTTGAGCAGCGGCGCGACCTGCGTGCCCGCCGCGCCGGGCCGGTTGATGACCACGATGGGCTGGCCCAGCAGGGGCTCGGCTTCCTCGCACAGGATGCGCAGCGTGAGGTCGGTCGCGCCGCCGGCGGGCCAGGGCACGATGAGCTGCAGGGGCCGGATGGGCCAGGCCGCCGTGCTGGCCAGCGACGGGCCCGCCGAGGCCGCCAGCGCCAGGCCCCAGGCCAGCGCGCGGCGGCGTGTCACAGAACAGTGTTCCTTGCTGGAACAGTCGGGAGGGCCGTGGGGCAGTCGGGTCATGCGGTGCGGGCCTGCGAAGCCGTGTGGTCTCAGGGTTTGTCCGTAGCGATCGGGTCGCCAACGGGGTGTTTGGGGCAGGTCAACGCAATTTCCATTCCCCCACTGGCGCTGGCATCGAATTTGCGGAACAAGGGCAGCGGCGCCACCCGGGTGACCGCTGTGCCACCCACAAGACCCCTTCAGGAGACACCGACATGACCCGCCCGCTTCGCCTGCTCACCCTTGCCACCCTGCTGGGCTGTGCCACCCTCGCCATGGCCCAGGGCAAGGTGTATGTGTCCAGTGAGAAGGACAACAAGCTCTATGTGTTCGACGCGAAAGGCGAGCGCCTCGCGGCCATCGACGTGTGCAAGCGCCCGCGCCACATGATGTTCAATGCCAGCCGCAGCCAGCTCTACGTGTGCTGCGGCGACAGCAACCAGCTTGGCGTGGTCGACACCGCCAGCGGCAAGATGACCGGCACTGTTCCATTGGGGGACAGTCCCGAGATCTTCGACCTCAGCCCCGACGGCAAGACGGTGTACGTGTCGATCGAGGACGAGAACGTGATGGCCGCCTACGACCTGGCGAGCAAGAAGCCCCTGTTCGAGGTGAAGACCGGTGGCGAGCCCGAGGGCGTGCTGATCACGCCCGACGGCAAGTTCGCCTACGTCACCTCCGAGGTGGCCAACGTCGTGCACGTCATCGACCTGGGCCAGAAGAAGGTGATCAAGAACATCAAGGTGGGCAAACGACCGCGCCGCTTCGTGCTCGCCGCCGGCGGCGCCGAGCTGTGGGTCAGCAACGAACTCGACGCCACCGTGAGCGTGGTGGACACGAAAGACCACAGCGTCAAGGGCACGGTGAAGTTTGCGGTGAAGGGCATGCGCGAGGCCGACATCACCCCCGTGGGCATGGCGCTGAGCCCGGACGGCAAGACCCTGTGGGTCGGGCTGGGCCGCGCCAACCACGTGGCAGAGGTGGACGTGGCCACGCGCACCGTGGGCCGCCAGGTGCTGGTGGGCAAGCGCGCCTGGGGCCTGACGGTGCACCCCGACGGCAAGACGCTGTACGTGACCAACGGCCTGTCGGACGACATGACCCTGGTGGACACGGCCGGCGCCAAGACGGTGAAGACGGTGGCCGTGGGCCGTGTGCCGCACAGCGTGATCGTGGCGCCCTGATGTGGAAAGCCCCGCTGCTCGCGCTGGCCGCCTTGCTCGGTGCGCCGTCGGTGCACGCCGCCGCGGTCAAGCTGACGGTGGCTGTGGTCTCGCTGGCCGATGACGCGCGCTACGCGCCGCGCCGCCTGGAGCGCGCCTACCCCGGCCACCCGCAGGGCCGGGCGGTGCAGGGCGTGCGGCTCGCGCTGGAAGACGCGGCGTTCGAGCTGGACGCCGCCGGCATCGAGCTCGCGCTGCGCGAGGTGGTGCTGCCCGATGCGGCGGCGCTGCCCAAGGCCCTGGCCGAGCTGAAGGCGGCGAAGGTGCAGCACCTCGTGGCCGACCTGCCGCTGGCCGAACTGCGCCAGCTGGTGCAGAGCGCGCCGGCCGCGCTCGGTGGTGCCATGGTGTTCAACACCGGGCTGGACGACGACAGCCTGCGCGCGCAGGGCTGCGCCGCGCACCTGCTGCACACCCTGCCCAGCCGCCACATGGCCAGCGATGCACTGGCGCAGTACCTGGCCGCGCGCAACTGGCGCAAGGTGTTGCTGCTGCAGGGGCCGGAGCCGGCCGACCTGCTCATGGGCGAGTCCTTCACCCGCGCGGCCAGGCGCTACGGCCTGAAGATCGTGCAGAGCAAACCCTTCAAGCTCACCGGCGACCCACGCGAGCGCGACCTGGCCAACACCCGGCTGCTCACCGGCGAGCGCGAGCACGAGGTGGTGGCCGTGATGGACGCCGACGGCGAGTTCGCGCGCACGCTGCCCTACGCCACGCAGTGGCCGCGCCCGGTGGTCGGTGCCAGCGGCCTGGTGGCCAGCGCCTGGCATGCGCAGTGGGAGCGCAACGGCGGGCCGCAGCTCTCGCGCCGTTTTCAGAAGCTCGCGCAGCGCCCCATGCGGTCGCACGACTGGTCGGCCTGGGTGGCGGGCCGCGCGGTGGCGGCGGTGCTGGTGGACGACCCCAAGGCACCGCTGGCGCAGCAGTTGAAGAAGCTGCGCGGCGGCAGCGTCTTCATCGACGGCTTCAAGGGCCCGCGCCTGTCCTTCCGCGCCTGGGACGGGCAGTTGCGCCAGCCCGTGTTCCTGAGCCACATCGACGGCGTGGCGGGCGTGGCGCCGCTCGACGGCGTGCTGCACCCCAAGGACGTGCTGGACACGCTGGGCGTGGACGAAGCGGAGACCGCATGCCGGCAACGCCCCTGAGCCCCCTGGCCGCGCCCTCGCTGCCGCTGCACCTGGCGCGCGCGCTGCGCGCCGTGGTCGGTCGCGAGCTGGGCCGCTTCCTGCGCCAGCCCACGCGCCTGGGCTCGGCGCTGGTGCGCCCGCTGCTGTGGTTCGTGGTGTTCTCGGCCGGCTTTCACAACGTGTTCGGCGTGGCCATCATCCCGCCCTACGAGACCTACATCGAGTACCAGGTCTACATGGTGCCGGGCCTGCTGGGCATGGTGGCGCTGTTCAACGGCATGCAGAGCTCGCTCTCCATGGTGTACGACCGCGAGATGGGCGTGATGCGCCTGCTGCTCACCGCGCCGCTGGCGCGCGGCTGGCTGCTGGCCTTCAAGCTCCTGGGCAGCACCGTGCTCTCGGTGCTGCAGATGGCGGTGTTCCTGCTGATCGCGCTGGCCTTCGGCGTCGAGCTGGCCTGGGCGCATCTGCCGGGCCTGTTGCTGGCCATGGCCTGCGCCGCCGCGATGCTGGCCGCGCTGGGGCTCGTGCTTTCGGTGTACGTGAAGCAGCTGGAGAACTTCGCCGGCACCATGAACTTCGTGATCTTCCCGATGTTCTTCATCAGCCCTGCGCTGTACCCGCTGTGGAAGCTGGAGGAATCGGGCGCCTACTGGCTGCTGAAGATCGCGGAGTTCAACCCTTTCACCCACGCGGTGGAGGCCATGCGCTTTGCCATGGTTGGGCAGTTCAACGCCGTGGCCTGGGCCGTGGTGCTGGGGTGCACCGCCGTGTTCTTCGTGCTCGCGCTCTGGGGCTACGACCCGCAGCGCGGCTTCATCCGCCAGAAGGGCGGGGGCTGAGCATGCTGCGGCGCCGAACCTTGCTCTGGGGCGGCCTGCTCGGCGCGCCGCCGCTGTGGGCTGCCGCCGAAGACCGCACCGGGGGCGACCCGCTGGGCTCCATGCAATGGCCCACGCTGCGTCGGCAGTACCTGCGCGATGCGCCCATGGTGTTTTCCGAGGCGGTGACGGTGCGCGGCCCGGCCTTCGCGGACGACGCGATGAACGTGCCGCTGCTGGTGGACGCGCGCGGCCTGGCCCGCACGGGCGGCGGTGTGGCGCGCATCCTGGTGGTGGTGGACCGCAACCCGGTGCGCGAGGTGTTGGCCTTCGAGCCCTTGCGCGCGCTGCCCATGCTGGCGTTCCGCATCCGCATGGAACAGGCATCGCCGGTGCGCGCGATGGTGCAGACGGCGGACGGCCGCTGGCACGTGGGCGGCACCTGGGTGCAGGCGGCCGGTGGGGGCTGCACGGTGCCCGGCGCCACGCGCGCCGACGGCTCGTGGAGCCGCACGCTCAACCAGGTGCAGGCGCGCTTCTTCCCGAATGTGATCGAGGGCAGCCGTCGCCTGCGCGTGCGCGTGATGCACCCGATGGACACCGGCCTGGTCGCGGGCATCCCCGCGTTCTACATCGAGCAGCTGCAGCTGGTGGACAGCGCGGGCCAGGCCTGGTGGCGCCTGGCCCTGCACGAGCCGGTGTCGGAAAACCCGCTGCTCACCTTCGAGCTGCCGCCGCAGCACGTGGGCGGTTTCCGCCTGACCGGGCGCGACAACAACGGCAACCGCATCGATGCCGAGGTGCCCGCGTGACGGCGCGCGGCGCGCTGGCCTCAGCGGCCCTGCTGTTCGCGGCCATGGTCCACGCGCAACCGCAGCCCGACGTGGCGCGGCTCGACCACGGCCTGCGGCCGCGCCAGGTCGCCGAACACACCTGGGTGATCGAAGGCGCGGTGGCCGACTTCTCGCGCGCCAACGGCTGCAACATCATCAACACCGCCTTCATCGCCACGGGCGAGGGCGTGGTGGTGGTCAACACCGGTCCTTCGCGCGGCTATGGCGAGCAGCAGCGCCGCGCCATCGAACAGCTCACGCACGAACCGGTGCGCCACGTGTTCAACCTCAACCTGCACCCCGACTACTTCTTCGGCAACCAGGCCTGGGCCGACCGCCCCACGCAGGCCCTGGCCGGCAGCATCGCAGGCATGAAAACCGAGGGCGCGGCCTACGCCGACAACCTCTACCGCCTGTGCGGCGACTGGATGAAAGGCACCGAGCCCACACCGGCACGCGAAGCCATCGAACCGCGCACGCTGAGCCTGGGCGCACACACGCTGGAGCTGCGGCGCCTGAGCGGCCACACCGGCGATGACCTGGTGCTGATCGACCACCGCACCGGGGTGCTGTTCGCCGGCGGCCTGGTGTTCGCCGAGCGCGTGCCCACCACGCCGCACGCCGACCCCGCCGCCTGGCTCGCCAGCCTGGACACGCTGGCGCAATGGCTCGCCGCGGGCGAGGTGCGGCAGGTCGTGCCCAGCCACGGCCCGGTGCACAGCGGGCCGGTGGGCGTGCAGCAGACGCGCGACTGGCTGCGCTGGCTCACCACGCTCATGCAGGCGAGCGCCGAACAAGGCCTGGACCTGAGCGAGCTGCTGCGCACGCCCGTGCCCGCGCGCTTCGCCGGCTGGGCCGCGCAGCCCGCCGAGCTGCACCGCAGCCTCGTGCAGTGGTACCCGCGGTACGAACAGCGGGCGCTGGATTCGCGCGCGCGCTGAACCCTGTTGCAGGGGTTGATTCGTTTCTGAACAGTGTCACAGCCGCGACCCGCCGCGAGGCCCGGGCGTGGCGCATTTCAGGCCGGAAAACCGCTCGAAAACGCTGGCATGGATGTTGCCATTTGCTGTCTGTGCAAACCCCGACGGCCGCAGGGCCGGGGTGTTCACGGGCGGCCGGGCATGGTGCTCGGTCGCAGGCATCACACATCCACGAACGAGCAGGAGACACACTGTGAAACGCACCCTATTGAGCCTGATGATTCTGGCCGCCACCGCCCACGTGAGCGCCCAGGGCGTGACCGACGCGATGATCGCCGACGACGCCAAGACCCCCGACAACGTGTTGAGCTGGGGCCTGGGCACCCAGGGCCAGCGCCATTCCACGCTCAACGGCATCACCGAGCGCAACATCAACAAGCTCGTGCCGGTGTGGTCCATGTCGTTCGGCGGCGAGAAGCAGCGCGGCCAGCAGTCGCAGCCGCTGGTGCACAACGGCAAGATGTTCGTCACCGCGTCCTACTCGCGCATCTACGCGGTCAACACCAAGACCGGCGAGAAGCTCTGGAAGTACGAACACCGCCTGCCCGAAGGCATCATGCCCTGCTGCGACGTGATCAACCGCGGCGCCGCGCTGTACGACAACCTGGTGATCTTCGGCACGCTCGACGCGCAGCTGGTCGCGCTCGACCAGAACACGGGCAAGGTGGTGTGGCGCGAGAAGATCGACGACTACGCCGCCGGCTACAGCTACACCGCCGCGCCCCTCATCGCCGAAGGCCTGCTGATGACCGGTGTCTCGGGCGGTGAGTTCGGTGTGGTCGGCCGCGTGGAAGCACGCGACCCGCGCACCGGCAAGATGGTGTGGACGCGCCCCGTCGTCGAAGGCCACATGGGCTACAAGGACGGCAAGGAAAACGGCATCACCGGCACCACCAACGCCACCTGGCCGGGCGAGACGTGGAAGACCGGCGGCGCGGCCACCTGGCTGGGCGGCACCTACGACGCCAAGACCGGCCTGGCCTACTTCGGCACCGGCAACCCCGGCCCCTGGAACAGCCATGTGCGCAAGGGCGACAACCTGTACTCGGCCTCGACCGTCGCGATCGATGTGAAGACCGGCAAGATCGTCTGGCACTACCAGAGCACGCCCAACGACGGCTGGGACTACGACGGCGTCAACGAATTCGTCACCTTCGACATGGACGGCAAGCGCATGGGCGCCAAGGCCGACCGCAACGGTTTCTTCTACGTGAACGACGCGGCCACCGGCAAGCTGGTCAACGCCTTCCCGTTCGTGAAGAAGGTGACCTGGGCCACCGGCATCGACCTCAAGACCGGCCGCCCCAACTTCGACGACACCAACCGCCCGGGCGACCCGACCGCCGCCGGTGGCGACGGTGCCAAGGGCAAGGCGGTGTTCTCCGCGCCGGGCTTCCTGGGTGGCAAGAACCAGATGCCCATGGCCTACAGCCCCAAGACCGGCCTGTTCTACGTGCCCACCAACGAATGGGGCATGGAGATCTGGAACGAGCCCATCACCTACAAGAAAGGCGCGGCCTTCCTGGGCGCGGGCTTCACCATCAAGCCGCTGTTCGACGACCACATCGGTTCGCTGCGCGCGATCGATCCCAAGACCGGCAAGGTGGCCTGGGAAGTCAAGAACAGCGCGCCGCTGTGGGGCGGTGTGCTCACCGCCGGCGACCTCGTGTTCTGGGGCACGCCCGAGGGTTACCTGAAGGCCGCCGACGCCAAGACCGGCAAGGTGGTGTGGCAGTTCCAGACCGGCTCCGGCGTGGTCGCGCCCCCCATCACCTGGACCGAGGGCGGCGAGCAGTACGTCAGCGTGGTCTCGGGCTGGGGCGGTGCCGTGCCGCTGTGGGGCGGTGAAGTGGCCAAGAAGGTCAACTTCCTCGAACAGGGCGGTTCGGTCTGGACCTTCAAGCTCATGAAGTGATGTGGTGTTGGGGGTGGCGTGGCCCAGGCCATGCCACCCCTTTTTTCTGTCCCTTCTTTCCTTCCTTTCTCCGGTGCCCGCCATGCGTTACCTCCTGATCCTCCCCACTGTGCTGGCCGGCCTGGCCCAGCACGCCACCGCCGCCGACGTGGCCGCCGTGGAACTCGCCAAGGCCAGCGGCTGCTACAGCTGCCACGCCAACGCCGACAAGGTGGTCGGCCCGGCCTTCAGCGCCATCGCCGAAAAATACGCGAGCGAAAAAGACGCCGCGGCCTCGCTCGCGCAGTCGATCCAGAACGGCTCCAAAGGCAAGTGGGGTCGCGTGCCCATGCCGGGCCACCCCAGCCTGAGCGCGGCCGACCTCAAGACGCTCTCGACCTGGGTGCTCACGGTCAAGCCCTGAGCCGGCTCACCCACCTGTCCCGCCATGAGCGCGCAGACCGATCTGTGCCACCCCCGCACCCTGCTGGGTGCGGCCCTCGCCCTGCTGTCCAGCGTGGGCGACGCGCGGTACCGGGCCCATGCCGAGTTCCGGCTGGCCCGCTACGCCCAGGCGCGCGAGCTCTGGGCGGCGCTGGCCGACGAGACGGGCAACGCCGAGGCCTTGTTCATGCTGGGCGTGCTGGCCCAAGAGGGCCTGGGCGAGCCGCGCAACCCGGCCCGGGCCGAGGCGTTCTTCACCCGCGCCGCACAGGCGGGCCACGGCTCAACAACTGGTAACCAACTCGCGCACCACGCGCCGCCGGTGCGGCTAGCATGAGGGTCTGTTCCCGATGTGGAGACCTGCCATGACCAAGATCCCTCGCGTTCTGCTCCGGTCCTCCTTCATGCTCGCGCTGCTGGCGGTGGGTGCCGCGCTCGCGCAGCCACTGCCTGAGGTACCGTCCCCGACCTCGCCATCGCCCGCTCGGAATTTCGCGACCGAGATCGCCAAGGCCGACCTGGCGCAGGACGGCATCCACCACCCCACCCGACGGCAGCTGGCCAGGGCCACCCACGAGGTGCAGGCCATGCGCGACAGCGGCATGGGCTGGGGCGCGATCGCCAACGACCTCGGCCTGCGCCTGGGCGAGGTGGTGAGCTCGGCCAACCGGGCGCGCCATGCCGAAGACACAAAACACACCAAGCTGGCCGCGGCGGCCTCGATCGATGCCCCGGGCCCGTCCGTGGGTCACGCGCGCGGTGCGGGCGGCAGCGGCCAGGGCAAGGGCAACGGTCATGGGGGCGGCCACGGCGGTGGCAAGGGCGGTGGGAATGGTGGCGGCCACGGGGGTGGCAACGGCGGTGGCAAGCGCTGACCTGTCGCCCTAGCGTGCCCATACCGCCGTCAATCGCCCACCCACCAGAAACCCGGGTGGTACCGGTTCCTCGCGCTCGAATTTCACCAGGCCCTGGCCCCGGCAGTACCACTCGCGGCTGGTGAGCGGCACGTCGGTGAAGCCGTTCACCGGGTCGGTGAAGAGGTTGAGCCTGGCCCGGCCCACGACCCGCAGGCAGGGCTTGTGCGTGCCGGTGGGCGTGGTCACCTCGTCGTCCACCGCCTCGATGCGCCAGGTCATCAGCGCGCGGTGGCTGTAGCGCAGCTCGCGCGGGTGTTCGTTGCGGCGCAGGATCAGGTAGGGCACGGTCGGCGTGCTCCATTCGGTGCCCACTTCGTAGGGCGCCTTGAGCACCCACAGCGGCTCCGGGTCGGGCGTGGGTTCGCGGTCGATGTCGGTGCGCGTGGCCACGCGGCGAATGCCTTGTTCGTCGCTGAGCAGGTGGTAGCTCACGCCGGCCGAATGGTGGCGCACCTGCGTGCGCTGGCCGGCCACGTTCTGCGGCGCGGTGACGGTGAGCGTCCATGCCTCGGGCGGTGGCGCTTCGTCGCTCTCCACCGTCACGGCGTAGACCATGCGCTCGCCTTCGACCAGCGGAAACCAGGTGTCGGCGGGCGCGGGCCGGCAAGCGGCCAGCACCAGGGCGGCCAGCGGCAGCGCGGGCAGGAGGGGCCTCATTTCTCCGGCAACTGAGCGCGCGGCAGGTCGCTCAGCTTGATCTGCAGCCGGTCGTTGCCGGCCGGGCGCAGCCAGGCGAAGCCGCCCGAGCCCGGCACCGGTTCGGTGCTGCCTATCTGTGTGTTGCCGTCGCGCGCCTTGCGCAGGCCGTCGCCCAGGATGCGGTGCAGGTCCTTCTCGTAGGGCAGGCGGTGCACGCGTGGCATCGCCAGCGGCTGGTTGTCCTTCATGGGGTTGACCCAGATGTAGATCGCGCCGGCGTGGCCCCGGCCCGGGCTGGGTTCGTCGAACACCGCCGAAAGCAGCACGAAACGTGGAGGCAGGGCGTCGTCGCTCGGCCAGCCCGCGATGCCCTGCAGCGTGGCATGGCTCAGCGCGTAGAAGCCGCTGACCAGCAGCACCGCGCCCAGCTTCACGCCCCAGTGCCAGCGCGTGGCCAGCAGCAGACACAGCAACAGGAAGGCCAGCAGCGCGTACACCAGCACCAGCCACAGCAGTTGGGAAGAGACGGTGGGGATCATCGGAGGCGGTGGTTCAAAGGCCGGTGCGCTGCACGATCGCGAGCGGCCGGGTGTTGAGGTCGGTCACGGTGCCGGCCTCGTCGAGGGTGAAGCGCACCAGCGTGCGCTCGTCGCCCTTGCGCGGGATCTGCTGCGTGCCGGTGTAGACGATCTCCGCCTGCGGGTTGACCTTCACCACCGCCACCGACACATCCACCGGCTGCTGGTCGCGCGAGTCGTAGTAGTGCGCGTTCACCACGTACTCGCCCGGCACCAGGCCACGCAGCGTGACGATCTCCTGCCGCACCGGGCTGCGGATCTCGCGGCCGTTGACGATCACGCTGTTGTTCTTCGCGCCCCGGTCGTCGCGGTCCAGGTGCAGCATGCCGGCGTCGCGCTGGCGGAACCACAGCGTCTTGCCGCCCGGCTCGTTGACCCAGGCGTCCACGTCGTTGGGGTTGTTGTCGGGCCAGGAGATGGTGACGATGAACTCGGCCTTGGCCGGGATGTCGCCGCTCTTGCGCGCCTTGGGGTTGAAGGCGAGCAGCGCGATGACGAAACAGAAGACGAACGCGATCAGCATGTTGAACAACATGTCGTAGAACGGGTCGGTCTCGGTGTCACGGACCGCTCGGCCGATCGCCATCGCGCGCCTCCGGGGTCGGTGTGGTGGCCAGCGTGTCGGCGATGAGCGCGTCGGCGAACCGGTCCAGCCGCATGAGCTGCAGGCCCAGCAGGATGTTGCCGGTGAGGCCGGTCACGGTGGTCAGCAGCGCGATGCCCAGGCCGCCGGTGAGGTTCTTGAGCAATTGCGTGGACTGGCTCGCGTCGAAGCTCTGCACCTCGCCGAGCTGCAGCGCAAGGATGGAGAAACCGATCACCTTGCCCAGCAGGCCCAGCTTGAGCTGGATGCCATTGAGCCACCAGGCCATTTCGTGCGGGCCGTGCGCTCGCTCGCCCAGCACCTGCAGCCAGACCGTGGGGTCGGCACCGGCCCGCGCGCAGCCGTCGCGGTACTCGGCGCTCCAGGTGTCCAGCGGGTCTTCGCGCGCGGCGTCCAGCCGCAGGCGCTGTTCGCCCAGCACCCAGGCGCGGCGGCCAGCCCAGAGCGAGCCGCCGATGAACAGCAGCACGATGACCACGGTCAGGCCCGTGGGGTCGGCGTGCACCAGCCGGTGCCAGGCGCCGGCCTGCCACAGCAGCAGGGCGCCGAAACCCACCAGGCCCATGAAGGCGAGCCACAGCAGGAAGAGACCGTGCGGCGCGTGCTCCAGCGCGAACGGGCCGCGCCGCAGCACCGGCAGGTGGCTGACCACCGCCGCGCCCAGCATGCGGTGGTGGCCGGTGGCGGTGTTCATGCCGGCACCTCGGGGTGCAGGCCGCGCGACTCGGTGTCGCTGCGGAACACGATGGGGATGTGGCGTTGCGTGGGCGCCTGCTTCACGAGTTGCACCACCTGGTCGTGGTGGGGAGACTTGCCGCACACCGGGTCGGCCTGCGCCGCGTCGCCCGTGATCTGGAAGGCCTGGCAGCGGCAGCCGCCGAAGTCCTTGTGTCGCTCGTCGCAGTCGCGGCAGGGCGGCTTCATCCAGCCATCGCCCCGGTAGGCGTTGAAGGCCTGGCTGGTCCGCCAGATGTCGGCCAGCGGCGTGTGCGCCACGTTGGGCAGGGCCAGGCCGGGCAGGTTGCGCGCGTTGTGGCAGGGCATGGCCAGGCCGTCGGGCGCGACCGAGAGGAACACCGAGCCCCAGCCGTTCATGCAGGCCTTGGGGCGCTGCTCGAAGTAGTCGGGCACCACGAACAGCAGCCGGCAGCGCGAGCCGATCTGCTCGCGGTAGCGGTTCACCACCGCTTCGGCCTCCACCAGCTGCTCGTGCGTGGGCATGAGGTGGTCGCGGTTGACCCAGGCCCAGCCGTAGTACTGCGTGTTGGCGAGTTCGAGGTATTCCGCGCCCAGGTCCAGCGCCATCTCGATGATCGGGCCCACGTGTGGCAGGTTGTGCCGGTGCAGCACGCAGTTCATCACCATCGGCCAGTCGTGCGACTTGATGATGCGCGCGACCTTCTGCTTGAGCTCGAAGGTGCGCGTGTGGCTCAGGAAGTCGTTGAGTTCGCGCGTGCTGTCCTGGAACGAGAGCTGCACGTGGTCGAGGCCGGCGGCCTTCAGGCGCGTGGCGCGCGCGTCGGTCAGGCCCACGCCCGAGGTGATGAGGTTGGTGTAGTAGCCGAGCGCGTGCGCCTCCTGCACCAGCTCTTCCAGGTCGTCGCGCAGCAGCGGCTCACCGCCCGAGAAACCGAGCTGCGCCGCGCCCAGCGCGCGCGCCTGGCGCATCACGTCCACCCACTGCGCGGTGCTCAGCTCCTGCTGGATGCGCGCGTGCTGCGTGGGGTTGTAGCAGAACACGCAGTGCAGCGGGCAGCGGTAGGTGAGCTCGGCCAGCAGCCACAGCGGCGGGCCGGGCGGTTCAATCGATCCAGCCACGGCGGCCTCCTTCTTCGAGCAGGTCTTTCACCTGGCGGCCAATGCCCTGGATGGAAAACGTGGTCTCCAGATCCTCCACGATGGCGGCCAACGTGCGCTCACCATCGCAGCGTTTCAGGATCTCGGCCGCGCTCTCGTTGAGCTGCACCATGCCTTCGGGGTAGAGCAGCACCCAGCGCTCCTGCGCGGGCTCGTACTGCAGGCGGAAACGCCGCGAGAGCTTGGGATGGGTGGAGATGGCTGTCATGGTCGGCGCAAAGAGATCGTTGGACCAGCACACACCGCGGAACTGGCTCTGCCAGGCCGCTGGTGTGGTCCCCCCTCAGGGGGGAAGCCGCGAAGCGGCGCAGGGGGGGTCTTCATTGGCAGGCTTTCTCGATGGCATCGAGCATGTTCCAGAGGATGTCCAGCTTGAACTGCAGGATGTCCAGCGCGCGGTGCTGGGCCTCGCGGGTGTCGAAGTGCTCCAGCGTCACGCGCAGGCCGTGTGCCACGTCGCGCCCGGCCAGGGGGATGCGCTTGCGGAAGTAGGCCAGTCCCTCGGCCTCGATCCAGGGGTAGTGCGTGGGCCAGGTGGCCAGGCGGTCCTTGTGGATCTGGGGCGCGAACATCTCGGTGAGCGAGGAGCACACCGCCTCCTGCCAGGGCGCCCTGGCGGCGAAGTTCACGTAGGCATCGCAGGCGAAACGCACGGCGGGCACCACGCCCTGCAGCGACCACAGGTCTTCGCGCGCGAGGCCCACGGCCTCACCGAGCCGCGTCCAGGCCTCGATGCCGCCGGCGGCCGAGCCTTCGTGGTCGCCATGGCCGTCGTGGTCGAGGATGCGCTCGATCCACAGCCGGCGGTGCGCGCGGTCGGGCATGTTGGCGAGGATGGCCGCGTCCTTGCGCGGGATGCAGATCTGGTAGTAGAAGCGGTTGGCCACCCAGCAGCGCAGCTCGTCGGGCGTGCAGCCGCCGCTGTTCATGCGCACGTTGAACGGGTGGTGGATGTGGTACGAGCGGCCCTTCTCGCGCAGCTGGGCCTCGAACTCGCCGCGCGTCCAGGCTGGCAGGCCGGTGCGGGGGCGCGGGGTGGTGGCGATGTCCATGGCGTGCCCGCGCTCAGAAGCGGATGTCCATGCCGTCGCGCGCCACCTCGATGCGCTGGCGGGTGAGTTCATCGCGCTCGGGCGAGTCCTCGATCAGGATGGGGTTGGTGTTGTTGACGTGGATCAGCAGCTTGCGCGTGGTCTCCGGCAGCCGCGCCAGGTGTTCGATCATGCCGCCGGGCCCGCTCTGCGGCAGGTGGCCCATGTCGGCCGCGGCCTTGGGCGACAGGCCCAGCCGCTGCATCTCGTCACCGGTCCAGAAGGTGCCGTCCACCAGCACCACGGCGCAGGTGGCCATGAGCGACAGCAGCTCGGGCGTGACCTCGCCCAGGCCGGGGGCGTAGAACACGCGCGCGCCAGTCGCCGGGTTGCGCAGCACCAGGCCGATGTTGTCGCCCGGGCGCGGGTTGCCGCGGAACGGCGAATACGGTGGCGGCTTGGACGCGAGCGGCACGGCCTGCAGCTCGATGCCCTCCAGCCCGGGCGCGGTGAACGTGCGGCCGTCGGTGGGCACGGGATGGGGCGCCACGCCGCAGTAGTGCGAGAGCAGGCGGGTGATGGGAAAGCCGCTGTCCAGTTCGGACAGCACCTCGGGCGTGGCCAGCAGCGGCAGCGCGCCTGCGCGCTCGCGCAGCATCAGCAGGCCGGTGACGTGGTCGATCTGCGCGTCCATCAGCAGCACGGCGGCGATGCCACTGTCGCGCACCGCGCGCGCGGGCTGCAGTTCCGGCGTGTCGCGGATCTGGCCGAGGATGTCGGGCGAGGCGTTGACCAGCAGCCAGTCCACCTCGTTGGCGCTCACCGCGATCGAGGACTGCGTGCGCGCGTGGGCCATGAGCTTTCCGCGGCGCAGGCCGTCGCAGTTGGGGCAATTGCAGTTCCACTGGGGGAAACCGCCGCCGGCCGAAGAGCCCAGAACCCGGATGCGCATGGTCGATGGAGGAAGGTGAAGGGTCAAAAAAAGCGCACGCGCTGTTCACACGTGCGCTGGCGGATCGATCGATCAGCGGTTGGCGATGTACATCGTGATCTCGAAGCCGAAACGCAGGTCGGTGAAGGCCGGGGTGGTCCATTGCATGGTCGTTCTCCAGAAAGGGTTGGCATGAAACATGTCTGCAAGCCGGATGGCACCATCGCCACACCGGCCGCGACCCTGAACAGCAATATCGATGCCATGCAAAAGCCCCCGAACGCCACCCCCTGGCCAGCACCCCGGCGCCTGCCCGTCGGTGGCCTGCACCGCATGGCCTGGCGCGAGCTCGGCGCGGCGCGCGGCGAGCCCTGGCTGTTGCTGCACGGCGGGCCGGGCGGCGCCTGCCAGCCCGGCATGCTGCGGCCCTTCGACCTGCGCCGCCAGCGCGTGATCGCCCCCGATCAGCGCGGTGCCGGCGCCTCGCGGCCGCGTGGCCGCACGCAGGGCAACCACACCCTCGCGCTGGTGGCCGATCTGGAGCGCTTGCGCGAGCAGTTGGGCATTCAACGCTGGTCGGTGCTGGCGGGTTCCTGGGGCACGGTGGTAGCGCTGGCGTATGCGCAGCAACACCCCGCGCGCGTGCAGCGCCTGGTGTTGCGCGGCGCCTTCGCGCTCACGCGCCGCGAGATCGGCGGCCTGCTGTTGCCGTCGGCCAGGCGAGGGCAAACCCTGAGGGCGCCGGCCGCTTTGTGGCCGGTGCGGCCGGGTGACGGTGTGCCGGTGGCGTTGCAACGGCTGAGACAACTGATTCAAAACGGCACACCCGGTGTTGCATCGCTGCGCGCGTGGCGCGGCTGGGGCCTGCGCGAAACCGCCGACGCGGCGCATGGCCTGCGGCGCAGCCTGCGCCACGCGGCGCACACCGGCTCGCCCTGGGCGAACCCGATCCGCCGTGAATGGGCCGGCCTGCAGCGCCAGCAGCGGCGCGCGCTGGCGCGCCTGCCCCAGCCCGGTGTGCGCCGCAGCGACCGCGCGGCCCGGACCCGGTACCGGGTGCAGGCGCACTACCTGCTGCACCGGGGTTTCATGCGCCCGGGCGGGCTGGACCGCGCGGTGGCGCTGCTCGCGCGCGAGCGCATCCCGGTGGACTGGGTGCATGGGCGCTTCGATGCGATCTGTCCACCGGCCAACAGCGCCCGCTGGGCCGCGTTGGGCCGGCGGGCGGGTGGCCCGGTGGTGTTGCACCTGCCGCCCAGCGGCCACCTCGGTGGCGAGCCGACGATGCTGGCGTGTCTGCGCGCGTGCGTGAGGCGCTCGTTGCCATGAGAGCGTTGGGCGCCTTGCTGTTCGCGCTGTGTGTCTCCGTGAACGCACAGGGCCGCGACTGCCCGGACGGCGTGCCCTGGCAACCTGTGGCACCGGGCGTGTGGGCCTGGTCGCCGCCGGCGCCGCAGGAGATCTCGCCCGACAACGCCGGCCATGTGGTGCCGACCTCGGTGCTGATCGACGGCGGCGAGGCGTTGGTGGTGGACCCCGGCCCGAGCCATCGGCATGGCGAGCGCGTGCGCGCCTCGCTGGCCTGCCGCTTCGGGGTGCAGGTGCGCTGGATCGTCAACACCCACGCGCACGCCGAGAACGTGCTGGCCAATGGCGCCTGGGCCGACCGCATCGAGACCGGCCAGACCACGGTGCTCGCCACCGAGGGCACGCGCCGGGCGATGGAGCAGCGCTGCCCGGCCTGCCTGCAAAGCCTCATCGAACGCGCCGGCGCGCAGGCCATGGCGGGCACGGCCATCGTGTGGCCCACGCGCGGCCTGATCGAAGGCGCGGTGTTGGCGGTGGGCGCGCAGCGCCTGCGCGTGATGCGCGTGGAGCAGGGGCACACCGAGAGCGACCTGGTGCTCTGGCACGCGCAGCAGGGCGTGTTGTGGGCGGGGGGTCTGGTGTACGGCGAGCGCCTGCCCGAACTCGCGCAGGGCAGCGTGGACGGCTGGCTCGCCGCGCTGGACCGTTTGCAGGCACTGGGGCCGCGCCACGTGATCGGCGCGGTGGTGTCCAGCGCGCAGGGCGATTCAGGGCCCGCCGCTCTTTCGGGCACACGCGGCTACCTGCAGGCCTTGCGCGATCAGGTGCTGAGCGCCATGGACCAGGGGCGCCACGCCGGCGAGAGCGCCACCGTGCCCATGCCCGAATGGCGCGGCTGGGCCGGCCACGCGCAGCGCCAGGACTTCAACGTGCAGCGCGCCTGGCGCGAGCTGGAGCCGCTATGGATGCGGCAGGCGCCGCCGCCGGCTTCAGCCGAGCAGGTCGGGCGGTAGCTGGTCCTTCTTGCGGTAGATGGTGTTGCGCGAGACGCCCAGCGCCTTCGCCGCCGCCGACACATTGCCCTTGTGCAGACGCAGCATCTGCGCCATGGCGCTGAGCGTGACGTCCTGCAGGCGCTGGCCATCGCCCGGCGCCACCTCGCTCAGCGGCGCGGGCGGTGGCAGCGGTTCGCTGCCCGGGGCGGTGCCGAAGGACTCGGCCAGGCCGCCCTCCGCCGCATCGGCGGCCTGGGCGTGTTCGAGTTCGTCGAGGAAATCGTCGGGCAGGTGCGCCACGTCGATCACGCCGTCGCTGCCCACCATCACGACGGCGGTGCGCAGCAGGTTGTGCAGCTGGCGGAAATTGCCCGGCCACTGGTAGCGCTTGAACAGCGCCATGACGTTGGGCGCGATGCCGATCTGCTGGCCCTGGTCGCACAGCGCCTTGAGGATCTTGTGCACCACCAGTTCGAAGTCCGTGCGCTCGCGCAGCGCCGGCAGGCGCACCACCAGGCCGTTGAGGCGGTAGTAGAGGTCCTCGCGGAAATCGCCGCGCGCGATCATGTCCTTGAGGTTCTTGTGCGTGGCGCTGATCACCGTCACGTCCACTTCCACCTCCTTGCCCGCGCCCAGCGGGCTGACCTTGCGGTCCTGCAGCACGCGCAGCAGGCGGGCCTGCAGGTGCTTGGGCATGTCGCCGATCTCGTCGAGGAACAGCGTGCCGCCGTGGGCCTGGAGGATCTTGCCGATGGAGCCCTTCTTGCGCGCGCCGGTGAAGGCGCCTTCTTCGTAGCCGAACAGCTCGGACTCGATCAGCGTGTCGGGGATCGAGGCGCAGTTCACCGACACGAAGGGCTGCGCCGAGCGCGTGGAATCGCCGTGGATGGCCTGGGCCAGCAGGTCCTTGCCGGTGCCGGTCTCGCCCAGGATCATCACCGGGATGTCGCGCCCCGAGACCCGGCGCAGCTTGTGGATCACCGTCGACACCTGGGGGTCGCCCGTGTCGAGGTACTGCAGCGAGGAGAACTGCATCTTGCGGCCGGTGGGCCTGAGCGGCTCGGCCGCGGCGGCGGCGCAAGCGGGTGCCGCGTCGGGCGCGGCGCCCGTGGGCTTGCCACCGCCCGACCAGGGGTTGGCGGCCTTGATCTTCACCCGGCACCAGACCGACACGCCGTTGTGCATGCACAGCTGCTTGGGCGTGGGCATGGCGCCGCTGAACAGCTCGAACAGGGCCGAGATCGGCATGCCGAAGAGCGAGGAGAAGGTGTGGGCCTTGAGCGCGCTGAACGGCAGCCCGATCTGGAACTGCGCGCTGCGGTTGGCCGAGAGGAAGCGGCCCTCGGGCGAGAACACCGCGATGCCTTCGACCAGCGTGCCCAGGAACTCGGAGCGGGTGTGGAAGTGGATGCGGATGGCCTTGGGGAAGATGTCCGCGAACATGTGGTTCTCGATCATCTGCGCCGACATGCGCACCAGCGCCAGCGTGTGCTGGTGGTAGCTGCGGTGGTCACCCGTCACGTCCAGCGCGCCGATGACCTGGCCGTAGGGATCGAAGATCGGCGAGCACGAGCAGGTGAGGAACTTGTTGGCGTCCATGTAGTGCTGGCTGCCGTGCACCGTGAGCGCTTCCTGTTCGCTGAGCGCGGTGCCGATCGCATTCGTGCCCTTGTTTTTCTCGGACCAGTCCATGCCGGGCGTGAGCGCGACGCGCGAGGCCTTTTCGAGAAAGTCGGTGTCGCCCAGCGAATGCAGCACCAGGCCCTTGGCGGAGGTGAGCAGCACCATGCTGTGGGTGTTCACGATCTGGTCGTAGAGCGTCTCCATGACCGGGGCGGCGTGCTGGAACAGGAATCGGTTCTCTTCCCGTGCATCGTTGAGCAGACCCACGCCGGGGCTGGAGAAATCGGGCGCGTCCGTGGAGTCGATGCCATAGGCCTGCGACCGGCGGTGGGCCTGGCCGATGGGATCGGGTGGTGCGTTGCCGTCCGGGCCGGGGGGCGCGGGCGCATCGTGTCTTCCGCCGGGAGGCGTGAAGAGGGCAGCACTCATGTTGTCTCCTGGATCCGGGGGAAATCCCCCCCAGTAGTCGGGCACCCATCGTGGCGGGTGCTCCGGGTCGTCAGACGGGCTGTCGTCTTGGTCGCGCGGGTTCATGCAATTCTCTTCATATCTGTCCCTGTGAGCAACACTGGTTAATCCCGAGATGCAACAGCGTGTCCCGAGTGTCACACCTTCGCTGTTAGCAAAGAGCCGGCCACCACCTGGGCCAGGCCGTGGCGCGCAAAGTTGACACACAAGGCGCCCATGAAGCGGCGGACTGTGACATCCGGTGCGATCGCAGGCGACCCGGTGATTCAAATTGGCACACCTTGCACGGGCCTGACCGGGCCTGCGGGCGGGCCCGTCCCTTGCGTGGCTCCGGTCCACGGCGCCATGGCCTGCAACTTGCTGTCCATGCCGGAAAAGACCCTTTCTGAACCGGAGACAACCCATGAAGATTTCGCGTTTCTCTCTTTCCTTGCGGGGCGCGCGCGGCCTGCTCGCGCTGGCCGTCACCTGCGGCGTGGCCGCCGTGATGGCGCATGGCGATGTGACACCGCAGGCGGTGGACACGAGCACCCTGCCGCAGCTGGGCACCAAGTGGCTCGATGCCAACCCCTACAGCAGCGGTCCCGCGAACAAGGAGGCGCTGCGCATCGGCACCTCGGCCTACAACCAGAACTGCGCGCGCTGCCACGGCCTGGAGGCGATCTCCGGCGGCATCTCGCCCGACCTGCGCAAGTTCGACGGCGAATGCTCGGGTTACGCCGACGCGGCGAAGAAGGCCGCGTGCTTCAAGGAGATGGACGACTACTACATGGCCACCGTGCGCCGGGGCCGCGTGCGCGACGGGCGCGTGTACATGCCGCCGTTCGAGGGCACGCTGTCGCAGGAGGCGATCTGGTCGATCAAGACCTACCTCGAAACCCGCCGCGAGCCCTGAGACGGGAGACGCGCATGACCACCACCCATCACCACCACCCCGACCGCCGCCAGGTGCTGGCGGCCCTGCTCGCCGCGAGCGTGCCACTGGCGCGCGCGCAGGCCGACCTGAGCGACCTCGAACGCATCCGCGCGAATGGCGCGCTGAAAGTGGCGGTCTACAAGGACAACGCGCCGTTCTCCGACGGCCCGGCCAACGACCTCCACGGCCTGGACGTGTCGATCGCCGCCGCGCTGGCGCGCCAGCTCCAGCTGAGGCTGGCGCTGCTGCCGTTCGACGCGGGCGAGAACATGAACGACGACCTGCGCAACATGGTCTGGCGCGGCCATTACCTGGGCTACGGCCCTGCCGACGTGATGCTGCAGGTGCCGGTGGACCGCTACCTGATGCAGAAGAACCGCCAGGTGATGATCCTCGCGCCCTACATGCGCCAGCAGCTGGTGCTGGCGCACGACACGCGCCGCGTCGCCGAGGTGGCCACGCCGGAAGACCTCAAAGGCCTGCCGCTGGCCGCCGAGCGCGGGGCCGGCGCGGCCAGCGCGCTCATGGGCCATGGCGGCGGTCTGCTGCGCGCGCAGGTGGGCATCCACAACAGCGGCGAGCAGGCGGTGCAGGCCGTGGTGGAGGGCAAGGCCGCCGCCGCGTATGTGACGCGCGCGCAGGCCGAGTCGGTGCTCTCGCACACCGATCCGAGGCCGAGCCACATCCGCCTGAGCACGCTCTCGCTCGGCGGCGTGCCCGACACCGGCTGGCCCGTGGGCATGGCGATCAAGGCCGAACACAAGGACCTGGGCCTGGCGCTGGAAGGGGCCTTGAAATCGATGCGCGACAGCGGCGAGCTGCTGGCCATCTTCCAGCAACATGGGCTCACGCTCACCGCGCCCTGACGCCCGACGCTTCAACACAGCCACTGGTTGCGCGCGCAACCAGTGGCTTTTTTCATGGCGCCGGCGTGTGTGCCGCTTTGAGACAGCCGGTTCGCTTGTGCACGGTTCCGGGACAGTGCGAACCCCGCATGTGTGCTTTCGTGCAGCGCTTCACCGGGCCCAAGCCCATGGCATGGAACTTGAAGAGAGCAGAGGGCCTGAAGACACAGGCCTTGCCATCAACGTCCATCCTGAGGAAGACAACATGCTTTACGCAGCCCCCGGCGCCGCTGGCGCCAAGATCGCCTACAAGACCCAGTACGACAACTTCATCGGCGGTCGCTGGCTCGCGCCGGTCAAAGGCCAGTACTTCGATGTGATCACGCCCGTCTCGGGCAAGGTGTACACGCGCGCCGCGCGCTCCACCGCCGAAGACATCGAACTCGCGCTGGACGCCGCGCACGCCGCGGCCGATGCCTGGGGCAAGACCTCGGCGGCCGAGCGCGCCAACGTGCTGCTCAAGATCGCCGACCGCATCGAGCAGAACCTGGAGCTGCTGGCCTACGCCGAGACCGTGGACAACGGCAAGGCGATCCGCGAGACGCTCAACGCCGACATCCCGCTCACGGTGGACCACTTCCGCTACTTCGCGGGTTGCGTGCGCGCGCAGGAAGGCGCGCTGAGCAACATCGACGAGAACACCGTGGCGTACCACATCCAGGAACCGCTGGGCGTGATCGGCCAGATCATTCCCTGGAACTTCCCCATCCTCATGGCGGCCTGGAAGCTCGCGCCCGCGCTGGGCGCCGGCAACGCCGTGGTGCTCAAGCCCGCCGAGTCCACGCCCATCAGCATCCTGATCCTGGCCGAACTCATCGCCGACCTGCTGCCGCCGGGCGTGCTCAACATCGTCAACGGCTACGGCCGCGAAGCGGGCATGCCGCTGGCCACCAGCAAGCGCATCGCCAAGATCGCGTTCACCGGCTCCACCACCACGGGCCGCGTGATCGCGCAGGCCGCGGCGAACAACCTGATTCCCGCCACGCTGGAACTCGGCGGCAAGTCGCCCAACGTGTTCTTCGCCGACATCATGGACAAGGACGACGCGTTTCTGGACAAGGCGATCGAAGGCCTGGTGCTGTTCGCCTTCAACCAGGGCGAGGTCTGCACCTGCCCCAGCCGTGCGCTGATCCAGGAAAGCATCTACGACAAGTTCATGGAGCGCGTGCTCAAGCGCGTGGCCGCGATCAAGCACGCCAACCCGCTGGACACCGACAGCATGATGGGCGCGCAGGCCAGCAAGGAACAGCTCACCAAGATCCTCTCGTACCTCGACCTGGGCAAGCAGGAAGGCGCCGAGGTGCTGGCCGGTGGTGGCCAGGCGAACCTGGGGGGGGAGCTCGAAGGCGGCTACTACGTGCAGCCCACGCTGTTCAAGGGCCACAACAAGATGCGCATCTTCCAGGAAGAAATCTTCGGCCCCGTGCTGGCCGTGACCACCTTCAAGGACGAGGCCGAAGCCCTGGCGATCGCCAACGACACGCTGTATGGCCTGGGTGCCGGCGTGTGGAGCCGCAACGGCAACGTGGCCTACCGCATGGGCCGCGCCATCAAGGCCGGCCGCGTGTGGACCAACTGCTACCACGCCTACCCCGCGCACGCCGCCTTCGGCGGCTACAAGGAATCGGGCATTGGCCGTGAGACGCACAAGATGATGCTGGACCACTACCAGCAGACCAAGAACTTGCTGGTGAGCTACAGCGAGAACAAGCTGGGGTTCTTTTAATCCCCCCCGCGCCGCGCCTGCGGCGCGTCACCCCCCAGGGGGCAACGCGTGCGGACCGGCCAAGCCGGATCCGCCGCGTTCTGGCTGGGGCACTTCGCTCCGGAAAGACCTTAGGAGATCTCTCATGGTTGAAAGAGTCATCGCCACACCGGCCGCCGTGGAATTGATCGAACGGCTCAAGGCGCAGCATGGCCCCGGCCTCATGTTCCACCAGAGCGGCGGCTGCTGCGACAACAGCGCGGCCAACTGCTACCTGCTGGGCGAGATCACCACCGGCGCGGGTGACGTGTACCTGGGCGACATCGGTGGCTGCCCGTTCTACATCGGCAAGGCGCAGTACGAGTACTGGCGGCACACGCAGCTCATCATCGACGTGATCGACGGCCACGGCGGCACCTTCTCGCTCGAAGGCCCGCAAGGCAAGGCCTTCCACACGCGATCCCGGGTGTTCACGGCGCAGGAGATGGCCGAGCTGGACGCGCAGGCCTTGCCCTGAACCGCCGCGAAGGCTAGGACAACCAGTCTTCCGCGTCAGGCCGACGCGGGTCGTGGCTCGGCGGTGGAGGCGGCGGCGCTTCGCTGGCGGCGAGTTGCTCCAGCACGATCGCGCTCTCCTTCATCACCTCTTCAAACAGCAGGCGAACCCTCAGCCGCGCCGCTTTCAATGCGGCAAGCTGCTGGGTGACCCTTTCGCGGTCGGATGGGGAGAGATCGACGGACAGGGCCCGGAACGTTCGCTCGATGTCGGCCAGCTCGGCCTCGGCCTTCTTCCACGCATGGAACTTGGGGGAGGGAATATCCATGCCCCAGCATGCGAGTGAGGCGCCTTGGAGCGGGTAGGAGAACGCCCCATGTCGGCGAAGGAGATGGCCGAAGCCCTCAACGATCGCTTTTGTCCTACAGCGCCGGCGCGATGGATTGCCTACGATGTGAGCTTGTGAACGATGGAGGTGAGCGCGGCATGTCGTTGATCTTCAGCAGCAGGGTGCCGGGCATTGCCGGTGCCGATGCCCAGGTGCTTCGGTGGTGGCGGGCGATGTGCGCGCTGGCGGCGGTGAACGTCGGCCTGTGGCTGGCCGTGTGGCACTTCGCGCCTGTGGCCGGTTTCCACGGGGGGCTGCAGCTCACGCTGTCCGGCGTCTACGTGCTGGTGTGCGCCTACCGCTCGGTGTTCCCCCGGGTGGACCTCGAGCGGCTGGTGGTGGTGGACACGCGCCTGTCCAACATCTTCCTGGGCCGCGCGGCAGCCACGGTGGCCGAGATCTGCTTCGCGATCCAGCTCGGGCTGCTGATCCATCAGCTGGGCGTGCACGCGGGCCTGCCGTGGGTGCAAAGCGCTGCCTGGGTGGTCCCGGTCTTCATGGTGGTGGCACAAGGCTTCTGCTGGCACAGCGTGCTCACGCTCAACCACATCACCCAGGCCGTCGAGTCCCTGCTCTGGGCGGCCGGCTTTTCCTGGATGGCGGTCCTGCTGGGCGTCACCGCCCTCTACAGCACGGGCTGGGTCAACTCGCTGGCGATCTTCGGCATTCTTTGTTGCCTGGCTTTCGTGGCGTACGTCCTGAGCGTGGATGCGCCGATGTACTGGCGCCGTTACCGCCTCGGGCGGTCGAACGGGCAGACCTACCTGTGCGTCGAGCAGGGCGCGCGCGATGCCTGGCAGCGCCGGGTGTGCAGCGGCAGCTGGACGGCGTGGAAAGCGGATGCGCTGTGGCTCACGCCTTATTTCAGCGTCGGGGTCTGGCTGAGCATCGCCATGGTGTGGGTGCCCGGCCACTGAGGCGAACCCGCCCGGCTACCAACGCACTCGCAGGCCCAGTGTCCCGTTGAGGCCGCCGCTGTGCCCCGCATGCCCGCCGGCGGCCCACACGGTGCCGATCTCGCCGTAGAGGCTGGTGGAGGTTGACAGGGCGAGCGTGGCGCCGGCGGCGAGTTCGGTGCTGGCACCGCCGGTGCCGGTGGCCACGTCGGTGGCGCCGGCGGGGCCGGTGAAGCGGGTCACGTCCCGGCCTTTGCTGCCGTGGTACAGGTTCAGGCGGGCGTAGGGTTGCAGCTTGCCGGCGGTGGTGGAGAGTTCGCCTTTCAAGCGCAGGCCGGCGCGCACGGTCCAGCGGCTGTGCGTGTTCTGCTGCACGTCGGCGCCCGTGATCACCACGCCGTCGAGTTCGATGCGCTGTTGGATGAGCTGCAGTTGCGGCTCCAGCATCCAGCCCGACGGGAGCTGGTAGCCCCGTCCCACTTCCACCGACGCGAGCAGGCTGTCGCCCTTGCCGTGGCTGGCGGGCGGCGTGAGCGGCGAGACGCCGTAGCGATGCTGCCCACCTTGCAGCACGGTGTCCACATAGAAACCGTTGGTGTGGTGGTAGGTGGTGTAGGCACCGAGGTAGTGGCTGCGCAGCCGGTTGCCGCCGACGTTCTGGTCGGCCACGCTGCTGGCGAAGCCGCGGACGTTCATGGTGCCGTTGAGCTGGCCCACGTACAGGCCCGCGCGCCAGCCGGGCTGCGCCCACAGGTCGATGCCGGCTTGCAGGCCATGGAGCCGACCCTGGCTGCGCGGGCTCACGTCGCCGTTCTGGGCGACGGTGCGTTCCGCGCTGATGAGACGGGCCCAGGTCTGGCGCTCGACACCACTGCCGGCGCCATCGCCGATGCGCTGGTGCAGGCTGCCCAGCATCAGCGTGTTGCCCAGGCGCAGTTGCTCGGGCAGCGCGGCGAACAGCGGCACCTCCACCCGGTAGGCGGGGGTGGTGGGCCCGGCGGCGAGCGTGCTGGAGCGCAGGAACCAGCTTTCCCCCGCGTCATTGGCGTCCGCGGCGTACAGGCGGTATTCGTAGGCGCCGGCGTCGACGTGTCCGCCCGCGAGGTGGAAGGCGTCGCGGGTGGTCTGGGCCGTGGTGGTGGCGCCGTTGAGCGCGCTGATGACTTCGATGCCGTCACCGGTGGTCTGCGCGCCCAGGCCGCCGAGGTTGGTGACCTGCAGGGTGGTGCTTCCGCTGGCGCTGGCGCCGGCGCCATCGAGCACCAGCCGGTCGCTCAGGCTGATGCTGTTGCCCAGCGCGGTGCCGATCCTCAACACCCCGTTCTGGCCGACATAGGCCCCACGGACGGTGAGCCGGCTGCCGGGGGTGGCGCCCCGCAGCGAGACGGTGCCCGCGTTGTCCAGGCTGGCCACGGTCTGGTTCAGGCCCGCGGTGTCGAGCGTGGCGCCGTTGGCCACGGTGTGCGCGGAGGCCGCGCTGAAGGCGCCGGCCACACCGGCGCGCAGCGTGCCGGCGTTGATGGCCGTGGCGCCCGCGTAGGTGTTGAGGCCGTGCATCGTCAACGTGCCCGCGCCCAGCTTGTTGAAACCGGCCGCACCGATGAAGGCGGTGCGGATGCCGACCTGATGGCCGTTGGTGTCGAACCAGACGCCTTCGGCGCCGCCCGAGAGCGTGGTGAAGCCTTCCAGGAAATCGGACGCGTTCCAGGTCGCGCGCAGGATGCCGCCATCGAGGTTGAGGGTGGCGGTTCCACTGCCGTGGACGACCGTGCTCGTTTCCAGCAGGCCGCGGCTGACCGCATCGCCACGGAGGGTCAGCGTGCCCGTGGAGCCGGCCTGCACGGCGATCTGGGTCAGCGGCGTTTGCACCCTGCCGTGGTCCTCGATGGTCAGCGCGCCGATGCCTTCATAGCCGACGTTCATTTGAGCCGAGAAGTCCAGGCTCGATGCGCGGCCGCTGACCACGTCGCGGCCCGAGACGACGGCCGTGCCGTCGCCAGTGCCCTGATAGCCGATGTAGGCGGTGTGGCCGGTGATCGCACCGCCCGCATCCACCGACAGCGTGCCCGGATCGGTAAAACCCACGTACAGGTTGTCGCCGAGCGCCCAGGTCGAGACGTTGCCATGGCCGTCGCTGCCCGAGACCGTGACCGTGCCGGAGGAGAGGCCCGGAACCGCGCCGGTGGTGCCGCCGATGGCCCCCTGGGCACTGCGCACCAGCCCGCCGTTCTGGATGAGCAGCGAGCCCGCGCCTCCATTGCCCACGGTGAGCGTGCTGTTGTTGATCCAGGTGGAGACATTGCCGTGCGCGTCCACACCCGAGACGGTGGCCGAGGCGGTGCCGCCGTCCTTCGCGATGTTGCCGTGCGCATTGCTGACCAGGCCGCCATCGAGAATGGACAAGGAGGCCGTGCCGCCGAAGCCCACGCTCAACTGGCCTGGCATGGTCCAGCTCGACACGTTGCCGCTGCCGTCACTGCCCGTGACGATCACCGTGCCCGTGCCCCCGGTGTACCCCAGGGCGCCGGTCGCGCTGGTGGCCGTGCCGCCGTCCTGGATGGTCAAGGTGCCCACGCCCGTGTCGCCCACGTAAATCTCCCCGGCCTCGACCCAGTTCGGCGACGGCACCGGCAAGGGGCCCGGGTTGACGTCGCCCACGCCGATGACGGACTGGCCCAGCGCGACGCGAGGCCCAAGGGTCGCGCAGGCAAGGGCCAGCACCGCCGTCGACAGGTGAGAGCGCCGGTGGCGGAAAAATTCGCCATGGCGTCCCGCTCGTTTTGATGGTCGCATCCCAGGCATGTTCTTCTTGGTCATGACGGCGCGGGCCTCCGGTTGGTTGACACATGGAACCTGCTGCCCTTCCCGTTCCATCCCGGGCGATGTCGTGACAGGCAAGTCTTACCCTGTCACTTATCGGCAGGTGTCCGTGCTACTAAAGTCGAAGCACGCGGCGGCGGTCGCACCGTGGCCATCCACGGCGAATTTTTCATGCGCACAACATGAATGCTTTTGTCGTATTGAGGTAAAGTCTCTGCCGCTCACGAAAAAGGTGAGCCGGGCCTGAGAACCCGGAAGATCGTCGCGGCCCCGAAGGCCGCTGCATACCGCTAGGACAGCGGCCTTCATCATTCACGCTTGTTTTATGGCGGCCTGAATGGGAAGCCGCGAGGCTTGCCGGTTCTTCGCGACGATGTTCCCGGTTCTCAGCCCGTTCGGGCCGCCGCCACTCTGTGTTGTGTGGCGGCGGCTTTCTCCAACGAACAGGGAAGGCAGGCACTCCATGCCCAGGCTGCAGCACAAGCAACAGAAGATTGCCGTGTTGATCGACGCGGAAAACGTCTCTCACACACTGATCCGTTCCATCCTGCTGCGCGCCGCCTGTTACGGCGCGCTCATCGTCAAGCGCGCGTACGCCGACTGGACGCGGCCCCACATGAGCCGCTTCAAGAACGTGTTGCTCTACAACGCGATCGAGGCGGTGCAGCTTTTCCCATACGCCAAGGGCAAGAACGCGGCGGACATCATGCTCAGCGTGGAGGCGATGTCGCTGGTGAACACGGGGCAGTTCGATGCGGTCTGCCTGGTGTCGTCGGACAGCGATCTCACGCCGCTGGCGTTCGGCGTGCGGCGCGAGGGGCTGCGTGTGTATGGCTTCGGCGCGCGGCAGACGCCACGGGCCTTCGTGGCCGCCTGCAGCAGCTTCATCTACACCGAGTCGATCGCGGCGGAATGAGCACATGCGCGCCAGCGCCGGGGGCGGTGAGGCCTACGCCCGCCGCGTGGCGAGCACCGTGGCGGTCTTGCGCACCGGGCTGGAGAGCACCAGCGAGGTGGTAACGCTGCCGTGCACCGCGAGCGCGTCGACCACGCGTTCCAGATCCTTCGGCTCGGCGATGGCGCAGCGCACGATGAAGCAGTCTTCGCCGGTCACGCGGTCCGCTTCCAGCACCTCGGGCATGTTCTCGAACAGCTGCACATATGGGGAAATACCGGCGTGCGTGGTCTGGATGCGAATGAGGGCCTGCAGCCCGATGCCGATGGCGCGCAGATTGACGCGCGCGCTGTAGCCCTCGATCACACCGGCGTCTTCCAGCTTGCGCACGCGCTCGCTCATCGCGGGTTGCGACAGGCCGATGCGTTTGCCGATGGCGGCCAGGCTTTGCCGCGCGTCGCGCTGCAGGGCTTCGAGGATGAGGAGGTCTTTCTTGTCCAGCTTCATGGCGGTGTGTCGTGGGCAGCGATGATCCATCGGTTTTGAGGGCCGGATTCCGATGGCCCGCGCTTGGAGGCGGCGCTGCCATTGTCTAGCATGGGCCGAAGCTGTTTCGCACCCCGCGACGGCCCTTCAACCCAGGACGGAAACATGGAACTCATCGGCATGCTCGACTCGCCTTATGTGCGGCGGGTGGCAGTCACCTTGCAACTGCTCAGGCTGCCTTATGTGCATCGGCCGATCTCGGTGTTTCGCACTTTCGATGACTTTCATGCCATCAACCCGGTGGTCAAGGCGCCCACGCTGGTGTGCAGCGACGGCCAGACCTTGATGGACTCCACGTTGATCATTGACCACATCGAATCCGTCGCGGGCCGCAGCCTGATGCCGGCGGGCGGGCCGCAGCGACAGCGCGCGCTGCGCATCGTTGGTCTGGGCCTGGCGGCCTGCGAAAAGGCGGTGCAGATCGTCTACGAGCGAAATCTGCGCCCGGTCGAGAAGCTGCACGAACCTTGGATGCTTCGGGTGAAGGGGCAACTGGTGGCCGCCTTCGCGCAGCTGGAGGCGGAGATGGTGGCGCAGCCCCTGCCGGTGGAGGTGGCTTCCATCGACCAGGCCGGGGTCACGGCCGCTGTGGCCTGGCGCTTCGCGCAGGAGATGGTGCCTGGTGAAGTGGATGCCCAGGCCTACCCGGCAACGGCTCGCTTTTCGAGCGAGGCGGAGGGGCTGGATGCCTTCCGCGCGGCGCCTTTCGCCTGAAGTGCGGCCGAGCGGCTTCAGCTCCTGCGGCCGAGCTTGCGGTACACGGTGGCGCGGCTGATGCCCAGCGCGCGCGCCGCTTCCTTCACGTTGCCGCGCGCATCGTCCACCGCCTTGCGGATCATGGCGGTCTCCACGTCCTTGAGCGGCAGGCCGTGGCTGGCGCCGCGTTCGCCACCGGGGTTGAGCTGGGCCAGCACGCTCAGGCGCAGGCCCGACCACAGTGGCACTTCCAGCGGGCCGCGCTGGTGCCGCGCGGCGTCGAACAGGGTTTCCACCGGCACGGCGAAGAGTTCGCTGCAATGGCCGGGCGCCATGCCGGCGGCCATGCCCAGCATGTCGGCCGCCGGGCGGTTGATCGCCGTGATCTGCCCGTCGGCGTCCACGCAGACGAGGCCGTCGCTGGCGTCGCCCGGCATGCGGCCGGGCCAGCTCAGGCACAGCAGCAGGCGGTGCGGCTGGCTCAGGGTAAGGGCGTTCTCGATGCTGCGCGCCGATTGCGTGACGAGGTGCTTGAGCGCGGGCTGTTCGATCACGTTCACGCCGGTGAGGTCAAGCATGCCCACGCACTGGCCGTTGGGCCCCCAGATGGGCGCACCGGCGCAGCTGTAGACGCTGGTGTCGTCGAAGAAGTGCTCGCCCCGGTGCAGCCAGACCGGCTGCAGGTCGGCCAGGGTGGTGCCGATGGCGGTGGTGCCCACGGCGCGTTCGGACAGATCCACGCCGATGCGCGCGATGTTGGCGGCGTGCGGGTCGTGGCGGTCCACCGGGCCGTTGACGTCGATCACCAGGCCGCGCGCGTCGGTGAGGATGGCGAAGTAGCGCGTGTGCGCCATGGCTCGCGAGAGCGACTGGATCACCGGTGCGGCCGCGCGCAGCAGCGGCTGGTTGGCTTCGATGGCGCGCTGTGCCGCGCCGCTGGTGACAGTGTCGAAGGTGATGTGCTGGCGCGGTTCGAGCCCGAGGTCCAGGCAGCGCCGCCAGGAGCGTTCGACCCAGGGCGCCAGCAGGGGCGGGCTGAGCGGGGCGCGCGATTCGAGCACCGCCTTGCGCGCCTGCTCGATCAGGGCCAGGCGCTGCTGCTGGGGCATCGAAGGCTGGGGCTGTGGGGTCACGATCGGCAGGGGGTTGGCTGGGCCGAGGCCGGGCTGCGGACAGGTCTTTGCCATTAGAGCAGCGTTTGGCCGCCCGTGCACCCCCCGCCCGGATCGGGTTAACCCGGCCAGCGCCAGCTCCAGCGGGTCTCGCGCACCAGCACCTCCAGGTCGGCCGGGGTGTCGAGGTCGCGCGTGTAGTGCGGGTTGTCCACCGCCCACAGGCGCACCGCCTCGGGGTGGGCCGCGCGCCACTGGCGCAGGCTGGGCTGCAGGGGCTCGGTCAGCGCGCTGCGCACGCGGGTGTCGAAGATCACCGGGTGGCCGGGCTGGCCGTGCACCATGGGCACCTGCACGTGGATGCCGGGGCCGCGCGCGGTGAAGGCGTCCAGCGCCAGCTGCACGTCGGCGCGGTCGATCAGCGGCTGGTCGGCCAGCAGCACCACGACCTGTTTCACGTCGTGCGCCAGCGCGCGCAGGCCGGCGCGCAGCGACGAGGCGGTGTCGTCTTCGGGCCGGGGGTTGATGACGCACAGCGGCGCCAGCTCGTCGGGCAGCCGGGCCACGTGGGCCTGGATGTCGTGCGCGTGGTGGCCCAGCACCAGCACCAGGTCGTGCCGCGCCGGGCCGCGCAGCGGCTGCAGGTGGGTGAGCAGCCGCTCGAGCAGGGTGCGGCCTTCCAGCTCCAGCAGGCATTTGGCGACCCCGCCCATGCGCCGGCCGGCGCCGGCGGCGAGGATGACGAAACCCGTCTTCACGGCGAGACGAAGCAGGTGGGCGCGGAGGCCTCGGCGGCCGACAGCGTGTTCTTCGCGTTCGCCACTTCCATGTCGCGCGGCAGCGGCACGCCGTTCTTCACCGCGAGCACCTCGGCCATCACGCTCACCGCGATCTCGGCCGGCGTCTTGCTGCCGATGTAGATGCCGATCGGCCCGCGCAGCCGCGCCAGGCTTTCTTCGGTCTGGTCGAAGTGCTCGATCATGCGGGCGTGGCGCGCCTCGTTGTTGCGGCGCGAGCCGATCGCACCGACGTAGAAGGCCTCGGTCTCCAGCGCTTCGAGCAGCGCCAGGTCGTCCAGCTTGGGGTCGTGCGTGAGCGCGATCACGCAGCTGCGCCGGTCCACGCGGAACTCGCGCACCACGTCGTCGGGCATCTCGGTGACGAGGGTCACGCCGGGCACGGCCCAGGCGCTGCGGTATTCCTCGCGCGGGTCGCACACGGTGACCGCGAAGCCGTTGAACAGCGCCATGGTGGCGAGGTACTCGGTGAGCTGGCCGGCGCCGATCAGCAGCATGCGGTATTCGGGGCCGAAGGTGTTGCTCAGCCAGCCGTTCTCGTCGGCCAGCGCCGCGGGTGTGGCGGCCGCGCGCAGTTCCACGCGGCCGGTGGCCAGCTCGGTGCGCCGCTCGACCAGGTGGCCGGCGGTGAGCGTGCGCACCAGCTCGTCCAGCGAGGTGGCGTCGGGGTTGAATTCGAGCACCAGCTCCAGCGTGCCGCCGCAGGGCAGGCCGAAGCGGTGGGCCTCGTCGGCGCTCACGCCGTACTTCACGCGCTCGGGCGGCCCGGTGGGGATCTCGTGCGTGATGCCGGGCGGTGCCGTGCTGCCTTGCACCGCGCCGTGCGCTCGGCTGTAGCGGTAGATCAGGTCGTCTTCGATGCAGCCGCCCGAGACCGAGCCGACCACCGCGCCGGTTTCGCACAGCGCCATGACCGAGCCGACCGGGCGCGGCGACGAACCCCAGGTGCGCACGACGGTGGCCAGCAGCGCGCGTCGGCCTTCGTTGCGCCAGCCCAGCAGCGTGCGCAGGACGGTGACATCCAGATTTTCCAAAGTTACCCCTTCGTGGCCATGTAGATCACCGCCGCCACGACGACGGCGATGGCGGCCCAGGCCCAGGTGGGCATGCCACCGCCGGCCTTGGGCATGGGTTTGAGTGTGGCGTCGGTCGCAGCGGGCGCGGCCGCGCTCGGGTAGCGGGCCTGCAGCGCCTCGTCGAAACGGCGGAAGAAGTCTTCGGCCAGCGACTTGGCCGCGCCGTCGATCAGGCGCTGGCCGAGCTGCGCGATCTTGCCGCCCACGGTGGAGTGCACCGTGTAGCTGAGTTCGCAGCCGGAGGCGGCCGGCGCGAGCTGCACGGCGGCCTCGCCCTTGCCGAAACCGGCCACGCCGCCCTGCGCGTCGAAGCCGATCTTGTACGAGCTGGGCGGCACGATGTCCGAGAGCGTCACGCGCCCGTTGAAGCGCGCGGCGACCGGGCCGATCTTGATGGCGGTGGTCACGGCGTAGGTGTTGGGTTCGGTGAGCTCGAATTTCTCGCAGCCCGGGATGCAGGCCTTGAGCATCTCCGGGTCGTTGAGGGCCTCCCAGGCCTGTTGCTGGGTCACGGCGAGCGGCCGGCTTCCTTGCATGTCCACGTTGGTTTCTCCTGTCAGGTCGGAATGATGAATGAAACAGATGACATCAGCCGCGCTGCATGAGCGCGGCCATGGACCGCGCGAGGTCTTCGAGGCGGCTGAGGTTGTGCACGGCCAGCATGCCGTGGGCGTGGCGATGCAGCACGCTGGCGCCGGTGGCCAGGGGGGCGTAGCCGTCGTAGCGCAGCAGGGGGTTGAGCCAGAGCAGGCGGCGGCTGTGGCGGCCGAGCCAGGTGAGTTCCTGGTCGAGCAGTTCGGGCGCGCCGGTGTCCAGGCCGTCGGTGATGAGCAGCACCACGGTGCGCCGGCCGACGAGGCAGCGCGGGTACTGGGTGCGCAGGCTGGCGAGCGAGGCGCCCAGGCGGGTGCCGCCGGCGAAGTCGTCGATGGCGGCGTTGGCCATCTCCAGCATCTGGTCGGTGTCGCGGTGGCGGAAGGCGGCGCGCAGGTCGGTGAGTTCGGTGCCGAAGGCGAAGGCGGCGCGCGGGGTGCCGCGCGTGGCTTGGTGGAGGAAGGCGAGCAGCAGGCGCGCGTAGCGCTCCATGGAGCCGGAGATGTCGACCAGGATGAGCAGCGGCAGGGGCTGGGGCCGGCGGTTCATGAGGGGGAGTTGCAGCAGTTCACCGTCGTGGCGGCGGGCCTGTTGCAGGGCGCGCGGCCAGTTGGGGCGGTGGCCGCGCGTGCCGGCGCGTTCGCGGCGCGAGCGCACGGGGGGCAGGGGCAGGGGGATGTCGCGCACGAGTTGTTCGACGAGGCGGAATTCGCTGGCGGAGAGGCCAGCGAAGTCGGCGTGGCGCAGGCGCTGCTGGTCGCTGGCGGTCATGGCGGCGTCGAACTTGAGTTCGGTTTCGCCTTGGTTGGGGGTGCGGGCTTTGAGGCCGGCGACGCTGAGGGCTTCCTGCACGCGGGCTTTGCGCCGGACCGGGTGGGCTTTGGCGGCTTTGGGAAGCATCTGGGCGAGGAGTTGTTGGGCGAGTTCGGGGTTGCGGAAGAAGGCGTCGAACATTTCGTTGAAGACGCCGATGTCTTGTTGGCGGCTGACCATCACGGCTTGGAGGGCGGCGCGCAGGTCGTCTCTGCGTTCGACGCCCACGGCTTGTGCGGCGGTGATGGCGAGCACGGCGCGGCTGCTGTCGACCGGCACACCGGCTCGGCGCAGGGCCCTGCCGAAGGCGGTGATGTGGTCGGGGAGTTTCCCGCTTCTGGCGTCGCCCAGGATCATTCTTTTTCTGCCTGCTTTTTGCTTGGCACGTCGTGGTGGGTTGCATGCACCTCGCGCTGACGGCTGGCGGGGTCCGCGTTCTCCGGCGCTGCTCGCGGGTGTCTGCCCGGGTCCACGACCATCACTTCGTCAACACGACCCCCTCGCGCTCCCTCTGTGGCAACCGCGAATGGGCGCCTGCGCCCGCGAACCCCACCATCCGTCGAGAGTGACATGCAGGCGCGCAAAGGGTCTTCTCCCGTGTGGCGTGCCTGGGTGCGGCTGGGGTCGATGGGGTGGGTGTCCGGGCGCAGGCGCCATTCGCGGTTGCCACAGAGTAAGCGTCCAGACCATGGCGTTAACGCAGTGGTTTCACTCGCGCCCGGGCAGACGCCCGCGACAGTGCGCCGGAGAACGGGCACACGCCCCAGCGGCCTTGAACCAATGCAAGCAAGCAAGGTATCCACAAAACTCACACAGGCTCAGGCGCCAACAACTGATCCAGCATCGGCAGCAAGGCCGCCACATCCTCCCGCTGCTTGAAGAGAATGCCCGCCGTGTCCTGGATCACCTCAGGGTCCAAAGTCAGCGTATCCAAAGCCACCAGCGCCTTCGCCCACTCCACACTCTCCGCAATGCCAGGACTGCGCTGAAAAGCATTGGCGAACGGCTGGTTGCGCAGACGGGACACAAAACGCGTCACCTGCTCGGTCAACGCCGCACTCGCCTCCGGCACCTGGCTTTTCACGATGGCCAGCTCGCGCTCCCGCTCCGGGTAGTCCAGCCACTGGTACAGACAACGCCGCTTCACCGCGTCGTTCAGATCGCGCGTGCGGTTGCTCGTGAGAATGGTCAATGGCGCCGCCACCGCGCGGATGGTGCCCAGTTCGGGAATGCTCACCTGGTACTCGCCCAGGTACTCCAGCAGAAAAGCCTCGAACGGCTCGTCGGCCCGGTCCACCTCGTCGATCAACAACACCGCGCCCGGCTCCGGCGTCTGCAAGGCCTGCAGCAGCGGGCGGCGGATCAGGTAACGCGCCTGGTACACCTCGCGCTCGATCTCGTCGGGCGTGGACGTGGCCTGCGCCGCGCGCATGTGCAGCAACTGCGCCGTGTGGTTCCACTCGTAGAGCGCCTCGCGCTGCTCCATGCCGTCGTAACACTGCAGGCGCAACAAGGGCCGGCCCAGCACCTTCGCCAGCGCCTTGGCCAGCTCGGTCTTGCCCACACCCGGCTCGCCTTCGAGCAACAGCGGGCGCTGCAGGCGCATCGCGAGAAACACGGCGGTGGCCAGCCGCCGGGGAGCGTGGTAGCCCACGCCCTGCAGGGCGTGGGTGAGGCCGTCGATGCTGTCGGTGTCGTCGGGCACCCGGCTCATCCGTTGGCGTGACGCACCGCCACCTGCGTCTGCACCGTCACCAAGTGCGCCCGGTAGGCCGCGCTGGCGTGCAGGTCGCCGCTGATGTCGCTCGCGTCGATCTTCACGTCCTTCACCGCGTCGGGCGTGAAGCTCTTGGCCAGCGCAGCCTCCAGCCCGGCGTGGCGGAACACGCCGTTGCCGGTGCCGGTGATCGCCACGCGCGGGCCCGAGGGCGTGAGCGCCACGAACACGCCCACCAGCGCGAAGCGCGAGGCCGGCTGGCGGAACTTGGCGTACGCCGCCTTGCTGGGGATGGGGAAACGGATCGCGGTGATGATCTCGCCCGGCTCCAGCGCCGTGGTGTACAGGCCCTGGAAGAAGTCGTCGGCCGCGATCTGGCGCCGGTCCGTCACCACCGTGGCGCCCAGGCCCAGCACGGCGCTGGGGTAGCAGGCGGCCGGGTCGTTGTTGGCCACCGAGCCGCCCAGGGTGCCGCGCGCGCGCACCTGGCGGTCGCCGATGCCTTCGGCCAGCGCGGCCAGCCCGGGGATGTGCTTGCGCACGTCGGCGTTGTCGGCCACGTCCTGGTGGCAGGTCATGGCGCCGATGACCAGGGTCTGGCCTTCGACCTTGACGCCGCGCAGCTCGGCCACGCCGCCCAGGTCCACCAGTTGCTCAGGGCGCAGCAGGCGCTGTTTCATGGAAGCGATCAGGGTCTGACCACCGGCCAGGGGTTGCGCGCCCGCGCCGCTGAAGCGCTTGGCGTCGGCCAGGGTCTTGGGTTGTTCGAGTGTGAATGCGTACATGGTGTGTCTCCTCCGTTTCAGGCCTTGGCCGATTGGATGGCCGTCCACACGCGGCTGGGGCTCGCGGGCATGTCCAGGTCCTTCACGCCCAGCGGCGCGAGCGCGTCCAGCACGGCGTTGATCACCGCCGGCGGCGAGCCGATGGCACCGGCCTCGCCGCAGCCCTTGGTGCCCAGCGGGTTGGTGGTGCAGGGCGTGGTCACGTGGCCGAGCCGGAAGTCCGGCACGTCGTCGGCGCGCGGCATGGCGTAGTCCATGAACGAACCGGTGACCAGCTGGCCGGTCTCGCGGTCGTACACGCAGTGCTCCAGCAGCGCCTGGCCGATGCCTTGCACCAGCCCGCCGTGCACCTGGCCTTCCACGATCATCGGGTTGATGATGGTGCCGAAGTCGTCCACCGCGGTGAAGCGGTCGATGCGCACCACGCCGGTGTTGGGGTCGATCTCCACCTCGCAGATGTGCGTGCCGGCCGGGAAGGTGAAGTTGGTCGGGTCGTAGAACGCGGTCTCGTTCAGGCCCGGCTCCAGCTTGTCCAGCGGGTAGTTGTGCGGCACGTACGCGGTGAGCGCGACCTGGCCGAAGGTGACCTTCTTGTCGGTGCCTTTCACGGTGAACTCGCCGTTGGCGAAGTCCACGTCGGCGTCGCCGGTTTCCATGAGGTGGGCCGCAATCTTCTTGGCCTTGGCCTCGATCTTGTCCAGCGCGCGCATGATGGCCGCGCCGCCCACCGAGATGGAGCGCGAGCCATACGTGCCCATGCCGAAGGGCACGCGGCCGGTGTCGCCGTGCACGATGTCCACCTGCGACGGGTCCAGCCCCAGGCGCGAGGCCACGACCTGCGCGAAGGTGGTCTCGTGGCCCTGGCCGTGGCTGTGCGAGCCGGTGAACACCGTCACGCTGCCGGTGGGGTGCACGCGCACCTCGCCGCATTCGAACAGGCCGGCGCGCGCGCCGAGCGCACCCGCCACGTTCGACGGCGCCAGGCCGCAGGCCTCGATGTAGCTGCTGTAGCCCACGCCGCGCAGCAGGCCCTTGGCCTTGGAGGCGGCCTTGCGCTGTTCGAAGCTGGCCATCTCGGCCAGTTCGTTGGCCTGGGCCATGCAGGCGGGGAAGTCGCCGGTGTCGTACTGCAGCGCCACCGGGGTCTGGTAGGGGAACTCGGTGATGAAGTTGCGGCGGCGGATCTCGTCCTGCGACAGGCCGGTCTCCCACGCGCAGCGGCTCACGATGCGTTCCAGCAGGTAGGTCGCCTCGGGTCGGCCGGCGCCGCGGTAGGCGTCCACCGGCGAGGTGTTGGTGAACCAGGCGTCCACCTCCACGTAGACCTGCGGCGTCTTGTACTGGCCCGCGAGCAGCGTGGCGTACAGGATGGTGGGCACGGCGGTGGAGAAGGTGGAGAGATACGCGCCGAGGTTGGCGTCGGTGTGCACGCGAAAGGCGAGGAAGTGGCCGTCCTTGTCCAGCGCCATCTCGGCGTGCGTCACGTGGTCGCGGCCGTGCGCGTCGCTCAGGAAGGCTTCCGAGCGGTCGCAGGTCCACTTGATCGCGCAGTTGAGCTTCTTCGAGGCCCAGGTCAGGCACACGTCTTCGGCGTACAGGAAGATCTTGGCGCCGAAGCCGCCGCCCACGTCGGGCGCGATCACGCGCACCTTGTGCTCGGGCAGGCCGAGCACGAAGGCCGTCATGAGCAGGCGCTCCACGTGCGGGTTCTGGTTGGCCACGTAGAGCGTGTAGTCGTCGCCCGCGCGGTTGTAGCTGGCGATGGCCGCGCGCGGCTCCATCGGGTTGGGCGCCAGGCGGTTGTTGACGAGGTCGATCTGGGTCACGTGCGCGGCGCCGTTGAACGCGGCGTCCACCTGGCCCTTGTCGCCGATGGCCCACTTGTAGCAGTGGTTGTCGGCGGCGGCCTCGTGCAGCGCGGGCGCGCCGGACTTCATGGCGTCGCGCACGTCCACCACGGCGGCCAGCGGCTCGTAGTCCACCTCCACCAGCTCGGCGGCGTTCTTCGCATTCTCCAGCGTGTCGGCCACCACCATGGCCACGTGGTCGCCCACGTAGCGCACCTTGCCGAAGGCCAGGATGGGGTGGGGCGGCTCCTTCATGGGCTGGCCGGCGGTGTCGGTGATGAGCCAGCCGCAGGGCAGGCCGGCGATCTTGTCGCCCGCGACGTCGTCGCCGTCGAGGATGCCGATCACGCCCGGCGCCTTGAGCGCGGCGGACTTGTCGATCTTGCGGATGTTGGCGTGCGCGTGCGGCGAGCGCACGAACACCGCGTGGTGCATGTTGGGCAGCACGATGTCGTCGGTGTACTGGCCGGCGCCGGTGAGGAAGCGGTAGTCCTCCTTGCGCTTGAGCGATTCACCGATGTGGGGGAGTTTGGAGAAGTCGGAAGCACCCATGGTCGTTCTCCTCAGGCCTTCATGGCGGCAGCACCTTGCTGCACGGCCTTGACGATGTTCTGGTAACCGGTGCAGCGGCACAGGTTGCCTTCGAGCAGCTCGCGGATCTCGGTGCCGGTGGCGCCGGGGTTCGACTTGCACAGGCTCACCGAGCTCATCACCATGCCCGGGGTGCAGAAGCCGCACTGCAGGCCGTGGCATTCCTTGAACGCCGCCTGCATCGGGTGCATGGTGCCGTCGGCCGCCGCCAGGCCTTCGATGGTGGTCACCTCGCAGCCGGCGGCCTGGGGCAGCAGCATGTTGCAGGACTTGACCGCGCGCCCGTCGAGCAAGACCGTGCAGGCGCCGCACTGGGCGGTGTCGCAACCCACATGGGTGCCGGTGAGCCGGAGGTGTTCGCGGATCGCCTGGACCAAGAGCGTGTGGGGCGGCGCGTCGATGGTCACGGCCTTGCCGTTGACCCTGAGTTGAACCTGCATGCTTGTCTCCTTGTTGTGGTGATGGGGCACCAACAAGTTGAGCACGCGGCCCGGGCGGTGATTTGCGGGTTAACCCTGAAATCCTCTGGCCGGCGCCAATCATTCTCAAATTGAGACGCACGCGGCCCAGGGGGCTTGCGCGACCCGGCTCAGAGCTGCGGGCTGGATGAGCGGGGCAGCTCGGCGCGGTAGCGCAGGCGCACCACCGTGTCCTCGACCACCTGCAGGTGCACGCTGGTGCGGCGGTACGACCACTTGCGGTCGATGCCCACGGTCAAGGGGTCCTGGCGGCTCTTGGTGCTGATCTCCAGCCCGTACCTCGACCGCAGCGACACCGTCAGCCGCTGGGCAAGGGCGCGCGCCTCTTCGGGTGAGCCGGCCTGGGCGCGCAGCACGACGCTCTGCAGCCGGTCCTGCTCGAACCCGAACGCCACCTGGAAGTCGGCGCCCACCACGTCATGGGCGGGAATTTCCAGCAGCACGCGGCCGTCTTCGGTGGCCGGGCGCAGCGTGCCCGGGGCCGCCGCCTCGGGAATCAGCGCCACCACTTCCGCCGGCGTGGCGCCGGCGGGCACGCCGCGCCAGAGCGCCTGCGCCGAAGCGCCCACGCACCACAGGAGCAGGGCCGAGCAGACGAGGAATTGGTTCATGTGGGCGTTGGATGCGGGCGAAGCCGCGGAGTTCGGGTGGTTCGGCACCCGGGCGCGGGGCCCGCCGGTGGCCCGGCAAGAATACCCGGTGGCTACTTGGGCCGAGGGCGGGACAGGTGGGGCTGCACCGCCTGCAACCGCCCGCTGCGCAGCTCCACCACCGCTTTGCTCACCGCCAAGGCCGCGTTGCGGGTTTCGTCCTGCACGGCCAGGTCGTCGTCCAGCGTGTCGTGGCTGGTGGCGTAGGGTTCGTAGTAGCCGATGAAGCGGTCCAGCCGCGCCTGCGGGCCGGCGTCGATCAGGCCCATCCAGTCCAGCCAGTCGCACAGCGAGCGGCGCGCGCCTTCGATGCCGGCCACGTCGCCGTGCACCACCACGCCGTAGGCGCGGCCCGCCAGGTGCTGCGGGTAGTCCCAGCCCGCCATTTCCAGCGCCTTGGCCTTCTCGGGCTTCTTGCCGCCGGTGGAGGTCGGGTCGGGGTTGCCGCCGTCGGCGCACACCAGGCGGTCGATCATGAGCTTGAGCGGGCTCGGGCTCTGGTACCAGTAGACCGGTGTGACCAGCAGCACGGCGTGCGCCGCCACCCAGCGTTCGTAGATCTCGGCCATCCAGTCGTGCGTCTGGTTCAGCGCGTGGTTGGGGTAGCAGCTGCAGGGCCAGTGGCACAGCGGCATGGCGGTGGACACGCAGCCCTTGCAGGGGTGGATGTGCAGCGCGTATTCGGAAGTGAGCAGGCTCAGGTCCAGCACGTCGACCTGCATGTGCTGCTGTTCGAGCGCTTCGCGCGCGATCCGGGTGAGCCGGTAGCTTTTGGAGATCTCACCGGGGCAGGTGCCGTCGTTGCGCGCCGAGCCGCAGACCAGCAGCACCCGCGACGGCGTGCTGGGCAACGACCAACTCGCCTGCGCGGCGTCCAGGCGCGCCTTGGTCGCCACCCACTCGGACGACAGGTCGTAGTCCGGGTCGGCGTAGCCCGGCCCGGCCTTCTGCGTCACGGGCGCCTTGCGGCCTTCCTGGTAGGCCTCCCAGGCGATGGCCTCCAGCCGTTCGATGCTCGCGTCCTCGGTGCGGAAGGCGGGGTCGAAGAAGGAGGCGCGAAAGCGCTCGCTGAATGCCGCGCGCTCCAGGGGAGCGGGCGCCTGTCCTTTTCGGATCTGGGTCATGGTGCGGTGGTGTGGGTGGGGTGACCCAATATCGGAGCCACCCGCG
The DNA here is from genome assembly GCF_058796355.1 of Hydrogenophaga sp. GW823-FHT04C09. Lineage (NCBI taxonomy): Bacteria > Pseudomonadati > Pseudomonadota > Betaproteobacteria > Burkholderiales > Comamonadaceae > Hydrogenophaga > Hydrogenophaga sp. GW823-FHT04C09. Next base: position 826,595 of record NZ_JBXAIO010000001.1, on the reverse strand, counting down.
GGCGCGTCTGTTCGCCACCGCACCCTGGCTTCAGGCCGGGGCTCGGTGAAAGCGCATCGTCCAGTTGGCCTCCCAGCTGCGGCCGGCGTCGGCCGAGAACGCCTGCTCCCACAGCGGCGAGGCGGTCTGCGTGTCGGTCCAGCGAAAGCGCACGCGGATCGGGCGGCCGTCCAGCACGTCTTCGGCGAAGAAGGTGCCCACGCCGCGGTCGAAGTGGCCCACCACCGGCACGTCCAGCTGGTGGGGCTGGCGGCCGTCCAGCCACCAGATGGACCAGCGGCCGGTGTGCGGGTTGTGGCTGCGCAGCGTGGCCGCGCGGTAGCTGCCGCCGGGCAGGTGCAGCAGGTTGTCGTCCACATTGCCCTGGCCGCCGAGCACGGGCCAGGCGGTGCAGGTGCCGTCGAAGCGCTCCCAGTCGGTGCAGCCGCTCAGGCGCTCGCGCAGGCGGTGGTGTTCCACGCGCCAGTGGCCGTGCAGGAAGTCGAAGTCGTGGTCGCTGGTGTTCATGGGGTGGCTCCTTCAGGCGTGCAAAGCGGAACGGGCAGTGGGGGTGAGGCGGTGGCTCTCGGTGGGGCCGGCCAGCCAGGGGGCGAGCGTGGGCTGCGCGTCGCGCGCCCAGGCGCCGCCGCGCGCGAAGGCGTCGAAGGCGGCGGGGCTGTGAAACAGCGCGAGGCCCACCAGCACCGGCTCGCCCTCGCGCACCGGCAGGCGCGGGAAGTTGTTGGGGCTGGCCTCCGTCACGTACCAGCCGATGCGCCGCGCGCCGCCCTGGCGCAGCACCGGCGAGAGCACCTCGCGGCACAGCGCCAGCAGGTCGCTGCCGGCGGGCGCGCGCAGCGGGAACACGGCCGCGTCCAGCAGGCCGGGCGGTGTGTCGGTGGTGCCGGGCTTGGCGCGCCGGGGGGCTTCGCCGTCGATGCCCGCGCCGGGCCAGGCCGGGCGCAGCAGGAACACGTCGTCCGAATCGATCATGGTGGCGTTCGCCGCGTCGCGGTGCGCCTGCCACACCGGGCCGCCGTAGAACGCGGCCAGGCCCTGGGCGCGGCGCGCCATGTCGGCGAAGCCGCGCAGCCAGACGAAGCGGTTGGCGTCGTCCAGGTCGCGGAACTGGCCGATCACGCGCAGGCCCTGGGCCTCCTGGGTCTCGACGAACTCGCGGTCGAACAATTCGATGAGGGTGTCGCGCCGGCCCGGGTGCAGGGTGTAGCGGCGCAGCTCGACGAGGGGGGACTCGGTCATGGCAAAAGCTCCTTGAAAGACGATGTGGTGATGATCCACCCCATAACCTGACACGGTGTGTCATGTTTAAATCTCTCGCATGCAAGCCAGCCGACTGCTCTCCATCCTCATGCTGCTGCAGGCGCGGGGCCGCCTGACGGCCGGCGCGCTGGCGCAGGCCCTGGAAGTGTCCGAGCGCACCGTGCTGCGCGACATCGACCAGCTCTCGGCCGCCGGTGTGCCGCTGTGGGGCGAGCGCGGGCGCCAGGGCGGCTTTCAGCTGCGCGAGGGCTGGAGCACCCAGCTCACCGGCATGACCGAGCCCGAAGCCCAGGCGCTGCTGCTCGCCGGCCTGCCCGGGCCGGCCACCGAACTGGGCCTGGGCGCGGCCGCCGCCTCGGCGCGGCTGAAGATGGTGGCCAGCCTGCCGGGCGAGTGGCGCGAGCAGGCCGACCGCGTGGGCCAGCGCCTGCACATCGACCCGGTGGACTGGTACCGCGCGCAGGACGCGCCGAACTTCCTGCGCGAGGTGGCCGACGCCGTCTGGCGCGCGCGCCGCATCGAGGTGCGTTACGAGAGCTGGCGCGGCAAGGCCTGGCGGACGCTGGAGCCGCTGGGCCTGGTGCTCAAGGCGGGCGCGTGGTACCTGGTGGCGCGCGCGGTGGACGCGGCGCCCCCGAAAGGCGATGGCGTGCGCACCTACCGGCTGGCGAGCCTGCTGGAACTCAAGCCGGGCGCGGCCTTTCGCCGGCCCAAGACCTTCGACCTCGCGCGCACCTGGCAGGCGTCGGCCACGCGCTTCGAATCGGAGCTGCGTTCGGTGGAGGTGCGGGCGCGCGCGACGCCGCGCTGCCTGAAGTGGCTGGCGAACGCGCGCGTGCCGTTCAGCGACCCGGTCGGCGACGAGGTGACGATCCGCGTCGAATCGGTGGAGCAGGGCGCGCGGCAGCTGCTCGCCTTCGGCGACGAGATCGAGGTGCTCTCACCGCCCGCGCTGCGCGAGCGCCTGGCGCAGCAGGCGGCGGCGGTGCTGGCGCGCTACCAGGCCCGGGGCCGTGCTCAGTGCTGAAAGACCGCGCCCGAGGTCATCAGCGCATCGATTTCACCGGGCTCGAAGTCCAGCTCGCGCAAGACCGACACCGTGTGCTGCCCCACGTAGGGGGCGGCGGAGGTGGCGTGCGGAGACGCGCCGTTGAAATGGAGCGGCAAACCCAGCGAAGGCGTTTTTCCGCCGTCGGCATGGTCGACGTCCACCACCATGGAGGTGGCGCGCACCTGCGGATGTTCCAGCGCCTGCCCCACGTCGTTGACCGGGCCCACCGGCACGCCGGCCAGGTCGAAGCGCTGCACCCAGGCCGGCGCGTCGTCGCTGGACAGGGCCTGCGTGATCAGCGCTTCCAGTTCCGCGCGGTGCGCCACCCGGCTGCGGCCATTCTTGAACCGGGGTTCCTGCAGCCATTCGGGGTGCCCGAGGATCTGGGCGATGCGCTCCCAGTTGGCCTGGTTTCCGCCACCCAGGGCGATGGCCCCGGTGCGGCAGCGAAAGGTCTGGTAGGGCGCGATCAGGGGATGGGCCGTCCCCATGGGCTTGGCGATGGTGCCGTCGTTGAAGTAGGCCGCCGCGAACCAGTACATCTGCTGCATGGACGCCTGCAGCAGCGAGGTTTCCACCTTGCAACCCTGGCCGGTCTTCAGCCGCTCGATGTAGGCCGCGAGAATGCCGACGGCCGCGAGAATGCCGGCGTTGATGTCGGCCACCGAGTTGGCGGGCTTGACGATCTGCCCTTCCGGCGTGCCCGTGGCGCTGATCAGGCCTGAAAAGGCCTGCAGCACCAGGTCGAAGCCGCCTTGGTCGCTCAGCGGTCCATGGGGGCCGTAGCCGCTGATGGAGCAGTAGATCAGCTCGGGCTGGATGCGCCGCAGGTCGTCGTAGCCCAGGCCCAGCGCGTCGAGCTTGCCGCGGCGGAAGTTCTCGGTCATGACGTCGCACCGCGCGACCAGGCGGCGGATCACCTCCTGGCCCTGTGGCAGGCGGATGTCCACGGCGACGGAGCGCTTGCCCCGATTGAGCATCAGGAAGCTGGGCGCCAGGCCGGGGTCGCCCGGCCGTGCATAGCCTCGGGAGTCGTCCCCGGCGGGGAATTTCTCGATCTTGATGACGTCGGCGCCCATGTCCGCCAGCATGAGCCCGCACACCGGGCCGGCCATGATCTGGGACAGTTCGAGAACGCGCATGCCCTTCAGGGGGCCTTGGGCTTTGGGGGTCATGTCGGTCAGGCGCCCTTGAACACGGGTGGGCGGTTTTCAGCGAAGGCCGCCAGGGCCTCCCGGAGATCGCTCGTGCCCAGGCTGTGCAGAAAGGCCTGGGTGGCGGTCGCCTCGTCGTACTCCTGCCGCCCGGTCTCGTTGAGCACCTTCTTCATGGACACCAGCGGAATGGGGGCCATGGCCAGCAGATCGCCGATCCAGCGCTGCAGCTCGGCGTCCAGTTCTTCGGGGGCCACCAAGGCGTCGAGGTAGCCGATCCGCAGCATCTCGGCGGCGTCGATCGTTCGCGAGGTGAGGAACAGCTTCTTCGCGCCGCCCAGCCCCAGCCGGGTGACCCAGCGGCGAATGCCCCGGCCGTAGTAGTGCAGTCCGAGGCGGGCCGCCGGCATGAACATGCGGATGCCTTGCGCGCCGAGGCGGAAGTCGCACGACAGGGCGAGGTCCGTGGACCCGCCATAGACCGGCGCATGCAGCCGGGCGATGGTGACCGCCCGCGCATTTTCGATGTCGTCGCAGAGTTGTTCGAACGGGTTCTCGCCGGCCTTTCCATTGGCGCTGGCGGCCGTGCCCAGCCGCGTCAGATCGAAGCCCGAGCTGAAGCTCTTGCCCTCGCTCTGGAACACGATGACGCGCACCGCGGGCATGCCGTTGAGCTCGCTCAGGTAGCGGGAAATCACGCCCACGTCATCGGGTTCGATGCGGTTGTGCGTGGCGGGCCGGCGCAGGCGGATGGTGGCGACCGCGCCATCCACGTTCAGCTCGGGCGGCTGAGAGGCGAGCGCGGTGGCGGCGGGGGCGGATTCAAGGTGGGTGGACATGAGGGAGGCTTTCAGACAGGGGAGGGGAATGCGGTTCACTCGAACTTCAATTGCTGCACCCGCACCACGCGAGCCCATTTCTCGAAGTCTCTCTTCACCAGCAGCGAGGCTGCGTTGGGGGTGCTGGCCGATATGTCGTTGCCGAAACCGACGAGCTTGTCCTTCACGGCGGGGGTGTTCAGGGTTTCGTTCAGCGCCGCGTTCAAGCGCTCGATCACCGGTTGCGGCGTGCCCTTGGGCAAGGCCATCACGAACCAGCCCTGAGCGTCATAGCCTGGGACACCCTGTTGAGACACGGGCCTGACGCCCGGGAACGACGGCACCTCGCGGTCCGAGGTCACGGCGATGGCGCGCGCCCGGCCGCTCTGCACGATCGGGATGGCGGGCGCGATGGTCGCGAACGACACCTCCACCTGCCCGCCCATCAGGTCGTTGAGGGCGGGGGCCGCACCCCGATAGGGCACGTGGGTCATGAAGGTGCCGGTTTCGGCCTTCAGCAGTTCGGCGGACATCTGGTGGATGCTTCCCAGCCCTGAGGTGGAGAAGCTCAGGGAGCCGGGCTTCTTGCGCGCCAGCTGGATCAACTCCGGCAGCGTGCGCACGGGAAGCGTGGGGTTCACCAGGATGACCAAGGGCGATTGGGCGACCACGCCCACGTAGGCAAAGCCGGTCACGGGGTCGTAAGGCACCTTGCGCGTGGTCGGGATGATGGTCAGTGGGGCGCTGTCGATAAGGCCCACCGTGTAGCCATCGGGCGCCGCGTTCGCAACGGCCTCGGCCCCGATGGAGCCCGCCGCACCGGGACGGTAGTCCACGACCATGGGTTGCCCCAGGATTTTTTCCATGACCCCGGCGATTTCGCGCGCGGTGGCGTCCGCCGCGCCGCCCGGGGTGTAACCCAGGATCAGTTTGATGGGTTTGGTCGGCACCCACTGAGGGCCTGCGGCGAACACGGCATGGCCGGGCAAGGCCAAGCCGGCCGCCAGGGTGGCGGCAGCGACCGCTTGTTTTAGAATATTCACTGAACGTCTCCTAATATATTTACGATCGACTTCAGTATATTTAAATGAGCACAACCATGCAAGTGGCCGAGCCCACGAAAGGCGCGCGCACGTTCGCCGAGCAAGTGCGCCTGGCGATCCTTGAAGACTTGGCGTCGGGCGCGCTCCGCCCCGGGGAACCCCTGGACGAAAAGCTGCTGTGCGAGCGCTTCGGTGTGTCCCGCACACCGGTGCGCGAAGCGTTCCTGCAGTTGGTGGCCCAGGGTTTCGCGGTCAACGAAGCCCGAAGCAGCGTCACCATCCCGAAGCTGTCGCTGCAGCGCTTGCGCGACATCCTGGAGCTGATCGCCGAGCTGGAGGCGACCGCCGCCAGGCTGGCCGCCAGAAGGGCGACCGCCGCGGAGCGGCAGGCCATCCTGGCGTCACTGGAGCAGGGACGCCGCATCGCGGCCGATGGCACCGCACGCACGTACGAGGTCGCGAACGACGGGTTCCATCGCGCCATCTGGTCCGCGTCCCACAACGAACTGCTGGAAGAGCAGGTTCGCCAGATGCGCACCAAAACCGCGGGCTACACCCGCAACCGCTTTGACTCGCCAGGGCGCATGCAACGGTCCGTGGAGGAGCACCAGGCGGTCGCGCTCGCCATCGCGAATGGCGATGAGGCCGCCGCGTGGCAGGCCATGTCCGAGCACATCGCGATCGGTGGACGGGACTTCGCCGAATTCGTCAGCGGCATCCCCGCGAGTCTCCTGAGCGTGTGAGGCCTCAGCCCCGCCGCGCCTGGTCGATGGCGGCCACGTCGATCTTCTTCATGGTCATCATCGCGTCGAAGGCGCGTTTGGCCGCCGCGCGGTCGGGGCCGGTGAAAGCCTCGGTGAGCGTGCGCGGCGTGATCTGCCACGACAGGCCCCAGCGGTCCTTGCACCAGCCGCACTCGCTCTCCTGGCCGCCGTTGCCCACGATCGCGTTCCACAGGCGGTCGGTCTCTTCCTGATCGTCGGTGGCGATCTGGAAGGAGAAGGCTTCGTCGTGCTGGAACACCGGGCCGCCGTTGAGCCCGATGCAGGGAATGCCGGCCACGGTGAACTCCACCGTGAGCACATCGCCTTCCTTGCCGGAGGGGTAGTCGCCCGGCGCGCGGTGCACCGCGCCGACCGCGCTGTCGGGAAAGGTCTTGGCGTAGAAGGTCGCGGCGTCCAGGGCGTCGCGGTCGAACCAGAGGCAGATCGTGTTCTTGGGGATCATTCCGGGTCTCCTTGAGCGTTGAGCAAGAGGAACCCGGCACCTTACCGCTTTCGGCGGCTCGCGTTAAGCGCCTCGGCCGCGAGCCTGGCGGCGTTAGCATCTTCTGATGACCTCTTTACCTGCTGTAACGGCCTGCCTGGCGTTCACGCTGGCCTGCGTCGCCCATGCCGCCGCGCCGGACGACGCCCTGTTGAGGGGAGGGCAAGGCTATCCGCCCGGTGGTCCCGTCCCGTTGGCATCGCATCTCGTGGCGGACGAGCAGCCCCAGCATCTGCTGAACTCCTTCAGCGGGGCCTTGGAGCAGGCGCTGGCCCATCGCATCGTCAGAAAGGGCGCGCATTCGAGGCCACTCGCCCGCGCGCCCGAGGAAACGGCTTTCGTGTACCAGCACGATGGCCTGCGTCTTGGCGTGAACGACTATCTGGATCGCCAGCGGGTCACGGGCCTCATGGTGATCAAGGACGACACGGTGGTGCTCGAGCGTTACCAGTACGGCCTGGGTCCGGCCACGCGCTTCCTGTCGGCCTCGATGGTCAAGTCCATCGTCGGCGTGCTCATCGGCATCGCGTTGGAGGAAGGACGCATTCGCTCCCTGGACGACCTGGCGCGGGTCTACGTGCCCGCGCTGGCGGGCAACCCCTATGGTGAAACGTCGATCCGCGATCTGCTCCAGATGTCGTCGGGCGTGCGGTTTTCGGAGCAGTACGACGGCCGCGACGACCTGGGCGCCCTCATCGAAGACACCATCGGGCGCCGCTCGCCGGGCGGGGCCGCCGTCTTGTTGCCGCATGTCCAGCGCCGGATCGCGCCGGGCCAGTTGTTCTACTACTCGTCCGCGGACACGCAGGCGCTCGGTCTTGTGCTGCGCGGTGCCACCGGTGTTGCGCCGGCCGACTACCTGAGTGAACGGATCTGGCAGCCCATGGGGGCTCAGGACGATGCGAGCTTCCTGGTCGATGCCGCTGGCCAGGAAGCGGCTTTCGCGTTCCTGCACGCGACGCTTCGGGACTACGGCCGTCTCGGGATGCTGCTGGCCAATGAAGGCCAGGTGGGCGACAGGCAGGTCGTTCCCGCTGCGTGGGTGCGGCAATCGACCGCGGTCGCACAACCCCATGCCCAGCCCTTTGTGGCGAGTTCCTACTTTGGCTACGGGAATCATGTCTGGATATTTCCAGGTGCACGGCCGCGGTTCGCGCTCATCGGGGTGCGCGGCCAGGTGATCTTCGTGGACCCTGCGCTGCGCCTGGTGCTGGTGCAGACGGCCGTCTGGAAATCCGCGGGCGACCGCGCGGCGCGGGCCGAGCTGCTGGCCTTGTGGCGGGGGGTGGTCGAGCAATACGGGGCTTGGTGAGCAGGCCTGCCTGCCCCCCGGTTTGTGGGCTACCCAACAGACGGCCAGAAGGCGCAGGCGAATACTCCGGACACGAGACATCCGGAGACCAGCATGCCATCCCCGCAACACCACTTCAATCCGCCCCGCAAAAGCGGCCGGACGGGCCGCCAGGCGCGTCAGGGCGAGGCCCCGCGGCGACAGGGACCCTCCCGCATGGCCCTGGAGCAACCCGACGACACGCCGCTGGATCAGCGGTTGTCCCACCCGCAGTTGGGTCCCCGCCAGATGGCCTGAAACGCAGCGGAGCGCGCGAGAGGCTGAGCAACCACCGCGTGTGGGCTAGCATCGCGCGCATGCGTTTTTTGGTTGTAGGAACAAGCGGCGCGGGCAAGTCCACCTTCGCGGAGGCCTTGAGCAAGGCAGCACAGTGCCCGCACATCGAACTCGATCGGTTCTATTGGGGCCCAGGTTGGGAAGCCGTGCCGCACGAACAGTTCGAGCGTGCCGTGCTGGCGGCCACCGAAGGAGAGCGCTGGGTGGCCGATGGCAACTACAGCGCCGTGCGCGATGTGCTCTGGCCCCGCGCCACCCAGGTCGTCTGGCTGAACTACAGCCGCTGGACGGTGTTCTCGCGCCTGCTCTGGCGAACGCTCGGCCGCATCATGACGCGCGAAGAACTGTTCCAGGGCAACCGCGAGTCGCTGCGCATGTCGTTCTTCTCGCGCGATTCCGTCCTGCTGTGGTCGTACCGCACCTTCGAGACGAACCGGCGCAAGTACGCCGGCCTTCGTGAGGATCCGCGCTACGCCCACCTCCAGTGGACGGAGATCACCCGGCCCTCCGAGGCCCGGGCGTTCATCGAGCGGCACACGGCCTAGGCCGGGCGCTGGCGTTCGGTGTGCACGATGAACAGGGCCACGAGCAGCGAGAGCAGCGAACTGGCCCACATCACACCGAGCACGGCGAGGTGGGCGTTGGACGCGTTGACCACCAGGCCCGCGAGAAACGCGACGATGCCGGCACCGATCACCGTCACCGCGGCGGCCAGGCCCGACGCCGTGCCCGCCAGGTGCGGGCGCAGGGACAGGATGCGCGCATTGGCCGCCGGCATGGTCAGGCCGTTGCCCAGGCCCACGAACACACAAGGGCCGAAGAAGGCGAGCGGGTGCGTGAGGCCCGAGGCCAGCAGCACCAGGCCCACCAGCAGGCCCACGGCCGTGAGCAGGCGGCCGACCAGGATCAACCGGGTCGGTGCGTGCCTGGAACTGGTGTGCCCCACGATGTAGCTGCCCAGCATGAAGCCCGCCGGCACCAGGCCCATGTAGGCGCCCAGCGCCGTGCTCGACAAGCCGCCGAGCTGCGCCGCCACCAGGGGCGCGCCACCGAGGAAGGCGTACAGCGTGCCGATGCCGAAGGCCATGCACAGGGCATAGGCCCAGAACGGTGGCGACCGGCCCAGCTCGCCATAACCCTTGAGCTGCAGGGCGAAGGAGGCGGTGCGGTGGTGGTTGGTCTCCTTCAGGTGGAAGGCCACCAGCCACAGGCCCGCGAGCCCGAGCACGGCGAAGGCGACGAAGTTGGCGCGCCAGCCGAAGGCGCTGTCGAGCAGGCCGCCCACGGTGGGTCCGATCATGGGCGCCACGGCCCAGGCCGAGGAGACGTAGCCGATGCGGCTGGCGGCGCCGCCTTCGTCCGAGGTGTCGCGAATGGCCGCGAGGGACACGGCGTAGCCGGCGATGACGGTGGCCTGGAACATGCGGCACACCAGGAAGGTGGTGATGTCGGTGGCCAGGCTGCAGCCGATGGAGGCGAGGGTGTAGATCGCCAGCGCGGCCAGCGCCACGGGCTTGCGGCCGAAGCGGTCGGACATCGCGCCCGCGATCAGGTGCGCGACGGCGGTGGCGATCGCATAGCCGGCGACGGCGAGGTTGACGAGCGCGAAGTCGGCGTCGAGGTCGCGCGCGATGTTCGGCAGCGAGGGCACGAACATGTTGAGCGGCAGGATCGCCAGCGCCGACAAGGCGATGAGGACGGAGAGGCGCGGGGAGGCCGTGGTCTGCATGGGGGTTGAACGCCTGGGCTGAGGGGACACATCGCCGGGGGCCGTGCGGTTGCGCGACCGTGATCTGCTCGTGCCGGGTTCAACAGGAGTCATGCGCCATCGGGCTGGGTGGGGCCCGTGGCGGGAATCGGGCCGGCTGTGCGCGGCCCATGGCGGCATTCTGCCCCAGCACGGCGTGGCGCGAATCTTCAAGACGCGCGGCGCGCCGGCTGAGACAGTGGCGTGCCATCACCCCTCAACGGAGCAGCGCCATGAACATCCTCGTGAACCGACAGCGGTTTCACATCCACCCCGACTGGCAGGACGAGACCCTGCTCGCCGTGCTGCGCGAACACCTGGGCCTGGTGGGCACCAAGTTCGGCTGCGGCATGGGCCAGTGCGGCGCCTGCACGGTGCTGCTCGATGGCCAGGCGCAGCGCAGCTGCCTGCTGCCGGTGAGCGCGGTGCAGAACCAGGCCGTGGAAACCATCGAGGGGCTGGCGGGCCGGGACGGTGGTCTGCACCCGGTGCAGCAGGCCTGGCTGGACGAGCGCGTGCCGCAGTGCGGTTATTGCCAGGCGGGCCAGATCATGGCCACCGTGGCCCTGCTGCGGCAGGATCCGGCCCCGAGCCCGGCGCGCGTGGACGAAGCGCTGGTGGGCAACCTGTGCCGCTGCGGCACGCAGCAGCGCATCCGCGCCGGTGTGCAGCGCGCGGTGGTGCTGCAGCGGGGCCGCCCGTGAAGCGGCGCGCCTTGCTCCAGGCCGGCGGCGCGCTGAGCGTGGCCTTTCTCGCCGGCTGCGCCTTGCCGGTGATTCCCAAGCGGCCCGTGGCGGGCTACGAAGACGCGCTGGGCTGGGTGCGCCACCGCGAGGGCCGCTACGAGCTGCTGCTGCCGCGCGTGGAGATGGGCCAGAACATCGGCACCGCGCTCAAGCAGGTGGCGTGCGAGGAGCTGGGCATCGGCTGGGACCAGCTCACGCTGCGCCTGCCGCACACCGGCGAGATGGCGCGCGTGCGCGCCACGGTGGGCAGCGAATCGGTGAAGGACTTCGCCCTGCCGCTGGCCCAGGCCTGTGCCACGCTGCGCGAGGCGCTGGCGGCGGGCCACACCCAGGGCGAGCGCATGGCCGAGCCCCGGCCCATGGACCAGCTGCGCGCGTTCCAGCCCGGGGGCCGCCACGTGGGCCGCGCCGCGCCGATCGAACAGGGCCCGGCCATCGTGACCGGCGCCGCGGTCTACGTGGCGGACGTGCGCCTGCCGGGCCTGCTGTTCGGCCGCGTGCTGCGCGCGCCGGTGTCGGCCGAGCGCGTCTCCACACTGGGCGCGATGAACGAGGCCGCCGCGCGCGCGGTGAAGGGCTTCGTGGCCCTGGTGCGCGACGAGCGCCTGCGGCAGGCGTCGAGCGAGGGCGTCGGCATCGTCGCGCGCACGCCGGGGGCGCTGGACCGCATCGAGGCGGCGCTGGAGGCGCGCTGGCTTTCGCAGGGCAGCTTCGGGCAGGCCGAGATCGACCACCTGGTGGACGTGGACCGCCACCTCGCCGACGGGGGATTCAAGTACCGGGTGCACGAGGACGCCATCGACGCGCAGGGCGAGTGGGATGTGGACCTGCGCATCGACATCCCGCTGGCGGCGCACGCGCCGATCCAGCCGCGCGCGGCGGTGGCCGCCTTCGATGCCGAGGGCGGGCTGGATCTCTGGGTGGGCTCGCAGGACGTGTACTACCAGCGCGACGTGGTCTGCAAAAGCCTGGGGCTGGACGAAGACCGCGTGCGCGTGCATGGCAGTCGGGTGGGTGGGGCCTTCGGTGGCAAGACGATCTGCACGGTGGAGCTGGAGGCCGCGGTGCTCGCGCAGGCGGTGCGGCAGCCGGTGAAGCTGCAGTGGACGCGCGCGCAGGAGTTCCGCCAGGGCTTCCACCGCCCGCCCTCGAGCCACCGCATCCGCGTGCGCCTGCGCGACGGCCAGCTGGACCAGTGGTGGCATGTGTTCGGCAGCAGCCACATCCTGTTCACCAACGCGGGCCTGCCGGCCTGGATGCAGCGCCTGACCGACTTCGTGACCGACGCGGGTGTGGCGCGGGGCGCGCAGCTGCCCTACCGCTGCGCGCGCAAGCGCGCCGAGTTCGCGCTGAACCGCCTGCCGGTGTTCACCGGGCCCTGGCGCGGCCTGGGCGCGGGGCCCAATGGGCTGGCCATGGAATCGGCCATCGACGAATGCGCGCGGCGCGCGGGCGTGGAGCCGTTGGCGTTTCGCCTGCGGCACGCCGAAGACCCCCGGCTGGCGCGTGTGCTGCGCGCGGCGGATGCACGGGCCGGTGCGTTGCCGCCCGACGCGCCGGGCCTGCGGCGCGGGCGCGGCGTGGCCTGCGGCATCTACAAGCAGCTGAGTTACGTGGCCGTGGTCGCCGAGGTGGTGGTGGACGCGCGCGGCCAGCTGCGCGTGGCGAGGCTGGTCTGCGCGCACGACTGCGGCACGGTGATCAACCCCGACCAGGTGCGCGCGCAGTGCGAGGGCAACCTGGTGTGGGGCCTGGGCATGGCGCTGAGCGACCGGCTGGCGGCGGTCGACTCGCGCATCGGCCCCGGCAGTTTTGCCGAAGCACCGATACCATCGCTGGACCAGATTCCGCCGCTGGAGGTGGTGCTGGTGGAGGCGGGGGGCGCGCCCGGCGGGGCGGGCGAGACCGCCATCGTGGCCACGGCGGCGGCGATCGCCAACGCGGTGCGCGAGGCCACCGGCGTGCGCATCCAGCGGTTCCCGATCGACACCGGCCTGTTGGCCCAGACGACGACCACATGAACGACTTTGCGTCCGAAGCCATGCTGCGCCTGGTGCGCGCCGGCCTGCAGCGGCAAGGCCTGGCGGCCGACGGCCCGCCGGCCGTGCGCAGCGCGCACGTGCCGCTGGCGGACAAGCGCGCCTGGCTCGACCGGCTGTGGCAGGCCCAAGGGCCGGACGTGATCGTGCGGCTGGGCGAGGCGGTGCACGGCATGGACGACGAGCCGCTGCTGCTGGCGCTGTCGCTCGCGCGCGATCCGCCCGACCTGCTGCAGCGCTGGCAGCGCCTGGAGCGCTTCGTGCATTCGCGCCACCGCGTGCGCGTGAGCCAGCCCGAGCCCGGCCTGCTGCGCCTGCGGCACGTGTCGCTGGACCCGCTGCGCCCGCCCACGCCGGCCGAAGACCTGCTGGTGTTCGGCTTTCTGGTGGCGCTGTGCGAGTACCTGCGCACGCCGGGTGTGCAGGCCCGGCCCATCGGGCAACCGGTGTGGAGCCGCAGCCAGCGCGCGTGGCGCTCGCCCGTTTGGCCGGACGATGTGTCGAGCTGGGAGTTGCGCTGGCAAGCCCGGCCCGAGAGCCCGCTGACCGAACCCGGACCCGCGACCCCCGAGGGCTGGGTCGCCCACCTCCAGGCCCGGCTCGCCGCCGACCCGGGGCGGGGCTGGACGGTGGACGCGCTGGCGCGGGAAGCGGCCTCGTCGCCGCGCACGCTGCAGCGGCGCCTGGCGGACCAGGGGGTGAGTTTCACGCAGTTGCTGGCCAAGGCCCGGCTCGCCGGGGCGGCCCGGCTGCTGGCGGCGGACAGCATGCCCACGGCCCAGGTGGGTTATGTGTGCGGCTTCGCCGACCAGGCGCATTTCACCCGGCAGTTCAAGCGGCACACGGCGATGACGCCGGGGCTGTACCGCAGCGAGTTCGCGCCTAGGCTGGGGTGAACCAGATCGCGGCCGTGCGCATGCCCACCCAGGTCAGCAGCAGCGAGCCCATCAGGTGCAGGCCGGCCGTGCCGACGGCGAGCGCGAAGCGGCCGTGCTGCAGCATGGCGATGACTTCGGCGGAGAAGGTGGAGAAGGTGGTCAGCGCCCCGAGAAAACCGGTGATGACCGCGAGCCGCCAGACTGGGTCGATCTGCGTCTGGCTCTGGAAGAACACCACGGCCACGCCCACGATGTAGGCGCCGATCCAGTTGGCCGCCAGCGTGCCCCAGGGCAGGATGGCCGCGCCCTGGTTGAGCCACAGGCTCAGGCGCCATCGGGCCAGCGCGCCGAGCACGGCACCCAGGGAGATGGCGATGACGCTGTGCATGGGGGCCGCGCTTCAGCGATGGAGGATCAGAACGGCGGGCCGTCGTCGTCCGCGTCGGCGGTGACGGCTTCGCGTGCGGTGGGTGCCGACGCCGAAGGCTCGCTGTCGGCGGCGGCACCGAAGGCCATCTCGCCGCCCAGGGCCTCGATCAGCTCGGGGATGAGTTTCTGCAGTTCGCCGGTCGACAGGGCCACGTCGGCGTCGAAGCCGTTTTCGCCTTCATCGGGCCGACCGTCGAACACGCCTTCCAGGAAGTTGATCTTCTTGACCTGCAGCGATTCGGTGAGCGTGAAGCCGATGCGGCCTTCCCAGCTCATGGCCAGGCGGGTGGGCAGCTTGCCTTCGGTGATGTGCTTGCGCACCTCGTCGGTGGCGAGGTTGTGGCGCGTGAATTTCACGGCCGACTTTTCTTCGTCGCCGGACTTGAGCTCGCACTCGCGCTCCACCGCGAAGCCGCCGGGCCATTCGTCGGGCGTGGTGGCCGAGAGCCACTGCGTCATGGCGGTCTGCGGCGTCACGGCGGTCTGCAGCAGGGTGACGGCCAGGCCGTCGAAGGCGCGCACGAGGGCGGTGACGACCTCGTCGAGCTTGCCCTGGCTGCTGGCGTCGGTGACAAGCCAGCCGTTCTTCAGGTCGATCCAGACCCACACCGTCATCTGGCGCGCGAAGGCCTGGGGCAGCAGGGCCAGCAGCGCGTCTTCGCGCAGGGCCTTGGTTTCCTTCTTGCCGGGTTTGCGGCCGGTGGTGGCCTCGATGTGGTCGGCTTCTTCCTGGGCCTTTTTCTTGACGACCGAGCCGGGCACGCCCTTGGTTTCGATCTGCAGTTTCAGGATGCGCTGGCCGGCCACCGATTCCACCAGCGGGCCATGGGCCTCGCCGCGCGGCTCGATCCAGCCGACGGCCTTGTCCTGCGTGGCGCCGCAAGGCACGAAACGGGCCGCGTCCAGCGCGGCTTCCATGTCTTCCAGCGTCGCTTCCCAGCCGGGCGCGATGCGGTAGATCGTCACATTCTTGAACACGGGAACATCCTCGGGAAAAAAGCAAACCGCCGCACGGTGGCGGCGGGGATGCGTCAGTGTAGAGGATGCGGGTTTCGGCCTCTGTTACAACTCTTTGCCCATGAACAGGTCGGGCAGCACGGTGACGATGGAGGGGAAGACCGTGATGAGCGCGATGGCCAGGATCATGCAGGCGAAGAAGGGCAGGGTGACCCGGGCGATGCGGTTGCTGTCGATGCCGGTCATGTTCTGCAGCACGAAGAGGTTGAAGCCCACCGGCGGTGTGATCTCGGCGATCTCGATCAGCATGATGATGAAGATGCCGAACCACACGAGGTCGAAGCCGGCCTGCTGAACCATGGGCAGCACCACGGCGGCGGTGAGCACGATCATGCTGATGCCGTCGAGCGCCGCGCCGAGCACGAGGTAGACGATCACCAGCACGAAGATGAGGCCGTAGGGCGAGAGTTGCAGCCGTTCGACCAGCTCGGCGAGTTCGCGCGGGATGCCGGTGAAGGCCATGGTCTTGGTGAGGAAGGCCGCGCCCGCGAGGATGAACATGATCATGCAGCTCACCCGCGTGGCGCCGGTGAGGCCCTGCCAGAAGTTGCGCCAGGTCAGCGCCCGGCTGGCAGCGGCGATGGCGAGCGAGCCCACCACGCCGTAGGCCGCGCATTCGGTGGCGGTGGCGATGCCCGAGACCAGCACCCAGACGATGAAGACGATGAGCAGGCCGCAGGGGATGAGGCTGCCCGAGCGCCGCAGCTTCTCGGCGAAGGTGGTGGGGGCTTCGGCCGGCGGCACCTTGTCGGGGTTGCGCAGGCTCCACCAGATGATGTAACCGGAGAACAGGGCCATCAGCAGAAAGCCCGGCAGGAAACCGGCGAGGAAGAGGCGGATCACGCTGGCGTCGGCCGCCACGGCGTAGACCACCATGGTGATGGACGGCGGGATCAGGATGCCCAGCCCGCCGGCGGCGGCCAGCGAGCCGAGCGCGAGGTTGCGGTCGTAGCCGCGCTTGTCGAGTTCGGGCAGGGCCACCTTGGCGATGGTGGCGCAGGTGGCGGCGGACGACCCGGAGACCGAGCCGAAGATGCCGCAGCCCAACACGGTGGTGTGCATCAGCCGGCCGGGCACGCGCGAGAGCCAGGGTGAGAGGCCGTCGAACATCTGCTCGGACAGGCGGGTGCGGTAGAGGATCTCGCCCATCCAGATGAACAGCGGCAGGGCCGCGAGCTCCCAGCTGGCGGTGGTTTCCCAGAACGCGGTGAAGAGGTTCTTGCCGGGCAGGGTGGTGGTGAAGAAGGCCTGGCCGACCCAGCCCACGATGGCGAGCGTCATGGCGATCCAGACGCCGCCGCTGAGCATCAGCAGCAGGATGAAGAGCAGCAGGGCCCCGATTTCAAGCAGGCCCATTCACAGCTCCTCGGAAAAATCGCCGCGCGCGTGCCGCTCTTCGACACGCACCACATAACTCGGGCGGCCACCGCGCAGCACGGTGACGCATTCGTCCAGTGCGGCGATGATCAGGATGGCCGTGCCCACCACCACGCTCATCTGCGGGATCCAGATCGGGATGGCGACCATGTTGTTCGCGATGTCGTTGAAGACATAGCTTTCGTAGGTGAACAGCGCGGCCCAATACCCGAGGTAGCTCACCATGGCCGTGGCCACCGCGAGGGCGAACACCTCCAGCCAGGGGCGCACGCGCGGGCTGGCTATTTCCAGCAGCAGCGTGACGCGCACGAAGTCGCCGTTGCGAAAGCTGTAGGCCATGCCCAGGAACGCGGCGGCGGCGCAGAGCCAGGAGACCACGTCGTTGACCCAGGACACGCGCCACTCGAGCAGGCGCCCGAGGGACGCCCAGACCATCAGCACGAGGATGCCCAGCACGCAAAGGGCGGCCAGGCCGCCCCCCAGTGCGTACAGGCCGTCCAGCGCGCGCCTCACGGGGCCGCGCGCGGCGGCCGGTGCATCCAGGGTCATGGTGGGATCAGCGCTTGTAGGTGTCGATCAGGGTCTTGCCTTCAGGGCCGGCCTTTTCCTGCCATTCCTTGAGCATGGTCTCGCCCACCTTCTGCAGGTCGGCTTTGAGCTGTGCCGACGGCGGCGCCACGGTCATGCCGCGCGCCTTGAGCGTGGCGAGGGTGTCGGTGTTGACTTTCTGCGATTCGGCCCAGCCGCGCGTTTCGGCGTCGGCGGCGGCCTTGAGCAGTGCGTCCTGCGAGGGCTTGTCGAGCGCGTCGAAGGCCTTCTTGTTGGCGAACACGGCGTTCTTGGGCAGCCAGGCCTGCACGTCGTAGTAGAACTTCAGGTGCTCGTAGAGCTTGCTGTCCACGCCGGTGGCGCCGGAGGTCATGTTGGTCTCGACCACGCCGGTGGCCAGGGCCTGAGAGAGTTCGGCGGCCTGCACGGTGACGGGCTGTGCGCCCACCAGCTCGGCGATGCGCGCGGTGGCCGGGCTGTACGCGCGCCACTTGCTGCCCTTGAGGTCGGCGGCGCTGTTGATCGGCGCCTTGCTGTAGAGGCCCTGCGGCGGCCAGGCCACGGCGTAGAGCAGCACCATGCCTTGCTCGGCGAATTTCTTCTCCAGCAGCGGCTTCTGCGCCTTGTAGAGCTTCATGGAGGCGTCGTAGCTGTCGGCCAGGAAGGGCAGGCCATCGGCGCCGAACAGCTGCCATTCGTTCTGGAAGTTGGCCATCAGGATCTCGCCGATCTGTGCCTGGCCGCCCTGCACCGCGCGCTTGATCTCGGGCGCCTTGAACAGCGAGGCGCCCGCGTGCACCGTGATCTTGAGTTTGCCGCCGGTGGCCTTGTCCACGTCGTTCGCGAAGGCCGTGAGGTTGACGGTGTGGAAGTTGGTGGCGGGGTAGGCCGCCGGCAGGTCCCATTTGGTCTGGGCCAGGGCGGGGAGGCTCATGGCCACGGTGGCAGCGGCCACGGAAAGGCTGAACAGGCGACGTTTCATCTTAGGGCTCCAGGTGGGGGTGGGACACGGATCGAGCAGCGGTTGCGGCTCGGAGGACTCTATCGGCGAGTGGATGAAGTGTGATCGGTACTTTCCCTGAATGTCAATAAATCGTTGGCAAATCGTCAACATAAAGCCTAAACTCCGCCGCACCGAAACGACGCAGACTTTCCGCCATGGCCCGTTCCAAAGCAAGTGCCAAGCCAACGCCGCCGGCTTCGCCCATCGTGTCTTCCGCGCACCTGGTGTCGCCGCGCAGCGCGGAGATGAGCGAGTTCGAGTTCGGCCTGATCGTGGCCGGCAATGCCTTCCACCGCTGGGTGGTGCACTGCATGAGCGCCGCCGGCCTGAAGGACCTCACCGCGCTGGACGTGCTGGTGCTGCACCACGTTTCGCACCGCGCGCGCGACAAGCGCCTGGCCGACATCGCCTTCATCATGAACGTGGAAGACACGCACCTCGTCAACTACTCGCTCAAGAAGCTGCAGAGCCTGGGCATGGTGGAGTCGAGCAAGAACGGCAAGGACGTGACCTACGCGCCCACCGAGGCGGGCAAGGGCTACGTGACGCGCTACCGCGAGATCCGCGAAACCTGCCTGATCGATGCGCTCAAGGCGGATGACGCGCTCAACCACGACATCGGCCAGCTCGCGCGCCTGCTGCGCGTGCTCTCCGGCATCTATGACCAGGCCGCACGTTCGGCCGCTTCGCTCTGACATTCCCTATGACACCGACGCACGCACTTCGCTGGCAGTTCTGGATCGACCGGGGCGGCACCTTCACCGACATCGTGGCCAAGCGGCCCGACGGCACCCTGGTCACGCACAAGCTGCTCTCGGAAAACCCCGAGCAGTACCGCGACGCGGCGGTGGCCGGCATCCGCCACCTGCTGGGGCTGAAAGCCGGCGAGCCGGTGACGCCCGAGCAGGTCGAGTGCGTGAAGATGGGCACCACGGTGGCGACGAACGCGCTGCTGGAACGCAAGGGCGAGCCCACGCTGCTGGTGACCACACGCGGTTTCCGCGATGCGCTGCGCATCGCGTACCAGAACCGGCCGCGCCTGTTCGACCGCCGCATCGTGCTGCCCGAGCTGCTGTACACCGAGGTGATCGAGGCGCAGGAGCGCATGGCCGCGCACGGCGAGGTGCTGCAGCCGCTGGACGAAGCGGCGTTGCGCGCCGACCTGCAGGCGGCCTTCGCGCGCGGCTTGCGCAGCGTGGCTATCGTGTTCATGCACGGCTACCGCTTCACCGCGCACGAGGCGGCGGCCGAGCGGCTGGCGCGCGAGGCGGGCTTCACGCAGGTGAGCAGCTCGCACGGCACCAGCCCCATGATGAAGTTCGTGAGCCGGGGCGACACCACGGTGGTCGATGCCTACCTCTCGCCCATCCTGCGCCGCTACGTGGAGCAGGTGGCCGCCGAGATGCCGGGCGTGAAGCTGTTCTTCATGCAGTCCTCGGGTGGCCTCACGGATGCCCACGCCTTCCAGGGCAAGGACGCCATCCTTTCCGGCCCGGCCGGCGGCATCGTGGGCATGGCGCGCACGGCGGGCCTGGCGGGCCACGGCAAGGTGATCGGCTTCGACATGGGCGGCACGTCCACCGACGTGTCGCACTACGCGGGCGAGTTCGAGCGCGAGTTCGAGACCCAGGTGGCGGGCGTGCGCATGCGCGCGCCCATGATGAGCATCCACACGGTGGCGGCGGGGGGTGGCTCCATCCTGGCGTTCGACGGTTCGCGCTTTCGCGTCGGCCCGCAGAGCGCGGGCGCCAACCCCGGCCCGGCGAGCTACCGGCGCGGCGGCCCGCTGGCGGTGACGGACGCCAACGTGATGACAGGCAAGATCCAGCCGGCGCACTTTCCCAAGGTGTTCGGCCCCCGCGCCGACGAGGCCTTGAGCCTGGACGCGGTGCAGTCGAAGTTCGCCGAGCTGGCGGCGCAGACCGGGCGGCTCGCCGAGGAGGTGGCCGAGGGCTTCATCCACATCGCGGTGCAGCAGATGGCCAACGCGATCAAGAAGATTTCGGTGGCGCGCGGCTACGACGTGACGCGCTACACCCTGCAGTGCTTCGGCGGCGCGGGCGGGCAGCACGCTTGCCTGGTGGCGGATGCGCTGGGCATGACGCGCGTCTTCGTGCACCCGCTGGCGGGTGTGCTCAGCGCGTACGGCATGGGGCTGGCCGACCAGAACGTGATCCGCGAGCAGGCGGTGGAACTGCCGCTGGTGGCGGCGTCGCTGCCCACGATCGCGGACGCGCTCGAGACCCTGGCAGCGGCCGCTCGCGCCGAGCTGCAGCGCCAGCAGGTGAACGCGGGCGAATCCACCGTGCACCGCCGCGTGCATGTGCGCTACGAGGGCAGCGACTCGGCCCTGGTCGTGCCCTACGGCGACATGGCCGAGATCGAGGCGGGTTTCGAAGCCGCCTACCGGCAGCGTTTTGCCTTTCTCATGCAGGGCAAGCGCCTCGTGGTGGAGGCGGTGTCGGTGGAGGCCGTGGTCGCGGGCGACGCGCCGCACGAGCCGCGCGTGGAAACGCACGAACCGCGCGAAGTGCCGCGGCGCGAGACGGTGCGCATGTACTCGGGGGGCCAGTGGCTGGACACCGCGCTGGTGGTGCGGGAGGACCTGCGCCCGGGCGACGTGATTCCCGGGCCTGCGATCATCGCGGAGAAGAACGCGACCACGGTGGTCGAACCGGGCTGGGAGGCGGTGCTCACGGCGCTGGACCACCTGGTGCTGGACCGCCGCGTGCCACGCACGGTGAGCTACGCCGTGGGCACCACGGTGGACCCGGTGCTGCTGGAGGTGTTCAACAACCTGTTCATGAACATCGCCGAGCAGATGGGGCTGCAGCTGCAGAACACCGCGTACTCGGTGAACATCAAGGAGCGGCTGGATTTCTCGTGCGCGCTGTTCGACGCGCAGGGCAACCTCATCGCCAACGCGCCGCACATGCCGGTGCACCTGGGTTCCATGGGCGAGAGCATCAAGACGGTGATCCGCGAGAACACCGGCAAGATGCAGCCGGGCGACGTGTACGTGCTCAACGACCCTTACCACGGTGGCACGCACCTGCCCGACGTGACGGTGATCACACCGGTCTACCTCGGCAGCCAGCCCACGTTCTACGTGGGGTCGCGCGGCCACCACGCCGACATCGGTGGCACCACGCCGGGCTCCATGCCGCCGTTCTCCACGCGCATCGAGGAAGAGGGCGTGCAGATCAACAACGTGAAGCTGGTGGACCGGGGGATGCTGCGCGAGGCCGAGATGGTGGCCCTGCTGCAGAGTGGTGAATACCCTTCGCGCAACCCGCAGCAGAACATGGCCGACCTCAAGGCGCAGATCGCCGCCAACGAAAAAGGCGTGCAGGAGCTGCGCAAGATGGTCGAGCAGTTCGGCCTGGACGTGGTGCAGGCCTACATGCGCCATGTGCAAGACAACGCGGAGGAGTCGGTGCGCCGTGTGATCACGCGCCTGAAGGACGGCCAGTACACCCTGCCGCTGGACAACGGCGCGCAGATCCAGGTGAGCGTGCGGGTGAACGCGGCCGAGCGCAGCGCCGAGATCGACTTCACCGGCACCTCGCCGCAGCAGCTCAACAACTTCAACGCGCCCACGGCGGTGTGCATGGCGGCGGTGCTGTACGTGTTCCGCTCGCTGGTGGACGACGACATCCCACTCAACGCGGGCTGCCTCAAGCCGCTCAAGGTCGTCATCCCGCCCGGTTCCATGCTCAACCCCAACCCGCCGGCCTCGGTGGTGGCGGGCAACGTGGAGACCTCCAGCTGCATCACCAACGCGCTGTACGGCGCGCTGGGCGTGATGGCGGCCAGCCAGTGCACGATGAACAACTTCACCTTCGGCAACGCGGCGCACCAGTACTACGAGACGATCTCGGGTGGCAGCGGCGCGGGCGATGGCTTCGATGGCACGAGCGTGGTGCAGACCCACATGACCAACTCGCGCCTGACCGACCCCGAGGTGCTGGAGTTCCGTTTTCCGGTGCGGCTGGAGAGTTACGAGATCCGGGCTGGCTCAGGCGGGGCCGGGCGCTGGCACGGCGGCGACGGTGGGGTGCGCCGCGTGCGGTTCCTGGAAGACATGACCGCGAGCATTCTGTCCAACGGCCGTGTGCACCCGGCCTTCGGCATGGCGGGCGGCCAGCCGGGGCAGTTGGGCATCAACCGCGTGGTGCGGGCCGATGGCCGCACCGAGGACCTGGCCCACATCGGGCAGGCCGAGATGCAGGCAGGCGATGTCTTCGAGATCCACACACCGGGTGGCGGGGGATACGGGAAGGCGTAACGAGCGCCAGCCCGCGATCCAGGGACACCGCGGGTCCGGCTTCGCCGGCCCCAGGTGTCGCCCCCTGGGGGGTGACGCGCCGCAGGCGCGGCGCGGGGAGGGGAGCCGTCTACAACTCTTCGACTCGGCGGGCCGGGTAGCTGTCCCAGGCCTGGCAGCCCGGGCACTGCCAGAAATGCTGGCGCGCCTCGAAGCCGCAGGCCGCGCAGCGGTAGCGGCGCAGCGGCGCGCTGGCGTGTTCGAGCGTCTTCTGCACGCTGGCCTTCGCGGTGGGGCTGGAGAGCGTCTCGCCCGCCATCCACTGGGTGGTGATGACCAGCGAGGGTTCGCGCTCCAGGTGGCTGAGGTAGTGGCCGCGCACCGCCTCGGTGCCGCTGCTCAGGCTGGCCAGGGCTTCCGTGACGTCGATCGCCGGTGCGCGCTCGTGGCTGGCCTGCAGCAATTTCATGGCCTCGGCCTCGCGGCCGGTCTGCCGGGCCAGATCGGCCAGGGCACGGGCCGCCAGCGGCAGGCTTTGTGGTGCGTGCTGGTTCATGCGCACCAGGGCGTCGAACGCGCCCGAGGCGTCGCCGGTGTGCGCCTTCAGGGCCGACAGCGCCATCCAGCCGCGCGCCAGCTGTGGGGCGCGTTGCACGGCCTCGTTCAGCAGTTGCTGGGCCTTGGCGCCGTCGCCCCCGCGCTGGGCGAGGTCGGCCTCTTCGCACAGGTAGTGCGCCAGCCGCGTGGCGAAACTGCCTTGTTCGGCGTCTTCGAGGCGCTGGGCGATCCGCTTGGCCTGGGGCCAGTCGCGCGAGCGTTCGTAGATGCCCAGCAGCGCCAGCAAGGCCTCGCCTTCGAAGGCCGAGCCTTCGAGCTTGTGCAGGGCCGCTTCGGCGCGGTCCAGCAGGCCGGCCTTGAGGAAGTCGAGCGCCAGCGCGTGCTGGGCGCGGTCGCGGTCCTTGCGGTCGATGTCGGCGCGCGAGAGCAGGTGCTCATGCACGCGCACGGCGCGGTCGTAGTCGCCGCGGCGGCGGAAGAGGTTGCCCAGGGCGAAGTGCAGTTCGGCGGTGTCGGGGTCGCCCTGCACCGCTTCGATGAAGGCGTCGATGGCCTGGTCCTGCTGTTCGTTGAGCAGGTGGTTGAGGCCGCGAAAGTAGGCCTTGGGCGCCTGGCGGCCTTCCATGCGCCACTGGCGCAGGTCGAAGCGCGACGCGGCCCAGCCCAGCGCGAACGCCAGCGGCAGGCCCCAGAGCAGCCAGGTGAAATCAAAGTCCATGCCGGCGGTCGATCGGGTCGGGAGGGAGCAGGGTGGTGTCGCCGTCAAAGGCGGTGCTGTGCAGCGCCGAGGCCGACGCGTGCTGGCGGCGGGTGCGCCGGGCGCGCAGCCACAGCGGCAGCATCACGGCCACGCCGAGGAACACCCCGATCACCAGCGCCACCAGGATCACCAGCACCAGGGGGGCTTGCCAGCTCGCACCGAAGAACAGGTGCAGCGTCACGCTGTCCTGGTTGTTGAGTGCGAAGGCGAACAGCACAAAAAAAATGGCTGCATTGAGCAGCCACATCAGGTATTTCACGTCGTCCCCTTTGTGGTGGGGCGATTGTAGCGAGCAGCCCTGTCTCAGGCCCGCTTCTGGGTTTCGCGGCCCAGAATCTCGGCGGTCTTCTTGTCCACCTCTTCGCGCAGGGCCTTGCCCGGCTTGAAGTGCGGCACCCGTTTCTCGGGAATCATCACGCTCTCACCGGAGCGCGGGTTGCGCCCGATGCGAGGTGAACGCCGGTTGACGGAGAAGCTGCCAAAACCCCGGATCTCGATGCGATGGCCCTTCACCAAGGCTTCGCCCATGGCGTCCAGGATCGCCTTGACGGCGAACTCGGCATCGCGGTGGGTGAGCTGGCCGAAACGGCTGGCCAGAGCTTCAACGAGGTCGCTTCGGGTCATGTCGAATGGAGTGGGGGCGTTGAGGGGACAGCGCCGGGCAAGTGGCCGCCCTTGCGGGCGGGTGGCTCACCCGGCGCCGAACCGGTTTCGCTTCAGTTCTGGTTGTTGTCCAGCTTGGCGCGCAGCAGGGCGCCCAGGCTGGTCGTGCCGGCGTTTTCGCGGGAAGACTGCTGGCTCAGGTTGGCCATGGCTTCCTGCTGGTCGGCGGCGTCCTTGGCCTTGATCGACAGCTGGATGTTGCGGGTCTTGCGATCCACGTTCACCACCACGGCGTTGACTTCGTCGCCTTCCTTGAGCACGTTGCGCGCATCTTCCACGCGGTCACGGCTGATTTCGCTGGCGCGCAGGTAACCCAGCACGTCTTCGCCCAGATCGATCTCGGCACCCTTGGCATCCACGGTCTTGACCTTGCCGGTCACGATGGAGCCCTTGTCGTTCACCGACACGAAGGTGGTGAATGGGTCGCCGTCGAGCTGCTTGATGCCCAGGGAGATGCGCTCGCGCTCCACGTCGATGGCCAGCACGATCGCTTCGACTTCCTGGCCCTTCTTGTAGTTGCGCACGGCGGCTTCGCCGGGCTCGTTCCAGGACAGGTCGGACAGGTGCACCAGGCCGTCGATGCCGGCGGCCAGGCCGACGAACACGCCGAAGTCGGTGATCGACTTGATCGGGCCCTTGACGCGGTCACCGCGCTTGGTCTGCTCGGCGAACTCGTGCCAGGGGTTGGCGCGGCACTGCTTCATGCCCAGCGAGATGCGGCGCTTGTCTTCGTCGATGTCGAGCACCATGACTTCGACTTCGTCGCCCAGCGACACCAGCTTGGACGGGGCCACGTTCTTGTTGGTCCAGTCCATTTCGGAGACGTGCACCAGGCCTTCGATGCCAGGCTCGAGTTCCACGAACGCGCCGTAGTCGGCGATGTTGGTGATCTTGCCGAACATGCGGGTGCCTTGCGGGTAGCGGCGCGAAACGCCCATCCACGGGTCGTCGCCCATCTGCTTGAGGCCCAGCGAGACGCGGTGCTTCTCGGTGTCGAACTTGAGGATCTTGGCGGTGATTTCCTGACCGGCCGTGACCACTTCGCTCGGGTGGCGCACGCGGCGCCATGCCATGTCGGTGATGTGCAGCAGGCCGTCGATGCCGCCGAGGTCCACGAACGCACCGTATTCGGTGATGTTCTTGACCACGCCGTGCACGATGGCGCCTTCCTTCAGGGTGTCCATCAGCTTGGCGCGCTCTTCGCCCATGGAGGCTTCCACCACGGCGCGGCGGCTCAGCACCACGTTGTTGCGCTTGCGGTCGAGCTTGATGACCTTGAATTCCAGGGTCTTGTTTTCGTACGGGGTCAGGTCCTTGGTCGGACGGCTGTCGACCAGCGAGCCCGGCAGGAAGGCGCTGATGCCGTTGACCATGACCTTGAGGCCGCCCTTGACCTTGCTGGAGGTCGTGCCGGTGACGAATTCGCCGGATTCGAGCGCTTTTTCCAGCGACATCCAGGAAGCCAGGCGCTTGGCCTTGTCGCGCGAGAGCAGGGTGTCGCCGAAGCCGTTTTCCACGGAGTCGATGGCGACGGAGACGAAGTCACCGACCTGCACTTCGAGTTCGCCCTGGTCGTTCTTGAATTCGGCCAGAGGCACGTAGGCTTCCGACTTCAGGCCAGCGTTGACCACCACGTGGTTGTGCTCGATGCGCACGACCTCGGCGGTGATGACTTCGCCCGAGCGCATTTCAGCGCGTTTCAGGGACTCTTCAAACAGGGCGGCAAAAGATTCAGACATTGAATTTCCTAAACCACTCAGCGTCGGTGCAACAACCACGGGAAATGCGGCTGGAACGGATGCGACGTGTGGGCGGCGTTGACGTTGCGGTGCGTGACACCGCGGGGTTAAGTGAAAAGAACCTTCGGGCCTGCGGGCAGGGAACGCCCGGCTGTGCCGTCAGGGCCATCAAGAAGCGCGCTCAGTTGCCCGAGAACGCCGTTTTGCCTTGCCACCAGTTCAACACCTGCTGCACCGATTGCTCGATGTCCATGCCGGAGTTGTCCAGTTCCAGGGCGTCTTCGGCGGGCTTGAGAGGGGCGTGTGTGCGGGAGGTGTCCCTCAGATCACGCGCTTTCAGGTCTGCCAAAAGACTGTCGATGTTAGCAGCAATTCCCTTTGAAATCAACTGCTTATGGCGCCGTGCGGCGCGCTGCTCGGCGCTGGCGGTGAGGAACACCTTCAGCGGGGCGTCCGGGAAGATCACCGTGCCCATGTCGCGGCCGTCGGCCACCAGGCCGGGCAGCTGGCGAAAGGCGTGCTGCAGGCCCAGCAGGGCCTCCCGCACGGCGGGCACGGACGAGACCCGGGAAGCCGCCATGCCGGCGGTTTCGCTGCGCAGGTCGTCGGTCACGTCCTGGCCTTCGAACAGGGTGCGCAGGCCTTCGAAGCGCACCTGCAGGCCGGCGGCGAGCTCGCCCAGGCGGCGCGCGTGCCCGGGGTCCTTCAGGTCGGGTTCGGCGGTGGACAGGCCGGCTCTTTCAGCCGCCAGCCCGACCAGGCGGTACAACACCCCCGAATCCAGCAGGTGGTACCCGAGCTGTTCGGCCACCTCGGCCGAGAGGGTGCCTTTGCCGGAGGCGGTGGGGCCATCCACGCAGATCACGGGGATGTGCTCCCTGGGCGTGGTGCAGACCTGGAACAGGGTCTCGAAGTAGTCCGGGAAGGTCTTGGCGACGCACTTGGGGTCTTCGATGCGCACCGGCAGCTTCGCCGGGTTGAACGCGGCGAGCGAAAAACACATGGCGACGCGGTGGTCGTCGTAGGTGTGGATCGACGCCGCACGCCAGTCTTGCGGGCGGGCGGGCGGCGTGATGCGGATGAAATCCTCGCCTTCCTCCACCGTCGCGCCGAGCTTGCGGCATTCCTTGGCCATGGCGGCGATGCGGTCGGTTTCCTTGACGCGCCAGCTGGCGATGTTGCGCAGCGTGGTGGTGCCGTCGGCGTACAGGGCCATGGCCGCCAGCGTCATGGCGGCATCGGGGATGTGGTTGCAGTCCAGGTCGACGGCCTTGAGCGGCCAGGCCCCGCGCTGGATGTGCAGGCGGTTGGCTTCGCCCGAGACCTTGGCGCCCATGAGGCGGGCGGCTTCGACGAAGCGGATGTCGCCCTGGATGGACGACAGGCCGACGCCTTCGATGGTGATGCCGTCGGTGCCCGGCGTGGCGGGCGCGAGGGCGCCCAGGGCGATGAAATAGCTGGCTGACGAGGCATCGCCTTCAACCGCGATGCGGCCGGGCGACTGGTAGCGGCTGCCGGCGGGGATGGTGAAGCGCTGCCAGCCGTCGCGCCGCACGGCCACGCCGAAGCGCTCCAGCAGGTTGAGCGTGATCTCGATGTAGGGCCGCGAGATGAGTTCTCCCACCACGTCGATGACGATGTCGCGCTCCTGCGCCACCAGGGGCAGGGCGAGCAGCAGGGCGGTGAGGAATTGGCTGGACACGTCGCCACGCACGCGGATGGGCTGGTCCAGCCGCAGGGCGTGGGTCTGACCATCGCCGAGTTTCAATGGGGGATAGCCTTCGTTGGCGAGGCAGGCCACGGGGCAGCCGAGCTGGCGCAGCGCATCGACCAGGTCGCCGATGGGGCGCTCGTGCATGCGCGGGACGCCGCTGAGTTCGAAGGTGCCGCCATGGCGGGTGGCCAGCAGGGCCAGCGAGGCGGTGAGGGGCCGCATCGCGGTGCCGGCGTTGCCCAGGAACAATTTGGCCTGAAGCACCGGCAGGGCGCCGCCCAGGCCATGCACGCGCAGGGCGCCGTTGGGTTGCGGTTCGATGCGGCAGCCCAGTTCGGCCAAGGCCTTGAGCATCACCTGCGTGTCGTCGGAGTCGAGCAGGTCGGCGATGTCGGTGTGGCCCACGCTGAGCGCGGCGAGCAGCAGCACGCGGTTGGAAATGCTCTTGGAGCCGGGCAGGCGCAC
Organism: Hydrogenophaga sp. GW823-FHT04C09; assembly: GCF_058796355.1. NCBI lineage: Bacteria > Pseudomonadati > Pseudomonadota > Betaproteobacteria > Burkholderiales > Comamonadaceae > Hydrogenophaga > Hydrogenophaga sp. GW823-FHT04C09. The sequence goes on along the minus strand of NZ_JBXAIO010000001.1, from coordinate 798,425 downwards.
AGTGCCGCCGGCGCTCGCCAGCGGCGGGATGTCGAGGTGGGAAATGGCAAACATGCGCGAAGGTGAGGAAGCGTCGCCCGGGGCGCCGCTCAGCTGCGGGGCTTGACGGCGGTCATGCGCCAGCGCGCGCGCGCGCTGCTGGCCTGTTCGATCAAGGCTTCGAGGGCGTCGGGGTTGCCGGCATTGATGGCGGTCTCCAGGGCGTGGAGCGCGCGCTGGAAATGGCGCGACTGCGCCAGCAGCTCTTCGCGGTTGGACATGAGCACGTCGCGCCACATCGCCGGGTCGCTGGCCGCGATGCGGCTGAAGTCGCGAAAGCCCGGGCCGGCCAGCGAGAGGAAATCCGGCCCATCGGACTGGCCCTGGATGGCGTTCATCAGGGCGAACGCCACCATGTGCGGGAGGTGGCTGACGGCGGCATAGGCCGCATCGTGCGCTTCCGGCGACATCTGCTTGACGTGGCAACCGAGCGCGGTCCAGAGCTGGCTGGCCTTCTCGAGCTGGGCGGTCAGCGTGCGTTCGATCGGGGTGAGGATGACCTGGCGGCCGTGGTACAGGTCCGCGTCGGCGTGCTCGACGCCGGCGACTTCCTTGCCAGCGATCGGGTGCGCGGGAACGAAGACACCGACCTGGTCCTTCAGCACACGGCGTGCGGCGTCGATCACCTCGCGCTTGGTCGAGCCCACGTCCATGATCAGCACGTTGCCGCGCACCAGGTGGCGGATGGCCTTGAAGGTGGCTTCGGTGGCCGAGACCGGCACCGCGAGCAGCACGAGATCGGCGCCCGAGACCGCCAGCAGCGCCGACGGGGCCTCGACGTCGATCACGCCCAGCTGGCGCGCGCGCTCGGTGGTGGAGGGCGACTTGCTGTAGCCCACGACGCGCTTGACCAGCCCGGCGCGCTTGAGCGCCAGCGCGAAGGAGCCGCCCATCATGCCGCAGCCGATCAGTCCCAGTTGTTCAAACATCATTCGCTCACCGGGTATGCGCCCAGCACCTTGTAGAAGGCGCAGAGACCTTTGAGTTCCTCCAGCGCGGCGGCCACGTGCGGCTGCGACGGGTGGCCCGCGATGTCGATGTAGAAGTAGTACTCCCACTGGCCCGACTTGGCCGGGCGCGACTCGAAGCGCGTCATGGACACGCCGTTGTTCTTCAGCGGCACCAGCAGGTCGTGCACGGCACCGGGGCGGTTGGGTACCGACACCACCAGGCTGGTGCAATCGCGTCCCGAGGCGGGCGGCATGGCCAGGGTCTGCGGCAGCGAGATCACGGCAAAGCGCGTGCGGTTGTAGGCCTCGTCTTGAATGGCGTGCGCCACGATGTGCAGCCCGAACTGGGCGGCGGCGCGTTCGCTGGCCAGGCCGGCCCAGGCCGGGTTCTCGGCCGCCAGCCGCGCGCCTTCGGCGTTGCTGGAGACCGCGCGGCGTTCGGCGTTCGGCAGGTGTTGCGTGAGCCAGTTCTGGCACTGGGCCAGGGCCTGCGGGTGGGCCATGACGACTTCGATGCCATCCAGGTGATTGACCTGGCGCAGCAGGTTGTGGCGGATCAGCAGGCTGACTTCGCCCACCACGTGCACGGGCGAGCGCAGGAACAGATCCAGCGAACGCGCCACCACCCCTTCGGTGGAGTTCTCCATGCCCACGACGCCGAACTGCGCCGTGCCGGCCGCGGTGGCGTGGAACACCTCGTCGAAGTTGGCGCAGTAGATCAGGTTGGCCGCGCCGCCGAAGAATTCGATCGCCGCCTGTTCGCAGAAGGTGCCTTGCGGACCGAGCACGGCCACGCGCTGCGGCGCCTCCAGCGCCAGGCAGGCGGACATGATCTCGCGCCAGATCGAGGCCACGTGCTGGTTCAGCAACGGCCCCTGGTTGGCGCCCTGGATCTTCTCGATGACTTGCGCGACGCGGTCCGGCCGGAAAAAGGGCGAGCCCTCCGCGCGCTTGATGTCGCCGACCTGTTCGGCCACGCGAGCGCGTTGGTTGAGCAGGGCCAGCAGCTGCTGGTCCAGCGCGTCGATCTGCACGCGCAGGGTGCCCAGGGCTTCGGACTGTGAGGGAAGGGTCATCGGTTCAGGCCTGTGTTTGTTCGAATTGGCGCATGTAGGCCACCAGGGCGCGCACGCCCTCGATCGGCATGGCGTTGTAGATGCTGGCGCGCATGCCGCCCACGGATTTGTGGCCCTTGAGCTGCAGCAGACCGGCCGCCTTGGCGCCTGCGAGGAAGGCCTCGTTGCGCGACTCGTCGCGCAGGAAGAAGGGCACGTTCATGCGGGAACGGCAGTCCTTGGCGACCTTGTTGCTGTAGAAGGTCGACTGGTCGATGAAGCCGTACAGCAACTCGGCCTTGGCGATGTTGCGCGCCTCCATGGCCGCCACGCCGCTCAGGTTGCCTTCGGTCTGGCGCTTGAGCCATTGGAAGGTGAGGCCGGCCATGTAGATGGCGAAGGTCGGCGGCGTGTTGTACATGGAGTGGTTGTCGGCCACGGTCTTGTAGTCGAACGCGCTGGGGCAGGTTTTCAGGGCGTGGCCCAGCAGGTCTTCGCGGACCACCACGAGCGTGAGGCCGGCCGGCCCCAGGTTCTTCTGGGCGCCGCCGAAGGCCAGGCCCACGCGCGACCAGTCCACCGGCCGCGAGGCCACGTGGGAAGAGAAATCGATGGCCAGCGGCACATCGGATCCGAGTGCCTTCAGGTCGGGCAACTCGTGCACTTCCACGCCGTTGATGGTCTCGTTGCTGCACAGGTGCACGTAGCGCGCGCTGCGGTCGAGTTGCCAGGTCGCCGGCGCGGGCAGGGTGGTGTGGTGGTCGGCTTCGTTGCTGGCGGCCACGCGCGCGTCGCAGTAGCGGCGCGCTTCCTTCAGCGACTTCTGGCTCCAGCTGCCGGTGACCACGAAGTTCACCGTTTGCCCGCGCGACAGGTTCAGCGGCACGATGGCGTTTTCGGCCAGACCACCGCCCTGCATGAAGAGGATGCGGAAGTGCTCCGGCACGGCGAGCAGCTCGCGCAGGTCGGCTTCGGCGGCCTTGAGGATGGCGCCGAACTCCTGCCCGCGGTGGCTCATTTCCATCACGCTCATGCCGCTGCCGTGCCAGTCGAGCATTTCGGCCGCGGCCTGCTGCAGCACCTCGGCGGGCATGGCCGCCGGGCCGGCGGAGAAGTTGTAGGGCCGCGCCATCACGGCTCGGTGCCCGCGTCGTCGGCTGCGCCCGCTCCGTTCGTGTCGTCGCCCAGCTCCGGCACGTTGGCGTCGTTCTCCACGATGCGCTGCAGGCCCGAGAGTTCGGAGCCTTCGTCCAGCGCAATCAGCGTCACCCCTTGCGTGGCGCGACCCATTTCGCGGATCTCGGACACGCGGGTGCGCACCAGCACGCCCTTGTCGGTGATGAGCATGATCTCGTCGTCGTTGTGCACCAGCGTGGCCGCCACGACCTTGCCGTTGCGCTCGCTCTGTTGAATCGCGATCATGCCTTTGGTGCCACGGCCATGGCGGGTGTACTCGGCGATCGGCGTGCGCTTGCCATAGCCGTTGATGGTGGCGGTCAGCACGCTCTGCTCTTCGTCCTCGGCCACCAGCATGGCGATCACGCTCTGCGTGTCTTCGATCAGCATGCCGCGCACGCCGCGCGCGTTGCGGCCCATCGGGCGCACGTCGTTCTCGTCGAAACGCACGGCCTTGCCGCCGTCGCTGAACAGCATCACGTCGTGCTGCCCGTCGGTCAGGGCCGCGCCGATGAGGAAGTCGCCCTCGTCGAGGTCCACGGCGATGATGCCGGCCTTGCGCGGGTTGCTGAACTCATCGAGCGCCGTCTTCTTGACCGTGCCCATGGAGGTGGCCATGAACACATAGCGGTCGGACGGGAAGCTGCGCATCTCGCCGGTCAGCGGCAGCACCACGTTGATCTTCTCGCCTTCCTGCAGCGGGAACATGTTGACGATCGGGCGGCCGCGCGAACCGCGCGAACCGGCCGGCACTTCCCACACCTTGAGCCAGTACAGCCGGCCACGGTTGGAGAAGCACAGGATGTAGTCGTGCGTGTTGGCGATGAAGAGCTGGTCGATCCAGTCGTCTTCCTTGGTGGCGGTGGCCTGCTTGCCGCGGCCGCCGCGCTTTTGCGAGCGGTATTCCGACAGCGGCTGGCTCTTGATGTAGCCGCTGTGGCTGAGCGTGACCACCATGTCGGTTGGCGTGATCAGGTCTTCGGTGGCGAGGTCTTGCGCGTTGTGCTCGATCTCGCTGCGGCGCGCGCCCAGCTTGGTCTGGCCGAACTCCTGCTTCACGATGATCAGCTCTTCGCCGATGATGGTCGAGACCCGCTCGGGCTTGGCCAGGATGTCCAGCAGGTCGTCGATCTCGCCCATGACCTCCTTGTACTCGGCCACGATCTTGTCCTGCTCCAGGCCGGTCAGGCGCTGCAGGCGCATCTGCAGGATTTCCTGGGTCTGGGTCTCGGACAGCCGGTACAGGCCGTCTCCACCCATGCCGAACTCGCGTTCCAGGCCGTCGGGCCGGTAGTCGTCGGCGTTGATCACGCCGCCATCGGCGCGCGTGCGGGTGAGCATCTCGCGCACCAGCTGGCTGTCCCAGGGGCGCGCCATGAGTTCGGCCTTGGCCACGGGCGGCGTGGGCGACTCGCGGATGATGCGGATGAACTCGTCGATGTTGGCCAGGGCCACGGCGAGGCCTTCGAGCACATGGCCGCGCTCGCGCGCCTTGCGCAGGTTGAACACCGTGCGGCGGGTCACGACCTCGCGGCGGTGTTCCAGGAAGACCTGGACCAGGTCCTTCAGGTTGCACAGGCGCGGCTGGCCATCGACCAGGGCCACCATGTTGATGCCGAAGGTGTCCTGCAGTTGCGTCTGCTTGTACAGGTTGTTGAGCACCACTTCCGGCACTTCGCCGCGCTTGAGTTCGATCACCAGGCGCATGCCCGACTTGTCCGACTCGTCCTGGATGTGGCTGATCCCCTCGATCTTCTTTTCGTGCACCAGTTCGGCAATGCGCTCCTGCAACGTCTTCTTGTTGACCTGGTAGGGCAGTTCGTCCACGATGATGGCCTGGCGCTGGCCACGGTCGATGTCCTCGAAATGGCACTTGGCGCGCATCACCACGCGGCCCCGGCCCGTGCGATAGCCGTCCTTGACCCCGTTGATGCCGTAAATGATGCCCGCCGTGGGGAAGTCGGGCGCGGGAATGATCTCCATCAATTCGTCGATGGAGGCCTCGGGGCTCTTGAGCAGGTGCAGGCAGGCGTCCACCACCTCGTTGAGGTTGTGCGGCGGGATGTTGGTGGCCATGCCGACCGCGATGCCGGCCGAGCCGTTGACGAGCAGGTTGGGCAGGCGCGACGGGAGCACCAGCGGCTCTTTTTCCGAACCGTCGTAGTTGGGACCGAAGTTGACGGTCTCCTTGTCGATGTCCGCCAGCATTTCATGGGCGATTTTCGACAGGCGGATTTCCGTGTAGCGCATGGCGGCGGCGTTGTCGCCGTCGACGGAGCCGAAGTTGCCCTGGCCGTCCACGAGCATGTGCCGCAGCGAGAAGTCCTGCGCCATGCGCACGATGGTGTCGTACACCGCGCTGTCGCCGTGCGGGTGGTACTTACCGATCACGTCGCCCACGATACGGGCCGATTTCTTGTAAGGGCGGTTCCAGTCGTTGTTGAGCTCGTGCATCGCGAAAAGCACGCGCCGGTGCACCGGCTTGAGACCATCCCGCGCGTCGGGCAGGGCGCGCCCCACGATCACGCTCATGGCGTAATCGAGGTAGCTGCGCCTCATTTCCTCTTCAAGACTGATGGGCAGGGTCTCTTTGGCGAACTGTGTCATGAGCGAGGGAATAGGTGCGTAGATGGACCGGAGGGCAACCTGCGATTTTAGACGGCGCGTTCTCCTACAACTTCTTGGGTCGTTTGTTGTACATCCACAACGAATGACGTGACCTGCTGTATCCGGCGACAACGCCGCATTGGCCGGCGGGCCGGGCATTCCGTGCTTGTGGCACAATAAATTCCAGCGTTTTTAGTGGTGGTCACTTGAAGCGTCGTTCTTGTCACGCAGTCTGTCTGCGGCTTATATAGAGGAAAACCATGAAAAAACTTAACAAAGTGGCAATGCTGTTGGCAACCGCCGCCATGGCAACGGCCGCCGGCGCCCAAACCATCGACAACTGGCGCAATGGCACCAGCGAACTGGTTTGGAAAAACGGCACCAATGAACTCTGCTGGCGCGATGCCAACTGGACGCCCGCCACCGCCGCACAAGGTTGCGACGGCGCGATCGTTCCTGCCGCTGCTCCGGCTCCCGCACCGGCTCCCGCTCCGGCTCCTGCCGCAGCCCCTGCACCCGCACCGGCTCCCGCACCCGCACCGGCTCCCGTGGCGTCCAAGGTGACCTACGCTGCTGACGCCTTCTTCGACTTCGACAAGGCTGTGCTCAAGCCCGAAGGCAAGGCCAAGCTGGACGATCTGGCTGGCAAGGTGTCCGGCATTGCTCTGGAAGTCGTGATCGCTGTGGGTCACACCGACTCCACCGGCGCTGCTGGCTACAACCAGAAGCTGTCCAACCGCCGCGCTGAAGCCGTCAAGGCCTATCTGGTGAGCAAGGGCATCGAAAGCAATCGCATCTACACCGAAGGCAAGGGCCTGACCCAGCCGGTGGCCGACAACGCCACCCGCGAAGGCCGCGCCAAGAACCGCCGCGTGGAAGTCGAAGTGGTCGGCACCCGCAAGAACTGATTCCCTTCAGTTCCGGTCCAAAAACCGCGCTTCGGCGCGGTTTTTTTATTGTGCTGGCGATAATCAACGCATGAATCCGAACGTCAATGCCGATCCGGCCGAGCTGGCCAAATTCTCCGATCTCGCCCATCGCTGGTGGGATCCCGACAGCGAGTTCCGTCCCCTGCATCAGATCAATCCGCTTCGCCTGGGGTGGATCGATGGATTGGCGGGATTGGCGGGCAAACGGGTGCTGGACATTGGCTGCGGCGGAGGCATCCTGTCCGATTCCATGGCGCGCAAAGGTGCCGACGTGACGGGCATCGACCTGTCCGTCAAGGCGCTGCGGGTGGCGCAGTTGCACGCGCTGGAGGCGGGCACCGCCAACGTCAGCTACAAGGAGATCAGCGCGGAGGCCATGGCGCTGGAGCAACCTGGCGAGTTCGATGTGGTGACCTGCATGGAGATGCTGGAGCACGTGCCCGACCCCGCGTCGGTGGTGCGCGCCTGCTCCACCCTGGTGAAACCCGGAGGCTGGGTGTTTTTCTCGACCCTCAACCGCAACGCCAAGGCCTTCCTGTTCGCGGTGCTCGGGGCGGAGTACCTGCTGCAGCTGTTGCCCAAGGGAACGCACGAGTACGCGAAATTCATCCGCCCCAGCGAGCTGGCGAGCTATTGCCGGGCCGTGGGTCTGGAACTCGATCAGACCCGGGGCATGGAATACAACCCCTTGACGCAACGCTATTGGCTCAGCGCCGACACCAGCGTCAACTACCTGTTCGCCACACGCAAACCATGACTGTTTTTCGAGGGGTGCACGCCGTCCTGTTCGACCTGGACGGCACGTTGATCGACAGCGCATCGGATCTTGGGTCGTCTGCCGATGGCATGCGGGTGAGCCGGGGCATGGCCTCGCTGCCGCTGGAGCAATACCGGCCTCATGCGGGCTCCGGGGCACGGGGCATGCTGCATGTGGCGTTCGGCATCACGCCCGAGCACGCGGACTACCCTGCGTTGAAGGAAGAGTTCTTTGGTGCGTACGAAGTCTGCATGACCCAACGCACGGCGCCGTTCGACGGCGTGGCCGATCTGCTGGCCCGCCTCGTGGACGGTGGGCTTCGTTGGGGCGTGGTCACCAACAAGTCGCAGCGGTTCACGAATCCTCTTTCGCGGGCCATGGCGCTCTTCGAGACCGCTTCTGTCGTGATCAGCGGCGATACCACGCCCCATGCCAAACCGCATCCCGAGCCCTTGCTGGAGGCGGCGCGCCGGTTGCAGCTGCTGCCGAGCCAGTGCATCTACGTGGGCGATGACGAGCGCGACATCCGGGCGGGCAAGGCGGCGGGCATGCCGACGGTGGCTGCTCGGTACGGTTACCTCGGCTATGGTGCCGACGTGGCCAGCTGGGGTGCGGACGCGGAGGTTTCTTCGCCCCTGCAGCTCTTGAAATTGCTGGAACTGCCTTAAACTCTGTCTTCCTGGGGCTGCACTGGTTTCGACGTGGGTTCGGACGCGCAGCAGGGCATGTCGAGGTTCTGTCACCTCGTTAATCCGCAGAAAAAAACCAACTGCAAACGACGAACGTTTCGCACTCGCCGCTTAAACACCGGTGAGCCTCGCAACAGCAGGCCGATGGGCTGGGCAAGGGGGTCGCAAGACCTCCCGGCTGCGAGGTAATTCACATTGGCTGGCTCTGCGTCGGGCACCTTGGCGCAGGGTGAGATTCAAGGATGCTGGCTTCCCGTTTAGCGTGCCACTGCGCGACTCGGGCGGCGAGACCCAAAACAGACGGCTACACATGTAGAACTGCTCGAAGAAGGCTTGCGGACGGGGGTTCGAATCCCCCCAGCTCCACCATCTATTGAAAAGCCCACCCGGTGCCGGGTGGGTTTTTTTTCGGCCCTGCGAAGCTAGCGGCCTTCAGGTGTCCGGCGAAGAGCGCTCGCGCAGCCGTCGCTTGCGTTCCCAGCGTGTCTTGAGAATCCACAGCCCGCTGATGAGGACGTAGACGGTGAGCCCGCTCAAGGTGGCAATGATGGCCAGACCCACGGCCAGCGGCTTGCCGGCTGTCCTCAGGTGCTCGACACCTCGGGCGAGGCGCTGCGACCAGGTTGGGCGCGCTCCCTCGGCCTTCTCCTCTTCAGCCCGCACCCTCTCAAGCGCGGCCATCGCCTCGCTCTCCGTCACGCGAGGTTCGCCCAACACCACCTTGCCGAGGCGGTAGGCGCCGTAGTAGACCGGCCCGAAGGTCACCGGATTCGTCACGAAGGTGCTGGCCACCGCCATCGGCAGGTTCGCCCTGAGGAGCACGGCCGCGGCGGCCGACAGGGGCATTTGCGCGATCGGGACGAGCAGGCCGAAGAAGATGCCCACGGCCACGCCCATGGCGATGCCTTTGCGACTGAAGTGCCACAACCTGGGCTGGTGCAACACCGGCCCCATCCAGCGCAGCCAGCGGTGGTGGCGCAGTCCGTCCTGTGTGCTGAGCCAGGTCTTGATCCGTTGCTTCATGCGCAAAAGTGAGGGTGCCCACGGAGGGCGGCCTGCCATTCTGGTGTGTCGTGGTCTGAGTCGGGCGAGCGGCGACAATTCCCGCACCATGATGCAATTGCAGGACATTCTTTTTTCCCAGGGCTTCGGCACCCGCCGCATCTGCAGCGGCCTGGTGCAGCAAGGGCTGGTGTCGGTGGGTGAAGACAGCTCTCCGTGTACCGATCCCTCAGCTCTCTTCGAGGAGGAGGGGCTGGTGTTTCGCGTGCAGGGTGAGGTCTGGCACTACCACGCACGCGCCTACCTGCTGCTGCACAAGCCCGCGGGCTACGAGTGTTCGCAGAAGCCCAGCACCTACCCCAGCGTCTACACCCTGTTGCCTGGGCCCTTGCGCCAGCGCGGGGGCGGGGCTGCCGCGGGCGTGCAGGCGGTCGGTCGGCTGGACCAGGACACCACGGGCTTGCTGCTGCTGTCCGACGATGGCAAGTTCATCCACCGGCTGACGTCGCCGCGCCACCACGTGCCCAAGGTGTACGAGGCCCAGGTCAAGCATCCACTGGATGCGCGGCAGATCGGCCGCTTGCTGGCAGGGGTGGTGCTGGACGACGATCCCCAGCCGGTGAAGGCCGAGGCGTGTGAAGCCGTCAGCGAGCTTCACCTGCGGCTGACCTTGACGGAGGGCAAATACCACCAGGTCAAGCGCATGGTGGCGGCCGTCGGCAACCGGGTGGAAGGCCTGCACCGGTCATCCATCGGCGCTCTGGTGCTGTCGCCCGAGCTCAAGGCGGGTCAGTGGCGGTGGCTCACCGCGGCGGAGGTGCTGGCGCTCACGCAGAAGGCCCCCGGTGCGGCGAGCGCCTAGCAGGCGGCGCGCCAGGCTTAGAGCAGATCGCCCTTGCGGCTGTCCAGCGGCATGAGGAAGGAGTTTTCCTGCCACTGCGAGTTGAAGTCGCTGCGCGGGTCGCCGGTGGTGCTGTTGGGCCAGTTCGACAGCGGGCTGAAATCGCTGTTGCGGTTGCTTCGCTGGCGCGTGAGCGCGGTGCGCAGGTTGGCCTGCGCGGCGATGATGGCGCGCTCTTCCATTTCGCGCTCGCGCATGGAGTGGTTGAGCGAGGACTCGCCCAGGAACTCGGCCCGGATTTCGGCAACCGTGGGCAGGCTGTTGGAGCGCACGACCCAATAAGGCAGGCCGCACTGGGTCAGCAGGGAGTGTTTGAGCGTGCGGGTGCTGCGCGGCAAGCCAGCGCTGCCCGGTACGTCCAGGCAACCCAGCACGCGCCCATCCGAGCGGCAGACGGTGAAGGTGCAATACACGCCGCCGAGCAGCTTGTACCAGTCCATGCCTTGCTCCTTGTCGCGCGGCAAGGTGAAGCGCGTGACCGGCAGCTTGATCATGACGTGGTGGTCGTAGAAGGCGCGCGCCAGCCAGTGCCAGACGCGGGCTTCTTCACTGTTGGCCAGCGCGCGGGTGCTCAGCGGCCAATGCTTGGGAATGCGCCGCCGTTCCCGCGCCTGCTTGTCGACCCAGACGCGGTGCAGGAATGCCCCCAGGGCCAGCAGAGCGGGCGCGAGCACGGCAAGCAGCCATGGGTTGTTCCAAGTATTCATGTGTGGCGGAGGGGTGGCGTCTATTTGTATCAAAGTGTAGAGGTTTGCCGGACCTTCGGCGGGGCTTTGTGGCCTTGTGTGTACGCGTTTCGTGTGAATTTCTTGGGGTTTTGAGGTCGTTTGATGCAAATGGCGGTATGGCGCGCCAGGCCGGCGGCGCCCGCGTCCGGCCAACGTTCCATTGTGCCCAACTGCGCGTCGGGCGTGCATCCCCCAGGCGGGGAAATCAGCCCAAGCGGGCCAGAAAATCCGCCACGGCGCGGGTCAAGGCCTCAGGCTGATCGCGGTGGGGGCTGTGGCCGCAATCGGGCAGCTCGATGCGTTGCGCATGCGGCGCCGCCAGCGCGATCTCGTCCAGCTGGGCCAGGGTGCCGTACTCATCGCCCAGGCCTTGCGCCAGCAGCAAGGGGGCGGTGATGGCCTGGCATTCGGCGCGGATGTCGAACTGGCGGAAGGCCGGACTGAGCCAGACGTCGTTCCACTGCCAGAAGGCGTTGTCCACGTCGGCGTGGTAGCGCGAGAGGCGCTGGCGAAGCCCGTCGGGATCGCCTTCGTACAAGGTCTTGGCTTGGGCGATGGCGTTCAGCGCGATGTCTTCGATAAACACGTGGGGCGCCATGGCCACGCAGGCCGCGACCGGGTGCCGGCTGGCGTGCAGCAGGGCGATGGTGGCGCCATCCGAATGGCCTACGAGCACGGGCTCGGGCACGCCCAGGGCTTGCAGCAGCGCAGGCAGAACCTGCCAGGCTTCGTGGTGCATGTAGTCGGGCTCGTGGCGGCCGATGTGCCAGGACCCCTGCCACCGGGGTTGGCCGCGCACGTCGGCCACGGGGTCGGACTGGCCATAGCCTCGGCGCGAGTACAGCCAGCCCGCGCGGCCTGTGGCGGTGCAAAGCTCGGCGGGCCAGTGCCGGCCGCGCTGCTGCCACATGGCCACGCTGCCCAGGCCTTCATGCAGGAAGACCAGGGGGGCACGTTCCGCCGGCCCCGGAATGTGAGCCACTTCCAGGCCAATGCCCGCGATGTCGATGTGTTTCATGGGGCTCGATCCTAGCGTCGCAGCGATCGGCGCGAGGGCCGCCCGCGGGGTGGCCTGACATGGATTGGATGTATTCTTGCCGGCATGTCCTTGCTGTTCGATTCCTTCTGGCGCGCCATCGCCTATTGCATGCATCCGCGGGTGATCGCACTGTCGTTTCTCCCGCTGATCCTGATGGTGGTGCTGTCGTTCGGCCTGGGTTACTTCTTCTGGGAAAACGCCGTGGCCTCGGTGGCGGCGTGGCTGGAGGCGTTTGACCTCATCCAGATGTTCCTCGGTTGGCTGGAGCGCCTGGGCCTGGGCTCGCTGCGCACCGTGTTCGCGCCGCTGCTGGTGCTGGTGCTGGCCACCCCCGTCATCGTGCTGTTGTGCCTGTTGCTGGTGGCGATGTTCATGACGCCCGCCATGGTGGAGCTGGTTGGCCAGCGCCGCTTTCCCAGCCTGGAGCGCAAGCACGGTGGGTCTCTGCTGGTGAGCGTGTTGTGGTCGCTCGGCTCCACGCTGCTCGCGGTGCTGGCCTTGATTGTGTCCATGCCGCTGTGGCTGGTGCCACCCCTGGTGCTCATTCTTCCGCCGCTGATCTGGGGCTGGCTCACCTACCGGGTGTTCGCGTTCGACGCGCTGGTCACGCACGCCAGCGGCGACGAGCGCAAGGCCATCCTGCGCGAGCACCGCGGCAGCCTGCTCGTCATGGGCGTGCTCAGCGGCTACCTGGGCGCCGCGCCCAGCCTGCTGTGGGCTTCGGGTGCGATGTTCATTGCACTGGCCCCCTTGCTGGTGCCTGTGGCGATCTGGATCTACACCCTGGTGTTCGCATTCGCCTCGCTCTGGTTCGCCCATTTCTGCCTGACCGTGCTGCAGCGCCAGCGCGCGCAGGCCACGGTGGAGGTGCGGGACGCCGAACCCAGCCCACCGGCCCCATTGACCTTGCCTGCCCAGGAACCAGGGTCCTCATTCAACCAGCCACCCACCCTTTCATGACACCCACCTTCGGCCTGATCATCGTTGGTGACGAGATCCTTTCCGGCAAGCGCAGCGACAAACACCTTCCCAAGATCATCGAGCTGTTGGCGCAGCGCGGCCTGACCCTGTCCTGGGCCAAGCTGGTCGGCGACGATCGCGACCGCATCACCGCCACGCTGAGCGACGCGTTCGCGGGCAGCGACGCCGTGTTCTGCTGCGGCGGCATTGGCGCCACGCCCGACGACCACACGCGCCAGTGCGCCGCCGCCGCGCTGGGCGTGGACCTGGCCCTGCACCCGCAGGCCAAGGAACTGATCGAGTCCCGCATGCGCGACACGGCCGCCGAGCGTGGCGAGGTCTTCGATCCCGAGCGGCCGGACAACGTGCACCGCTACAACATGGGCGTGTTTCCCGTGGGCGCTCGCCTCATCCTCAACCCGTACAACAAGATCCCCGGTTTCAGCTGCGACGGGGCGGGGGGCGGCAGCGTGCATTTCGTGCCCGGCTTCCCCGTCATGGCCTGGCCCATGATCGAAGGCGTGCTCGATACCGAGTACGCGCAATGGCATCGCCAGGGCGCCTGGCAGGAGCGTTCGGTGATCGTGTTCGGCGCCATGGAGGCCACCCTGACCCCGCTCATGGAGCAGATCGAGCAGGCCCATGCCGTGAAGGTCTTCAGCCTGCCCAGCGTGGACCACCCTGAGTACGGCCGGCACATCGAACTGGGGGTGAAGGGCGCCACCGAGGCGGTGGCGCCGGCCTACGCCCAGCTGCTCGCGGGCCTGCATCGGCACGACGCGAAGCTGGGCCCTGAAATGGTGCGAAATTGAATTGCACCAAATCGGTGCAATTGACGGGTGCACCCAATGGGTGCGACCGGGGGCGATAACGCCCGACAAGGTGCAACGCACGGTCTTCCCAGGGCTTCGATGCCTGCCGGCCGACCCTTTGTGGCGCATGGCTGGGCCATAATTCCCGCTGTCCCGTGAAGCCGGGGGAGCCAGCGCCCGCGCATGACCCACTTTGTGGCACACATTCTGCTTATCAGCAGCGTCGTTTTCAATTTTTCCACTCACCCAGCTACAGGAGTATTTGATGGCCAAGACCGTCGCAGACGTGATGCAAATGGTGAAAGACAACGAAGTGAAGTTCGTTGACTTCCGCTTCACCGACACCCGGGGCAAAGAACAGCACGTCACCGTGCCCGTGTCTCACTTCGACGAAGACAAGTTCAGCTCGGGCCACGCGTTCGACGGTTCTTCGGTGGCTGGCTGGAAGGGCATCGAAGCCTCGGACATGCAGCTCATGCCCGACCCCAATACCGCCAACATCGACCCCTTCTTCGAAGAAACCACGCTGTTCCTGCAATGCGACGTGATCGAGCCGGGCGACGGCAAGGCCTACGACCGCGATCCGCGTTCCATCGCCAAGCGCGCCGAGGCCTACCTCAAGGCCTCCGGCCTGGGCGACACCGCCTTCTTCGGACCGGAACCTGAATTCTTCATCTTCGACGGCGTGCGCTGGAGCAACGAACCCGGCCGCGTGATGTGCGAGATCGAGGAGTACGAAGCTCCCTGGAACAGCGGCGCCAAGCTCGAAGGCGGCAACCGCGGCCACCGTCCCACCGTCAAAGGCGGCTACTTCCCCGTGCCCCCGGTCGACAGCACGCAGGACATGCGCGCCGAGATGTCCCTGATCCTCGAATCGCTGGGCATCCCGGTTGAAGTGTTCCACCACGAAGTGGCGGGCGCTGGCCAGAACGAAATCGGCACCAAGTTCAGCACGCTGGTCGAGCGCGCCGACTGGACGCAGGTGCTCAAGTACGTGGTGTGGAACGTCGCCAACGCCTACGGCAAGACCGCGACCTTCATGCCCAAGCCCTACGCCGGCGACAACGGCAGCGGCATGCACGTGCACCAGTCGATCTGGAAGGACGGCAAGAACCTGTTCGCCGGTGACGGCTACGCCGGCCTGAGCGATTTCGCCCTGTACTACGTGGGCGGCATCATCAAGCACGCCCGTGCGCTCAACGCCATCACCAACCCTGGCACCAACTCCTACAAGCGCCTGGTGCCTGGCTTCGAAGCCCCCGTGAAGCTGGCCTACTCGGCCCGCAACCGTTCTGCCTCGATCCGCATCCCGTACGTGGCGAACCCCAAGGGCCGCCGCATCGAAGCGCGTTTCCCAGATCCTTCGGCCAACCCCTACCTGGCCTTCTCGGCCCTGATGATGGCGGGTCTGGACGGCGTGGAAAACAAGATCCACCCGGGCGAAGCCGCCACCAAGGACCTGTACCACCTGCCGCCCGAAGAGGACAAGCTGGTGCCCACCGTGTGCCACAGCCTCGACCAGGCGCTGGAGTACCTCGACAAGGACCGCAGCTTCCTGACCAAGGGCGGTGTGTTCACCGACTCCATGCTCGACGCCTACATCGAACTCAAGATGGGCGAAGTCACGCGTTTCCGCATGGCGCCGCACCCGGTCGAGTTCGACATGTACTACAGCCTGTGATGGCTTGCCCGGCTCTGCCGGGCTGCCAGGGCCATCCCGAAAGGGGCCATGCAAGTGGCCCCTTTTTTGTTGCTCGGGCGGTCAATCGCCACCGTTCACGCGCTGGCACGGCACTTTTGAAACAGTTTTCGGTCATACTGAAAAACGCATATCGGGGCGCCCGCCCATACCCCAAACCGCTTCCTGGAGTTGATGTCACCTTGAATCCGATGCCTTCACTCACGATCCGGTCGCTGGCTGTGGCCACGCTCGCGCTGTGCGTCCTGGAAGCCCATGCCCAGGCGCGCATCTACCGTTGCGGCAACGAATACACGAACGACGCGCAGGTGGCCAAGTCCAAGGGTTGCAGCCCCATGGAGGGCGGCAACATCACCATCATCGAAGGCACCCGGCCCACGCCGCCGCGCGCCACGCCCGCAGCGGCCGCCCCACGCAACGGCAGCGCCAACGAACGCGTCGACTCGGCCGCGCAGCGCGCGCGCGACAGCGATGCGCGCGCCATCCTCGAGGCCGAACTGCGCAAGGCGCAAGAGCGCCTGGCGCTCGCGCGCAAGGAGTACGCCAACGGCGAGCCCGAGAAGCAGGGCATCGAGTCGCGCAACTACCAGCGCTACCTCGACCGCGTGGCCGAACTCAAGGCCGCCGTGGCGCGCGCCGAGAGCGACGTCGCCGGCCTGCAGCGCGAATTGAATCGACTGCCGGGGTCCGCCAACGCCGTCGGTTCTGCCGCAAAATGACCGGCTTGAAAAAGCCCAACTTCCCCTCCCTTCTTCCCACTTTCCCGCGCCGGGCCCCGGCCGACCCGGACGGGTCGGCTGCCGGACGCAAGTCCCCCTCGGTGTCTTCCCGTTTCCAGTCCCTCGACCTGCTGGCCACCCTGGTGGCCGTGGTGGATCAGCACGGTGGCGTGCTCTACGCCAACGCGGCGCTGGAGGATGCGCTGGGGATGTCCCGCCGCAGCATCACGGGCGCGCTGCTGCAGGACTGCTTCACCGAACCCCCGCTGCTGGAAAACGCCTTGCAGGGCGCGAGCGGCAACCAGTTCGCCGCGCTGCGCTACGACGCCTGGCTCAAGCGCCTCAACCACGAAGCCCTGCCGGTGCACGTGGTGGTGGCGCAGACCGACAACCCGGGTGAGGTGATCGTCGAGCTGCTGCCGCTGGAGCAGCAGGCGCGCCAGGAGCGCGAAGAGCGGCTGATCGATCAGGCGCAGGCGAACAAGGAACTCATCCGCAACCTCGCGCACGAGATCAAGAACCCGCTCGGCGGCATTCGCGGTGCGGCCCAGTTGCTGCAGATGGAGCTGGAGTCCCGCGAGCTGATCGAGTACACCCAGGTCATCATCCACGAGGCGGATCGGCTGCAGTCGCTGGTGGACCGCCTGCTCGCGCCGCACCGCCGGCCTCACGTGGTGGGCGACGTGAACATCCACGAGGTGTGCGAGCGCGTGCGCTCGCTCATCCTGGCCGAGTTTCCCAAGGGCTTGAAGGTCGTGCGCGACTACGACACCTCCATTCCCGAGTTCCGCGGTGATCGCGAGCAGCTCATCCAGGCCGTGCTCAACATCGCGCACAACGCCGCGCAGGCGCTGAGCGAACGCATCGCGGCGGGCGATGCGCGCATCGTGTTCCGCACGCGCGTGGGCCGACAGGTGACGTTTGGTAAACAGCGCTATCGGCTGGCACTGGAATTGCATGTGATCGACAACGGGCCTGGCGTTCCAGACTCGATCAAGGACCGCATCTTTTTCCCGCTCGTGTCGGGGCGGGATGGCGGCTCCGGCCTGGGGCTCACGCTGGCGCAGACCTTTGTCCAGCAGCACCATGGATTGATCGAGTGTGAGAGCGTGCCGAACGAGACGGATTTCAAGATTCTGATTCCGTTGCCCTAGCCGTCACCGACCGTCGAACGCCGCGCCACAAGAAGGGAAGACAACTCAATGAAGCCGATCTGGATAGTGGACGACGACCAATCGATTCGCTTCGTGCTCGAAAAGGCGCTGCTGCGCGAGAACCTGCCCACGCGCAGTTTCACCAACCCGCAGGACGTGCTCAAGGCCCTGATCGACACGCCCGAACACGAGGGCCCCCAGATCCTGGTGAGCGACATCCGCATGCCCGGCGGTTCGGGGCTGGAGCTGCTGGAGAAGGTCAAGGAAAAGCTGCCCGGCCTGCCGGTCATCATCATGACCGCGTTCTCCGACCTGGACAGTGCGGTCTCGGCCTTCCAGGGCGGTGCCTTCGAATACCTGCCCAAGCCCTTCGATCTGCCCAAGGCGGTCGAGCTGATCCGCCGCGCGGTGGACGAAAGCCTGCGCGAGGAAGTGGCCGAGGAGCGCATGAGCGCCGCGCCCGAAATGCTCGGCCAGGCGCCCGCGATGCAGGACGTGTTCCGCGCCATCGGGCGCCTGAGCCAGAGCCAGGTCACGGTGCTGATCACCGGCGAGTCGGGTTCGGGCAAGGAGCTGGTGGCGCGCGCGCTGCACAAGCATTCGCCGCGCGCGGCCGGGCCCTTCGTGGCCATCAACACCGCAGCCATCCCCAAGGACCTGCTGGAGTCGGAACTGTTCGGCCACGAGCGTGGGGCCTTCACCGGCGCGCAGACCATGCGCCGGGGCCGCTTCGAGCAGGCCGATGGCGGTACGCTGTTCCTCGACGAAATCGGCGACATGCCGTTCGACCTGCAGACGCGCCTGCTGCGCGTGCTGTCCGACGGCCACTTCTACCGCGTGGGCGGCCACAGCGCCGTGCGCGCCAACGTGCGCGTGATCGCCGCCACCCACCAGAACCTGGAGCAGCGCGTCAAGGAAGGCGTGTTCCGCGAAGACTTGTTCCACCGCCTCAACGTGATCCGCCTGCGCCTGCCCGCGCTGCGCGAGCGGCGCGAAGACGTGCCCATGCTCACGCGCTTCTTCCTGCAGCAAAGCGCCAAACAGCTGGGCGTGGAGCCCAAGCGCATTTCCGAGGCGGCCTTGAGGCTGCTCGGGGCCTTCGACTTCCCCGGCAATGTGCGCCAGCTGGAAAACGTCTGCCACTGGCTCACGGTGATGGCCCCGGCCCAGGTGATCGAACTCAAGGACCTGCCGCCCGAGGTGCTGTCCATGAGCGGCACCGCTCCCGCCGTGGCCCACCCGGCCGCCTCGGAAGCCCAGGTGGTGTCTTCCCTGCCGACCGGCCTCATGGCGCCTGCCGTGCCCGAGCCCGTCTACGCAGGCAGTTCGGCGGCCATTGCCCACGCCGAATCGGCCGTCGCCTCACCCGAGGCGGAGACCGCCCGGGCGGCGCCTCTGGCCTGGGAGAGTGGCCTGCAGGCCGAGGCCCAGGCCTTGCTCGAAGACGGCCGCACCGATGTGTGGGACGTGCTCACGCGCCGCTTCGAAACGCGCCTGATCCAGACCGCGCTGGCCAACACGCGTGGGCGCCGCATCGAGGCCGCGCACAAGCTCGGCATCGGCCGCAACACCATCACCCGCAAGATCCAGGAACTGAACCTCGAGTGAACGGGCTCAGCCCAGCGTGACCACCACCGGTGCGTGGTCGCTGGGCTGCGGGTTCTTGCGCGGCAGGCGGTCGATGTGGCAGGCCGCCACGCGGCCGCGCAGCGCCTCGCTCACCAGAATGTGGTCGATGCGCAGCCCCCGGTTCTTCTGGAAGCCCAGCATGCGGTAGTCCCACCACGAGTAGCTTTTCTCCGGTTGCTCGAACAGGCGGTAGGCGTCCGTCAATCCCAGGTCGAGCAAGGCCTGGAAATGCGCGCGCTCTTCGACCGTGTGGTGGATGGTGTCTTTCAGGCCGACGGGGTCGAACGAGTCGCGGTCTTCCGGCGCCACGTTGAAATCACCCAGCAGCACGAGGCGCTGGTGCACCTTCAGTTCTTCCTGCAGCCAGCGGTGCAGCGCCTCCAGCCAGAGCATCTTGTAGGCGAACTTGTCGGTGCCCGGTGCCTGGCCGTTGACGAAATAGCAGTTGACCAGGCGCAGCGGGCCTTCGGGCGTGTCCAGCGTCGCGGCGATCACACGCGACTGGTCGTCGGTGTGCCGGGGGATGTTGCGCACGATGTTGGTGACGGGGTTGCGGCTCAGGATGGCCACGCCGTTGTAGGTCTTCTGGCCGAAGACAGCGGCGTGGTAGCCGGCTTCCTTGAGCGCGTCGTGCGGGAACTTCTCGTCCACGAGTTTGAGTTCCTGCAGGCCCAGCGCGTCGACGGGATTGGCGGCCAGCCAGTCGAGCACCTGAGGCAGGCGCACGGAGAGGGAGTTGATGTTCCAGGTGGCGAGTTTCATGGTGGACCCATCGTGGTGGTTGATCAGCGTGTTGGTGCATGCCAGCCATGCGGCCGGAAGTGCCAAGTATGCGATGAACCGCGGCCCGACCGGGCGAGCCCGTCACCCCGGTGTGGGCCGCCGCAGGCGCTTGAGGAAGACCGTCATTTCCTTGACCGACTGGTGGTCGCCTTGCTGTTCGGCCACCACCAGGCCCTGGGTCCAGGCCGCTTCGGCCGCGTCCAGGCGGTCGAGCCGGCGGAGCGCCACACCGAGCAGTTTCCAGGCGGCCGAGTGGCGCGGGTTCTGCGCCGTCGCCTGCGTCAGATGCAGCGCCGCGGCTTCGGCGTCCTCGTCCTTGAGGCAGGCCTGGCCCAGGCCGAAGCGCAACAGGGCGTTGTCACGGCCCTCGGCCAGCATTTTCTCGAGCCGTTCGCGCATGGCGTCTCCTCATGGGTGGCTGCCCGGTGCGCGCGTGATGCGGCGGGCCAGCAGCGTCGCCAGGGCCGGCGCCAGGGCGAAGCTCGCGAACAGCCAGACCGCGGCGGCGCGCGCACCGGCCGGGCCGCCCGGGTCGCTGAGGCCCGCGGCGTTCGCCACCAGACCGGCCACCGCCGCGCCCACGGCCATGCCGTAGAGCTGGATGGTGGTGATGGCGGCCGACGCCATGCCGCCTTCCCCGGGGGGCGCGAGGTTCAGCACGCGGTTCAGCAGATGGGGCCAGCCGATGCCCACGCCGGCCCCCGCACCGGCCAGGGGCAGGCCGCAAAGCAGCAGGCGCGCGCCGGGGCTCAGGTCCGCGCCGACCGGTATCACCACCGCCAGGACCAGCAGGCTGAGGGTGGTCAACAGCGGACCGACGCGCAGCAGCCGGGCGGCAGCGGCACCGCCGCGCCCCGACGACAGCAAGGAGCCCGCGCTCCAGCCGGCCGCCATGGCCGCGGTGAGGTAACCCGCCGCCAGCGGCGTGTAGCCGTGCAGCACCTGCAGGAAGTAGGGCACGTAGATCTCGGTCGTCATGCCCACCAGCAGCAGCGCCACGATGGCGTACACCGAGCCCAGCGGCGAGCCCAGTGCCGTCGCCCCCGAAGGCAGCAGGCGCACCGCCGCCCGGCGGTCCACCGCGACGGCGGCGGCGCCCAGGGCCAGGCCACCGGCCACACCCAGGCCTTGCCACAGCAACTGCGGCGACAGGCTTCCCGCCGCGATCAGCAGCACCGAGCCGGCGAGAAGCCCCACCTGCACCAACGGCACCTCTGGTTTTTGCCCACGGCTCGGTGCGGCGCCGGGCGCGGGGCGCAGCTGCACCATCACCACCAGCGCCTGCAGCAGCGAGATCGGCAGCAGGATCCAGAAAGCCCAGCGCCAGTGGCCGGCCTCGGCGAACAGCCCGCCCGCCGCCGGGCCGCACAGCGTGGCGATGCCCCACATGCCGGAGACCAGGGCCACCGCGCGCAACCACAGGGCCGGCTCGAACACCACGCGGATGAGGGCGTAGCTCAGGGCCGCCAGGGTGCCGCCGCCCAGGCCCTGCACGCTGCGGCCGATCAGCATCCCGCCCATGGAGCCGGCGCTGGCGCACACGGCCGAGCCGAGGGCGAACAGGCCCAGCGCCGCGAGGCAGGCGCCGCGGGGCCCGAGCGAGGACAGCACGCGCACCGAGAGTGCGGCGCCGATGATGGAGGCCACCACGAACAAGGTGGTGTTCCAGGCGTACCAGTCCAGTCCGCCGATGTCCTGCACCACGGAAGGCAGCACAGTGGTAACGATGTGCACGTTGATGGCGTGCAGGGCCACGCCACCGGTCAGGGCCAGTGCGAGCCAGCCGTTCTTGCCCTTGAGCAGATCGCCCCAGGAAGCCGTTGCGGGTAAAGGGGCGGTCAGGGAAGACATGCGTGATTCTCGACAGTGCGCGGTGGCGCGGTTATTATCCAAGTGATTGTTTGCATATTAGGATTGCGCCATGGTTTATGCAAGTAAAGACCTGGATATGCCGGGTGCATCGCCGACGGCGGATCGCCTTCTGTTCCTCATCAAGTCCAGGGGGCCGACCTCTACCGCCCGGCTGGCGCAGGCGCTGGGCCTGACGCCCGAAGCGGCGCGCCAGCAGGTGCAGAAACTGGTCGCGGCGGGCGTGCTCGAGGGCGTGCAGGAAGCTGCGGTCGGCGTCGGTCGGCCCCGGCAGAACTGGGCGCTGACCGAGGCCGGGCATCGTCGTTTTCCCGACACCCATGCGCAGCTGACGGTGCAGTTGATCGGCTCGGTGCGGCAGCTGTTTGGCGAGCAGGGCCTGGAGCGGCTGATCTCGCAACGCGAAGCCGATGCCCGCACGCTGTACCGGCAGCGCTGCAACGGCAAGACCATGGCGAAGCGCCTGGAGCAGCTCGCGGTGGTGCGCAGCGAAGAGGGCTACATGGCGCGCGTCGAGCGCGATGGCAAGGACTGGCTGCTGATCGAGGACCACTGCCCGATCTGCGCCGCGGCGCGGAGTTGCCAGGGCTTCTGCCGCTCGGAGCTGCTGCTGTTCCAGGACATCATCGGCGGCGACGGCCGCGTCACGCGCGAGCAGCACGTGCTCGCGGGGGCATCGCGCTGCGTCTACCGCGTCGTGGCCCGGGTGTAGCTGACGAACGCGAAGGGCAGGCCGTTGGCGGCCGTGTGGGTTTCGCGCGCGGTCTCCTGCCATTCGGGGCCGAACACGGGTGCGTGCGCATCGCCCTCGAAATCGCGTGCGATCTCGGTGACCACGGCGGTGTCGGCCAGCGGCAGGGCGGCGGCGTAGATCTGCGCGCCGCCGATCACCCAGGCGTCCGAGCCTGCGGGGCACAGCGACACGGCTTCGGGCAGCGAGTTCGCCCGGGCAGCGCCTTCGGCCTGCCAGGCGGCGTCGCGCGTGACGACGATGTTGAGTCGGCCCGGCAGCGGGCGGAATTTGGGTGGCAGCGAATCCCAGGTCTTGCGGCCCATGATCACGGGGTGGCCGAGCGTGGTGCGCTTGAAGTGCGCCATGTCCTCCGGCAGGTGCCAGGGCAGGGCGTTGTCCTTGCCGATCACGCCATTGGCGGCGCGCGCGAAGATGAGGTGCAATCGGGTGGTGGGCTGGGGCATGCGCCTATTGTGCCGCCGGCAGAGCAGGCCGGGCTGGCCAGAGCACACTGGCGATGGCCATCATCACGAAGCCGATGGCGACCCAGTCCTGCCAGTGCGGCACCTCGCCCACGATGAAGGTCGCGCTCAGCGTGCCCACCAGCGGGATCGCCATCACGCTCATGGCGCTGGTGGCCGGCGGCAGGTTGCGCGCCATGCCGAACCAGATCAACTGCGCCACACCGTAGTTGATGCACACGCCATACAGCAGGCTGATCCACATCGGCACCGAAAAGCCCGCCAGCCGGGGCACCGGTTCCAGCGCGAGGGCCAGTGCCCCCACCACACCGCTGCCCAGCAGCAGCATCCAGACCGTGACCACCATGGGCGAGAGCGTGAGGTGGGCGCGGCGGAACTGCAGCGTGCCCACGCCCCAGCAGAAGGCGGCGCCCAGCATCCACGCGATGCCGGTGGGCCGGCCGCTCAGGCTTTGCAGCTCGTGCCACAGCAGCAGCGCGATGGCGATGCCCGCGCACACCACGGCCGTGCGCACGCGCGGCGTGATGCGCTCGCCGAAGAAGGCCGCGCCGATCAACACCGTGAAGATCGGCATGGTGAAGCCCAGGATGGCCGCGCGGCCGGAGGCGAGTTCCTGCACGCCGAAGATCGAGAGCGTGTGCCAGCCCAGCACGTTGGGCAGGCCGAGCCAGGCGATGGCGGCCCATTCGGCGCGCGTGGGGCGCATGCGCTCGCCCCGGCGGGCGACGTAGATGAACAGGCCGAGCGCGCCCAGCATCATGGTGCTGGCGCGGAAATACAGCGGCGTGAGCTCCTGCAGCGAGAGCTTCATCATGGGCCAGTTCACGCCCCACATGAGCGTGAGGGCGAGCAGCGCCCAGAGCTGGCGGCGGGTGATCACGTGGTCCGTGGCGGGCGCGGGCTCAGACCGCCACCGGCGCCTTGATGGCGGGATGGTGCTGGTAGTCGAGGATCTCGAAGTCGTCGAGCTCGTAGTCGAAGATCGATGCGGGGCGGCGCTTGATGCGCAGCGTGGGGTAGGGGTGCGGGGCGCGCGCGAGCTGCGTCTGCACCTGCTCGTGGTGGTTGCTGTAGATGTGGCAGTCGCCGCCGGTCCAGATGAATTCGCCCACTTCCAGGTCGCACTGCTGCGCCAGCATGTGGGTGAGCAGCGCGTAGCTGGCGATGTTGAACGGCACGCCCAGGAAAATGTCGGCGCTGCGCTGGTAGAGCTGGCAGCTCAGCTTGCCGTCGGCCACGTAGAACTGGAAGAACGCGTGGCAGGGCATCAGGGCCATCTTGTCGAGGTCGGCCACGTTCCAGGCGCTCACGATGATGCGGCGCGAGTCGGGGTTGGTCTTGAGCTGTTTGACCACCTCGCTGATCTGGTCGATGTGGCGCCCGTCCGGCGCCGGCCAGTTGCGCCACTGCACGCCGTACACCGGTCCGAGGTCGCCGTCTTCGCGCGCCCACTCGTCCCAGATCGTGCAGCCGCGCTCCTGCAGCCACTTCACGTTGCTGTCGCCGCGCAGGAACCACAGCAGCTCGACGATGATGGCCTTGGTGAACACCTTCTTGGTGGTCACGAGGGGAAAACCTTCGTTGAGATCGAAGCGCATCTGGTGGCCGAACACGCTGGTGGTGCCGGTGCCGGTGCGATCGGTTTTCTGCACGCCCGTGGTGAACACGTGGCGCATGAAATCTTCGTACTGTGAGCGGATGGGGCGGTCGGTCATGGACGGAATTGTGCCTGTTTCGGCCCGGCCCCGAGGCGGCGGCGCGCCGAACCCCTGCGCCATAATGGCCCATCACCCCGACGCCCGATGACGCCCAAGACCCTGTCTGAATCCATCGCCGAGCCCGAAATGATTTTCGAGCTCGCGCCGGTCGGTCTGATGGTGACCCGCCAGCGCATCATCGAGCGCTGCAACCGGGCCATGTCGGAGATGTTCGGTTACCCGGTGAGCGCCCTGGTCGGGCAATCCACCGAGATGCTGTATCCCTCGCACGAGGAGTTCGAGCACATCGGCGAGACCTGGGTGGTCAGCATGCGGCAGAACGGCAACCACCGGGATCAGCGCATCATGCGGCACGCCAACGGGCGCATGTTCTGGTGCGCGGTGTCGGGGCGGTCCTTCACGCCGGAATCGCCCTTCGCGTCGGTGATCTGGGTGTTCGACGACATCAGCGAAGCCCGCCCGGTGAACGCGCCGCTCACCGCGCGCGAACGCGAGATCGCGGCCCGGGTCATCACCGGCCTGACCAGCAAGCAGATTGCCAAGGACCTCAACGTCAGCCACCGCACGGTGGAGGCGCACCGCATGCGGCTGATGCGCAAGCTGGACGTGAACTCCACCGGCGAGCTGATCGCGCGCATCCTGGGCATGCCGCCCTCGCCCTGAGCGGGCGGGAGGCGGGCGCTGCTCAGGCGTGCGGCGTGGCGCCGATCAGGATGGCCGCCACGATGCAGGGCTCGGTGCCGCGCACGCTCCACGAATGCATGGTCCCGCGCTGGACCAGGATGTCCCCGGCCTTGAGCAGCGTTTCGCCCGTGTCCAGGATGGCGTAGATCTCGCCCTTGAGCACCACGATGTAGTCGATGGTGCTGGTCTTGTGGCGCATCGGGTCGTCCGAATGGGCATCGGGCGCGTGCCCCGCACCGATGGACTCGAAGGCCTTGGCCGCGTCGGCGCCCTGCCACATGGTGTCGGGCGGGAATTCCACGATGCGCAGGATGCTGCCCACCTGCGGCGGCTCGAGCTTGACCGGGCGCGCGGCGGCGTCTGCGGTGCCGGTGTTGTCGGCCGGAGCGGTGGTGGTCTCCCACAGGTCGGTCAAGGCCACGCCCGGCATGGACGCCATTTCCTTGATGTTGGGCGCGAGGCCATCCATGATGAAGGTCGAGCGACCCTGGGCGTCGTGCCCGGTCACGACGCGGCGGATTCTCCAGGCCATGTGTGTGTCTCCTTGAGGTGGTCTGAGGGGTGTTCAGTGGTTGGCGTGGTTGCAGTTGGGACCGCAGCCGATCACGTTGCCGTGCAGCTTGCGCTGGCGCTCTTCGTAGTGCGCCATCAGGCCGAACAGCTTCACGGTGTCCGGCGGCGAGGTGTCGCCGCTGAACTCCTGGTACAGGTTGTTGACGGTGACGTAGATGCGTTCGGCGTCGGTCCACGAGTTGAACTCGCGCAGCGAGATGTCGTCCACCGCCTGCTCGAGCGTCATGCCCTGGTCGTAGCGCTTGCGCGCCTCGGCCTTGACGTACTCCAGGTAGTGCTTGAGCGCGCGCACGCCCGTCTTGTCGGTGATCGGGCCATGGCCGGGCACCACCACGTCCACGTCCCAGCCGAGCATGAGGTCGCAGGCGCGGATCCAGTTGTCCACCGGGCCCGCCCACACGATGGGGTGGCCGCCGTTGAACAGGATGTCGCCGGTGTAGACGATCTTGTCTTCGGGGATGTAGGCGAGCACGTCGCCCTTGGTGTGGGCGGGGCCCACCTCGACCAGCTTCACGGTCTTGTTGCCCACCTTGAGGTCGATCTCGCCGCTGAAGGTCTTGGTGGGCGGGGTGTAGACGATGCCGCGGAAATCGAACACGCGGCCCATGGCTTTCATGAGGAATTCGCCGCCGTCGCCCAGTTCCTTGTAGTTGCGGAAGCGGTCGATCAGGGCCTGGGGCGGGTGCGCGAGCATCTCGTCGGCGCAGGCCTGCGAGACGATGATCTCCGAGTCGGCCACCAGCTGGTTGCCGAAGTAGTGGTCGCCGTTGGCGTGGGTGTTGACCACCTGCGCGATCTCCTTGGCCTCGGGCACCGCGTTGCGCATGGCGTGCAGCATCTCGCGCGTGAGCTTGAGGTCGAACAGGGTGTCCACCAGCAGCGACTCGCCGCTGTCGGTCACCAGGCCGGCGTTGCTCCAGCCCCAGGTGCCGTCGGGCAGCAGCCACGCGTAGTTGCCATTGCCGATGTCGTGCAGTCCCTTGGTGTATTGCCATTTCATGGGTTGTCTCCTGTGGTTGAGGTGGGGGATGCCGGGTTCAGGGCGTGCGCCAGCGCAGCAGGTGCTGTTCGGCGCGTTGAAGCAGGATGTTGGACACGTAGCCGACCGCGCCGAGCACGATGATCCCGGCGTACAGGTCGGCGCTGCGGAAGGAGCGCGCGGCCAGCGTGATGTTCTGGCCCAGGCCGATGGTGCCGGCCAGCATCTCGGCCACCACCGCGAGGATGAGCGAGACCGTCAGCGCCAGCCGCAGGCCGGCGAAGATGTCGGGCAGCGCGTTGGGCAGGGCGATCTTCCAGACCATCTCCAACCGCGAGAGGTGCAGGATGCGCGCCACCTCCAGCAGCCGGGGCTCGATGGTCTTGAAGCCGTGCACCGTGTTGAGCAGCACCGGCCAGAGCGAGGAGAACGCGATCGCCGTCACGATCATGCGGTCGTTCAGGCCGATCAGCAGCACGAAGACCGGGATCATGGCCGAGGCGGGCAGCGGGCGGATCAGCTCCAGCGTGGGCTCCACATAGGCGCGCAGCCGGGGCGAGAGGCCGATCGCCGCGCCCAGCGCGACGCCCGCGACCGAGGCGGTCACGAAGCCCAGCACCATGCGCCGCAGGGTTTCGCGAAACGCGAGCCAGAAGTCCGCCGTGCCCATCTGGTCCCAGAGCGACTCGAAGCTGCGCAGCGGGGCCGGAAAGAACACCGGCGACACCAGTTCCAGGTGCGCGGCGAGCTGCCACAGGCCGACCAGCGCGGCGAGCACGCCCAGGCTGGCGAACCACATCAGGACACCGTGTTGTCTTTTCATGCCGATTGCTCCGCCCAGTTGCCCATGCGCCCGAACCAGCGTTGCTGCGCGCGCAGCAGCGAGGCGTTGAGCGCCCAGCCGATCAGACCGATCCAGCCGATGAAGGCGAACACGCGATCGGGCCGCATGCTCTCCTGCGCGACGATGAGCGCATAGCCCAGGCCCATCGGGTTGGCCGTGATCTCCACCGTGACCGCCACCACCAGCGACACCGCGGCCGCCAGCCGCAGGCCGACGAAGATGCGCGGCAGCGCCGCCGGCAGCACGATCTTGGTCACGCGCTCGCGCAGGCTGAAGTTGAGCATGTGCGCCACCTCCAGCAGGCGCGGCTCGATGCCGCGCACCGCGCTTTCGGTGATGATCAGCAACGGCCAGAAACACGAGAAGGCCACGATGCTGCTCTCCATCTGGAAGCCGTAGCCGTGGATCAGCAGCGCCAGGGGAATCAGCGCCACCGAGGGAATGGGCCGCAGCGCCTCGGTGGACACCCGCATCAGCTGCGACAGGTGGCGCGAGAGGCCGAAGGCGACGCCGACCAGAATGCCCGCCGTGGCCCCCACGACCAGCCCGCCGACCGCGCCGCCGAAGGTCTCCAGCGCGGCCTTGAACAGGCTGCCGTCGGCGACCACGCCCACCGCCGCGCGGAAGATCGCGATCGGGGACGACAGGCTCTCGGCCTTGAGCAGCCCGGAGCGGGCCGCGAACTCCCAGAAGATCAGGACCGCCGCCGGGAACAGCACCCCCTTGAACACGCGCGCCATGGATGCATTCATCTCAGTGCCCCGGTGGCAGGAGGTTGAACAGGCGGTGGCGGTAGGCCAGGAAGCGCGCGTCCTCCCGCGTGGTGAGCTGGTTGCGCGGCCGCTCCAGCTCGATCGTCAGCGTCTCCGACAGCCGCCCCGGGTGCTTGTCCATGGAGATCACCCGGTCGCCCAGGTAGATCGCCTCCTCCAGGTCGTGGGTGATGAACACCACCGTCACGCCGGCATCGGCGCACAGGCGGGCCACCTCGTCCTGCAGGGTCTGGCGCGTCATCGCGTCGAGCGCGCCGAAGGGCTCGTCCATCAGCAGCACCTGCGGCGCCTGCGCCATGCAGCGCGCGATCTGCAGGCGCTGCTGCATGCCGCCGGAGAGCTGGATCGGGTAGGCGTCGGCCCGCTCGGCCAGGCCCACCCGTTCCAGCATGTCGCGGATGATGGGCGCGCGCTCGTCCTTGGGCACGCGGCGCGCCTCCAGCGCCAGCTCCACGTTGCCGGCCACGGTGCGCCAGGGCAGCAGGGCGCGCCCGTAGTCCTGGAACACCACCGCGAGCTCGGGGTCGGGCCCGTCGATCGCGCGGCCCCGGTACAGCACGCGGCCCTGGGTGGGGCTCAGCAGGCCGCCCATCAGGCGCAGCAGCGTGGTCTTGCCGCAGCCCGAGGCACCGACGATGCAGACGAACTCCTTCTCATGCACCGTGAGCGAAATGTCGTTCAGGATGTTGAGGGAACCCACGGTGAAGTCCAGCCCGGTGATGGACAGGACGGGATCGTTGGCTTGGCTCATGCGGCTCACTTGTAGATCAGCTTCGCCGGGTCGATCGGCTTCTTGAGCATGTCCTGGTCCATCATGATCTTGTTCCAGTTCTGCACCACCTCGGGCGTGATGACCGGGCGGAACTTGGGGTCGGGGAACTTGGCCTGCACTTCGGGCGGGAAGGGGATGTAGACCAGGTTGGCCTTGCGCACCACGCCCGGGTCTTTCAAGGCCATGGCCGAGGCTTCCTCGATGGCGGCGCGGAAGGCGGCGACCTGCTTGGGGTTGGCGTCGGCCCACTTGCGGCTGGCGACGTGCCAGCCCGACTGCACCTCGCCATCCAGCGCGGCGATGTAGTAGGCGACCACGCGGCCGGCCTTGGTTTCCTCGGCGCGCGAGAGGAAGGGCTGCACCGCGAGGATGCCGTCGACCTGGCCGTTGCGCAGCACGTCCACCGATTGCGCGAACGCGTTCTCGGTGAACGTCACCTTCTTGTAGTCACCGCCGTTCTCGGCCATCCATTTGCGGAACAGCACGTGCAGGAAGGCGTTGAGGCCCGGGGTGGACACGCGCTTGCCCTCGAAGTCCTTGGCGGTCTTGATGGGGCTGTCGGGGCGGACCATGATGGCCACGTCTTCCATGCCCTTGGTGTAGTAGCCGCCGCCGGCCAGCACCACCAGGTCCAGGCCTTGCTCGACCGCCTGCATGGTGTTGGGCGCGGTCGGTGTGGCGATCTGCAGGCTGCCGGCCATCAGGGCCGCCGGCGTGGTGGCCGAGTTGGGCACCAGCTTCATCTCCACGTCCAGGCCATGTTTCTTGAAGAGGCCTTCGTTGGCCGCGACAAAGGCGTTGGCGAACGCGGTGGATGCCGAGAAACCGAACACGATCTTCTGGGCCCAGACGGGGGCCGCCGCCGCACTCAGCAGCGTGGCCACCGCCAGGGGGCGCACAAGGGAACGCAGGGTCGCGATAAAGGTGTGCATGGCTTGTCTCCAGATGGTTTTAGGGAAGAACGCGGTCACTGGCTTGCGTGACGGAACACCACACGGTTCTTCAGCACGCCGAGCTTCTGAATCTCCAGCTCGACGACATCGCCGTGTTTCAGGAAGCGGCCCAGTTCCAGTCCGCATCCGCTGCCGACCGTTCCCGAGCCGAAGAACTCGCCTGCGTGCAGCGTCTCGTCGCGCGAGGCGTGGACCAGCACGTCCTCGAAACGGTGGTGCATCTCGCCGCTGTTGCCACGCGACCATTCCTCGCCGTTGACGCGAGCGACCATGGTCAGGTCGTAGGGGTTGCCGACCTCGTCGGCCGTGACCAGCCAGGGGCCGAGCACGTTGCCGGTGTCGAAGTCCTTGCCCTTGGTGGGCCCGAGCGTGCCGCCCATCTCGCGCATCTGTTGGTCGCGCGCGCTCACGTCGTTGAAGATCAGGTAGCCGAAGATGTGCGAGCGCGCATCTTCCTTGCGGATGTTCTTGCCGCTCTTGCCCAGGATGGCGGCGAACTCGAGTTCGTAGTCCAGCATCTGGCAGTACGCGGGGTTGACGATGTCCGCGCCCGTGCCCACCACCGAGAAGCGGTTGCACTTGTAGTAGATCGGCTCCTCGTACCAGATCGGCGGAATCTCCACCTTGGCCGGGTCGCGCTCGCCGTCGGTGGCGCCGAACAGGTGGCGGTTCGCGCGCGCCTGGCGGAAGTGTTTCTCGAAGCACAGGAAGTCGCGCATCTGGCGCGGCTCGGGCAGTGGCGCGGCCAGCTTCACATCGGCCAGCGCGTGGGTGACGGCGGCTTTGTCCAGCAGTTGCCGGGCTTCCTTGAGCGCGGCCTCGCCGCCGTCGATCAGCGCGAGCATGTTGCGCATGGCGGGCGAGGTGGACGACGCGGTGAAGTCCACCAGGCGCTGCTCGCCCGCGAGCATGGCGCCGATGTGGCGTTGGCCGCCGGGCAGATCGAATGTGACCAGTTTCATGGGATGTGTCTCCTGTCGTTGGGGGAATCGCCCAGGTCCCGCAGAGCGGTCTTGAGCACCTTGCCGTAGCTGTTCTTGGGCAATTCGTCGAGCAGCAGGTACTGGCGCGGGCGCTTGAAGCGCGCGATGCTGGCGAGGCAGAGCGCATCGAGCTCGCCGGTGTCCAGCGTGTGGCCGGGGCGTGGCACCACGTAGGCCAGCACCTCCTCGCCCCACTCGCCATGCGGGCGGCCGACCACGGCCACCTCGCGGATGCCGGGATGGCGCAGCAGCACCTCCTCGACCTCGCGCGGGTAGATGTTGGAGCCGCCGCTGATGATCAGGTCCTTGGATCGGTCCTTGAGCGAGAGGAAGCCATCGGCATCGAGTTCGCCGATGTCGCCGGTGTGCAGCCAGCCGTCACGCAAGGTCTGGGCCGTGGCTGCCGTGTTGCCCCAGTAGCCTGGCATCACCGGGTCGCCGCGCACCAGGATCTCCCCGGTCTCGCCGCAGGGCAGCGCGGTGCCGTCCGGCTGCGCGATGCGGATCTCCACGCTGCTCTGCGCCACGCCCACCGAAGCCATGCGCTGCGCATGGCGCGGATGGCCGAGATTGGCCAGGTGTTCGCGCGACAGCGCGGTGATCGCCATCGGGCACTCACCCTGGCCGTAGATCTGCACGAAGCGCGGCCCCATCACGGCGATGGCCTGCTGGATGTCGGCCGCGTACATGGGCCCGCCGCCATAGACGATGGTCTTGATGCCGTCGCCGTCCAGGCCGCGCGCGAGCGCGCTGTCGACCAGGCGCTTGACCATGGTGGGCGCCGCGAACATCGACACATCGCGCAGCTCGCGGGCCAGCGCGAGGATCTCGTCGGGGTCGAAACCGCCGGACTCGGGGATCACATGGCGCGCGCCGGCCAGCACGTGCGGGATGTTGTAGAGGCCGGCACCGTGCGACATGGGCGCCGCATAGAGGCTCGCGTCGCCCGGCCGCACGGTGTCCACGTCGGCGAAATAGCAGAGCGTCATCGAGAGCAGGTTGCGGTGCGTCTGCATCACCCCCTTGGGGCGCCCGGTCGTGCCCGAGGTGTAGAACAGCCAGGCGATGTCGTCGGGCGCGCGGTGCACCGGTGCCATCGCATCGCTGGCGAGCAGGGACAGGTATTCGGCGCCGTTCACGTCGATGGCGGCAGCCGGGCCGGGCTGCAGGTCCGCGCTCAGATCGGCCGAGGTGAACAGGGCCCGCGCGCCGCTGTCGGCCAGGATGTACTCGACTTCGCGCGCATGCAGCTTGTGGTTGATCGGCACCACCACCAGCCCGGCGGACCAGGCACCGTACAGCACCTCCAGGTACTGCGGGCAGTTGTGCAGCAGCAGGGCGACGCGCTCGCCGGGCCGCAGGCCCAGGTGCTGCGACAGGCCGGTGCCGAGCGCCCCGGCCCGGCGGGCCAGTTCGCGGTAGTCGCAGCACACGCGCGCACCCAGCAGCACGGCATCCCGGTCGGGGAAGGTTCGGGCCGAACGCACGAGCAACTGCGCGATGTTCATGAAACTTCGTCTCCTGTGACCATGCCCGGGTGCCGTGGCGCATGGCTTGTGATTCGAAAATTCTAGGAACGCGCCTCTGCGCCTGATAGTCGTAGGACTACCTCATGGGGTTACTACTGATTCGAGCGCGCGCCGCGCGCGCGTGGCCTGCCGGGCCGCCGCTCAGGGGCGCACGGAGGTGATGCCGGGCATGGCCGGCGACGGCGCGGTGATGCGCTCGTCGAAGGGGTGCTGCTGCAGGGCGAAGATCTGCTGGATGCGCTTGATGTAGCCCTGCGTTTCGGGGAACGGCGGCACGCCACGGTAGCGCTCCACCGTGCCTTCGCCCGCGTTGTAGGCGGCCAGCACCAGGGGCACGTTGCCCTTGAAGTAGGCCAGCAGCCACTGCAGGTAGGACAGGCCGCCGCGGATGTTCTGCTCGGCGTCGAAAGGCTTGTTCACGCGGAAGCGTGCGGCGGTCTCGGGAATGAGTTGCATCAGGCCCTGGGCGTTCTTGTCCGACAGGGCGTGCACGTTGAAATTGGACTCGGCCTTGATCACGGCGAAGGCCAGGCCGGGCTCGATGCCGAACTGCGGCGCGAGCTTGTAGACGATCTTCATGATGCGCTGCTGCTCGGGCGTGTTGACCCAGTCGCGGTAGCGCGTGACCACCGCATCGGCCTCGGCGGTCAGCCGCTCCTGCTCGGCGCGCTGCTGTTCGGCCCGTTCGGCCTGCAGCACGCACTCGGGTTTGTCCGCCGGTGTGTCCAGTCGCTTGAACATCGCCTCGGCCTGGGCATCGCCCAGCAGGGCCGCGCGCGCGAACCAGTGCGCGGCGTAGCCGTCGTGGCGCGGCGTGCCCCGGCCGTTGGCGTAGAGCCAGCCCAGGTTGTAGGCCGAGACCGCGTCCCCCGCGAGTGCGGCGCGGCAGTAGAGCGCGATCGCCGCATTGGTGTCGCGCGCCACGCCTTCCCCGTGTTCGTACGCCAGCGCCTGCTCGCGCCAGGCCTGGCGCTGGTTCGCCTCGACCGCGTGCGCCCAACCCGTGGCGGCGAGCGCGCACACGAGCAAGAGGCGGGCGGGACGGCGGAGATTCATGGGTGGGTGAGCACGCGGCCAGGGTTCATGAGGTGGTGAGGATCGAGCGCCTGCTTGATGGCGCGCATCAGGCCCAGGGCAACCGGGTCCTTGTAGTGGGGCAGGTGGGCGGCCTTGAGGCTGCCCACGCCGTGTTCGGCGCTGATCGATCCATCGTAGCGCGCCACCGCATCGAAAACCAGGGTGTTCACGCGCGTTTCCTGCTCATTCAGGAACTTTTTGGCATCTCCGTCGGCCGGCGCCTGCACGTTGTAGTGCAGGTTGCCGTCGCCCAGATGGCCAAAATTCACCAGCCGCACGCCGGGGATCTCGCGCTGCAGCAAGGCGTCGGTCTCGGCGCAGAAGGCGGGAATGCGCGAAACCGGGATGCTGATGTCGTGTTTGATGTTCAGGCCCTCTTCGGCCTGGGCCAGTGGAATGCTCTCGCGGATGTGCCACAGGCCACGCGCCTGCGAGAGGCTCTCGGCCACCACCGCGTCGCTCACCAGGCCTTGCTCGAAGGCGGTTTCGAGCAGGCGCTCGAACTGCCCGCGCGCATGCTCTTCCGATTCGCTGTCGCTGTTCTCCAGCAGCACGCAGTAGGGGCTGTCCGCCCACAGCGGCACGCGCAGGGCGGGAAAGTGCTTGTCCACCAGGCCCAGGGCGAACTGGCCCATCACCTCGAAGCCGGTCAGGCCCGCGCCCAGGTGCTGGTGCGCCAGGCCCAGCAGCGCCACGGCGGCGTCCAGCGTGGGCACGGCGGCCCAGGCGGTGAGCTGCGCGGCGGGCAGCGGGTAGAGCTTGAGCGTGGCGGCGGTGATCACGCCCAGCGTGCCCTCGCTGCCGATGAAGAGGTCGCGCAGGTCGTAGCCGGTGTTGTCCTTGCGCAGGCCGGTGAGGCCGTGCCACACCTCGCCCTGCGCCGTCACCACCTCCAGGCCCAGGCAGAGTTCGCGCGCGTTGCCGTAGCGCACCACCTGTGTGCCGCCCGCGTTGGTGGCCAGGTTGCCGCCGATCGTGCAACTGCCCTCGGCCGCCAGGCTCAGGGGGAACAGGAAGCCGGCGTTCTCGGCCGCGTCCTGCAGCGACTGCAGCACGCAGCCGGCTTCCACCGTCATCGTGAGGTTGGCGCCGTCGATCGCGCGCACGGCGTTCATGCGCGTGAGGCTCAGCACCACCTGGGTGCCGGAATCGTCGGGCACCGAGCCCACCACCAGGCCGGTGTTGCCGCCCTGGGGCACGATGGCCGCCCCGGCCTGGGCGCAGGCGCGCACCACGGCGGCCACCTCGGCGGTGCTTCCCGGGCGCACCACGGCCAGCGCGCGGCCCTGCGCGCGCTTGCGCCAGTCGTTTTCCCAGGCGGAGAGGTCGGCGGCGGGGTCTTCGTGGGTCAGCACCTGGGCCGGCCCCACGGCCGCGCGCAGCGCTTGCAGCAGATCGGCGCTCATGGTTTGGCCACGCGGGATTCGGCCGCGGCGGTGGAGCTGGCCACGTCGGCGGCCACGGCTTCCTTGCCGGCGGCGCGCAGGCGCATGCGCACGTGCAGCGCGCAGGCCGCGAAGAGGGCGATGCACAGCAGCACCTGGAGCCAGGCCAGCCACATCGAGGTGCCCGACTCGCTGGTGGCGCGCACCGCGCCTTCGGTGAAATACAGCCACACCAGCAGGCTGACCCAGCGGTAGGTGTACATGCGGTTTTTCAGCAGACCGGCCAGCGGCACGGTCAGCGGCAGCACCTTGATGGCCCACCAGGAGCCGCCTTCGCGCAGCGGCGCGAGCCACAGTTCCCAGGCCAGGCCGAGCACGATCAGGCCCAGCAGGCTGCCCACGGCGAGCCAGCGGGTGCCGCGCACGGCGGAAGGGGTGTCCAGGGCGCTGGAGGGCGAGGGGGATGAGGGCATGGGGGAGGGTGGGAAAGCGGGGGCGGGAGGGCAGGTGGCATGATACCGGGATGACCCTGAAAGAGCGCCTGCGGGCCCTTGAAACCCTGGCGCGCGCGCTGTGGCGCGACGCCCTGAATTTTCCGTGGCGCACCACGGCGCTGACGCTGCGCGAGCGCTTCCGGGAAGACCGGCTGGGCATCACCGCCAGTTCGCTGACCTTCACCACCACCATCTCGCTGGTGCCGCTGTTCACCGTCGCGCTGGCGATCTTCAGCGCCTTCCCGATGTTCGACCGCCTGCAGGTCACCCTGCAGCGCTGGCTGGTGCAAAGCCTGGTGCCGCCCGACATCGCCAAGCAGGTGTTCAGCTACCTCAACCAGTTCGCCAACAAGGCCGGGCAGATGGGCTGGGCCGGCGCGCTGGTGCTGCTGGTGACCGCGCTGGCCCTGATCCTGACCATCGACCGCAAGCTCAACGACATCTGGCGTGTGCGCCAGCCGCGTTCGCTGACCCAGCGCGTGCTGGTGTACTGGGCCGTGCTCACCCTGGGCCCGCTGCTGCTGGCGGGCAGCCTGGCGGCCACCTCCTACGCCGTCACGGCCTCGCGCGGCGTGGTCTCGGGCCTGCCTGGCGGCGTGCGTTTCCTGCTGGATGCCGTGCAGTTCGCGCTGCTCACCGGCGGCCTGGCCGCGCTCTACCGCTACGTGCCCAACACCCGGGTGCGCTGGAGCCATGCGCTTTCGGGCGCCCTGTTCGTGGGCGTGGGGCTGGAGCTGGCCAAGAAGGTGCTGGCCTGGTACCTGGCCCAGGTGCCCACCTACTCGGTGGTCTACGGCACCTTCGCCACCGTGCCCATCCTGCTGGTGTGGTTCTACGTCGCCTGGGTGATCGTGCTGCTGGGGGCGGTGGTCGCGGCCTACCTGCCCAGCCTGCTCTCGGGCATCGCGCGGCGCAGCGACACGCCGGGCTGGAGCTTCCAGCTCGCGCTGGAATTGCTGGAACAGCTGCACACGGCGCGCGACAGCGCGCCCAAGGGCCTGAGCCTGGAGGCCCTGGCCCAGGTGCTGCGGGTGGACGCGCTGCAGCTCGAAGAGCCGGTGGCCGTGATGGTCAAGCTGGACTGGCTGGGCCGGCTCGACGAGGACGGCGAGCGCTACGTGCTGCTGATCGACCCGGCCATGACGCCGGTGGCCCCGCTGGTGGAGCGGCTGCTGCTCGCGCACCAGCCGCACACCGCGCGCTTCTGGTCCGAGAGCCGCTGGATGGACCTCTCGGTGGCGCAGGCCGTCTCGACCACACCGGCCCTGGCCGGCGGCTCGAGCGAGGCCGTGGGGGAGGCTTCGGTCGCGTCGGGGTGACGCCCGCGCTCAATCGATGGCGAACGGCGCGCGCAGAAAGCCGCGAAAGCGTGCTCGGCCGCCGCGCGTGGGCTCCTCGATGAGACGGTAGCCCGGGAAGCGCCGCAGGAAGCGGCCGATGGCGATGCGCCCCTCCAGCCGCGCCAGGCTCAGGCCGGCGCACTGGTGGATGCCGAAGCCGAAGGCCAGGTGCTTGTTGCCTTCGCGCGCCAGGTTCAGCACCTCGGGGTCGGCGAACTGCGCCGGGTCGCGGTTGGCCGCGCCGATGCACAGCGTCACCAGCGTGCCGGCCGGCAGGTCCACGCCGCCGACCTGGGTGTCCTGGATCGCGCGCCGGTTGCCGAGCTGGTTGGACGACTCGAAGCGCAGGAATTCATCGACCGCGCGGCCGAGCACGGCTTCCTCGGCGGCGGCGTCGCCCGCCGTGGCCTGCAAATCGCGCAGCAGGCCGGCACGGGCCTCGGGAAACTCCTGCAGCGAGATCAGGCCGTTGCCGATCAGGTTGGTGGTGGTTTCGTGGCCGGCGTTGAGCAGGAAGATGCAGTTCTGCAGCAGCTCCACCTCGCTGAGCTGTTCGCCGCTGGCCTCGCCCTGGATCAGGCGGGTGAGCACGTCGCGCTCCGGGTCGCCCGGGCGCTGGCGGCGCGCGGCCACCAGGCTGCGCAGGTAGGCGGTCATCTCGGTCACGGCCTGGTTGCCGCTGGCCTGCTGCTGGGGCGTGAGCGTGGGTTCCAGCGCGCCCAGGATGGCGAGCGACCAGGCGCGCAGCGGGCCCCGGTCTTCGTGCGGCACGTCCAGCAGGTTGCCGATGATCTCCACCGGGATGGCCGAGGCGAAGTCCTCGATCAGGTCACCCCCGCGGCGCGCGTCCAGCTCGTCGAGCAACTGGTCCACCAGCGCGATGAGGCCCGGCTCCATCTCGGCGATGGCGCGGCGCGTGAG
Organism: Hydrogenophaga sp. GW823-FHT04C09; assembly: GCF_058796355.1. NCBI lineage: Bacteria > Pseudomonadati > Pseudomonadota > Betaproteobacteria > Burkholderiales > Comamonadaceae > Hydrogenophaga > Hydrogenophaga sp. GW823-FHT04C09. Next base: position 760,688 of record NZ_JBXAIO010000001.1, on the reverse strand, counting down.
CGCGCCCATGATGAGCCGGCGCACGCGCGTGTGCAGCGGCGGGTCGTTGAACACCAGGCTGGTGGTGTGGTGCTCGAACAGGGCCGAATCCGCGCCGTACTTGGGCGCGAACTCCACGTGCTTGTCGGAGCTGAAGGCCTGCGCATCGCGGTACACCGCCATCAGGTCGGCGCAGCGGGTGAGGAACACCGAGCCGTCGGGCATGCGGCGCACCGGCTGGCTCTCGCGCAGCGCGGCATAGACCGGGTAGGGGTTGGCCAGAAAGTCGGCGGGCAGGGCGCGCAGGTCGAAGTGGGCGGCGATCTCCTGCGCGCGCGCAGCGGTCATGGGCGGTGTGATCGGTGGCGTCATGGTTCGCGCATTGTGGCAGCGCGAAAGCATGGACGAAATGGGCTTGCAATCGCGAGGCGGCGGCGTAGCATGGGTCGCGCCCTTGTCCACCTGAGGAGTTGCCATGTTCCAGCGTCCCCTGCGCGGCGTGCTGATCGCTGCGATCCTGCTCTTCGTGCTGGTCGTTGCCCTGCTCGCGGCGCTGCCGCTGCGGCCGGCCTCGGCCCAGTCCAAAAACATCATGGAGGCGCCGGCCTGCCAGTGTTCGGCACCGACGTCCGTGGTGGCGGGCGGCACCCGCCTCGTGCACTGCGTCTGCGGCGGCATGTCCTGCGTGATGAGCGTGCCGCCCAGCAGCGGCAAGGACACCGGCCAACTGCAGTGCGTCAAGTAGCCGGCGCGTCCTTTCCCGTGGCCTCCTGCAGCAGCCAGTCGCGGAAGGTGGCCAGAGGTGGCAGGTGGTTCTTGCCCTCGGGGTAGGTGAGGTAGTAGCCGGCCTCGCCCACCATGTCCTTGGAAAAGGGGGCCGCCACGAGCCCTGCGTCGATGTCGTCCTGAACCACGCAACGGGGCACCAGGCCCAGGCCCATGCCCGCCATCACCGCGCGCACGATGGAGGTCACCTGATCGAGCTTGGGGCCTTGCATGAGCGCCGGGTGAGAGACGCCGTGCAGCTCACACCACCGCGGCCAGGCACCCGGTTCGGCGGGATGCTGAAGCAGGGCGTGCAGGGCGATGTCGCGCGGCCTGCGCAGGCGCGACGAGGCCGGCAGGCGCGGCGGGGCAATGACCACGTACTCATGGCCGGCGATGTAGTGGGAGCTTGCTCCAGGCCAGGTGCCGTTGCCATAGAGAAGCGCGCAGTCCAGATCGGGGTCGGGGGATGCGCCTCGGTTGAAGGGCACGAAATTCAGGAATACCTCAGGATGCTGTGCCAGGAACCGGGGCAGGCGGGGGATCAGCCATTTCGCCCCGAATGTCGGGGTGCTCATCACGTTCAGAACACCCCCGCGCCCTCGCAGCGTCATGACGCCCAGCGTCGCCTGCTCCAGTTGTCCGAGTGCCGCATCCACCCCCGGCAGGTAGCGATGCCCCGCAGGAGAAAGGTGAAGGCGCCCTCGAATCCGGTCGAACAGGGCCACCCCCAGCGAGGCCTCCAGCTCCAGGAGCTTCTTGCTCACGGCACCTTGCGTGAGGTGGAGTTCCCTCGCGGCGGCCGAGATGGATCCGTGGCGGGCGGTGGCGGAAAACGCTTGCAGCAAGTGAAGGGCTGGCAGCCTCATGGTATTTCCATAGGGAATGGGTGCATGCGGATTATTCGATTTACCGCCATGGGCCGCAAGAACAGAATTCTTCCAGCACAACGATGGAGACACGACCATGAAGACCCTTCACCGATGGACCCTGGCCATCGCGGCCCTGCTGGGGGCAACCGTCACTGCCCTGGCCGATCCGGGCTATCCCAACCGGCCCGTCACCCTGTTGGTCGCGTATCCGGCCGGTGGTTCCACCGACACGGTGGCCCGGAAGTGGGGCGAAGAGCTTGCCAAACAGCTTGGGCAACCGGTGGTGGTCGAGAACATGGGGGGCGCGGGCGGCATGATCGGCGCGAAGCGGGTGGCGCAGGCCGCGCCCGATGGCTACACGCTCTTGCTGGGGGCGGTGAACGAGGTGGTGCTGAGCCCGTTGACCAACCGAAATCCGCCCTACAAGACCGCCAGCTTCAAGACCGTGGGCATCCTGGGCGCCTCTCCGGTCGTGCTGTTGACCGGCAAATCCAAACCGCACCGATCGCTGAAGGACATCGCCCAGGCCAGCGCACCCGGCAAGGCCAGCCTGACGTATGGCACGCCGGGTCGAGGCACCTTTCAGCACATCGTGATGCACTCGCTGGCGTCTCGGCTGAAGTCGGACTTGCTGCACGTTCCCTACAAGGGGGGCGCGCCCTTCATCGCGGACCTCATCGGTGGCCAGATCGACCTGATCCTGCTGCCCACGGTCACGGCGGTGCCGCAGTTGTCGAGCGGCCAGATGCAGGCGGTGGCGGTGTCCTCGTCTTCGAGGATGGACCTGGCTCCGACGGTCCCCACTTTTGCCGAGAGCATGCCCGAGCTTCGTGATGTCGATTTCTCGATCTGGGTGGGCCTTTTTGCGCCGCAGGGCACGCCACAGGCGGTGGCCGAGCGCCTCAACCAGGCGCTGCGCGAGGCGCATCGCTCGGAGTCGATCCAGTCGTTCGTTCGCGCCAGCGGCATGGCGGTGCCCGCCGCTGGCCTGGATTTCGCCGGGGCGCAGCGTTTTCTCGATGCCGAGGAGCGCAAGTACCGGGCGATCGTGCCAGGCATGAAGCTGGAAGACTGAAGGGGGTCCGTTGCCATGAGCTTCGTCCAGGCCCAGGGTTGCCGCATCTACCATGAGCGCCACGGTCAGGGACCGGCGCTGGTCTTCTGCCATGGCGCGGGGTCCAATGCCGCGACCTGGTGGCAGCAGATTCCTTTTTTCTCGAGCCGTTTCACCTGCCTGACCCTGGACTGCCGCGGTTTCGGCCGGTCGCTGGCACGCCCCGACTCCCTGACATGGGACGCGCTCACCAGGGATCTTCTGGCGGTGCTCGACGCCGAGCGCATCGATCGCGCGGCCCTGGTCTGCCAGTCGTTGAGCGGGGGCGTGGGGCTGCGCCTTGCGCTGGCGCACCCCGATCGCGTGTGGGCCCTGGTCTCGAGCGGTTCGCCGCTGGGCATCGATGCGCCCGAGGTGCTGGCGTGCGTCGAACGTTACCTGGGCACGTCGGACAGCCGGCAGGTCGAGCAACGCGCATTGGCGCCCTCATTCCGCGCATCGGAGGCGGCCCTGGCCTTCCTGTACCAGCAGATCAACGCCTTCAACCCACTGGTGTCCGGCGACATGACGGCCGAGCTCAAGCGCCGGCTGCAGGCCTTGAACCACCCGGATGCCCTGATCGGGTGTGAGCGCCTCGCAGAAGTCGCCTGCCCCGTGCTCCTGGTCTCGGGGGTGCACGATCCCTTGGTGCCCCCGGAACTCGCCCGGTCGATCGCGGCGCTTTTCCCGAACGCGCGGGCCATCGAGATGAACGCCTGTGGGCATTCGCCGTACTTCGAACGCCCTGCGGAGTTCAACGCACAGGTGGGCCGCTTTCTGCGGTCGTGCCTGGGTGGGGCGCCTGCCGACCCGGTGGCCGAAACGGGCGCCTGTTCTTAAACCCGGAGGAAATCGCGGATCGCGAACAGCGTGGCGTCGGGCGTCTCGGTCATCTGGTGGTGGCCCACCGGCAGCGTGGCAATGCTCACCGCCTTGCCGGCCGCGCGCGCGGCCTGCACCAGCACCTGCGCGGCCTTGGGGTTGGTCATCTGGTCCAGCCCGCCGAGCACGAACAGCACCGGGCAACTGATCTGCGCGATGGCCGCTTCGCCGCCGGCATAGCGGTCGCAGGCCACGAAGCCACGGTGGAACACGTTGACCTGAGGGTTGCTGCGCAGCACGCGCCGACCCAGCGCCATGCTGGAGCCGTAGACCCAGGTGCCCGGGCCGAGCGCCGAGGGCGGCGCGGCCAGGGTGCTGCGGCTGAACACGTTCACCATCGTGAGCGCCTTCTCCGGCTCGTTGAGCGAGGCTTCGATCAGCGCGGGCGAAACCTTCATGGGGTAGGCCGTGCCCACCAGCACCAGGTGGCTCACGCGCTCCTTCAGGCGCCCGGCCGATTCGAGCGCGATCAGCGAGCCCCAGCTGTGGCCCACCAGCGCGGCCTTCTGCACGCCGGCGGCGTCGAGCAGGGCGGCCACGAAGCCGGCCGCGTCTTCCACCGAGGCCGGCGCTTCGCCCTCGCTCTTGCAGTGGCCGGGCAGGTCCACCGCGAGCACGTTCCAGCCGTGGTGGGCCAGGTAGCGGCTCTGCAGGATCCACACGCTGTGGTCGTTGATCACGCCGTGGAGGAACACCACGGTGGGCTTGGCGGCATCAAAAGGCTTGCCGCCGGTGTAGCAGTAGGTGCTGGCGCCATTGACTTGCAGGTACATGGTCAGGCCCCTGCCTTTTCTGCGGCCTTGAGCGCGCGCTTCAAATCGTCGATCAGGTCGTCCGGGTCTTCCAGGCCGATGGACAGGCGGATCGTGCCCGGGCCGATGCCACCGGCCGCCAGCGCTTCGTCGCTCATGCGGAAATGCGTGGTGCTCGCCGGGTGGATCACCAGCGAGCGGCAGTCGCCCACATTGGCAAGGTGGCTGAAGATCTTGAGCGCTTCGATGAAGGCCTTGCCCTGCGCGCGGCTGCCCTTGATGTCGAAGCTGAACACCGAGCCCGCACCCTTGGCACCGAAGCGCAGCAGCTTCTCGGCCAGCGCGTGGCTGGGGTGGCTCTCCAGCAGAGGGTGGCCCACGCGGCCCACCAGCGGGTGGCTGGCGAGGAATTGCACCACCTTCTCGGTGTTGCCCATGTGGCGGTCCATGCGCAGCGACAGCGTCTCGATGCCCTGCAGGATCAGCCAGGCGCTGTGCGGGCTCATGCAGGCGCCGAAGTCGCGCAGGCCCTCGCGGCGCGCGCGCAGCAGGAAGGCACCGACCGTGCTTTCTTCGCTGAACACCATGTTGTGAAAGCCTTCGTAGGCCTCGGTGAGCTCGGGGAATTTGCCCGACTTCTCCCAGTCGAAACTGCCCGCGTCGACCACCACGCCCCCGATCACCGTGCCGTGGCCGCTGAGGAATTTGGTGGCCGAGTGGTAGACGATGTCGGCGCCCAGCTCGAAGGGTTTGACGAGGTAAGGCGTTGTAAGGGTCGAGTCCACCAGCAAGGGCGCGCCGGCCTCGTGCGCGATCTGCGAGACGGTGGGGATGTCCAGCACGTCCAGGCCCGGGTTGCCCACGGTCTCGCCGAAGAAGAGCTTGGTGTTGGGCCGCACGGCGGCGCGCCAGCCGTCGATGTCGCCCGGTTTCACGAAGGTGGTCTCGATGCCGAAGCGGCGCATCGTGTAGTGCAGCAGGTTCTGGCTGCCGCCGTACAGGGCGGTGCTGGCCACGATGTGCGAGCCCGCGCCCATCAGCGTGGCCACGGCCAGGTGCAGCGCGGCCTGGCCGCTGGCGGTGGCGATGGCGCCGATGCCACCCTCCAGCGCGGCCATGCGCTGCTCGAAGACGGCGTTGGTCGGGTTGCTGATGCGGCTGTACACATGGCCCGCGCGCTCCAGGTTGAACAGCGCGGCGGCGTGGTCGCTGGACTCGAAGACGAACGAGGTCGTGAGGTGGATGGGCACGGCGCGCGCGCCGGTGGTGGGGTCGGGGGCGGCGCCCGCGTGCAGCGCGAGCGTGTCGAAGCCGGGGTCAGCGTAGCCGGACATATGGTCTCCAGTGGTTGCCTGTCGTTGCGGCGGGCGAGGCGCGCGCAGTGGTTTTGATTTGTATTGTGGGCTATATTGTCAGCACCCCAGCCCCATGGGGGACACACCAGAATTGAGGAGCACAGCCATGAAAGTCAGCGATATCCTGCGCGTCAAGGGAGGCACGCTGTACACCGTCCAGCCTCAGGAGACGCTGGAACGCGCGATCGAAACCATGTCGCAGTTCGACATCGGTTCGCTGGCCGTGATCGAGCACGGCGACCTGGTCGGCATGTTGACCTTCCGCGAAGTCATCCACACCTTGGCCAAGAACGGCGGCTCGCTGGGCGGGCGCACCGTGCGCACCGTGATGGACGACCACCCCATGACCTGCACGCCCCAGACCGAACTGGAGCAGGTGCGGCCCATGATGCTGGAGCGCCACACGCGCTACATGCCGGTGATGGACAACAAGATGCTCATGGGTGTGATCAGCTTCTACGACGTGGCCAAGGCCGTGGTCGACAGCCAGAACTTCGAGAACAAGATGCTCAAGGCCTACATCCGCGACTGGCCCGAGGAAGAGTCGAGCAAGAACGAGCCGAATTTCCCCTGAAGCGCCGAGCGAGCTTCAAATGAAAACGCCCCGCATGCCGGGGCGTTTTTCATGGTGCGAACGAACGTTCAGTCCGAGCTGGCGTGGATCATGTCGCGCACGCGGGGATAGATCTGCTGGTTCCAGCGCCGCCCGCTGAACACGCCGTAGTGGCCCACGCCGGTCTGCACGTGGTGCGTCTTCATGTAGGGGCGCACGCTGCGGCACAGGTCCTGCGCGGCCACCGTCTGGCCCACCGAGCAGATGTCGTCGCGTTCGCCTTCCACCGTCATCAGCGCGGTGCGGCGGATGGCGGCGGGGTTCACGGTGCGGCCGTTCCAGGTCAGCACGCCGCGCGGCAGGTCGTAGGTCTGGAACACCTTCTCCACCGTCTCCAGGTAGAACTCGGCCGGCAGGTCGTTGACCGCGAGGTACTCCTCGTAGAACGCCTGGATCACGCCGGCCTCCTCGGTGCGGCCGGCGGCCAGGTGGTCGTAGATGTGGCGGAAGGACTGCTTGTGGCGGTCCGGGTTCATGCTCATGAAGGCGGTGAGCTGCACGAAGCCGGGGTAGACGCGGCGCATCATGCCGGCGTGCGGGAACGGCACGTGGCTGATCAGGTTTTTCTCGAACCACTCGATGGGCTTGCTGGTGGCGAGCTTGTTCACCTCGGTGGGGTTGACGCGGCAATCCACCGGGCCGGCCATCAGCGTGAGGCTGCGCGGCTGGGCGGGGTTGTCGTCCTCGGCCATGACGGCCGTGGCGGCGAGCGCGGCCACGCAGGGCTGGCACACCGCCACCATGTGGCTGCCCGGGCCCACGGCCTCGGTGAAGCGGATCATGTAGCTGATGTAGTCGTCCAGCGAGAAGGCGCCGTGGCGCAGGGAGACGTCGCGCGCGTTGTGCCAGTCGGTGATGTAGACGTCGTGGTCCTGCAGCAGGGTGCGCGCGGTCTCGCGCAGCAGGGTGGCGAAGTGGCCGGAGAGCGGGGCCACGAGCAGCACCTTGGGCTGGGGTTCGGCGCCTTCCTTGCGAAAGCGCAGCAGGGTGCCGAAGGGCAGGGTGAGCACGGTTTCCTCGGTGACGGGGAATTCGCGTTCACCCACCGTCACGCTGTGGATCTGGTAGGGCGGGCGTGTGTGGGTCAGGCGCAGGCGCGAGATCACGTCGCAGGCGGCGGCCAGCTTGCGCATGACGCTGCCCTCGGTTTCGCGCAGCCAGAGCGCGGCGCTCAGGTGCTGCGCGGTCAGGCGCAGGGGCGAGATCAGGTCGGACTGGAGTTGGTAGGCCTGATACAGCATGGTTTCTTTCCTGGGACAACGTGTCGCATTGCAGGCAAGTTGCGGGCCAGCGGGGTGTTGCACCGGCGCGGTGCGTGGTGGGTGCACAGCGATGGCACAGGCCTTGCTCGGTGGATGCCCTCTGAAGGAGCATGTCCATGGCCAAAGCGGTACTCACGATCAGCAGCAAGAACTACGGTGCCTGGGCCTTGCGGGGCTGGTTGATGGCGCGCATGGCGAAGCTGGAGTTCACGGAGAACGTGATTTCGCCGGACGATCCGGCGATGAAGGCCGAGATGTTGTTGCTGTCGGCCTCGATGCGGGTGCCGGCGCTGGAGCACGATGGCATTCATGTGTGGGACACGCTGGCGATTGGCGAGTACCTGAACGAGGTGAAGCCGAAGGCGGGTCTGTTGCCGGCGGACCGGGCGGCGCGGGCGCATTGCCGGGCGATCTGTGGCGAGATGCATTCGGGGTTTTCGGCGATGCGCTCGTCGTTGCCGATGAACATCAAGGCCTCGTTTCCGAATTTCAAGCTGTGGTCGCGCGCGCAGACGGACATCGATCGCATCGAGACCATCTGGAGCGAGTGTCTGGAGACGTATGGCGGGCCTTATCTGTTCGGCGGCAAGCCCTGCATGGCGGATGCGATGTTCGCGCCGGTGGTGACGCGTTTCATCACCTACGAGGTGGCGATCAGCCCTGCGTGTGTGGCGTATTGCGACACCATCATGGACTTGCCGGCCATGAAGGAATGGGTGGCGGCTGCGGAGGCCGAACCCGACGACATCGACGAGTTGGATGCCGAGTTTTAAGTTTCTTTCCTGTACCTCGCGGGCTCGGACACCCGGGCGCTCTGCTCCGCGGGTGTCCCCCGAACCGGCTTCGCCGGTTCTCCTCCTTTACCCCGCTGCGCAGAGCGCCCGGGTGTCCGAGCCGAAGCCATGTTGGCGCGTCAACGCTCGAGTGCCTGGATGGTGGCAAGTCCCAGGGGTGGGTGATGGGCGGAGCGAAGTAAAGGAGGAGGCGGCACCAGCCGCCGGGGGACATTCGCGGAGCCCATCACCCGCCCCTGGGGCCTCGAAGACCGGCAGGAGTGAAATCAGCCCCAAGGAGTGGGCTTGGGAATCTCACAAACCGGTTCCACATCGATCGACTTGAAGTCCGCAGGAGACACGATCTCCAGGTACTCCATATCGGGCGAGTAGTCGAACAGGTAATGCCGGATCCCAGGCCGCTGATGCACACAATCGCCGGCCTCCACCAGCGTCTCCTGGTCCTCGTACATGAACCGCGCCCAACCCCTGAGCATGATCACGATCTGGAAATCCGCCTCGTGCCGGTGCCAGCCCGTGCCTTCCTCCGGCGGCAGATTCGCCTTCACCAGATGCGCAATCACCTTGCCGTGCGTCGCCTGGGCGATCCCCAGGTCGCGGTACAGGAAAAAATCGCGCAGGCCACCACTCACATAGTCGCCTTCGCCGCCCTTCACGTGAGAAAACAAAGTGGAGGTTCGATCAAGCATGGGACGCTCCTTTCTGGGGATGGACAGCAACCAGCTGCTGCGCCGCAGCACAAAGCACAAAATGTTCCCGTCCCCCAGGCCCGATCGCATGCACCAGACTGGCCCACCAACGCACCAGCGTGCCTCAGGGATAATCACCCCTCTATGAGCGGCAACACCTTCGGCACCCTGTTTTGCGTCACCAACTTCGGTGAATCCCACGGCCCGGCCATTGGCTGCGTGATCGACGGCTGCCCGCCGGGCATGGCACTCAGCGAGGCCGACATCCAGGCCGAGCTCGACCGCCGCCGCCCCGGCACCAGCAAATTCGTCACCCAGCGCAACGAACCCGACACCGTCGAAATCCTCAGCGGCGTGTACGAAGGCAAGACCACCGGCACCCCCATCGCCCTGCTGATCCGCAACACCGACCAGCGCAGCAAGGACTACGGCAACATCCTGCAGACCTTCCGCCCCGGCCACGCCGACTACACCTACTGGCAGAAATACGGCATCCGCGATCCGCGCGGCGGCGGCCGCAGCTCGGCCCGCCTCACCGCGCCCACCGTGGCCGCCGGCGCGGTCGCCAAAAAGTGGCTCAAGGAACGCTACGGCACCACCTTCCGCGGCCACATGACGCAGGTCGGCGAACTGGCCATTCCCTTCGAGAGCTGGGACCACGTGCCCCACAACCCCTTCTTCGCCCCGGTGGCCGATGTGTCGGCCATCGAGGCCTACATGAACGAGCTGCGCAAGAGCGGCGACTCCTGCGGCGCGCGCCTGCGCGTCACCGCGCAGGGCATGCCGGTCGGCCTGGGCCAGCCGCTGTACGACCGGCTCGACGCCGACATCGCCTACGCCATGCTCGGCCTCAACGCCGTCAAGGGCGTGGAGATCGGCGCCGGCTTCGCCAGCGTGGCGCACCGGGGCAGCACGCACGGCGACAGCCTCACCCCCGAAGGCTTCAAAGGCAACAACGCCGGCGGCGTGCTCGGCGGCATCAGCACCGGGCAGGACCTGGAAGTGCAGATCGCGATCAAGCCCACCAGCTCCATCCTGATCCCGCGCGAGACCATCGACACGGCCGGTCAGCCCACCGAAATCATCACCAAGGGCCGCCACGACCCCTGCGTGGGCATCCGCGCCACCCCCATCGCCGAGGCCTTGCTGGCCCTGGTGGTGATGGACCACGCGCTGCTGCATCGCGCGCAATGCGGCGACGTGCAGCTGCCCACGCCCGACATCGCCGCCCAGGCGCGCGGCTGACCCCACGGCCGCCTGGCCTGCCGTGGTCGAGCGCCGTCAACTCTTCCCTTTCGCGGCTTTGTCCGCGAGCTACTTCGCGCACATCGGGTTTTTCAATCCGTACCTGCCGCTCTGGCTGAAAGAGCTGGGCTTCGGCCTGATCGCCATCAGCGTGCTCACCTCGGTGCAGTCGGCCACGCGCCTGTTCGCGCCCTACCTCTGGGGTTCGCTGAGCGACCGCACCGGTGAGCGCGTGCGCCTGCTGCGCTTTGGCGCCACCACCGCGCTGCTGCTCTCGCTGGGCCTGTGGTTCGACGGCGGCGGCGTGGTGCTGTTCGTGGTGCTGCTGCTCATGTTCAGCCACACCAGCGGCATGATGCCCATGAGCGAGGCCGCGCTCGCCCATCTGGTGAGCCAGAGCGGCGCCTTCGACGCGAAGCGCTACGGCCGCGTGCGCCTGTGGGGCTCGCTGGGCTTCCTGGTCACGGTGGTGGCCGCGGGCCTTTGGTTCGAGCGCTTCGGCCTGGTGCACTTTCCGGCCTGGACGCTGGGCACGCTCGCCGCCGTGGCCGCCAGCGCCTGGCTGCTGCCCGACTTCCGCGAACCCGCCCACGCCACGCAGGCGCCCCAGCCCGGCGTGTGGCCGGTGCTGCGCCAGCCGCCGGTGCGCTGGTTCTTCGCGGCGGTGTTCTTCCACGTGCTCGCGCACATCTTCATCTACGTCTTCTTCTCGCTCTACCTGGATTCGCTGGGCTACAGCAAGACCGTGATCGGCCTGATGTGGGCGCTGTCGGTGGTGATCGAGATCGGTTGGTTCTTCACCCAGGGCCGCTGGCTGCCGCTGTTGTCGCTCTCGGGCTGGCTGGTGCTGGCGGCCGCGCTCATGTCGCTGCGCATGGGCCTGACCGCCGGCTTCGCGCTGGTGTGGCCGGTGCTGCTGCTGGCGCAGGCCCTGCACGCCATCACCTTCGCCGCGCACCACACGGTGTGCATCGCCATGCTGTCCCACCATTTCCCCGGCCGCCTGCGCGGGCGCGGCCAGGCGCTCTACACCGTGGTGGGCTATGGCCTGCCCGGCGTGGTGGGGGGCATCAGCGGCGGCCTGCTCAGCTCGGCCTTCGGGCTGGCCAGCGTGTTCTGGCTGTCGGCCCTGCTGGCGCTGGTGGCCACGTGCTGCGCGCTGCGGGCCCGGGCGCTGAACGCGGCGGTGTCGCCGGGGTGAACCAGAAACCCTCGCATGGATCGTTTATCGAACGAAAGCGTGCGAATATCGAGCATACAGTGCGCGCAAACCCTGGTCATGCCGGAGGTTGACACCTAAAGTGCGGGGTGGCCCTGGCCGCTGGCCTGTTCCGTTTTCTTGATCCCCGGAGTTGTCGACATGAGTGATTTCCTGCTCAACCCACAGGAAGGCCGCGAGCCCCTGCAAGCCTCTTTCAGCGACGCGGCCAACCCGCTGGGCCTGGACGGCATCGAGTTCATCGAGTACGCCACCAGCAAGCCGCAGGCGCTGGGCCAGGTGCTGGAGATGATGGGTTTCCGCCCGGTGGCGCGCCACCGTTCGCGCGAGGTGCTGCTGTACCGCCAGGGCGGGCTCAATGTGGTGGTCAACGCCAACCCGGTGGACGCCAAGGGCGCCGGCCACGGCAGCGACGTGCCTTCGATCTCGGCCATGGCGCTGCGCGTGCGCGACGCGCGCGCGGCCTACCACTACGTGCTCGAGCGCGGCGCCTGGTCGGTGCCCACGCACGCCGAGGTGATGGAGCTCAACATCCCGGCCATCCACGGCGCGGGCGGCAGCCGCATCTATTTCGTGGACCGCTACAAGGACTTCTCGATCTACGACGTGGACTTCGTGCCCATTCCCTCGGTGGACCAGCACCCGCCGGCCACCGCCGGCATCCATTTCTTCGGCGTCGTGCAGTACATCGGCCCCGAGCGCAGCAACGACTGGATCGCGTTTTACGAAGAGCTCTTCGGCACCGAGCTGATCCCCGACGAACAGCGCTTCGGCATCATGCCCAAGGGCACGCTGCTGCGCACCCCGGCGCTCGACCCGTCGCAGCGCTTCATGCTGCAGCTCATCGAGCCCGAGCTGCACGTGGTGGACGCCGACGAGCGCCTGCAGCGCATTGGCCTGGGCGTGCCCGACGTGCTCGAAGCCGTGAAGGCGCTGCGCGCGCTCGGCGTGGAGTTCGTCGAGACCCAGGCCGCGCACACCGAGCAGCGCGGCGCCATCAGCAAGACCTACCTGGGCTCGGTCGTGTTCGAGCTGGTGCACAGTGAGAAGGAGTGAGGCCATGAGCCCGAACCGCGCTTCCATCGAGGCCATCAGCGGCTTCGGCATGGACACCATCACGCTGGCCGGTCCGCTCGAAGCCAAGCTGGCGGCCATGAAGGCCGCTGGCTTCTCGCAGGTGATGCTCAAAGCCAACGACCTGGTCGGCCACCCCGGCGGCCTGGGCGCGGCCGTGCAGGCCGTGAAGGACAGCGGCCTGCGCGGCACCGGCTTCCAGGTGCTGCGCGACTTCGAAGGCCTCTCGGGCCACCTGCACCACTACAAGGTGGACATCGCCAAGGGCATGCTCGAGATGTGCGCCGCGCTGGGCTGCAAGGTGCTGCTGGCCTGCTCGTCCACCTCGGCGCACGCCTCGCAGGACCTGGACCACATCGCGCGCGACCTGCGCAAGCTCGCCATGCTGGCCATTCCCTTTGGCATCCGCATCGCCTACGAAGGCCTGTCCTGGGGCCGCACGGTCAACGAGTTCACCACCGCGTGGGACGTGGTCTGCCGCGCCGACTGCCCCAACCTCGGCCTGGGCATCGACTCGTTCCACATCTTCGCGGCCAAGACCTCGCTGGAAGAGATCGACTACCTCGACCCGGCCAAGATCTTTCTGGTGCAGCTGGCCGACTTCATGTGGCAGGAGACCAAGACCTTCGAGGAGCGCATGGCCACCGCGCGCACCTTCCGCGTGTTCCCCGGCGAAGGCGTGCACAGCGAGCAGCTGGCCGAACTCGTGCTCAAGCTCGACAAGCTGGGCTACGAAGGCGACTACAGCTTCGAGGTGTTCAACGACGACTACCAGCAGATGCCGCTGCCGGTGGTGGCCGAGCGCGCGCGCCGCTCGGCGCTGTGGCTGGCCGAGGACGTGATGCGCCGCTCGATGCCGTTGCCCAACCAGATGCGCCTGAAGACCCTGCAGGCGTGATCAGCCTCGCCGCAGGCGCACGCCGAGCCAGCCGCACAGCGCGATGAGCGCGATGCCGACCACGGTCCAGACATCGGGCGCGTAGCCGAACACCACCCAGCCCGCCAGCGTGGCGAAGGCGATCTGCGCGTACAGGTAGGGCGTGAGGCGCGAGGCCGGTGCGTGGTGGTAGGCCTGGATGAGCAGGTAGTGGCCCACCGAGCCGAACACCCCGAGCAGGCCGGCAAGCGCCCACAGCGTCCAGTCGGCCATCGGCGCCCAGCCCCAGGGCAGCAGCAGCGAGCAGCAGGCCAGGCCGAGCAGGCCGGTGTAGAAGTGCATGGTGCCCGGGTCTTCGGTGCGGACCATGCGGCTGGTGAGGATCTGGTAGGCCGCGTTCACGAGCACCAGCAGCAGGGGCAGCAGCATGGCGCCGTGAAAATCGCTGCCCTTGGGGCGGATCACGATCATCGCGCCGGCCAGGCCCCCGATCACCAGCGCCCAGGTGAGCGCGGACACCGGTTCGCGCAGCATCAGCGCGGCCAGCAGCGTGACCGCCAGCGGCACCAGCATCATGATGGCGGTGAACTCGCCCACCGGCACGTGGCGCAGGGCCAGGTAGGCCACCACGCTGGAGCCCAGCATCAGCACGCCGCGGCCGAACTGCCAGCCCGGCGCGCGGGTGTGCAGCAGCGTGCGCCCGCGCTGCGGCCAGAGCAGGGCGGTGGTCATCAGGGTCTGGGTGAGGTAACGCAGCCAGACCGCCATCACCACCGGCACGGCGGGGCCCACGTACTGGGAGGTGGTGTCTAGCAGCGCGAAGCACAGCGTGGCGCAGACCAGCAGCGCGATGCCCAGCGCGGTGCGTTTCGGGGAGTGGGTGTCGGGGTTCGTCACGCCGGCTCAGTAGCTCAGCCGGGCCACGGAGCGCAACACCTCGGCCGTGGTGGTGGGCAGGCCGAAGAATTCCAGGTAGGCCGGGATCTGCTCGAACAGCATGTCCGAGCCCACCTGCACCGGGCAGCCGCGCGCCCGCGCGGCCGAGAGGAAGGCCGTCATCTCGGTGCGCATCACCACCTCGCCCACGAAGGTGCGCGCCTCCAGGCGCGACACGTCCATCGGCAGCGGGTCGCCCTCGTTCATGCCCATGGGCGTGGCGTTGACCACCAGGTCCATGCCCGCCGGGTCGTTGCTGCCGGTGCTCACCTCGATGCCCGGGTAGCTGGCCTTCAGGCGCAGGCCCAGGGCGCTGGCCGAGGTGGCGTTCACGTCGTGCAGCGCGATCGCGCCGATGCCTGCGCCGGCCAGCGAGGCCGCGATGGCGCTGCCCACGCCGCCGCTGCCCACCACCAGCACGCGCGCGCCCTGCAGGTTCAGGCCCTTGCGCTGCACGCCGCGCACGAAGCCCGCGCCGTCGAACATGTCGCCCACCAGGCGGCCGTCCTCGGTGCGTTTGACGGCGTTGCACGCACCGGCCACCTTCACCGTGGGCGTGACCTCGTCCATCAGGCCCACCGTGACCACCTTGTGCGGCATGGTGATGAGCGCGCCCCGGATGTTGGTGAGCGTGAAGACCGACTTCAGGAAGGCCGGGTAATCGGGCGTCTGGCAGCCCATGGGCACCACCACCGCGTTCACCCCCACGTGCTCGAAGTAGGGGTTGTAGATCATCGGCGACTTGAAGGTGTGCGTCGGGTAGCCGATGTGGGCGATCAGCCCGGTGGTGCCGTTGATCATGGTCGTCGCGGGGGTCCGTCAGGCCTTCTTGGCGCGCGCGTGGTTCACGGCGGAGCGCAGGCCCATCAGGTAGCTTTCCACGCCGAAACCGGCGATCTGGCCTTGCGCGATCTCGGCCAGCACCGAGTGGTGGCGGAACGTCTCGCGCGCGTGGATGTTGGACATGTGCACTTCGATGATCGGGCAGGGCAGGATGGCCAGCGCGTCGCGGATGCCGTAGCTGTAGTGCGTCCACGCACCGGCGTTGATCATCACCGCGTCCACCTGGTCGAAGTAGGCCTGGTGGATGCGCTCGCACATCGCGCCCTCGAAGTTGGTCTGGAAGGCCTCCACCTCCACGCCCAGTTCCTTGCCCAGCTCGCTCACCTGCTCGTTGATCTGGTCGAGTGTGATGGTGCCGTACTGCTTGGGGTCGCGCTTGCCGAACATGTTGAGGTTGATGCCGTGCAGCATGAGAACTTTCATCGTCGCTCCAGAAGATGGGATGGTTGAAAAAAGAAAAGGGGTCAGGCCAGTTCGACGACGCGGCCGGTGGTGGCCGCTTCGGCGATGGCTTCGGTGACGCGCAGATTGTCCAGGCCGTCGCGCGCGCTCACCAGTGGTGAGGTTTCGCCGCGCACCACGGCACCGAAATGGTCCATCTGGTGTTGCAGCGGATCGTCGCGCACCAGGCCCACTGTACCCACCTCGAAAGGCTTCCACCACGAGCGGTCTTCGGCGCGCGGGTAGGTCTTGAGCCGCATGGTGGGCACCGAGAGGCTGCCGTCGGTGCCGGCGATCACGTAGCAGTCCTCGTCGGCGTAGCTCGGGTAGGCCTTGTTCTCCTGCGAGGTCTGCTCCCAGCTGCGCGGGCAGGCGGCGGTGTCCGAGAGCATGAAGCTGCCGAGCGCGCCGTTGGTGAAGCGCAGGTTGATGGCCACCGTGTCCTCCACCGCGAAGCCGCGCGTGGCGTGCGACTTGAACGCCTGCACCGCGCCGATGTCGCCGCAGAGCATGCGCAGGTTGTGCACCTCGTGGATCATGTTGAGCAGGATCGGCCCGCCGCCGGGCTCGCGGCGCCAGGGGCTGTCGGCGAAATAGCCCGCGGGTTTGTAGAAGAGGGCGCTGCCCATCACGCTCACCAGCCGGCCCAGCTGGCCCGAGGCCACCACCTGGCGCGCCTTGGCCATGATGGGGCTGTGGGCCCGGTGGTGGCCGATCAACACGGCCGCGCCGCTGTTCTCCACCGCGTCCACCAGCCGCCGGCCTTCGGCGACCGTGGTGGCGATGGGTTTTTCCACCAGCACCGGCATACCTTCGGCCAAGCATTGCAAGGCCTGGGGCACGTGCAGCGCGTTGGGCGTGGCCAGCACCAGGCCGTCGGGCCGGTGCTCGCTGGCCAGCAAGGCCTCGATGGACGGGTAGAGCGGCACGCCCGCTTGCCGCGCCACGGCCTGCGCGGCCGGCGAAGGATCGACCACCGCGCTCAGGGTGCAGCCCGCGCTGGCCCGCGCCACGCCCATGTGGGCCTGGCCGATGTAGCCGGCGCCGGCCACGGCGATGCGGGTCTTGCTCATGACGGAGCGGCGTGCGTTGCGTTTATTTGCCGCGCACCTTGGCCAGCTCGGCCTGCAGGCTCTGAACGGTGTCCTGGCCCACGGTCACCGCGAACTTGGCGATCACCGGGCGCAGCTTGTCGCGCAGCTTGTCGGTCTCGGCGGCCGACAGCTCGGTCACCTGCATGCCGCTTTTCTTCATGTTGTCCAGCGCCACCGCCACCTGGCCGCGCGCCTGCTCGCGCTGGTACTTCGCCGATTCCTGCGCCGCGTCGGCGACGATCTTCTTCTGCGCCGCGTCCAGGTTGTCCCAGAACTTCTTGCTGATGATCACCGACTGCGGGTTGTACTGGTGGTTGCTCAGCACCACGTGCTTCTGCACCTCGTAGAACTTGTTGGCGTTGATCACCGTGAGCGGGTTCTCCTGGCCGTCGATCGCCTTCTGCTCCAGCGCCGCGTACACCTCGGGGAAGGGCAGGGGCGTGGGGTTGGCGCCCAGGGCCTTGACCCAGTCCACGTTGATCGGGTTGGGGATCACGCGCAGCTTCAGACCCTCCAGATCTTCCAGCTTGGTGATGGGGCGCTTGCTGTTGGTGATGTTGCGAAAACCCAGCTCGTAGTACGCCAGGCCGATCAGGCCTTTTTCCTGCAGCTTGTCGTGCAGCTTCTTGCCGAAGGGGCCGTCGACCACGGCGTCGGCCTCCTTCGAGTTGGCGAACATGAAGGGGAAGTCGTAGATCGCGAATTCCTTGACCTGGCTGGCGAAGATGCCCGAGTTCATCGAGGCCATCTCCAGCGTGCCGCCCTGGATGGCCGACACATTGGCCTGGTCGCTGCCGAGCGTGCCGCCGGGGAAGAGGTTGACCTTCATCTTGCCGCCCGACTTGGCCGCCACCAGCTCGGCGAATTTCTCCATGCCCATCACGATCGGGTGGCCCTTGGGGTTCTGGGTCGCGAACTTGATGGTCTTGTCCTGCGCGTGCACGGCGCCGAAGGCGGTCATCGCGAGGGCGGCGACCAGGGTCTTGAGCATCAGGCGTTTCATGTTGTCTCCAAAGAAATGAGGGCAGTGCGCTGGCATCCGGGGAACCTCGGCCCGCGGCGCACCGCGCACAGGCCGGGTGTGGAAAGGGTCGCTCAGTTGCCGATCAGCCAGCGCGCCGGCACCATGACCAGCGAGGGGAACAGCACCAGCAGGAACATCACCGCGAACTGCATCAGCATGAAGGGCATCACGCCGCGCGTCACGTCGTCCATGCGCATGCGGCCCACGCCGGCCACGGTGTTGAGCACGGTGCCCACCGGGGGCGTCACCAGGCCGATGGAGTTGTTGATGATGAACAGCACGCCGAAATACACCGGGTCGATGCCGGCGGCCTTCACGATGGGCATCAGCACCGGCGTGAGGATCAGGATGGTGGGCGTCATGTCCATCGCCGTGCCCACGGCGATCACCAGCAGCATGATGGCGAACATCAGCAGCGTGGGGTTGTCCAGCAGCGGCTGCAGCAGCGTGACGATCTGGTCCGGCAGCTGCGCCACCGTGATCAGCCAGGCCGAGACCATGGCCGCTGCCACCAGGAACATGATCACCGCTGTGGTCTTGGCCGCGTTCAGAAACACCTCGTAGAGCTGCTTGAGCGTGAGTTCGCGGTAGATCACGCCGGCCACGAAGAGGGCGTACACGGCGGCCACCACGGCCGCTTCGGTCGGCGTGAACACGCCCATGCGCAGGCCCACCAGGATGATCAGCGGCAGCATCAGCGCCCAGCCCGCGCTGCGCATGGCGCTGAGCACCTCACCGGCCGACTTGCGCGGCGGCGGCTCCAGCTTTTCGCGCCGCGTGCTCCACCACCAGGTGGCCCACAGGCCGGCGGCCAGCAGGATGCCGGGGAAGATGCCGGCCAGGAACAGCTTGGAGATCGACACGTTGGCCGCCACGCCGAAGATCACGAAACCGATCGAGGGCGGGATGATGGGGCCGATCACGCCGCAGGCCGCGATCAGGCCGCCGCTGCGCGCCTTGTCGTGGCCGGCCTTCACCATCATCGGCAGCAGCAGGGCGGTCAACGCGGCCGCGTCGGCCACGGCCGAGCCCGAGAGCGCCGACAGCAGGCAGGCCGCGACGATGGTCACGTAACCCAGGCCGCCGCGCACATGGCCCACCAGCGCCATCGCGAAGTTCACGATGCGCTTGGACAGGCCGCCGGTGTTCATGATCTCGCCGGCCAGCATGAAGAAAGGCACGGCCAGCAGGGGGAAGCTGTTGGAACCCTCGATCAGGTTCTGCGCGAGGATCTGCGCATCGAACATGCCCAGGTGCCACATCAGGGCCACGCCGCTGAGCAGCAGCGCGAAGGAAATGGGAATGCCGATGGCCATGGCGGCCAGCAGAGCACCGAGGAAGATGGCGATGGTCATGGCGGTCTTCCGGTGCGTTCAGGCTTGGGGGTTGCCGGGGGGCGGCACGTCTTCGGATTCGCGGATGCCGATCAGCTCGTCCTCGCTCATCCGGCCCGCCAGCAGGCGCCACAGGTTCAGCAGCAGGATGGGCGCGGCCAGCAAGGCGAACACCATGCCACTGGCATAGAAATACGCCATCGAGGTCTCCATCACCGCGCTGGTGGAGTCCCAGTTGATCTTCACCTGTTCCCACGCGCCCTGGTAGATCAGCCAGCACACGTACAGCATCAGCGCCAGGCTCGCGGTCAGGCACAGCTTGCGGCCCAGCACCGGCAGGCGCGAGATCAGCGAGTCGGTGCCGAGGTGGGCGCGCTCGTTGAGCGCCACCACGGCGCCCAGGAAGGTCATCCACACGAACAGCCAGCGCGACAGCTCTTCGGACAGGGTGATGCCCGAGTTGAAGCCATAGCGCATCAGCACGTTGCCGAACACCATGACCACCATGAGGGCGAGGAACAGCACCATCAGCCAGGCCAGCAGCCGGCAGTAGGTGTTGATGAGGTTCTGGATCACGCAGGTCTCCTGGGTTTGTTCCGTTCGAGTTGGTAATGTACGAACTGGTTAGTTTTCCACGAATCGGGGATTACCCTAGGTCGGCGCACCGGCCGTCGGGTCGTGAAAAACAGGGCCCCGGGAGGGGTGGTGCGTCAGGCGCGCACGTAGCGCAACACCATCTCGGCGATGGCGTCGCGGCGCGCGGCGGCGATCTTCGGGTCGCTCAGGTCGCGCTTGAAGATCAGGCCGAAGGTGTGGCGGTTGGACACATTGAAGAAGGTGAGCGCCGAGATCGAGGCGTGGATGTCGATCGCATCGAGCCCGGGGCGGAACACGCCCGAGGCCACGCCGCGTTCGTAGAGCCGGCGGATCGCCGAGATCGCCGGCACATTGAGCTGCTGGATGCTCTGGCTCTGCGCCAGGAACTGGCCCCGGTTCATGTTTTCCGAGATCACCAGCCGGATGTAGTTCTCGTGGCTGAAGTGGTGGTCGAAGGTGAACTCCACCAGCTTGCGCAGCGCGGCCTCGGGCTCGAGGTCTTCCAGGTGCTGCTGGCTCTCGATCTCCCGCATGCGCCGGTACGACTCTTCCAGCACGGCCAGGTACAGGCCCTCCTTGCTCTGGAAGTAGTAATAGATCATGCGCTTGCTGGTCTGCGTGGCGGCCGCGATCTCGTCGATGCGCGCCCCCGCCAGGCCCTTTTCGGCAAACTCCGCCATGGCCACCTCGAGGATGTTGGCCATGGTCCGCTCCGGGTCGTTGGTGCGGGTGGTTTCCTTGGCAGGCGCCACGCTTCGCGCGGCCCGCCGCTTGGAATGTACCGTTTCGTTCATTTGCGCAGTATAGGCCGGAGGGCCCCTGCTGCGGGCGTTTCAGGGCACCGGCGGGTTGCGCCGCAGCGGGTTGAAACCCGTCACCAGCGCCGAAGCCAGCAGCACCAGCGCGCCGCCCACGAAGATGCCCGACGAAAGCTCCTCGCCCAGGAACAGGTGGCCCCAGGTCACGCCGAACACCGGAATCAGGAACACCGGGCTCATCGCCGCCACCGGCGTCACGTGGCGGATGATGCGCAGGTGCGCCCAGTAGGCCAGGCCCGAGGTGACCACGCCCATCACCAGCACCGCCGCCATGCCCGTGGGCGTGAACGTGGCTTGCGGCCAGGCCCAGAGCGCGCCCGGCAACACCAGCACCATCGCGCCTGCGTGGATGCCCGCCGCGATCGCCAGCGGCTGCATGCGCGTGGTGGCGCGCTTCATGAGCGGCGTGGAGCAGCCGTAACACGCGGCCGCCAGCACGCAGGCCAGCGCCGCCGCGATCGTGGCCGCGTCAGGCCGCACCGGGCCGAGCCGCACGATCAGGCCCACGCCGATGAAGCCGCACACGCAACCCAGCAGCTTGCGCGCCGTGAGCGTGTCTTCCTTGAACCAGCTCGAGGCAAGGGTGCCGAACAGCACCGCCGTGGTGTTGAGCAGCGCGCTGTAGCCCGCCGGCAACCGCAGCCCGGCCCAGGCGTACAGCAGGAAAGGCACGGCCACCGACAGCCCGCCCATCAACAGCAGCTCGCGCCAGTAGCGCCATGGCCACTGCTGCTTCAGGCCCCGCATGATCAGCGCCAGCGTGAGCCCGGCCAGCGCCACGCGGCAACCCGCCAGCACCAGCGGCCCCATCTCGGGCACCGCCACGCGGATGAACAGGAACGACGCTCCCCAGAGCGCCGACAGGCCGACCAGTTGCAGGAAGTGGCGGGATTTCAAACCAGCGGCACGGTGAGCTGCCGCACCACGGGCTGGGTGTCGGGGCGCACGCCGCGCCACCACAGAAACGCTTCGGCCGCCTGCTCCACCAGCATGCCCACGCCGTCGGCCACGCGCTCCACGCCCGCGGCCTTGGCCTGCCGCAGGAGGGGCGTGAGGCCCTTGCCGTAGACCATGTCGTAGGCCAGCGCGCCCGGGGCGAACAGGCCGTCCGGCAGCGGCAGCGCCTCCTGCGAAAGCCCGGTGGACGTGGCGTTGATCACCACGTCGAAACTCTGACCCAGCAGCGTGTCGTAGCCGCCGGTCTGCAGCGGCACATGGGCCGCGAAATCGTGCCGCAGCGCGTGCGCCTTCTCGGGCGTGCGGTTCGCCACCGACAGCAGCGCCGGCTGCTCCGCCGCGATCGGCAGCAGCGCGCCCCGCGTGGCGCCGCCCGCGCCCAGCAGCAGCACGCGCTTGCCCTGGAGCGGCACGCCCAGGTTGCGCTGCAGGTCGTTCACCAGGCCCACGCCGTCGAAGTTGTCGGCCAGGATGCGATCGCCCTCGAACTTCAGGCAATTCGCCGCGCCCGCCAGCCGCGCGCGCTCGCTCGGCTCCGTGGCGATCTCGAAGGCCTGCAGCTTGAACGGCAGGCTCACGTTCAGCCCACGCCCGCCGCTCGCCCGAAAGCCCAGCACCGTGTCCGCGAAACCGTCCAGCGGCGTCTCGATGGCGGTGTAGCCCAGGTCCTGCCCCGTGCTGCGGGCGAACTGGGTGTGGATCAGCGGCGATTTGCTGTGGCCAATGGGGTGGCCGAGAACGGCGTAGCGGTCGGTCATAAAGCGGGGAGTGGGGCAGGCCGGGGTTGAGAAAGCAACATTGTGGCGCAAGCCCCTGGGCCGGCCACGGGCATGGCCCCCGGCCTACCATGGCGGCCATGAACACCACCCCCCTCAAGATCGATTTCGTGTCCGACGTCTCTTGCCCCTGGTGCGCCGTGGGCCTGGGCGCGCTCGAAGAAGCGCTGCAGAAACTGCAGGGCGACGTGTCGGCCGAACTGCACTTCCAGCCCTTCGAGCTCAACCCCAAGATGGGCCCCGAAGGCCAGGACATCGGCGAACACCTCGCCGAGAAATACGGCTCCACGCCCGAGCAGCAGGCGCAGATCCGCAACACCATCCGCGCGCGTGGCGCCGAAGTGGGCTTCGCCTTCAACCCCGAAGGCCGGGGCCGCATCTGGAACACCTTCGACGCCCACCGCCTGCTGCACTGGGCCGGCGAAGAAGGCGCGCCCGGCCAGCAACACGCGCTCAAGAAAGCGCTCATGGCCGCCTGCCACACCCGCAGCGAAGCCATGGGCCACCACGACGTGTTGCTCGGCTGCGTGCGCGAAGCCGGGCTGGACGAGGCGCGGGCCAAAGCCATCCTCGCCAGTGACGAATACGCGCAAGACGTGCGCGAGCGCGAAGCCTTCTACACCAGCCACGGCATCCACTCCGTGCCCGCCGTCATCATCAACGACAAGCACCTCATCTCCGGCGGCCAGCCGGCGGCGGTGTTCGAACAGGCGCTGCGGCAGATCGCGGCCGAGTGAGCCGGGGCTTCAGTACAGCCTGATCGCCACGTCGAAATGCCAGGTGCGGCGGATCTCCACCACGTCGTACTGGCGCGACAGCGCGGGTGAAAACGCCGGGTAGTTCGCCAGGCTCTGGATGATGCGCGGGATCGCCTCGTCGATCGCCGCCACGCCGCTGGTGCGCACGAAGGTGACCGACTCCACCGAGCCATCGGCGCGGATCGCCACCGTCACCACCGGGTTGGTGTGCGGTTGCTTCACCGCCTCGCGCACCAGCTCGAAGGTGTTGCTGTTCAGCTGGATCTTGCGCGCCCAGGCCTCGGCGTAGCGCACCAGCTCCTCGTTGTTGTCCACCAGCCCGAACAGGCGGCCCCGGCGCAGCGGGCTCCCCTGCGGGTCGCGCAGCGCCGCCGCATCGGCCGCGTCGCGCCGGGCGCGTTCCTCGTCCAGCTGCCGGCCGATCGCGCGCAGCCGCTCTTCGCGCTTGGCCTCGTGCTCCGCGCGCTCGGCCGCCAGGCGCGCGGCCTCGGTGCGGGCGCCGTCCTGAGCGGCCGCCTGCTGCGCCGCTGCCTGCTGGGCAGCGGCTTGTTGTTGCGCGGCAGCCTGTGCCGCAGCCGCCTGGCGCTCGCCTTCCTGCCGCGCTGCCTCGGCCGCCCGGGCTGCGCCTTCCTGCCGAGCGGCTTCCTGGGCCGCCGCCTGTTGCGCGGCAGCCGCTTGCGCCGCCGCAGCAGCTGCTGCCTGCTGCGCTGCCGCTTGTTGAGCTGCGGCCTGCTGTGCCGCTGCTTGTTGCGCAGCCGCTTGCTGGGCAGCCGCCTGTGCCGCCGCCGCTTGCCGTTCGGCATCGAGCCTCGCGGCCTCGGCCCGGGCGGCTTCCTGGCGGGCGGCTTCTTGCGCGGCCAATTGCTGCGCGGCAGCGCGCTGCGCCGCCGCCTGCCGCTCCGCCTCCAGCCGGGCGGCTTCGAGGCGGGCCGCCTCCTGCCGCGCGGCCTCTTGCTGGGCCGCCGCCGCTGCCGCCTGCTGCGCCGCCAACTGGCGCTCGGCCTCCAGTCGCGCTGCCTCCACACGGGCCGCTTCCACCCGAGCGGCGTCCTGGCGAGCCGCCTCCTGCTGGGCCTGGGTCGCTGCCTCGCGCTGGGCTTGGGCTGCAGCAGCCGCCGCCTGCTGCACCGCCGCGCGTTGGGCCGCCGCCTGCCGCTCGGCCTCGGCCCGCGCTGCTTCCTGGCGGGCGATCTCTTCGCGCCGCTGGGCCTCTTGCTGAGCCGCAGCCTGTTGTTGTTGCTGCTGCGCGGCTTCCCGCTGCGCTGCGGCTTGTCGCTCGGCCGCCTGCCGCGCCGCCTCGGCCCGGGCGCTCTCCTGGCGAGCGGCTTCCTGCCGTGCGGCCTCTTGCTGGGCCGCTGCCGCCGCCCGCGCAGCCGCTGCCTGCCGCTCGGCGGCCTCGCGCCTGGCGGCTTCGGCCTGTTGTGCTGCGGCTTCGCGACGCGCGGCCTCTTCGCGGGCCGTGGCCTGGCGCTCGGCCTCCTGGCGTTCCACCTCCAGCCGCGCGATTTCCACGCGCGCCGCTTCGCGCTCGGCTTCCTGCCGGGTCGCTTCCTCCTGGCGCGCAACGGCTTCCGCGCGCTCGGCCTCCAGGCGCGCCATCTCGAAGCGCTTCGCTTCCTGGCGCTCAGCTTCCTGCCGCTGCTGCTGCTGCTGCAGTTGCTGGGCTTCCTGCTCGGCGCGCTCGCGCAAGGCCTCGGCAGCGGCCTGTTCGCGCTGCGCCCGTTGCTCGCGGTCGATCTCCGCCGCGTCGCGCGGCGGTGGCATCGCGGCCTCCATGCTCGGGGGAGTGGGCGCGGCCGCTGCCACCACGGCGGGCGCCGGCACCGGGGCCGGGGCCGGGGGTGGCGCTGCCGGTGCCTCCGGCGCTGGGGCTGGCGGAGGCGTGGCCGCCACCGGTGCCGCAGCGGCAGGCGCGGGCGGTGTGGTTGCGGGCGCAGGTGCGGCAGCGGCCAGGGTTTCAGGGGCGGGCACGGCCGGTGGTGGTGCCTCGGCCACGGCCGCCGGGGCGGCCGGTTGCGCCACGGCGGGCGCGGGCGTGCTGCTGCGCGCCGGGGCACCGCCCGCCACGGGCTGCCCGCTGGGGGCTTGCGCCTGCGGGGGCGCCACGGGCGCGGGTGTGGCCGGCGTGGGCGCGCCGCCCGGCTGCGCCGGCCCCAGCACCACATGCAGCACCGGCACCTCGGCCCGCCGCTCCTGCCAGGGAAAGCCAAAACCCGGCAAGCCCATGCCCTGGCCGCCAAAGGTCAGGCTCAGCAGAAAGGCGTGAAAGATCAGGGAGAACGTCAGCGCCAGCGTCATGCGCCGGCGTTCGGGGTCCATGCCCGCCCACGGGCCACGGGCGGTGCTTGCCGTGGCCAGCGACGGTCCCGCCGGCATCGGGCGAGAAGAGGGGGTGGGCGCGGACATGAGGCCGATTGTCGTATCCAAACCGGCCGCCCCGGGGCGACGTATCTCACGCTTCCCCCGCCAGCGACACCGGCGAGCCTCTGCGAACCCACGCGCCTACTGGCTGCGAGGTGTTTTCGGCGGCCAGTAGTGCCGCCCGCGATGGAGCTCGTCGGCGCAGGCGTAGATCGCGTTGATGGAGTCGCCAAGCGTCTTGGCCTGCCGCCGCATCTCGGCCTTGAGCGAGCGCCGCATCGCGTCGATCTGCTCGGGCGGGGCGAAGGTTTCCACCGCGTCCTCCGCGCTTGCGGGCGCCACGGCGGTGTCCAGCGAAATGCTCGCTTCCAGCGTCGTGGACAACTGCGCGAGTTGCTCCATGCTTTGCTCGGCCAGCATGAGGATGTGAGGGGTGAGGGACGCGACGCGCTCGGATTTGGGCGGTCGCTCAGATTTGGGCAGCCTGCCCAGTTTGGATTTGGCTGCTGGCTTGGGCGATTTCATGTTCCTCCTGGGTCGGGTGGGCAGAGCTTTCAAGGTGATTCAGAGGCGCTTTTGACGTGTGACACTGAAGGACGAAAGGCAGAGCGAGGATGGCAAATCGCCATTTCTTTATCTACGGAGTTTGCTTCTCACATACATGACGTATGCGAGAGACTGGCCGAAGGAAGCGGCGCTTGCGTGGCATTGGTGGCGTGCGTGCGAAGGCTAAACTTCTGCTATCGGCCAGAAGCGGCCGTTTGCCCCACTTGGTCGAGAGTCTGCTCTGACGTTGCCCCCAAGCCTGGTGGAGCGCCACAAGCTACCGCTGTGCGGCCAAACCTGCCGCCGGCGGTTGAGGCAAGTCCGAACCATGGACGGGACTACTTAGCGCCGCATCGCAGTCAGTCAACAACTGTCAAGACGCTGTACCGTAGGATCAAGCAGCTTCTTCTCGTGCTCGGTTGATGTTCGTCCAATCGGCCAGCGGCTACGCGTACCGGAGCGGCGGCAGCAGAAATGTCTTAGAGGTGACCTTGTCTCCATCGTCAGAAGAAGTCTTTTCGCGATTGCGCCCAAGGCTGATGGCCATCGGCTATCGAATGCTTAGCTCCGTCGACGAGGCCGAAGACCTGGTGCAGGATGTCTGGCTGCGTTGGCATGATGAAGTCGAGAATCAACGTGAAGTCGTGCTCGTTCCAGAGGCTTGGCTTGTCACGGTCGCCACGCGCATGGCAATTGACCGCTTGCGTTCTGCCAAGCTTCGACGAGAAGCCTATCCGGGCCTCTGGCTTCCCGAGCCACTGATCGGCGACGGCCCGGCCTCACCGGAGCAAATCCACGAAGTCGCCGATGATGTTTCTGTCGCCTTCTTGGTGCTGCTCGATTGCCTGACGCCAGAGGCGCGCGCTGCGTTCTTGCTTCGGGAGGTCTTTGAAGTCGACTATGAGCACATTGCCGCCGCTATCGGCAAGAGCGAGGCGGCGTCCCGTCAGATCGTGCACCGTGCAAAGCAACAGCTGTCCGCAGCGCGCGGCTTGAATGGGCAGCACTCGCGAACCCCGTCGCCGGAGCAGTACGTACTTCTGCATCGCCTGGTACAGGCCATCATGGAAGGTGATTTCAGCGGGATACGGGCTTTGTTGGCAGAAGAAGCCGCCCTAGTGGGCGACTTTGGCGGGCATGGTCCAAGCTTGCGTCACCCCTTGAACGGAGCCCAGCGCATTGCCCAGCTCTATTACGCGCACCACCTGCGGCATGGTGACAACATGCGGCTTGAACTGGCATTCTTGAACGGTGAGTGGGCTCTACTGCGTTACCTGCAAGGCGAACTAGAGTCCGTCCAGGCCTTCGAGTTCCACCGTGGCCGCATCTCGCACGTGCGGATACAGCGCAATCCGGAGAAGTTGGCAGGCCTAAAACGCCGCAGCGACTTGCTGCCACTGCGAAATCCTCACTGATCTTCCGTTCCTGTGTGTATGCGGTCACAACACGTGCTGCACGCCGACGTTCGCAGTCATTTTTTTCCATCTTGTGTCACAGCGCCTCCGTGTCAAACGTCTTGTGAGCAGGAGGTCGGCTTTGGCCTCCGCCCATCATTGATACTGAAGGAATCTGATCTATGAATCGCGCTGTATGGTTTCAAGCCTCCCCCCAGGGCGCCAAGGCTGTTGGAACGCTGCATCACTTCGTCACCAAAGACACTGGCCTACCGAGCTTGCTGACTCATCTGGTCTTCTTACGCGTTTCACAGATCAACGGTTGTGCGCACTGCATCGACATTCATTCGCGTGATCTGCTTGCCGAAGGGATGTCGGTTGAGAAGTTGGTACTCGTTCCTGTCTGGCACGAGGCTCAGTACCTGTTCTCTGAGCAGGAGCGCGCTGCGTTAGCGTGGTGCGAGGAGGTGACGCTGGTGAGCGAGACTCATGCCTCGGATGAGGCCTACTCGGCCGCATTGACCGCGTTTGGTGAGAAGGATTTGGTTGATCTGACTCTCACGATTGCCGCCATGAATGCCATCAATCGCATGGGCATAAGCTTCCGCATGAAGCCTCGGGCCAAATCGTGAAACTGCGGGCAGATCCGCGATTGCGTGGCTGAACGCTTGCCCCGGGGCCTCCGGTCTGCCTGTAACCTAGCGACCGCTTTTGCCCCCAAAGCCGACTCACGTGTCAGAGCTGCAGATTGGAAGACCGCCGCAAAGCGGTCGTCGACATGCCTGTAGTTACAGACGGCGACGGGCCCACTGCAGACATCGCGAAGGCGAATCTACGCGGCTTGCAGGTCACTCTTGGCGGGGCGCCAATACCAGAACAAGGCAACTTCATTGATGGATGGGTTCAGGCCGCTGTAGAGCAAAGCATCGTGGCCGCCAAGCTCGAAGCCACCCTGTTCATAAAGCCGGCACGCCGGCAGGTTCGTGTTCTGCGTCTCCAGCATGACGCCTGCAAGACCCAGTTCGAGGGCACGGGCCTGGGCATGGTGGACCAGGCGCTGACCGATGCCCTGACGGCGAAACGCTGCGCCGACGACAAGATCGTGGATGTAGAGGTATCCATTCCAGTGCGGCCCGCATTGCAGTTCGCCGGCGACTTCGCTCCCTAGCAGAGCGACGTGATGCTCTGCGTCTGCAGATGATTCAGACGCCGGGTAGGTCTTGGTGAAGGGCTGGACCGGGATGGCTTCGAGCACGGTGCTGGACGCCGACAAGCTGACTCTGGCCACGCGCTCCACCAAGAAGCTTCGATCCGCCGCACTCCAGCGAGGCGCGTCCGCAGGGGCGATTCGGAGGATTTCCAACACGAGGCCTTCTTTGGTGACGGATCAGCCGGCGCGCGACTGCACCTCTTTGCGCAGCCGCTCTTCCTGCTCACGCAGTTCGGGTGTCAGCGCATCGCCAAAATCCTCGGCCGAGAAGATTTGCCGGATCTCGATTTCGGAATCGGTTCGCATGGGGTTGGGGCACTTCTTCACCCATTCGATCGCGTCCTGCAGCGAGCCGCACTTCCAGATCCAGAAGCCGGCGACCAGCTCCTTGGTTTCCGGGAACGGCCCGTCGATCACCCGCCGGTCCTTGCCCGAGAACGCGACCCGGGCGCCTCGAGAACTTGGGTGGAGGCCTTCGCCGGCCTCCATGACGCCGGCCTTGACCAGCTCCTCGTTGAACGCGCCCATCTCGGCGAATTCCTCTTGTGTGGGCATCACGCCGGCTTCGCTGTCTTTCGTTGCTTTCACCATCACCATGAATCGCATCTTGATCTCCTTGGGTTGATCGGGGCGACCATCCGCCCGCCTCAGTACGACGATTAAGGCCGCGCCATTTCGACAGCCTGCGTGAATATGACCCGCGTCACTTTACGCCCCGCGCGGGGCGCCTGAAAATTCTCGCCGGGCTTTTCAGCCGCCCGCACCTTCAACGGAAAAAGAGAGATTCCCATGCTGTCCGCCGCTGCGATCACGCGTCTGTCCCTGTCTGGCCTGCTGGCGCTGGCGCCTTGGGCGGTTGGCGCGCAGGTGGCATCGCAGATTGGGGCGGCGCGGGCAGCGGCCCTGGCCGATCTGCCCGACGATGCGGCCGGTTTGCCACCGATGCCGATGAGCGCGGGTGCCATGACGCCGATGCCGCGAAACGTGAAGAAGCTGGGCGATGGTGAACTCAGCTGCGCGCAGATTTATGCGGAAACCCAGGTGCTGGAGAAGACCAGCCAGGAGCGGGGGGCCGAGGCCGAGCAGGCGCAGGCGGCCATGATGGCCAGCCAGAACGAGATGATGAAACAGGCCAGCGGCATGGGTGGCGGCGGCGTGGGTTCGTCGGTGGGCAGCAGCCTGCTCAGCCTGATTCCCGGTGGCGGTCAGATCCAGAGCTTCGCCATGCAGGCCGCTGCCGACGCCCGCCGCGCGAGCATGCAGGATAGCGTGGAAAAAATGATGCAGGTGCAGACGCGCCTGGTGAACGCGGAGCAGGCCCGCGAGCTGGCGCAGGCGCGCAGCGAGCACCTGACCGACTTGTTCCTCAAGAAGGGCTGCAAGCTGTCCGAGGTGAAGTCCGCCGGCGCGGCGCCCTGACGGGCGAAGAGCCTCGACGCTTCGTCAATCCTCTTGGTGCGGCAGCAGCAGCGCATCGAGCGACCAGCGCCCCGCGCCGCGCCCGAGCAGATAGAGCAGCGGCACGGCCCAGGTCAGGTGGGTGGGCCAGGCGGCTGGATACACCAGAAACTGGATGACGGCGGTCATGCCTAACAGCGCGGCGGCCGAGAGCCGGGTGGCCAGCCCCAGCACGAGCAGGACGGGGAACAGGTGTTCGGCGCTGGTGGCGAGGTAGGCCGCCCACTCCGGGGGAATCAGGGGCAGCGCGTAGTCTTCCCTGAACAGCAGGAAGGTGGTGTCGGTGAGGCTGAACCAGCCTTCGACCTTGGTGCGGCCAGAGAGCCAGAAGATGCCCGCGATGCCGAGGCGGCTGGCCAGGGCGATGAGGTCGTGCGAGATCCAGCGCTCAAGCCAGAGGCGAATGGATTCGGTGGCGTGGGTCGTGCGTGCAAGGGTGTTCATGGTGCAACCGCCGTGAAGGCGCCGTGGGTGATGAGCTGGCCCAGCGTGGCGGCGAGGTCCAGGCCGGGTTCGGCCGCCAGGGCACGGGCGGCAGCGTCGGGGATGGGTTGGCCCTGGGCGCAGGCGTCGAGCAGCGCGCAGGCGCCCAGGCCGATCTCGTGGGCCAGCACCGTGCCCTGGGGCCGCGTGAGCAGCGTGTGCTGGCCGTGCCAGTGGGGCGGGTTGGGGTCGGGCAGGGCTTCGCGTGCGGCGAGCCAGAGGCTGAGGGCGGGCCATTCGGGGCAGGGGTGCCAGCGCGCGGCGGGGTGGGGCACGAGCACGCTGCGGGGCAGGGTGGTGGCGTCCAGCGCCGTCAGTGCCGCAGGCGGCAGCGTGGGTGCGTCGGCGGCCGTGTGGCACTGGTTCCACAATGCGTCGAGCCGCGCCACCTCGGGCAGCCAGGGCCATTCGCCTGCGGGGAGCGAGCGCGCCAGGTGCTGCGGAAAGCCTTCGCCGTAGCTCGCGAGGCAACCGGCCCGCGGCGGGTGTTCGCGCGCGTGCGCCAGCGCCACGGCGGCCAGCCAGTCGTCGCCGGTCAGCCGGCGCACGGCGGGGTGGAGCGCGAGCAGGCTGTCCACACAGGCTTTGAGCACGGTGTTGCGGTAGACCATGAAGCCGGGCTGGCGGCTCAGGGCGGACGAGGCGGTCTCATCGCTCGACCACAGGTCGTGCCAGAACGTGGTCTGAAAGTCGGCGTGGTTCATGCCATCACCTCGCCGAACCGGCTCAGTTGGGCATGGGCGCGGTCGCGCTCGGCCATCAGCACGTCGAAGGCGGGCAGGTTGCCGTCGCGCTCGATCAGCGTGGGCCTGGGGCCGATGCGTTCGATGAGGTGTTCATGCAGCCGCCACACCGGTTCGGCCACGGGGGCGTCGTGGCCGTCGATGAGCAGGCCTGCGCCGAGCGCCGGGTCTTCGTGGTGGCCGGCGAGGTGGATTTCCATCACGGCGTCGGCCGGCAGGCGGTCCAGCGCGTCCAGCGGGTCGGTGCCGATGTTGTGCGCCGAAACGAAGAGGTTGTTCACGTCCACCAGCAAGCCACAGCCGGTGCGGCGCACCAGCTCCAGCAGGAAGTCGGGCTCGTCCCAGTCGTGGCCCTGCAGGTGCAGGTAGTGGGATGGGTTCTCGATCGCGATGCGGCGCTGCAGGGCGTCCTGCACCCGCTCGATGTTCGCGGCGGTGTGCCGCAGGGCTTCGTGGGTGCGCACGAAGGGCAGCAGGTCGGGCGCGTAGTGGCCCGCCAGCCTGCTCCAGGCAAGGTGTTCGGACACCAGCGCCGGCTGCAGCCGGCGCACCAGCGCCGCCAGCCGCGACAGGTGGCCGCTGTCGGGCGGCTCGTGGCCAGCCAGCGAGAGCGAGACGCCGTGCAGCGCCACCGGGTGGTGTGCGCGCACGGCCTCCAGCCATGCCAGGCGCGGGCCGCCGTCCACCAGGTGGTTTTCGGCATGCACTTCGAACCACAGGCCCGCTGCCCGCGTGCTGCAGGCGGCATCGACGTGCTCGGGCTTGAGGCCGAGACCGGCGCTCAGGTCCATGGGGTGTTCAGCCCTTGACGGGTTGCAGCGCCCCCATGCCGGTGGGCGTCTTGATGCCCACGCAGGTGCCGGCAGGCACATACTTCCAGGCGTTCCCCTGGTAGTCCATCTTGGAGGTGCCCGCACACGTGGTGCCGGGGCCGGCCGCGCAATCGTTCTTGCCGGCCATCGCCACGCCATAGCAGCGTTCCTTGGCGCTGGCGGCGTTCTTGGTGTCGGGCATGTTGGACTGCGCGAGCGCGGCGCCGGTGGTGAGGGCGGCCAGCGTGGCCAGGGTGAGGGTCAGTTGCGAGGTGTTCATGAAAGGCTCCTTTGTGTAGGGCCGCGCCAACCAGTTGGTGCGTACCGATGGCTATTTCGTCGCCGCCGCTGCGCTGGTTACAGGCCCGCCGCAGAATCGATCGGCTTTTTTATTTCGGCCTGTCTGTAACCTTTTCGCGCCATGACACGAATAGCTGACGTGACCGCGACAGAACACGAATTGCACGGACTCTTTGTGGCGGGGCTGGACGGCGATGGCGCCGCCTACCACCGTTTCCTGCAGCGCCTGGCGGCGTTGCTGCGCGGCTATTTCCGGCGCCGCCTGCAGCAGCTGCCGGACGAGGTGGAAGACCTGGTGCAGGAGACCTTGATGGCCGTGCACGCCCAGCGCCAGACCTACCGCCGGGGCGAGCCGCTGACGGCGTGGGTGCATGCACTGGCCCGCTACAAGCTGGTGGATTTGTGGCGACGGCGCGCCCGCCACGAGGCGTTCAACGATCCCCTGGACGATGAGCTGGACGTGTTTGCGCAGTCAGACAGCGAGGCGGGTGAGGCGCGGCGCGATCTGGGCCGCTTGCTCGAGCAATTGCCGGATCACCAGCGGTTGCCCATCCAGCACACCAAGCTCGATGGCCTGTCGGTCGCCGAGGCGGCCCGGCTCACGGGCATGAGTGAGTCCGCCGTCAAAGTGGGGGTGCACCGGGGCATCAAGGCGCTGGCGCGCCAATGGAAAGGACAATCATGAAAACCGACGATCTGATGAATCTCCTGGCCACCGGCGCCACCCCTGTGCCCCGGCATGCGGGTGAGCGCCGTTTTGCGCTCGCGCTGGGTCTGGGGCTGGTGTGTGCGCTGGCCTGGGTGCACCTGATGTACGGCGTGCGCAGCGACCTGGGCGAGGTCTGGGCCACGCCGGCGTTCGGGGTCAAGCTGGCGATGCCGCTGGCCGTGGCGGTCAGTGGCCTGGTGGTGGTGTTCCTGCTGGGCCACCCGGGCGCGCGCGTGCGCGGCTGGGCGTGGGGGCTGTGGCTGCCCGTGGCGTTGTTGTGGGCCTGGGCGATGCTGGTGCTGGCGCAGGCGGCTCCCGGCACGCGGGCGGCGCTGGTGCTGGGCGAGACCTGGCGCTACTGCGTGTTCAACGTGATGGCCACGGCCTTGCCGGTGGGGGTCGCGCTGTTCTGGGCCCTGAGGGGTCTGGCGCCCACGCGCCCCTTGCTGACGGGGGCCGCGGCGGGTTGGCTGGCGGGCGCGGTGGGTGCCGCGGTGTATGCCCTGCATTGCCCTGAGATGCAGGCACCCTTTCTCGCCGTCTGGTACGTGCTGGGTATGGCGGCGTGCGCGTTGTTGGGCGCGCTGGCCGGGTGGCGTTGGCTGCGTTGGTAGTCCACGAAGGCGACCGCCGCGATCAAGCCCTTTCCCGTTTGTCCAGCGCCCGTTCGATGAAGTGCCGCTTCACCCGCGTCCTGGGCACCGGGTCGTGCAGGTGGCTGAACCAGGCGCGCACGTCTTCGTCCAGCCCGATGCCGTGCATGTAGTTGTAGATCGCCTTGCGCAGGCCGATGCCCAGTGCGTCGTGGTCCACGCCGGTGGGGTCGATGAAGCCGATGTCGTTCTTGGCGAAGGTCACTTCGGGCAGTGGCACCAGTTCGATGCCATACGCGGCCGGGTCCAGCCCCACGGGGGAGTGCACGGTGCACGAGAAGCGGTGGAAGAAGCCGCTCTGGATGCAGCCGTTCTCGAACAGCTGGCGCACGTACTCGAGCGAGTCCACGGTGTCCTGCACGGTCTGCGTGGGAAAGCCGTACATGAGGTACGCATGCACGAGGATGCCCGCGTCTGAAAATCCCTTGGTGACGCGCGCGACCTGCTCGACGGACACGCCCTTTTTCATGAGGGTGAGCAGCCGGTCGCTGGCCACTTCGAGCCCGCCGCTCATGGCGATGCAGCCACTGTCGGCGAGCAGTTGGCAGAGTTCGGGGCTGAAGGTTTTTTCGAAGCGGATGTTGCCCCACCACGAGACGGGCAGTTGCCGGCGCAGCAGCTCGTCGGCCAGGGCTTTCAGGGCCTTGGGCGGCGCGGCCTCGTCCACGAAGTGGAAGCCGGTCTGCCCGGTCTCGTTGACGATGGCTTCGATGCGGTCGGCGAGGGTGGCGGCGGACGCGGTTTCGTAGCGGCTGATGTAGTCCAGGCTCACGTCGCAGAAGCTGCACTTCTTCCAGTAGCAGCCGTGGGCCACGGTGAGTTTGTTCCAGCGCCCATCGCTCCACAGCCGGTGCATGGGGTTGAGCATGTCGAGCAGGCTCAGGTAGCGGTCGAGCGGCAGGCCGTCCCAGGTGGGGGTGCCCACGTCTTCGAAGGCCACCTCGGGTTCGCCGAAGTTGATGTACTTCACCGTGGCCGTGCCGGCTTCGCTGGTCTCGCGCACGAAGGTGCGCACCAGGCGCTGCCGGGAGCGCTTGCGGTCCAGGAATTCCAGCAGCGCGAGCAGGGGGCGTTCGCCGGCGTCGAGGGTGACGTAGTCGACGAAGTCGAACAGGCGGGGCTCGGCGAGTTCGCGCAGTTCGGTGTTGACGAAGCCGCCGCCCAGGGCGATGGTGATGTGCGGGTTCTGGCCCTTGATGGTCTGCGCGATGCGCAGCGCGGCGTAGAGCGCGCCGGGGAAGGGCACGGAGAGCAGCACCACGTCGGGCTTGTGCTGGGCCAGGGTGGCGAGGGTGAGGGTGTGCAGCACCTCGTCGACCAGGGTGAAGGGCGCGGCGAGCGCGGCGGCCATGGGCTCGAAGCTGGGCTGGCTGCTGGCGAGGGATTCGGCGTAGCGCACGAAGGCGAAGCGTTCGTCCACGGCGTCGCGCAGCACGTCGGCGAGGTCGTTGAGGTAGAGGGTGGCGATGTGGCGGGCTTTGTCTTGCACGCCGAGGGCGCCGAAGGCCCAGGCCAGGGGGTCGCCGCCTTCTTCGCTGAGGGCGGCGTCCACGTAGACCTCGAGCGCGCT
This sequence comes from Hydrogenophaga sp. GW823-FHT04C09, assembly GCF_058796355.1. Lineage (NCBI taxonomy): Bacteria > Pseudomonadati > Pseudomonadota > Betaproteobacteria > Burkholderiales > Comamonadaceae > Hydrogenophaga > Hydrogenophaga sp. GW823-FHT04C09. Next base: position 725,400 of record NZ_JBXAIO010000001.1, on the reverse strand, counting down.
GAAGCGGGGGCCTTCGGGCAGGAGTTCGCGCGCGGCGATGCGGTGGGCGAGGGTGGAGTCGCGGCCTTGCAGGTAGGCGATGACGGGGCCGATGGTGCCGCGGTAGCGGTCGAATTGGTCGAGGAAGGCGTGCACGCTGCCGCTGCGGTCGGCTTCGGGCTGAGCGAGTGCTTTGCCGCGCACGGCTTCGAGGCCGGCGGGGGTGAAGAGTTTGAGGACGAGCGCGAGGGCGAGGTCGGCTTGCACGGCGTCGACGCCGCGCGAGCGGAGGAAGCCGGTGATGTAGGCGGTGGAGGGGTAGGGCGTGTTGAGCTGGGTCATCGGGGGGATGAGGCTCAGCACGCGCGGGGCGTGGGTGGTCATGGCTTTTTCGGGCGTGGCGACGATGTTAAGGCTTGGGGCCTCTTTTTCGTTTTGGCGGGGTTTGTTGGGTTCGCTTCCGGCCTGCACCTCGCGGCAGGCCGGTGGCGGGATCCGACTGCTCCGGCCCTGCTCGCGGGCGGCTGCCCGGGTCCGCCACCACCCCTTCGTCAACGCCTTGGCCGGCGCGCAGCCTCTGTGGCAACCGCGAATGGGGGCCTGCGCATTCGGACGCCGCCACCGTCCTGCGAAACAACGCAGGCGCACCACCGTTGGTGTGCCCGACCTCGCCCACCCAGCAGGCGAGGGATCAGGACTTCATCAAGCGTAGTCAGACAGGGGCACGCAGCTGCAGAACAGGTTGCGGTCCCCGTACACGTTGTCCACGCGGCCCACGGGCGGCCAGTATTTGGCGTGGGCCCGGGTGGAGGCGCTGGCGGCGCCCACGTCGCGCGCATAGGGGTGTGGCCAGTCGGCCTTCATGAGGCTGGGCGCGGTGTGCGGCGCGTTCTTGAGCGGGTTGTCGTCCTGCGGCCAGACGCCGTTCTCTACCTGACGGATCTCGTCGCGGATGGCGATCATCGCGTCTATGAAACGGTCCAGCTCGTCCAGCGTCTCGCTTTCGGTGGGTTCCACCATCAGCGTGTTGGCGACCGGGAACGACAGCGTGGGCGCGTGGAAGCCGTAGTCCATCAGGCGCTTGGCCACGTCTTCGGCCATCACGCCGCTGGTGTCCTTCAAGGGCCGCAGGTCCAGGATGCATTCGTGCGCCACGTGGCCGTTGGCACTCGCGTACAGCGTGGGGTAGTGCGGCGCCAGGCGCTTGCTGATGTAGTTGGCCGCGAGGATGGCGGCTTCGGTGGCGTGCTGCAAACCCTCAGCGCCCATCATGCGGATGTACATCCAGCTGATCGGCAGCACGGCCGCGTTGCCCAGCGGCGCGGCGCTGATGGCACCCACGCCGTTGACCGGCAGACCACCCGCCGCATGGCCGGGCAGGAAGGGCACGAGGTCTTCCACCACGCAGACCGGGCCCACGCCGGGGCCGCCGCCACCATGAGGAATGCAGAAGGTCTTGTGCAGGTTGAGGTGGCTCACGTCGCCGCCGAATTCACCCGGCGCGGCCACGCCCACCAGGGCGTTCATGTTGGCGCCGTCCACGTAGACGCGCCCGCCGTGCTGGTGCACCAGCGCGCAGAGTTCCTTCACGGTGGTCTCGAACACGCCGTGGGTGCTGGGGTAGGTGATCATCACGGCGGCGAGGTGGGCGCTGTGCTGTTCGCACTTGGCCTGGAGGTCGGCCATGTCCACGTTGCCGTTGTCGTCGCACTTGGTGACGACGACCTGCATGCCCACCATCTGCGCGCTGGCGGGGTTGGTGCCGTGCGCGCTGCTGGGGATGAGGCAGATGTTGCGGTGGCTTTCACCGCGCGAGGCGTGGTAGGCCTGGATCACCAGCAGGCCGGCGTATTCGCCCTGCGAGCCGGCGTTGGGCTGCAGGCTGATGCCGGCGTAACCGGTGGCCTGGCAGAGCCAGGCGCGCAGCTGTTCGTCGAGCAGCTGGTAGCCCTGCAGCTGGTCGGCCGGGGCGAAGGGGTGCATGTTGGCGAACTCCGGCCAGGTGATGGGGATCATCTCGCTGGTGGCGTTGAGCTTCATGGTGCAGGAGCCCAGCGGGATCATGCTGCGGTCGAGCGCGAGGTCCTTGTCGGACAGCGCGCGGATGTAGCGCAGCATGCCGGTTTCGCTGTGGTGGGTGTTGAACACCGGGTGCGTGAGGAAGTCGCTGGTGCGGCGCAGTTCGGCGGGGATGAGTGGCTCCACGCCTTTTTCGAAGGTGTCGAAGACGGGCAGGGCCTGGCCGTCCTTGGCGAAGATTTTCCAGAGCAGGCCGATGTCGTCGCGGGTGGTGGTTTCGTCGAGCGAGACGATGAGGTACTCGCCCCAGGCCTTGCGCAGGTTGGCGCCATGGGCCACGGCGCGGGCCATGAGGGCGTCGGTCTGGTCCTTGGTGTGCAGGGCGAGGGTGTCGAACACGCCTTGTTCGCCGTGGTGGGTGTCGCGGTGACCGAGTTGCTCCAGGCCGCTGGCAAGGATGGCGGTGTAGGCGGCCACGCGGTTGGCGATGCGCTTCAAGCCCTGCGGGCCGTGGTACACGGCGTACATGCTGGCAACCACAGCGGGCAGCACCTGCGCGGTGCAGATGTTGCTGGTGGCTTTTTCGCGGCGGATGTGCTGCTCGCGCGTCTGCAGCGCGAGGCGGTAGGCGGGCTGGCCGTGCACGTCCACGCTCACGCCGACCAGACGGCCCGGCAGCGAGCGCTTGAATTCGTCGCGGCAGGCCATGTAGCCGGCGTGCGGGCCGCCCGCGCCCATGGGCATGCCGAAGCGCTGCGTGGTGCCGACCACGATGTCCGCGCCCATCTCGCCCGGGGGCTTGAGCAGGGTGAGGGCGAGCAGGTCGGCGGCGACGATGAAGGCGGCCTGCTTGCCGTGCACGGTGGCGGCGTCCTTGGTCCAGTCGTGCAGCCAGCCGCTGGAGGCGGGGTACTGGGTGAAGGCGGCGAAGTAGTCGCCGTCCGACAGCATGGCGGCCCATTCCTCGCCCGACATCGCGATCTTCACCGTGAGGCCCAGGGGTTTGGCGCGGGTCTGCACCACTTCGATGATCTGCGGGTGCACGTCGCCCGAGACGATGAAGGTGTTGCCCTTGCTCTTCACCGAGCGTTTGGCCAGGGTCATGGCCTCGGCGGCGGCGGTGGCTTCGTCGAGCATGGAGGCGTTGGCGATGGCCATGCCGGTGAGGTCGCTCACCATGGTCTGGAAGTTGACCAGGGCTTCCATGCGGCCTTGCGAGATCTCGGCCTGGTAGGGCGTGTAGGCGGTGTACCAGGCGGGGTTCTCCAGCACGTTGCGCAGGATCACGCCGGGCGTGAGCGTGCCGTGGTAACCCTGGCCGATGAAGCTCTTGAACACCTTGTTCTTCTGCGCCAGCGCCTTGAGCTCGGCCAGCGCCGCGGCCTCGGTGACGGCCGGTGGCAGCTGCATGCCCTGGCTGCGCGCGATGCTGCGCGGCACGATGCCGTCGATCAGCGCGCGGCGCGAGGCCTCGCCGATGACCGAGAGCATGTGGGTCTCGTCGGCCTGGCCGATGCCGATGTGGCGCGCCACGAATTCTGACGGGTTTTCGAGTTCACCGAGGGGTTTGACAGAGGGCATCAGCATGGAAGGCTCCGGCGGGAGAAGAGGCGGATCAGGCGTTGGCGAAGGTGTTGTAGGCGGTCTCGTCCAGCAGGGCGTCGACCTGGGCCGGGTCGGAGAGCTTGACCTTGAAGAACCAGCCGGCCTTGAGCGGGTCGGTGTTGGCCAGCGACGGGTCGGCGCGCAGGGCTTCGTTGACTTCGGTGACTTCGCCGCTGACGGGCATGTACACGTCGGCCGCGGCCTTCACAGACTCGACCACGCCGGCCACTTCCTTTTGCGCGAAGCTCTTGCCGACTTCGGGCAGGTCGACGAACACCACGTCGCCCAGCGCGTCCTGCGCGTGCACGGTGATGCCGACGGTGGCGATGCCGCCGTCAACGGTGATCCATTCGTGGTCTTCGGTGTACTTGGTGGTCATGAAAAAGCTCCTGAAAAAAGAAACGAAAAAAGTGAGATCAGCCGCGGAAGTATCGGTTGGGCACGAAGGGCATGGCGCTGACTTCCATGGGCACGGGTTTGCCGCGCACCATGGCCACCACGGGCGTGCCCAGGGCGGCGTGTTCGGGTGTGACGTAGCCGATGGCGATGGGCTTGTTGGCGCTGGGGCCGATGAGGCCGCTGGAGGTCTTGCCGATCACCTCGCCACTGGTGTTCTGCAGTTCGACGTTCTCGCGCACGGGCACCCATTCCTGGGCGATCAGGCCCACGCGCTTGCGGGTCAGCGGTTCGCTGCCGTCGAGCTGCGCGAGCACGCGCGCCGCGCCGGGGAAGCCGCCCGCGCGCGCGCCGCCGGTGCGGCGCACTTTCTGCATGGCCCAGTTGAGCCCGGCTTCCACCGGGGTGGTGGTGGTGTCGATGTCGTTGCCGTAGAGGCACAGGCCGGCTTCGAGGCGCAGCGAGTTGCGCGCGCCCAGGCCGATGGGCATTACTTCGGGCTGGGCCAGCAGGGTGCGCACGAACTGGTCGGCGCGGTCGCCGGGCAGGGATATCTCGAAGCCGTCTTCGCCGGTGTAGCCGCTGCGGGTGATGAAGAGGTCGGCACCGTGCCACGGGAAGGGCGAGCCGGTCATGAAGATCAGTTTTTCGACGCCGGGCACGAGGCGCTGCAGCACGTCCACCGCCAGCGGGCCTTGCAGCGCGAGCAGGGCGCGGTCGGGCAGGGGGATGACTTCGCAGCGCGAGCCGATGCGCGCCTGGATGTGCGCGATGTCATCAGCCTTGCAGGCGCCGTTGACGATGACGAAGAGGTCGTGCCCGCGGTTGACGAACATCAGGTCGTCGATGATGCCGCCCTCGTCGTTGAGCAGCAGGCCGTAGCGCTGCTTGCCCACGCCGAGGTCGATCACGTCCACCGGCATGAGCGTCTCGAAGGCGGCGGGGGCGTCGGGCCCGACCAGGCGCAGCTGGCCCATGTGCGAGACGTCGAACAGGCCGGCGGCCTTGCGGGTGTGGTGGTGTTCGGCCATGAGGCCGGTGGGGTACTGCACCGGCATGTCGTAGCCGGCGAAGGGCACCATGCGGGCGCCCAGTTCGACGTGGAGCTTGTGCAGCGGGGTCTGGAGAAGCGGGGCGGCGGCAGCGGGCACGGCAGAGGCTTTCAGGCAAGGGGGCAGGCCCCGGTGGGGCGAAACACGGTTCATCCGTGCGCTGCCCCACTGTCCGCTTTACCTGAGAGATTCACGCGGGCGATGCCGCGCTTGCTCCTTCGGTGGGCCGCTTCGAGGAACGGCCTCTCTCCAGGGGGGTACACCGGCCTCGTGGCCCGTGTTTGCCAGTCCTTTTGCCTGAGCGTTCAGGGCACCCGGTGTGCGGTGCCGCCTGCGCCTTCGGCGAGCCTTCTCCGGGGACCGGATCGGCTTCTCTCCTGACCCGGCGAGTGTATCGCACGGCGTCCGGCGGGCCGGTGTTTCAGGGCGTTTCCAGGGCCGATTCGGGCAGCAGGCGGGCCAGCCGCTCGCGGATGCCGTCGGCGCGTTCGCTGCCGGCCAGGCGCTCCACGTCGGCCATCATGGCCCGGCTGACGGCCAGCATGTCGCCCACGTCGCGCGCTTCGCGCAGGGCGTCGCGGTAGCGCTGGGCCATGGCCTTGTCGCGCGGGGCGAACATGCGCTCGCTCAGGTCGAACAGGAACATGCGCGCGCTGGCGAGCGAGCGGGGGCCGGAAAAGGCGTCGGCGGAGACGGTGGGCGGGGTGTTGGCCGGCGTGCGGGGCGGCGGTGGTGCTTCGTCCACAAGGTAGCCGCGCGAGATCAGGTCGGCCGCGAGCGTGGGGCCCTGGCCCTCGAACAGGGCGAACAGCTCGGCATCGGGTTTGCGGCCATCGGCCAGCAGCAGCAGGGCGCGCTCGCGCTGCGCGAGTTGGCGTTGCCCGGGTCGCAGCTCGGCGCGGCCCTTCTGGGTCTTGTTCAGCATGGCATCTCGGCGTCGTTCACGGAGCCTGCACTGTGGACAGCCCATGTGACGGCGCGGTGAACACCGCGCAGGTAACCGGCCTGCGGTCGGTTTCAGCCGGCGAACGTGGTTTCCGGCAGGCCCCGCACGCCCGGGACCTCCAGGGCAAACAGTGCGCCCGACAGCGGTGCGCTGGCCAGCGCCTGCGAGCCCAGCCGCACCGAAGCGCTGGTCACATAGAGCGTGCCGAGGTCGGCGCCGCCAAAGCAGCAGCTGGTGGGCCGTGGCACCGGCAGGCGCACCCGCATCAGCTCGCGGCCGTCGGGGCCGAAGCGCGCCAGTTCCCAGCCGTCCCACACGGCCACCCAGAGGCAGCCCTCGGCATCCACCGTCAGGCCGTCGGGTTTGCCTTCGCCCGCGCCGAAGACCACGAGGGGGCGGCGGTTCGCGATGCGGCCGGCCGCGAGGTCGAAGTCGTATTCGTAGATGGTCTTGCGGAAGGTGTCGGTGAAATACATCCGCGTGTTGTCGGGGCTGAAACCCAGGCCGTTGGGCACGGTGAAGCCGCTGTCGACCTTCTCCCAGCTGCCATCCGGATCGACGCGAAAGAGGTTGCCCCGGTTGGCCATGGCGCCCATGTCCATGGAGCTGACCCACAGCCGGCCGCGCCGGTCGCACTTGCCGTCGTTGTAGCGGTTGCCCGGGCGGGCGGATTCGGGGTGGGCGAACAGGGTCATGCGGCCCGAGTCGGGCGCCATGGCCATCAGGCCCGAGGGCGTGGCGAGCAGCAGGCCACCGGAGGCCATGGGCACGACCATGCTCACCATGGCGCCCAGCGGTGTTTCGCGCAGCACCCCGCTGGCGGCGTCGAGCTGGTGGATGGCCGGCGCGAGGATGTCCACCCAGTACAGCGCGTTGTCGCGGGGCGACCAGACCGGGCCTTCGCCCAGCAGCGCCCGCGCCTCGCCGATGGCATGCACCTCGGGCGTGGGCGCCGCGGGGGGCTCGGTGTGCGCCAGCAGCGACATCGGCTGGCCCGCCGCGCTGTGCGTGATGGTGCGGGCCGCGCCGATCAGCTCGGCCGACAGGCTGTGCGCGCGCCGCGCATCCAGCTGCGCCGCGCTGGCCGTCACGGCTACGGCCCCGATGGCGCGGCCCTCGTAGTCGAACACCGGCGCGGCCACGCTCACGCGCTCGGCGTCGTATTCACCCACTTCCAGCGCGTAGCCGCGTGCGCGGGTGAGGTCGAGCTCGGCCCGCAGCGCCTCGTTGTCCACGATGGTGTGCTCGGTGAAGCGCTCCAGCAGCGAGGCGGCCAACAGCTGGGCCTGCTGCGCGGGCGCCAGGCAGGCCGCGATCGCCTTGCCGGCCGCGCTGGCGTGCAAGGGCAGGCGCATGCCCACCTTGGAGGCGACCTGCGGTTCGCGGCCAGCGTCCTCGCTGGCCACCACCACCATCTGTTGGCCACTGAGCACCACCAGTTGCACGCTTTCGTCGAACGCGTTGCGCAGGCGCACCAGTTCGTCCTGGGCCGCCACGCGCAGATCGAAATCGCTCCAGACCTCGTGCGCCAGTTCCAGCAACCGGAACCCGAGCAGGAAGGTCTTGTTGTAGCTGTCGTGGCGCAGCAGGCCTTCGCGCACCAGCGTGCCCAGCATGCGGTGCAGCGTGGCTTTGGGCAGGGCCGAGGCGCGCTGCAGTTGCGTGAACGTCATGGGCGCGCGCGCCGCCGACACCAGATTGAGCACGGCCATGGCTTTCTCCAGCACCCCCAGGCCCGGGGCGGTGGTGGCGGAGGTCGAGGCGGGATGAGCGGTTTCTGACATGGCGGGTGCGGGAATTCTAGGGGAGGTCAACCCAGGGTAAGTACCAATGAATGGAACTTGTTTGTCAAACACCACGAGATCTACAATTGAAGTTCCATTCAACGGAACAAATTGGATTCACGACGTGACATCACCTGCATCGCTTGCCGGGGTCTACCCCGTTCTCCCCACGCCTTTCGACGCCGCCGGCCAACCGGACGCGCAGGCCCTGCGCGGCCTGGTGCGCTACCTGCTTGAAGCGGGTGTGGATGGCATCACCTACCCGGGCGTGGCCAGTGAAGTTGGCCAGCTCAGCGTGCCCGAGCGCCTGTCGCTGACCGCCGCCGTGCTGGAGGAAGTGGCGGGCCGGGTGCCGGTGGTGGCGGGGGTGTCCAGCGCCCAGGCGGCCACCACGATCGAGCTGGCGCGGGCCGCGATCGCGCAGGGCGCGGCCGCGCTGATGGTGGCCGTACCGCCGGACCGTCCGACGGTGGCCACCCAGGTCGAGTACTTCCGCGAGGTGTCGGCGGCCGTGCCGGGCGCGGTGCTGGTGCTGCAGAACGTGCCGCAGCCGGTGGGGGCCGGCCTCGACCCCGAGGCGATCGTGGAAGTGGCGGCCGTCGTTCACGCGATCCGCTACGTGAAGGAAGAGACCCTGCCCAGCGGCCAGCGCCTGACGGTGCTGCGCGAGCGCGGCCCGGCCAGCCTGGTGGGGGTGTTCGGCGGCGCGGGTGGGCGCTACATCACCGACGAACTGCGGCGCGGCGCGGCCGGCACCATGCCGGCGATCGAGCTGGCCGAAGTGCATGTGGCGCTGTTCAAGGCCCACCGCGCGGGCGACGCGGCGCGTGTGCGCGAACTGTTCACGCGCATGCTGCCCATCCTCAACGTGCAGGCGGTGTTCCGCTGGTCGCTCACCAAGTACGTGCTGAGTGCCCGTGGCCTGCTGCCGTGCGAGCATCAGCGCGCGGCCGGCCCGCGCCTGGACGCGCTGGACAAGGCCGACGTGGACGCCTTCCTGGGCGACTTGCAGGACCTGTTGTTGCCCACGCACCCGCTGCGGGGGCGTGCGGGATGAGTGGGCCGCGCATCGCTGCGGTCGAGACCTTCGTGGTCTCGCTGCCGCGCGACACGCCCTACCTCGGCCCGCTGGGTGAGGGCGAGCAGGTCAACGCGCGCGGTTACCTGGTGCGCCAGGGCAACCGCACGATCTACCCGAGCACCGACATGTCGGTGCTGATCAAGGTGACGGCCGAGGATGGCACATGGGGTTGGGGCGAGACCTACGGCATCGTCGCGCCTGAGGCGGTCACGGCCCTGATCGACGACGTGCTCGGGCCGGTGATCCTCGGGCGCGACCCGCGCGATGCGACCGCCATCCACGAGGACCTCTACGACCTCATGCGCGTGCGTGGGGCCTCGGGCGGCTTCTGGGGCGACGCCATCGCGGGCATCGACATCGCGCTGTGGGACCTCGCCGGCAAGCTCTCTGGCCTGCCCGTGGCCAAGCTGCTGGGCGGCCAGCGCACGGTGCGCGTGCCGGCCTACGTTTCAGGCCTGCCGGGCAGGACACTCGCCGACAAGGTGGCGCTGGCGCGCGATTTCGCGGCGCGCGGGTTCACCGCGTTCAAGTACGCGGCGGCGGTGTCGTTCGAGGGCATCGTCGATGAGATGCGCGCGCTGCGCGAGGCGCTGGGGCCGCGCGCGAAGCTGATGGTCGACCTGCACTGGAAGTTCGATGCGGGCGAGGCGATCCAGCTCATCGACCGGCTCGCGCCCTTCGCCCCGTACTTTGTCGAGGCGCCGTGCGCCGCCGAGGATCTCGAAGGCCAGGCGCGTGTGGCCGCCGCCGTGCGCGTGCCGGTGGCGCTGGGCGAGGAGTGGCGCTCGGTGCACGAGGCGCTGCCGCGCTTCGAGCGCCGCGCGATGTCGATCGTGCAGCCCGAGATGGGCCACACGGGCGTGAGCCAGTTCATGCAGATCGGCCGCATGGCGCACGCTTTCCACATGCGCGTGATTCCGCACGCGAGCATTGGCGTGGGCATCTTCCAGGCCGCGAGCCTGCACGCCTCGGCGTCGCTGCCCAACGTGCCCATGCACGAGTACCAGCACTCGGTGTTCGATCGCAACCTGCGGTTCGTCGACACCACCATGCGCTGCGAAAGCGGCGCGTTCATCGTTCCCGACGGGCCGGGGCTGGGCATCGAACCCAATGCCACGCTCTGGTCCTTCCTGCGCAAGAAAGCCCCCATTTCATGACCGCTTCCCCCTCCGCCCTCATCGCCATCGACTGGGGTACCTCCAACCTGCGCGCCAGCCTGCTCGATGCGGCCGGCGAAGCGATCGAGACGCGCGCCGCGCCTGGCGGCGTCATGGCCGTGAAGGACGGCCGTTTCGCCGATGCCCTGCTGTCGCTGTGCGGCGACTGGATCGATCAACGCGCGGGCGCGCTGATCGCCAGCGGCATGATCGGCAGCCGCCAGGGCTGGAAAGAGGCCGACTACCTCGGCTGCCCTGCGGGCATCGGCGAGGCCGCCGCGCGCCTCACGCGTGTGGACGTGCTGCCGGGGGTGCCGCTGCACATCGTGCCGGGCCTGACCTGCCGCAACGCCGACGGACAGGACGACGTGATGCGCGGCGAAGAGACGCAGATGTGGGGCGCCGACCTCGCCGCCGGCAGCTGCTGCGTGCTGCCCGGCACCCATGCCAAGTGGGCCTGGCTTGGCGAGGCCGGCCAGGTCACGCGCTTTTCCACCTACATGACCGGCGAGCTCTACGGCCTGCTGACCCAGCACGGCATCCTGGGCCGCCTCATGGCGTTCGGCCACGCCGCGCCGCAGGCCTTCGAGGCCGGCGTTCGGCTCGGCCTGGCGCAGAGCGACAACGCCACCCACGTGATCTTTGCCGCGCGCACCGCCGGCCTGATGGGCCGCATCGCGCCCGAGGGCCTGCCTGACTATCTGTCGGGCATCCTCATGGGCATCGAGATCGCGAGCGCCACGCGCACCGAGCGCCCGCTCGAGGTGGTGCTGCTGGGCGACGACGGCCTGTGCGAACGCTATGCGAAGGCGCTTGCACTCGCGGGCATCGCGAGCACGCGCGCCGCCGACGGTGCGACCACGCGCGGCCAGTGGCGCGTGGCGCGGCAGGCCGGTCTGCTGGAGCGCGCGCCATGAGCGCGCGCAGCGCGAGCGAACGGGTCGCACAGGCGCTCGCGGCCCGACCGCTGGTCGCCATCCTGCGCGGCATCACACCGCCCGAGGCGGTGGCGGTCGGCCGTGCGCTGCACGCCGCGGGCATCGGCGTGATCGAAGTGCCGCTCAACTCGCCCGAGCCGCTGGAGAGCATCCGCCTGCTGGTCCAGGCGCTCGCGGGCGAGGCGGTGATCGGCGCGGGCACCGTGCTGCGCGAACAGGATGTCGACGCTGTCGCGGCGGCGGGCGCGCAACTCGTGCTCTCGCCCAACTTCCACGCGCCCGTGGTGCGGCGCACCCGGGCGCACGGCCTCTATTCGATGCCGGGCGTGGGCACGGTCAGCGAGGGCTTCGACGCGCTCGATGCAGGTGCCGACGCGCTCAAGCTGTTCCCGGGTGAGCTGCTCGGTCCTGCGGTCATCAAGGCCTGGGGCGCGGTGTTTCCGCGCGCCACCCCGATGTTCAGCGTGGGCGGCGTCAACCTGGAGAACCTGCCGGCCTTCAAGGCCGCGGGCGCCAGCGGCGCGGGCATCGGCTCGGCGCTCTATGCGCCGGGCACATCTGCGGCCGAGGCCGCTCGACGCGCGCGCGAGTTTGTCGCGCGCTGGCAGGGCCAGCCGGACTGATACAACACAACCAGGAGATGAAGTGATGAACCAACGATTCAACCGCCGCACGCTGCTCGCGGCCTCGGCCGCCGTGGTGGCCTCGGGTGTGCTGCCCGCCCGCGCCTGGGCGCAGGCGAGCTGGCCCACCAAGCCCGTGACCGTCATCGTGCCTTTTGCGCCGGGCGGCGCGGGCAACGGCTCGGTGCGCATCCTGGCGGAGATCATCGGCCCGCAGATCGGCCAGCCGCTCGTGGTGGAGAACCGCGCCGGTGGCGGCGGCATCCCGGGCACGCAGGTGGTGACCCACAGCAACGACGACCACATGCTGCTGATGGGCAGCACGACGATGACCATCCTGCCCGCGCTGCGCAGCGACCTGGGCTACGACGTGCAGCGCGACCTGCAGCCCGTGGGTATGATCTCCTCGCAGCCCCTGGTGTTCGCCGTGCCCGCCAATTCGCCGCTGAAGTCGCTGGACGACCTGGTCGCGCGTGGCAAGGGTGGCGAGCTCACGGCGGGCAACAGCGGCGTGGGCACGCTGTCGCACCTGACCACCGAACTGCTCAATCGAAAACTGGGTCTGAAGCTGCTGGCGGTGCCCTACAAGGGCGACGCGCAGCTGATCCCCGACGTGGTGGCCGGGACCATCTCGATGGGGGTGATGAACCTGCCGGTGGCGCTGCCGTTGATCCAGGACGGCCGCCTGCGCGCCATTGCCGTCACATCGAGCAAGCCGGTGGCCTCGCTGCCCGGCGTGAAGACCCTCAACACCCAGGGCCCCGAGTTCGTGATCACCGGCTGGGCCGCGCTGTTCGCGGCGCGCAATGTGCCCGCGGCCGGGGTGGAGCGCCTGGGCACGCAACTGCGCGCGGCCTTGCAGCAGGAAAGCGTGCGCGAGCGCTTCGCGGGTTTTGGCGTCACGCCCGAGATCGCCACGCCGGCGCAGCTGCGCGATTTCATCGCTTCCGAGACCGCGCGCTGGGGCGACGTGGTCAAGAGCCGCGGCATCAAGCTGGAGTGAGCTGGCTCACATGCCGGCGTAGTTCGGACCGCCGCCGCCTTCGGGCGTGACCCAGACGATGTTCTGCGTCGGGTCCTTGATGTCGCAGGTCTTGCAGTGCACGCAGTTCTGCGCGTTGATCTGCAGGCGGTCGGTGTTGTCGGGGTTCTTCACGAACTCGTACACGCCGGCCGGGCAGTAGCGGGCTTCGGGGCCGGCGTACTTGGCGAGGTTGATCCTCACCGGCACGCTGGCGTCTTTCAGCGTGAGGTGGGCCGGCTGGTGCTCTTCGTGGTTGGTGTTGCTGACGAAGACGCTGCCCAGGCGGTCGAAGGTGAGCTTGCCATCGGGCTTGGGGTAGACGATCTGCTCGCACTCGGCGGCCGGCTTGAGGTAGAGGTGGTCGGCCTTCTCGCGATGCAGCGACCACGGCGGGGCCTTGAAGCCCAGGCGGGGCAGCAGCCAGTGTTCGATGCCGACCATGAGGCCGCCGACGATGTTGCCGTACTTGAACCAGGACTTGAAGTTGCGCGAGGCGTCCAGCTCTTCGCGCAGCCAGCTCTTGCCGAAGGCGACCGGGTAGGCCTTGAGTTCGTCGTGCTGGCGGCCGGCCTGCACGGCCTCGAAGGCGGCTTCGGCGCAGAGCATGCCGCTCTTGATGGCGGCGTGGCTGCCCTTGATGCGCGCGCCGTTGAGGTAACCCGCGTCACAACCGACCAGGGCGCCACCGGGGAAGGTGGTCTGCGGCAGGCTCATGAGGCCACCGGTGGTGATGGCGCGCGCGCCGTAGCTGATGCGCTTGCCGCCTTCGAGGAAGGCGCGGATGCGCGGGTGCGTCTTCCAGCGCTGCATTTCCTCGAACGGGCTGAGCCAGGGGTTGCTGTAGTTCAGGCCGGTGACCAGGCCCAGCGTGACCTTGTTGTCTTCCAGGTGGTACATGAAGCCACCACCGTAGGTGTCGTCCTTCATGGGCCAGCCGGCGGTGTGGATCACCAGGCCGGGCTGGTGCCTGGCGGGGTCGATTTCCCACAGTTCCTTCACGCCGATGGCGTAGGCCTGCGGGTCCTTGCCTTCGTCGAGGTGGAATTGGGCGATCAGGCGCTTGCCCAGGTGGCCGCGCGAGCCTTCGGCGAAGACGGTGTATTTCGCGTGCAGCTCCATGCCGAGCTGGAAGTTGTCGGTCGGCTCGCCGTCCTTGCCCACGCCCAGGTTGCCGGTGGCCACGCCCTTGACGGAGCCGTCGTCGTTGTAGAGCACTTCGGCGGCCGCGAAGCCGGGGAAGATCTCCACGCCGAGGTTTTCGGCCTGCTGGGCCATCCACTTGACCACGTTGCCCAGGCCGACGACGTAGTTGCCTTCGTTGTGGAAGTTGTTGGGGATCAGGAACTTGGGCGTGTCGATGGCGCCTTTTTCGGTCAGCCAGAGCAGCTTGTCGTCGGTGACAGGCTGGTTGAGCGGCGCGCCGTCGGCCTTCCAGTTGGGCAGCAGCTCGTTGAGGGCCTTGGGGTCCATCACCGCGCCGCTGAGGATGTGCGCGCCGGGCTCCGAGCCTTTTTCGAGCACGCAGACGTTGATCTCGCCGCCTTTTTCGGCGGCGATCTGCTTGAGCCGGATCGCCGTGGCCAGGCCGCCGGGGCCGCCACCGACCACGACCACGTCGTACTCCATGGCTTCGCGCGGGCCGTAGGTGCTGAGGATTTCTTCGGGGGTCATGTCGAGGGTCTCACTCTGTCGGGCGGGCGCCCGGGGATTTTCATGACGGCAATGCATGGAGTCATGCCGGTGTCGTGGTCGGGACCGATTTTAGTGGCCCAGGGCGCACAATCCTGTCGGATGGGGCCTCGTCGGCCTGGGCGGTGCTCGGATGGCCGCAGAATCCAACCACTTTAGAGGAGGTTCTCTCATGGCATACAGCCTGGACTTGTCGGGCCGCGTGGCCCTGATCACCGGGGCGTCCGGCGGGCTTGGTGAACAGTTCGCCAAGACGCTGGCGCGGGCGGGCGCGGCCGTGGTGCTGGCCAGCCGCCGCACCGACCGCCTGATGGCGCTGCGCGCGCACATCGAGGCCGCCGGCGGCGACGCGCACGTGGTGGCGATGGATGTGACCGACACGGCGTCGATCAAGGCGGCGGTGGCGCACGCCGAGACCGAGGTCGGCGCGATCGACATCCTGGTCAACAACTCGGGCGTGAGCACCACGCAGCGCCTGCAGGACGTGACGGAGGAAGACTACGACTTCGTCTTCGACACCAACACCAAGGGCGCGTTCTTCGTGGCGCAGGAAGTGGGTCGTCGCATGCTGGCGCGCGCCAACGGCGCGGCGCCGGGCACCTACGTGGGCGGGCGCATCGTCAACATCGCGTCCATGGCCGGGCTCAAGGTGCTGCCACAGATCGGCGTGTACTGCATGAGCAAGGCCGCCGTGGTGCAGATGACCAAGGCGATGGCGATCGAGTGGGGCCGCTTCGGCATCAACGTGAACGCGATCTGCCCGGGCTACATCGACACCGAGCTCAACCACCACCACTGGCAGACCGAGCAGGGCCAGAAGCTCATCAACATGCTGCCGCGCAAGCGCGTCGGTTCACCCGCCGACCTGGACGCGCTGCTGGTGATGCTGTGTTCGAGCGAGAGCCATTTCGTGAACGGTGCGGTCATTGCCGCCGACGACGGTTTCGGGGCTTAGATGACGGCAGCGGTGTTGGGCCGGCCTTCGGGCTGGCCGCCGGGCATGGTGACCGGCATTCTGGCGGGGCTGGGCGCGGGGGCTTTCTGGGGCACGGCCTTTCTGGCGCCCCTGCTCACGCCGGGCTTCAGCTCGATCGATCTCACGGTGGGCCGTTTCCTGGCCTGCGGCCTGTTGTCGGTGCTGCTGCTGGCGTGGGCCGGGCTGCGCGGCGAGGCGCACCTGCCGACCTGGCGCCAGGCGGGCGCCGCGCTGTGGTTGAGCCTGCTGGGTTACACCGGCTACTACCTGCTGCTGGTGCTGGCCATCCAGGCGGCGGGCGCGGCGCTGCCGGTGCTGATCATCGGCACCATCCCGATCTGGATCATGTTGCTGGGCAAGCCGCAGGGCCTGCGCTGGCGCGCGCTGGTGCCGGGGCTGCTGCTGACCCTGGCGGGCCTGGCGCTGATGATGCGGGTGACGGCGCATGGCGGTGGCGAGGCGGGCGGCGGTGCGAACCTCTGGCTCGGCATCTTCTATGCCGTGCTGGCCATGGCCTCGTGGACCGCGTTCGGTCTGCTGAACGCGCGCTGGCTGAGCCGCCACCCGGAAGTGAACTCCACCGTGTGGGCCAACTGGCTGGGCGTGGCGGCGGGCCTGGGCGCGCTGGGCATCTGGGCCGTGGCCGGGACCGAGGTGGACACCCTGGTGCAGCGCCCGGGCTTCGGCATGTTCCTGATCGTCTGCGCGGTCACCGGCATCGGCTCGGCCTGGATCGCCTCGGTGCTCTGGAACATGGCCAGCCGCCGCCTGAGCCCGAGCCTGGCGGGCCAGCTCATCGTGAGCGAGACCGTGTTCGGCCTGATCTACACCTTCGCCTGGAGCGCCCAGTGGCCCGCTGCCCTGCAATGGACGGCCTGCGTGCTGTTCGTGCTCGGCATCCTCGCGTCGATCAAGGCGCACCGCTGACGACCACCCCAACCCCATGAAACTTGACATCCCCGAACAGAAGAAGCGCGTGTTCAGCATGACCATCCCCATCCGCTGGGGCGACATGGACGGCATGAACCACGTGAACAACACGATCTATTTCCGCTACCTGGAGATCATCCGCATCGACTGGATGCACTCCATCGGCTGCCCGCCCGATCCGGGCGGCGAAGGGCCGGTGATCGCCAACGCCTTCTGCAACTTCTACCGGCAGCTCGAATACCCGGGCGATGTGATCGCCACCATGTACGTGAGCGATGTGGGTCGCAGCAGCTTCGAGAGCTGGTGCACGCTCTCGCGCAGCGACGACCCCGACACCGTGTACGCGGCCGGCGGTGCGACCACCGTGTGGGTGAACTTCCCGCTGAAGAAGTCGGCCCCGATTCCCGACTGGCTGCGCGCGCATCTGAGCTGATCGCTGTGTGCGCTGGCGCACACACAAATGCTTGCACACAGGCGGCGCGCGCGTGCCTAGCATGTCCGACATGCGCCACCTCTCTGCGCTCATCGGCGGGGCCCTATCGATGGGTCTGCTGTTGTCGTGCGGCGGCGGCGGTGGTGGTCGTGACGGTGACGATGGCTCGCCCGCGCCTGGCAACCCCAGCTTCGTGCCCACGACCGGGCCGGTCGCGGTCACCGAACTCGCGACCAACCTGCCCAGTCCCTGGAGCCTGGCCTTCCTGCCCGATGGCCGCATGCTGATCACGGGGCGCACGGGCAGCCTGCGCCTGTACGCGGCGAACGCGCAGTCGTTCAACCTCATCAGCGGCCTGCCCGCGCTGGACACCGGCGGGCAGGGCGGTCTGCTCGACGTGGTGCTGGACCCGGCCTTCGGCAGCAACCGGCGCATCTACTTCAGCTTCTCGGAAACCGACAGTGGCAACGCGAACAACAACGGCACCGCCGTGGCGCGGGCCGAGCTCGACACGGGCGCGATGGCGCTGGTGAACCTGCAGGTGATCTACCGGCAGTTGCCCAAGGTGGCGAGCAGTGGGCACTTCGGTTCGCGCCTCGTGTTCGACCGCGAGGGCCACCTGTTCGTGACGCTGGGCGACCGGCAGAGCAACGACCAGCGTGGGTACGCGCAGGACCTGAGCCGCGGCAACGGCAAGGTGGTGCGCATCACCACCTCGGGCGCGGCGGCACCGGGCAACCCTGTGCTGGCGGGCGCGCAGGCCGGTATCTGGAGCTACGGCCACCGCAACCCGCAGGGCGCGGCGCTGCACCCGGAGACCGGTGAGCTGTGGACCAGCGAACACGGCCCACAGGGTGGCGACGAGGTCAACCTCACGCAGGCGGGGCGCAACTACGGCTGGCCCATCATCAGCTATGGGCAGGAGTACGGCACGACGCAGCAGGTGGGCGAGGGCACGGCCAAGGCCGGCATGGAGCAACCGGTGGCGTACTGGGAGACCATCGACGGCAGCGCCTGGACCGGCGGACAGAAGTCGTCCATCGCGCCCAGCGGCATGGCCTTCTTCACCGGCACCATTCCCATGAACTGGAACCGCAGCCTGTTCGTGGGCGCGTTGGCCGGCACGGCGCTGTGGCGCCTGCAGCTCGATGGCACGCGGGTGGTGGGGCGCGAGCGCCTGCTGGCGAACCGCAACGAGCGCATCCGCGATGTGCGGCAGGGCCCCGACGGCCGGCTTTACCTGCTCACCGATGGCGGCAGCGGCAAGCTGCTGCGCATCGGGGGCTGAAGCCGGCGCGGCGGCTTACTGCTTGTTCTCGCGAGCGTCCTTCTTGTACTCGACGTCGTCTGCGTACAGGCGGCCGTCTCTGCGGTCGATGTCGACTTCCACATAGTGGCCCTGGCGCAGATCCTCGAAGCGCTTGTAGTCGTTTTCGTAGTCGGTCTTGTCGGTCACATAGATCACTTCGCTGTTGACGGTGAAGGTCTTCGCGGTGGTGTCGACGGCCGTGATGCGTCCCTTGATGTCTTCTGCGCAGGCCGCGCCTGTGCCCAGGGCGAGGACGGCGGTGAGCAGGAAGGCTCGCTTGACGGATGGTTTGATCGGCATGGAAGCACTCCTTGTGTTGTTGTGTGGCGGTATCGATTGAATCGCGCGCCGACAAAAAGTGCTGTAAGCCTTGTCTGATTTGGCGGCTGTGCCGTTCAGTCCTTCGGCGGCTTGGCCTTGGGCACGCGGCCCATCAGGTAGAACTCCGGGTTGGGCAACATGTTGCTGAAGCTCGCCAGCCGGTTGGACAGGCCGAAGAAGGCGGTGATGGCGGCGATGTCCCAGATGTCCTCGTCGGAGAAGCCGTGGGCGTGCAGGGGGGCGAAGTCGTCGTCGTTGATTTCGTGCGAGCGCTGGCAGACCTTCATGGCGAAGTCCAGCATGGCCTTCTGGCGCGGCGTGATGTCGGCCTTGCGGTAGTTCACCGCGACCTGATCGGCCACCAGTGGTTTCTTCTCGTGGATGCGCAGGATGGCGCCGTGCGCCACCACGCAGTACAGGCACTGGTTGGCCGCGCTGGTGGTGGTGACGATCATTTCGCGGTCGCCCTTGGTGAGCGAACCTTCTTCCTTGAGCATCAGCGCGTCGTGGTACGCGAAGAAGGCCCGCCACTCGGCGGGCCGGCGCGCCAGGGCCAGGAACACGTTGGGCACGAAGCCCGCCTTTTCCTGCACTTCGAGCACCTTGGCCTTGATGTCCTCGGGCAGGTCGTTGATGTCGGGGGCGGGGTAGCGGCTCATGCGGGTCTCCGGCGTGGTGGAATGTCTGGCCATCGTACCGCCCCCCGCCGAGGGTCAGAAGCGGTAGGCCCCGGTCACCCAGACGCGCGGGTTGCGCTGCTGGCTGTCCGATTGCGAGGGGCCGCCGGCGTGGCGCCAGGCCAGCGTGCCGTCCACCGACCAGTTGCCGTGCTGAGCGCGCACGCCCACGCCGCCGCCGGCGAGGCTGCGGTGGTTGTCGCCCACGGCCCAGGGCCGGCGGTTGAGCGTGCTCTGGCCGGCGTCCCAGAAGGCGTAGGGCACGACCGCGCCCTGGCCGTAGCGCAGCTCCACCTGGCCGAGCACGCCTTCGTCGCCCGCGCCTTCGCCGCGCGGGTAGGCGCGCACGCCGCTGGCGCCGCCGAGCACGAAGTCTTCGGAGGAGTCCAGGTTCTTGCCGCTCCATTGCGCCGCGACGCGGGCCGACAGCGTCCAGCCGCCTGGCAGGGCCTGCAGGCGGGTGACGTCGAGGTTGACCTTGTTGAACGAGCCGTGGGTCTTGGCGGTGAGGCGGTCGAGCAGGCGCTGCACATCGCCCTTGAGCGAAACGCTGCCGTGCGTCCAGCCCAGCGTGCCGTAGGTGATGCCGCCGCCGAGCAGCGCGTCTCGCAGGTCGAACTGCACCGCGACCGGCAGCACGTTGCTGGTTTTTTCGTTGCGCATGCCGGTGGCGCGGTATTCGTCCACCATGGTCTTGTGTTGTGCCTGCGCGGTGAGCAGCAGGTTCGCGCGGTTGCTGCGCACCAGCGGGTAGCTCACGCCGAGGCTGGCCACGCGGGCCGTGCCGGAGGCCTGCAGGCTGCTGAACTCGCCACCGAGGCTGTAGTCGGAGACGGCGTAGCCGACGTCGCCGCGCAGGCCGCTGGTGCCCAGGGCGCGCGAGTAGGCGAGGTTGCCGAAGAACAGGTCTTCGTCGGTGGCCATCACGGCTGCGTTGAGGCGGTCGCCGAAGCTGAACGGGTTGTTCCACGCGCCTTCGACCAGCACGCGGTGCTGGCCCGAGTAGCGGTTGCCGTGGTTGTCGACGGAGACGCGGCCTTCCACGGCCTTGGTGCGTTCGACCTCGACGGCGAGGTCGCCCGTGCCCACGGCCTGGCCGGGGCGCACCACCGGGCGCACGCGGATGCCCGGCAGATCGGACAGCACGAGCACCGAGCGTTCGAGTGCGTCCATGGCGATCACGTCGCCGCTGCGCAGGTCGCCGAGGAAACGCCCGGCTTCGGTGGCCAGGTCGGCGTCCTGCGAGGTGGCGTTCACCTGGCCGTAGCGGCCTTCGATGACTTCGATGGTGAGTTCGCCGTCGGCCATGCGCTGGGCAGGCACGTAGGCGCGGGCGAAGGGGTAGCCCTGCTCGCGGTAGAAGCGCGTGATCTGGTCCGCCAGGCCGCGCAGGCCGGCCAGGGTGTGGCTGCGTCCGATGGCGGGCGCGATGAGGGCCTGCAACCGCGCGGTCTCGATGCGGCTGGCGCCGTTGATGCGGACGGTCTTGAGCGCGACCGCGGGTCCTTCGTCGCGGCCGGCGCTGTCCGCCGGCGGCACGTCGAGCTGAAGGTTCAGCGATTCGGGCAGCACCTGCTGGGGCAGTTGCAGGTCTTGCAGGATGCGGCCGGCATCGGGGGCCTGTTGGGCGAAGGCGGAAGAGGCGCTGCTCAGGGCGAGCGCGGAGAGGGCCAGCGTGAGCGGCGAGAGGCGAAAGGTCTTGTGCATGGGAGGTGAATCGTTCGTGGATGCCCGCGCCAGGGCCGTTGGGCCCTGGCGGGAGCGATCAAAAAAAAGGAGCCGCGGTGGTGTGCGCGTCAGTGGCCGCCGTTGGGCAGGCGCAGGCCGCTGCCCCTGACGAGGACCTGGGCCGAGGCGCCGCAACCGCTGCCGGTCCAGCCGCTGGCGGCGCAGTCTTCCGGTGCGGCATCCGTTGCGCTGGCGCTCTGGGTACCGGCACCCGTGGTGGAGTCACCCTCGGCCGCCAGTTGCACCAGTTGCAGGCCGCCGGTCGCATCGGGCGCGGATGCCGGCTCGCTGACCTGTGGCACATGCACTTGCGCCGGCACGGCCGTGAGGCTGGGGCGCTGGATGCTGTCGGTCACCGAAGCCGGGTTGAAGGGCAGGGTCACCTCGACCTCGGCGTTCTCCGTGCTGTTGACCACGGCGTAGCCCAGCTCGTTGAGCAGCGAAATCCGGATGGCGTGCTTGCCCGGGCCGGCCGCGTCGGTGGTGTAGCGCGGATCGCCGAGCATGGCCTTGGTGTCGCCGTTGAGCAGGCCTTGCACGTCGTAGCCCTCGGCGCCACCGCCATCGAAGCCATTGACACCGGAGTTGTCCGCTTCGAGCTTGGTCGAACCGTTGGTGCTCACGGTGAGCACGGGTTGTTCGCGGTAGACCGCGTGCACGCCGCTGTCGCCCAGGGCCTTGGTGAAGTTGCTGGTGCTTTCGTCGCTGTTGTAGCGGAAGCGGCCCGAGCCACTGCCCACGGCGCCGGTCACGCCGGTGCTGCCGGCCACGCTGCCGGTGTAGATCACCGCGCGGCCGCCCGCGCCGGTGCCCACGGTCGCGCCCGCGCCCACCGTCACGTTGCCGCCCGTGGCCTGGCCGGCCGACTGGCTGGCGCCGGCGTTGAGCACGATGGCGTTGCTGGCGGTGCTGCTGGTCTGAACGCTCTTGCCGAGCGCGATGTCGCCGCTGACGGTGCTCACGTTCACCAGACCCGTGTTGTGGATGCCGTTGAGGGTGCTGCCGTCGGCCAGCGTGGCGCTGCCGATGGCGAGCGCGCCGCTGTTGACGAAGTGCACGTCCTGCGTGTCGGTGACCAGCGTGCCCACGGTGTTGCCCGCGTTGCCCAGCGTGAACTGGCCGCCGTTGCCGACGAGGGCGAGCGTGCTGGCTTCGAGGGTGGCGTTGCCGGCCTGGGTCACGGTGCCGCCTTCGGTCTGCAGCGTCACCATGTCGGTGGAGCCCAGCACGGCGTCGAGCCGGATGTTCCCGGTGCCTGCGTTGAGGGCGACGCTGTCCTGCAGGCGGGTGTCGGTCACGACCACGATGTTGCCCTGCATGGCCGCGCCGCCGATGTTGATGGAGGAGAAGCCGTCGGCCAGCGAGGCCAGCGTGGCGGAAGAGACGTTCAGCACGCCGTCGCCCGGTGTGCCCGCGCCGCCGCCGACGTGGATGTCGTGGCCAGGGTTGAGGGCCTCGAAACCGATCTGGCCGGTGCCGGAGACGGTGCCGCCGAAGTTCACCTCGTCGGCCTTGAGCGTGAGCTTGTTGTCGGCCGCGTTCATGCCCTGGAGGAAGCTCAGCGAGCTGCCTTCGAGCGTCTTGCCATTGAACAGGGACGTGGTGGAAATGTTGTCCAGCGTCAGCGTCGCGCCCAGCGCCCGGCCGCCGCTGGCATCCCAGCTGCCCGAGACGAAGACGAAGGCGTAGGTGCCGGCGGTCTCCACGGTCGTGCTGGCCGTCTGCCAGCCGGTGGAGGACCAGGCGTTGGCGCCGGTGGCGTTGAGAATCACCTGCGTCTCGCCGGTCTTCACGTTGAGCAGGTAGCCGAACACGTCGTAGGCGTCCGAGCTGCCGGCCGCGTTCCACTGGAAGCTGACCACGTCGCCCTTGGCCAGGGCGATGGTGCTGTCGCTGGTGACGTAGCCGCCGCGCACGATGCAGTAGCCGGTGGCGCACTGCTGGATGCTGCTGAGTTGCAGGCCCTGGGTGCCGTTGGCACCGTTGTTGGAGACGCCGGAGGTGAAGGTGCCAGAGGAGCTGACGTTTTCGCCGCTGGAGGTGGCGGGGCCGCTCGGGTCGTTCGGCGTGAGGTAGCCGCGCACGGTGGAGCCACCGTTCATGTAGACGCGCTGGTCGTGGATGCTCCAGCCGGTGGTGCCGTTCTCGAAGCCGGCGTTCAGGAACTCGGCCGCGCCCAGCACCACGGGCGAGTCATACACCTGCTCGCCGAAGGTGCGCACGATGCCGCCGTTGATGTGCGTGGCGCCGGTGGGGGCGGTGGTGACGTACAACGAAGCAAGCGGGTTGGTGCCTCCCACCTGGTCACCGAAGACGATGCTGCCCGTACCGGTGTTGGTCAGCGTGAGGCGGCTGGCGTTGCCCGCGCCCGCTGTGGCCGAGTCCACGTACTTGGCGAAGTAGATCTCGCCGCCCTGGCTGGCGATGGTGATGTGGCCGTCGAGCTTGACGTCGCCATTGAAGATGAAGCTCAGGTCCGAGGTGGAGCCGATGTTGCCCTGCAGCACCAGCTGGTCCGCGCTGAGGATCAGCGAGCGGCCGCTGCCGCCGGTGTTGGTGTAGTCGCTGGTCCAGGTGATGGTGTCGTCGGCCTGGATGCTGACGTTGGTGCCGCCCGCGAGCGCGGTCTCGATGTCGTCGAGGCCCACGTTGGTGCCGCCGATCGCGCCTGCGCCGGCGGCGATGGTGACGTTGGTGGGGTCGATCAGCCACAGGCCGCCGTTGCCCTTGGGGGCGGCGGCATCGGCCGCGCGGTTCACCGAGAGCGTGGCGCCGCTGGTTTCGATGCGGCCACCGTTGCCGCCTTGCGCGCCGCCGCGCGCCTTGAGCACGCCCGCGACCTCGGTGCGGCCGCCGGCCGCGTGGATGTCGGACCAGGCGACCACGGTGCCACCGTGGCCGTTCTGCGTGGCGGAGGCGTCGAGCAGGGCGCCCGAAGCCACCACGGTGTGGTGTGCCTGCTTGATGCGGTTGTCCTTGCCTTGCCAACTGCCGCCGACATAGATCTGGCCGCCGCCGGTGGCGCCGGTGGCGTCGATCACCGCGCCGTCGGCGATGGTGACCGTGTCGCCGGTGACGATGGCCTTGCCGGCCTGGCCTTGCGGCGCGGAGACGTCGATGCGGCCCGAGACATGCACGCCGCCCTGTTCGGCGACCAGGCTCACCACGCCGTCGGCGCCGACGCCGAGCGAGCGCGCCTCGATCAGGCCGCTGCTGTTGATCACGGTGGCGGTGAGGCTGTCGATGGCGCGCGCGGTCATGAGCACGGTGCCGCCGTTGGCGTGGATGGCGCCGCCGTTGTCGATCAGCGCGCCCAGCGCGCCGCCGTCGACCTCGACCTGCACCGGGCCGCCCAGGTCGAGCCGCACGGTGCTGCCTGCGGCGAGCACCACGCTGCCGCGTTCGGCCAAGAGTTGGCCGTCGTTCACGATGCGCGCCGCGACCAGCGCGACGTGGCCACCCGAGGCGGCCGAGATCTGGCCCTGGTTCACGATGGCGGCGGCGCTGTCGCCGCTGAAGTGGTAGCGGCCCGCGAGGAAGTCTTCGGTGCTGATGTTCAGCGTGGAGGCCACCAGAGAGCCCACGTTCACCTGCGCGGTGGGCGAGAAGAGCACGCCGTTGGGGTTGACCAGGAACACCTGGCCATTGGCGTTCAGCGCGCCCTGGATCACCGACACGTCGGGTCCGAGCACACGGTTGAGCGCGACCGAGGCCGCGCCGGGTTGCACGAAGTTGACGCTGTGGCCCTGGCCGATGGAGAAGCTGTTCCAGTCGATGGCGAGCTTGTCGCTGGCCTGCTGGATGGTGAGCACGTTGCCGGCCTGCTGCAGGCTGCCCTGGCCGGCGGTGACGGTGCCGCCGGTGGGCAGGCCGCCGGCCACGGCGGCCAGGGGCGCGAGCAGCAGGGCGCCGGCCACGCGGGAGGCGCCGCGCTTGCCGCGCGCGCTGGCGACCTCGCTCACAACGGTCCATGCGTTGATGGCGTGGTTCCAGATGGTGGTGTAGATGCGGTTCATGGCGTTGTCTGGTTTTCTTCTTCAGTCGCCCTCGGTTCGAAGACCGTGAGAGGGCCGGTGCGGCCCGGACACATTGCATGCCGGGGGATGCCGATGGATATGGATTGCGGTCTGTCGAGCAGGCCGCGCGGATGATGGAGCTGTTGCTATAGAAATTGCTCTCGGGGCAGTATCGACCGGGCCTTGATGTTCTTGAGGCCCGAATAACGGGGGATTGGGGTGCTTGTTCGGTTCGCTGCGCTATCGTTCACACGAACCCTGTTTTTCTTGCCATGGAGCACCTATGCCATCTCATCCCGATTCCGAATTCGAGCGCGGCCTGGCCACGCGCAGGCAGGTCATGGGCGATGCCTTCGTGGACAAGGCCTTCGGCGACATGACGGCCTTCACCGAACCGATGCAGCAGCACATCACCCGCAAGGCCTGGGGGGACGTGTGGCAGCGCGAGGGGCTCGATCTGAAGACCCGCAGCCTCATCACCGTGGCCATGCTCACGGCGCTGGGCAAGCAGCACGAGCTCAAGGGCCACGTGCGCGGCGCGCTGAACAACGGCGCTACGCCCGCCGAGTTGCAGGAGGTGCTGCTGCACGCCGCCGTGTACTGCGGCGTGCCGGCGGCGGTGGAGGCGTTTCGCACGGCGGCCAGCGTGGTGGACGGCGAGAAGGCCTGAGTGCCGATGCGGCGCTACGATCGGGGGTTTCTTCACCATCCCCTACGGAGTTCCGTCATGACCGCTTACCGTCTCTCGCTGGTCCGCCGCGCCCTGTTGGCCGCCGGCCTGGTCTGCTCCCTCGGCCTGGCCCAGGCGCAGTCCACCACCCGCATCCTGGTGGGCTTCCCGCCCGGCGGCGGCACCGACGCCATCGCCCGCATCCTGGGCGAGCGCCTGCAGCAGGACCTGGGCAGCCCGGTGGTGGTGGACAACAAGCCCGGCGCGGGCGGGCAGCTGGCCGCTCAGGCGCTGAAAGCCGCGCCGGCCGACGGCCACACCCTGTTCCTCAGCCACGACCACAGCATCACCATCCTGCCCATGGTGACCAGGAACCCGGGTTACGACTCGGCCAAGGACTTCGTGCCGGTGGCGGGCTTCGCGACCTTCGTCAACGCCTTCGCCGTCTCCAACGGCACGCCCGCGCAATCGTTCAAGGCCTATGTGGATGGCGTGAAAGCGGCGGGTGGCAAGGGCTCGGTGGGCATTCCCGCGCCGGCCTCGGTGCCACAGTTCCTGGTGCAGGTGATCGCCAAGCAGAACGGCCTGGACCTCGTGGCCGCGCCCTACCGGGGCAGCGCGCCCATGATGTCGGACATGCTGGGCAACCAGATCCCCGCCGGCGTGGCCTCCATTCCCGACTTCATCGAAAACCACAAGGCCGGCAAGCTGCGCGTGGTGGCGGTGATGGGTTCGCAGCGCCAGGCCGCCATGCCCGAGGTGCCCACCTTCTCCGAACTCGGCCTCAAGGGTTTCGAGGACGTGCCGTACTACGGTCTGTTCGCGCCGGCCGGCACACCCAAGGCCGCGCTGGACCGCATTGCCCAGGCGGTGCAGAAGGCGATCGCCCAGCCCGACGTGCGCGAGAAGCTCACCGCCATGGGCCTCACCGTGGGTTTCATGACCGGCGAACAGCTGGGCGCGCGCGAGCAGGCCTATGGCAAGGTGTGGGCGAAGATCATCCAGGACAGCGGCTTCCAGCCACAGTGATCTGGCGCCGGATCGGGCTTAGCCCGCCAGCAGGCGCTGCATCAGGTCCGGCGTGCTGTGGGCCTGGTACTTGCGCATGAGCCGCGCGCGGTAGACCTCCACCGTGCGGTGGCTGATGTCCAGCGCCTTGCCGATCTGCTTGCTGGTCAGGCCATCCATGAGAAAGGCCGCCACCTCGCGCTCGCGCGGTGTCAGCTCGGCCTTCACGGTGCGCGTGGAGCTGAGGTCTTCGAAGCTCCAGATGCCGGCGGCGTGCGGCGCGTCGCGGTTCAGCGCGCGGCCGGTCACGTGGCACCAGAAGGTCTCGCCCTGCGACTGCCCGCCCACGCGCTTCATGATGCGGTTGTCCGAGTAGGTGCCGCTGCGGCCCAGCAGGGGCGCCATGCGCTCGCCGATGCGCTCGTACTCGTCGGCGCTCGGGTAGAGGATCTGGAAGCTCTGGCCCACGAGCTGCTCGCGCGTGGCGCCGAACATCTCGCACAGCACCTGGTTGCAGTCGACCATGATGCGCTGCCGGGACAGGGCCAGGCCCACGGGGGCGAGGTCGAAGGCGAGGCGGTAGTCGATCTCCATGGGGTGTCGCTCAGGTGCGGGTTTGGCTTTACGAAATACTACGTATGTGGTTACGTAGTATCGTAGCGGCTTCCACGGCCCAACCCAGGAGACACCGACGTGAACAAGATTTTCCCGAACGCGGACGCCGCGCTCAAAGGCATCGTGGCCGATGGCCAGTTGCTTGCCGTCGGAGGCTTCGGCCTTTGCGGCATTCCCGAGGCCCTGATCGATGCGCTGCGCGACAGCGGCGCGAAGAACCTCACCGTGATCTCCAACAACGCGGGCGTGGACGGCTTCGGCCTGGGCAAGCTGCTGGAGACGCGCCAGATCAGCAAGATGATCTCGAGCTACGTCGGTGAGAACAAGGAGTTCGAGCGCCAGTACCTGGCCGGTGAACTGCAACTCGAATTCACGCCGCAGGGCACGCTGGCCGAGAAGCTGCGTGCCGGCGGCGCGGGCATCCCGGCCTTCTTCACCAAGACCGGTGTCGGCACCCTGGTGGCCGAGGGCAAGGAGCTGCGCGAGTTCGACGGCGAGACCTACGTGATGGAGCGTGCGCTGGTGCCCGACGTGGCCTTGGTGAAGGCGCACCGCGCCGACAAGTCCGGCAACCTGCAGTTCCGCCTGACCGCGCGCAACTTCAACCCCGCCGCGGCCATGGCCGGCAAGATCTGCGTGGTCGAGGTGGAGGAAATCGTCGAGACCGGCGCGATCGACCCGGACCAGATCCACCTGCCCGGCATCTACGTGCACCGCATCGTGCACAACGCCCACCCCGAGAAGCGCATCGAGAAGCGCACCATCACCGAGAAAGCTGGAGCCTGACCATGCCCTGGACCCAAGACCAAATGGCCGCGCGCGCGGCGCAAGAACTCGAAGACGGTTTCTACGTGAACCTCGGCATCGGCATCCCGACGCTGGTGGCCAACCACACCGGCACCAAGGAAGTCTGGCTGCAGAGCGAGAACGGCATGCTGGGCATCGGTCCGTTCCCGACCGAAGACCAGGTCGACGCCGACCTGATCAACGCCGGCAAACAGACCGTGACCACGCTCCCGGGCTCCAGCATCTTCGGCAGCCACGACAGCTTCGCGATGATCCGCGGGGGCAAGATCAACCTCTCCATCCTGGGCGCGATGCAGGTCAGCGAGAAGGGCGATCTGGCCAACTGGATGATCCCGGGCAAGATGGTCAAGGGCATGGGGGGCGCGATGGACCTCGTGGCCGGCGTCAAGCGCGTGATCGTGCTGATGGAGCACGTCGCGAAGAAGAAGGATGGCACCGAAGACCTGAAGATCATTCCGTCCTGCACCCTGCCGCTGACCGGCGTGGGCGTGGTCGATCGCATCATCACCGACCTGGGCGTGATGGACGTGACGCCGCAAGGCCTCAAGCTGGTGGAAATGGCCCCGGGCGTCACGCGCGAGTTCATCCAGTCCAAGACCGGCGTCACGCTGGTCTGATACCCCTGGCGGGTATACTCCCGCCTGCACCCGTCATTGGGGAGTAGCCGCTCTGCGCCCTGCAGAGGTCCGCGTCAACACACTTGGCCCCCACGGCCATGGCGCAGACAGCTTCCAGCCTGGCAAGACCTTTGACCACACTGCCTCCGGATGGGCCGGGGATGCCGTGTGGTCTTCTGTCTTTTGCCGGCCCTCGGAGCATTCTCTTGGAAGCATTCCTGATCTCGACGGGCATCGTCGCCCTCGCCGAAATGGGCGACAAGACCCAGTTGTTGTCCCTCGTCCTCGCCGCCCGCTTCAAGCGCCCCTGGCCCATCGTCTGGGGCATCCTGGTGGCCACCCTGCTCAACCACGCCCTCGCGGGCGCTGCCGGCGCCTGGATCATGGCCGCCGTGGGCCCGAACGTGATGCGCTGGGTGCTGGGGGTCTCCTTCATCGCCATGGCGGGGTGGATGCTGATTCCCGACAAACTGGACGACGAAGACGCCGTGCCCAAGCGGCAGATGGGCGTGTTCGTCGCGACGCTGTGGGCCTTCTTCCTGGCCGAGATGGGCGACAAGACACAGATCGCCACCGTGGCGCTGGGCGCGCAGTACGAACCCCTGATCGCGGTGGTGATCGGCACCACCTTCGGCATGATGCTGGCCAACGCGCCGGTGGTGTTCTTCGGCGAGGCGATCACGCGGCGCGTGCCGATCAAGATCGTGCACATCATCGCCGCGCTGATCTTCGCGGTGCTGGGCGTGCTGGCCCTGATGGGCGTGGGCGCGTCGATGACCGGCTGACCGGTCCGGCCGGGGCGCTAGAATGGCGGCCTGCTGCGGGTGTAGTTCAATGGTAGAACGGCAGCTTCCCAAGCTTCATACGAGGGTTCGATTCCCTTCACCCGCTCCACCTCTGGACTCCCCCTTCACCGGCACCATCGCTGCGCGTGCGGCGCCTGTGGCAGCGCGGTTTCATCATGAACGAGCCATCAGCCCACACCGCCCCCCAATGGGAGCCCGCCGCGCGAGCCGAAAGCCTCTCGTGGTCGATCGTGCGGCAGATCCGCGATGCGCTCTTCTCGGGAAAGCTCAAGGCCGGCGAGTTCATCGGCAGCGAAATCACCCTGGCTCAGCAGTTCGGTGTGAGCCGGATCGCGGCGCGCGATGCGCTGCGTTCGCTGATCGCCATGGGCGTGGTGGAAGTCCGCATGGGTTCCCGGGGTGGTGCCTGGGTGGCCATGGGCAACTCCGATCGCCTGGTCGACTCGCTGGCCGTTCAGCTCCATCTCATCGGATTGACCGCGGCGGAGATGCTCGAAGCGCAGAGCATCACGAGCATCGCCTCGGCCGAGCTGGCCGCGGGCCGCGTGACCCCGGAGGATGCCGCGCGGATGGAAGAGGCGGCGCAGGCCACCGAGGCGGCCGCGGGTGACCCGCACGCGTTCACGGAAGCTTCCATGCGGTTCCGCGAGGCCATCGTCAACGCCTCCAAGAACCGCGTCCTCATCGCCCAGTACCGGGCCTTCGGATCGGTGCTCGGTCCCTTGCTCGAGGCCAACACGACCGCGGCGGCCACTCGCCGGATCATCCAGTCCAACGCCCGCCTGCTCCAGGCCATCGTCAATGGGGATGCGGTGGCCGCGGGTGAGCTGATGCGCGAGCGCGAGTCCGGCATCCGGATGCGCATCCTGGGCTCGGATCCGACCGCCACGGCCGAGCCGGCGGCTCAAGCCCCGGCCCCCTAGCGCCGGGCGCTTTTTCTTCTTTTTTTGCCAGAACGGGCGCCTTGGGCGCCCGTTCTCTTTGGTGCGCCTGCGCCGGCACCATCGTGAAAACCCTAATGTATATTACAGATATACAGATTACAGTTCGACCCAAGCCGAGAGACGCCCATGGGGTGTCCGGCGCCAGAGGTCGAGGTGCCGCGTTGGTCCCGATCGCCCGCAATGCCCACGGAAAAAGACATGCTCATTGATGCACACGCGCACGTGACTGCGCCCGATTCGCTGTATGTGTGGAAGGCCGGATTGCTGTCGCACCGCGGCAACCACGGACGCGGATCGCCGAAGGTGAGTGACGACGAGATGCTGGCCGTCCTCCACACGCCGACCTTCGGCACCAAGTCCCACCTGGAACAGTTGAAAGAGCTCGGCACGGACATGCAGCTGATCTCGCCCCGGCCCTACCAGAGCATGCACAGCGAAAGGCCGGCCAAGCTGGTTCACTGGTACACGGAAGAGGTGAACAGCATGATCGGGCAGCAGGCCCGGTTGGTGCCGGGCACCTTCCGGGGGGTATGTGGCCTGCCGCAGGCCTGGGGCGAGCCGATCCAGAACTGCCTGCCGGAGCTGGACCGTTGCGTCAAGGAGCTCGGCATGGTGGCGGCGATGGTGAACACCGATCCCAGCGAGGGGCTGGACACCCAGGCGGTGCCGAATCTCGGCAGCGAATACTGGTACCCGCTGTGGGAGCGCCTGGTCGAACTCGACGTGCCCGCCTACCTGCACTCCGCGGGCTTTCGTTCGGAGCGCAACAGCTACTCGGTCCACTTCATCAACGAAGAGACGATAGCCGTCATGGCGCTGTGCAACTCGCGCGTGTTCAAGGATTTCCCGCGACTGCGCATCGTCGTGTCGCATGGCGGTGGCGCGATGCCGTATCAGGTCGGGCGCTTCCATGCGCCATCGCTGCGCCCGGGTCGGGCACCCGAGCCCTTCCTCGATGCGCTGCGCCGCCTCTACTTCGACACCGTGCTCTATTCGGAAGAGGCCTTGCGCCTGCTGATCAAGACCGTCGGCCCCGAGCGCTGCATCTTCGGCGCCGAGCGCCCTGGCGTCGGCACGGTGAAAGACCCCGCGACCGGGCGCTGGATGGACGACATCCAGCCGCTCATCGAGGGTTTCGACTGGCTCTCCGAAGACGCGAAGCAGGCGATCTTCAGTGGCAACGCGAAGCAGGTCTTCAAGCTGTAGATCCTCTGCGGGAGACACCAGACATGGCAAACATCGTTGGGGGCATTGCGGTCTCCCATGGCCCCCTGTTGTGCACGCCTCCTTCGATCTGGCACCTGCGAGCGGGAGCCGATCAGAAGAATGTGAACCACTGGTATCAGGGCCGGCGCCATCACTACGATGAGCTGCTCGCCGCCAGAGCGCCGGGATTCGGCATGGCCGTGCAGGCAGCGCATCAGGCGCGCGCCTACGCGCAATGCCAGTCGTCACTGGACCAGCTGGCGGACAAGTTCAAGGCGATGAGGGCGGACTGGGTGATCGTCGTGGGCAACGACCAGCGGGAGGTCTTCCATGACGACATGTCACCCGCGTTGCTGGTGTACACCGGCGAGTCGATTCCCAACATTCCCCTGACCCCGGCGCAGCTGGCCAAGCTGCCGCCCGGCATCGCCGAAGCGGAGGTGGGGCACTGTCCACCGGAGGGGGCGGTGTACCCCGGTCATGCGGCCCAGGCGACGCGCATCGTGGAGAGCCTGAGCGACGCGGGTTTCGATGTGGCGACCTCCGCCCGCCTGCCGTCGACCGCCGATGGACAGCACGGCATTCCCCACGCGTTCGGTTTCGTGTACCGGCGCATCCTGAACGATGCGCCGCCGCCGAGCGTGCCCGTCTTTGTCAACGTGGGTGTCGCCCCCAACCAGGTCAGAACGGGGAGGGCGCTCGGCTTCGGCGCGGCATTGGCCCGGGCGGTGCGCGATCTGCCCGATGCGTCGCGTGTGGTGTTCATCGCCTCGGGGGGGCTGAGCCACTTCGTGGTCGACGAATCGCTGGATCAGAAAGTCCTCCAGGCCCTGAGCCCATTCGATGCGGCATCGCTCCAGTCGATTCCGGAGAGCTGGTTCAACGGGAACAGCGGCGAGATCAAGAGCTGGATGGCCGTGGCCGCGGCCATGAACGAAGCGGGGCTGCGCATCGACATGCGGGACTACACGCCGTGCTACCGGACGCCGGCCGGCACCGGCAGCGGCATGGGTTTCGTGGCGTGGTCCTTGTCAGTGTGAAAGAAGGAAACAGAAGCAATGAATGAAGAACAGAACCGCAGGCTGACGCAGGTCGGCCGCGGAACGCCCATGGGCGAGGTGCTGCGAAGGCACTGGATGCCGATCGCGGGTGCCTCGGAACTCGATGAGAACCCCATCAAGCCGCTGCGGCTGATGGGCGAGGACCTCGTCCTCTACCGCGACCTGAGCGGCAACCATGGCCTGGTCGAGCGGGCCTGTGCCCACCGCCGCGCCGACCTGTCCTACGGTTTCGTCGAGGCCGACGGCATCCGCTGCAGCTACCACGGCTGGGCCTTCAATGCCTCGGGCAAGTGCGTGAGCCGCCCGTACGAGGACACCGTCAACCCCGACATCACGAAACGCGGGCGGATTTGCATCCAGGGCTATCCGGTGAAGGAGAAGGCCGGGCTTCTGTGGGCCTACCTGGGGCCCGCTCCCGCACCGGAGCTGCCCGACTGGGAGCCTTTCAGCTTCGAGAACGGTTTCGTCCAGATCGTGGTATCCGACGTGCCCTGCAACTGGTTGCAGTGCCAGGAGAACTCCATCGACCCCGTGCACTTCGAATGGATGCACAACAACTGGAGCACCCGCCTGAGCGGGCAGACCGGCCCCTACTCGGCGGAACACAAGGAAGTCGCTTTCGAAGAGTTCGACCACGGGCTGGTCTACAAGCGCATCCGCGGCGAGGCCACGAAGGCCGATGCGATGTGGACCGTCGGCCGGGTGTGCCTGTGGCCCAACGCGTTCTTCCTCGGGGACCACTTCGAGTATCGGGTGCCGATCGACGACGAGAACACGCTCAGCATCTCGTGGATCTTCACGCGCCTGCCGCAGGAGGTCGAGTCGTATTCACAGCCCTCGGTGCCGACCTGGCGCAGCCCGGTCAAGGACGACGCCACCGGGCGCTGGGTGACGAGTCACGTGATCAACCAGGACATGGTGGCCTGGGTGGGCCAGGGGGTCATCGCCGACCGGACGAAGGAGACCCTCGGGCTCAGCGACCGCGGCATCGTGATGCTGCGTCGGCGGTTCGAGCAGGACATCGCGGCGGTTGAACGGGGCGAGGATCCGAAAGGCGTCATCCGTGATCCGGCGAAAAACGTCCGGGTTCAGCTGCCCATCGCGGAACGCGAGTTTCTGCTGCGGGGCCTTCCGAGGCAAGTGCTTCTGGCGCACCCCATCTGGCGGCAGCACTACGAAGGGTTCCGCTTTGCCTATGGCCAGCCCGAGTCGGTCCGCCAGGCTTTCCGGGAGGCGGCAGGCCTATGAACACGCTGAGCACCATCCAGAAGGCATGCGTGGCGCGCCTGCGGCGCATCGACGTCTGCGCGCTGTCCGACGCCCTCGACAAGCTGGGGCGCGCGGGCGCCGTCACCGGCATCCCGCAGCGCAGTGGTCAGGGGCGCATCGCCGGGGTCGCTGTCACGATGAAGGTCGGTCCAGGCCAGCCACCCCCGGGTGAGCCACGGCATCTGGGTTGCACCGCCATCGAACTCTCGGGGCCGGACCAGGTGATCGTGGTCGAGCAGCGTTCCGGCGTCGAGGCCGGCTGCTGGGGCGGGCTGCTCACGCTGGGCGCCAAGGTGCGCGGCGTCGAGGGCGTCATTGCCGATGGCCCACTTCGGGACGTGGACGAGGCCATCGCCTACGGTTTCCCCATCTTCAGCCGCAGCCTGACCTGCCTGACGGCCCGGTCGCGCGTCGTCGAGCTGGGCACTCAGCTGCCGGTGGCGCTGGGGAATGTCTCGGTCCAGCCGGGTGACTACGTGGTGGCCGATCGCAGTGGTGTGGTCGTCATTGCGGCGGCAAGCATCGAGGAGGTGCTCGACACCGCCGAAGCCATCGCGCGGCGCGAGGGCGGCATGGCCAAGGCCCTCCAGGGGGGAACCCCGATCAGCCAGGTGATGAATGGCCACTACGAACAGATGCTGGAGAACAAGCGATGAACGACGATCCCCATGTGCAACGCGCGGCCCGGCTGGACACGGCCGCCCTCAGTGACGCTCTCGACAAGCTGGGCATCGTTGGCCAGTGCCATCGCGTCAAGCCGCGAGACCCTTCCTTTCGCATGGCCGGCCGGGCGTGGACCCTGCTGTACGGCCCTGCGGGCAGCCCACCTGGCACCGTCGGAGACTACATCGACGATGTGCCTCCTGGCAGCGTGATCGTGCTGGACAACGGCGGCCGCGACAACGCCACCGTGTGGGGCGACATCCTGACCGAGATTGCGCATCGGCGGGGCATCGCCGGGACCGTGATCGACGGCATCTGCCGCGATGTCGCGCTCTGTCTGGAACTGAACTACCCGGTCTTCTCCAAGGACCACTGGATGCGCACCGGCAAGGACCGTGTGCAGGTCGAGGCCACGGGCGTTCCCGTCAATGTCGGCGATGCCCGTGTGAGCCCGGGTGACATCGTGAAAGGCGACGCGGATGGCGTCGTGATCATTCCGAAGGAGCACGAGGCACGGGTCCTGGACACCGCCGAAGCCATCGACTCGGCCGAGGCGCGCGTGCGCGCGGCGGTGCGGGGTGGCATGCGCCTGGACGAGGCGCGCAAGGCCCATGGGTACCACCAGTTGCAGACGAGGGCATCGTGATGCAGCGGCACGACCCTTCCACCACGACGCGGGACGCGGTCCGGCTGCCGGCGCCCGTCCTCGCGCGAGCGCAGGCCGCATCGTCGGCCACGCTGCACGAGGCCGCGCGAAAGATCGGTGCCCTGCCTTCCCAGATCCAGGCGCTCGCGCCCGGGTTTCGCTGCGCGGGATCGGCCCTCACCGTGCATTCCCCGCCGGGGGACAACCTCTGGCTGCATCGCGCGCTCGAGCGGGTCCAGCCCGGCGATGTGATGGTGGTGTTCGCGGGCGGTGCCCACGAGCATGGTTATTGGGGCGAGATCATGGCGACGATGGCCAAGGCCCGAGGCCTGGCCGGCCTGGTGATCGACGGCTGCGTGCGCGATGGCCATCTGCTGCGGGAGATCGGCGTGCCCACGTTCAGCCGCGGTCTCTGCATCCGGGGGACGGGCAAGGATTTCGGCGCCGTCGGCTGGATCAATCACCCGGTTCTGATCGGCGACGTGGTCGTGAACGCTGGCGATCTGATCGTCGGTGACGGCGATGGGGTCGTCTCCATTCCTCATTACATGGCCGGGGCGGTCCTGGACGCGGGGGCGCAACGCGATGCCGAAGAAGCCGAGTTCGTCCAGCGGCTCCAACGAGGAGAGAGCACCTTGTCGATTTACGGATGGCGTTAGGCGCCCGCGCAAGCCCAGGCAGATGGACGGTAAAACCAGGAGACAAACCCCATGAACATCCCTCGACTCGACCGACGCACCGCGGTCATCGGCCTGCTGGCCGCCGCCACCACCCCATGGGCGATGGCCCAGGCCGAGACAGCGGGCAACTATCCCGCCAAGACCCTCAAGATGGTCGTGCCCTACAGCCCGGGGTCCGTGACGGACACCCTGGCCCGCATGGTGTCGGAGCGGCTGTCGCAACGCCTGGGGCAGCCGGTCATCGTCGAGAACCGCCCCGGTGCGAGCGGACAGATCGGCACCGCGGCGGTCGCCGCCGCCGCGCCGGACGGCTACACCATGATGCTGGCGCCACCCACGCACATCATCAACTCGGTGCTGCGCAAGATGCCTTACGACCCGATCAAGAACTTCGATCCGGTCATCCAGATCGCCCGCTCGAACCTGGTGCTGGTGGTGAACGCCGCGACACCGGCGAACAACCTGAAGGAGTTGGTGAGCTATCTGAAGGCGCAGGGCGACAACGCCACCTACGCTTCGGCGGGGCAGGCCTCGACCCTGCACCTCTACACCGCCCAGCTGCAACAGGTGCTGGGCACCAGCATGCGGCACGTCCCGAGCAAGGGCGTGCCCGGCGCCATCATGGACGTGGTTCAGAACAGCGTCACGGTGGTGCTCGCCCCGATGGAGAACGCCGTTCGCCTGATCAAGAGCGGCCACCTCAAGGCGATGGCGCAAACCGGCAAATCGCGCTTCGCCGAGATTCCCGATGTGCCGACGTTTGCCGAGGCCGGCCTCTCCAGCGTTCACAGCGAACTCTGGTACGGCCTCTTTCTGCCTGCGGGCACACCCAAGCCCATCCTGGCGAAGCTGAACAGGGAAGTCGCCGCGGTGCTCGCCATGCCGGAGGTGAAGACGCAGCTCCTCACGGCCGGCACGGAGCCGGTGGGGGGGTCACCCGAGCAACTGGCGGCGCTGTGCCGCAGCGAACTCGCGATGTGGACCGACGTGGTCAAGCGCAACGGCATCAAGGCCGACTGACGCGTGGCGCCTCCGCAGGACGAAGCTCAGAACCCCACCGCCTGCCCGTCGCGCCGCGCATCGCTCGCGGCCACGTAGCCGTCGGCCATGTCGTCGCTCAGGCGCGCGATGAACTGGCCGCTGCCGAAGTCGAGGTAGGTGTCGGCGGTCGGCTCGAAGCGGTGGCCCAGCGCCTTGAGGCCGTCGCGCAGCGCGGGCGCCATGGTGGATTCGAAATCCACGTCCAGGCCTTTGCCCCATTTCCAGCGCGGTGCGTCGCACGCGGCCTGGGGCTGCTGGCCGTGCACCAGCATGCGCACCAGCGTCTGCACATGGCCTTGCGGCTGCATGTTGGCGCCCATCACGCCAAAGCTCATCACACCCTGGCCCTGCCGCGTGAGGAAGCCCGGGATGATGGTGTGGAAGGGCCGCTTGCCCGGTGCGACCTGGTTGGGGTGGCCATCCTGCATCGTGAAGCCGTGGCCCCGGTTCTGCAGGCTGATGCCCCAGCCGGGCACCACCACGCCGCTGCCGAAACCCAGGTAGTTGGACTGGATCAGGCTGACCATGCGGCCCTGCGCATCGGCGGCGGTGAGGTAGACCGTGCCACCGCGCGGCGGGTGGCCCGCGCCGGGGTGAATGGCGCGTTTCGGGTCGATGAGCCTGGCGCGGTCGCGCAGGTAGCCCGGGTCCAGCAGGTCGGCGGCGCGCACCTCGGTCATGAAGCGCTCGTCGGCGACCCAGCGGTAGGTGTCGGCGAAGGCGAGCTTGACGGCCTCGATCTGCAGGTGCTGGCCTTCGATGCTGTCCGGCCCGTAGCGCCCGATGTCCAGTTGTTCCAGCATGCCCAGCGCCATGAGCGCGGCGATGCCCTGGCCGTTGGGTGGCAGTTCGTGCACCGTGTGGCCGGCGAACGCCATCTCGATGGGCTTGGCCCACTGCACCTCGTGCGCGGCGAGGTCGCTGGCGCGCAGTTGCGCGCCGTGTTCGCGCGCGAAGGCGTCGATGGCGGCGGCGATCTCGCCCCGGTAGAAGGCCTCGCCGCGCGTCTCGGCGATGCGGCGCAGCGCGCGGCCGGCCTCGGCGAAGCCGAAGCGCTCACCGGGCAGCGGCGCACGGCCACGGGGCATGAAGGCCTGCGCGAAACCGGGTTTGTCCTGCAGCAGGGGCACGGCAAGGGCCCATTTGTGCGCGATGACGGGCGCCACCGCGAAGCCGCTTTCGGCCAGCTCGATGGCGGGCGCCATCAGGTCGGCGAAGGGCAGGGCGCCGAAGCGCTCGGACAAGGCGGCCCAGCCGGCCACCGCGCCGGGCACGGTCACGGCGTCGAAGCCGCGCAGCGGGATCTGGCCGTTGTGCTTGTTCTCGAAATAGGCCTTGCTCCAGCCCGCGGGCGCCACGCCCGAGGAGTTCATGCCGTGCAGTTGCTGACCGTCCCAGACGATCGCGAAGTTGTCGCTGCCCAGGCCGTTGGAGATGGGCTCCACCACGGTGAGGGCGGCGGCGGCCGCGATCGCGGCGTCCACCGCGTTGCCGCCCTTGAGCAGCATGCGCAGACCGGCCTGCGCGGCCAGGGGCTGCGAGGTGGCGACCACGTTGCGCGCCATGAGCGGGCTGCGGATGGTGGGGTAGGGGTGGCTCCAGTCGAACTGCATGGGGTGGGTGTCTCTCAGGTGGGAATCACTTGAGGATATCGCCGACGCAGAGGTACTTGATTTCCACGTAGTCGTCCATGCCGTGGTGCGAGCCCTCGCGGCCCAGGCCGGATTGCTTCACGCCGCCGAAGGGCACGTGTTCGGTGGCCAGGATGCCGACGTTGATGCCGACCATGCCGTACTCCAGCGCCTCGCTCACGCGGAAGATGCGGCCGACGTCGCGGCTGTAGAAGTAGCTCGCCAGGCCGAATTCGGTGGCGTTGGCCGCGTCGATGGCTTCCTGCTCGGTGTGGAACTTGAACACCGGCGCGAAGGGGCCGAAGGTTTCCTCCTTCGCGCACAGCATGTCGGCCGTCGCGTCGGCCACCACGGTGGGTTCGAAGAACTGGCCGCTGCCCAGGCTGGCGAGGCGCTGGCCACCGGCCACCACGCGCCCACCCTTGGCCACGGCATCGTCCACATGTCGCTGCACCTTCACGAGGGCTGCTTCCTCGATCAGCGGGCCCTGGCTCACGCCCTCCCCAAAGCCGTTGCCGACCTTGGCGGTCTTCACCTTGGCGGCGAACTTGGCCACGAAGGCGTCGTAGACGCCGGCCTGCACGTAGAAGCGGTTGGTGCAGACGCAGGTCTGGCCGGCGTTGCGGTACTTGCTGGCGAAGGCGCCTTCCACCGCGCTGTCGATGTCGGCGTCGTCGAACACGATGAAGGGCGCGTTGCCACCCAGTTCGAGCGACATCTTCTTGACCGTGGGCGCGCACTGCGCCATGAGGATGCGGCCGACCTCGGTGGAGCCGGTGAAGCTGATGTGGCGCACCACATCGCTCGCGCACAGCACCTTGCCCACGGCGATGGACTGTTCGGCGTCGGCGGTGAGGATGTTGAACACCCCGGCCGGGATGCCGGCGCGGATGGCCAGTTCGGCCGCGGCCAGCGCGGTCAGCGGCGTGAGCTCGGCCGGCTTGATGATCACGGGGCAGCCGGCGGCCAGCGCGGGCGCCACCTTGCGCGTGATCATGGCGAGCGGGAAGTTCCAGGGCGTGATGGCCGCGCACACGCCGATGGGCTGCTTAAGCACCATCAGGCGGCGGTTGTTGTCGAAGGTGGGCAGGGTTTCGCCGTTGATGCGCTTGGCTTCCTCGGCGAACCATTCCACGAAGCTCGCGCCATAGGCCACCTCGCCTTTGGCCTCGGCCAGGGGCTTGCCCTGTTCGGCGGTCATGAGGGTGCCCAGGTCGTCCTGGTTCGCCATCAGCAGGTCGTACCACTTGCGCAGGATGTGGCTGCGTTCCTTGGCGGTCTTGGCCTTCCAGGCCGGCCAGGCGGCGTTGGCGGCGGCGATCGCGGCTTCGGCATCTGCGGGGCCCAGGTTGGCCACGTCGGCCAGCTTGTGGCCGGTGGCCGGGTCGTGCACGTCGAAACGGCGGTTGCCGGCAACCCACTGGCCGTTGATCAGGGCGTCGGTCTTGAGCAGGCTCGGGTCCTTGAGCAGGGCCAGGGGGGAGGTCTTCATGTCCATGGGTGTTGTCTCCGTCGATGCGGTGCGCGGGAAGGGGTGATCGGAATTTATTTAACTTGTTAAATGAATCGCCGCCGATTGTGCCGCCGAAAGGCGTTCCAGCATAGCCCCCGGTCTTTTCCGGGGCGGTGCCGCCCGCGACGCGGCGGGCCGATCCACCCGATTTCGCCGCCCGCGCGCCGGGGTCGGCCCGCATGTTGGAAAATAGCGGGTTCCGCGCGCGCGAGCGCTGCCCCGCATTCAACGACGACCACCCACAAGGCCAACATGACCCGCCCCGCCTCCGTTGCCGACATCCGCAAGAGCTTCCTGGACTTTTTCGCTTCCAAGGGCCACACCGTGGTCGCGTCCAGCCCCCTGGTGCCCGGCAACGACCCGACGCTCATGTTCACCAACTCCGGCATGGTGCAGTTCAAGGACGTGTTCCTCGGCACCGACAAGCGCCCCTATGTGCGCGCGGCCTCGGTGCAGGCCTGCCTGCGCGCCGGCGGCAAGCACAACGACCTGGAGAACGTGGGCTACACCGCGCGCCACCACACCTTCTTCGAGATGCTGGGCAACTGGTCGTTCGGCGACTACTTCAAGCGCGAGAGCCTGAAATGGGCCTGGGAGCTGCTGACCGAGGTCTACCAGTTGCCCAAGGAGCGCCTGCTGGCCACGGTGTATGAAGAGGACGACGAGGCCTACGACATCTGGACGAAAGAGATCGGCCTGCCGCCCGAGCGCGTGATCCGCATCGGCGACAACAAGGGCGGCCGCTACAAGTCCGACAACTTCTGGATGATGGCCGACACCGGACCTTGCGGTCCGTGCAGCGAGATCTTCTACGACCACGGTGACCACATCGCCGGTGGCCCTCCGGGCAGTCCCGATGAAGACGGCGACCGCTTCATCGAGATCTGGAACAACGTGTTCATGCAGTTCAACATGGACGAGACCGGCGCCGTCACGCCGCTGCCCGCCCCCTGCGTGGACACCGGCATGGGCCTGGAGCGCCTGGCCGCGATCCTGCAGCACGTGCACAGCAACTACGAGATCGACATCTTCGACGCGCTCATCAAGGCCGCCGCGCGCGAGACGCACATCAGCGACCTGGACAACCCCTCGCTCAAGGTGATCGCCGACCACATCCGCGCCACCGCCTTCCTGGTGAGCGACGGCGTGATCCCCAGCAACGAAGGCCGGGGCTATGTGCAGCGCCGCATCGTGCGCCGCGCCATCCGCCACGGCTACAAGCTGGGCCAGAAGACGCCGTTCTTCCACAAGCTGGTGCCCGACCTGGTGAAGCTGATGGGCGCGGCCTATCCGAACCTGGCGCGCCAGGAGCAGCGCATCACCGAGGTGCTCAAGGCCGAGGAAGAGCGCTTCTACGAAACGCTGGCCAACGGCATGGAAATCCTCGACGCGGCGCTGGCCGGCGGCGAGAAGGTGCTGCCGGGCGACGTGGCCTTCAAGCTGCACGACACCTACGGCTTCCCGCTCGACCTGTCGGCCGACGTCTGCCGCGAGCGCGGCCTGTCGGTGGACGAGGCGGGTTTCCACGCCGCGATGGAAAAGCAGAAGGCCGCAGGTCGCGCGGCCGGCAAGTTCAAGATGGACAAGGCGCTGGACTACACCGGCGCGGGCAACCAGTTCGTGGGCTACGAACAGCTGGAAGCGCCCGGCAAGATCGTCGCGCTCTACTTCGAAGGCACGCCGGTCGCCGCGCTGAACGCCGGCCAGACCGGTGTGGTGGTGCTGGACAACACGCCGTTCTACGCCGAGAGCGGTGGCCAGGTCGGCGACGAGGGCGTCATCACCAGTGGCTCGGCGCGTTTCGCCGTGGGCGATACGCAGAAGATCAAGGCCGACGTGTTCGGCCACCACGGCAGCGTGGAGCAGGGCACGCTCAACGTGGGCGACCACGTGAACGCCCAGGTGAACACCGCGCTGCGCGCCGCCACCGTGCGCAACCACAGCGCCACCCACCTGATGCACAAGGCCTTGCGCGAGGTGCTGGGTGAGCACGTGCAGCAGAAGGGCTCGCTGGTGAACGCCGAGCGCACGCGCTTCGACTTCGCGCACAACGCGCCCGTCACGGACGCGCAGATCCGCCAGATCGAGGCCAAGGTGAACGCCGAGATCCTCGACAACCACGCCACGCAGGCGCGCCTGATGGACATCGAGTCGGCGCAGAAGACCGGCGCCATGATGCTGTTCGGCGAGAAGTACGGCGAGACCGTGCGCGTGCTCGACATCGGCAGCAGCCGCGAGCTCTGCGGCGGCACGCACGTGCAGCGCACCG
This sequence comes from Hydrogenophaga sp. GW823-FHT04C09, assembly GCF_058796355.1. Classification (NCBI taxonomy): domain Bacteria; kingdom Pseudomonadati; phylum Pseudomonadota; class Betaproteobacteria; order Burkholderiales; family Comamonadaceae; genus Hydrogenophaga; species Hydrogenophaga sp. GW823-FHT04C09. The sequence continues at coordinate 683,271 of NZ_JBXAIO010000001.1, read as the reverse complement.
GCGACATCGGCCTCTTCAAGGTGGTGGGCGAAAGCGGCGTGGCCGCGGGCGTGCGCCGCATCGAAGCCATCACCGGCACGAACGCGCTGGCCTACCTGCAGTCGCTGGAAGACACGGTGGCGCAGGCGGCGGGCGTGCTCAAGGCGCCCACGGTCGAGCTGAACGCGCGCATCGGCCAGACGCTGGAGCAGGTCAAGGCACTGGAGAAGGAAGTGGCCGCGCTCAAGGGCAAGCTGGCTTCGAGCCAGGGCGACGAGCTGGTGGCGCAGGCGGTGGACGTCAAGGGCATCAAGGTGCTGGCCGCCGTGCTCAACGGCGCCGACGCCAAGACCCTGCGCGACACGCTGGACAAGCTCAAGGACAAGCTCAAGTCCGCCGCCATCGTGCTGGCTGCCGTGGACGGCGCCAAGGTGCAACTGGCCGCCGGCGTCACCGCCGACAGCATGGGCAAGGTCAAGGCCGGCGAGCTGGTGAACTTCGTGGCCCAGCAGGTGGGCGGCAAAGGCGGCGGCAAGCCCGACATGGCCATGGCTGGCGGCACCGACGCGAGCGGCCTGCCCAAGGCACTGCAGTCGGTGCAGGGCTGGGTGGCCGAACGCGTGTGAGCACGCTGAGCCGCCGGCAGGTCCTGGCCAGCGGGCTGGCCGTGGCCCTGGGGCCGGTGGCGGTCGGCGCACAGCCGGCTTTCGAACTGAGCGACTGGCCGCGCGGCACGCCCACGCCGGCGCTGACGACCCTGGACCTGCAAGGCCGGGCCGTGAAGCTCGCCGATTTCAAAGGCCGCGCCGTGCTGCTCAACTTCTGGGCCAGCTGGTGCGAGCCCTGCCGCACCGAAATGCCCATGCTGCAGGACCTGCCCCCGCTGATTGGCGAGGACCGCCTGGCGGTGATCGCGCTCAACTTCAAGGAGCCGCCGCAGCGCGCCCTGCGTTTCGTGGAGCAGACCCAGCTGAGCCTGCCGGTGTGGCTGGACCCACTGGGCGAACACGCGCGCGCCTGGGGCGTGCGGGTGTTTCCGACCACGGTGCTGATCAATCGCCAGGGCCGCGCGCGCCAGCGCGTGCGGGGCGAGGTCGACTGGAGCGGCCGCGAGGCGCTGGGCTGGGTGGATCGTTTGCTCGTGCTCTGACCCCGTCCCATAATTCCTGTCCCCCCTTCCGGAGTGCCCTTCATGACCCCCGATCGCCGCCGCTTCCTGCAGCGCGCCGCCACCTCCGTGGCCGCCGCATCACCGCTGTTCCATGCCACAGGGGCCCTGGCCCAGGCCAACCCGGCACCACAGCGCGAGTTCAACCCGCAGCCCGGCGCCTGGCGCACCTTCGATGTGACCACCCGGGTGGACATCGAGTTGCCCCGGGGCGCTTCCCAGGTCTGGTTGCCGCTGCCCTCGGTCGAGAGCGACTGGCAGAAGTCCTTCACCAGCGACTTCCGCACCAACGGCACCGCGCAGCTGACCGAAGAGCGGCACTACGGTGCCCGCATGCTGCACGTGACGTTCGCCGAAGGTGGTGGCATGCCTTACGTGGAACTCACCAGCCGCGTGCAGACGCGCAACCGCGCGGCCGATCTTTCGCAGAAAACGGCCAGCACCGAAGACGCCGCCAGCCTGCGCTTCTGGACCCAGCCCACGGCCCTGCTGCCCACCGACGGCATCGTGCGCGAGACCGCGCTCAAGGCCACGCGCGGTGCGCGCACCGACGCGCAGAAGGCGCGCCAGATCTACGACTGGGTGGTGGCCAACACCTACCGCGAGCCCAAGGTGCGCGGCTGCGGCGAAGGCGACATCAAGACCATGCTGGAGACCGGCAACCTGGGCGGCAAGTGCGCCGACCTCAACGCCATCTTCGTCGGCCTGTGCCGCTCGGCCGGCCTGCCGGCGCGCGACGTGTACGGCATCCGCCTGGCGCCCTCGGCCTTCGGCTACAAGGAGCTCAGCGGCAATTCCGCCAGCCTCAAGGGCGCGCAGCACTGCCGCGCCGAGGTGCACCTGGCCGGCCACGGCTGGGTGGCGATGGACCCGGCCGATGTGGCCAAGGTCATGCGCCTGGAGACGCCCGAGTGGATCAAGACCACGCAGCACCCGGTGGTCACGCCGGTGAACCGCGCGCTGTTCGGCGGCTGGGAGGGCAACTGGATGGCCTGGAACATGGCGCACGACGTGAAGCTGCCGCAGGCACAGGGCCCGCAGCTGGGCTTCTTCATGTACCCCGTGGGCGAGACCGGCGGCCAGCGTCTGGATTCCTACGCGCCGGACGACTTCAAGTACCAGATCACGGCGCGCGAGATCAAGGCCTGACCGTTTCCTGCGGCTCGGGCCAGCTCAGCGATTGCTGGCTGGAAAAGGCCCGTGCTTCGCCCGTCACGGGGTCGGTGAAGGCGATGGCCCGGGCCAGCAGGCGCAGCGGGTTCGAGAAATCCTCGGCTTCGTGTGGCCCGCGCTGCACACTCGGGTAGAACTGATCGCCCACGATGGGCCGCGCCAGCGCGTTCATGTGCACGCGCAGCTGGTGCCGCTTGCCGGTGACGGGCTCCAGGCGGTAGCGCGCCCACGGGCCGCGCACCTCCAGCCGCTCGATGCGCGTCTCGCTGTTGGGCTCGCCTTCGGCCTCGTTCATGCGGAAGAAGGCGTCGTGCGCTTCCTCGATGCGGCTGCGCCGCACCACGGGCCAGGCCTGGGACGCATCGCCGGAGGGGGCGAGCGCTTCGTACACCTTGTGCACCGCGCGGTCGCGGAACAGCGACTGGTAGGCGTCGCGGTCCTGCGGGCGCAGGCTGAACACCACCAGGCCCGCTGTCTCGCGGTCGATGCGGTGGATGGGGCTCAGCGTGTCGATGCCCAGCCGGTTCTTCAGCCGCACCAGCAGGCTTTGCTGCACGTAGCGCCCACCGGGTGTCACCGGCAGGAAATGCGGTTTGTCCGCCACCAGCAGGTGCTCGTCCAGGTGCAGCACGGTTTCCTCGAACGGCACCACGGGTTCGTGGTCGAGTTCGCGGTAGTAGTAGACCCGCACCCCCGGCGTGAAAGCCGCATCGGGTGGCAGGGCCTGGCCCGCGTCGTCAAGCACCTCGCCGCGCGCGAGCCGTTGGGCCCAGGCCTCGCGGCTGACGGCGCTCAGGCGTTCGGCCAGGAAGTCGAGCAGCAGCGGCCAGGGCGCGGCCTTGCCGTAGGGCAGGGCGATGCAGCTGGCGGACACGCCCTGCCGCGAGGGAATCGCCGGGTTTTTCGGGGGACGGCCCATGGTGGCCCGTTGCGGATCAGACGCGGCGGAACACCAGGTCCCAGACGCCGTGGCCGAGCTTGAGCCCGCGGTTCTCGAACTTGGTGAGCGGCCGGTAGTCGGGCTTGGGCACGAAGCCGTCGCCACCCGCTTCGGCGATGTTGCTCAGCAGGGGCTCGGCCTGGAGCACCTCCAGCATCTGCTGGGCGTAGGGTTCCCAGTCGGTGGCGAGGTGCAGGTAGCCGCCTGGCTTGAGGTGGCGCGCGAGGCGGTTCACGAACGGGCCCTGGATCAGGCGGCGCTTGTGGTGGCGGCTCTTGTGCCAGGGATCGGGGAAGAAGATGTGCACGCCATCGAGGCTGGCTTCGCCCAGCATGTGGTCCAGCACCTCCACCGCGTCGTGGCGGAAGATGCGGATGTTCTCCAGGCCTTGCTCACCCACGAGCTTGAGCAGGGCGCCCACGCCGGGCTCGTGCACTTCGCAGCAGAGGAAGTTGTCCTGCGGGCGCACGGCGGCGATGTGGGCGGTGGCGCCGCCCATGCCGAAGCCGATCTCCATGATGAGCGGCGCGGCGCGCCCGAAGGCCGCAGCCGCGTCGAACGCGCCGGGGGCGTAGTTCAGCAGGAAGCGGGGGCCGTGCTGTTCGAAGGCTCGAGCCTGGCCCGGGCCCATGCGGCCCGCGCGCAGCACATAGCTCTTCACCGCCCGCATGAAGGTGGTGTCGGCGGGGGCAGGGCGCGGTTGGGCGTGGCGGGGGTCGGTCATCGGGAGCGGTCGGTCGGGGAAGGGGTGGATTTTAGGCGGGCCAGGCCTTCGTCCACGCCGCCAGCAGGTTGGTCACCGTGTCGCGCCCTGGCGTGGGCAGGCCGAGCACTTGGGCGGCCTGCATCAGCGCGGTGGGGGGATCGCTCAGGTCCAGCGCCTGCGCGCCGTTCTGCTTGCTGAGCTTTTCACCGTGGTCACCGAGCACCAGCGGGGTGTGGCGGTAGGCCGGCGTGGGCAGGCCCAGCGCCTGTTGCAGCAGGATCTGGCGCGCCGTGTTGTCGGCCAGGTCTTCGCCACGCACCACGTGGGTGATGCCTTGCGCCGCGTCGTCCACCACCACGGCGAGCTGGTAGGCCCAGAGGCCGTCGGCGCGCTTGAGCACGAAGTCGCCCACCTCGGTGGCCACGTCCTGCGCCTGCGGGCCGAGCTGGCGATCGGTCCAGCGCACTTCGCTGCGCAGGGGCTGCACGGCGAATCGCCAGGCTCTGGCGGGCTTGCCGCGCAGGCCGCCACGCTCGGGCCGGCAGGTGCCGGGGTAGACGGCGCTGTGGTGGCGCTCGCGCACCACACCCTGGGCCTGCAGCGCGGCCTCGATGTCCTTGCGCGAGCAGGCGCACGGGTAGGCGCGGCCCGCGGCCACCAGCCGGTCCAGCGCCTGCTGGTAATGGGCGCCGCGCTGCGATTGCCAGAGCACGGGCTCGTCGCTGACCAGGCCGCAGGTTTCAAGCTGCCTCAGGATGGTGCCGTCGGCACCGGGCACGCAGCGTGGCGTGTCCACGTCTTCCATGCGCACCAGCCAGACGCCGCCGTGGGCGCGCGCATCCAACCAGCTGGCGAGTGCGGCGACCAGCGAGCCCGCATGCAGCGGGCCGGTGGGCGAAGGGGCGAAACGTCCTCTGTACATGGCCGCCATGGCCCGCAGACGCGGAAGACTCAGGCGATGGCGAGCGCCATTTCCAGGCCGGAGACGAAGGCGTCTTCGACGCGGTGGCCCAGGCACCAGTCGCCGCAGGCGCCGATGCCCAGTGCCTTGTCGAGCAGGTGGCTCTGGCCCAGCGGCGTCTGCGTCTGGGCAAAGCGCCAGCGGTGCGCCACGGCATGGGTGGGCGTGGCGCGGATGCCGGTGATTTCGGCAAAGCCCTTGAGCAGCTTGGCCTTGGCGCGCTCGGCGTCGTCTTCCAGGTGCTTGGTGGACCAGGCGGGGCTGGCCTGCACGGTCCAGCGCTCGATGGGGTCGCGCCCGGGCTTGCTGGATTCGCGCGCCAGCCAGCTGATGCGGTGGTGCGTGCTGCGCGCGGCGTTCCACTGCGGGCCGAGGTGCGGCAGGCCGGGCTGCATGGCCTGGGGGTAGGCGACCATCAGCGTCCAGCAGGGCGCCACGTGCACGGGGGTGAGTGCCTTGCGCAACTCGGGCGCGAGGCCGGAGGCGAGCAGCAGGTCGTGGATCTGCGGGTGCGGCATGGCGAGGACCACGCGGTCGAAGCCGCCCAGCACCTGCTGGCCGCCCTGAGCGTCTTCGGCGCGCAGTTGCCATTGTTCGGGATGCAGCGCATCGCGCTCGATGCGGGTCACGCAGGTGTCCAGCAGCGTGCGGGCCAGCAGGCCGCCGTGCAGCTCGGGGTGCGCCAGGGGCTGCGCCCAGAGGTTGACCAGGGCGCTCATGCCGGGCGAGGCCACGAAATGCGGTTCGGTGGGGGGCGGCGCGCTGGCCAGCACGCGGCCCAGTTCGTCGAGCACGCGCACGGTGCTGGCGCTCCAGGGGCGCACGACGGCGGTGGCGTTGCTGCGCAGCGCGGTCTCGAAACGCGCGTCGCGCACGGTGAAGTACTGGGCGCCGTGGTCGAAACCGCCGAACTCGGTGCGCCGCGTGGCCATGCGGCCACCGAACTCACGGCTTCTCTCGAGCAGGGTGACGCGGTGACCCGCCTGCACCAGCGTGCGCGCGCACACCACCCCCGCCATGCCACCGCCGACCACGGCGAAGTGCAGAGGCTTGGCCGCCGCGCCGCGGGCCTTGGAGCGGGTGTTCTTCGTGGCTGGGGCTGCGCGTGGGCTTCTGGTGTTCGTCATGTCTCTTGGCGCGTTGGGTGATGGGTGTGTGGCTGACTGTATCAGTTGCTTCATCGTTCGCGCCGCTTTCCCATGGATCAGATCTGATGGTGGTTGTTCAGCAGCGCGCCGCGCGTCTTGGGATGCTGCAGGCGGTCCAGCCACCAGCGCAGCGCGCGGCCGGTGTCGCCCGAGCTGCGGGGCTGGCGCCAGGCATACGAGACGCGCAGCGTGCGGTTGGGCCGCTGCACGGTTTTCACCACCAGCCGCCCGGCGTTGATGAAAGGCTGTGCGAGGGACAGCGGCAGGAAACCCCCACCGAGGCCGCGCAACTGCGCTTCGAGCTTGTGCTGCATGGTCGGCACGGTGAGCACATCTTGCCCCGGCAGCAGGTTGTGCGTGACACCGCGCCCGCGCTGCGTGCTGTCGGCCACGGCCACGGCGCGGTGTTCGCGCAGTTCCTCGTCGCACAGGCTGTGGGTGGCGGCGGCCAGGGCGTGGTGCGGTGCGACCGCGTAGACGAAGCTCAGCGTGCCCATGGGCGCGGACTGGAATTCGGTGAGCGCCATCTCGCTGGGCACGCCCAGGGCGAGGTCGGCCTGGCCGCTCTGCAAGGCTTCCACCGTGCCCGAGAGCGTTTCGGCCCGCAGCTTGAGCCGGGTGGGCGCGCCTTCGGCATAGAAGGCCTCGCAGAGCTCGAACAGGGTGGCGCGCGCGATGATGGCGTCGGCGGCGATGGTGAGTTGCGGTTCCCAACCCGTGGCCACGCGCTTGACGCGCTGGGCCACGGCGTCGAGTTCGCTCAGCAGGTATTGCCCGGAACGCAGCAGCTCGGCCCCGGCGGGGGTGAGCACGGCGCGGCGCGCGCTGCGGTCGAACAGCAGCACGTCCAGCGCGTCCTCGATCTGGCGGATGCGGTAGGTCAGGGCGCTGGGCACCATGCCGAGTTCGCGCGCGGCGGCCGCCATGCTGCCCAGGCGGGCGACGGCATCGAGCAGGCCCAGGTTTTCAGGAGAGAGGGCGGCCCGGGGGCTGGAAGTGGCCATGGCGGTGACTCTGATCGTTCAAATGATTTGAATGATGCCATCAAAACCGTGCAGTCACAAAGGGGGCTGGTCCGCTCAGAATTCACCCCATGCCAGCCATTCGGGCCGGCCCCACGGAAGATGGAAAGGAATACACCATGCTTCAGATTCGACGCTCCGATGCCCGCGGCTATGCCGACCACGGCTGGCTCAAGAGCCACCACTCGTTCTCCTTCGCCGAGTACTTCGACCCTGCCTGGATGGGCTGGGGCAACCTGCGCGTGATCAACGAAGACCGCATTGCCCCGGGCACCGGTTTCGGCACGCACGGCCACCGCGACATGGAAATCATCAGCTACGTGCTGCAGGGCAACCTGGCACACAAGGACAGCATGGGCAACGTCAAGGGCATTCCGCCCGGCGACGTGCAGCGCATGAGCGCGGGCAGCGGCGTGCGCCACAGCGAGTTCAACCACGCACCCGACGCCACCACGCATTTCCTGCAGATCTGGATCGAGCCCAATGTGACGGGCATCGAGCCGGGCTATGAGCAGAAGGGGTTTGCCGAGGCCGAGAAGCGTGGTCAACTTCGCCTGGTGGCATCCCCCGACGGGGCCGAGGGCTCGGTGACCATTCATGCCGACGCGGCCATGTACGCCGGCCTGCTCGATGGCCAGGAAGCCGCCGAGCTGGCGCTCGACCCGGCCCGCAAGGCCTATGTGCACCTGGTGCGTGGCGCGCTCGACGTGAACGGCCAACACCTCAAGGCGGGGGACGCTGCCGTGCTGGCCGGCGAAAGCCGCCTGCAGCTCTCGAACGGCGATGATGCCGAGGTGCTTGTGTTCGATCTTGCTCCCTGAACGTTTTTTCCATCCTTTCAACTTCCATTTTTTCAAGGACTCACCATGAACGCTCTGCAAAACCCCCTGGCCCTGATCGGCCGCATCCTGCTGGCCATTCTTTTCGTGCCGGCAGGCTTTGGCAAGATCGCCGGCTTTGCCGGCACGGTCGGCTACGCCACGGCCATGGGCCTGCCTGCGCCGCAAGTGGGCGTGGCCATCGCCCTGGTGATCGAGCTCTTCGGCGGCCTGGCGCTGCTGATCGGCTACCGCACCCGCGTTGCCGCCATTGCCCTGGCCGTGTTCACGCTGGTGGCCAGCTTCTTCTTCCACGCCTACTGGGCCGTGCCGGCCGAGCAGCAGATGATGCAGCAGCTGTTGTTCTTCAAGAACATCGCCATCACCGGTGGCCTGCTCGCCTTCGCCGCCTTCGGCGCCGGTGCCTTCAGCCTCGACGCGCGCCGCCCGGCCGCCTGAGCTTCATTGGTTTTCTCCTTCGCGGCGCCTGGGCGCCGCTTTTTTTTCAGGAACACAAGATGTCCAAAGTTGTCGTGGTCTACCACTCCGGTTACGGTCACACCCAGCGCATGGCGCAAGCGGTCGCCCAGGGCGCCGACGCCGAACTGCTCGCCATCGACGCCGACGGCAACCTGCCCGACGGCGGCTGGGACACCCTCGATGCGGCCGATGCCATCATCATGGGCTCGCCCACCTACATGGGCAGCGTGAGCTGGCAGTTCAAGAAGTTCGCGGACGCCTCCAGCAAGCCCTGGTTCGCCCAGAAATGGAAGGACAAGATCGCCGCCGGCTTCACCAACAGCGCCGGCATGAACGGCGACAAGCTCGCCACGCTGAACACGATGTTCACCCTGGCCATGCAGCACGGCATGATCTGGGTCAGCCAGGGCCTGATGCCCAGCAACACCAAGGGCGCCCAGCGCAACGACGTGAACTACCTCGTGAGCTACAGCGGCGCGATCGCCCAGTCGCCGTCCGATGCCGGTGCGCAGGACATGCTGCCGGGCGACCTGGAGACCGCGCGCCTTTTCGGCGAGCGCGTGGCCAGCGTGGCGGCGCGATTCACGGGCTGAGGCGGTAGCACGCGCCGATCCGGCGAGCGTGCCGCGGTCCAGAGGCATCCAGGGCCCGGCTCCGCCGGCCCGAGATGCCGTTCCCCCTCCCAGCGCCGACGGCACGCCGAGGGGGGACGCCGCGTCAGCGGCGCAGTGGGGGCGTACCATCCAGCTCCATGAAGTTCCTCAGCATCATCCCCTGGGCCGACTGGCTGGCCCTGGTCTGCTTTCTGGCCCTGTGGGTCGGCTACGCCTGGTTCGCCCGCGAATGGGGCCGCAAGATGGGCTCGCTGCTCCACACCACCAACCGCTACCGCGGCTACTGGATGACGCAGACCACGGCGCGCGACCCCCGCATGCTCGACGGCCTCATCACCCAGGCCTTGTCGGCCACGCCCACGTTTTTCTCATCCACCTCCATCCTGGTCATCGGTGGTCTGTTCGCCTTGCTCGGCACGACCGACAAGGCGACGGAGTTGATGAGCGAGATCCCGTTCGCCCAGACCACCTCGCTGATCGTCTTCGAGTTCAAGATCCTGGTGATGGTGGCGATCTTCGTCTACGCGTTTTTCCGCTTTTCCTGGTGCATGCGGCAGTACACCTTCGTGGCGCTGGTGATCGGTGCCATGCCGCCGGCCGAGGACTTCGAGTCCGGCAAGCACGACCGCCGGGCCTTCGCGGACCGCGCCGCAGCCATGGTGGGCGCCGCGGCCGACACCTTCAACGACGGCCTGCGCGCTTATTACTTTTCGTTCGCTGCGCTGGCCTGGTTCATCTCTCCGGTGGCGATGGTGGTCGCCACGCTGGCCGTGGTGGCCATTCTTTACAGCCGGGAGTTCCGCTCCGAGGTGCTGAGCATCCTCAAGGACGAAATGCCACCGCCCGCTTGAGAGGAAGAAGGCCCCGCGCCTTCTAAAATGGCCCGATGTTCACTCATCTGCGCCTGCACACCGAATTCTCCGTCGTCGACGGCACCAACCGCATCGATGACGTGGTGGCCGCGGCCGCCGCCGACGGCCAGCCCGCGCTGGCCATCACCGATCTCAGCAACCTGTTCGGCGCCGTCAAGTTCTACAAGGAAGCCCGTGGCGCGGGCGTCAAGCCCATCATCGGCGCCGAGGTGCTGCTGCAGGGCTTCACCGAAGAAACGCCCGGTGCCATGCCGGGCAGCCAGCAGGCGCCGGTACCGCGTGCGCTGCTGCTGGTGCAGGACAAACAGGGCTACCTGAACCTGAGCGAGCTGCTCGCCCGCGCCTGGACGCGCAACGACGGCCGGGGCCAGGCGCTGGTGCAGCGCGACTGGCTGCAGGAATGCAATGCGGGCCTGATTCTGATCTCGGGCGCGCAGGCCGGCCCGGTGGGCCAGGCGCTGATGCAGGGCGATGCGCAGCGCGCGGCCGACGTGGCGCTGCAGCTCTCCAGCATCTTCACGCACCGTTTCTACATCGAGCTGCAGCGCGCCGGGCGCGTGGACGATGAACGCCACGTGGCGCAGGCCGTGCAACTGGCCGCGCGCCTGCACCTGCCGGTGGTGGCCACGCACCCGGTGCAGTTTCTCGAGCCCGACGACTACGAGGCGCACGAGGCCCGCGTCTGCATCGCCGAGGGCGAGATCCTGGGCAACAACCGGCGCGTGCGCCGCTTCACGCGCGAGCAGTATTTCAAGAGCACGGCGCAGATGCAGGCGCTGTTCGCCGACATCCCGTCCGCGCTGGCGAACTCGGTGGAGATCGCCAAACGCTGCAACCTCACGCTCGTGCTGGGCAAGCCGCAGCTGCCCAACTTCCCCACACCGCTGATCGATGGCGTGCCGATGCCGATGGCCGATTTCTTCCGGCAGTCGTCGTTCGAAGGCCTGGAAGAGCGCTTGGCGCACCTGTACCCCGAAACTGCCAAGCGCGACGCCGAGCGCCCGCGCTACGTGGAGCGCCTCGAGTTCGAGATCAACACCATCCTGAACATGGGGTTCCCGGGCTACTTCCTGATCGTGGGCGACTTCATCAACTGGGCCAAGAACAACGGATGCCCGGTGGGGCCGGGCCGGGGTTCGGGCGCCGGCTCGCTGGTGGCCTACGCGCTGAAGATCACCGACCTCGACCCGCTGCAATACAACCTGCTGTTCGAGCGCTTCCTGAACCCGGAGCGGGTGTCCATGCCCGACTTCGACATCGACTTCTGCCAGACCAACCGCGATCGCGTGATCGACTACGTGAAGGACAAGTACGGCAAGGAAGCGGTGAGCCAGATCGCCACCTTCGGCACGCTGGCCGCGCGCGCGGCCATCCGCGACGTGGGCCGCGTGCTCGACTTCTCCTACGGCTTCTGCGACGGCATCTCCAAGCTGATCCCGAACAAGCCGGGCATGTCGGTCACGCTGCAGTACCCGCCGGCGCAGAAGAAGGAAGGCGACAAGAACAACTACGCGATCGAGATGGAGCCGGTGCTGGCCGATCGCATCCAGAAGGAAGACGACGTCAAGACCCTGATCGAGCTGGCGCAGAAGCTCGAAGGCATGACGCGCAACATCGGCATGCACGCCGGGGGCGTGCTCATCGCACCGGGCAAGCTCACCGACTTCTGCCCGCTGTACGCACAGCCCGGCAGCGAATCGGCGGTGAGCCAGTACGACAAGGACGACGTGGAGGCCATCGGCCTGGTGAAGTTCGACTTCTTGGGACTGGCCACGCTGACCATCCTGGAGATCGCGCGCGAGCTCATCATGAAGCGCCACCCGGGGCAGGAGAACTTCCGTTTCGAGGACGTGCCGCTGAACGACGCGCGCGTGTACGCGCTGTTCTCGCGCGGTCAGACCGAAGCCGTGTTCCAGTTTGAAAGCCGCGGCATGCAGGGCATGCTGAAGGACGCCAAGCCCTCGCGCCTGGAAGACCTGATCGCGCTCAACGCGCTGTACCGCCCGGGCCCGATGGACCTGATTCCCAGCTTCGTGAACCGCAAGCATGGGCGCGAGGAGGTGGAGTACCCGCACCCGGCGGTGGCGGAGATGCTGTCCGAGACCTACGGGATCATGGTCTACCAGGAACAGGTGATGCAGACCGCGCAGATCCTGGGCGGCTACTCACTCGGCGGTGCCGACCTGTTGCGCCGCGCCATGGGCAAGAAGAAGGCCGAGGAGATGGCCGAGCACCGCGAGAAGTTCCGCGCCGGTGCGCTTGCCACGCACAACATCCCCCAGGACAAGGCCGACGAGGTCTTCGACCTGATGGAGAAGTTCGCGGGCTACGGCTTCAACAAGTCGCACGCCGCCGCCTACTCGCTGCTCGCATACCACACTGGTTGGCTCAAGGTGCACTACACCGCCGAGTTCTTCTGCGCCAACATGACGGTGGAAATGGACGACACCGACAAGCTCAAGGTGCTGTTCGAAGACGCGCAGAAGATGGGCATCGCTTTCGAAGCGCCGGACGTGAACCGGGGCTTCCACCGCTTCGAGCCGATCACCAACAAGTCCATCCGCTACGGCCTGGGCGCCATCAAGGGCACGGGCCAACAGGCGATCGAGGCCATCGTGGCGGCCCGTGAAGGCCGGGGCGAAGGCCCACGCGGCGACGAGAAGGGTCCGTTCAAGAGCCTCTTCGACTTCTGCGTGCGCGTGGACCGCACGCGCCTGAACAAACGCACGGTGGAAGCGCTGATCAAGGCCGGTGCCTTCGATTCGCTGAACCTCAACCGCGCCGAGATGCTGGCCTCGGTGGACCGCGCCTTCGAGTTCGCCGCCGCCACCCTGGCCAACGCCAACCAGGGCGGGCTGTTCGACATGATGGGCGACGACGACCACGGTTCGAGCAAGCAGGAGCCCGACCTCGTGGCCACCATGCCCTGGGGCGTGAAGGAGCGGCTCACGCTGGAGAAGACCGCGATGGGCTTCTACTTCTCGGGCCACCTGTTCGACGAGGTGCAGCGCGAGGTACGCCGCTTCGCGCGCACGCCGCTGGGGGATGTGGTGGAGAGCCGCGACCCGGTGATCCTCGCCGGCATCGTGACCGACTTCCGCGTGATCAACGGACAGCGAGGCAAGCTCGCGCTGTTCAAGCTGGACGACAAGACCGGGGTGTTCGAGACCAGCGCGGACGAGAACCTCATCAACCAACATCGCAACCTGCTCAAGGACGACGAGCTCATCATCGTGCAGGCGGTGGCGCAGCCCGACCGTTTCTCAGGCGGTGTGCGGTTGAAGATCCAGCAGATCTGGGACCTGGCGGCGGCGCGCTGCCGTTTCGGCAAGTATTTGCGCGTGGCGGTGAACGGCACGGCGCCATCGATCGCCGAGCTGGTGCGCGAGTTCCCACCCAAGCGTGAGATCACCGAGCAGGGCGAGCTGGTGCGCGGCCTGCCGGTGCGGCTGGCCTTGCTGCGCGAGGGCGCGCAGTGCGAGCTGCAGCTGGACGACCGGGCGCTGTTCTTCCCCACGGACGCCGCGCTGGCGAGCTGGATGGCGCAGGCCCACGAGCAGCGGCGCAGGGGGGCTTAGTCCAGGGGTCGAAGCCCGATCACCAGCGGCGACGGCACGGTGCCGTTGGTGTCCTTGGGCAGGGTCGCGGTGCGGTCGATCGCGCGCAGCACCGCCTCGTCCCACTCCGGGTTGCCGCTGCTCTTGACGAGCCGGCGCGAGACAATGCTGCCATCGGGCGAGGTGCGAACCTCGACCTCGGCGCGCGGGTTGCCCGGTGCCACGTCGGTGAACACCACGTTGGGCTTGATGCGCGCGGCCACGCGCCCGGCGTAGCCCGGTGTCGGACCGCTGGACTGCTGGGCCGTGCCGGTGCTCTGCGGCCCGCCGCTGGCGCCGGCCTGGCCCATCATGCGTTTGATCTGGTCTTCGCGGATCTGCGCCAGGCGTTTTTCCTCGGCGGCTTCCTTGCGTTCCTGTTCGCGCTTCTCGGCCGCCAGTTTCTGCTGGCGCTCCTTCTCGGCGGCGGCTTTGTCCGCTGCGGCCTTTTTCTCGGCGGCCGCCTTTTCCGCGGCCTTCGCGGCGGCGACTTTCTTCGCCTCTTCCTCTCGCTCCTTCTTTTCCGCCTCGGCCTTCTTCTTGGCCTGCGCGGTGGCGATCTCGGCCTGGGTCGGGCCCGGGGGCGGCGGTGCGGGGGTGGGCGCGGGTGCCGGTTTCGGGGCCGGTGCCGGCGTGGGCGCCGGGGTGGGCGCGGGCGGGGGTGGCGGCGGTTCCACCGCGCGCGGCGCGGCCTGCTGCGGGGTGCGGGACCAGAGTTCGGCCTCCACGGTGACCGGTTCGCCGTCGTTCTGCCACTGCACGCCCAGGGTCAGGGCGATCACGAGCAGGCCATGGGCAACCAGGGCCAGCCCCATGGGGCCGAGCCAGCGCCCATTCCGGGGCGGGGCGAGGTCGAGGTGGTCGGCAGTCGATTGCATGGGGCGTGGACGGGGCTCAGCGCGAGGTTTGCACGGAGAGGCCGACGCGCGCAATGCCCGCGCGCTGCAAGGTATCCATCACGCGAACAACGGCTTCGTACTTGACGTTCTTGTCGGCGCTGATCACCACCGGCACGCCGCCTTCGGGCGGGCTGCCCCGGCTGGCCTGCAGCTGCTGCACGCGCGCGACCAATTGGCCCATGGAGACCGGTTGCGGTTCGGCGCTGGAGGAGCCTTCGCGCACCTTGATCTGCTCGTCCTTGTCGATCACCACGGCCACGAAGCGGTCGGGCTGGCGCCCCGCCTGGCCCACGCTGGGCAGGGCGATCTGGCTCGGCGTGATCAGCGGCGCGGTGACCATGAAGATGATCAGCAGCACCAGCATCACGTCGATGAAGGGCACCATGTTGATCTCGTTGATGGTGCGGCGGCCCCGGCCGCGGGAGGAGACGGCTGGCATGTCAGTGTCCCGACGGCGTCTGGGTGTGCACGCCGAGGTTGCGCTGCAGGATGTTGGAGAACTCTTCCATGAAGGTCTCCATGGCGTTGGCCACGCGGTCGATGTCGTGCGAGAAGCGGTTGTAGAACACCACCGCCGGGATGGCGGCGAACAGGCCGATGGCGGTGGCCACCAGGGCTTCGGCGATGCCGGGGGCCACCGTGGCCAGGGTCACCTGGGCCAGCGCGGCCAGGCCGGTGAAGGCGTGCATGATGCCCCAGACGGTGCCGAACAGGCCCACATAGGGCGAGACCGAGCCGACCGAGCCGAGGAAGGAGAGGTTGGTTTCCAGGGCATCGAGCTCGCGCTGGAAGCTGGCCCGCATGGCGCGCCGCGCGCCGTCGAGCAGGGCGCCGCTGTCGGTGATGCGGCGCTCGCGCAGCTTCTGGTACTCGCGCATGCCGCTGGCGAAGATGCGTTCCATCGGGCCGCCGTGCTTGGCGTTCTGGGCGGCGGAGGCATACAGGTCGTTGAGGTTGGTGCCCGACCAGAATTCGCGTTCGAAGTCTTCGTTGTAGCTGCGCACGCGCCTCAGGGCGAACACCTTGCGGAAGATGGCGGCCCAGCTCACCACGGAAACCACCACCAGCAGCGCCACGACGGCCTGGACCACCCAGCTCGCGTTGAGCATCAATTGAACGATGGAGAGATCTTGGGTCATGGGTGTTCGGATGCGGTAGGTGGGAAAAAAGTTTCGGTAGGCGGCCGCTCAGGCCGGGCCTTGCAGCGCGCTCTGCACCTGAACCGGGATGCGCTGGGGGCGCAGGCTTTGGGCATCGACCCAGCCGATCCGGATCGTGCCCTCGCACAGCAGCAGGGGGGCCTCGCCAGCCAGCGGGGGCTGCAGGAGCGCGCGCTGCTCGATTGTCAGGGAGGCCCGGCCCGCTTCCCGCACGCGGGCTGTAACCAGAAGCAAATCATCCAGGCGGGCCGGGCGGTGGTATTGCACCTGGGTTTCGCTCACGACGAACATGCCGCCGACCTCGTCGCGCAAGGCCTGCTGTCCCAGGCCCAGGTGGCGCAGCCACTCGGTGCGCGCGCGCTCGAAGAACTTGAGGTAGTTGGCGTAGAAGACGATGCCGCCCGCGTCGGTGTCTTCCCAGTACACGCGCACCGGCCAGGTGAATGGCGCCCCCACGCTCCCCGCTGCGCGTCGTTCGCTGCCCCCCGTGGGGGCTGCCCCCGCCTTGGGGCGGCCCGGCGGCGGGGTCGGCGCTGTGGTGGGGGGCGCGCTCACAGGGCCTGCTCCAGGCGGGCCACGGCTTCCTGGAGCTGGGCCATCGAGTTGGCGGTGGAGAAGCGCAGGTAGCGGCCGGGCTCGGCCTGGCCGAAATCGCGCCCCGGTGTGGTGGCGAGCTGGCAGCGCTTCATGAGTTCGAACGCCAGCGCCCAGCTGCCGCCCTCGTCGGGCCGTGTGCCCTGCGGCGCGATGCCCCAGCGCTCGCACAGGCCGCGCACGTCGGCCCAGGCGTAGAAGGCACCGTCGGGCATCACGGGGACGTTCAGGTCCAGGCGGTTGAGTTCGGGGATGAAAAAGTCGCGCCGGGCCTTGAAGGCGGCGCGGCGGCGCTCGTACTCGGCCAGGCTGTCGGGCTCGAAGCAGGCCAGCGCGGCGTGTTGCGCGATGGTGCTGGCGCAGATGAACAGGTTCTGCGCCAGGCGCTCCACCGCCGGAACAAGGGCGGGCGGCAGCACCAGCCAGCCCAGGCGCCAGCCGGTCATGTTGAAGTACTTCGAGAAGCTGTTGATGCTGATGACCTCGTCGCCGAGGCCATCGGGCAGGCCCAGCGCGCTGTGGCCGTACTCGTCTTCGAAGCTCAGGCCGAGGTAGATCTCGTCCACCAGGGTGATGCCACCGCGGCCACGCACCAAGCGCGCGATGCGTTCGAGCTCTTCGCGGGCGATGCTGGTGCCCGTGGGGTTGGAGGGCGAGGCCAGCAGGACACCGCGCGTGGCGGGGCCCCAGGCGGCTTCGACCTGTTCGGCGCTGAGCTGGAAGCGCTGTTCGGGGCCGGAGGGGATCAGCACCGCGCGGCCTTCGGCGGCCTGCACGAACTGCCGGTTGCACGGGTAGCTCGGGTCGGGCATCAGCACTTCGTCGCCGGCTTCGATGAGCGCCAGGCAGGCCAGCTGCAGCGCGGCCGAGGCGCCGGCGGTGACCACGATGCGAGCCGGGTCGATGCGCAGGCCGAAGCGCGAGGCGTACCAGCCGCTGATGGCTTCACGCAATGGAGGCAGGCCCGTGGCCTGCGTGTACTGGCTGCGGCCGGCATGGATGGCGCGTTCGGCGGCGGCGGTGACCAGCGGCGGTGCGGTGAAGTCGGGTTCACCGATGTTGAGGTAGATCATCGACCGGTCGCCGGCGCCGGCCTGGGCCGCCATGGCGGAGGCGGCCTTGGCCAGCTCCATCACGTAGAACGGTTCGACGCGCTGCGCGCGCTGGGCAATCCTCATGGAGCGGGCTTGCGCGCGGCCGGCGCCGGTGATGCGGCCACTTCCGCGGGGCGCAGCTGCGAGGCCAGCTGGTGCATCACACCATTGACGTATTTGTGGCCGTCGGTGCCGCCGAAGGACTTCGCCAGTTCGATGCACTCGTTGAGCACCACACGCCAGGGCACGTCCAGGCAGTGCTGGAATTCGTAGGCGCCGATCCAGAGCACACCGTGTTCGATCGGCGAGAGTTCCGCCAGCGGGCGGTCCAGGCGCGGCGTGATCAGCGCGTCCAGCGCCGTGGCCTCGGCGATGCAGCCGTGCAGCAGGGCGTCGAAGTGCACGCTGTCGGCCTTGTGGAAGCCGGCCAGGTCGCGCGTGAAGGTGTCGATGTCGATGGCGGCGTTGCGGCCCACCAGGTATTGGTAGATCCCCTGCAGCGCGAATTCGCGGGCGCGGGTGCGGGCGGACTTGTCGGCCGCCTTGCGCGCGGTGCCGCCGCTCTTGGCGGTGGCCGGGGTGGGGGTGTCAGCGGACATGGTGTTCAACCGATCTCTTGCAGCAGGTGCGCCATTTCCACCGCCACGCGGGCCGCATCGCGGCCCTTGTCGGTCTGGCGGGCCACGGCCTGGTCCAGGTTTTCGGTGGTCAGGATGGCGTTGGCAATGGGGATCTGGTAGTCCAGCGAGAGGCGCGTGACACCGGCGCCCGATTCGTTGGCCACCAGTTCGAAGTGGTAGGTCTCGCCGCGGATGATGCAGCCCAGGGCGATCAGCGCGTCGAAGTCGTCGCGCTCGGCCATGGCCTGCAGGGCCACCGGCACTTCCAGCGCGCCGGGCACCTTCACGTGGGCGATGTTCTTGTCCTGCACGCCCAGGGCGAGCAGCTCGGCCAGGCAGGCGTTGAACAAGGCGTCGGTGATGGATTCGTTGAAGCGGGCCTGGACGATGCCGATGCTGAGTTTTCTGCCGTCGAGCACGCTGGGGGTGCCTTTGTCTGCGCCGAACATGTGGGGGTCCGTTTCTTGGGATGGAGGAGGGAAGGGGGAAAAAGGGATCAGCCGTTGCGGCTGAGGTAGCCGGTGATCTCGAGGCCGTAGCCGGTCATGCTGGGCATGCGGCGCGGGTTGCCCATGAGTTGCATGCGGTGCACGCCGCAGTCGCGCAGGATCTGCGCGCCCACGCCGTAGGTGCGCAGGTCCATGCGACCGCGCTCGGGCGCCTGGGCGGAGCGCGCCGTGCCTTCGAACTGGGCCAGCAGCTGGCTGGCGGTTTCACCGCAATTGAGCAGCACGGCCACGCCCGCGCCGGCCTGGGCGATGTGGCGCAGGCTGGCTTCCAGGCTCCAGGAGTGCATGGAGCGGCCGACTTCCAGCGCATCCAGCACCGACAGCGGTTCGTGCACGCGCACGGCCACGCTGTCTTCGGGCTTCCACTCGCCCTTCACCAGGGCCAGGTGCAAGGCGCCGCTGGGCTGGTCGCTGAAGGCCGTGACCTGGAATTCACCGAAGGCGGTGTTCATGCTGCGCGTGCCGAGCTTCTTCACCAGGCATTCGGTGCGGCTGCGGTGTTCGATCAGGTCGGCGATGGTGCCGATCTTCAGACCATGCTCGGCGGCGAAGACCTGCAGGTCGGGCAGGCGCGCCATGGTGCCGTCGTCCTTCATGATTTCGCAGATCACCGACGCGGGGCTGCAACCGGCCATGGCGGCGAGGTCGCAACCCGCTTCGGTGTGGCCGGCGCGCATGAGCACGCCGCCTTCGACCGCTTGCAGGGGAAAGATGTGGCCGGGCTGAACCAGATCGCCGGCCTGCGCGTCGGGCGCCACGGCGGCCTGCACGGTGCGCGCGCGGTCGGCGGCCGAAATGCCGGTGGTGACGCCTTCGGCGGCTTCGATGGAGATGGTGAAGGCCGTGCCCATCTTGGTGCCGTTGCGCGGCACCATGGGCGGCAGGCGCAGGCGCTCGCAGCGCTCGCGCGTGAGGGTGAGGCAGATCAGGCCGCGGCCGAAGCGGGCCATGAAGTTGATCGCTTCAGGCGTGACGTGGTCGGCGGCCAGCACCAGATCACCTTCGTTTTCGCGGTCTTCTTCGTCGACCAGGATGACGATGCGCCCGGCGCGCATGTCGGCGACGATGTCCTCGACCGGCGAGATGGCCACCGGGGCCAGGGTTTCAGGGGCGTTCATGCGGGTTCCTTGGTGGGGTGCGTGCCGGCGCTGAGCATGCGCTCGACATAGCGCGCGACGGTGTCGATTTCGAGATTGACCGTGCTTGCCTCGGCCAGCTCGCCCAATGAAGTGTTGTCCACCGTGTGGGGGATGAGGTTGATGCTGAATTCGCAACCTGCGGCGCTGTCGGCCACCTCGTTGACGGTGAGGCTGACGCCGTTGACCGTGATCGAGCCCTTGTAGGCGAGGTATTTGCCGAGTTCGGCGGGCGCCATCACGCGCAGCTCCCAGCTTTCGCCCACCCGGGCGAAGCGGGTGACCGTGCCCACGCCGTCCACATGGCCCGCGACGATGTGCCCACCCAGCCGGTCATGGGCGCGAAGCGCCTTCTCCAGGTTGATGCGACGGCCCGTTTGCGCCAGGCCGGTGGTGCGGGCCAGCGATTCGGCGGAAATGTCGATCGTGAAGCGGTGCTGGGGCAGGTCCAGCGAGGTGACGGTCATGCAGGCGCCGTTGAGGGCGATGCTGTCGCCCAGACCGACGTCGTCGAGGTAGCCAGGCGGCGCCTCCAGGGTGAGTCGCTTGCCATGGTCCAAAGAGCTGCCCAGGTCGTGGAGGGCGGCGATGCGCCCCACGCCGGTGATGATGCCGGTAAACATCCCGCTATTTTCGCAGGGTTTCGGAAACCGGGCCTGGAGCCCTCTTTGGTGGGCTCTGGCGCTAGCGGTTCCAGCAGGTCTGAGCCGACAAGGGGGCCGTCACGAGCGCCGAGGCGGACTGGGTTCTCAGCCCCGCCTCGCTGAGTTCGAAAACGCCGCATTCGTCCGCGCTTTGCGCGGCGCGCGGGGTGGCTTGCAGCACAAAGGCGCTGGCGTTCAGCGTTTTGAAGCCGACCGTGTACCGATCGCCTTCCACCGCCAGCACGCCGGCGGGAATGGCCGCCCGTGCGGGGTAGGTGCCCTGCGCGGTGGCCGCGCGCTCCAACCATTGGGCGGCCTGCAGCAGGGCGGCCCGGGCGTGGGCCCGGTGGGTTCGCTGCACATGCGAGGTGTATTGCGGCAATGCGATGGTGGCGAGCACGGCGACGATCGCCAGCACGATCATGATTTCGATCAGCGTGAAAGCCCGCTGCGCCAGCGGCCGCCGCACGCCTGGGGAAAGCCGCGTGCTCATTCGAATTCCCGCCAGTCCGCGCGCCGGCCCTCGACCTTGCCGGCTGTCAAGGTCAGCTTCCTGATGCACGTCGCTTTGGCGGGATCGCAGGTCGGGTCGCCCGACGCATTGGAAAGCGACAGCAGGTTGAGGTCACCACCGGATGTGTGGATGCTGGCGAATTCACCGCTGCCAAAGCGCGCGCGCGAGGCGTTGATCATGGACATGGTGGCATCGGTGCTGGCGAATGCCGGCGCTTTGCCAGGCTGCCCCGTGATCATGTTGAGGACGGTGATCGCACCCCCTTCCTGGGCCTGTTCGAACGCGCAGGTTTCTTCGTTGCTGCCCTGCGCAGGGACGGTGGTGGTCACGATCACCTTCTGGCCCTCGAACGGTTGGGGGTTGCTCAACACGCGCTCACCGGCGTCGGGCAGGTCCATGTACCAGCCGCGCGGTGAGCTTGGGTTGGTTCGGGCGTACGCGACCGGCTGGCGTGAGCTGTTGAAAAACAGGGTTGGCAGCTCGGTGCCCGAGGTGCGGCTGGTCACGGCCCCGGTGACGGATTGCTGGACGAGTGCGCTGCGGCCGGGAATCGTGGAGCGCGCGTCCGTGCTCTCGGACAGCCGCCCCTTGTCGACTGTGTATTGACTGAAGTCCCAGACCGAGTAGATGGTCTGCACTTTCGCACTTGCGCGATCGGCCTCTTCCAGGCTGCGGCCGGTGCCGAACAGGATCTGGACGCCACCCAGCGGATGGGCCATCCACAGCGGTGCCGTGGTGATGGGCTGGAGGTTGGCGGACGAGGCCGCGTCGCGGGCCGTGAAAAGGGGGGTGCAGGAAGCGCTCTTGCAGGGCATGCCACCGCCGCTCCAGTCGCTGACACCCCATTTCGTGGCGTCGGTATCGGTCAGGTTGAATTTCCAGAGGTTGCCTTGCAGGTCGCCGGCGTAGGCCACATCCATCCTGCCGTCGCCGTTGACATCGAGCAGTCGAGGCGCGGACAGGCCATTGCCTTGGTGGGTGGTGGCGTGGGCCACGATGCTGAGCAGTTCCCGTGGTCCGTCCAGGTACTGGATGAGCAGCACCGGGCGCTCGTTGACGCTGTTGACGCCATTGCCCATGACCACCGCCCAGCGGCCGTTGTTGAGCTTGGCGATCTGCTCGCTGCGGCCGCCGTCGATCGCACTCACCACCGGCGGTGCGTAGAGGTGGCCGATGTCCTTGCTCGCCTCGTCGGGAGCGGGGCCGCTGCCCGGAAAGCTCCGGTCCAGCAGAACGCCCGATGGGTTGAAGGAGGAAGTGGCCGCCGTGGTCGCCCGAGGGGTGGTGACGTCCAGCACGAAGTAGCCCCTGCCGCCGCCGCCCAGGGCGCCGACCAGGTAGGTGCGCCAATCGTCGAGCCGGCCTGCGTTGCTGCTGGTGCCATTGCCGCTGATATCGGCATCGCCGGTGAAGGCCTGCCCATCCACGAAGTAGCGGTGGCTGTAGTCGGGCCGCGTGTAGCTGCGCAGGTGGCCGTAGACCCCGGCGGGCACATAGGCCATGAGTTCGCGGCCGTCCTCGGCGCTGAAACCGTGCAGCATGCCATCGTTCGCACCCACGTAGAGCATGGGTGGGCGGTTCGCCTGCGCGGCTCGGAAGTCGGCATGCCCGGGGTGTTCGAATCCCATGCGCACGGGCTGCCGGGTCTGCCAGATGTTCGCGTTGGCAATGTCGCCCAGGCGCGAATCGCGGCGGCGCAGCGTGCCGCCGGGCTTGTCGTTTTCATGGGCACGGTCGCCCCGCAGGTAGTTCAGGCGGCGCTGGCCTTCGGTGTCGCTGTCGCTCCCTCGCAAGGAGGCCTGCTGTGCCTCGTTCAGGTTGTTCCAGCTGAAGACGGCGCCTTCCCTGCCGTTGTGTGTGAGCACCTGCCGTGCATCCGGTGTGCTGGCGTCCAGCAACTGGTGCGCGGACCATGAAGGGGCGCTGCTGATCCCCTGGGTGGAAGCGTTGATGGTGTACGCGCTCAGGTTGCCGCTCCAGCTGCTGGAGTTGAAGCCGGCGACGTAGATGAGCCCGTTGGAGCGCAGGCGGCTGGAGCTGCTCGCGATGCTGACGAGGGGTTGTGACGTCTGATGGAGGATGTCGTCCAGGATGCCCTGGAAGGCGTCGAGCAGCGCTGTGTTGTTGATCGCGGGCACGAAGCGTCCGCGGCTGTTCAAAGCGGCGTGCCACAGCTCCACCTTGCGTTCGTTCTCGCGGGTGAGCCAACTCAGGTTGAACGCACTGTCGCAGGGCCGGTTGTTGTCGGAAAAGACGAGGCAGAACGGTGAAGGCCAACTGGTGTCGCCGTTGATGAGGCCGCCCAGGTTGTTGAAGGTGTTGCCGTTCCAGACTGGCTGCCCCGTCCATCCGGCGGCGTCCTTGAACCCGACGGTGTAAGTGACCATGTGTTGCCAGGTGGCGGGATCGTTGCGCGGGTTCCAGTACGCGTCGAGCTCCGCCGGGTGTTTGTCCGTGCCGAAGTTTTGCCGAGGCCATTGCGTTTTGGGGCTGGGGCGCACGTTGTTGGCCAGGCCCGGCTGAAGATCGCGTGACCAGTAGTAGAAGGCGAGGTCGGACAGGCTGCTCACGTAGGAGGTGCCCCAGTTGTCCCGGTACAGGCGGGTCTGCGGCGATGCCGTGTCGTACTTGACGCCGTCGGGCAGGGTGAGGGAGGTGTTGTCCGTGTTGCCACCCCGGACGATGTACTGGTCGTCGAGGCCCGCCGCATCACGGCTGTTGTAGGGCGCTGTGTTCCAGGCTCCATCCGTCATGAAGATGTGGAAGGACTTCCGGCACGACAGCACAGGGGCCTCCGTCACGCCAGGGTTGGACGCCCACGGACTGTGGACCCCGAGATCGGTGCGGCTCAGGTACTTTCCCGCTTCGTCGATCATGAGATGCGAAGGCGTCTGGTTGTTCGGGGTCAAGCGGTCCACCCAGTTCAAGAAGTTGATGCGGTGGATGCCGCTGAGCCGGGCCATGGCGTTCTGGCCATTGCAAGCGGCGCTGCCGCTGGGGATGCCGGCACAGCGGTTCATGGATTGCCACGCCAGCCGCACCCGATCGTCAGGCACGTTGGCGGCCGAAAAGGTTTGTCGCAGGACGGCCTGCAGCGTGGCGATGCCCTCAAATCCCATGCTGCCGGAATCGTCGACGGACACGATCACGTTGGGAGCAGGCTCGCGCCCCAGCGCCGCCGGTGACTGCGCCAGGTTCAAGGGCGCGGCGCGAAGCGTCGAGGGCAGAAGGGCGCAGGCGATGGCGATGAAGGCAAGGGGCAGAGCGGCATGGCGCATGTTCAGCAACCTTTGGAAAGTCAGTCCAGATCGGCTTGCGGGCGGGGTACGTAGATCGAACGCAACCACACCCGGGTGCCCGGCTTCATGCCTTGCACATAGGCGGTGATGCGATAGACGAAGGGGTGGCTGTGCATGTCCGGCGTCAGGGTATGACCGGACTTGGCCGCCATGCCCGCTGCTTCGGTATACAGAAACACCTCCACCCAATACCAGGCGCGAGCGGCCACGGCGGGCGTCACGCCTGGGCGGGACCATTGCAGCAGGGCATTGCCGCTGGAGGCGGGGTCGATCCCTGTAAATTCGCCGTACCGAGCTGGCACGGCGGTGTCGCCAGTGCCGGCCGTCATGGCCGCCAGCTTGGTGGTCCACTGCTCCCGGCCCAGGGTGGTGGTGCTGCCCGGCAGGCAGATGCCTCGCAAGCAACCTCCGATCGCGTTCGCTTTCAGACGGGCCTGCAGCAGATCGAGATCGGCCACATCCTGAGGAAAGAAGGGCGCGCCGGCCTCGAAATTCCGACAGCCGATGAAGGCCGGGTCGGCCTGGCAGGGCGTGGTGGCGTCGGCCTGTACGCCCTTGATGTCGCGCTCGGCGTCGCGGATAAGGGCCTCCGCTGCCGCGAAGGCGCGCTGGTGATCGCTTTCGCTGCCCACCATGCGTTCGTTGAGCCAGCCCAGGCGCGTGCTGCTGAGCACGACGATGGTGGCCAGCAGGAGCATGACCATCACGACAATCAGTGCGATGCCTTGTTGGCGAGCGCTTGTTGATGGAGACAAGCGAGCGTTCATAGGCTGGCGTTGCGCAACTTGAAGACGCGGAAGAACACGCGGCGCAACCGCCCGTCGTTCTGGATGGTTTCACCCTGGCAACCCACCGTGGCCGCACCCGGCCCGTTCGTGAGCTCGCCTGCGAGGCGCAGGCAGACTCGCAGGGCCTCGACCTGGTCCCAGGGCGCGGGAGAGAACTGGTTCAACGCGGTGGCGGTGGTGTAGCGCAGGCCAGCGCCCTCCCGAAGCCCGTACCAGACCTGAAAGTCCTCGACGCCGGCAATGAGGCCATAGGTGTCATCGCTGCTCCCTGATCCCTTGCACTTCAGCTGACTGGCGTCCACGCTGAAGGTGCTCGTGACGACCTGGTCCGGGTCGGTTGGCTGGCCGAGACAATCGACGTTGTCGATGTTCAAGGGGCTCTTCTTGTCTGCGCCCGACGCCAGCGTGTGGTCCCGGGCGAGCGCCAAGGTGTCGGGCCCATTGAGCGCGCCATCCGCGCCCTTGACGGCGGCGGGCTGCCACGTGTTCGTGTTGACGTCGATTCCCTCGTACTGCGGATTGAAGCTCACCGTGCTCCCCGGCATGTCCACCAGCCGCCGTGCCCCGGCCTGGCGGACCACCTGACCGATGACACGAAAAGCGGTGGCGGCGTCCTGTTGCAGGCGCGTGCTGTCGCCCATCAACCGCGATGCCGTGCGCGTGTACACCAGGCTGCCCATGGCGGCGATCACCACCATGAGGCCGACGGCCAGCGCGACCATGAGCTCGACCAGGCTCACGCCCGACTGGCGTGATGTCGTCATGGCCGGACGAAGATCAGGTGGCAGGTGAAGGTGTCAGGGCAAAGCTCGCCCGACACGCCGACGCCCGGTTGATCGGCCGCACCTCGCACGGCGACGGCCTGGCGGAAGAGGGCGGCCTCTTCTTTGCCGGCCTGAGCCTCGTTTCTGGCCTTGGCTTCCGTCCACCTCACCAGAATGCCCAACTGGGTGGCGTCCTTCGTGGAAGCAAACACCCGTCCGTCGCCCGCGGGCAGGACTCGGGCCAGGTCTTTCTTCCACTGCATCAGATCGAAGGTGGCGAGTGGTGTTCCTCCGCACGGTGTGGAGGAACAGTCGGTCCCGGCGGCGGGTGGTGGGCCCCAGGTGGTCACATACGGGTTGACCAGGGCTGGCCTGTGCCGGAGGTCGGCGTTGGCCTGGATGCGGTCCTGCAGGTCTTCGGCGGCTTGGATGGCGACCGCCCGTTGGTTGGTGGTGCGGGCCGTGGTCAGGGCGCGCGTCTGAACCGCCGCCATGCCCATGACGCCCAGGGCCAGCACGAGCAGGGCCACCAGCGCTTCGATCAGGCTGGTGCCACGTTGGCGGTGGTGCGGTCTCCTCATCATTTGCCTTCATCGGGGCAGGTTTTTGCACCCTTGACCGTGCGCAGGCGCGTGCCCGTGGAGAAGCAGATCAGCTGGCCACTCAGTTCGTCCATGCCTGCGGGGAAGGCCGCGAAACGCTGGCCTATGGCGGTGACCTGGCCGTACCGGTTGATGGTGATGTACTGCGGGCTGCCGCCACCCTTCGCCTTGACGAGGCGGATGCCGGTGGGAAGCGCAACGGACTGCAGCTCGGCCTCGGCCGGGTCCGGCAGTTGATTGCCATTGAGATCGACGAACACGCGCCACCCACAATCCCAATCGGCGGTGGTGGGCAAGGCCACGTCGCACGAGGTTTGGCGCTGGATCAAGATGTCTTGGCCCAGGCGCATGGCGTCCACCCGGGCCAGCTGGACCGACGCCATGAATTCGTCCACGGCCGCATTCACGCGGTACTGGCGGGCGATACCGGCAAACGACGGAATGGCGATCGATGCCAGGACCGCCAGCACCGCGATCACCACCAGCAGTTCGATCAGGGAGACGCCCAGAGGCCTATTCGGTCCAGCGATGAAGAGATGCCGCGCTTTTTGCATGGCGGCACTCTATCAGCCAAAAATACAACTAAAGCACCATATGGATGAGCGGCGGAATTCAGTGGATAGTTGCTTTGTATGACTTTTTGTATCTTCGTGGTGATCGATCAGGTCGCAGAGGGCAGGAGGAAGGCATCGCGGCCTTGCACCCGTGCCAGGATGCGCAGATCGGTGCCCACCGGATCCACCGACACATAGCGGAGCAGAGGGCCTTCCGTCAGCTGCTGCAGCGGTCCGAAGTCGGCCAGGCTGGCGCCACGCCCAAGCAGTTGAGGCGCCTGATAGAGCAGCATCTCGTCGACCAAGCCCTCGCGCACGAACGAGCCATTGAGCTTGTGACCGGCCTCGATGTGCAGCTCATTCACCTCGCGTCGGGCCAGATCGGCGAGCATGCCGGGCAGATCCACCTTGCCGTGGGCACCCGGCATGTGGACCAGGGCCGCGCCCAAGCGCTGCAAGGCGATTTCCTTGTCGGCGTCGCGGCTGGCGTGATAGATCCAGATCTGACGTGCCTGGCCGTTGGCGGGCGTCTGGAAGAGGCGCGCGGCCGGTGGCGTTTGCAGGCGGCTGTCGATCACCACCAGATGCGGTTGGCGAGGGGTGTCCACGAGGCGGACGTCCAGCAGGGGATCGTCCTCCAGCACCGTGCCGATGCCCGTGAGCACCGCACAGGCACGGGCGCGCCAGGCATGGCCGTCCGCGCGCGCGGCCTCGCCCGTGATCCATTGGCTGGCACCGTTGTCCAGCGCGGTGATACCGTCAAGCGACGCAGCGGCCTTCATGCGCACCCACGGTGTGCGACGGATCATGCGGCTGAAGAATCCGATGTTGAGTTCGCGAGCGGCTCTGGCGGCATCGTGGTCGTCTGGCAGCAGTTCGACCAGAATGCCGGCCGCGCGCAGGCGGTCCATGCCACGGCCAGACACCTGGGGGTTCGGATCCCCCGTGGAGACCACGACCTTGCCGACTTGCGCTGCGATCAATGCGTCGCAGCAGGGTGGAGTGCGTCCGTGGTGGGAGCAGGGCTCCAGTGTGACGTAGACGGTGGCACCGGCCACCGATTCGCCGCGCGCCTGTGCATCGCGCAAGGCCATCACCTCGGCATGGGGGCCGCCCACGGGTTGGGTGTGCCCAACCCCGATTTCACGGCCATCAGGCGTGGTGATGACGCAGCCGACGCGGGGGTTGGGGTTGCTGGAGCGCGTGGCCTGTCCCGCTAGGGCCAGGGCTTGATCGAGCGGATGCTTGGAGGCGGGCGCAGTCATGCGCCGAGCTTATCAGCGGTTCCAGCACTCCTGCGCGGTCAAGGGCGCGGGCACGGCCGCCGTGACAACCTGGGTTCGCACGCCGGCGTGGGTCATCTGGAAGATCGCGCATTGGTCGGTGGCTTGCGCACCATTGGGTGTGGCCCGCAAGGTGAAAGTCCCGGCGGTCAGCACAGGAAGCGTGATCGCATAGCGGCCACCTTCCACTTGCAGCACGCCGGCGGGAATGGCGGCTGCGGCCGGGTAGCTGCCTTGCGCGGTCGCTGCACGTTCCAGCCACTGGGCTGCTTGTAGCAGTGCAGCTCGCGCGTTGGCCCTGTGTGTTCGCTGCACGTACTGGTTGTAGCTGGGGAACGCGATGGCAGAAAGAATGCCGATGACGCCGACCACGATCATCACCTCGATCAGCGTGAAGCCCAATGTCCGGGAGCGTGCGTGACCGTGTTTCATGAAGTCGTTTCCCTTGTTCATTGAGGAGGTTATCGGGCTTCTCGCCAGTCGGCCCGGGCGCCAGGGTACCGTCCCGTGGTCAGGGTCTTGTTCACCATGCAAGTCTGGGTGGTCGGATTGCAGGCGGTACCACCGCCACCTCCGCCGCCACCACCTCCGCCACCTGATCCACCACTGTTGATGAACGAGATGAGCTCCAGGTTGCCGTCGGACTTGTTGATGCTGATGTACTCGCCACTGCCAAAGCGCGTGCGGCTGGCTTTGGCCATGTTCATCGACGTGTCCGTGGTGGAGAACACGGGGGTCGCGGGGGGGGAGCCCGAGATCATGTTGAAGACGTTGATCAGGTTGTCTTCGGTCACGGCGTCGAAGTCGCAGGTTTCTCCGGAAACCCCCGTTTTCGGTGCGGTCGAGGGAATGATCACTTTCTGGCCCTCGAAGAGTTGGGGGTTGGCCAGCACCCTTTCGCGAGAAAGTGGGAGATCCATGTACCAGCCGCGCTTGGCGGTGTTGTCGGCTCGGGAATAGGCCACGCTGTTCTCAGAGGTGTTGTAGTAGTCCGTGGCGGCCTCGCTGCCGCTGGCCGTGCTGGTGACTGCGCCCAGCACGGTCTGCTGCACCAGCGCCGACCGCCCCGTGGTGATGTTGCCGCTGTCTGCGGCGGTCAGCACGCCATCGGGGAACGAATACGTGCCCTTATCCCAGACGGAATAAATGGTCTGGGTGGCGGTGCTGGTGCGGTCCGCGTCCTGGAGATTCCGGCCTGTCCCGAACAGCACTTGCACCCCACCCAGGGGATGCGCCATCCAGAGCGGGGCGGCGGTGATGGGTTGCCGCGTGGACGAACCGTCCTGCGCCACGTAGAGGGGGACGCAGTTCGTGGCGTTCTTGCAGGTCGTGGTGCCTCCCGACCAGTTGCTCACGCCCCACTGCGAAGCGGTGGTCTGCGTCAGGTTGAATTTCCAAAGGTTGCCTTGCAGATCACCCGCATAAGCGACGTCCATCGTGCCATCGCCGTTGACATCCACCAAGCGAGGAGCGGAGAGGCCGTTGGATTGTCCAGTTGTGGAATTTGCGACGATTTTCAGCAACTCCTTGCCGCCATCCAGGTACTGGATCAACAGCACGGGGCGTTCGTTGGTGCTGTTGACCCCGTTGCCCATGACCGCGGCCCATCGCCCATTGTTGAGCTTGACGATTTGCTCTGAACGCGCGCCTGTGACGGGGTCCACCACGGGGACGGCGTAGATGTGGCCCACATCGGCGTCGGCGCCATCCGTCTTGTCCATCACCACGCCCGTCGCCGTGAACGTGGATGGATTGCTCGCGAACGCCACGGGGTTGGTCACATCCAGCACGAAGTAGCCCTTGCCGCCGCCGCCCAGGCCGCCGATCAGCATGGTCTTCCAGGTGGGCGTGGCGCCGTTGCCGGTGCCGCTGCCGCTGGTGTCCACATCTCCCGTGAAGGGGTGTCCATCGACAAAGAACCTGTGGCCGTAGTTCGTGAGGGTGTAGTTGCGCAGGTTGGCATAGACCCCCAGGGGCACATACGCCATGAGCTCCTGGCCGGTCGCGGCATTGAAGGCGTGCAGCATGCCGTCATTGGCGCCCACGTACAGGACCGCCGTGCGGTTGGCATAGGTGGTGCGGAAGGCAGCATGCCCCGCGTGCTCGACCGACATGCGCAGGGGCCGGCCCGTGTGCCAGATGTTGGAGTTGACGATGTCGCCCAGGCGGGAATCGCGTCGCCGCAGGGAGCCGCCGTTCTGCACCTCTTGCGTGCGATCACCCCGCAGGTAGTTCACCCGGTTCGTTCCCACGGTGACGGAATCGCCGCCGCGGATCGCGGTTTTCTGGGCATCCGAAAGATTGGCGAACAGGAACGGGGTGCCTTCGGTCGTGTTGCTGGTCAGCACCAGCCGGTTCGTGACGTTGAAGGTGGCCGCGTCGAGCAGGCTGGCGACGGTCCAGCTGGGCGTTGAATTCACGACATTGGTGTTCGCGGCGATCGTGTACGCCCCCAGGTCACCACTCCAGCGCTCGGAGTTGAATTCCGCGAGATAGGCGAAGCCATCCGTGCGCAAACGGCTGGAACTGCTGGCGATGCTGACCATCGGGTTGGCCGTCTGCGTCAGGATGTCGTCCAGAATGCCTTGAAAGGCGGAGACCAGTGCTGCGGCATTGGGGGCGGGCACGAAACGGCCGCGGCTGTTGAGGGCGGCGTGCCAGAGTTCCACTTTCCGTTCGTTCTCGCGGGCGTTGTAGCCGGAGCTGCCGTCGCAGGCCGAGTTGCTGCTTGTGCCGCAGAACGGCGATGGCCAGTTGGTGGTACCGCGGATCAGTGGGCCCAGGCCAGCGAAGGTGTCGCCACTGAAAGTGGGGGCGCCCGTCCAGGTGGCGGCATCGTTGAAGCCGATGGTGTAGTTCACCATGTGTTGCCAGGTAGCCGGGTTGTTGCGCGGGTTCCAGTAAGAGTCGAGCGAAGCGGGGTTGGCAGTGGTGCCAAAGTTCTCGGCGGGGAGCTGATCCTTGGGGCTCTTTCTCACGTTGTTGGTGAGCCCGGGCTGCAGGTCGCGTGACCAGTAGTAGAAGGCCAGGTCCGACAGCGTGCTCAGGTTTGCGTGGCCCCAGTTGTCCCTGTAGAGCCGGGTCTGATCCGATGTGATGGCGTACTGCACGCCGTCGGGCAGTGTGAAGGCGCTGCCGTCGGCGTTGCCACCGCGCGTGATGCGTTGGTAGTCCGGGCCCGAGGTGTCCACATGGTTGTTGGTGTTGCTCGCCTCAGCGCTGTTCCAGCCGCCATCGGTCATGAAGATGTGAAAGGATTTTCGGCACGACAGCAGCGGTGTTTCCTGTGTCCCGGGATTGGCCGCCCACGGACTGTTGACGCCCAGATCGGTGCGGCTCAGGTACTTGCCGGCCTCGTCGATCATCAGGTGGGAAGGTGTGCCGTTGTTGGGTGTCAGCGTGCTCACCCAGGTCATGAAGTTGGTGCGGTGTGTGCCCAGGAGTGGGCGCATGCCGTTCAGACTGCCACACGCTGTGCTGTTGCTGGGAATTCCGCGGCAGCGGTTCATGGACTGCCAGGCCAGGCGGATCCGGTCGTCTGGCACGTTGGTTTCCGCAAAGGTCTGCTGCAAGGCAGATTTCAGGGTCGCGATCCCCGTCGCGCCCATGCTGCCGGAATCGTCGACCGACACGATGATGTTGGGCGAAGGCTCACGGCCGGCGCCGGGCGGGGATTGGGTCAGATTGAGCTGGGCAGCACCCAGGGGGCCGTGCAGACATGCCAGCGCCACGGCAGTGCAGGAGAACCAAGGTGGGGGACGCAGCGTCATGGTGACCTCACTGAAAATCATTTGATCTGGTTTTGTGGCCGGGGCACGAAGATGGAACGCAACCAAACCCGCGTGCCGGGCTTCATGCCCTGGGCAAAAGCCGTGATGCGGTACACGAAGGGGTGCTTCATGTCCGGGATGGGTACGTTGCCTGCGGCCGTGATGACACCAGCCCCTGGCGTGTATCTGAATACCTCCACCCAATACCACGCACGCGGCGCAACGACCGGAGCCACACCGGGGCGCGACCACGACAGCAGGGGGTTGCCTGCGGCGGCCGGGTCGGCGCCCGTGAACTCCCCGTACCGCGCGGCCACAGAGGCATTGCCGACCGTGGCGGTCATCGCGGCCAGATTGGTGGTCCAGTTGGCTGCGTTCAGGGTCGTCACCGTGGCGGGGAGGCAGATGCCCTGGAGGCAGCCGTTGGCGCCAGTGGCCAGGCGTGGTTGAAGCAGATCCAGATCGTCGTCGTCCTGAGGGAAATAGGGCTGGTTGCCCGCAAAGTTGCGGCATCCGAGAAAACCCGCCGTGATGTTGCAGGGCGTGACGTTGTCGATCCGCAGCCCCCGGATGTCGCGCTCCGCATCGCGGACCAGCGCTTCAGCCGCGGCGAATGCCCGCTGGTAGTCGCTCTCGCCGCCCACCAGTCGCTCATTGAGCCAGCCCAGGCGCGTGCTGCTCAGCACCACGATGGTTCCGAGCAGCAGCATCACCATCACCACGATGAGCGAGATGCCCCGCTGCGGGTGTTGCCGCGATGGAGACGAATGGTGTTTCATATGCCTTGATTGCGGACCTTGAAGACGCGGAAAAAGACACGGCGGATGCGCCCGTCGTTGACGACGTTTTCCCCATTGCATCCCGTCATGTCCGCGCCCGGGTTGTTGCTCATTTCACCCACAAGGCGCAGGCACACCTGAACGGTTTCCACCTGCTCCCAAGGCGCGGGAACCATGACATTGATCGCCGCTGCCGTCCGGTACTGGAAGCTGTCATCGGCGATCCTGAAACCATACAGAACCTGAAAATCCTCCACGCCCTGGAGCAGCGCGAAAGGGGTGACCGAGCCAGAACCCAGACAGCGCAGTTCGTTGCCGACCACCGAGAAGGTGCTGGAGATGTTGTTGGCCACCAGCGTCGGCGCACCCAGGCAATCCATGCTTTGCAGCACGGGATCTGTGTCGTAGCTGACCTGCAAGGTGTCGGGCGCGTTGTCGGCTCCTTCGGTGCCTTGCAGCACGAGCGGCGCACTGGTGTTGGAGTTCGTGCCAAAGCCCAGGTAGGCATCGTTGAATGCCACGTTGGTGTCGCCTACCGTCGGGTTGACGATGCGGCGCGCACCACTCTGGCGGATGTGGTGACCCAGCGTGCGGAATGCGTTGGACGCATCCTGCTGCAGTCGCGAACTGTCGCCCACCGCGATGGTTGACGTGCGGGTATACACCAGGCTGCCGATGGCGGCCACCACCACCAGCAAGCCAATGCTGATGCCGATCAGCAGTTCCATCAAGCTGACGCCCGATTGGCGACGGCGTGCACGACGCGAAGGGGGGCGGGGTGAAACAGCCATGCCGTGCTTCCTCATGGCCGGATGTAGACCAAGTGGCAGATAAGCCCTGCCGGGCAGGCAACGCCCGCCACACCCGTCCCCACCGCATTGGCGGCGTCGCGGATGGCAATGGCATTGGTGAACAAGGTGGCCTGGGCGCCAGCCGCTTCCCCCTGGTTCTTCGCCTGGGTCTCGGTCCAGCCGATCAGGATGCCAAACTGGGTGGCGTCGGTGTTGGACCGGAACACCCGGGCGTCGCCACCCGGCAGCACCCGGGCCAGGGAGGCCTTCCATTGGACGAGGTCGAAGGCCGCCAGCTGGGCGCCATTGCAGCCGGTGGTGAAGCAGTTAACCGGCGCAGCCGCGAGTGCCCCCCATGCCGCCAGATAGGGGCTGACGGCGGGGGGATTGATCCGGAGGGCTGAGTTGGCCTGCATGCGATCCAGCAGATCGTCCGCCATCTGCAGAGCGAGGGCGCGGGAGTTCGTGGTGCGGGACTCGACCAGCGTTCGGGTCTGGATGCCCGCCATGCCCATGATGCCGAGGGCGAGCACCAGAAGGGCGACCAGGGCTTCGATCAAGCTGACGCCGCGTTGGGAGGATGCCTTGTTGTTCATCGTGCGAATTGCATGGTTCGGCCGTCGTCAGGGGCAGGCGGAAGCGTTCTTGACCGTGCGCAAGCGGGTGCCCGCCGTGAAGCAGATCAACTGGCCATTGGCCGCCGCCATGCCCGTCGGGAAAACCTCGAACCGCTGATCCACCTGCGTGACCTGACCAAACCGGTTGATCACGATGAATTCGGGGTTGGTGTTGTTGCCTTTTCGGACCGTGACGGCGGGCGTCAAGGACACCTCCTGGGTGGGGGTTTCCGCTGCGTTCATGGCGTTGTTGCCGTCGAGATCCGCGAACACGCGCCAGCCGCAGCTCCAGTCCTGGTTGTCCGCGAGGGCCAGGCCACAGCCCGTGATGCGCCGGATGACCACGGGCGTACCCAGCCGGATCGCCTCTTCCCGGGCCAGTGTCACGGAAGAGGTGAATGTTTCTCGCACCGAGTCCACCCGGAATCGGCGAAACAGGTCGGTGAAGCTGGGTGCAGCAAGGCCCGCCAGAATGGCGATGAGCGCGACCACGACCATCAGCTCGATGATCGTGAAGCCGCCTTCCGCCCGCAGGGGGGCAGGCGTGGCTCTCTGGGGCGCCGCAGCAATGTACATATGCTTACTCTATCGATGGAAGTCGCAGAGTCCGGGCTGGGCCGACCGGGCTAGTGAATGGTCCGACGGGCGGAACGGGGGTATTTCTGCCCCGTGAGGTCGGGCACTTTCAGCGCCGGACTTCGTCCACCAAGGCCCTGAATTCGTCGATGTCCTCGAAGCTCCGGTACACGCTGGCGAACCGGATGTAAGCCACCTTGTCGAGCTTCTTCAGTTCCCGCATCACCATCTCGCCCAGTCGGGCGGCGGGCACTTCGCGGGCACCCAGGTTCAGCAGCTTTTCCTCGATGCGCTCGATGGCCGCGTCGACCTGTTCGGTGCTGACCGGCCGCTTGCGCAGGGCCAGCGCGAACGAGGCCCGCAACTTGGCCGGCACGTAGTCCACCCGGCGGCCGTCCTTCTTGACGACGGCCGGGAAGCTCACTTCCGGCCGTTCGTAGGTGGTGAACCGCTTCTCGCAGTGGCCACACTGGCGGCGGCGTCGGATGAAATCCGCGTCTTCCGAGACGCGGGTTTCGACCACCTGGGTTTCAAGATGGCCGCAGAACGGGCATTTCATGCGGAGGGCACTCCCGTTGTACGGCCTGAGAACATCACTTGTAGACCGGGAAGCGGGCGGTCAGGGCGTTGACCTTGGCGCGCACGGCGTCGATGTTGGCCGGGTCGCGTGGATTGTCGAGCACGTCGGCAATCAGGTTGGCGGTCAGTCGCGCTTCGTCGTCCTTGAAGCCCCGGGTGGTCATCGCCGGCGTGCCAATGCGCACGCCGCTGGTGACCATGGGCTTTTCCGGGTCGTTGGGGATGGCGTTCTTGTTGATCGTCATGTGCGCGCTGCCCAGCACCGCTTCGGCTTCCTTGCCGGTGATGCCCTTGGCGCGCAGATCGACCAGCATCACGTGGCTCTCGGTGCGGCCGCTGACGATGCGCAGGCCACGCGAGGTCAGTGTTTCGGCGACGATGCTGGCATTTGTCAGCACTTGTTGCTGGTAGGCGGTGAAATCGGGTGAAAGCGCTTCCTTGAAAGCAACGGCCTTGGCCGCGATGACGTGCATCAGCGGGCCACCCTGCAGGCCCGGGAAGATCGCGCTGTTGAGGGCCTTTTCGTGTTGGGCCTTCATCAGGATGATGCCGCCGCGCGGGCCGCGCAGGCTCTTGTGGGTGGTGGAGGTCACCACATCGGCGTGGGGAACCGGGTTGGGGTAGACACCCGCGGCGATCAGGCCGGCGTAGTGGGCCATGTCCACCATGAAGATGGCGCCGACGTCCCTGGCCACCTTGGCGAAGCGCTCGAAGTCGATGCGCAGGCTGTAGGCCGAGGCGCCCGCGATGATCAGCTTGGGCTTGGTCTCGTGTGCCTTGCGCTCCATGGCGTCGTAGTCGATCTCTTCCTTGTCGTTGAGACCGTAGGAGACCACGTTGAACCATTTGCCGCTCATGTTGAGCGCCATGCCGTGGGTGAGGTGGCCGCCTTCGGCCAGGCTCATGCCCATGATGGTGTCGCCGGGCTTGAGGAAGGCCAGAAAGACGGCTTCGTTGGCGGAGGCGCCGCAGTGCGGCTGCACGTTGGCGGCTTCGGCGCCGAAGAGCTGCTTGACGCGGTCGATTGCGAGCTGCTCGGCCACGTCCACGTACTCGCAGCCGCCGTAATAGCGCTTGCCGGGATAGCCTTCGGCATACTTGTTCGTGAGTTGCGTGCCTTGTGCGGCCATCACGGCCGGCGAGGCGTAGTTCTCGCTGGCGATCAGCTCGATGTGGTGTTCCTGGCGGGCGTTCTCGGCCTGGATGGCGGCAAACAGCTCGGGGTCGGTTTGCTGGATGAGGATGTTGCGGTCGTACATGGCAGTCCTTCAAGACGTGGAACCTTGCGCGGTGACAAGGGCTGCCCAGGCGAACGGCTGAACACCCGAACCCCTTGAGGCCGGGCGGTACGCTTCCCAGTGGTTGTCCCTGAAGACGATCACAGATCGGGCAGGGGGGCCACGTCAGCGGCAGCCGCCGACGCAGATGTGTCGGGGTGCGCGCCTATCGCCAGTTGCGTACCCGGCTAGTTTAGCCGAGGCCGAGAGGCCGGTTGGCGAGGTCAGGAACGGGTGAGCGGCGCGCCAGGGGGGAGTGCGTTCGGCGCGGCCGGGCCCTCGGCCTCGATTTCGGCTGCCGGGGCGGCCACCGGGGCCGGCGTGACGGGCGCCACCACCGTGGTCGGGCGCGCTTGTGGCACATAGCGCTGCATCGGCTTGCCCAGCGCCACGCTCTGGATCCGCATGTGCTCGGCCATCACCTTGTCGATGTACCAGTTGCCGTCCGTGGTCACCGCACCGACGTACAGGCGCAAACCACCCTCGACCGAGCCGGCGCGCTTGACCGCGTCCTGCAGCACGCGCGCCCCCACCCGGAGGTTGGACACCGGATCGAACGCGGCCAGCTGCCCGCCGAAGTCGTTGTACTTGTCGGTATGAACGCGGGTCAGCACTTGCATCAGGCCTTGCGCGCCCACCGGGCTCTGCGCAAACGGATTGAAGCGGGACTCGATCGCCATCACGGCCAGGATGAGCGTGGGATCGAGTTTGGCTTTCTCGCCCACCTCGAAGGCCTCCGCCACCAGCGCGCTCAGGGGCTCGGGCGCCACGCGGTACTTGCGGCTGAGCCAGTAGGTCACATTGGCCTGCTGCTTGGGCAGGTCGCCGGGTTGAGCAGCGGTCACGCGGTCGACCGCGCTGGGCTCGGCGGCGTACACCGCATCCACGCTGGCGGCTTCCTGGCGTTCCAGCAGCCAGCCGAGCAGTTGCTCTTCTGCGCTGGCGCGCAGATCCGCACGGGCACTCAGGGTGATCAGTGCCACGGCCGCCAGGGTGCCCAGCAGGGCCAAGCTGTTGTGGGTGATGTCGAAGAAGCCCTGGTAGGCGTCGCCAACAGCGGTTTTGAAGGATGCCACGGCACCTGAGGTGCTCTTGGGTGGCGTTGCGTCTTGCGCGGTCATGTCATCGCTCCTTTCTGCGCCGGCCTCGCTCGTGGGAGCTGGGCCGACTGGATTGGTCGCCATCGACGGCCCTATCCAGAGGGTGGAGCGGTCGAGTTAGCCTGGGTGGCAGCGGTTCGGGTTTACCCTTCGGCGGGCAAAGCTGGCGCATCCTATGGGCTTATTAATATCGAGTCAATGTTTATGAATCGATTCAAGCCTACTTTTTGATATAAACAAGTGTGAGTAAACGTAAGCAAAAGGGCTTTGCTAGCGGGAAGCCTTGAGCCTGCAAGGCTTGCGGGTGGATGTCGCGTCGACGACCGTTTGTCGGGCAGCGACCACCTTTCATGTTCCAAAACGTGATTTTGGGGTCGTCAAATGGTCGTTTCGGGCGCGATTGAAAATCTGCATGGAGAACGGGCCATGCGGCCTTGATCCGGGGCGGCAAGGGGAGTAACCTGCAGTGGCCTGTCTGAAGACTGGCATCAGCTGACGACGCGGCGAACCGCAAGTCAGCTTCCAACGGGAGCAATCTGTTGCTTCCAGGCTGGAGAGACATCCAACTCCCTCCGCCAAAACCGACGGCATGAGCATCTAGCCCGCCGTCAACCCCGGCAGGCCCTGCTTGCCGGGGTTTCTTGTTTCTGGGGGACTCTATATAGGTGTGCGCTGCCGCATCCCCTCAGTTCGACGACACTCGTTGATCCGTTGGTTA
Organism: Hydrogenophaga sp. GW823-FHT04C09; assembly: GCF_058796355.1. NCBI lineage: Bacteria > Pseudomonadati > Pseudomonadota > Betaproteobacteria > Burkholderiales > Comamonadaceae > Hydrogenophaga > Hydrogenophaga sp. GW823-FHT04C09. The sequence continues at coordinate 645,127 of NZ_JBXAIO010000001.1, read as the reverse complement.
GCGAACGCACGAATGAACAGCTTTTTTCCCCAGTGGTCCCAAGGTCGGTGGGCTCGGCGCCTGATGCTGGGTCTGCTGGGGCTCCTTCTGCTCTGGCTGGTGACCTGGATGGGCATGCCGCCCTTGCTGAAATGGCAATTGGCCAAGCAGGCCACGGCCGCGCTGGGACGCCAGGTGACGGTGGAACGGGTTGATTTCCAGCCGTGGTCGCTGGAAGTGGCCATCGAGGGGTTGCGCGTGGCCGATGCCACAGGCGAGGGCGAGCAGTTCACGCTGGATCGCCTCTATGCCAACGCCGAGCTGCAGTCGCTGTTTCGGCTCGCGCCGGTGCTCGATGCCCTGGTGCTGGAGCAGCCCAAGTTGAAGCTGCGCCACCTGGGTGAAGGGCGGTACGACGTGGACGACGTGCTGCAGCGCTTGCGCCCGAAAGACGATGAGCCCCCGTCCGACCCAGCGCAGTTCGCCCTGTTCAACATCAACCTGTCCGGGGGCGAACTCACGTTCGTCGACGACAGCGTGGGCGTTACGCACCAGCTGAGCGGCTTGTCGGTGGGCGTGCCCTTCCTGAGCAACCTGCCGTCCCGACGGGATGTGGTGACCCAGCCCAAGCTGGCTTTCGTGCTCAATGGGAGCGCTTTCGATTCGAGCGCCAGCACCACGCCGTTCGCCCAGACCCGGGACACCGATGCCAGCGTGGACATTCCCACCCTGGATCTCGCGCCTTACCTGCCCTACTGGCCGGCGACTTGGCCCGTCAAGCCCGAAGCCGGTGTGCTCCAGCTCGCGCTCAAGCTGGCATTCGAACAGCAGGACACGCCGCGCCTCTCCCTCTCCGGCACGGCTGCCCTGTCGGATCTGCGCGTCGTTGAGCGAACGGGGCCGTCCACCACGGCCGAACTGCTGGCCTGGGAACGCCTGGGCGTGACGCTCAATCGGGTGGAGCCGCTGGCGGGTCAGGTGGATCTGGCCGCCATTGACTGGACGTCGCCCACGGTGTCGATCTCGCGCGATGCGGCTGGGTTGCTCAACTTGCAACGTGCGGCGCAAGCCTGGGCCGACCAGTCCCGACGTGCTGCATCTCCTCCCGCCCCTGCGCCCGTGGCACCGGGCGCATCCACCGCGCCCGCCTCGCCGTGGAAAGTGAGTGTGGCGCGCCTGAACCTGGAGGGCGGTACCGTGCGATGGCGCGATGCCGGCACCAAGCCGGCCGCTCAGCTGGCGCTGGAGGCCTTGAGCGTGCAGGCCCAGGCGCTGAGTTGGCCGATGCAGGCACCGGTGCCCTTCGAGGTGTCCGCGCGCCTGGGCCAGACGCCGCTGTCGCTCAAGGGCACGGCCACCGACGCCGAGGCCAAGGCGAAGGTCTCGGTGGGCGAACTTCCCTTGTCGACCTTCGCGCCCTACGCCGCCAGTGTGCTGACGCACGAACTCGACGGACGGCTGGCCGCCGACTTTGATCTCGAGTGGCGGGCAGCCAGGGCCGACCAGCCTATGGCGCTGCTGGTCAACGCTTCCCGGCTCGAGCTGAGCGAGGTGCGCCTGGGGACGGTTCGCCAGCCACAGGCCAGCCTGCGCCGCCTCCAGGTGCAGGACGCGCGCGTGGATCTGGCCAGCAGCACCGTGGCGGTGGGCAAGGTCGTGCTTGATCGACCACAGGTGCGCGCGCAGCGCGACAAGGCGGGGCACTGGATGGTGGATGGCTGGATGAAGGCATCGGAGGCGCCCGCTGCAGCACCCCCGTCGAAACCGGCCGAGCCCTCCTCGTGGCAGCTGACGCTGGCCGACGTGCAGATCGATGCGGGCGCCGTCGCGCTCGAAGACCTCGCGCTGGCGCGCCCGGTCAGGCTCGACCTCAGTCAGATCAAGATGCAGGTCAAGAACCTGCAGCCCATGGCTCGCAGCCAGCCCGACATGCCGGTCTCCCTGCAGCTGCGCATGGGCGCGGCGCGAGGCAACCGCGCCGAGCCCGGCCGGCTCGCCCTCGACGGCGCGCTGCGCCTGCCCGGCAAGGGCGAGCGCGACGCCGACAGCCTGCGCACCCAGCTGAAGGTGCAAGCGGACAAGCTGCCGCTGCATGCCCTGGAGCCGTATTTCGGCGACCGCCTGAACCTGGACCTGCTGCGCGCGGACACCAGCTACCGTGGCACGGTCGAGGCGGCATTGCCCCCGGCGGGTTTGCGGTTGACGGTCGCCGGCAACGTGGGGCTGGACGATTTCGCCGCCAACACGCTGTCGCCGGCCGAAGAGCTGTTGGCCTGGAAGTCCCTGCAGGTGCGGGGTCTGCGGCTCGCCATGGCGCCCGGACAGGTCACCCGGGTGGCGGTGCAGGAGACCGTGCTCAGCGACTACTTTGCCCGCGTGATCATCGACGAGGCGGGGCGCATCAACCTGCAAGGCCTCGTGAAACACGATGAGGCGGCGCCCGCGCCCACGGGCGCCGCCGCGCCGGCGGCCACCGCTCCGCCACCGCCACCGCCGCCTCCTGCAAACGCGAGCGCCGTGCCCGACCCGGACATCCGTTTCGGGCCGATCAGTCTGGTCAATGGCCGCGTGCTGTTCTCCGACCGTTTCATCAAGCCCAACTATTCCGCCAACCTCAGTGAACTCACCGGCAGCCTGAGCGCTTTCGCCAGCGTGCCGCCGGGCGGCGCGCCACAGATGGCCGACCTGACATTGCGCGGGCGCGCCGAGGGCACGGCGGCGCTGGAGATCGATGGCAAGCTCAACCCGCTGGCCCAGCCACTGGCACTCGACATCCGCGCGCTGGTGCGCAACCTGGAGTTGCCGCCGCTGTCGCCTTACACCGTGAAGTACGCCGGCTATGGCATCGAGCGCGGCAAGCTCAGCATGGACGTGGCCTACAAGATCGAGCCCAACGGCCAGCTGACGGCCAGCAACCAGATCATCCTCAACCAGCTCAGTTTCGGCGACCGCGTGGCCGGGAGCGAGGCGCCCAACCTGCCGGTGAAGCTGGCCGTGGCCTTGCTGGCCGACCGCAACGGGGTGATCGACATCAACCTGCCGGTCAGCGGCTCGCTCAACGACCCGCAGTTCAAGCTGGCGCCCCTCATCTTCCGGCTCATCTTCAATCTGATCGGCAAGGCCATCACCTCACCGTTCTCCCTGATCGCCGGGGCCTTCGGCGGGGGCGGGGAGGAAATGAGCCAGGTGGTCTTCACACCGGGCAGCAAGGCACTGGACGGTGAGGCCAGGCAGCGGCTGGACGCTGTGGCCAAGGCCCTGGCCGATCGGCCGACTCTGCAGATCACCGTGGTGGGACATGGCGACCTGGAGGCCGAGCGCAGCGGTTACCAGCGTGCCCGGCTGGACGAGCGTGTGTTGGCCGAGAAACGCCGCCAATTGGCACGGGATGGCGCCGCCATCAGCGACACGCTTGCGATGACGCCCGCCGAGTACCCGGCCCTGCTCAAGGAGGTGTACCGGCGGACCGACATCCCGAAACCCCGCAACCTGGTCGGCCTGGCCAAGGACATCCCGCAGGCCGAGATGGAAGCCTTGCTGCTGGCGTCCATACCGGTCACGTCGGATGCCATCCGCGAACTCGCGGTGGCGCGCGGCGTGGTCGTCAAGGACTACCTTGCAGGCCGGCAGTTGCCGGAAGACCGCATGTTCCTGGGCGCGCCCCAACTGGGCCGCCAGGGTGAGAAGTGGCGCCCGCAGGCCGAACTCAAGCTGGCGCCGCGCTGAGCATTCCGCGTGCGCGCGCAGGGGGAGGCGGGCGCGCGCCAACTGCGGCGACAATACGCCTTGGTCGCGCCGTCGTGGTGCCGACAACCGAATCGATTGAGCCCCCCACTTCATGTCGCTGTTTTCCCTGCGCAAAGCCCCGTCTTCGTCCAACGCTTCCGAGTCTGCCGTGAACACGCCCACCTCCCCCAAGCCGGCCAGCCCCAACGCCGCCCACCCCCTGGATGCCGTCACCGGTGGTGCGTTCTCCGCGCCGACGTCGGGTGAGCGCGCTGCGCGCATCCGCGACTGGCTGGCCACCGGTCCCGCGCTCGAGCAGATGAACGAAGTGTTCAAGGAGCTCTCGCACCGCGACCGCGGAGCCGCCAAGCCCTTGAAGGAAAAGCTCGACGAACTCAAGCGCCAGAAGTCGCAGGAACAGATGTCGGTGGAGTGGGCGCAGAAGGCCCAGGGCCTGATCGACCAGCCGCGCCTGAACCTGGCCGACGCACTGGCCTGGCAACGCGATGCGGCACGCGCAGGCGCACCGCTGTCGCGCGAGCCGCTGGCCACCTTGCGCCAGGCGCTGGCCGAGCGCGTCAAGGCCATCGAAGATCTGCAGCACCGGGTGCAGGTCGAACGTGAGGCCGCCGTGCTGATCGCGCAGCGCATCGAGGTGCTGTCCACCAAACCCTGGCGCGACGCCCAGCAGATTGCCGAGACGCTGCGCACCGATGTGGCCCAGTGGCAGCAGCAGGCGAGCGCCTTGGCGCAAGACCCCCAATGGCCCAGCGTGGACGTGAAGTTCCCGCCCATGCTCGACGCCTCGCGCCAGCAGCTGCAACTGGTGTGGGACGCCTTCGAAGCCGCGCTGACACAGACCGTGGCGGCCGATGCCAACCCCCAGGCGCCATTGCCCGCCGTGCCCGTGTGGGCCGACGAGCTGCGCGCCGCGCGGGGCCAGGACGTGAGCGCCCTGGCCGACAAGGCACCGCAGGACACGCAGGCCCAGCAGGAAAAACGCGCCCGCGTGGCGGCCGAACTCGAACAGGCGCTGAGCGTGCTCGAGCGCGAGCTCGCCGAAGGGCACGGCAAGGCCACGCCCAAGGCGGCGGCCGACGTGCGCGGCCTGCTCAAGAGCCATGGCCGGCTGGTCCCGGCCGCGCTCGATGCGCGCGCCCAGGCGGCTTTGGGGCAGGCCGGTGAACTCGAAGGCTGGCAGCGTTGGCGCGCCGACCAGCTGCGCGAAGAACTCGTGGCCAAGGCAGAGGCCTTGCTGCAAGCCCCCGAGGGCCAACGCCTGGGCGGGCGCAAGATGCAGGAAACCCTGCGCAGCCTGCGCGACCAGTGGAAGACCACCGACCAGGGCGGCCAACCCAACCATGCGCTGTGGAAGCGCTTCGACGAAGCCTGCACCGAGGCGCACAAGGTGGTCGAGACCTGGCTGGCGCAGGTGCGCCAGCAGAGCGAGGCGCACAAGGCGCAGCGCCTGGCCATCATCGAAGAACTCAAGGCCTGGACGCTGGCGCACGCCGACAGCAGCGACTGGAAAGCCCAGGTGCGTGAACTGCATGCGTTCTCCGAGCGCTGGCGCGAAGCCGGCCACCTGAGCGAGAAGGCGTTTGCCGACATCCAGCCGGTCTGGAAAGACGCCATGCACAAGGCGCACGAGCGCCTGGAGACGGCGCAGGCCGAGAGCACCGCCCGGCGCAAGGCGCTGATCGAAGAAGCCACCGCCCTGGGCGCGGCGCCCATGCTGCGCATCGATGCGGTCAAGGCCCTGCAGCAACGTTGGCAGGCCGAAGCCCATGCCGTGCCGCTGGAGCGCAAGCACGAACAGAAACTGTGGGAAGCCTTCCGCCAGCCGATCGACGAGGCCTTCGCCCGCAAGAGCACCGAGCGTGAGAAGGCCGCCACGGCCCTGAACGCACACGACCAGCGCGTGCTTGACGCCTCGCGCGCGCTGGAAGCGGCGAGCGCCAGTGGCGACGCGCAGCGCATCCGCGCGGCCATGAACGAGCTGGAAGCGGCCCTGGCGGGTCAGGCCCCCGCGCCTGCGCCAGCAACTGTGGCCGCGCCGGCATCCGTCGAGCCAGCCGCATCCGCTGCCGAAGCGGCGCCTGCCGATGCCGCAGAAGAGGCCTCCGCCACCGAGGAGGCCGAGGCCTCGGCGCCGACGGCACCTGCACCTGCCAAACCCGCCGCGCCGCCGAAGAAGCTGGTGGCGGTGCGGGGTGACGACCGACCCGGTATGAAGAAAGCCGAGCCGGCCGGCCGCGATGGTCGCCGCGGCGATCGCCCGGAGGGGCGGCGCGACGGTGCACCGGGTCGCCCCGATGCGCGCGGTGGACGCGATGCCCGTGGACCGGGCGCACCGTCCTGGCGTGAAGAGCGCGAGCCGCGCGGCCCAAGGCTGGGCGATGCGGCGTTCCGCGCGCAGCGCCAGGCGATCGAGGCGGCTCAGTCCAGCCTGCGCAAGCTCGCGGCCCAGGCCCACGGCGAGGTGCTCACGCAGCTCATGACGGCCTGGCAGCAGCGCGATGCCGAGCAACTGCCCACCGCGCAGGCCCTGGGCCCGCGGGTGAGCACGGCCCAGCGCGGTGCGTGGGCGTCGGCGGTGTCCAAGCCGGCGGCCCCCTTGCCGGGTGAAACCTTGCTGCGCCTGGAAATGGCCGCCGAAGTGCCCACGCCGGCCGAGCACCTGAGCGAGCGCCGCATGTTGCAACTGCAATTGCTCACGCGCCGCCACGCCGCCGCACCGGTCGACACCTGGGCGGAGGATGTGGCCGCGGTGTTGGGCTCGAGCTTCGATGCCACGGCAGAGCGCCGCCTGCAGAACGTGCTGAAGGCGCTCCTCAAGCGTTGAGCGTCAACGCCCCGGGCGGAAGAAGCCGTCGTACAGCGGCATCAGCTCGGGGAACTCGGTCTCGAAACGTGGCCGGTTGACGAAGTAGGCCTCGCAGGTCACGGCGAAGAACTCGGCCGCGTCCTTCGCGGCGTAGTCGTCCAGCCAGGGCGGCTCGCCGCCGAAGCGCTCGGCCATGGCCACCGCTTCGCGAAAACGCTCGAAGCTGTCCTGCATGGTGCGTTGCCAGATCGCGCGCGCCTCGCTGCGCTGGCGCGCACCCAGGAAGCCCGAGGGGAGGGGCGGGGCCCCGTCGGGCGCTTCGCCCATCTGCATGTCGTGCATGTCCATCTTGTGCACGAACTCGTGGATCACCACGTTGTGTCCGTGTTGCGCGCGCTCGCCAGCGTGGGCGACGTCCTCCCAGCTGAGCATGAGGGGGCCCCGGTCCATGGCTTCACCGGCCAGGACCTCGTCGTAATGGTGCACCACGCCCGCGCCGTCGGTGGTCTTGCGCCGCGCCACCACGGCGCCGGGTTGCACGACGATGCCGACGAAGTCGCCGTACCAGTCCAACAGCTTGAGCGGGTCGCGCACCGGTTCGCCTGACACGCCATGCATGTGGAGCAGCGGCAGGCAGGCCTGCGCCGCGATGGCCAGCGCCATGGCGTCCGTCACGGCCAGGCCGTTGGCGCCGTGGAACTCCTTCTCCATCAGGAAGTGCGTGCAGAGCAGGCGAAGGCGCTGCAGCTCGGGCCCATCGAGTGCCGCCAGAAAGGGGTGGTGCGCCACGGTCTGGCGCCAAAGGGCATCCGGGATGGAGGTGGGGCGGCGCAGCGCGCGGGGCAGCCAGCGTTGGAGCAGGTGGATCATGGAGGAGGAAGGCGGCGGTGGCTCAGGGTCGCAAGGGCCGGCGGTGCAGGCCCTTCGCGTCCAGCCGCAACACCTCGGCGCGGGCCGGCTGCGCGCTCAGCTCCCAGTCGCTGAGCACGACGCGTTGAAGGCCGTCACCCAGGTCGTGGGTCGCGGGCCGGTGCGTGTGGCCATGGATCAGCGTGTGGGCCTCGGCGTGCCGCAGCCAGGCCTTGGCGGCCTGGGTGTCCACGTCGGCCCAGAGGCTGGGGTCGTTGCCGGTGCTGCGCTTGCGCGCCTCGCTCTGGGCGCGCAGCTCGCGCGCGATCGCTTCGCGTTGGGCCAGGGGTTGTGCCAGAAAGCGGTGTTGCCAGGCGGGCTCGCGCACCTCGGCACGAAAGCGCATGTAGTCGGTGTCGGCCAGGCACAGGGCGTCGCCATGGCTGAGCAGCCAGCGCTGGTCCAGAAAGACCAGCACGGTGGGATCGCTCAGGCCTTGCATGCCGCAGGCGTCGAGTCCGGCCGGTCCCAGGAGGAAGTCGCGGTTGCCGCGCATGAAGTAGACCGGTGCGTGCGCGCTGTAGGCCTGCAAGGCCTCGGCACAGGCGCGCCAGAACGCGTGATCGGCCGACGGGGATGTGTGGGTGGAGAGCACGTCGTCGCCGACCCACACCTCGAACAGATCGCCCAGGATGAACAGCGCGTCGGCGCGCTCGTGCGCGGGGCGGCGCAGGTAGGCGGCCCACGCCTCGAAGGTCTCGGGCTCACCGGCCTGCAGATGCAGGTCTGAAATGACATCGACCGCTTGCCAGTTCGCGGGAGCGATGCATTCGGCGAAGCGGTCGACGGGTTGGGCGGTCATGCGGAGCAGGGGCGTTGCCGCCCCTGGCGATCAGAGCGCGACGGCCTTTTCGATCACGACGTCGTCCTTGGGCACGTCGTCGTGGAAGCCCTTGCGGCCGGTGGGCGTGCCCTCGATCTTCTTCACGATCTCGCTGCCCGAGACCACCTTGCCGAAGACGGCGTAGCCCCAGCCCTGTGCGCTGGGCGCGGTGTGGTTCAGGAAGCCGTTGTTCGACACGTTGATGAAGAACTGCGCGGTGGCCGAGTGCGGGTCGCTGGTGCGCGCCATGGCCACGGTGTAGGTGTCGTTCTTCAGGCCGTTGTTGGCCTCGTTGGAAATGGGGGCGTCGGTGGGCTTCTGGGTCATGCCGGGTTCGAAGCCGCCGCCTTGCACCATGAAGCCGGGGATGACGCGGTGGAACACGGTGTTGTTGTAGTGGCCCTTGTTCACATAGGCCAGGAAGTTGCTGGTGGACAGCGGTGCTTTTTCAGCGTCGAGTTCCAGCGTGACGACGCCGTATCCGGCAATGTGCAGTTCGACTTGGGGGTTGGCCATGGTCATTTCTCCAGGGTGGCTTTGAGGATGGTGATGGGGGTTTTGGGCACGTTCTGGTGCATGCCCTGGTCGCCGACGGGCACGGCGCGGATCTTGTCCACGACATCCAGCCCCGCCACGACCTTGCCGAAGACGGTGTAACCGTAGCCGTCGGGGCTGGGGGCGTTCAGGTTCGGGTTGTTCACGGTGTTGATGAAGAACTGCGACGTGGCCGAATTGGGGTTGGAGGTGCGTGCCATCGCGATGGCACCGCGGTCGTTCTTCAGGCCGTTGGTGGCTTCCAGCGGAATCGGCGCCTTGGTGGGCTTTTGCTGCAGGTCGGGCGTGAAACCGCCGCCCTGGATCATGAAGTTGCTCATCACGCGGTGGAACACCGTGCCGTCGTAGTGCTGGTCGCGCACGTACTGCAGGAAGTTCTCCACCGTTTTCGGGGCCTTGTCGGGGTACAGCTCGACCACGATGTCGCCCTGGGATGTGGCCAGTTTCACGCGGGGCGCGGCGGTGGCCTGGGCCTGGGCGGCCAGAGGCAGCAGGGCGGCGCCGGCCGCCAGGGCCGTGAGCCAGAGGGCCGCGCGTCGGCGCAGGGGCAAAGAGGACAGTGTCATCAGATCGTTCCTTCAAAAAAGATGGTCCAGCGGTCTTGCTCGCGCACCCAGTACTGGCGCTTGGTCACTCCCCGGCTCTGGCCTGCGGCGACTTCACCGAAGGTGACGACCATGGTGTCGTCCTGGTCGCGCCAGCGCAGCACCGACAGGTCTTTCATCTGCAGCTCGCGCGAGCCATTGGCCCGCAGCTCGCTTTCGACGCGGGGCCACCATTGGGCCAGATCGCGGCCCTGGTTCATGAACCGGTTGGAATAAAACGTTTTGAGTTCGGCGAGGTGGCCCGCACTGCGGGTCTGCCGCCAGGCTTCCAGCACGGCTTCGAACTGCGTCCGCTCGCTGGCCAGGGTTTCGGGCTGCACCCATTGCAGCGAGGGCGCGATCACCACCGGCGTGGTGCGGATCTGCACCGTGCCCAGCAGGCGCTGCAGGTCGGGGTTGGACAGCACCACACAGCCGTCGGACGCTTGCGGCGCGCGCACGAACTGCTCGGTGGGCGTGCCGTGCAGCCAGATGCCGCTGCCGGTCTTGCCGCGCTGCACATCGAGCGCATTGGGGTAGTTGATCGGCAGGGCACCCACGCCATACAGGTCGGGCAGGTCCGCCGGGTTGAGGGTGCTGGTGATGTAGTAGACGCCCAGGGGGGTGCGCTTGTCGCCCTCCGCGGTCTTCTCGATGCCCGAGAGGCCGACCGAGATGTAGAAATCGCCCAGCAGCTTCAGGCGCGGCGCGCGATCGGCTTCGCTGGCGCTGCCACGGGCCGGGTTCAGGTTTTCGAACAGGTAGAGGCGGGAGCGCGAGGCATCGATCGCGATCGCGTGGCGGCTCTGGGGGGCGAGGGTGAGGAACTGCGTTGGCACGGCCCCTTCGGGCGGGCGCTCGGTCAGCGCCAGCAGCCGGCGGCGCGACTCCTCGCGCAGGGCGCTGAGCTGTGCCGACGCGGCCAAGGCCTGCGTGTCGGGCACGTCACCGAGCCGGCGCACCGGGCGGGTCTGCTGGCTGAGCAGATCGCCGTGCACAAGGTGGGCCAGCTGGAAATTGGGGTGGTCGCGCACCAGGCTCTCGGCCTGTTTCAGGGCCTCGCGGTGTTGCGCGTTCCCGATGAGCTGGTAGATCTCGATCAGACGGGCCTCGGCCCGGCCCATCATGGGTTTGACGTGCTGGAGCTGTTCGCCTGTGAGGCTCACGGGCCTCAGACCCGAGGAGGGCGGACTGGCCGTTCTCTGAACGGCATCCTGCACGCGGGTGAGGGCGCTGTTGATCAGTGAGACGGCAGGGGCCTCGCTGACCGGCTCGGCGACGGTGTTGGCGTCGGCCGTCTGGCGCTTGTGCAGCGACAGAGCGAGCAGGGCGGCCACCGCCACGGCCGTGGCGACCACGAGCGTGCGATGTCTCGGTGTCACGCGTTGAGCGTTGTTCGGCCCCGGCCCCAGCAGCTCGGTCGTGAGGCTGGCATGGCCCCGTTGCGCGAACCGCCGACTGACCATCAAGAGCCCGTGGATTCCCGAACGATCAGCCAGCGGTTGCCGCTTTTGACCAGATCCAGCGTCTTGCGGCTGGTGACGTTCAGGTTGTCGGAGGTGTAGTCCTGGCGAAAGCGCGCCGAAGCGCGGTCGCCGTTGACCGTGACGTTGAGGTCGTTGATGCCGACGCCGATGCGCGAGCGGGGTTCGATGCGCGAGCGGCGCTCGGCCTCCCAGGCGGCGCGCGACTGGCCGCCCGGTGGCGTGAACGCCGGGCCGTAGGCACCCAGGTAGGCGGACACGTTCTTCGAGGACCAAGCCTTGGCCCAGGCTGCCACAGCCGCTTCCACGTCAACCTGGGCATCGGCGGCGGCCGGGGCGGGCGCTGCCGGAGCGGCGGGCGCCGCAGGGGCCGCAGGGGCCGGCGCAGCCGCGACAGGAGGCTTCGCGGCGGGAGGTGTGGCCACCGGAGCCGATGGAGCCGATGGAGCCGGTGCGGCCGTCGGGGGCGCGGCGGCGACGGAGGTGGCCGGGCGGGCACCGCGCGGATCGGCCGCGAACAGGTTGCGGATCAGGCTCAGCTTGGGTGCGACAGCGGGGTTGTTCGAATCGAGTTGCAGCGCCTTGCTGTAGGCCTGGCTGGCCAGCTTGGCGTAGACGTCGCCCAGGTTTTCGTGGGCGGTGGCGTAGCTCGGGTTGGTGCGGATCGCCATTTCGAGCGCGGCGCGGGCCTTGTCGAACTGGCTCTGGCCGGCGTACAGCACCGCCAGGTTGTTGTAGGGCTCGGGCAGCTCCGGGTAGTCTTCCGTGAGCTTGGCGAAGGTGGCAATTGCGTCGGTCGACTTGCCGCTCTCGGTCTGGATCACACCCTTGAGGAAACGCATCTGCGGATCGCGTGGCTTGCCCACCAGGTATTGGTCCACCTTGACCAGGGCTTCGTTGAGCTGGCCGGCGCGCACCAGCCGGTTGACCTCGGCATAGTCGTCGCCTTGCGCCCAGGCCAGCGAGGTGCCGAGGCTGGCGGCGGTCAGGGCCACGAGGGCCAGTTGGCGCAGTCGCATGGAAAAACCGTTTCTGGTGATGATGGGGGAGGATGGGCCGCTGCAGTGGGGGTGTGATGGAACGTGGCGAGACATGGCACCTCGAAAACAAACCTGGGCTCCCTCTCATGAAGGGGCCAGTGACACGTTGATCGAATGCCCGGCGGCGTGCTGTGGAGTGTCACCGGGCTGGATATACTGACACCGATGGATTGTATCTGAGGGGTCCCTTTCGACGGTTGCGCCAGACCGCATGGAACGCCGACGGGCCCGCTCTTCGGATGGTGCCACGCACGGCCTGTGGAAGCCCCGTTTTTCACCCTCCGGCTGCCCTCCGGAATCCCGTTCCCGTTCCCGTTCCATGACCCTGAAAATCTACAACACCTTGTCGCGCCGACTGGAGGACTTCCAGCCCATTGAGCCTGGGCATGTGCGCATGTACGTCTGCGGCATGACGATCTACGACCTGTGCCACATCGGCCACGCCCGCATGATGATGGCCTTCGATGTGGTGCAGCGCTGGCTCAAGGTCAGCGGCCTGCGCGTCACCTACGTGCGCAACATCACCGACATCGACGACAAGATCATCAAGCGCGCGCTCGAGCGCGGCATCACGCTGCGCGCGTTGACCGACGAGATGACCGCCGCCATGCACCAGGACATCGGCGCACTGGGCATTGAACCGCCCAGCCTCGAACCCCGGGCCACCGAGTACGTGCCGCAGATGCTGTCGCTGATCAACACCTTGCAACGCAAGGGCCTGGCGTACCAGGCCGACAACGGTGATGTGAACTACGCGGTGCGCAAGTTCCTTGGCTACGGCAAGCTCTCCGGCAAATCGCTCGACGACCTGCGCGCGGGCGAGCGCGTGGCGGTGGACAGCGACAAGAACGACCCGCTGGACTTCGTGCTCTGGAAATCGGCCAAACCCGACGAACCAGCCGAAGCCAAGTGGGACAGCGCCTATGGCGCGGGCCGGCCGGGCTGGCACATCGAGTGCTCGGCCATGAGCTGCAGCACCCTGGGCGAGACCTTCGACATCCACGGCGGTGGTGCCGACCTGCAGTTCCCGCACCACGAGAACGAGATCGCGCAGAGCGAAGGCGCCACCGGCAAACCGCTGGCGCGCTTCTGGGTGCACAACGGCTTCGTGCGGGTCGACAACGAGAAGATGTCCAAGAGCCTGGGCAACTTCTTCACCATCCGCGAGGTGCTGGCGAAGTACGACCCCGAGACCGTGCGCTTCTTCATCCTGCGGGCGCACTACCGCAGCGCGTTGAACTACAGCGATGCCCACCTGGACGACGCCCGGGGTGCGCTCAAGCGCCTGTACACCGCGCTGTCGCACGTGCCGCCGGCGGCTTCGACGCAGATCGACTGGTCCCAACCGCACGCTCAGCGCTTCCGCGCGGCCATGGACGAGGACTTCGGCACGCCCGAGGCCGTTGCCGTGTTGTTCGAACTGGCGGGTGAAGTCAACCGGAGCAAGGACGCGGCATTGGCCGGGCTGCTGCGCGCCCTGGGCGCCACGCTGGGCCTGCTGCAGGCCGACCCGGCCACCTACCTGCAGGGCGGTGGGGCCGAAGGCGGGCTGGACGAGGCGGCCATTCTGGACCTGATCGCCCAACGCAGCGCGGCCAAGCAGGCCAAGGATTTCGCTAGGGCCGATCGCATCCGGCAGCAGCTGCTGGACCAGGGCATCGTGCTCAAGGACAGCCCCACGGGCACCACCTGGGAGCGCAACTGATGGCTACCACCGTCCTGCCCGAGCTCAACACGGAGGCGCCCGGCTATTGGGTGGATGCCTGTCGCCATCTCATGAAGCGCGACCGCGTGATGAAGAAGCTGATCCCCCAGCATGGGGGTGCCTGCCTGCAGTCGCGCGGGGATGCCTTCGTCACGCTGGCGCGCAGCATCGTCGGCCAGCAGATCTCGGTGAAGGCGGCCCAGTCGGTCTGGGACCGTTTCGAGCAATTGCCCCGGAAGATGGTGCCCGCCCAGGTGCTCAAGCTGAAGGTGGACGACATGCGCGCGGCCGGCCTGTCGGCCCGCAAGGTCGAGTACCTGGTGGACCTAGCCCTGCACTTCGCCAACGACCAAGTCCACGTGAGCCAATGGGCCGACATGGACGACGAGGCCATCATTGCCGAGCTGGTGGCCATTCGAGGCATTGGCCGATGGACGGCCGAGATGTTCCTGATCTTCCACCTGATGCGGCCCAACGTACTACCCCTGGACGACCTTGGTTTGCAGAATGGCATCAGCCTGGCGTATTTTTCGGGTGAACCGGTCAGCCGCAGCGAGATCCGGGAGGTAGCGAACTCCTGGGCACCGTTCTGCAGCGTGGCAACTTGGTATATTTGGCGGTCGCTCGATCCGCTGCCGGTCAGTTACTGAGCGCACCGGCTTCGCCGGGACGTCGTGGCAAACAAGACCAAAGGAGCACACCTTGGCCAAAAAGAATTTTCTCGATTTCGAGCAACCGATTGCCGAGCTCGAAACCAAGATCGAAGAACTGCGTTATGTGCAGACCGAATCCGCGGTGGACATCTCCGAAGAGATTGAACAGCTGGCTGGCAAGAGCCTGCAGCTCACCAAGGACATCTACAGCAACCTCACGCCGTGGCAGATCACCAAGATCGCCCGCCACGCCGACCGCCCCTATACGCTGGACTACGTGCGCGAGATCTTCACGCATTTCCAGGAGTTGCATGGCGATCGGCACTTCTCGGACGACCTGAGCATCGTGGGCGGTCTGGCGCGCTTCAACGGCCAGCCCTGCATGGTGCTGGGCCACCAGAAGGGGCGCGACACGAAAGAGCGCGGCCTGCGCAACTTCGGCATGACCAAGCCCGAAGGCTATCGCAAGGCCCTGCGCCTCATGAAGCTGGCCGAGAAGTTCAAGCTGCCGGTCTTCACCTTCGTGGACACGCCCGGCGCCTACCCCGGCATCGATGCCGAAGAGCGCGGCCAGTCCGAAGCGATCGGCCGCAACATCTTCGAGATGGCGCAGCTGGAAGTGCCCATCATCTCCACCATCATTGGTGAAGGCGGCTCGGGCGGCGCGCTGGCCATTTCGGTGGCCGACCAGGTGCTCATGCTGCAGTACTCGGTGTACTCGGTCATCAGCCCCGAAGGTTGCGCCTCCATCCTCTGGAAGACCAGCGACCGCGCCAGCGATGCCGCCGATGCCCTGGGCATCACCGCGCACCGCCTCAAGGCGCTGGGCCTGGTGGACAAGATCGTCAACGAGCCCGTGGGTGGCGCGCACCGCGACCACAAGCAGATGGCCGCCTTCCTCAAGCGCGCCCTGGGCGACGCCTGGCGCCAGGTGACGGACCTCAAGGCCAAGGAGCTGCTCGATCGGCGCTACGCGCGCCTCAACAGCTACGGCCGCTTCACCGACACCAAGGCCGAGAGCAAGGACAAGCGCTGAGGTGAATGCCTCGCCAACCCCGGCCAACCCCTGCGATCGGGCGTTGGCCGCGTGGTGCGAGCGCTGGGGCTTCCTGCAGCCAGCCGGGCCCATGGCGGTGGCCTTCAGTGCCGGTGCCGATTCCACGGCCTTGTTGCTTGCGGCGCATCGGCGTTGGCCGGGCCAAGTGATCGCCTTGCATGTGAATCACGGTTTGCAGGCGGCGGCCGACTCCTTTCAGAACCACGCCCAGGCGTTCTGCGCTCTGCACGGCATCGTCTTGCGCGCCGAGCGTGTGCGGGCTGCGCATGCGCCGGGCGATAGCCCGGAAGACGCCGCCCGCCAAGCCCGTTACACCGCCCTGGCGCGCATGGCCGAAGAGGCCGGTGCGGCCTGTGTGCTGCTGGGCCAGCACGCGGACGACCAGGCCGAAACCGTCCTGCTCGCGCTCAGCCGCGGTGCGGGCCTGCCGGGGCTGGCTGCCATGGGCGAGCGCTTCGAACGCCATGGTCAGGTGTTTGGCCGGCCCTTGCTCGACGTGCCGTCCACCGCCTTGCGCGCCTGGCTGGCGTCCACTGGTCACGCCTTTGTGGACGATCCCAGCAACGCCGACCAGCGCTTCACGCGCAACCGCATCCGTGCGCTGCTGATGCCTGCGTGGGAGGCCTGTTTTCCCGGCTTTCGGCCCATGCTTGCGCGCAGCGCGGCCCACGCCGCCCAGGGGCAGCGGCTGCTCGACGACCTGGCCCGCATCGATCTCGCGCAGGTGGGCACGCCTCCCGCGATCGCGAGCCTGCAGTCGCTGTCGCGCGATCGCCAGGCCAACGTGCTTCGCCACTGGTTGCGCGCCGAAGCGAACGTGGCGGCCAGCGCGGCCCAGCTGGACGAACTGCTCGATCAGATCGCGGCCTGCACCACGCGCGGCCACCGCATCCGCCTCAAGGTGGCCAGCGGCTCGGTCACTCGCGAGGGTGGGGATCTGCGTTTCGTGGCGCCGATATAATTCCCGGTTGCCCTGAACGGCCCTTTGGGGCCTGGCATGCCGCGTGGAACACCGGTTGCGCGGCCGCAATCAACCCAATCCAATCCCTCCCGATGGCCTTGATAGTTCACAAGTACGGCGGCACCTCCATGGGGTCGACCGAGCGCATCCGCAATGTGGCCCGACGCGTCGCCAAATGGCACCGTGCCGGCCACCAGCTCGTCGTGGTGCCCAGCGCCATGAGCGGTGAAACCAACCGCCTGCTCGGTCTGGCCAAGGAGCTGGCCCCGGGCAAGACCGACAGCGCCTACAACCGCGAACTCGACATGCTCGCCGCCACCGGCGAGCAGGCCTCGTCGGCCCTGCTGGCGATCGCGCTGCAGGCCGAGGGCGTTGGCTCGGTGAGCTACGCCGGCTGGCAGGTGCCGATCAAGACCAACAGCTCCTTCACCAAGGCGCGCATCGAGTCGATCGACGACGCGCGCATCCGCGCCGACCTGGCCGCCAGCAAGGTGGTCATCGTCACCGGTTTCCAGGGCGTGGACCCCGAAGGCCACATCACCACGCTGGGCCGTGGCGGCAGCGATACCTCTGCCGTGGCCGTGGCCGCAGCGCTCAAGGCGGCCGAGTGCCTGATCTACACCGATGTGGACGGCGTGTACACGACCGACCCGCGCGTGGTGCCCGAAGCACGTCGCCTCCAGCGCGTGAGCTTCGAGGAAATGCTGGAGATGGCCAGCATGGGCAGCAAGGTGCTGCAGATCCGTTCGGTGGAATTCGCCGGCAAGTACAAGGTGCCCTTGCGCGTGCTCTCCAGCTTCACGCCCTGGGACATCGACCTGAATGAAGAAGCCGCCTCCGGCACCCTGATCACTTTTGAGGAAGACGAAGACATGGAACAAGCCGTCGTTTCCGGCATTGCCTTCAACCGCGACGAAGCCAAGATTTCGGTGCTCGGCGTGCCCGACACCCCCGGCATCGCCTACCAGATCCTGGGTGCGGTGGCCGATGCCAACATCGAGGTCGATGTGATCATCCAGAACCTGAGCAAGGACGGCAAGACCGACTTCAGCTTCACGGTGCACCGCAACGAATTCCAGAAGACGCTGGACCTGCTCAAGACCAAGGTCGTGCCCGCGCTGGGTGCGGCCGAGGTGGTGGGCGATGCACGCATCTGCAAGGTGAGCATCGTCGGCATCGGCATGCGCAGCCACGTCGGCGTGGCCAGCCGCATGTTCAAGTGCCTGAGCGTGGAGGGCATCAACATCCAGATGATCTCCACCTCCGAGATCAAGACCTCGGTGGTCATCGACGAGAAATACATGGAGCTGGCCGTGCGTTCGCTGCACCGCGAGTTCGATCTCGACCAGACCGCCGACACCATCACTGGTTGAACCCTCCACCAGAGGGAAATGCCTCCCGAGTTGAGGCATAATACGCAGCTTCCGGAGCGATGACCGAGTGGCCGAAGGTGCTCCCCTGCTAAGGGAGTATGGGGTGTAGAGCCTCATCGAGGGTTCGAATCCCTCTCGCTCCGCCAGTTATGCCAGGCGCCCCAGACGCGGGCTTCTGAACACCAAGCCCCACCGCCCATGGCCGTGGGGCTTTTTCACGTCCCGCCGCGTGGCGGCCGTGGCCGTTTTGATCGTCAAGGAGCCGCGATGAACGCTTCCCTCGCGCCCGCCCAGCAGATGCAGCTGGCGGTGCACTACCACTCGCAAGGCCTGCTGGACGCGGCCCGTTCGCTGTACGAAGGCGTGCTCAAGCAGTTCCCGACCGAATTCGCGGTGCTGTACCACCTGGGCCTGCTGGAGTCGCAGGCCGGCCATCCTGAACGCGCAGCGGGCTATTTCGGCCGTGCCGTGCAGTCCTCGCCGCAGAATGCCGATGCGCTGAACAACCTGGCGTTCACGCTGCAGCAGCTGGGCCGTGACACCGAGGCGCTGGCCACGTATGAGCAGGCGCGGGCGCTGCTGCCCGACGATGCGGACATCGCGATCAACCTCGGTCTGTTGCACAAGAAGCTGCAGCAGTTGCCCGAGGCCCTGGCCTGCTTCGAACGGGCCTTGCAGGCCCATCCGGCGCACACCGCGCTGCTGTGCAACCAGGGCAATGTGTTGCAACGCCTGGGGCGCCAGCCGGAGGCGCTGAGCAGCTACGAGCGGGCGCTGGCGGTCGAGTCCGACAACCCCGTGGTGCTGTGCAACCTCAGCAACGCGCTCAACGAACTGGCCCGGTACGACGAGGCCCTGGCCCGCGCCGAGCGCGCCACCGAGGCGCACCCGAAACACGCCCAGGCCTGGGTGGAGCGCGGCAATGCGCTCAAGCAACTGGGCCGCATCCCCGAGGCCGTGGCCAGTTGCGAGAAGGCCATCGCGCTGGATCCGGCCATGGTCCAGGCGCACACCAACCTGGCGGCCACGGTGCTCAGCGACAGCGTGGACACGCCCCGTGTCATCGCCGCCGGCCGCAGGAGCCTCGAGGTGTTCCTGCAGAGCGTGTACCGCGCGCCGGCCTTGCGGCACGCGGGTCTGGCGCTCAGTGCCTTCCGCCTCAAACACGATGTGCAGCAGGCGCAGTGGCTGCAGGCGCACGGCCACGCCGTGCCCGGCCTGGCGCCGTTTCTCAAGACCGGCAGCGCGCTGCTGCAACAGGCGAAAGATTGGCCGCCCGGCGGCACGCTGCGCGCCTCGGCCAAGGAGCTGTCGAGCCTGCAGGAATTTCTGGCCACGCCCTGGCTGCATGCCATGCCCGATGCCATGCCCGACGTGCTCAACCCGGAGAACGACTGGCTCGCGCTGGAAGAGGCCTACCTTGCGGGCACGCCCGAAATCCTGACCATCGACCACTTCCTGTCCGAGCCGGCGCTCAAGGCCTTTCAGGACTTTGCCCACGCCTCGCGCGTGTGGCACGGCGAGTACGCCAACAGCTACCTGGGGGCCTTCGCCAACCGGGGCTTCAACAGCCCGCTGCACCTGCAGCTCGCGCGCGAGCTCAAGCAGCGCATGCCGCGTGTGTTCAAGGACTACCTGCTGACCCAGCTCTGGGGTTTCAAGTACGAGCCGGCCGTGACGCGCGGCATCAACGTGCACGCCGACTTCGCCAAGGTCAACCTGAACTTCTGGATCGCACCGAGCGAACACAACCTCGATCCCGAGAGCGGCGGCCTCAAGGTCTACGACGTGCCGGCGCCGGCCGACTGGACCTTCGAGCAGTACAACGCAGACAGTGCCCGCATCTACGAGTTCCTGGCGCAACACAAGGCGGGTTGCGTGACGGTGCCGCACCGCTGCAACCGCGCGGTGCTGTTCAACTCGGCGCTGTTCCACGAGACCGACACCATTCGCTTCGTGGACCGCTACGAAGCCCGGCGGGTCAACATGACCTACCTGTTCGGCCAGCAGTTGCGATAGCAAGCAAGGCCTGACCGACAATCGAGGCATGACGTCCTCCGCCCATTCCCCTGCGGCCCTGAGCCGCGCCGCCTTCGCTACCCTGTTGCTCATCGCATTCATGATGGGCGCCAACCACGTCGCCGCGCGGCTCGCGTTCGACCACGGCGTGAGCGTGGCCACGGCCGTGGCCTTCCGCAGCAGCGTGACGGCGTTGGTGGTCGCGGCCATCCTGCTGGTCTACCGCGTGCCCATGCGCCTTCAGGCGCGGCATCGCAAGGCCTTGCCCGCGATCGGCCTGCTGGTGGGTGTGCAAAGCCTGTGCCTGTACGCCGCCGTGGCGCGCCTGCCCGTGGCGCTGGCGCTGCTCGCGTTCAACACCTACCCCTTGTGGACGGCGCTCTGGGCGCGCCTGGTCTACGGCCAGCGGCCGCAGCCGCGCGTGCTGAAGGCCATGCCGGTGATGCTCCTTGGTCTGGCGCTCGCGCTCGACGTGTTCGGCGCGGCATCGGGCCTGGGCGCTTCGGGCCATTGGGCACAGATCGGTGTGGGCGTGGCGTTCGCGCTGGCCGCGGCCGCCACCTTCGGCATGGCGCTGGTGTTGACGCAGCACGAAACCAGTGAACTCGATGGCCGGCTGCGCACGGCCACCACCATGGCCATCGTCGCCGTGATGGCGATGATCGCGGCCACCGCGCAGGGCGGCCTGTCCCTGCCCACCGCGCCCACGGGCTGGTGGGGCTTGCTGGGCCTGACCTTCCTCTACGGCACCGCTTTCACCATCATGTTCACCGTGCTGCCCAAGCTCGGGGTGGTGGGCAATTCGGCCATCATGAACATCGAACCCATCTTCGCGCTGGTGCTGGCCTGGGCGATCCTGGGGCAGTCCATCGCCGCCGTGCAGGTGGTGGGCGGCCTGGTGGTGGTGGCCACGGTGATGTGGCTGGGCCTGCGCAAGGCCTAGGCCTTATTCCCCGTCGTCGAGCGACGCGCTCCAGCGCTCGTTCCATTCCCCGCGCGGCGGCGCGTCGCGCAGGTCCTCGATCTGGCGCCGGTCGCGTTTGGTGGGGCGGCCCATCGGCAGGCTGTGGGCCGGCTCGGGCGCCAGGCGCCGCTGCTCGGCGGCCTGGCTGCGCTGCAGGAGCGAGGCCGCGGTTTCTTCGTAGAGCAGGGCGGCCACCGGCGCGGGGCCGCGAACGCCGCTCAGGCCCTTCACGACCACGGTGCGCGTGTCCGGCCCGATGCGCAGCTCCAGGGTGTCGCCCGGTTTCACGTCGCGCGAGGGTTTGACCGGCAGGCCGTTGAGCCGCACATGGCCTTTGTCGATGGCTTCGCTGCTCAGGCTTCGGGTCTTGTAGAAGCGCGCGGCCCAGAGCCATTTGTCCAGGCGGACCTTGTCGGTGGCGTCGTCGGTGTCGGGTTTCATGAGTGGCTGGCAGGTGTGGCCAGGGGCAGGCGCACGATCGCTTCCAGCCCGATGACCTGGCCCTGGTGGGTGCGGTTGTTGAGTTCGATGCGGCCGTCCAGGGACAGCACGATTTCCCGGCAGATCGCCAGGCCCAGGCCGGAGCCCGACACGCCGGGCGCATGCTGCTGGTCGGTGACGAAGGGCTGGAACAGGCGTTCGCGCAGCGCGGGCGAGATGCCCGGGCCCTCGTCGCGCACGGTGAGCGCCGCGGTTTGCAGGTCCACCACCAGCACCACCGACAGGCTGGAGCCCGCGGGTGTGTTCTTGATCGCGTTGTGCAGCAGGTTGCGGCTGAGTTCGCGCAAGGCCCATTCGTGTGCCTGCACCGGCGCGGCCTGGGTGTCGATCGAGAAGTCGATCGAACGCTCCGCAATCAGCGCCGAGAGGTCCAGCGCCACCGCGCGCACCACCTGGGACCAGTCGATCACCGGCGGCTTGCCATCCTGGCGCAACTGCTCCACCTTGGCCAGCGCCAGCATCTGGTTGGCCAGCTCCGTGGCGCGCTCGACCGTGTGGCCGATCTCCTCCAGCGCCTGCTGGGGCGGGACGTCGCCGCGCCGCGCCGACTGCACCTGGGTTTTGAGCACCGCCAGTGGCGTGCGCAACTGGTGCGAGGTGTCGCGAACGAAGCGCTTCTGGTGTTCCAGCAGGTGCGAGAGCCGTTGCATGTGCTGGTTGGTGGCGTCCAGCAGCGGCAGCAGCTCGCGCGGCGCGCCTTCGGTGGACAGCGGCGAGAGGTCGTTCTCGCTGCGCATGCCCAGCGCCTGGCTGAGCGCGCGCACCGGGCGCGTGGCGCGCTGCACCACGAAGACCACCACGAGCGCAATCACCACCACCAGCGCGGCCTGCCGCCACAGCGTGTCGAGCAGGATCTGCCGTGCCAGCGTCTCGCGCAGCTCCAGCGTTTCCGCCACCTGGATGGTGGCCATGCCCTGCTCGTACACACCGGACACTGGTTGCAGCAGCACCGCCATGCGCACCGGCACGCCGCGGTATTCGTCGTCGTAGAAGTTGACCAGGGCGGCGTAGAGGTTCTTCTGCGGGATGTCGCGGCGCCAGTCGGGCATGTCGCGAAAGCCCGAGACCATCTCGCCCTTGAGGCCGCTCACGCGGTAGAAGATGCGGCTGCGGTTGTCGGCCTCGAAGGCTTCGAGCGCCGAGTAGAGCAGGGTGGATTCGACCCGCACCTCGTCGCCCGCGCCCGTCACCCGCAGCTGTTCGCCGAGCGACTTCGCGGTGGCCAGCAGGGTGCGGTCGTAGGCGGTGTCGGCGGCGTCGAGGGCCTGCCGGTACAGCACGACGGTGTTGATGATCACGAACGCGAACACCGGCAGCAGGATGCCCATGAGCAGTGTGCGGCGCAGCGACACCGCGCGCGGGCGTGGGGTCTCGGTGGTGGGGTTCACGCCGTGGCCTTCAGCAGATAACCCAGGCCGCGCAGCGTGACCAGTTGCGCGCCGGTGTGGGCGATCTTCTTGCGCAGGCGGTAGGCCACCACCTCGATGGCCTCGGGCTGCACCTGGCTCTCGCCCGGGAACACCAGCTCGAACAGGCGCTCCTTGGCGATGGCGTGGCCCGGCTTGCCGAGCAGGGCTTGCAGCAGCGCCAGTTCGCGCGGGGCGAGTTCCATCGGCCGGCCATCGAAGTAGACCGCGCCGCTGTCCTTCTCCACGTGCATGCCGCACCACACGGGCCCGCGCGCGGCCTGGTCGGCGTTGCTGGAGCGCCGCACCAGGGCCCGCACGCGGGCTTCGAGTTCGTCGAGGTCGAAGGGCTTGGGCATGTAGTCGTCGGCGCCCGTGTTCAGGCCGAGGATGCGGTCGCCCACCGTGCCACGCGCGGTCAGCACGATCACCGGGGTGCTCAGGCCGGCGGCGCGCGCCTGGCTCAACACCTCCAGTCCGTCCACGCCCGGCAGGCTCAGGTCGAGCAGCACCGCGTCGGGCAGGCTGGCCTGCCACAGCGCCAGGGCACGGGCGCCGTCTTCGCAACCCAGCACCTGCATGCCGCGCCGCTCGAAGCTGCGCCGCAAGGTGGTCTGCATCGTGGCGTTGTCTTCGATCAGGAGCAGCTTCATGGCCTCCGATTATGGGCGTGGGGTGAACGCCCGCCGGTCCGCGTCCGCGCCCGGCCTAGGGTTTGTCCCGATCGGTTGGACAGCGAACTGACAGCCACCAAAACGAGCATGGCCTCTCCCATTCACTTCTGAAAGTCATCATGAAAAAACATGCCATCGCCTTGGCGGCACTGGGTCTGGTCAGCGGTTACGCGAGCGCGCAGTCGTCCGTGACGCTGTACGGTGTGGTGGACGTGGCGCTTGAGCGCGTCAAGGGCGCCACCTCGGTCACGCGCGTGACCTCGGGGCAGCAGCAGGGTTCGCGCTGGGGCCTGCGCGGCACGGAGGACCTGGGCGGCGGGCTCAAGGCCACCTTCCTGCTGGAGTCCGGCTTCAACGCCGACGTGGGCACGCTCGGCCAGGGTGGCCGGCTGTTCGGGCGCCAGGGCTATGTGGGTCTGGGCGGCAACTGGGGCACGGTGCGCCTGGGCCGCCAGTACACGCCGATGGACGACATCGCCAGCATCATCGGCACCAAGGTCTACGACGTGGTGAGCGTGGTGCCCATCATCGGCAACGGGGACTACAACCGTGTGGACAACGCCATCACCTACGTGTCGCCCACCGTGGCCAGCACCGTGTTCCAGCTGCAGTACAGCCTGGGTGAGGAGCGCGCCAGCAACAACGCCAGCGCGGACTTCGGCAAACAGGTCAGCGCGCACGCGCTCTACGCGCAAGGCCCCTGGACGCTGGGCCTGTCGCTGATGCAGGTGGCCGATGCCGACGGCGTGCTGGCCGGCAAGCAGGGCAAGGACGCGCTGCTGTTCGTGGGGGCGTACGACTTCGGCCCGGTCAAGCTCACCGGCTACTACGACGTGGAAGACAAGGCCGTGGAGAAGCTCAAGCTGTTCGGCCTGGCGGCGGCCTTCAAGTTCGGCGAGACCACGGTGTCGGTGGGCGCGGCGCAGGCCAAGAACGTCAACGGCTCGGCCGCCGCGGCCAGCGACGACGCGAAGATCTACACCCTGCAGGCCACCCACAACCTGTCCAAGCGCACGGCGCTCTATGGTCACCTTACCGCCGTCTCCAACGACACGGCGGCGGCGCTCGGCTTCAACAGCCCGGTGGCCGGTTCGAGCTCCAACGGCATTCAGGTGGGCATTCGCCACCGCTTCTGAGCCCGCGCGGCGCCGGTCTGTCTCCTAGGGTTTCCCCCAATCAGAAGGACAGCGAACTGACAGCGTGCGGGCAGAAGATACGCACATCGGTTCAGCCATTCCCTAGGAGACAAGCCATGCGTCGCGACACCTTCCTCAAATCCCTTGCGGCCCTCGCCGCCGCCGGCGCGCTGCCCAACGCCGCGTGGGCCAGTGCCAACATCAAGATGATGATCCCCGCCAACCCCGGCGGTGGCTGGGACGGCACCGGCCGCGCGCTGGGCGACGCCATGCGCGATGCCGGCGTGGCCGCCTCGGTGACCTACGAGAACAAGGGCGGTGCGGCCGGTGCCATCGGCCTGGCCCAGTTCTACAACGCGAGCAAGGGCGACCCGAACGCGCTGATGGTCATGGGCGCCGTCATGCTCGGCGGCATCATCACCGGCAAGCCGCCGGTGTCCATCACGCAGCTCACGCCCATTGCGCGTCTGAGCACCGAGTACAACGTGTTCGTGCTGCCTTCCAACTCGCCGTTCAAGACCATGAAGGACGTGGTCGAGCAGCTCAAGAAGGACCCGGGCAGCATCAAGTGGGGCGGCGGTTCGCGCGGCGCCACCGAGCACATCGCCGCGGCGCAGATCGCGCAGCTGGTGGGCGTGCCCGCATCCAAGATCAACTACGTGCCGTTCCGGGGCGGTGGCGAGGCCACGGCCGCCATCCTGGGTGGCAACGTCACCGTGGGCGGCAGCGGCTACAGCGAATTCCAGCAGTACATCGAGAGCGGCAAGATGCGCGCCATCGCCATCACCTCGGCCCAGCGCGTCAAGGGCATCGATGTGCCCACGCTGAAAGAGCAGGGCATCGACGTGGAGATCGGCAACTGGCGCGGTGTCTACGGCGCGGCCGGCATCACCCAGGCCCAGCGCGACGCGCTCACCGCCATGATCGTCAAGGCCACGCAGAGCAAGTCGTGGGCGGCCGCCGTCGAGAAAAACAACTGGACGCCCGCGCTGCTGACCGGCAAGGCTTTCGACGAGTTCGTCGACAAGGACTTCTCCTCCTTGCGCGCGACCATGGTGCGTGCCGGCATGGTCTGAGCCTGCCTTCTCGGTGCGCTCCCGCCGGGAGCGCCATGCCCTCACCCTGGTGTGTTCGCGCACCAGGGTGATTCGTTTTGATAAGGACCCGTCATGAACCCCACTCCCCAGGCCGCCGCCGCGCCCGACCACCGCCCCGGCCAACTGGCCATGGGCATCGGCGCACTGATCGTGGCCGCCGTGCTTGCCTATGGCGCGGCAGCGATTCCTTCCGACGCGGGTTACGCCGGCGTCGGCCCCGACTTTCTGCCCTGGGTGGTGAGCGCGGCGCTCGCCATCTGCGGCGTGATGCTCATCTGGGAGGTGCGCACCGGCGGCTACCGGCACATGGAGGAGCCTTCGGGCGCGGCGCGCGGCGACTGGCGCGCGCTGGCCTGGGTCTCGGCCGGCGTGCTGCTCAACGCGGCACTCATCACCACCATCGGTTTCATCCTGAGCTGTGCGCTGTGCTTCGCGCTGGCCGTGCGCGGTCTGCGCGCCAGCGAGGGCAAGCCCATCGGCGACCTGCGCCAGACCGTGAAGGACGCGGTCACCGGCATCGTCATCGCGGCGCCCGTGTACTGGCTGTTCACCAAGCTGCTGGCCGTGAACCTGCCCGGCGTCACCGCCAGCGGCTGGATCTGAACCCGAAGGCGGAACCGACATGATGGACACCCTCAACCAACTGCTCGCGGGCTTCGCCACCGCCGGCACCCCCATCAACCTGCTGTGGGCCTTCGCGGGCTGTGCCCTGGGCACCGCCATCGGCGTGCTGCCCGGCCTGGGCCCGGCCGTGACGGTCGCCATGCTGCTGCCCATCACCGGCCAGGTCGAACCCACGGCCTCCATGATCTTCTTCGCCGGCATCTACTACGGCGCCATGTACGGGGGCTCCACCACCTCCATCCTGCTCAACACGCCGGGCGAGACCGGCACCATGGTCACCGCGCTCGAAGGCTTCAAGATGGCCAAGAGCGGGCGCGCAGGCGCGGCCCTGGCCACCGCCGCCATCGGCTCCTTCGTGGCCGGCACCATCGCCACCATCCTGGTGACGCTGTTCGCGCCCATGCTGGCCGAATTCGCCGTGAAGCTCGGCCCGCCCGAGTATTTCTGCCTGATGCTGCTGGCCTTCACGACCGTGAGCGCGGTGCTCGGCCAGAGCACCTTGCGCGGCCTCACCGCGCTGTTCTTCGGTCTGGCGCTGGGCCTCATCGGCATCGACCAGATCACCGCGCAGGTGCGTTACACCGGCGGCATCCTGGAGTTCATGGACGGCATCGAGGTGGTGCTGGTCGCCGTGGGCCTGTTCGCCGTGGCCGAAGCGCTCTACAACGCGCTCTACGAAGGCCGCAGCGAAGCCAGCATGAACAAGATGAACAAGGCCCACATGACGCGCAGCGAATGGCGCCGCTCCTGGCCCGCCTGGTTGCGCGGCACGGCCATCGGTTTTCCCTTCGGCACCATCCCCGCTGGCGGCACCGAAATCCCCACCTTCCTGAGCTACGCCACCGAGCGCAAACTGGCCGCACCCGAGCACAAGGCCGACTTCGGCACCGTCGGCGCCATCGAAGGCGTGGCAGGGCCCGAGGCCGCGAACAACGCGGCCGTCACCGGCACGCTGGTGCCGCTGCTCACGCTGGGCATTCCGACCTCGGTGACCGCCGCCATCCTGCTGAGCGCGCTGCAGAACTACGGCATCAACGCCGGCCCGCAGCTGTTCCAGACCTCGTCCGCGCTCGTGTGGGCGCTGATTGCCTCGCTCTACATCGGCAACGTCATGCTGCTGGTGCTCAACCTGCCCATGGTGGGCCTGTGGGTCAAGCTGCTGAAGATTCCGCGCCCGCAGCTCTACGCCGGCATCCTGATCTTCGCCACCGTGGGCGTGTACGGCATGCGCCAGAGCGCGTTCGACCTTTTCCTCATGTACGGCCTGGGCCTGCTCGGTGTGGTGATGCGCCGCTACGACTTCCCCACCGCTCCCGTGATCGTGGGCCTCATCCTCGGCCCGATGGCCGAAGCGCAGATGCGCAACGCCCTGTCCATCGGGGAAGGCAGCTTCATGGTGTTCCTGCAGCGCCCCATGTCGGCCACGCTGCTGGCCGTGGTGCTCGTGGTGCTGGTGTTGCCGCGCCTGTTGGCACGGCTCAAAGGGCCTGCGGGGGCCTAGCCTCGATCCGAAACCGACTCTCGGCTAGGGGGAATCCCTGGCCTGGAAGACCTGGGTTGTCACCTGCATACAACGCGGCAGGCACCCAGTTTCCCGGCAGGCCCACCACGATTCCTGCCCGCGCAGGAGTCAGGTGCAGGTATCTGGAATGAAAAGCCGGATGGCGGCAACGAAGCGCGTCCGGCCCTGAGGTCAAAGTCCTCCCGAGTCGTCAAGCCTGTCAGCCTTGACAGGCGTTGGACGCCGCTTTTCCCCCAAGACAGCATGGCCGCCCATGAAAAGCGTGGGGCGGCGAGCCCGTCTTCGCCCGTTGAGTCATGCCAACTTCGTGAGGTTCGGGTTTCTGCAATGAACACTTCCAGATCTGTTGAACAGGCGCATCAAGAATTGAAAGACGCCTGTCTCGCCTTCATTCGTGGGCGGCCGTGGGACTCGGTCACTTGCCATGCGGTCATCCTGAACAAGATGGCCCGAATCAGCATCTATCTGGTTCACGAGAACCAGATCGAAAGAAAAAGGCTCGTGGGGACTGGGGCTTTCACGGCACCCGAAGACGCCGTGCTGTTCCTGCGCGACGATCTTTTGAGCACCACCGGGGAGCGCATGTGGGGCCTGACCTTCACGCTGTATCCCGACGGCAGGTTCAACATCGAGTTCGACTGCCACCAGCCCAAGGGCCACGAAGCCGCATCCACGCCAGGCGAAGCCTTGTCTGTCGCCGAGAGACTGCCTCAGGCCTGGGACAGGATGGCCGCGGCGCTGTCCGCTCACCAATCCTTCGAAGACCAATGGCTCGTCACCGCCATGACCTGGCTGGAGCAGCAGACGACGAAGCACCGCCAGGCATGGGGCCTGGGCAGCGAAACCCAATGGCACCTCGACATGGAAGAAGGCTGGTTGCGCTGGAGTTTCGCGGACGGTCGCGTGATGCAGGCCGCCGCGCAGGTGGTGGGGGTCTACTGCACGAAGGAGAGCCGCTTCACCTGGGGTTGGGAGCACCCTTCGGTGCCCGACGCCTTGCAACGGGCCGCACAGCAGGTGCGCACCCTCGGCTTTGATCGGTGGGTCACGCGCGTCGTGAACTGCTCGCAGGATGAGGCCTGGCAATTCGCCGCCATGGCCGCGCAGCACGACGGGGCCGCCGGAGCCTACCGGGGCGACAACGATGGGACGTGGATGTACCTGAGTTTCGATGAGCCCAGGGCCGTGACGCTGTGATGCCTCAGGTGGCGTGACCTCAGGCGGTGCCCGTTCGCTCGGAAGGGGACCACTCGCCCCCGAAGAGCATCCTCTCCAGGCCGTGGCTGGCCTGCGGCACGTCATGGGTCTGGGCCAGCAAGAAGACGGCGTCTCGATCCGACCGCGAGACACCGAGTTGCTCCAGCAGACCGTGCAGCCATGCCGCGTCATCCTGCTGAATCCGTTCGATCAGGCAATGGATGGCGTAGCAGGGGTTTTCCGCCGCCATGTTCAGCTTGGCGGCCGTCCATCCCTCCGAGCGGGCAGAGCGGTTCAAGGTCTCGACGAACGCGGGGGAATGGAAGTCGACGCGCCAGGCCGTCTCCCGCCGGTTCAGTTCGCGCGTCGAGAAAAACGATCGGATGCCTCGGTACACCCGGTAGCCGGCATAGGCCAGGCCTGTGGCGATGGCGATGAACGCCAGCGGGGGGAAGAGGAATGCCAAGGCGCTGAAGAGGGTGGCCGCGATGCCGGTGATGGTTTCTATCCTTGCCTTGGTCCGCTTGTCTCGGGCTTGTTGCAGCGCGTCCTTGCGTTGGCTGCGGGCGTGTCGGATCACATGGGCTTGCAGCGATGTCGGGCTGGCGGCGGGTGAGCCGCTTTCGATCAAGCGCAGCGCGCGCTTGGCCTGTTCGACCAGCTTGCTCGACGAATGCCATTTGAAGATGCCCGCCAAGGCTTGAAGCGCCGAGCCCACGATGCCGACGATGCTGGCGGCCAACGAGAGCCACGCACTGGCCTTGAAGGCCAGCTTCAGGGCGGAAAACAGGCGCGATGTCCACGACACGACGGTGTAGCGAACCACATCCACGATCTGCTCCGGCGCGTGCCGCATGGCCGTCTCCAGCTGCACCTTGGAGGCGCGCGCCTGCCAGGCCTTCTTGGCGGCGTCGCACAGTCGCCGCGCCTGAGAGGGATGTGCCTCTGAATGCGCCCACCGGCGGTGGGCCTCGTCCAGCGCCAGTTGGCCCTGTGCGAATGCGGCGTGGGTCGCCTGTCGGTGCGACAAAGCCTGGCAGGTGTTGGACAGGTTTTTGATCGCCGCGCCCGTTTCGATGGCACCGCCCGCACCCTGGAGGGCCTGGAAGGCGCCCAGCGCTTCCAAAGGAAAACCATCCCCGATCGGTGCGCTGTTCTCGTGCCCGGTTTTTTCCAGGGGCGCCTTGCTCAACCCCGAGGCCACGCCTTGCGGCGCACGGGTGAGGTAGGCCATGCCGCACACGGCATCGAGTTGGGAGTGCAGCCGTCGGGCTGTCACCGCCCCCTCCAGGTGCCCCGGGTCCGTGGAGGCGAGTGGGGTGTCCCTGAACACCCACACGTCTGCGTGCGCGTGGCCGTGGTGGCGTGGGCTGCCCGTCGGCCCATTCATTTCGCTACGGGAAGAGGGCGGGCGGGTCGGAAAACCAAGGACAGAGGAAAGAACCATGTGCGTCATCGCGGCGAATCGTAGTTCTTACTTATTACTCTTCAATGACAGCGCAGGCGCGGAGAAGTGCAGGGTTACCATCCCGCCATGACCCGGGACAACCGCCTGCCGCGTGACGCGCAAAGCATCCTCGAACTCGCCGCGAGGTCGATGTTCGATCTGTTCGCCAACGCCAGCGAGGGCATGATGCTGGTGGACCGCGACGCGCGCGTGGTCTGGATCAACGACCAGTACCGCCGCTTCCTGCCCGCGCTGGGCTTCGAGCGCGAGGAAGACTTCGTCGGCCACCCGGTCTCGCGCGTGGTGCAGAACACGCAGATGCACCAGGTGCTGGCCACCGGCAAGCCCATCCTCATCGACCTGCTGACCAACCGCGCCGGCACCTTCGTGGTGAGCCGCATCCCGCTGCGCGACGACGCGGGGGAGGTGATCGGGGTGCTGGGCATCGTGCTGTTCGACCACCCCGAGACCACGCTGCAACCCCTCATCAGCAAGTTCGCGCGGCTGGAGCAGGACCTGAGCGAAGCCCGGCGCGAACTCGCGAGCCAGCGCCGCAGCAAGTACACCTTCGCCAGCTTCGTGGGCAGCAGCGCCGCCGCGCTGG
This sequence comes from Hydrogenophaga sp. GW823-FHT04C09, assembly GCF_058796355.1. Taxonomy (NCBI): domain Bacteria; kingdom Pseudomonadati; phylum Pseudomonadota; class Betaproteobacteria; order Burkholderiales; family Comamonadaceae; genus Hydrogenophaga; species Hydrogenophaga sp. GW823-FHT04C09. The sequence goes on along the minus strand of NZ_JBXAIO010000001.1, from coordinate 614,260 downwards.
AGGTCAAGCGCCAGGCCCGGCGCGCCGCGCAGTCGGCCAGCCCGGTGCTGTTGCTGGGCGAGACCGGCACCGGCAAGGAGTTGCTCGCGCACGCCATCCACGCGGCCTCGCCGCGCGCGGGCCGCTCGTTCGTGAGCGTGAACATGGCGGCCGTGCCCGACACGCTGCTCGAAGCCGAGTTCTTCGGCGTGGCCCCCGGGGCCTACACCGGCGCCGACAAGAAAGGGCGCGACGGCAAGTTCAAGCTGGCCGATGGCGGCACGCTGTTCCTGGACGAACTCGGCGACATGCCGATGTCGGTTCAGGTCAAGCTGCTGCGCGCGCTGCAGGAAGGCGAGATCGAGCCGCTGGGTTCGAACAAGCTGGTGCGCTTCGACGTGCGCGTGGTCGCCGCCACCTCGCGCGACCTGCAGCAGATGGTGCGCGAAGGCAGCTTCAGGGAAGACCTCTACTACCGCCTCAACGTGTTGCCCATCCGCGTGCCGCCGCTGCGCGAGCGGCAGGACGACATCGCGCTGCTGATCGAGGCCCTGTGCGAAGACATCGCCGCGCGTGGCGGCGGCGCGCAGCTGGAGCTGACCGCCGACGCCCAGGCCCTGCTGGCCGCACAGCCCTGGCGCGGCAACATCCGTGAACTGCGCAACGTGCTGGAACAGCTTGCGCTGCGCAGCGACTCGCACCACATCGCCGCCGCGCAGGTGGGGGCGGTGCTGCAAGAAGCCGGCCTGCCCGCCCTTGCGCCGGCGGCCACGTTGCCGAAGGCCGTCGCGCGTGCGATGGAAGAGGGCGACGAACTGCGCCCGCTGCCCGAGCAGATCGCCGAGCTGGAGCAGCGCGCGATCGCGCAGGCCCTGGCCCGCACCGGTGGGAACCGCACCGCAGCCGCGAAGCTGCTCGGCATCTCGCGCGCCAGTCTGTACGACCGTTTGGCGGCCTTGGGCGATGCGTCTGAAATTCAGACGATTGTCTGAATTTCAGACAATTTCACGATTCGGGATTGTCTGAAATATGGACAATCGCCAGGGCGGTCTGAACAAAACCCTTTGAAATCAAAGGCCTGTACCGCTGGCACGAAGTCTGCGATAAGGAAGACACGGCGCACCGCGCTGTCACGATCCTTCCAACCAGGAGACAAGACATGACTCACACCACCCGCCGCCTGGCGGTCATCGCGCTCGCCTGCTCTGCGGCGCTCGGCACCTCGCTCGTTTCGGCCCAGGCCAACAAGGGCGAGATCCGCATCGCCCACATCCACAGCAAGACCGGCCCGCTCGAGGCCTATGCCAAGCAGACCCAGGCCGGCCTGATGATGGGCCTGAGCTACGCCACCGGCGGCACCATGATGGTGGGTGGCAAGAAGATCGTCGTGATCGAGAAGGACGATCAGGGCAAGCCCGATGTGGGCAAGAGCCTGCTGGCCGCCGCCTACGCCGACGACAAGGTGGATCTGGCCATCGGCCCGACCGCTTCGCCCGTGGCCCTGGCCATGCTGCCCGTGGCCGAGGAGTACAAGAAGATCCTGCTGGTCGAGCCCGCCGTGGCCGACTCGATCACCGGCGACAAGTGGAACAAGTACATCTTCCGCACCGGCCGCAACAGCAGCCAGGACGCCGCCGCCAACGCCGTGGCGCTGGACCAGCCGGGCAACGTGATCGCCATGCTGGCCAACGACAACGCCTTCGGCCGCGACGGCGTGAAGGCCGCCAAGGACTTCACCAAGAAGGCCAAGATCGTTCACGAGGAATACCTGCCTGTGGGCACGACGGACTTCACCGCCGGCCTGCTGCGCATCGTCGACAAGCTCAAGGACCAGCCGGGCACCAAGTACATCTCGGTGGGCTGGTCGGGCGCGCCCACGCCCTTCGGCAAGATCGCCGAGATGGAGCTGGACAAGCGCTACGGCATCAAGCTCGCCACCGGCGGCAACATCCTGCCCGCGATGGTGGCCTACAAGCAGTTCCCGGGCATGGAGGGCGCGCTGTACTACTACTTCGGCATCCCCAAGAACCCGGTGAACGACGCGATGGTGGCCGAGCACTACAAGCAGTTCAAGACGCCGCCGGACTTCTTCACCGCCGGTGGTTTCTCGGCCGCGATGGCCGTGGTGACCGCGCTGAAGAAGACCAACGGCGACACCAAGACCGACACGCTCATCAAGACCATGGAAGGCATGAGCTTCGACACGCCCAAGGGCACGATGACCTTCCGCAAGGAAGACCACCAGGCCATGCAGAGCATGTACCACTTCAAGATCAAGGCCGACCCGGCGTTTGCCTGGGGTGTGCCCGAGCTGGTGCGCGAGATCAAACCCGGGGACCTTGCCATTCCTATTCGGAATGGCCGGTAACCCCCTGCGCCGCTGACGCGGCTTCCCCCTTGAAAAGGGGGACAACACCTGCGGCCCGGCAAAGCCGGTTCCGCGGTGTTTCTGGAAGTTCGCCGCACTTGCGGCTCACGGCATACCGCTGCCTTCTGCGGAGAGTCCCTTCATGCTTGAAACCCAAGACCTCACGGTCCGCTTCGGCGGGCACGTGGCGGTGAATGCCGTCTCGTGCGCGTTCGCACCGGGCACGCTCACCGCCATCGTCGGCCCCAACGGCGCGGGCAAGACGACCTACTTCAACCTCATCTCGGGCCAGATCAGGGCCAGCGCGGGCCGTGTGCGGCTCGGTGGCAAGGACATCTCGGCGCTGGGCGCGCCGGCGCGCGCGCAGGCCGGGCTGGGCCGGGCGTTCCAGCTGACCAACCTGTTCCCCAACCTCACGGTGCAGGAGAACGTGCGGCTGGCGGTGCAGGCGAGGGCGGGCGCGGGGCTGAACCTGTGGCGCATCTGGAGCGACCGGCGCGACCTGCTGCAGCGCGCCGACGAGGTGCTGGAAACCGTGGCGCTGGCCGACAAGCGCGACGCGCTCGCCTCCAGCCTGCCGCACGGCGACCAGCGCAAGCTGGAGGTCGGCATCCTCATGGCACTGGAGCCGCAGGTCTTCATGTTCGATGAACCCACGGCCGGCATGAGCGTGGACGAGGTGCCCGTGATCCTGAACCTCATCCGCAAGCTCAAGGAAGACAAGCGCAAGACCATCCTGCTGGTCGAACACAAGATGGACGTGGTGCGCGAACTCTCGGACCGCATCATCGTGCTGCACAACGGTGAGCTCGTGGCCGATGGCGAACCCGCCACCGTGATTGCCTCGCCCGTGGTGCAGCAGGCCTACCTTGGCATCAACCCGGAAGAAGAGGTGAGCGCATGAGCCAGGACCTGTTGACGCTGAAAGGGGTTCACACCCACATCGGCGCGTACCACATCCTCCACGGCGTGGACCTCGCCGTGCCGGCCAACCAGCTCACCATGCTGCTGGGCCGCAACGGCGCGGGCAAGACCACCACGCTGCGCACCATCATGGGCCTGTGGCACGCCAGCCAGGGCACGGTGACGCTCGACGGCCAGGACATCACCCAGCGCCCCACGCCCGACATCGCGCGCAGCGGCGTGGCCTACGTGCCCGAGAGCATGGGCATCTTCGCGGACCTCTCGGTGCGCGAGAACATGCTGCTGGCCGCGCGCGGCGCGCGCAGCCTGGACGACATCGACACCAACCGCCTCGAATGGATCTTCGGCCTGTTCCCGGCCATGAAGAAATTCTGGCTGCACCCGGCCGGCAAGTTGAGCGGCGGGCAGAAGCAGATGCTCGCCGTCTCGCGCGCCATCGTCGAGCCGCGCAAGCTGCTGCTGATCGACGAGCCCAGCAAAGGCCTGGCGCCCGCGATCATCCAGAACATGATCGCGGCCTTCCGCGAACTCAAGGCCGCCAAGACCACCATCCTGCTTGTCGAGCAGAACTTCAACTTCGCGCGCCAGCTCGGCGACACCGTGGCCGTGATGGACGACGGCCGCGTCGTGCACAGCGGCTCCATGGCCGAACTCGCGGCCGACGAATCGCTGCAATCCAAGCTGCTGGGCCTGTCCCTCGGAGCACACCAATGAAACTCAACGCCGACTTCGACTGGAAGCCGCTGGCCCTGGTGCCCGCGCTGGCGCTGCTCGCGCTGCCCGCCGTGGGCAGCCCGTCCACCTGGATCACGCTCACCGTGGCCGGCCTGGCCATGGGCATGATCGTCTTCATCATCGCCTCCGGCCTCACGCTGGTCTTCGGCCTCATGGACGTGCTCAACTTCGGCCACGGCGTGTTCATCGCGCTGGGCGCTTTCGTGGCCACCACCGTGCTGGCCAGCATGGGCAGCTACACCACGGCCAACAGCCTCTGGCTCAACCTCGTGGCCTTGCTGCCCGCCATGCTGGTGGCCATGGCCGTGGCCGGCGCGCTGGGCTGGGTGTTCGAGCGGCTCATCATCCGCCCGGTGTACGGCATGCACCTCAAGCAGATCCTCATCACCATGGGCGGCATGATCATCGGCGAGGAGATGATCAAGGTCATCTGGGGCCCGGAGCAGATCGCGCTGCCGCTGCCCGAGAGCCTGCGCGGCTCCTTCATCTTCGGCGATGCCGCGGTGGAGAAGTACCGCCTGCTCGCCGTGCTGGTGGGCGCGGCCGTGTTCGCGGCCATGGTGTGGACGCTCAACCGCACCAAGGTCGGCCTGCTGGTGCGCGCCGGTGTGCAGGACCGCGAGATGGTCGAGTCCCTCGGCTACCGCATCCGGCAGCTCTTCATCGGCGTGTTCGTGGTGGGCAGTGCGCTGGCCGGCCTGGGCGGCGTGATGTGGGGCCTGTACCAGCAGACCGTGCTGCCGCAGATGGGCGCGCAGGTCAACGTGCTGATCTTCATCGTCATCATCATCGGCGGCCTGGGCTCCACGCTGGGCGCGCTCATCGGCGCGCTGCTGGTGGGGCTGATGGCCAACTACACCGGCTTCCTGGCACCCAAGGTCGCGCTGTTCTCCAACATCGCGCTCATGGTCGCCATCCTGCTGTGGCGGCCCCAGGGCGTGTACCCGGTCACGAACCGATAAGAAGGAGCCGAAGCATGTTGTCCCGTCTCCTCTCCAACGACCTGCCGCGCAGCCGCTGGCTGGTCGCCTTGCTGATCGTGCTCTTCCTGGGCCTGGCCTTCGCGCCCTTCCTGTTCCCGGGCGTGAAGGCGCTCAACGTGGCCGCCAAGGTGCTGATCTTCGTGGCGCTGGTGGCCAGCTTCGACCTGCTGCTGGGCTACACCGGCATCGTGAGCTTCGCGCACACCATGTTCTTCGGCATCGGGGCCTACGGCGTGGCCATCGCGCTCAACGCGGCGGAGTCACCGTCCTGGGGCGCCATTGCACTGGGTGTGCTCTGCGCGCTGCTGGTCTCGCTGGTGCTCTCGCTGCTCATCGGCCTGTTCTCGCTGCGGGTGCGCGCGATCTTCTTCGCCATGATCACGCTCGCGGTGGCCTCGGCCTTTCTCACGCTGGCCTCGCAGCTGTCGGATTTCACCGGTGGTGAAGACGGCCTGACCTTCCGCGTGCCCGAGCTGCTCTCGCCCGGCTTCACGCTGACCGAAGAGCCGCTGCAGACGCCGCTGGGCGAGGTCGATCTGAACGGCCGGCTGATCACCTATTACCTGATCTTCCTGGCCGTCACCGCGATCTTCCTCACCATCCTGCGCATCGTGAACTCGCCCTTCGGCCGCGTGCTGCAGGCCATCCGCGAGAACGACTTCCGTGCCGAGGCCCTGGGCTACCGCACCGTCGTCTACCGCACGCTGTCCAACGTGCTCTCCGCCTCCTTCGCCACCCTCGCGGGCTGCCTGCTTGCGCTCTGGCTGCGCTACAACGGACCGGACACCTCGCTCTCGTTCGAGATCATGCTGGACATCCTGCTCATCGTCGTCATCGGCGGCATGGGCACGCTCTACGGCGCCTTCATCGGCAGCGTGCTTTTCGTGGTGGCGCAAAGTTACCTGCAGGACCTGCTGCGCATGGCCGGCAGCGCCACCGAAGGCCTGCCGCTGTTGCCCGCGCTGCTCACGCCCGACCGCTGGCTGCTCTGGCTGGGTGTGCTCTTCGTCCTGTCGGTGTATTACTTCCCCACGGGTATCGTGGGCAAGCTGCGAGAGCGGGCCTCGCTCGCGCGCCTGAAAGGAGGCCGGCCATGAACACCGCCACCACCCTCGCGCCCGCGGCCACCGCCGTGACCCCGCGCTCGCGCTACCTCACCTGCGCAGGCCGCGAAATCCACTTCATGGACTGGGCGCCCGAGACGCCCAACGGTCAGACGGTGGTCGCCTGGCACGGCCTGGCCCGCACCGGACGCGACATGGACCCGCTGGCCGCGCACCTCAGCGCGCAGGGCTGGCGCGTGATCTGCCCCGACACGATCGGGCGCGGCCTCTCGGAATGGAGCCCCGAGCCCGAAGCCGAGTACTGCCTGGACTTCTATTCGCGCATCGCCACCGCGTTGGTGGACCAGCTCGTCATCAAACGCTTCCACTGGGTCGGCACCTCCATGGGCGGCGCCATCGGCATGGTGTGCGCCGCCGGCCCGCTGCACGGGCGCATCGAGCGGTTGGTGCTCAACGACATCGGCCCCAAGCTGGCCGACGCGGCGGTGCAGCGCATCCGCAGCTACGCGGGCAACCCGGCCGCGTTCCACACCATGAGCGAGCTGGAACAGTACTTCCGCACCGTCTACAAGCCGTACGGCTACCTGAGTGACGCGCAGTGGCGCCTGCTCACCGAAAGCTCGGCGCGCCGACTGGCCAATGGCCGCGTCACGCCACACTACGACCCGGCCATGGTGATGCAGTTCAGCCACCACCCCGCGGACTACGACCTCTGGCCCACCTACGACCGCATCGACGTGCCCGTGCTGTGCCTGCGCGGCGCGGAGTCGGACCTGCTGCTGGCCGACACGGCCGAGGCCATGCGCGACCGCGGGCCGCGCGCGCTGGTGGTGACGATTGCCGGCTGCGGACACGCGCCCGCGCTCAACGTGCCCGAGCAGTTCGAGCTGGTGCAGCGGTTTCTGGCGGGGCACTGAGCCGGGCACTCACGGAACGATCCCATGCGCCTTCATCACGGCTTCCTCGTCGCCCGTGATCCAGCCAAACACCGTGGCCGTGTCGCCTTCCCGGCGGACGAGGTACGCGTTGGTGAAGTCGATGGTCTTCTTCTCGTTGCCGATGGCATAGGTCGCCGTCCAGTCCACGCGCGCCAGCGCGTGAAGATCGTCGATGCCGGAGATGTCCAGGCGCTGGAGCTTCATGCCGCTCATGCCGATCTGTCGGTAGCGCTCGAAGCCGTCGGCCATCACCTTCTTCAGCTGCTCGTCGTTCTGCCCCGTGACCACGCCCGACGGGGTCGCCGCGATGAATGCCTTGGCGTAGAGATTCGCGACCGCCACGAGGTCTGAATCACCGCGGAGGGATCGGTTGAACTCGCGCTCATAGCGCTGGAACAATTCATTCACCAACGATTCCATGGATGGAGATCCGGTCTGGTGGGTCATGGGCTCCTCGCTGCAGGGAGAAAAAGGGCATCGCACCCGATCGATGGGGTTCAACTACCATGGCGACTGTCGTTTGGCCGTGAACCTTGGAGTGGCGTGATGCGTCTTGAGTTCGGCATTTTCCTTCTCCACCCATGAGCCGCCTTCGCGAAGCCGGGCGCCGCATTCGGCACGCCGCGCTGAACACACCAGGGTTGCGCGTGATCCTGCTGGCCATCCGCAATTACGTCCTGCACCAGAGCGCCAACCAGGCCGGCAGCCTCGCGTTCTCGTCGGTGCTGGCCATGTTTCCGCTCCTGATCCTGTTGTCCGCTTCGGCCGGTTACCTGGGCAAGCCTGGCGACGCGGCGGCGCTGGTGGGGCGCGTGGTGGGGTACACGCCGCAAGTGGTGCGCGACGTGATGCAGCCGGTCATCGAGCAGGTGCTGGCCCAGCGCAACCAGGCCTTGCTGGCCGTGGGCGTGCTGGTGACGCTGTGGACCGCCTCGTCGGGCATGCAGGCGATCCGCTCGGCGCTGAACCGCGCCTATGGCATCGAGCGCGGGCTGCCGTTCTGGAAGGCGCGCATCAAGGTCACGCTGTTCACGGTGGTGGTGGGTTCGGGCGTGCTGCTGGCTTTCAGTTCGGTGGTGGTGATGCCGTATGTGTGGCTGTTGCTGGCCGAGAACGTGGGCGTGGGGCAGGAGACCCTCTGGGCACGCAACAGCGTGCGCTATGGCTCGGCGTTCCTGGTGCTGGTGATGTTGTATGCCTTGATGTACGGCTGGCTGCCGGACATTCGCCAGCGGCTCTACACCGTGATCCCCGGTGCCGTGGTGGGGGCGGCCCTCTGGGTGGGGGCGGCCGCGAGCCTGTCGTACACCTTGCGCACCGCGGGCAAGCTGGCCTTGCTCTACGGCAGCTTCGCGGGCGTGGTGGCCACGCTGGTGTTTCTGTACATCAGCGCCACCACGCTGATCTTCGGTGCCGAGATCAACGGGGTGCTGCGCGGCTCGGTGGAGCCAGACGGCAAGACCTCCCCGCCTTAGCGGATGCGCCGGCCCAACGGCGTGTAGCGCAGCAGCTTGCTCAAGCCATCGCGGCCGCTGGCGGCTCGGCCCACGAGGGCGGTGGCCGCCAGCATGCCTGCCGTGCGCACGACCACCGAAGGGCTCGTGCGTGTGAGCGCCCATGCCGCAATGCCCGCGCCCAGCACCAGCCAGTGCTCGCCGGGAAAACTGTCGCGGGCGCCGTCTTGCGCTTTGGCTCGCTCGACGAGCGAGCCTTGGGTTTTTCTTCTGGTCACCACGGTGCATCTCCTACAGTGATCGAGGCTCCACCTTATCGCGCCAGGACACGAGGCGATGTAGGACGACTTCGCGTCCTCATGGCCGCGCGGGCCGCTCCCAGCGGCGCTATTGCCGCAGGATCTTCTCCATCGTCCTGCCCTTGGCCAGCTCGTCGATCAGCTTGTCCAGATAGCGGATGCGCTGCATCAGTGGGTCTTCCACCGCCTCGACGCGCACGCCACAGACGACGCCGGTGATCAGTGAGGTCTTCGGGTTCATCGCCGGGGCCTGGGCGAAGAAGGTTTCAAAGTCGTGCCCCTGCGCGATCTGCCGCTCCAGGCCCGCCTGGTCGTAGCCCGTCAGCCAGCGGATGACGTCGTCCACTTCCGCTTTCGTCCGGTGCTTGCGCTCCGCTTTCTGCACATACAGCGGGTAGACCTTGGCAAACGCCGTCTTGAAGATGGGGTGGGCGGGCATGGTCTTCCCTCGTGTAAACCAGCAGGATCAGTCTTTCGCGCCCAGCGCCAGGGCCCGTTCACGACTGGCCTGCAGCTCCATCGGGTTGTCCGCTGTCTTGGTGGGCCAGCCTTGCAGGTGCCGCTCGGCCAGATCGGCCAGTGCGCGAATCCACTCGGGCGAGTCGTTCACGCAGGGGATGTACTGGAACTGCTGGCCGCCCGCGTGCAGAAAGGCTTCGCGCGCCTCCATGTTGATTTCTTCCAGCGTCTCCAGGCAATCGCTGGTGAAGCCGGGGCAGACCACGTCCACGTTCTTCAAACCCTTCTTCGCCATTGCCACCAGCGTGGGCTCGGTGTAGGGCTCCAGCCATTTGGCCTTGCCGAAGCGCGACTGGAAGGTGAGGGTGTAGCGCTCGGGCGCCAGGCCCAGTTGCTCGGCCAGCAGGCGCGCGGTCTTGCGGCATTCGCAGTGGTAGGGGTCGCCCAGGTGCAGGGTGCGCTCGGGCACGCCGTGGAAGCTCATCACCAGGTGGTCGCCCTGGCCGTGCGCCGTCCAGTGCGCGCGGATGGTCCGGGCCAGCGCCTTGATGTAGCCCGGGTCGTCGTGGTAGCGGTTGACGAAGCGCAGCTCGGGCAGGCTGCGCACGGGCTGGCTCCAGGCCGTCACCGCGTCGATCACGCTGGCGGTGGTGGTGCCGCTGTACTGCGGATAGGCCGGCAGCACCAGCACGCGGGCCACGCCCTGGGCCTTGAGCTCGTCGAGCACGGACGCGATGGACGGGTTGCCGTAGCGCATGGCATAGCGCACCGTCACCTGGTGGCCGCGCTCGCCCAGGTAGCCGCGCAGCAGCGTGGCCTGTTTTTCGGTCCACACCTTCAGCGGCGAGCCCTCGGGCAGCCAGACGCTGGCGTATTTGGCGGCGGACTTCTTCGGTCGCGTGCGCAGGATGATGCCGTGCAGGATGGGCCACCAGACCAGCCGGGGAATCTCCACCACGCGGGGGTCGCCGAGGAACTCGGCGAGGTAGCGGCGCAGGGCGGGGGCGCTGGCTTCGTCGGGCGTGCCGAGGTTGCAATAGACGATGGCCGTGCGCGCAGGTTGGCCATGGGGGATCGTCGGTTCGGGGCGGAAGGGCATGCGCTATTCTCCCGCAGACATGAATACCCCCCTCCCCACGGCGCTGGACGTCAGCCGCATCCGCGCCATCACCATCGATCTGGACGACACGCTGTGGCCGATCTGGCCCATCATCGAGCGCGCCGAGGCCGTGCTGGCCGCCTGGCTGCTGGAGCACGCGCCGGCCACCGCCGCGCAGTGGGGCGACCCCAAAGCCCTGCGCGCGGTGCGCAACGAAATGCACGCCCTGCGGCCCGACCTGGCGCACGACATGAGTGCCTTGCGCCGCGAGGCGATCCGCCTGGTGCTGACGCGCGCGGGCGACGACCCGGCGCTGGCCGAGCCGGCCTTCGACATCTTCTTTGCCGAGCGCCAGCGCGTGGAGCTGTTCGAGGACGCCTTGCCGGCGCTGGAGTTTCTGGCGAAGCGCTACCCGGTGGTGGCCCTGTCCAATGGCAATGCCAATGTGCACACGGTGGGCCTGGGCCAGCATTTCCATGCGGCGTTCAGCGCGCACGAGTTCGGCGTGGGCAAGCCCGATGCGCGGATCTTCCACGCGGCCGCCGGCAGCGCGGGCGTGGGCGCCGCCGAGGTGCTGCACATCGGTGACGACGCGCAGCTCGACGTGGTGGGGGCGCTGGGCGCGGGCATGCAGGTGGCCTGGCTCAACCGCGCCGGCCACGCCTGGGAGCACGCGCCGCTGCAACCCCATGTCACCGTGGCCGACCTGATGGCCCTGTGCCGCCAGCTGGGCTGAGCATGGGCCTCACGATCTACGGCATTCCCGCTTCCCGCGCTGTCCGCCCGCTCTGGGCCGCCACCGAACTGGGCCTGGATTTCAAGCACGTCGAGCTGGCCTACCAGGACCGCGGCACGCGCACGCCCGAGTTCCTCGCGATCAACCCCAACGGCCGCGTGCCGGCGGTGGTGGATGCCCGGCCCGAAGGCGATGTGGTGGTGTGGGAGAGCATGGCCTGCGCGCTGTACATCGCGCGCCACCACGGCCCGGCCGACGGCGCAAGCATCACGCCGGCCACACCGCACGAAGACGCCGAAGCCCTGCGCTGGAGCTTCTGGGCCATGACCGAAACCGAGGCCGATGCGCTCACGGTGCTGATGCACCGGCTGGTGATGCCCATGGAGCGGCGCAAGCCCGAGCTGGCCGACGCGGCCGAGCGCCGCCTGGCGGTGCCGCTGCGCGTGATCGAGCGGCACCTGCAGCGCCAGAAAGAGGCGGACCAGGCCCACCTCGCCGCCGCGCGCTTCACCGTGGCCGACCTGTGCGTGGCCAGCGTCTTGAACTGGGCGCGCCCGTCCAGGGCGCTGATGGACGCCCACCCGCTCACGCACGAATGGATCCGGCGCTGCATGGCGCGCCCGGCCTACCTCGCGGTGCGCGAGAACGGCTGAGCGCCGGGGCTCAGAAGCCCCAGAGCAGCTGTTTGGCGATCCAGCCGCCCACGCCTTCTTCGCGTTCCACGCGCACCCAGTCGGCCCGCTTCTCGCGCGTGCGCAGCAACTCGCCGTATTCCGCCTTGCCCACGATGCGGTGCTGTGCGCCCGGGCCGCTGCGGATGTTGGCGACCTTCGCCTTCACGACATGGTGCGGCGTGTTGCCGGTGAGCGAGCGCGCGACCCAGCCCGTGTCGCCCTCGAAGTCGCGCACCTTGACCCAGCTGCCCTTGCGCTCGGTGATCTGCAGCGGGTAGCCCCGCTTGAGTTCCCACAGCACGGCGGCCTTGGTGCTCGGGCCTTCGCGCATGTTGAGCGTGCTGCCCTGCACACTGACCATGCTTTGCGCCTGCGCCACGCTCGTGCTGAGCGCGAGCAGGCACAGGCCGGCGGCGGCGATGAGGTGTCGGGCGGGGTGGGGGGCGTTCATCCGCGAGGTCTCCTTCGGGTCGGGGTTGAAAAAAATGTCACACGGTGTGAACCCCGTGCGCCCCAGAGGTTCCGCAGATGCGTGGATCAGTGGGCTTCGGTGGCGAGCCGGGCCGCCGCGAGGCCGCTGCGCACCGCGCCTTCGAGCGTGGCGGGGTAGGGCCCTTCCACGTAGTCGCCTGCGGCCCAGAGCCCGGGGGCGATGGCCTGCACCGGCCGCACCAGGCCGGGCGTGCAGGCAAAGGTGGCGCGCTTTTCCACCACGGTCTGCACGGCCTGCAGCGCGGGCAGGCCGAGCTGGCGCCGGCCTTGTTCGAGCACCTGGGTCTGCAGGTCGTCGCGGTCCTCGCCGCTGGTGCTCACCACGAAGGCCAGCAGGCCTTGCGCGGCCGGGTCCGCGGGGCTGAGCTGGCCCCGGTCGAACACGAACTGCGCGGGGGCGGTCTGGGCGTCGGGCTCGGCGCGCAGGGCCAGCATGGGCGAGGCCAGGCGCGCGCCGGGTGCCCAGGCATACACGGTCGTGATGGCCGTGAAGGGCAGCGCGCGGGCCGAGCGCGCCCAGGTCTTGAGGATGGGCTCGGTGCTTTCGTCGCAGGCGTCGGCGGCCTGGCGGATGGCCTTTTCGGCGGGGCTCGCGGCGGTGGCCCAGATCACGCGGTCAAAGGCCTCTTCGCCACCTTCGTGGCCCAGCATCCATTGCGTGGCCAGCGGGCGCAGGGTGCTCACGCGGGTGCCGATGCGCATCTGGGTCGAGCCGCCATGGCGCAGCAGCCACTCGGCCGCCGCATCGGGGAACAGGCGCGAGAGATCGGTGCGCGGCAGCAGCAGGCTGGACGCGCTGAAGCCCGCGAAGCCCTTGCCGAACAGGGCATCGCGCAGCACGCGCAGGAACACGGCCGCGCTCGCGTCCACCGTGGGCGTGTTGAGCGCGGACACGCACAGCGGTTCGATGAGCTCCTGCACCACGCGCGCGGGCAAGCGGGCGCAGAGCTCGGCCACGGTGAGCTGGGGATCGCATTGGAAGCCCTGGCGCTGCCAGCGCAGCGAGGCGTTGACGAGCGCGAGCCGCTCGCGCCAGCGCCAGCTGCGCGTGGTGGCGATGGCGGCGAGCGCGTCCAGCGGCGCGGGCCAGTGCGCGGCCCAGGCCGGCGTCTGCAGGCCCGAGCCGTCGGTGTGCGGCAGGGCGAGGGGCAGGGCCAGCAGCGCCTGGGACAGGTCCAGCCCCACGCGCTGCATCAGCGCCAGCGTGTCGCTGTAGGCGCCGATGAGGATGTGTTGTCCGTTGTCGATCGTGAGCGGCGTGCCGTCGGGCAGTTGCGCGGGCAGGGCGCGCGCGCGGCCCCCGAGCGTGCGTGCCGATTCGAACACCGTCACATCGATGCCGCGCGAGGCGGCTTCCACCGCGGCGGCCATGCCGGCCCAGCCGGCACCGACGACGGCGAGCTTCATAGGACGCGAAGACCCGCGCGGCGGTGGAGCGTGGGGCTCATAGCCTGCCCAGGGCCTGGACTTTCCAGGCCAGCCAGAACTTGCGCAAAGGCGTCAGGCTCACGCGCTGGGTCAGCACCAGCAGCGGGTCGGCCGCGATTTCCTTGAGCAGGGTGCGGTAGATGCTGGCCATCATCAGGCCCGGTTTCTGGGCACGGCGATCGGCCGCGGGCAAGAGGGCCAGGGCATCGTCGTAGGTCTGCAGGGCGCGCGTGCACTGGAACTGCATCAGCGCGTGGAAGCGGCGCTGGAAGTCGGCCACATCGGTGCCGGGCGCGGCGCCGCGCTGCAGCAGCTCGTGGGCCCGCACGTTGAAGCTCTGCAGCTCGTTCACAGGCAGATAGATGCGCCCGCGAGTGGCGTCCTCGCCCACGTCGCGGATGATGTTGGTGAGCTGGAAGGCCAGGCCCAGGCGGTGGGCGTATTCGGTGGTGGCGATCTGCGTCTGGCCGAAGATGCGCGCCGCCACTTCCCCCACCACGCCGGCCACCAGGTGGCAGTAGCGCTGCAGGTTGGCGAAGTCGAGGTAGCGGTTCTGCTCCAGGTCCATCTGGCAGCCGTCGATCACGGCCAGCAGGTGGCGGATCTCGATCTCGTAGGTCTTGGCCAGCGGCATCAGCGCCTGCATCACCGGGTGGCTGGGCTCGCCGGCATAGGCTTGCGCCACCTCGCGGCGCCACCAGGCCAGCTTGGTCTGGGCCACGGCGGGGTCGCTGACCTCGTCCACCACGTCGTCCACCTCGCGGCAGAAGGCGTAGAAGGCGGTGATGGCCGCGCGGCGCTCGGCCGGCAGGAACAGGAAGGCGTAGTAGAAGCTGCTGCCTGAGGCAGCGGCTTTTTGCTGGACGTAGTCTTGAGGGCTCATGCGTGGTGCGATCCGGGGCCCAAGTGTACGCACCCGGGGCCATCGCCTGCGGGTAGGATGGGCTGGCGATCCAGCCCGTCCCCACGAGGTGCCCCATGAACGATTCGAACCGTCGCGTCTTTCTCTTGCGAGCGGCCGCCACCGGCGCGGCCGGCTGGGCCGCCTCGGCGGCGGCCCAGCCCGCCATGGTGAGCGACAAGGACCCCACCGCCCTGGCCCTGGGCTACACGCCCGACACCCAGAAGGTGGATCCGCGCAAGTTCCCCAGGCACACCCCGGCGCAGACCTGCCGCAACTGCCAGCTCTACACCGGCAAGCCCGGTGACGCGGTGGGGGGCTGCACCATCTTCACCGGCAAGATGGTGGTGGCCAACGGCTGGTGCAGCGCCCACGTGCCCAAGGGTTGACGCGGGCACCGCCCGGGCTCACTTGCGGGCCTTGGCCACTTCCTCGGCCACCAGTGCGAGGAGCTGCTCGCGCCCGAAGCTGGGCAGGCCCCGGCCATTGACGAAGAAGGTGGGCGTCTTGGTCACTTCCAGCGCGGTGAGGTCTTCGATGTCCTGCCGCAGCGCGGCCGCGAGTTCGGGCCGCTGGGCGTCCTCGATGGCCTGGTTGATGTCCAGCCCGGCCTGTTCGGCGGCCTGGAAGGCCACGCGCAAGTTGGGCTGGGCATGGTCGGCCCACTGCGGTTGCGCCGCCAGCACGGCGTCGAGCACGGACGCGTACTTGTTCTGCCGCTTGGCCGCTTCCAGCAGCAGGACGATCTGGTCCGAGCCCTGGTGGAAGGGCGCATAGCGGATCACCACACGCACCTCGTTGGGGTACTGCGCCAGCAGGCCCTTGACCACGGGGTGGAAGGCGCGGCAGGTCTCGCAGGCCGGGTCGAAGAACTCGACGATGGTCACCGGCGCGCCCTGCGGGCCGAACACCGGCGAATGCATGCGCACGAGGCGCGCCTGTTGCTGGGTGACCTTGTCCATCTGCGAGTTCTGCACGCGCTGCTGGTACAGGTAGGCGCCCAGGCCGAACGCGGCGAGCACGACGGCGACGAGCGCGATCACGGTGATTTTCTTGGAGGTCATCGGGAGGTCTTTCGAAGGAACAGGGTGAGCAGAAGGCTGATGGCCGCGAAGGCGGCCAGGGAGAGCCAGGGAATCTGGAGGCCGTTGAGGATCTCGAGCCGCTGGTCCGCGCACGAGACACCGGCGCTGCACGGCAGCCAGGCCTTGGGGATGAGGCCGGCCACCAGCAGCGTGTGGTACCCCGCCATGGCGGTGCCGCCCAGTGCCAGCGGCAGCGCGTAGACCGCGCCGCGCCGGTCTTCGGCGAAGCAGGCCATGCCCAGGATGAGGGCCAGGGGGAACATGAAGATGCGCTGGTACCAGCAGAGCTGGCAGGGCACCATCAACATGACCTCGCCGATGAACAGCGCGCCGGCCGTCGCGGCGATCGCCACCAGCCAGGCCAGGAGCAGAAGCGTCCAGGGGTTCTTCATGGGCGGGCGTCCGGTGTGGCGACGGGCGCGGCAGGCCGCCGCAGCGAGAGCAGGGCCCAGGCGATGACGGCGGTCACGACGAACACGTCGGCCAGGTTGAAGGCCGGCCAATGCAGGCCGCGCCAGTGGAGGTCGAGAAAGTCCACCACCGCGCCGGTCTGCACGCGGTCGATGAGGTTGCCCGCGCCGCCGGCCACGATCACCGCGCCGAGCCAGCGCTCCATCGGCTCGACGTGGCGCGTCATGCTCACGAAGCTGATGGCCACGACCACGATCAGGCCGACGGCGATGAGGAACGGGCGCTGCCAGCCGTCGGCATCGGCCAGCAGCGAAAACGCCGCGCCGGTGTTGAGCACATGGACCAGGTTCAGCCAGGGGGTGAGTTCGATGCCCGTGCCCAGCGGGATCGTGGCGGCGAAGTGGGCCTTGGTGGCCTGGTCCGCGCCCACCAGCGCGACGACGAGAACCAGCCAGGCCCAACGGGGGGATCGGCGGAGCCAATGGAGTGGCATGGGGTGCACCTCTTCGAAGAGCGCAAGAATGAGAGAAGAGCGGGCGACCCGGAAGGCCGCTCGCCGCTGCGTGAGGAGGGGGAGACGCGGGCGCGGCGCCGAACGGCGCTGCCACAGGCGGATGAGGCCGCTGCCCGGGGTCAGCCCCGGGCGCTCCACTGAGGCCGGTCGGGCAGGTCGGCCGGTCTCGACGCCGGCACCACGGCGGCCCCCGTCAGCGGGAAGGCCGGTGCGCTCGCGAAGGGGCGGCGCGGTTCGTGGAACAAGGCCAGGGGGCAACCGTTGTGGCAGGTGCCGCAATCGGCGTGGTGCGCCGTGCTGGCATCCAGCCCCGGCGTGCGGGTGGCGCAATGGGGATGGGGGCAGTGCACCCCCACCTGAGGCTCGCGTTCATGCGGGGCGGGCGTGCCCATCGCAGCCCAGGAGAACTGCAACGGCAAGAGCACCAACAGGAAGACGGCGAGCCACGAACGCATCAGGGGATTGTAGGAGTGGCCTGGGCGATGGCCTCGGCGATGTCCGCGCGCACGGCCATGGGCCGGAAGGCGCTGACCTGCGACCGGCCCGGGTTGCCGATCGGCAGGCGCCCTGTGAGGTGGCCCAGGGGCACGAGCAGCAGCCGCAGCACCTGCCCGGCCATCTCGCGCGCGTCCCGAGTGCGCCAGGCCTGGCCGAGCATCAGGCAATGGGTCTCCAGGTGGGGCCGGAAACGGGTCTGGCCGACCACATGGGCCGCCTCCAGCAGCAGCCAGCGCTCGCGGGTCGCGGTGGTGGGCAGGGCGTGCAAGCGCGACAGCAGGCGGGCGTAGGTCACCGGGTCGAAGCCCGGCACGGCGGTGGGCTCAGTGCGCATGGTCGTGGTGCCCGTGGGCTTCGCTTTCACCGGCGAGCTCGCCGCGCGCCTGGCGCAGCACCTGCCAGCCGCCGTGCAGGGCCAGCGCGGCCATCAGGCTGGCCACCATCAGGTCGGGCCAGGCGCTGCCGGTGCCGAACACGCCGAGCGCGGCCAGCATCACGGCCACGTTGCCGATGGCATCGTTGCGCGAGCACAGCCACACGCTGCGCATGTTGGCGTCGCCCTCGCGGAAGGCGTAGAGCATCCAGGCCACGGCCACGTTGGACACCAGCGCCAGCACCCCGATCACGCCCATGGTGGTGGCATCGGGCACCTGGCCGTTCCAGGCCGCCCACGCCGCGCTGCCCAGGATGTACAGGCCGAAGCCGATCATGCTCACCGCCTTGAGCACGGCCGCGCGGGCCCGCCAGGCCAGCGCGGAGGCGAGCACCGCGAGCGAGATGGCGTAGTTCAGCGCGTCGCCCGCGAAGTCGATCGCGTCGGCCAGCAGCGCGAGCGAGCCGGCGCGCCAGCCGGCGACGATCTCGACCAGGAACATGGCCGCGTTGACCAGCAGTGCGATCCAGAGAATGCGGCGGTAGCGGTCCAGGTTGGCGACCTCGGTGGGCTTAGGGGTGTCGTGCGTATGGCAATGGGCTGACATGGTTTTTCCTTTCGATGCCTGTATTGAAAACCCTAAAGCGGCTACAGTGTCAACAAGGAGAAAAACCATGCAGATCAAGGAGCTGGCCCGTGCCACGGGCGTGGACGTGGAAACCATCCGCTTCTACGAGAAGGAAGGCCTGCTGCCCGAGCCCGCGCGGCTGGACAACGGCTACCGCAACTACGACCAGCCGCACCTGGAGCGGCTGTCGTTCATCCGCCATTGCCGCGCGCTGGACATGCCCCTGGCCGACGTGAAACGCCTGCTCGGCTTCGTGGACGACCCCGAGGGCCATTGCCTCAATGTGGACCAACTGGTGGACGAGCAGCTCAGCCGCGTGCGCGCCCGCCTCAAGAGCATGCGGGCGTTGGAGAAACAATTGCTGCAACTTCGTTCGCGCTGCGACGGCGAGCACGAGGGCGGGGCGCCCTGCGGCATCCTGACCGAGCTGGTCTCGGCCGCGCACGGGGAAGCCTGCGCCTGCCATCCCGGCCATTGATGCCTTTTGACGCCGTTTTTTACCGGTTCACTCCCATGGACGCCCTGCGCATCACCTTCCTCTTCGCCGTCACCGCGCTCGCCGAGATCGTGGGTTGTTACCTCACCTGGCTGGTGTTCAAACAGGAAAAAGTCGCCTGGCTTCTGCTGCCGGCGGCGCTGGCGCTGGGCCTGTTCGCCTGGCTGCTCACCCTGCATCCCGCCGCCGCCGGCCGCACCTACGCGGCCTATGGCGGCATGTACATCGCCGTGGCCCTGGTCTGGCTGCGGCTGGTGGACGGCGTCTCCCTCACCCGCTGGGACGTGGCGGGAGCGGTAATTGCCCTGACCGGGATGGCGGTGATCGCACTGCAGCCTCAGGGCGCCTGATCCCTCTCGTTCTCCTACGGCGAAAAGGGCACTTCGTCTGACACGGTGTTCGTGCGATCCCCGGCCTAATTTGGGCTCGGCTCACCCCCCGGGTGGGCCCGCGAATCGAACGACCTGTTGAAAGGGAACTGCCATGACCACCAATCCGTCTCCGCTGCCCAGCAACCACTTGCTGGCCATGCTGTCGAGCGCCGAATGGGAGCTTCTGGAGCCCGACCTCGAATGGGAAGAGCTGCGGGCCGGCGCCTTGCTGCACCAGGCCGGCGCCGAAGTGCGGCACGTGTACTTTCCCGTCAGCGCCACCGTGTCGCTGGTGTCCTCGCTGGAAGACGGCGCATCGTCCGAAGTGGCGGTGGTCGGCAACGAGGGCATGGTGGGTGTGTGCGCCTTCATGGGCGACACCAGCGCCCTGTGCGACGCCGTCGTGCAACGCCCCGGCCACGCTGGCCGCATGGGTGTGCAGGCGCTGCTGCACCACACTCGCCGCTCGCCCGAACTGCTGCAGCACCTGCTGGCCTACACCCAGGCGCTGTTCACGCACATGGCGCAGTCGTCGGCCTGCAACCGCCACCACGCGCTCGACCAGCAACTCTGCCGCTGGCTGCTCCAGCACCTGGACCGGCAGGACAACAGCGACATGCAGGCCACGCAGGAGCGCATCGCCAGCCTGCTCGGCGTGCGGCGCGAAGGCGTCACCAGCGGCGCGCTGAAGCTGCAGAAAGCCGGTTTGATCGAGTACCACCGGGGTCATATCTCCATCCTGGACCGCGACGGGCTCGAAGCGCGCAGCTGCGAATGCTACGGTGTGGTGCGCCGCGCGTACGACAAGCTCTCCTGCGGCCACGGCACACCTTCGCTTCCCACGCGGATCGTCAAACGGACCCTGCAGAGCGCCTGACCCGCGCCTCCTGCGGCAACGGTGCGGGCGCCGTGGTCAGGCCGAACACTTCGCTCAGGCTCTTGTGCTCGGGCAACACGTACACCACGGCCGACATGGTCGAGAACACCGGCTTCAGCTGCGCTTCGTAGAACGCGGCCGGCACATTGATGCACCCATAGGAAATCCGGTTGTCGTCGATGGTCGCTGACGCGAGCCGCTCGGCGCGCCGTTCCTTGGGCTGCAGCGTGGGCCGCACGCGGTGCATCGACACGGCGGCGTCGTAGTCGACCCACACCACGTCTTCGCCCGTGAGGTTGTGGCCCAGATGCCCGACAAAGCGGCCGGCTGGTGTCGTGCGCTCATGCGGTTTCACTTGTTCCACCGGCCTGTTGCCGATGCCTGGCACGGTGTCGTCGCCAGGCGCAAATCCGAGCAGCACCGGGGTGCTGTCTCGCAGGCTCGCGTTGGCATTGAAAACATGCAACCGGGCGGCTGGCTTGTCCACCAGCACGAAAGGCATGCCCGCGTTGTCGCCCGTGCGGGCGATCCACTGCACGAGTTCGTGCGCGTTGGCGGTGGCCTCGACGCCGCCGAAGTCCGGCTCCGGCGCAGACAGGGGCGCGAGCGGCACCGCGATGGCGGCACCAGCCTGTGGGCCGTCGGGGCCCTGCACCAGCTTGGCCGGCGGCATGAGCAAGGTGAGCACCGCCGCGCCGATCAGCACGCCGTTGCGGATGTCCTGCGCGAGGGAAGAGGGGATGCGCATGACGGTCGTGTTCTGGAAATGGGCGGCACCCGGAGCCTCATCGGGCTCATGGGGGCCTGTTTCATCAAGGGTCAGTTGCGATCAGCCTGGGCATCCGTGGTCATCGGCACGGTGCTGCGTTGCGTGGTGTCCTGGCTGGGCGTCGCAGGCATCGTGGTCGACGGTGCGGGCGCGGTGGGCGTGGCAGGCTGTGCCTGGGTGGTCGAGTCCTGCGTCATGGGCGCTGGCGTGCTCGGGGTGGTGGTCTGCGCGTACACGAGGCCAGCGCCAACGACGGTCAGCGCGGCCACGGAGGTGGTGAGGAGTTTGGAAGTCTTCATGATGGGGTCCTTTGGAAAGCTGCACGGGGCAGGGGGGAGACAACAGCCGGAAAAAGCGGCTGAGTCCAGACTAAGCCTCACGTGGGCGAAGTTCTGTACGTCAACGCACAGACCCCTGGGCGCATGCCCGCGATCCTGAAGACTCCATATCGAGGAGCACGCCATGGCACAAACCGCACACATTGTTGGCAAGGTCGAGTACCGCGAAGGCGATGGCCCCAACATCGTCAT
This sequence comes from Hydrogenophaga sp. GW823-FHT04C09, assembly GCF_058796355.1. NCBI lineage: Bacteria > Pseudomonadati > Pseudomonadota > Betaproteobacteria > Burkholderiales > Comamonadaceae > Hydrogenophaga > Hydrogenophaga sp. GW823-FHT04C09. Next base: position 593,175 of record NZ_JBXAIO010000001.1, on the reverse strand, counting down.
TCGCCCCGGTCCCGTGAAGGTGGAAACGGGTTTGAACGACGCCACTCTCAGCTGGGTGGACGAGGAAGTGCGCGGCTCGGCGGCCATGCCGCTGACCGACTTCAAGCGCTACGTGACGGAGGGCAAGATCAAGCTCGCCGCATGATGAAAAACGCCGCCTGCACCGGGCTGTGATACCCGATGTAAGCGGCGTAAATCTTGTGCTTCAGGCCGCCTGCGGCTGCAGGAACACCCGGGCCTTCTTCGGCGAGACCACCAGCGTATCGCCCTCCTCGAAACCCAGTTCCCGGAAACGCTCCGACGACATGCGCGCCTCGATCAGCGGGTCGTACCCACCCGGGGCCTGTGCGTCCACCGGCAGCAGTTCGAGCCGGGCGATCGGGCCCACCACCACCGCACGCTCCAGCTTGGCCACGATGCCAGGCAGGCCGGCCGCATAACGCTGCACGTCCAGGTCATGCGGGCGCACATAGGCAAAGGCCTTCGCGTCCTGGGCACCGGCGTGTTCGGGTGAATCGATGGACACGCCTTGCAGGTGCAACTGGCCTTCGTTGGCGCGGCCATGGAACAGGTTCACGTCGCCCAGGAAGCCGTACACGAACGGGCTCGCCGGGTGTTCCCACACCTCCTGCGGCGCGCCGATCTGTTCCACCTGGCCCTGGTTCATCAGCACCACGCGGTCGGCCACTTCCAGGGCCTCTTCCTGGTCGTGGGTGACGAACACGCTGGTCACGTGCAGCTCGTCGTGCAGGCGGCGCAGCCAGCGGCGCAGTTCCTTGCGCACCTTGGCATCGAGCGCGCCGAAAGGCTCGTCGAGCAGCAGCACCTTGGGCTCCACCGCGAGCGCGCGCGCCAGGGCGATGCGCTGGCGCTGGCCGCCCGAGAGCTGCGAAGGGTAGCGGTCCGCCAGCCAATCCAGCTGCACCAGCTTGAGCAGATCGAGCACCTTGGTCTTGATCTGCGCGTCGCTCGGGCGCTGGCCGCGCGGCTTCACGCGCAGGCCGAAGGCCACGTTCTCGAACACCGTCATGTGGCGGAACAGCGCGTAGTGCTGGAACACGAAGCCCACGTTGCGCTCGCGCACGTGCACGTCGGTGGTGTCCTCGCCGCTGAACAGGATGCTGCCCGTGTCCGGCGTCTCCAGCCCCGCGATGATGCGCAGCAGCGTGGTCTTGCCGCAGCCCGAAGGGCCGAGCAGGGCCAGCAGCTCGCCCGAGTGGATGTCCAGGTTGACGTTCTTCAGCGCCTGGAAGGTGCCGAAGTTCTTGTTGATGTCGCGGATCTCAATGCTCATGGTGTCTGTCCCAGCAGGGTTGGGTGGGCGGGCGTGGGCCGTTCGGGAGGCAGCTCGGCCAGCGCCTTCAGTTCGCGCTCCATCTGCCATTCGGCGACCGACTTGATCACCAGCGTGACCAGGGCCAGCAAAGCCAGCAGCGACGCCACGGCGAAGGCGGCGACGGACTGGTACTCGTTGTAGAGAATCTCCACGTGCAGCGGCATGGTGTTGGTCTGGCCCCGGATGTGGCCCGACACCACCGACACCGCGCCGAACTCGCCCATGGCGCGCGCGTTGCAGAGAATCACGCCGTAGATCAGGCCCCACTTGATGTTGGGCAGGGTCACGTGCCAGAAGGTCTGCCAACCCGAGGCGCCGAGCACGATCGCGGCCTGCTCCTCGTCATTGCCCTGCGCCTGCATCAGCGGAATGAGTTCGCGCGCGATGAAGGGGAAGGTGACGAAAATCGTGGCCAGGATGATGCCGGGCACGGCGAACACGATCTTGATATCGTGCTCGGCCAGCCAGGGGCCCAGCCAGCCCTGCGCGCCGAACACCAGCACGTAGATCAGGCCCGCCACCACCGGCGACACCGAGAACGGCAGATCGATCAGCGTCGTGAGGAAGGACTTGCCCCGGAACTCGTACTTCGCCACGGCCCAGGCCGCCGCCACGCCGAACACCAGGTTCAGCGGCACGGCGATCGCGGCCGTGAGCAGCGTCAGGCGAATGGCCGACCACGCGTCCGGGTCCTTCAGCGCTTCCCAATAGGCGTCGAAGCCCTTGCGCAGCGCCTCGGTGAACACCGCGGCCAGCGGCAACACCAGGAACAGCGCCATGAACAGCAGCGCGATGCCGATCAGCGTGCGGCGCACCCAGGCCGCTTCGGTCGTGCCCTTGCGCGCGGTGCGCGGAGAGGTGGCGGTGCTCATTGCAGGTTCCCCCCGGAGCGCTTGCGTTGCCAGGTCTGCAGGCCGTTGATGAGCAACAGCAGCACGAACGAGAACAGCAGCATCACCAGCGCCACGGCGGTGGCACCCGCGTAGTCGTACTGTTCCAGCTTGCTGATGATGATCAGCGGCGTGATCTCCGACACCATGGGCATGTTGCCCGCGATGAAGATCACCGAACCGTACTCACCCACCGCGCGGGCGAACGCCATCGCGAAACCGGTGAGCAGGGCGGGCGCGATGCTCGGGAAGATCACGCGGCTGAAGGTCTGCCAGCGCGTGGCGCCCAGGCAGGTGGCGGCCTCTTCGAGTTCCTTTTCGGAGTCTTCGAGCACCGGCTGCACCGTGCGCACCACGAAGGGCAGGCCGATGAAGATCAGCGCGATCACCACGCCATTCGGGTTGAAGGCCAGCTGGAGGCCCAGCGGCTCCGTGTACTGGCCGATCCAGCCGTTGCCCGCCAGGATCGCGGTGAGCGAGATGCCCGCCACAGCGGTGGGCAGCGCAAACGGCAAGTCCACCAAGGCGTCCACGATCTTCTTGCCGGGGAAGCTGTAGCGCACCAGCACCCAGGCCACCAGCAGGCCGAACACGGCATTCACCGTGGCGGCGATCAGCGAAGCGCCGAAGGTCAGCTTGTACGACGCCAGCACGCGAGGCGCGGTAACGGCTTCCCAGAACTGCGGCCAGGTCAGCGAAAACGTCTTGAAGAACAGGGCCGACAACGGGATCAGCACGATCAGGCTCAGGTAGAAAACCGTGAAACCCAGCGTGATGTTGAAGCCCGGCAGCACGCGGCGGCGCGTGCGGCGACGGGTTTCAGTTGGAGCGGCTGCGGTTGGCAGCGTGGCGGTGGTCATGTCGTGGGTCCAGGTCGCTGCAACGCGAGAAGTGGCTTTTTCAAGAGGTGCCGCGGAACCGGCTTTGCCGGGCCGCAGGCACCGCCCCCTCGAGGGGGACGCGCGCAGCGTGGCGGGGGTGTTTCCTTGTTACTTGCCGACCGTGTACAGCTTGTCGAACTGACCGCCGTCGTTGAAGTGCACCTTCTGCGCCTCAGCCAGCGAACCGAAATAGTCGCTCACGTTGAACAGCTTGATCGGCTTGAAAGCCGAGGCGTACTTCTTCAGCACCGCTTCGTTGCGCGGGCGGATGTTGTGCTTGGCCGCGATCTCCTGGCCTTCCGGGCTGTAGAGGAAATCGAGGTAGGCCTTGGCCTCGGCGGCCGAGCCCTTCTTGTTCACCGTGCGCTCCACGATCGCCACCGGGTTCTCCGCCACGATGGACGCGCTCGGGTGGATCGCATCGACCTTGCCGGCGCCGAACTCGGCGTCCACCGACACGACCTCGGATTCGAAGGTGATCAGCACGTCACCAATATTGCGTTGCAGGAACACGCCCGTGGCGTCACGGCCACCACGCGCCAGCACCGGCACGTTCTTGTAAAGCTTGCCCACGAACTCGGCGGCGTCGGCATCGCTGCCGCCCTTGCTGCGCACATAGCCCCAGGCGGCCAGGTAAGCCAGGCGGCCATTGCCACCGGTCTTGGGGTTGACCACCACCACCTGCACACCAGGCTTGATCAGATCGTCCCAGTCCTTGATGCCCTTAGGGTTGCCGTTGCGCACCAGGAACAGCATGGTCGAGGTCGTGGGGGCTGCGCCATTCGGGAATTTCTGGCGCCAGTCCTTGGCCACCACACCCTTTTCCGCCAGGAAGTCCACGTCCGTCGTCGTGTTGAAGGTCACCACATCCGCTTCCAGGCCATCGGCCACGGCACGCGCCTGGGCGCTCGAGCCGGCGTGCGACTGGTCCACCTTGATGTCCTTGCCGGTCGATTTCTTGTAGCTCGCGGCGAACGCCACGTTGATGTCCTTGTAGAACTCACGGGCCACGTCGTAAGAGACGTTCAGCAGCGTGGTCTGTGCGCCCGCCAGGGCAGAAGTGGACAGGGCGACGGCGGCAAGCGCCGCGCGCAAGGTGTTTTTCATGGGAAAGCTCCAAGCAAGAAACAGGATGTGTCAGATTCTGGGCGCCCACCCTGAGAATCCAAACGACTTTGTTCTTGTTTCTTTATTCCAGATGGGAATAAAGACGGCTCGGACCTTTCTCGCGTTCAGACGCCCGTGCGGGCTCGCAGCAGCCGGTCCGTGTCGGTGAAAATCTGGCGCAGCTTGAGCAGCCAGTCCCCATCTGCTGGCCACTGCCCCGTCTCCACCATCAGGGCGTACCTCGCCCGCAATTCATCATGAAACGCCCTGGCCCCCAAATGCCCGGCCAGACCCATCAAAGCATGCATCAACGTCTTCGCCCGCCCCATGTCGTTGGCCGCGACATAGCCGGCCAACTGGCCAAACTTGGTGCGCATGTCCTCCAGCGCATGGGCGAGATCCGCCTTGATCAGGCCCAGCCGGCGCAAGCTGTCCAGCCTGGCGACATCGATGAGCGCGTGCACCGCCGCTGACGCCTGTGGGGTCGGCAAGGCATCCACCCTCACATCCTTGATGGCGATACCCAGTTGCCGGCTCAGCGACTCAAGGAGTTTTATCGACTGCACCGGCTTGATGAGAAAGTCGTTGATGCCCGCCTCGCGTGCCTCCGACATCATGGCCTCATCGGAACGGGCGCTCAGCGCGATCACGGGCATGGTGCCCCGAGGGCGGGGGCGTGCACGCAGGGTGTGTGCGATCTCGATCCCGCTCAGGTCACGTTGGCTTCGGAACGAATGGTCGCGCCCTGCGCGGTGAGGTTGCCACCGGCCATCGCCACCAGCGTGCCGCCGGGGTTGGTGACGTACAGCGCGGCCACGCGGTCCAGCTTGGTGCGGCTGGAGGACGTAGAGGCGTTGCCCGTGGTCTGGGTAGTGCTGCGGATGTTGATGCCGCCATCGGCCTGCAGGCCCAACTGTTCTTGCGCGACAACCTGCCCACCGATGACGTTGAGGTTTTCTCGGGCGCTGAGGTTGACGGTTTCGCCGCTGGTGCGCCCACCAAGCAGATGGATGTTCTGGGCGGTGATCTGAACCACGTCGCGACCGGCGATGGTGCCGGCGTGGATGAGGTCGCCGCTGAGGTCGAGTTGGACCTGTGCCCCGCCCAGCAGGCTGCCTGTGGGAGTCAGGTCGCCCTCTCGGGGCATGAGGTAGACCTGGGGCACCAGGGCCATGACGGTGCTGCCGTCGGGCATCAGGACCGGGCGTTCGACTAGCCAGACGATGTCGCTGGTGAGCCGGGCCACCTGCGCGGCGGACAGCGCAATGCCCGGGCGCAGCTGGAAGGCTTGTGCAAAGGTGGCCGCCCAGCAGTACGACGCGATGCTGCTGGACCTGTGCATGCCCGAGCTGGACGGCTACGCCACGGCCGAGAAGGTGCGCCGTGGTGCCATCCCCGGGTTGGAGAACCTGACCATCGTGGCCCATTCATCGGAGTCTCCCCATGCGGCCAGGGTCAGGCTGGACCGGATCGGGGTGAAGGAATTTCTTTCGAAAGGGTGCTCGCCAGAGGAGTTGATCGAGGTGCTGTGTCGCGCCCACGCCTCGTCGAAAAGCCAGTCGAAAACCATGGAGGCTTGCGCGAAGCACTCAGGCAAGACCATCCTGCTGGTCGACGACGAGGACTTCAGCCGCAAGTACGTGCGCACGGTGTTGATGACGCAGGGGTTCCAGGTGCTTGAGGCCCCCAACGGACAGATCGCCTTGAGTTTTTTGAACGATGCCTCGATGCATGTCGATGCGATGATCACGGACATTCACATGCCCGACCTTGCAAGCCCTGGGCGATATCGCCCTGAGCACGCTCAACACCGAGGCCCGGGATGAAGCCCGTTGGGACGAGGAGAACCACCTCAGCCTGACCGAACGCATCGAGATCGGCAGCACCGTGACAGCGGCGGGCCAGATCATCCTGCAAGCCGGCGGTGGCATCACCGCCCGCGCGGCCAACCTGCAGGCCGATGGCGACCTGGCCCTGCAGGCCGGTGGTTCCGTGCTCATTGAAGCGGGTGAACGCACCCAGGCCCACGACGAGGCCCACCATGTTGAGAGCAGCGGCTGGCTCTCCAGCTCCAGCAGCACCACACGCAACGCCGCCAGCACCACCGACGCCCTGGCCAGCAGCCTGGGCGGGCAGACCGTGAGCATCCGCAGCGACCAGGACGTGGGCATCGTCGGCTCTAACGTCATTGGCGACCAGGGTGTCACCGTGCAGGCGGTGGGTGACGTGAACATCGTGGCCGCACAAACCCGCTTCAGCCAGAGCGACTACAAGGAGGTGGAGACCAGCGGCTTCTCGTTGGGCGAGGGCAGCGTGTCCTGGGGCACCCAGAACCAGGGCCGCGACCAGCAAAGCCAGGGCACGGGCGCCGCAGCCAGCACGGTGGGCGCCATTGCGGGGAATGTGAACATCACCGCCGGGCAGACCTACACCCAAGTCGGCTCCGACGTGATGGCCCCGGGCGGAGACATCACCATCAATGCGCAGGAAGTGCGGATCGCGGAAGCGCGAGAGACCCGTCGCACGGAAACCAAAGAAACCCTCGAGCAAAGCGGCATCACGCTGGGTGTAAGCACGCCGCTGCTCACGGCCATGCAGAGTGTCGCGGGCCAGATGGAGGCCGCCAACGACACCAAGGACGGCCGCATGCAGGGCCTGGCGGTGGCCAACAGTGTCTTTGCGGTCAACAACGCGTTGAACCAGGCTGCGGAGGGCTCGAGCAAGCCGGACGCCAGCAACGCCCAACAAGCCGGTGGGGTCAACTTCTCCATCAGCATCGGGGCAAGCTCCAGCGAAAGCAATACGCTGGAGACCAGCGATACGGCGAGGGGCAGCACCGTGAGCGCGGGCGGCAGCGTGAGCATCACCGCCAGCGGTAAGGGGAAAGACAGCGATATCGTCATCCGGGGCAGCGAGGTCAACGCGGGGCACACCGCCAGCCTGAACGCCGAAGGGGACATCGAGCTGCTGCGCGTGAAGATGGATTGCCTGGATGTATCGAGCCGTTCATTGAGTTCGTGCTGCGACTGCCCGATGGGACGCGCTACCCGGAAGGCAACCCGGTTGATTTGATCGAGTGGATACCGGGGTGCCAAGTAGATTTGGTGAACCTGGGCATCGGAACTCAGTGGTATCGGCTGGATGTGGAGAGCGGCATAGCTACCGAGATCACGCCGAAGGGCCATCGACCATGGTGATCAAGTCGCCGGCCGGCGCATCCTTGGCCAGACGGTGAAAATCCGAAGCGACCAGGATGCCACCCTTGTGGGCTCCAGCGTCATCGGCGACCAGGGCGTGGACATCTCGGCCGTGGGCGACGTGAGCATCCAGGCCGCACAGACCCGCTTCAGCCAGAGCGATTTCAAGGAGGTGGAGACTAGCGGCCTCTCCTTCGGAGACGGCAGCGTCGCCTGGGGCAGCCAGGACCGGAGCAAGGACCAGCAAAGCCAGGGCATGGGCGCGGCGGCCAGCACCGTGGGGGCGATCACCGGCAACGTGAGCATCACGGTCGCGGCCGGCGGGCAGAGCACGCTGGTGGTTGCTCAGCGGGATATCAACAACCGGGGCGGTTCGATCTCGTCAAGCCGCCTCAGACACCTGCCGAACCCCCACCGGCACCTCCGCCCCCAACGACTGCAACAACGCCAACCCCAGCGGCCATGCCCCATGGCCCGAGTCCACGTTGATGTGTCCCGCGTCGTTGAGCCGCACGAATTCGCTGCCCCAGGCCCGGGCATACGCGCCGGCCGTGCGCACCGGGCAATACGGGTCGTTGTTGCTGGCCACGAGGATGCTGCGGTACGGCAGGCGCTGGTAGGGCACGGGCGCGAAGTCGGCGAGCACGCCTCGGCGCTCCGGGTCGGCCGGGGCCACGAGCAGCGCGCCCTGGATGCGCTGCGCGATCTTGGGCGGCAGGTGGGTGGTGGTGATGCAGCCCAGGCTGTGCGCGACCACGACCACCGGGCCGGGCGCGCGTTCGATGGTTTCGCTCAGCCGCGCCACCCACGACTGGCGCACCGGCGCCACCCAGTCGTCCTGCTCCACCCGCAGCACCGAGGGCAGGCTGTCGGACCACAGCGTCTGCCAGTGGCCCGGGCCGGAGTTGCGCCAGCCGGGAATGATGATGACGGTGGGTGAGGACGACATGCGGCGAACCCTCAGCGGTTGGGCTGCGGGGTGAGGCGCAGGTAGGGCCGCACGGCCTTGAAGCCCTTGGGGAAGCGTTGTGCGATCTCGGCCGGGTCTTGCAGGCTGGGCACGATCACCACATCGTCGCCGTCTTTCCAGTTGGCGGGCGTGGCCACCTTGTGGCTGTCGGTGAGTTGCAGCGAGTCGATGACGCGCAGGATCTCGTCGAAGTTGCGGCCGGTGCTGGCGGGGTAGGTCAGCGTGGTGCGGATCACTTTCTTGGGGTCGATGATGAACACGCTGCGCACGGTGGCGGTGGCCGATGCGTTGGGGTGGATCATGTCGTAGAGCGTGGCGACTTTCTTGTCCGCATCGGCGAGGATGGGAAAGTTCACCGTGGTGTTCTGGGTCTCGTTGATGTCGAGCACCCATTTGCCGTGCGAGTCCAGCGGGTCGACGCTGACGGCGATGGGTTTGACGTTGCGCTTGGCGAATTCGCCCGAGAGCGCGGCGGTCTTGCCGAGTTCGGTGGTGCACACGGGTGTGAAGTCGGCCGGGTGCGAGAAGAGCACGACCCAGCTGTCGCCCGCCCAGTCGTGGAAGTGGATGGGGCCGGCGGTGGAGTCTTGCGTGAAGTCGGGAGCGGTGTCGCCGAGTCGAAGGGTGGTGTTGCTCATGAGAAGGCTCCTGGTTGTTCAAATGCAAAACTGCATTCTGTTGACGCCGTCCAAATAACCAAACGACTATGAAGTAGTTTGTTTATGGCTTGTGGGCATATGGGTGCGCATAGACGCTGAGCGCATGAGCTAAGTCCGAATGCGTCGTTGTGTGGGTGGCGGAGCGCGCGGACACTGGCCCGCATGGCTGCTGTTGCGACGTTCGATGCCGACGGTCTCTGGTTGTCCACTTCGGTGTGCGAAGGCGCTGCCTGCCCGGCCGCCGCGTCGGTGGGCGTGCGCTGGGGGCGCTGGGTGGACGGGCCCGAGCCGGGCGATGCCGTGGTGGATCATGCGAAAGCGCTGGTCGAGTTGCGGCGACAACTCGGCGCGCACGTGTCGGAGCGCGTGCGCTTCAGCCACCCGGGTTACGACGGCGCGCACCCGCGCCCTCAGGAACTCACCAGCGAGGACGCCGTGGCCTGCGTCTTCCTGAAGGGCACGGCGCTGCTGAGCGTGCGCACCTCGGCCGGCTTCACCGGTGTGTTGTGCGAGGCTGGGGACTGGGTGTGGCTGCCGGCGGGCGTGCCGCATGTGTTCGACGCGGGCGAGTCGCCCGACGTGGTCTTCCTGCGGCTGAGCGCGGGCCGGCGCGGCTGGTTTCCGCTGCACACCGGCCGCTCGTTGCCACCGAGCCTGCCGCCGATGGAGGCCTTCGTCGAACACCTGCTGCACGAGCTGGGCGAGGACATCGAAGGCAGCGAGGCATGAGCCGGCGCCAGCTGCGGCTGGGCGCGTTCATGCGCCCCGTCAGCATTCACACCGGTGCCTGGCGCTACCCCGGCGCCTGGGCCGACGCGAACTTCAACTTCGAGCGGTTGAAGTACCTCATCAAGCGCCTGGAGGCCGCGCGCTTCGACGCCTTCTTCATGGCCGATCACCTGGCCGTGCTGAACATGCCGATCGAGGCCCTGCAGCGCAGCCACACGGTGACATCGTTCGAGCCCTTCACGCTGCTCTCGGCCCTGGCGCAGCACACGCGCCACATCGGGCTGGTGGCCACGGCGTCCACCACGTTCGAGGAACCGTTTCACATCGCGCGCCGTTTCGCGTCGCTGGACCACCTGAGCCACGGCCGCGCGGGCTGGAACATCGTGACCACCAGCAACCCGGACGCGGCGCGCAACTTCGGTCTTGAAGATCACATGGAGCACGACCAGCGCTACGTGCGCGCCCGCGAGTTCCACGACGTGGTCACCGGCCTGTGGGACAGCTGGGCCGACGACGCCTTTGTCCGTGATGCGCAGAGTGGTCGCTTCTTCGACCCCGAGCGCCTGCACGTGCTCAACCACAAGGGGCCGTATTTCTCGGTGCGCGGCCCGCTGCACATCGCGCGGCCGGTGCAGGGCTGGCCGGTGATCGTGCAGGCCGGCGCCTCCGAAGCCGGGCGCCAGCTCGCGGCCGAAACGGCCGAAGTGGTGTTCTCCGCCCCGGGCACGCTGGACAACGCGCGGCGCTTCTATGCGGACGTGAAAGGCCGCATGGAAAAGATCGGTCGCGACCGCGACCACCTCAAGGTGCTGCCCGGGGCCTTCGTGGTGGTGGCCGATTCCGTGGCCGAGGCGAAAGCGATCCGCGCGCGGCTCGACGGCCTGGTCCACATCGACAGCGCGATCGCCTCGTTGTCCATCGCGCTGGGCCACGATGTTTCGGGTTTTGATCTCGATGCGCCGCTGCCCGAGGTGCCGCCCACCAACGCGAGCCAGAGCACGCGCGAGCGCACCATCGACCTGGCCCGGCGCGAAAACCTCACCGTGCGCCAGCTGGCGCAGCGGCTGGGCGGCTACGCCGGCCTGGCCTTCGTGGGCACGGCGCAGACCATTGCCGACGAGATGCAGGAATGGCTGGACACCGAGGGCAGCGACGGCTTCAACGTGATGTTCCCCTGGCTGCCCGGCGGGCTGGACGCCTTCGTGGACCACGTGGTGCCCGAGCTGCAGCAGCGCGGCCTGCTGCGCCGCGAGTACGAAGGCAGCACCCTGCGCGAGAACCTCGGCCTGCCCCGGCCCGACAACCGCTTCTTCCCATCGCCGTCGAACGCATAAGCAATCGCGAAAACCTTCTTTGCGCACCGAGGGGCAGGCCTCGCATGATGGCCGGTTTAACCCAAGAAGCCGAGGATTGTTCGTGAGCGTTGACCGCACCTATTTCGAGGATGGAAGAATCGAGCTGACCCACTACGGATCAGCGGCCTGGAAGATCACCGACGGCAAACACACCGTCTTGCTGGACCCGTACTTCACCCGCCTGCGCTACAGCGGCAACCGCTTCGGCATGCTGCCCGCGAACGCCGCGCCGGGCGACGAGCGCCCCGCCTACAGCTTCGACGAGATCGTGCCCAGCGACACCGAGACCATCGACCGGCACATCCAGGAAGCCACGCACATCCTGCTGTCGCATGCGCACTTCAACCACTGCATGGACATGCCGCACATCGCGAAGAAGACCGGCGCGCACGTGGTCGGCTCCTACAGCGCCACCAACATCGCCCGCGCCTACGGCGTGGCCGAACCGCAGCTGGTGCCGGTGCGCGGTGGCGAGGACTACGACTTCGGCGAGCTCTCGATCCGCGTCATTCCCAGCTTGCATTCCGCCCTGTGCGACAAGTGCTATTTCGACGCCGGCATCGTGCCCGAGGGCCTGCAGGGGCCGCTGCCGCTGAAGGCGTTTTCCGAAGGCGGCACCTTCGGCTACCTGGTGCGTTTCCGGCACCACGAGATCCTGATGTTCGGCTCCATGAACTACATCGAGCGCGAGGTGCAGGGCCTCACACCGTCCATCGTGCTGGTGCCCTCGGCCCGGCCGCGTCTGCAGATCTTCCGCTACACCGAGCGCCTGCTGCGCGCCACCGGCCTGCCCAAGGTGGTGGTGGCCACGCACTGGGACGTGCAGACCTTTCCCTACGGCGCGGACCAGAGCAGCGCGCTGGCGCACGCCGAGATCTTCCAGGAAGAGGTGCGCCGGGTGGCACCCGCGGCGGCGCAGGTGCTGCCCCGGCATTTCGAGACCTTCTCGGTGCTGCCGGGCGGCCAGGTGGTCCGGCGTTGACGGTCAGTCGCTGAGTTTCACGTTCTTCCAGAGCTGCACTTCCTGCACCACCACGGCCTGCGCGTCGTCGGCGGTGCCGGGCAGCGCGTCCAGGCCCAGGTCCACCAGCTTCTTCTGGATCTCGGCCGAGGCCAGGGCCTGCTGCAGCGCGGCGTTGAGCTTGTTCACCACGGGGGTGGGCGTGGCCGCGGGCACGACCACGGCGTACCAGGGCAGCACGCGGAACCCGGCGACGCCCGCTTCTTCGACCGTGGGCAGGGTCTCCCAGCCGCGCAGGCGCTTGGTGCCGGTGGTGGCCAGTGGCACCAGGGCGCCCGTGTCCACGTGCTGGCGCGCGATCAGCGGGCTCACGAAGGCCACCGGCACCCGGCCCGCGAGCAGGTCGGGAATGAACTCGCCCGTGCCCTTGTAGGGCACGTGCACCATGTCGATGTTCGCGGTGTTCTTGAGCAGCTCGCCCGCCAGGTAGGGTGAGGTGCCCTTGCCACCCGAGGGGAAAGACAGCTTGCCCGGGTTCGCCTTGGCGTGGGCCACCAGCTGCGCGATGGTCTTGATGTTCAGCGACGGGTGGGCCACGGCCACCACCGGGCCCTGCGCCACCATGCCGACCGCGCGGAAGTCGCCGATCTTGTAAGGCGCGTTGTCGAAGATCACGGTGTTGATCGACAGCGCGGAGCCGGGCAGGGCGATGGTGTAGCCGTCCGCCGCGGCGCGGGCGGTGTGGCCGGTGCCGATGTTGCCGGCGGCGCCCGGCTTGTTCTCGATCACCACCGGCACCGCGAGCGCCTTGGCCAGCTCCGGCCCGAGGGCGCGGGCGATCGTGTCGTTCGGCCCGCCGGGCGGGTAGGGCACCACCAGGGTGATGGGCTTGGTGGGGTAGGCCGGCGTCTGCGCCAGGGCGGGGGCCACCGCGGCGACCAGGGAAACCAGCGAGAGGGCGGTGACTTGGAGCACCTTCGAGTTCATGCAAACATCCTTGGGTTGAAAGGCCGTCGAATGACGGCGAACCCGGCAGCGTAGGCAGGCGCCCGCATCCGCGCCAATGCGCTTTTCGCAGATCGATACTCGGTCTTCGCCAGGGGCATGGCTTCCTGCGCACAATGGAGGCCGATCCCACCCATGGAGAGCACACACGATGACGTGGTCCGCCCGCACCTACTCGGCCTTTGAACAAGAGCGCACGCGCCCGGTGCGCGACCTGGTGGCCGCCTTGCCGGCGCGCGGCGTGCAGGTCGCGATCGACCTGGGCTGCGGCCCGGGCAATTCCACCGAGGTGCTGGCCGACCGGTTTCCGCAGGCCCGGGTGACGGGCCTGGACAGCTCCGACGACATGCTGGCCGCGGCGCGCGAGCGCCTGCCCGGCATCCGCTTCGAACTCGCCGACATCGAGGCCTGGAGCCCGGTCGAGTCGTTCGACGTGATCCTGGCCAACGCCTCGCTGCAATGGCTGCCCGACCACGCCACGCTCTACCCGCGCCTGCTGAGCCGGCTGGCGCCCGGCGGCAGCCTGGCCGTGCAGACGCCCGACAACCTTGAAGAGCCGGCGCACCGCCTCGCGCGCGAGGTCGCGGCGCAAGGGCCCTGGGCGAGCAAGATCGGGAGCGTGAAGCACCCCGCGCGGCACGACGCCGCGTTCTATTACCAGTTGCTCAAGCCGCGCTGCGCGGCGGTCGATGTCTGGCGCACCACCTACTTCCACCCGCTCTCGGGCGGCCCCGAGGCGGTGGTGGAGTGGTTCAAGGGCTCGGCCCTGCGGCCCTACCTGGCACCGCTGGACGGCGGCGAGAAAGCGGCCTTCCTCGCCCGCTACCTCGCCGCCATCACCGAGGCCTACCCCGCGCTGGCCGATGGCACGGTGCTGCTGCCCTTCCCGCGGCTGTTCATCGTGGCCAGCCGCTGAGGCTTCGGGCTACCGCCGCCGGCCCGAGCTGAGCCGCCGCACCACCGCGATGAAGCGGTCCACCTCTTCGCAGGTGTTGTAGAACGCCAGCGAGGGCCGCACCGTGGCCTCCACGCCGAAGCGCCGCAGGATGGGTTGCGCGCAGTGGTGGCCCGAACGCACCGCGATGCCTTCCTCGTTCAGCGCCTGGCCCACTTCCTCCGTGCTGTAACCCTGCAGCACGAAGGACAGCACGCTGGCCTTGTCCCGCGCGGTGCCGATCAGGCGCACGCCCGGAATGGGTTGCAGGTGGTGCGTGGCGTAGGCCAGCAGGTCGTGCTCGTAGCGCGCGATGTTCTCCAGCCCGATGCGCTGCACGTAGTCGATCGCCGCGCCCAGGCCCACCGCGTCGGCGATGTTGCCGGTGCCGGCCTCGAACTTGTTGGGCGGCGGCTGGAACACGGTGCGCTCGAAGGTGACGTCCGCGATCATGTTGCCGCCGCCTTGCCAGGGCGGCATGTCGTCCAGCAGTTCGCGCTTGCCGTAGACCACGCCGATGCCGGTCGGGCCGAACACCTTGTGGCCGGAGAACACGAAGAAGTCGGCGTCGATCGCCTGCACGTCCACGCGCAGGTGGCTCACCGACTGCGCGCCGTCCACCAGCGCTTTCGCGCCCGCGCGGTGCGCCAGCGCCACGATCTCCCGCACCGGCACCACCGTGCCCAGCGCGTTCGAGACCTGGGTGACGGCCACGATCTTCGTGCGGCTGTTGAGCAGCTTCTGGTACTCGTCCAGCCGCACCTGGCCGCTGTCGTCCACCGGGATCACGCGGATCACCGCGCCCTTCTCGGCAGCGAGCTGCTGCCAGGGCACGATGTTGGCGTGGTGCTCCAGGTGCGAGACGATGATCTCGTCGCCTGCGCCCACGTTTTTCGCGCCCCAGGTTTTCGCCACCAGATTGATGGCCTCGGTGGCGCCGCGCACGAAGATGAGTTCCTCCACCGACGACGCGCCCAGGAAGGCGCGCACCTTCTCGCGCGCGCTCTCGTAGGCGTCGGTCGCGCGGGCCGCCAGCGCGTGCGCGGCGCGGTGGATGTTGGAGTTCTCGTGCTCGTAGAAGTGGGCGATGCGGTCGATCACCGACTGCGGCTTGTGCGTGGTGGCCGCGTTGTCGAACCACACCAGCTGCCGGCCGTTCACGCGCTCCTGCAGGATGGGGAAGTCACGCCGCACCGCGTTCACGTCGAACGGCGGGTGGCGCGCCGCGTCGGCCTGCGGCGCCTGGGTGGCGAAGCCTTGCGGCGTCTGCAGGCCCTGCGTGAAGTAGAACGCGCCCGCTGTGTCGGTGGGGGCGTGGCCCGGTGCCGCGCTGTGGCGCGGTGGCGTGGCGAGCAGCTCGCGCAGGTCGTCCGCGCCCGGCAGACCGAAGGACTGCGCGGTCACGCGGTCCGAGGGCGGCACGCCCAGGGCCTGCGTGCCCACGCGGCCGTCGAGTGCGGGCGGCACGATCGCGGCGTGGTCGGGAAGGCCGTTGGGCGCGGTCGAGTGCGGCACCAGCGAAGGCGCGGACGCGCCCAGCGAGAGCACGCTCTGTGGCGAGGTGGGCGCCAGGTTCGCGCCGGGCGCCAGCGTGCCGGGCAGCTGCGGGCCCTGGGCCAAAGGCCCGAGCGAGCTGCCGCCAGGCAACACGTTCACCGGTGCCGGCACGCCACCCAATGGGGTGGTGGGCAGCGTGGGCGGCGAGCCGGGCAGGGCGGCGAAGAACGCGCCCGCGAGCTGGTTCAGCGCCGCCAGGTCGGGCAGGCCGGCCGGCGGCCGCTCACTTGTAGGTGTCTGGATAGTCATGGAACTTGCCCACTTCAACGTCTTCCAGCACGGCCAGTGCGTCCTCGGTCTGCACCGCGAGCGAGCAGTACAGCGAGATCAGGTACGAGGCGATGGCGCTGCGGTTGATGCCCATGAAGCGCACCGACAGGCCCGGGCTCTGCTCGCCGGCCAGACCCGGCTGGTACAGGCCCACCACGCCCTGGCGCTTGTCGCCCACGCGCAGCAGCAGGATCTTGGTCTTGCCATCGGCCACGGGCACCTTGTCGCTCGGAATCAGCGGGATGCCGCGCCAGGTGAGGAACTGCGAGCCGAACAGGCTCACGGTGGGCGGCGGCACGCCCCGGCGCGTGCACTCGCGGCCGAAGGCGGCGATGGCCAGCGGGTGCGTGAGGAAGAAGGCCGGCTCCTTCCACACCTTGGTGAGCAGTTCGTCCAGGTCGTCGGGCGTGGGCGCGCCGGTGAGCGGGTAGACGATCTGGTCCGGGTGCACGCTGGCCAGCAGGCCGTAGTCGGCGTTGTTGATCAGCTCGCTTTCCTGCTTTTCCTTGATGGTCTCGATGGTCAGGCGCAGCTGTTCCTTGATCTGGTCGTGCGGGCTGCTGTAGAGGTCGGACACGCGGGTGTGCACGTCCAGCACCGTGGAGACGGCGTTCAGGAAGTACTCGCGCGGCTGGTCTTCGTAGTCCACGTAGGTCGAGGGCAGCTCGCTCTCGTCGCGCTTGGCGCACAGCACCTCCACGTCCTGCGGGTTCTTCACCTTGTTGAGGCGGTAGATGCCGGCCTCCACCGGCTGCCATTGCAGCAGATGCGTGAGCCAGCGCGGGCTGATGGTCGACAGCACGGGGGCCGTCTTGGTGGCATTGGCCAGTTGGCGCGCGGCGTTGTCGCTCAGCGCCAGTTGCGAGGGGGTTGGGTCAGACATGAAGGCTCCGTGGCTCGGTGGTTGAAAAAAGGCAAAAGAAGGCCCCACGCGTGCGGCCGAAGCGACGCGGCGAAGGGGGAAGGGCGGGGAAAGCTCGGTGGCGGTCGATCAGGGGCTGGCGGTGACCTCCCGCGATCGGGCCTGGCTCAGGTTGGCGCCGGCGGCCACGTCGTGCGTGACCCACAGGTTGCCGCCGATGGTGGCGCCGCGGCCGATGGTCACGCGCCCGAGCACGGTGGCGCCGGCGTAGATCACCACGTCGTCCTCCACCACGGGGTGGCGCGCCAGGCCCTTGCTCAGGTGGCCGTTCTCATCGGTGGGGAAACGCTTGGCGCCCAGCGTGACCGCCTGGTACACGCGCACGCGCTGGCCGATGACGGCGGTCTCGCCGATCACGACGCCGGTGCCGTGGTCGATGAAGAAGCCCGCGCCGATGGACGCGCCGGGGTGGATGTCGATGCCGGTCGCGCCGTGCGCGAGTTCGGCCACGATGCGCGCGAGCAGCGGCACACCCAGCTGGTAGAAGCGGTGCGCCACACGGTGGTGGATCATGGCCTGGATGCCGGGGTAACACAGCAGCACCTCGTCCACACTGCGCGCGGCGGGGTCGCCCTCGTAGGCCGCCACCACGTCGCTGTCGAGCAGCTCGCGCAGCCGGGGCAGCGAGTGCGCGAAGTCGCGCACCAGTTCGCGCGCCTGCTGTTCGGTGGCCGCTTCGTCGGTGCCGCCCGCGTGGCGGTGCTGGTAGCGCAGCTCCAGCCGCACCTGGCCCAGCAGCGCATGCAGCGTGGCATCCAGCGTGTGGCCGATGTAGAAGTCCTCGCTCTCCTGGCGCAGGTCGGGCGGGCCCAGTCGCATCGGGAACAGCGCGCCGCGCAGCCCGTCGAGGATATTGCCAAGCGCGTCGCGCGAAGGCAGCTCGCGCCCGCCCGGTTCGCGCGAGCGCTTCTGCGCGGTGCGCCAGCGCTGGCGCACGTCGGCGAGGTCGCGCACGACCTGCTGCAGGTCGAACAGGTGCGCGTCGGCCATCAGTCCTGCACCCATGGCAATCCGTGGAAGCGCCAGCCGTCCTGACCGCCGCGGTGCTGCTGCGCGTCGATCTCGCCCTCGAAACCTTCGAGCACGTTGAACACCTGCGTGAAGCCGGCCTTGGTGGCGGCCTCGGCCGCCAGCGCCGAGCGCTTGCCGCTGCGGCACAGCAGCAGCACGCGCGCTTCCTTGCCCACCTTGGCTTCGAGCTCGCGCACGAAGCGCGGGTTGCGCGTGAGGCTGGTGCCCGTGGCCCAGGGCACGTGCAGGCTGTCGGGCACATGGCCCACGAACTTGCGCTCTTCCGCGCTGCGCACGTCCACCAGCCGGGCTTCGCCGGCCGAGACCAGCGACCAGGCGAGTTCGGGCGGGATGCCGCCCGCGTAGGGCAGGCCCCGGGCCTGGGCGTCGCGCCCGATGGCGTCCAGGGCGTCGAGCAGCGTGGGGGATTCGATGGCAACCGTCATGTTGGAGACCCTTGGTGTGAAGTTGGAATGCACTCTAAAAGCGCCGCTTCAACACACAAACCATTGTTTTTTTGTTTCTTAATTGCCCAAACATCTGAGCCAGGGTCACGCTCCAAAAAAAAACCGGCCGATGCAATCCTCCCCCCAGGAGACAACCAGGGTTCTCTGCATCCCCGCATCGGCCGGACCAGTCGTTTCCAACACCGGTGCATGAATGCTAGGCCGCATGCTGCGTTGCCGCAACGAATCAGAACGGCTATGGATATGCGGTTTGTTTCCTTCCTCGGGGCCGCATGCGCGCCTAGATTGGCGGGCTCGATCCACTGGGAGCACACCCGCATGAGCAAACGACAACTGCGCCTTGGCGCCTTCATCATGGCCACCGGCCACCACGTCGCCGCCTGGCGCCACCCGGGCTCGCAGATCGACTCGGGCACCAACATCGACCACTACATCGAGGTCGCGCAGACGGCCGAGCGCGGCCTGTTCGACCAGGTCTTCGTCGCCGACAGCCCGGGCATCTGGGGCACGGGCGACGACGAGTCCTTCAGCCGCCAGGGCCGCATCTCGCACTTCGAACCGGTCACGCTGTGGGCCGCGCTCTCGGCGGTGACGAAACACATCGGCTTCGTCGCCACCGCGTCCACCACCTACGAAGACCCCTACCTGCTCGCGCGCAAGTTCGCCTCGCTGGATCACATCAGCAAGGGCCGCGCGGCCTGGAACGTGGTGACCACCAGCAACGACAGCGTGCACGGCAACTTCGGCCTGGACGCGCACCCCTCGCCCGGCGAGCGCTACGCCAAGGCCACCGAGTTCGTGGACGTGGTCAAGGGCCTGTGGGACAGCTTCGAGGACGACGCCTTCGTGCGCGACCGCGAGTCCGGCGTGTACTTCGACCCGGCCAAGCTGCACGAGCTCAACCACATCGGCAAGCACCTCAAGGTCAAGGGGCCGCTCAACCTGGAGCGCTCGCCGCAGGGCCACCCGGTGATCGTGCAGGCCGGTTCGTCCGAAGACGGCAAGGAACTCGCGGCCGCCACCGCCGAGGCCATCTTCACCGCCTGGACCAGCCTGGCCGAAGCCCAGGCCTTCTACCAGGACGTGAAGGGCCGCATGGCCAAGTACGGCCGCCGGCCCGAGCAGCTGCTGGTGCTGCCCGGCATCTCGCCCGTGATCGGCCGCACCGAGGCCGAGGCGCAGGCCAAATGGGCCGAGCTGCAGGCGCTGATCCACCCCTCGGTGGGCCTCTCCACCCTGGTGCCGTTCTGGCCCGGCGAAGACCTGCGCCGCTGGAACCTGGATGCGCCGCCGCCGTACTACCCCGAGCCGCCCAAGGGCATCAACAGCCGCGCGCACGTGGTGATCGAGCTCGCGCGCCGCGAGCGCTTCACCGTGCGCCAGCTCTACGAATACCTGGCGGGTGCGCGCGGGCACTGGGTGGTGATCGGCACGCCACAGACCATCGCCGACCGCATGCAGGAATGGTTCGAGAACGGCGCGGCCGACGGCTTCAACGTGATGCCGCCGGTGCTGCCCGCCTCGCTCAACGAGTTCGTGGACCTGGTGGTGCCCGAGCTGCAGCGCCGTGGCCTGTTCCGCACCGCCTACGAAGGCCGCACGCTGCGCGAGAACCTCGGCCTGGAGCGGCCGGTCGGCCGCCACGCGGCGGCCGCGCGCCTGGCGGCCTGATCAGCGGTCGAGGTGCGGCTGCATCAGCCCCTCGAACCACTCGATGAACGCGATGAGCCGGCGCGAGCGCTGCCGCCGGTGCGGGTAGACCAGCGACACCGGCATGGCCGCCGCGCGGAACCCGGGCAGCACCTCGACCAGCTGGCCCCGGTCCAGCAGGTGCTGCACGTCGAAGCGCGGGATCTGGATCAGGCCCAGGCCCGCCGCGCAGCAGGCGATGTAGCTCTCGGCGTTGTTGACGAGCACGCGGCTGGGCACCTGCAGCGCCCGGGCCGAGGGCGGGAGCTCCCAGGCCAGCTCGCGCCCGTTGGAGGCGGAGGCGTAGCCCACCGCCCAGTGCCCTCGCGCCAGATCGTCGGGCTGCGCCGGCACGCCATGCTCGGCCAGGTAGTCGGGGCTGGCGCAGTTGATCAGCGCCACTTGCCCGAGCGGGCGCACCACGAGGCTGCTGTCCTGCAGGGTGCCGAAGCGCACCGCGCAGTCCACCCCTTCCTGCACCAGATCGATGGCGCGGTCGGTCGAACCCAGCGCCACCTGCAGCCGGGGGTAGCGGCGCAGGAAGCCCGGCAGGGCCGGCGCGACCAGCCGGCGCGCGATGCGGCTGGGCACATCCACCTTGAGCCGCCCCGAGACCTTGCGCTGGCCGGCCTGGAACAGCTGGTCGATGTCCTCGGCCTCGGCCAGCAGCGCGCGCGCACGCTCCAGCAGCTGCAGGCCATCGGCCGTGGGCCGCACCTGCCGGGTCGTGCGGTGCAGCAGGCGCGTGCCCAGGGTGGCCTCGAGCTGCTGGACGGCCGCCGACACCGAGGCGCGCGGCAGCTCCAGCGCGTGCGCGGCCTTGATGAAGCTGCTCATCTCCG
Source organism: Hydrogenophaga sp. GW823-FHT04C09 (assembly GCF_058796355.1). Classification (NCBI taxonomy): domain Bacteria; kingdom Pseudomonadati; phylum Pseudomonadota; class Betaproteobacteria; order Burkholderiales; family Comamonadaceae; genus Hydrogenophaga; species Hydrogenophaga sp. GW823-FHT04C09. Next base: position 572,393 of record NZ_JBXAIO010000001.1, on the reverse strand, counting down.
CGACCTGAACGAACACCCGGTACTGCTCAAGCTTGTCCATGGACCGAATTTAGCCCACGGCAGCGGGGTTGGTATCGTCCAGAGGCATCCAGGGTCCGGCTGCGCCGGCCCGAGATGCCGTCCCCCCTCGAAGCGCCGAAGGCGCGCCACGGAGGGGGGAAGCCGCGCAGCGGCGCAGGGGGGTGTCATTACTTCGTGGTGTAGCCGCCGTTGATCAGGATCGTCTGGCCCGTGATCCACCAGCCGTCGCTCACGAGATGGCGGATGAAGGGCACCACGTCCTCGATGTCGGTCAGGCCCGTCTTCGAACGGGGCGAGAGGGCGGCGGCGGTCCTGTGGTACGCCACCGCGTCGCTGCCTTCCTGGCCGTAGAAGAAGGGCGTGTCCATCGGGCCCGGGCCCACGGCCGTCACCGAGATACCGCGCGCGCCGAACTCCTTGGCCGCCGCGCGGGTGTAGTGCTCCACCGGTGCCTTGGTGCCCGCGTACGCCGCGTAGAAGGGCGTGAAGGCCCCCAGCAGCGAGGTCACCAGGGTGCAGACCTTGCCGTTGTCGTTGACGTGCCGGCCCGCTTCCTTGAGGAAGAAAAAGGCGGACTTGGCGTTGACGGCGGCCATCTCGTCGTACTCGGCCTCGCTGATCTCGGCGAACGGCTTCTTGAGCACCTTGCCCACCGTGTTGATGGCGATGTCGGGCCGGCCCACGGCCGCGATGGTGTCGGCGAACAGTTTCTCGACCGCACCGGCCGTGGTGAGGTCCGCCTGGATCGCGACCGCCTGCGCGCCCGCGGCGCGGATGGCGCCCACCGTGGCGTCGGCATCGGCCTTGCTCGCGGCGCTGTTGTAGTGGATGGCGACCGCGCGGGCGCCGTGCTGGGCGAGGTCGCGGGCGATCAGGCCGCCAAGGTTCTTGGCGCCGCCGGCGATGAGGACCACCTTGCCGTCGATGGAGTGCTGTGCCATGGTCATGTTTCCCTGTGAAGGATGGATGGAAGGAACACCCAGTCTAGGCAGCCGCAGGCGGGAGATCAGCCCGTGCGGGCTGGATGCATTGTTCAGGAAACCGGTCCAATGCCGGGGTCACAGGGTCCGCAGAAAGGCCTGCAGCGCGGCGATGTCCGCCGCGCTCAGCGGCAGCGGCTTCAGGTGGGGCGAGCGGCGCTGCGCGCAGGCGTACAGCGGGTCGGCCGCCACGCCCGCGCGGCCATTGCGCGGGTTGCCGCCGCCGCGAGCATAGAGGTTCAACACGCCTTGCAGCGAATCGAACAGGCCGTGGTGCATGTAGGGCGCGGTGCGCGAGACCCCGCGCAGGCTGGCGGTGCGAAAGCGGCCCACGTCCTCGCACCGCCGCGTCACCTCGAAGCGGCCGAGGTCCTGCGAAGGCTCGCCGAAGAAGGCGATGCCGAGGTTGTGGAAGCGGCCGTCGCTCAGGTTGGGGCCGAAGTGGCAGTTGGCGCAGCGCGCGCTGGTGCGGAACAGGTGCAGGCCCTGGAGTTCCAGGTCGGTCAGCGCGCGGTGTTCGCCCTGCGCGAAGCGGTCGAAGCGGCTGCGTTCGTGCAGCGTGTGCTGGAAGGCCGCGAGGGCCTCGCCGATCCGGGCGGGTGACAGGGCCATGCGCCGGCCGACTGCGTGGAGAGAGGCGTTGGCCATCTCGCGCGGGTCGGTCAGGGGCCGCAGCGATTGTTCCGCGAGCGAGCGGGCCGCGCCGTCCCAGGCCCAGTGCGCCCGCGTGGCCACGTCCTGCAGGCCGGGCGGGTTGCGCCGGCCCGGCGCGCCCCTCACACCGGTGGCCGTGGGCGTGCGCACGGTCCAGCCCTGGTCGGGCCGGTGGCAGCTGGCGCAGGCCACGTGGCCGCTCGCGGAGAGGCGGGCGTCGAAGAACAGGCGCTGGCCCAGCTGCACGAGGTGGTTGGGTGGCGCGGGCGGTGGCGGCAAGGCCCCCAGCTCCACGAAGGCCACGCCTTCATCGACCCAGGGTGCGGGCCATTGGCTGGCCGGTTTCTCGTACAAGGCGCGCAGCGGATCGCCCGCCACCGCCGGGCCGCTCAGGCCGAGCGCGATCGCCAGCGCCGTGAGCCACCGCCGGCTCAATGGCAGTCCGGCCCCGTCTGGTCGAAATAGACCTCGAACGCGACGTTGGCCGCCCACTTCTGGCGCCGCTGCGCCCAGGCGGCCGTCGAGCCGATCTCCTGCACCGCGGCGCGGATGGGCGCGGCCAGCTCGTCGCGGCCCTCGGCCAGCCAGGCTTGCAGCGCGCTGTCGCGCGTGGCGGGCAGGGTGGCGGAGAACTTGCGCCATTCCTTCTGCGCCAGCAGCGGCTCCAGCTGCGAGCCGTCGAGGATGGCCGCCGCGCACTCGCCGGTGCGCACCTGCACCAGGGCCTGGGCCGGCGCGTCGAAGACCTTGAGTTGTCCCTGGATGCGCGCCGCCTGCGCGTGGGCGCGCGGATTGTCGGCCGTCACGCACACCACGCGCCCGGCCAAGTCGGTCCAGGCGCGCACGTCGGTGTCCGAGCGCATCGAAACGCTCAGGCCCGACTGGTAGCCCGTGGCCAGCACGCGCAGACCGTCTTCCTTCTGGCGCGCCTCGTCGGCGCGCGTCAGCACCAGGTCCACGTCGCCCTGGCGCAAGGCCTGCGCCTGCGCGCCGGGCGGCAGCGGCACGATGAGCGCGTCCACGCCCAGGTGCCGCGCCAGTTCCTGCGCGTAGACCGCCTCGAAGCCGGCGTTGGTGTAGTCGCGCTCGCCGGTGCTCACGGGCAGGGTGGTGGGCGCCACGCCGATGCGCAGCTGCTTCAGCGGCAAGGGCGCGGCCGCGGCGGCGCGCGATTCGATCGCCATGAACACCGCCGCGCACAGCGCGCCGATGCCCAGCGCGGTGAGCCAGGCCAGCGGGCGCAGCGGGCGTTCGGGGGAAGCGTCGAGGGAACTCATGGGAAGGGCATTCTGGGCGCGCCCCCGCGTTCGTGTGGCTCGAAATGCGCATAAGCATCTGCGCCATTTGCGGCCGCATATCGGTGTCCGTTTTCCTTCGTTGGCCGGCGCGCGCCGCGCCCCAAGAATCGGCGCGTCATTCACACCACCTGACAGACGAACCTTGGAGAACCTCATGACCGTCGTGACGAAACACAGAAGCCCCCGCAACCGCTTGCGCGCCCTGAGCAGCGCCGCCGCCCTGGCCCTGGGCCTGATCGGCCAGGCCGGCACCGCCGCCGCCGAGGTGCTGCCGGCGATCAACCTGCAGCTCACACCGTGGACGGTGATCGCCCGCGAGAAGGGCATCTTCAAGGAAGAGTTCAGCAAGGTGGGCACCAAGGAAGTCAACCTCATCGCCTCGGGCGGTGCGGAGCTGGTGGGCGCCGAAACGGGCGCCCTCAGCAAGGGCGCGATCTCGATCGCGCAGCGCATGATCTACCCGGCCACGGTGCACCGCGCCAACGGCCTGGACGGCGTGATCATCTGGGCCTCCGAGACCTCCAACCGCTACCGCGCGCCGGTGCTCGCCGCCGTGTCGAACAAGTCGGTGAACACGCTGGCCGATCTGGACGGCAAGAAGTTCGGCAGCAGCCGCATCAGCTGCTACTGGTCCGCCCCCACCGAGGCCTTGAACTCGGTGGGCCTGCCGCTGGACACGCGCCAGACCAAGGGCCGCGTGCGCTACGAATCGATCGACAACCCCACCGTGGCGATCTCCGCGGTGATCTCCGGCGCGCTCGATGCCACCACCACCCACCTGGCCGCGGGCAACGCCACCGGCGCCTGGCTCTCGGGCAAGCTCAAGGTGATCGGCCACGTGCCGGACGACGGCGTGTACGTGAACCACGCCGGCCGCGTGACCTACTTCGCCAAGCGCGAGTTCGTCAACAAGTACCCCGACGCGGTCAAAGCCTTCCTGGCCTCGCGCGAACGCGCCATGGCCTGGACGCTGGACAACGTGGACGAGGCCGCCAAGATCGTCTCGCGCGAAACCCGCGTGCCGGTGGAAGTGGCCAAGTTCCAGATCACCCACCTGGGCCAATGGGAGTTCATGGCCGGCGAGCCCAATGCCCAGCGCGCGCGCAACTCCATCAAGACCTTCATCGACTGGTACGTGAAGCAGGGCGACGACATCCTGAGCGAACGCCGCCTGACCGACGCGCAGGTGGACGCCTTCGTGGACGGCCGCTTCTTCGCCGGCGGCTCGCACTCGATCTACCACTGAGTGCGCCATGAACACGCTGACGCAAACCCTTCCCTCCACGGCGCCAGCGTCGGAAGCTTCGTCCTTCGCGACGAAGCTCCAGCAATGGCTGGCGCCCAGCCGCGCGATCGGCTTCCTGCTGCCGGCCGGGGTGCTGCTGCTGTGGCAGACGGCGGCCAGCCTGGAATGGATCGACCCGGTCTTCCTGCCCGCCCCCATCAAGGTGGTGGAGGCCTTCTTCAAGATGCTGACGGAGCAGAAGCTGCTCTGGGACTTCGCCGTCAGCCTGTCCCTCGTCGCGCAGGGTTTCCTGTACGGCGCCTTCGCCGCCGTGGTGCTGGGCGTCGGCGCGGGCCTCTCCAAGCGCTTCGAACAATTCCTCTCGCCCACCTTCGACACCATCCGCCACATCCCCGGCATCGCCTGGTTTCCGCTGATCGTGCTGTGGCTGGGCCTGGGCGCGCCGGCCAAGATCCTGGTGATCGCCAAGACCGTGTTCTTCCCGGTCTTTCTCAACACGCTGCAGGGCATCCGCAGCGTGGACAAGAGCTACATCGAGCTGGCCGAGGTGATGACGCTCACCCGCTGGCAGCTGGTGCGCAAGATCATCCTGCCCGCCGCCACGCCGACCATCATGGTCTCGCTGCGCTACGCGGCCGGCCTGGCCTGGGCGCTGGTGGTGGTGGCCGAAGGCCTGAGCGGCCTCGAAGGCCTGGGCTTCCTGATCTTTCGCGCGCAGGGCCTGCTGCTCACCGACCAGCTGCTGGTCTGCATGGTGATCATCGGCCTGGTGGGCTTCGGCATCGACCGCACCATGTACCTGCTGCAGCGCCGCGTGCTGCGCTGGAAACAAGGCTTTGAAGGATAAACACCATGGCAGAACCCGGTCGCCTTGAAGTCAAGGCCGTCTCCAAAAGCTATGCCGTGCCAGGCCGCCCGCGCCTGGACGCGCTGGTCAACGCCAGCTTCGACGTCGAGCCCGGCGCCTTCGTGACGCTGGTCGGCCCCAGCGGCTGCGGCAAGTCCACGCTGCTGCGGCTCATCCTCGGTCTGGACAGGGACTACGAGGGCGACATCCTGCTGCACGGCGAGCGGATCGCCGGCACCAGCCTCTCGCGCGGCATCGTGTTCCAGGACCACCGCCTGCTGCCCTGGATGACGCTGGAGCAGAACATCGGCCTGGCGCTGACCAATTCCACGCTCCCGCCCGAGCAGCAGCGCCGCACCATCCAGTCGCACATCGATCTGGTGGGCCTGCAGGGCTTCGAGAAGGCCTACCCGCACGAGCTCTCGGGCGGCATGGCGCAGCGCGGCGCGATCGCGCGCGGCCTGGTCGGCCAGCCCGAGATCCTGCTGCTCGACGAACCCCTGGGCGCGCTGGACGCGCTCACGCGCGTGCGACTGCAGGAAGAGCTGCTGCGCATCTGGCGCGCCGAGGGCGTGACCATGATCCTGGTGACGCACGACGTGGACGAGGCCATCTTCCTGAGCGACACCGTGATCGTGATGAACGCCAACCCCGGCCGCATCGTCAAACAGGTGAAGGTGGACCTGCCACCCGGCCCGCGCGACCGCGTGAGCCCGGCGTTCGCGGCGCTCAAGCGCGAGATCCTGGTGGCCATGGGCGAGGTGGTGCCGCACGCGGCCGCGCAACTGGCGGAGGTCTGAATGAGGCGGTGGCTCATCACCGCCGCCCTGGCGGCCGCGCCGCTGGCGCTGGGCGCGGCGGGCGCTCCGCCGTCGTCCGACCTGCCCGACCTCTCCGCCGTGCGCGCGCTGGTGTACGCCGGCGAGTACACGAAGGCAGTGCAGCGGCTCACGGCGCTGAGCGAGACCGTGCAGCACGCCGAGGTCTACAACCTGCTCGGCTACAGCCTGCGCCAGCTCAAGCGCTACGAGGAAGCGGGGCGCTGGTACCGCGAAGCCCTGCTGTACGACCCCGAGCACCGGCCCGCGCTGGAGTACCAGGGCGAGCTGTTCCTGGCGCTGGGCGACGTGGCCGGCGCGCGCAAGAACCTGCGTTACCTGGAATTGCTCTGCACCGCCAAGCCCTGCGCGGAATACGAGCTGCTCAAGAAGGCGGTCGACAAGGCCGGGCGCTGAAGCGTCCCGAACACGTCCGGCAGCATGCGGTGGATCTGCGCCGCGATGAACATGGCCCCGCCCGGGTCGCCGAAGGTGCCCAGCGTGGGCGGGCCGATCAGTCGGATGCGCGACAGCGCTTCGCCTTCGCTGTCGATCACGCGGCAGTTCGGATCCACCGCGTAGCCGATGCCGCAGGCGTCGGCGCGCAGCGTGCCGTGCGACACCAGGGCCTGCAGCAGGGGGTTGCCGGCGGTGCGCCCGGTGGCGTCCAGCCCGGTGCAGTTCACCACCACGTCGAAGGCCTCGGTGCGCGGCGCGCCGCCGCCCGAGGGCTGCAGCACGGCGTCGATGCGGTGCGTGCCCGCCTGTACCGCCAGCGAGCGCAGCCGCGCCGCCAGGTGCACCACCCGGCCGGCGGCCAGGGCTTCGCGGTGGATGGCTTCCGTCTGCGGTGGCGAACGGAAGCGGTGCACGTCGTACCAGGGGCGCACGCTGCGCAGGAAGCGGCGCTGCTGCGCCGGCGGCAGCGTGGGCCAGAGCTGCCACACGGCGTCGCGCAGCTCGTCGAAGGGCACATTCCAGTTCTCGCCGCGCGCCACGCTGTCGCGGATGCGCGCGCGCAGGGTCTTGATCCAGGTGCGCAGCTCGGGCTTCACCTCGGTGAGGAAAGCGGGCGCGGGGCCGAGCAGGCGGTCCAGGTTCTGGCGCCCGACCGGGTGGGCCACCACGCCGCTGGCCAGCGGTTGCGCGCGTGGGCGCAGGCCCCGGCGCGAAACCACCGTGACGCCACCCGCGTGGCCTTGCCGCTGCAGCGTGGAGACCACGTCCAGCGAGGTCAGGCCGCTGCCGATGATGAGCACGCGCGCCTCGCGCGGAATGCCCAGCAGCCGAGCGGTCACCAGCGGGTTCTCGATCACGCCTGGGTGTTGCGCCAGCGCCGGGTCCAGCGGGGCCTGCAGGCGCGGCTCGGCGTTGCCGGTGGCGAGCACCAGCAGGTCGGCCGTCAGCGTCTGCCCGTGTTCGGTGACGGTGGTGACCTCGCCGTCGGCCTCCCAGGCGTGCACGGCGCGGTCCTGCAGGGTGCGGATGGTCGAGCCCGTGGCCGCCCAGCTGGCGTGGCCGCGCACCATGGCTTCGAGGTAGGCGCCCAGCACCGCGCGGCGCACGAAGGCCGTGCCATTGGCCTGCACGGCCTGCGGGTCGGCCTCGAACACGCCGTGCGTTTCGCACCAGCGCGTGAAGTGCTCGCCGTCGACGGGGTCGACCGCGTGCACCCAGGTCGGTCCGTTGAGGCGGTGGTCGGGGTCGTGCGTGGCATAGGCCAGGCCGGGGCCGACGCGGTCGCGCGATTCGATCAGCGTGACCGCCAGCGGCACCGGGCTGTGGCGCACCAGCTGCACGGCCGCGCTCACGCCCGAGAAACCACCGCCGACGATGGTGATGCGGCGCGGCGCGCTCATCGCGCCACACCCCAGCGGCGGATGGTGAGTTTTTCGACCGTCTGGAACACCACGTTCTCCACCAGCAGGCCGATGAGGATCACCATCACCAGGCCGGCGAACACCTTGTCGGTGTAGAGCTCGTTGCGGTTCTGGAAGATGTACCAGCCCAGGCCGCCCTTGCCGGAGGACACGCCGAACACCAGCTCGGCGGCGATCAGGGTGCGCCAGGCGAAAGCCCAGCCGATCTTCAGGCCCGAGAGGATGGCCGGCAGGGCCGAGGGCACCAGGATCAGCAGCACGTAGCGCACACCGCGCAGCCCGTAGTTGCGCCCGGCCATGCGCAGGGTCTCGGGCACGGCCTGGAAGCCCGCGAAGGTGGCCAGGGCCAGCGGCCACAGCACCGAATGCACCAGCACGAACACGAGGCTGCCGTTGCCCAGACCGAACCAGAGCAGCGCCAGCGGCAGCAGCGCGATCGCCGGCAGCGGGTTGAACATGGAGGTGAGCGTGGCCAGCAGGTCGCGCCCGATCTGGGTGGACACGGCCAGCGTGGTGAGCACGAAGGCAGCCACGATGCCGAGCAGGTAGCCCTGCAGCAGCACGGCCAAGGAAGCGCGGGCGCGCAGCAGCAGCTCGCCGCCCGCCAGGCCCTCGGCGAAGGCGCGCGCGGTCTGCGCGAAGGTGGGCAGCAGCAGGTCGTTGTCCTGCCAGCGCGCGAGCACTTCCCACAGCAGTGCCAGCGCGAGCAGGATCAGGGTTTTTCGCACCCAGGCCTGCTGCCACACGCGGCGCTGCCAGGGCAGGGGGCGCTCGGCCGGGGTGTCGCCCAGCGCGGGCAGCGGGTATTCGGCCTCGGGCCGGATCGGGGGCAGGGCGTCGGCCAGGCTCATGGGTGGAGGGTCTCGGGCCCGAACAGCAGGCCGTGGATGCGTTGGGTGGCGGCCTGGAAGGCGGGGCCGCCGCTGCTGCCCAGGCCGAATTCGTGCGCCTGGATCTCGGCGCGCAGGCGGCCCGGGTGCGGCGAGAGCACACCGATGCGGCTGCCCACCACCAGGGCTTCTTCAATGGAGTGCGTGACGAACAGCAGCGTGAAGCGCACCGTCTCCCACAGCGCGAGCAGCTCTTCCTGCATGCGCCGGCGCGTGAGGGCGTCCAGCGAGGCGAAGGGCTCGTCCATCAGCAGCACGCGCGGCTGCATGGCCAGGGCGCGGGCGATCGCCACGCGCTGCTTCATGCCGCCCGAGAGCTGGTGCGGGTAGGCGTTCGCGAAATCGGCCAGGCCCACCTGTTCGAGCACCGCGTGCGCGCGCTCCAGCGCCTCGGCGCGGGCCAGGCGCCCGGTGGCGCGCAGCGGGAACATCACATTGCCCAGCACCGTCTTCCAGGGCGGCAACTGGTCGAATTCCTGGAACACCACGATGCGGTCCGGCCCCGGGCCGGTGATGGCCTGGCCGTCGAGCCGGATCTGGCCCTCGCGCGGTGCGATGAAACCGGCCGCCGCCTTCAGCAGCGTGCTCTTGCCGCAGCCCGAAGGCCCGAGCAGCACATAGCGCTCGGCCTCGAACACCGACAGGCTCACGCGGTGCGTGGCGCGCACCACCTGCTGGTCGGTCGCGTACTCCAGCGAGACGCCATCGAAGTCCAGCAGCGGCCGGGGCAGGGCGGCCGTGGGCACTTTCTCGGGGCCGAACACCGCGCCGCCCTCCTGCTCGCGCGTGGCGCGCAGCAGGTCCTGCATCGGCGTGCCGATGGCGTGGCGCTGCAGCACGTGGGCCGGGTTCATGTCAGTTCGCGGCCGCGCTGTGGGCGTCGTCGAAGAAGTAGTCCTTCGCCGAGGCGGGCTTGTTCTTGATCGCGCCGATGCCGTGCATGAAGGTCGCGAGCTTGAAGGTGTTCTGTGGCGCGAGCTTGAACTGCACTTCGGGGTTCTTGATGATGGAGAGCAGCAGCTGGCGGTCGATCGCGCCCTGGCCGGTGCGCAGGTAGATGTCGGCCGCGCCCTCGGGGTTGGCGGTGATGTACTGCGCGGCTTCCTGCAGCGCGGCGGTGAAGGCGCGGTAGGTCTTGGGGTTGTCGTTGCGGAATTTCTCGGTCGCGTACAGCACCGTGGCCGACGAGGGGCCGCCGAGCACGTCGTAGCTGTTGAGCACGATGCGCGCGTTCGGGTTGCCGGCCAGCGCCTGGTTCTGGAACGGCGGGTTGCCGAAGTGCGCCGTGATCTCGGTGCCGCCCTTGATGATCGCGGCCGTCGCGTCCGGGTGGGGCACGGCCACCTGCAGCTTGTCGAGCTTGTTGTACTGGTCGTTGCCCCAGCGCTGGGCCGAGGCCAGCTGCAGCACGCGCGACTGCACCGACACGCCCACGGCGGGCAGGGCGATGCGGTCCTTGTCGCTGAAGTCGGCAATCGTCTTCACGGCCGGGTTGTTGCTCACCAGGTAATACGGGAAGTTGCCCAGCGAGGCGACGCCGCGCACGTTCTGCTTGTCCTTGGTGCGGTCCCAGATGGTCAGCAGCGGGCCCACGCCCGCGCCGGCGATGTCGATCTGGCCCGAGAGCAGCGCGTCGTTCACCGCGCTGCCGCCCGAGAGGCGCACGAATTCCACCTTCACGTCCAGCCCGGCGGCCTTGCCGTGTTTCTCGATCAGTTTCTGTTCTTCCGCCACGTTGAGCAGCAGGTAGACCACGCCGAACTGCTGGGCGATGCGGATCTGGCCTTCGGCGTGGGCCGCGAGCGACGCGCCAGCGGTCAGCGCGGCGGCCAGCAGGCCGTGGATGAACGTGTGTTTTTTCATGGTGTTTCCTTCTAGAACGGCACGTGGCCTTCGATCGTGGTGCGGAACAGGCGGCGGCGCTGGTCGGGCGGGCAACCCGCGGCCAGGTGCAGCACCGAGCGGTTGTCCCAGAACACCATGTCGCCTGGCAGCCAGCGGTGGCGGTAGATGTAGCGCTCCTGCGTGCTGTGGGCGTACAGGGCCTGCAGCAGCGCCTCACTTTCGTCGTCGGGCAGGCCGACCACGCGGGTGGTGAAGTGTTCGCTGACGAACAGCGCCTGGCGGCCGGTTTCCGGGTGCGTGCGCACGATGGGGTGGCTCACGGTGGGCACGGCGGCGATCTGCTCGGGCGAGAGGTTGGGCCGCCAGGGGCTGCGGCGTTGCAGCTCGGCGTACACCTTGAGGTAGCTGTGCTCGGCGCGCTCGCCCTGCACCGCGCCGCGCAGCCGCTCGGGCAGTTCGTCCCAGGCCAGGTGCTGGTTGGCGAACAGGGTGTCACCGCCCTCGGCGGGCAGTTCCTGCGCGTGCAGGAAGGAGCCCAGGCTGGGCCGCTCCTTGTACGACAGGTCCGAGTGCCAGAACACACCCGCATCGCCCAGGCCGATGGGTTTGCCGTTCTCCACGATGTTGCTGACGATCAGCACCTCGGGCTGTTCGGGGTGGGCGAACTGGTGCAGCACATGGCGCTGCAGCGGGCCCCAGCGCGCGCTGAAGGCGACCTGTTGCGCGGGGGTGATGCGCTGGTCGCGGAACACCAGCACGTGGTGCCTGAGGTGGGCGCGGTGCAGGCGGGCGAAGTCCTCGTCGGACAGGGGCGCGGCGAGGTCCAGGCCCAGCACCTCGGCGCCGAGCGCGTCGCTCAGGGGCTGGATGTGAAAGTCCTGCCGCACGGGGGGAAGCTCTACAAGAATCATGGTCCGCCCATGCTAGGCAGCCCATCGCGCGCAGGGAACGATCCTTATCGAGCAGCGATATGCGGAAAACGGATATCGGCACCCGGTGGAGGGAAAAACCGCCGCCCCCTGGTGAATCTGACCGACGTTTTTACCGATTCCCGGTGGGTGTGGGCCCCATGTCCAGCAGCTGCGGACCCATGCAGGCGAAGCGCGCCTGCGCCTCCCGCACCAGCCAGCCGCCGGTGAAGAGGGAGAAGGCGGGCAGCACCAGCTGCCGTTCCGTCAGGGCGAAGGCCGGAAAACGGCCCCGGAAGCCCGGCACGCTCACCACCGGGTGCACATGGCCGCAGACGACGAACCGGGCACCGGTGGTTTCGGGTGCGGGGCGCGGCGCGTGCGCGAAGCCGAAGGGGCCTTCGTCCACGGGCTCGCGGCGGTGCTCGATGTCCAGCCCCGCGCGCGCCGCCGCGCGGTCGTGGTTGCCCTCCACCAGCAGCATGCGCACGCCCGCGTGGCGAGCGCGAAAGCGCGCCCATTCCTCGCGCCAGCGCGCATCCACGCGCGGGCCATGCAGCAGGTCGCCCAGCACCCACAGCGAATCCGCGCCGCTGCGTTCGATGAGCGCCGTCAGTCGCTCCAGGTCGTGGCGCGTGCCGCCGGTGGGCAGGGCGATGCCGGCGGCGCGGAACGCGTCGTCCTTGCCCAGGTGCACGTCGGCCACCAGCAGGCGCCGCCGCGCCGGCCAGTACAGCGCGCGGTCGGCGAACAGGCGAACGGGCTCGCCGGCCAGCACCAGGTCGATGGCCTCAGCCATGGCGCGCCTGCAGTTGCTCGGCCGCGCGCCGCACCCGGGCCGACCAGTCTTCCGTGCTCAGCTCGCCGCGCACCGTCTCCGCCCACAGCGGAAACGACAGCGGGGTCAGCGTGCGGGGCTGGCGCAGGTCGATCGTGCGCGCCGCGCAGCGCTTGAACGCGGCCGTGAGGGCCTGCACGTCCATCTGCGCCTCGAACACCTCGCGCACCGCCTGGGCCAGCAGCAGGTGATCGGGGTCGTAGCGCTGGAGCACGTCGAACAGCAGGCCGCTGGAAGCCTGCAGCTGCCGCGCGCTGCGCTGCGCGCCGCCGGGCAGCGAAGGCACCAGCATGCCGGCCACGCGCGCGATCTCGCGGAACTGGCGGCGCGCCATCTCGGTGAGGTTCAGGCCTTCGTGCAGGTCGTCCAGCAGATCCGCCGGTGCGAGCAGCCGGGCGATGAGGTCCGGGTCCACCGGCGCGGGCTGCGAGGCGTTGAGCACGAAGCCGTAGTCGTTGACCGCGTACAGGAAGGTGTTGGGCGCCAGGCGCCCCCAGCGCAGGGCAAACAGCGCGGCCATGCCTTCGTGCACGGTGCGCCCGGCGAAGGGGTAGACGAACAGCGACGCGCGCCCGCGCGTGCGCACCGTCTCCACCAACAGGGTCCGCGGCGTGGGCAGGGCCGAGACGCGCGCCTGCAGGTCCAGCAAGGGGGCCAGGGCGCGCAGTTCCGGGCTGTCGCGCGGGCCGTCGAGCACCGCCTCCATGGCCGCGCCCAGTTCGGTGGACAGCGGCATGCGCCCACCCTGCCAGCGCGGCACGGCGGCGCTCAGGCCCTTGGCCTTGCGCACATAGGCCGTCATCTGGTCCACCGCCACCAGCTCCAGCGTGCGGCCGGCGAACTGGAAACGGTCGCGCGGGCGCAGCCGGCTGATGAAGCTCTCCTCCACCGAACCCAGCGAGGCGCCGCGCAGAAAGCGCACCGCCACCGCGCCGTCGGCCGTGATGGTGCCGATGGAGAGCCGGTGGCGCAGCGCCACGCGCCGGTCCGTCACGCGGTACACGCCGTCGTCGCCGCGCACGGCGCGGTGGAAGTCGGGGTAGTTCTCCAGCGCCTGGCCGCCGCGTTCGATGAAGCGCAGCACGCCGGCCCATTGCGTGTCGCTCAAGGCGGCGAAGGCGTGTGTGCCGCGCACCTCGGCGAGCAGCGCGTCCGGCTCGAAGCCGCCGCCCAGCGCCAGCGTCACGCAGTGCTGCGACAGCACGTCCAGCGACAGGCGTGGCGGCCGCCGGGCCTCGATCTCCCCGGCCGCGATGGCTTTGCGTGCGGCGGCGAACTCGGCCAGTTCCAGCGCGTGCGTGGGCACGCCGTGGACCACGCCGGCCTCGCCGGGCCGGTGGTTGGCGCGGCCGGCGCGCTGCAGCAGGCGCGCCAGGCCCTTGGGGCTGCCCACCTGCATCACCAGCTCCACGGCGGGAAAGTCCACGCCCAGGTCCAGGCTGGAGGTGGCCACCACGCAACGCACGCTGCCGTCGCGCAAGCCCTGCTCGGCGGCCAGGCGCAGTGCCGTGTCCAGCGAGCCGTGGTGCAGGGCCAGGGTGCCCGGCGCTTCCAGCCAGATCGACGACAGCGCGCGGTGCCACAGCTCGGCCTGCGCGCGCGTGTTGGTGAACAGAATGGCGCTGCGCGCGCCGGCAATCAGCTGCATCACCCGCTCCAGCTGCGACAGGCCCAGGTGGCCGGCCCAGGCGAAGCGCTCGCCGTGCTCGGGCAGCAGCGTCTGGAGCACCAGGCCCCGGCGCCGCGCGCCGCGCACCACCGGCGCGCCGGGCCGGTGCGGCAGCAGCACGTCGCGCGCCTCGTCCAGGTTGCCCAGCGTGGCCGAGAGGCCCCAGGTCACGGCCGTGGGCGCCAGCGCGCGGATGCGCGCCAGCGTGAGTTGCAGCAGCACGCCGCGCTTGTTGCCCAGCAGCTCGTGCCACTCGTCCACGATCACGCCCCGCAGCCCCGCGAGCAGGGCCGCCGTCTCGGGATAGGACAGCATCAGGGCCAGCGACTCGGGCGTGATCACCAGCACCTCGGCCAGGCCCTGGCGGGCCAGGCGCCGGTCGCGCGAGCTGGCGTCGCCCGTGCGCTTGGCCACCGTCCAGGGCAGGCCCAGGGCTTCCAGTGGCGCGCTCAGGGCCTGGGTGGTGTCGGTGGCCAGCGCGCGCAGCGGCGTCACCCAGAGCAGGCGCAGGCGCGAGGTGGGGGACGCGGGGGCCGCCTCGCGCAGGCCGTCGAGCAAGGCGCCGCCCAGCGCCGCCAAGGTCTTGCCGCTGCCGGTGGGCGTGACGAGCAGGCCCGACTCTCCGCGCTGCCAATGGCGCCACACCTGCCGCTGGAAGGGGGCGGGGGACCAACCCTGGGCAGCGAACCACGCGAGCAGCGCCGCGTCCGCCGCGCGGGCGCGAGCAACCGGAACCCGCTGGGTCAGGGCCACCCGATCGTCAGGACGTCGAACGGCAGCAACGGCGGCGGCTGCTTCACCTTGTCCAGCTGCGCGTTCACCACCATCAGCCCGCGCGGGCCCACGGCGGCGGTGGTGGGGAAGTTGAAGCCAGGCTCGGCGATGCGCTGCGTCACGCGCGCGCGGCTCCAGTCGTCGCTGAGGGTGAGCCGGGCGACCTCGTTGGCCTGGTTGCGCACCACGTAGAGTTCATTCGCCCCCCGCAGCGCCAGGCCGTCGCCGTAGCGCAGGTCGCCGCCGTCCACCGCCACCGGCGTGACCGCCTTGGAGGCGATGTCGATGCGCCAGAGCTGTCCCGTGATCAGCTGCACCACCATCAGCCAGCGGCCATCGGGCGAGGCGACGATGCCGTTGAGGTTGATCTGGTTGGGCTGGTAGCGGATGGGCGTGGTGGAGAGGTCCAGCCAGGGGTCGAGCAGGGGCGGCCCGTCCATCACCTGCCGGGCGCGGAACAGCACGGGGCGGAACGAGTCGGTCACATAGACATGGTTGTCGGGCGCGAGCACCAGGTCGTTGAGGAAGGTGTGCGAGTCCTTCGGGCTCTTGAGGTTGACCACGGTCATGCCGGTGTTGAGGTCGATCACCGCCACGTTGCCCTGCGGCCCGCCCGCCACCCACAGGCGCCCGGCCACGTCCACCTTCATGCCGAACGCCGCCTGCCGCCCCACGGCGCCACCGGCCTGGAACAGCTCCGCCTTGTTCGCGCCCGCTGGCAGGCGCCAGATGTTGCCGTCGTTGGTCGAGCCCACGTAGGCATCGCCCGTGCGCTGATCGATGGCGATGCCTTCGGGAAACACGCTCGCGCCATCGAAGGTGGTGCGAGCGGTCGCGGCACTGGGCCGGGCCGCCTGGATCACGCCGCACAACACGCGCGCGCCGGAGTTGCCGGCCGGGTCGGTGGCGTGGTCGTCGGGGTTCTGGTGCACCACCAGCGCGCGGCCGAACGCCGAGTCGGGCCCGCGCGAGAGGGTGACGTTGGGGTTCAGGTAACGCAGCGATCCCGTGCCGTCCGCGCCCACGGTGATGTTGGGCAGTTCACCGGCGTGCGCCTGGTGCGCGGGTTGCCCCGGCTGCCCATGGTTGTGCGACTGGCCAGGGTCGAAATGGCCGCCCGCCGCGCCGAAGGCCACGGTCTGGCCTGTGGCCGGGTCCGGTCCCGGGGCGCAGGCGCCGTGGGCGTGGATGTGGAAACCATGCAGGCCGGGTGTGAGGCCCTGCACGGTGATGGCGATCTCCACCCCGGCGGGTGTCTGCACGAGCTCGGCCCGGCCCGCTGACTGGCCCGAGGCCGTGACCAGCTGGGCCACGGCGGGTTGGCGCTCAGGCCCGCTCTGCGTGGGCCCGCCCGGATCGGCGGGCGAGGGGGTGGTCCTGCAGCCCGCCACGGCGCCCAGCACAAGGACGGCGGCGAGCGACACACAGGAAGACAAATGGCGTGGCATGGAGGGATCCTTCAAAGGGTTCAACGGCCGGTGTGGGTGATGCGGTAGATCACCCCGTTCTGGTCTTCCGCCACCAGCAGCGAGCCGTCGGCCGCCATGGCCAGCCCGGCCAGCCGGCCGAACTGCGCCGGGCGCCTGGCCCGGTTCTGCTCGGAAGGCGGCGCGTTCGGGCCCACTTGCGTGAAGCTGGGCGGCGGCGTGTCCATGAGCCAGCCGGTGGCGAAGTCCTGCACCGCGGTGGCGTGCCCGGCCGCGTCGAAGCGCACGCGCGCGACGCGGTAGCCGCTGGGCTGGGCGCGGTTCCACGAACCGCGAAACGCGACGAAGGCGTCGTTGCGGAACTCCGCCGGGAACTGGCTGCCGGTGTAGAACGCGAAGCCGATCGGGGCGGCGTGCGCCGTGTAGGTGAGCACGGGGGCTTCGGTGCCCGGGCAGAAGTCGGCCTTGGTGGTGCCCGGCGGATCGTTGAACACCTGGGGGTCGGGTTGGCGGGTGCCGTAGCAGTACGGCCAGCCGTAGTGCTTGTTGGCCCGCAGCTGGTTGAGCTCCTCGGGCGGCGTGTCGTCGCCGTGGTAGTCCGAGCCGTGGTCGAAGCCGTAAAGCAGGCCGCTGCCCGGGTGCCAGCCGAAGCCGATGGTGTTGCGCAGGCCGCTCGCGTACACGGCGCGCGCGCTGCCATCGGGCAGGGCGCGCAGCAGTGTGGCGTTTTCCGGGTTGGCGTCGCGGCAGTCGTTGCAGGTGGAGCCCACGGTGATGTAGAGCATGCCGTCCGGCCCGAAGGCCAGCGTGCGGTTCGGGTGCTGGCCCGCGTCGGGCAGGTCGTCGATGAGCACGCGCGGGGTCGAGAGCGAGCCGTCGGGCTGGATGTCGGCCACCAGCACCTTCTTGTCGGCGGTGATGTAGAGCTGGTTGCCCCGCAGCGCCAGGCCGTGCGCGGCCTTGAGGTTCTGCGCGACGATCTTTCGCTCATCCACCGTGCCATCGCGGTTGCTGTCGCGCAGCAGCAGCACGTCGCCCTGTTCGCGGCGGCTGGCGTACACATCGCCATTGGGCATGGGCAGGAGCCAGCGCACGTTCTGCAGGTCCTTGGCGAAAACCGTGATGCGGAAACCCGGCGGCACCGTGAGCCGCGAGAGCAGCTCGTCCTGGAACTTCACCGGGCTGGGCTCGAGCACCGTCACCGTCGTGGTGAGGGGGCCATCGCCTGGTGGCAGCTGCGCGTGGACCATCGACGGGGCCAGCAGAAGGGCGGGCAGCGCGCCGCCCAGGGTCACTGTCAGCACGGCGGAGCGCCAAGGGTTCATGAAAATCTCCAAAGGGTTGCGCCAGGGGGCATCAGTCGCCGCTCGGCTCTGGCTTGTCGGGCGCGGGGCGGTACGGCACCTCGGCCGGCGCGTGGTCTTCTTCGGGCTTTTCCGCGTCGCGGTAGGCGCCGCGCTGGTTCTGTTCGAGGTGGGGGGCGTCGCTGCTGCCCAGCGGCGCGTGGTCGCGGCCCCGGCCAAAGTCGCCCTGGGGCTGGCGCGAGGAGGCCCGCACGGCGGCGGGGCGCTTGCTGTCTTCGAGTCGGGTCATGGTCGGTCCTTTCCGTTGGTGTGCAAAGGCGGGGGCAAGGCGCGTACCCGCGCCGTGCCTTCAAGCGGGCACGGTCGCTTCGTGCAGTTGCACCGCGTGCCCCGTCGCCTGGTGGAAGACCGCTTCCAGCGACGCGGCGAACTCGGTGTCCATCACGATCAGCTCGGCGCCTTCGCCCACCTTGGCGCGCGGCCCGTCGACCGCCAGGCTCGACCAGTGGCCATCCACGACGGCGTGGCAGGGGAAGGGGCAGCTGTCGTCCACACGGTACACGCGGGCCCCGACGCTCAGAAGGTCGGCGCAGCGTTCCTGCCACCGCCAACCCAGCGCATGCCGGTGCACCACGACGGTCACACCCACGCCGCTGGCGCTCGCCGCGAGCAGGGCCTTCATCAGGCGGCGCGAGGGCGCTCGCTCGACCATGCTCACGAACACCTGGGCGCGCGCTTTCTCGATCTGCTCGACGAGGGAGTGGCCTGCCTGCAGCGGCACACCGCCCGTGGCGGGCGCGGCCGACAGACCCATGTGCGCGCGCCCGACCGCGATCAAGGGCGGAAAGTAGTTCGCCTGGGGCAGGCGGGCGGCGGAGCTGGAGGCGTGCCAGGCCTCCAGAAAGAGCCGCTGCAGGCGCTGCACCACCGGCCCGCGCATCCGCACGTGGGGACCGAAACTGCAGAGGTCCGGGGAGCGGATGCCCGGCCCGCACCAGGCTACCTCGCCATCCACCACCGCCAGCTGGCGGTGCGTGGCGCGCAGACGGCGGTCCAGCCAGCCGCGCCAGCCGCGCCGGGGGTGGTCTTCGTTCAGGGTGATGCCCGCCTCGCACAGGCGAGAGAGCTCGTCGGTCGCGCGCGCCATGTCCAGCGTGTGCGCGATGACCTGCACGCGCACGCCCTTGCGGCATTGTTCGCCCAGGCAGCCGATGATGTCGGCGCCCAGCCCGGGTGTGTGCAGCAGCGCGGCGTCCAGGTTGATGTGGTCCACCGCGCGCTCCAGCGTGCCGATCAGCGCGGCCCGGACGTCTTCGGTGTGGTCGAAGAGGTCGGCCTGGTTGCCCTCCAGCAGCCGCTCGCCCGGCTCGTCGTCCGCGTCGGTGGCGGCCACGGAGGCACGCTCAGGGCCAAATGGCGTGAAGGCAGGCTGTTTCATGCCCCCCCAGGGCAAGCGGCGTTCCCGACCGCCTCTTCAGCGGCGGGTGGCCAGCAGCTCGGTCAGCTGTTCAAGGTCCGCAGGTTTGATGAGGTGGTGGTCGAAGCCCGCGGCCATGATGCGTTCGCGGTCCGTGGCCTGTCCCCAGCCGGTGAGCGCGACCAGCACCGTGTCGGCCAGCGCGCTGTCCGCGCGCACCAGGCCAGCCAGCTCGTACCCGTCGCGCACGGGCATGCCGATGTCGACGAACGCGATGGTCGGTGGACACGCCTCCATCGCGGCCAGAGCCTCGTCGACGCCATAGGCCACCGAGGTGCTCGCGCCCATCAGACCGAGCAGCTCCGCCAGGGAGTCGGCCGCGTCGCGGTTGTCGTCCACCACCAGGACGCGGTGGCCCTGGCCGGCGCGCCGATGGGCCGCCAGGGTATCGGCGGTCACCTGCTGTGCTTCATCGGACACCAACGGGAGTTCGACCATCATCGTGGTCCCCTCGTTGACGCCAGGGCTGCTCGCCGTCACCCGCCCGCCATGCAGTTCGACCAGGCTGCGCACCAGCGTGAGACCGATGCCCAGGCCGCCCTGCGCCACGCGGGACGTGTCGCTGATCTGCACGAACATGTCGAACACCGAGCCCAGCATGGCCGGCGGAATGCCCACGCCCGAATCGCGGACCTGCACGCGCGCGGTGCGCCCGTCCGACCGCAGGCTCACCACGATGCGGCCTTGCGGCGGGGTGAATTTGGCGGCGTTGTTGAGCAGGTTGGCGAACACCTGGGTCAGTCGCACGCCGTCGCCCTGCACGGTGCAGGGCATCGGGGGCAGGTCCAGCTCCAGCTCGTGGCGGCCCGCCGCGAGCAGGGGTTTGCTGAGTTCGGCGGCATCGCGCACCACACGGTCCAGCGAGATGGGCGCCAGGCGCAACTCGATCTTGCCGCGCGTGATGCGCGACACCTCCATGAGGTCGTCGATCAGCCGCACCATGTGCGTCACCTGCCGGTCCATCATGGCGTAGAGGCGCTGGGCGGTGGCTTCGTCCGGTTGCTTTTCCGTGAGGATGCTCAAGGACGTGCGCAGCGGCGCCAGGGGGTTGCGCAGCTCGTGCGCGAGCGTGGCCAGGAATTCGGTTTTCCGCTGGTCCGCCTCGCGCAGGCCTTCCAGCGTGGTCCTCAGCTGGTACTGCCGCCTGCGCGCGGCCAGCGCCGTGCGCACCGAACTCACCAGCGAAGACACCCGCATCGGCCGCTCCAGCACCGTGAGGTTCGCCAACTGCTCCAGGGCCTCGGTGATCGCCACCGAATCCAGGCCCGAGCGTGCCAGCACGATGATCGGCATGTCGGACCAGGCGGGCTGTGCCCGCAAGGCCAGCATGACGCGCCCGAAGCCCTGGTCGGCCAGGACCTCCTCCGCGATCAGCACGGCCCCGGCGCCCACCGCCATCTCTTTCGCCAACTCGGCGGCATCCGCGCAGGATTCGGCCGCGATGCCAGCGCGCTCCAGGAGCTGGATGGTCATCGCGGCGTCCTTCGCCGTGACCATCCTGAGCAGCACACGCACATCGTGCGACCGCGTTGACACCTCGGTCATGCAGTGGGCGTGTCGGGTGCGACCACGCCTTCCAGGGGAATCGGAACGCCCGTGAGAATGCCGCGGAACTGGCGCAAGGGCGGGCCGAGGGACAGCCCCTCTGCAGTGATCTTGAAACTGCGGATGCTGCGCTCGTGCTGGCCGCCACGCTTTTTCATCACGGAAATCGCCTGCCGCACCTCGCCCTCGGCCTCGAAGTAGCGCAGCAGCACCACGGCATCGGCCAGGTAGCTCGCGTCCACCGGCGAGTGCATCTGCATGCCGATCAAACCGTGCTGCGCGCCGATGAGCAAGGTGGCCACGCCGGCCTGACCGAGGAAGGTGAGCAGCTCGTGCAGTTGCACGATGAGGAAACGCTCGTCCGGCATGGCGTTGAGGTAGCCGTTGAGGCTGTCGATCACGACCACGCTGGCACCGTGTTCTTTGACCGCCTGCCGGATCTCGTGCACGAACTCGCCGGGCGAGAGTTCGGCCGGATCGATCTGCCGCACGCGGATGCGGCCCGACGCCATGTGTTTGGACACCGGCAGACCCATGCCCTCCGAGCGCGTGCGCATGGTCGCGATGCTCTCGTCGAAGATGAACAGGGCCGTGCACTCGCCGCGCTCGGCCGCCGCCATGGCGAACTGCACCGCCACGCTGGACTTGCCGGTGCCCGGTGCGCCCACCAGCAGCGTGCTGGTGCCGCGCTCGATGCCGCCGCCCAGCAGGTCGTCCAGCTCCTTGAGGCCGCTGGGCATCTTGGTCTGGCTCACGGGTTCGACGTGTTCGGCCGCCACCAGCCGGGGAAAGACGATCAGGCCGCCGCGCGTGATCTTGTAGTCGTGGTACCCACCCCGGAACGACTGGCCCCGGTACTTGAGCACCACCAGCCGGCGCCGGGCGTCGCCGTAGTCGGGGTTGAGCTGTTCCAGGCGCAGCACCGCGTGCGAAATGCTCTGCACCTGCAGGTCGTGTTCCACGGCGGTCATGTCGTCCAGCAGCACCACGGTGCAGTTGCGCCCCGCGAAGAACTGCTTGAGCGCCAGGATCTGTCGCCGATACCGCAGCGAATTGCCGGCCAGCAGCCGCAGTTCGGACAGGGAGTCGAACACCACCCGGGAAGGGTTGATGCGCTTGACGTCCTCCAGGATGCGGATGGTCGTCTCGCCCAGCTCCACCTCGGAGGGGTGGAACACCGTGTACTGCTCCTCGGGCGAGAGCGATTCCTGCGCGGGCAGCATCTCGCGGATTTCCACGCCATTGAGATCCCAGCCGTGGGAGCGGGCCACGCCCTGCAGTTCGTCGGCGGTTTCCGAGAGGGTGACGTACAACACGGCCTCACCCATGCGAACCCCTTCCATGAGGAACTGCATCGCGATGGTGGTCTTGCCCGAACCCGGCGAACCCTCGGCCAGGTACAGGCGGCCCGGCGTCAATCCGCCACCGAGCACGTCGTCCAGGCCGGGCACGCCGGTGCGCAGCAACGGGGAGGTGGTGGTGTCGTCGATAGGCAGTGAGGGTCGGGTCATGGCGGGCCGCGTGAAGAGAGGGGGGGAGGGGGGCTTAACCCATCTTCCCACAGGCGCCCGGATGCACCAAGCCACCGCGCCCATCAGGCGGTGGCACCACCGGACAACGCCTTGAAGAAACGAAAGTTGAATTGGGCGCCATACCAACGGAATGGCCGGTTTTCCATGGCCTGATCGTGCGAAGGACGACTACCGAAACTGCTAAGGTCCACTGCCAGTTACAAAATCCAATCACCCTAGCCATCCATGCTGTCTGCCATCACGAATCGGAAATTCTGCGTCCTGAATCTGTTGGCACTTCTCACCGCTTGCGGCGGTGGTTCCGGAGGCTCTCCCGAGGCAGCCCCGCCGCCCGTGCCCCCGCCACCCCCACCACCCGTTCTCACCTCGCCCGCCGCCGCGACCACCCTGAGCGTGAGCCTCAGCGTCCTGGCGCTCAAGGTCTCTGGCGCCTCGCGCAGCGTCAGCGTGGTGAACACCGGTGCCCACCCCGCGACGCTGGTGGAGGTCGATCCGGCGGTGGTGTTCCCGGCGGGCACCACCTACCTCAACCACTGCGCCACGCTGGCACCCGGCGCCACGTGCACCATCACCATCACGCCCGGTGCGGTGGCCAGCGCGCCGCCCGGTGCCCTGGCGCCGGTTCCGGTGTCCATGGCCGTGCGGGGCAGCAACACCAACACGCCAACGGTTCAGGTCCATGTGCTTGACTACGGCAGCGTCTACCAGGGTGGTCATGTCTTTGCCCTCGACGACGCCACGCCCCCCAGCGCGAGCATCGGCGGCAAGGTGGCCATTGCCGGCGACAGCACCGCGCTCTACAACTGGAGCCAGCACAACGTCGCGCCCGGCGCCGTGTTCGAAATCCCCGGCGTGACCGACAACTCGGCGGGGCCGCTGCCCTTCTGCAACGGCAAGTTCGACGGCGCCTGCAACACGCAGCGGATCGTGTCGGCACCCGAGCATGTGGGTGTTCCCTTGACGGGTTACGCGGCGGGCGCCTGCCGCGCCACCATCAATGGCTATGCCGACTGGTACCTGCCCGCCATCTGCGAGCTCAGCGACAGCGCTTCCACCGGATGCACCAGCGGGGAGTCGGTGCAGGAGAGGCTGCACAGGCCCGGCCATGTCAGCTTTCCCACGAGCTGGAGTTCCACGCAATGGAGCGTGGGCCCGGTGGCCCTCGCCTGGTTCCATGCGTTCGCGCCCCCCGGTGGTGGTTCCGCCGGGATGTTCAAAGGCGTTCCCACTGCGGTCAGCTGCGTTCGTCAACTCACGCACTGACCGGCTCAGGGCTTTTTATTCGACCGCTTCCACGATGCGGATGTCGCGCTCCGCGCCATTGCCCAGGGCCTTGAGCGCCAGCTGGTACTGCGGGCTGTCGTGCGCCCCGGTGGCCTGCGCCACGCTGTCGAATTCGATCAGCACGGCGCGCTGGTGGACCGCCGCTTCGTACACCTGCGCGGGCATGCCGCGCGCCAGGAAGCGCCCGCCCGCCGCCTGAATGGCAGGGCCGGCCAGCTTGGCGTATTCCGCCAGGGCGGCGGGGTCGCTGATCGAACGGTAGGTGGCCATCCAGTAAGCCTTGGGCATGTGATTTCCTCGTGTGGTTGTTGAGAGCAGGGATGAAGCCCGCAATGTACAGGCCGCGTCTTTTTCACATGCCACCCAGGGCCTTTTCGACCAGCCCGGCCAGGGCCTGAGCTTCGTCGCTCGGGTCCGCTCGCAAGGCGCACACGGTGCCCAGCCGGTCGGGCAGGTCTTCGTCCTGGCTGGCCTTGAGCTTGCCTTCGAGACGTTGGATGGGCAGCTCCACCCCGACGATGGCGCGCAGCATGCGGTCGACGTAGTCCGCGGGCGCATCGTCCACGCGCCACGGTGCGGGCCGGTCGGCCTCGTGCGTGGCCGTGAGCCGGTTCAGCATGTCCAGCAGCCAGTCCCGGTCGTCCACCGCGCGCGCGACGCCGTGCGCATGCGCCACTGTGTAGTTCCAGGTGGGCACGACCTTGCCGTGGGCCGCCTTGCCCGGGTACCACCCGGGCGAGATGTAGGCCTGCGGCCCCTGGAACATCACCACCGAAGGCGCGGCCGCGCCCAGCGCGCGCCAGATCGGGTTGGCCCGCGAGACATGGCCCACCAGCGTGCCGAATTCGCCTCGGCTGCGGTCCAGCAAGAAGGGCACATGGTTCGCCACCAGGCCGCCCGCGGTATGGCACACCCAGGCGCCCAGCGGGTGTGCCTCCACCAGGCCGAAGATCGCCTCGCTGTCATCGAGGGCGTGGTGCTTTGAAACGTACATGGTCCATCCTCAGGAAGTGGTGAATGCATGGCGCACCAGCAGCGCCGCGAGCACCCACATGGTGATGCCGATCAGCCCGTCCAGCACCTGCCACGCGCGCGGCCGCGCGAACCAGGGCGCCAGCCAGCGCGCGCCAAAGCCCAGCAGCCCGAACCAGCACAGGCTGGCCGTGCTCGCCCCGGCCACGAACCAGCCGCGCAGCGCGGCCGGCTGCTGGGCGCCGATGCTGCCCACCAGCAGCACCGTGTCCAGGTACACATGCGGGTTGAGCAGCGTGAACGCCGCCGCCTGCGCCACGGCCGCGCCTCGGCTCAAACCCTCACCCCCATCGGCGGCAGTCAGCTGCTGCGGCAGGCGCGCGCGCCGCAAGGCCCGCCAGCCGTACACCGCGAGGAAGGCCGCGCCCGCCAGCGCCAGCGCCCGCGCCAGGCCGGGGCTTTCGCCCAGCGCCTGCGCCATGCCCAGCACACCGGCCGTGATCAGCACCGCGTCCGCCACGGCGCAGAACAGCACCACGCTGCCCACGTGCTCCCGGCGCAGGCCCTGCCGCAGCACAAACGCGTTCTGCGCGCCAATCGCCACGATCAGGCCCAGGCTCAGCACCAGGCCTTGAATGAAAGTTGTCGTCATGCCCCGAGATTGCCAGTGCGGGGTTGTGAAGGCAAACTGTCTTCACTACATCCGATGAAGCAAAACTGAATCATGCTGGACTACGCCTCCTTGTCCGCCCTGGCCGCCGTCGTGCGCGAAGGCAGCTTCGAGCGCGCCGCGCGCGCGCTCCATGTGACGCCCTCGGCCGTCTCGCAGCGCATCCGGCTGCTGGAAGAGCGCGTGGGCTGCGCGCTGGTGGTGCGCGGCCAACCCTGCGAAGCCACCGAAACCGGCCGGCGCCTGTGCCAGCACGTGGACCGCGTGAGCCTGCTGGAACAGGAACTGCAAGGCACGCTGCCCGCGCTCGCACCCGAAGGCGTCGCGCGCGTGGCGCTGCCCGTGGCGGTGAACGCCGACAGCCTGGCCACCTGGTTCGCCCCCGCCGTGGCCGCGTTCGCGGCCCAGGCGCCCGTGCTCATGCAGGTGGCCGTGGACGACGAAGACCACACCTCGGACTGGCTGCGCAGCGGCGCGGTGCTCGCCGCCGTCACGGCCACCGCGCGCCCGGCCGTGGGCTGCAACAGCCGCCCGCTGGGCACCATGCGCTACCTCGCCACCGCCAGCCCCGCATTCGTGCAGCGCCACTTTCCCCAGGGCGTGGGGGCCGGCAGCCTGGGCAAGGCGCCCAGCCTCGTCTTCAACACCAAGGACCAGCTGCAGGCGCGCTGGGCGCGCCGCCAGTGCCACCGGCACGTGGAGCTGCCCCGGCACACCTTGCCGTCGCCGCATGCGTTTGTCACGGCGGCCCTCGCGGGCATGGGCTGGGGCCTGCAGCCCGAGGTGATGGTGCGTGCCCATCTCAAGGCCGGCCACCTCGTTGAACTGGTGCCCGGCACCCCGCTCGATGTGCCGTTGCACTGGCAGCAGGCGCGCGCGGCCTCCACCTTGCTCGACGAACTCACGCGGCACCTCACGCGCGCCGCCGCGGCAGCGCTGTTGCCCCACTGACCAACCCCTGGGGCTGTGTTCGCTACCCAACAGACGACCTGGTCACCCAGGCCAATACTGGTCTGATGGACGCCTCAACCGGTTGCCACCATGGCTGACATCTTCCTGGTCGATGACCACGTGATGTTGCGTGAAGGCCTGCGCAATGTGCTGGAGAAAGCCGGGCACCGCGTCGTGGGCGAAGCCGGCCACCCGGCGGCGGCCATCGCCGACATCGCCCGCCTCCAGCCTTCGGTGGTGCTGCTCGATCTGCACCTCGAGCCCGACTCGGGCTTTGACGTGCTGGAGGAGGTGCAGCGCCGCAAGCTGCCGTCGCGCGTGGTCATGCTCACCATGTCGGCCAACCCCCGGCACGTGGTCGAAGCCTTGCGGCGCGGCGCCCTGGGCTACGTGCTGAAAGACTCGGCATCCCTCGAGCTGCTCAACGCCGTGGAGGTGGTCGCCAACGGCCACCGGTACCTTTGCCGGCGGGCATCCACGCTGGCGGTGGAAGGCCTGATGGCCGAATCCCGATCGGCCGCCGTGCTCTCCCTGTCGGCGCGGGAAAGGCAGGTCATCCTCATGGTGGTTCGGGGCCTCACCAGCGCCGTCATCAGCACGAAGCTGGACCTCTCGCCCAAGACCGTGGAGTCCTACCGCGCCCGCATCATGGCCAAGCTGGGCGTGGACGACGTGCCCGCCCTGGTGCGCCTGGCGGTGCGCGAGGGCTTGATCGGCGTCGAGGACTGAGCCTGCGCGCTCAGAACCGCAACCACCCGCGCCGCGCGAGGTGGTGCAGCACCAGCCCCACGGCCAGGCCGATGGCCACGTTCCACAGGCACAGGCCGGCCGTGGCCAGCACCACCAGGCGGTCGTTTCTGGCCGCGCCCAGCGCGCCCGCGCCCAGGGCCAGCTGCGCGCCGGTGAAGAACAGGATGACGCCCAGCACCGCCGGCGGGAAGAGCTGGAACAGCACGTGCACCGAGTCGCTGAAGAACAGCGCCAGCGCCAGCAGCACGGCGCCCAGAATGACCACGGCCCCGCCGGTGCGCGCGCCGAAGGCCACGTGGCCGGCCATGCCGCCCGCGCCATGGCACATGGGCACGCCGCCCACGGTTGAGCTGAACACGTTCATGAGGCCGGTCGACACCGCCACCTTCTTCTCCGTCACCGGCGCGTGAGGGAACAGGCGGTTGTTCTCCTCCTTGATCGCGATCACCGCATTGCCCAGCGTCAGCGGGATCTGCGGCAAGGCGAGAAACACGACGCCGATGAACAGGTCGTTCCACGAGAGCGAGCCCAGTGCGAAGGTGGGCGTGGTCAGTTGCACGCTCGCATTCGCCAGCGCCGAGCCCAGGGCCGGGTTCTGGTACAGGCCCACCGCCGCGCCCAGGGCCAGCAGCACGAACATGGCGGGAATGGCCCGGGTGCACATCAGCGCCAGGGTGACGGCGCCCGCCACGGCGGCCAGCACCCAGGCCGTCTGCATCATGCGCACGCCTTCGAGCATGAAGCCCAGGCCCAGCCCGAGCACGATGCCCGCCACCACCGTGGGCGGCACCAGGCGCGAGAGGGTGCGCGCCGCGCCCGTGAGCCCGAGCACGAGCCACACCGCGCCCGTCACCAGCGCCGCCGC
Organism: Hydrogenophaga sp. GW823-FHT04C09; assembly: GCF_058796355.1. Lineage (NCBI taxonomy): Bacteria > Pseudomonadati > Pseudomonadota > Betaproteobacteria > Burkholderiales > Comamonadaceae > Hydrogenophaga > Hydrogenophaga sp. GW823-FHT04C09. Next base: position 544,948 of record NZ_JBXAIO010000001.1, on the reverse strand, counting down.
CACCACGGTGCCGGGTGTGATCACCGCCGTCTGCGCCGCCTGCGCCACCGCCACCGCGCCAATGGCCTTCATGGGCTGCACCGGGAACGGCGTGCGGTAGTACAGACCGCAGACCAGCATGGCCACGCCGAACGCGAACAGCACGCCCGTCGGGTCCATCTTCAGCACGCCGATGTAGGCCGCCAGAAAGGGAATGAGCGTGCCCAGGTCGCCGAACGCACCGGCCCATTCCATGCGGTCGAATCGGTTGGCCGGTCGTGCCAGCGGCGCGGTGGTGTTGGCGGAAGGTTCGGTGCTCATCAGGGGTGCCAGTTTGACACCACCGGTGGCGTGTTCGCCGAGCGGCTGCCCGCGAGCGCATACGACAGTTCGTTGGCCGCGCGGATCACGTGCTTGGCGTATTTCTCCAGCTTGGGCTTCGTGAGCCGCGAGCCCGGCCCCGAGATGCACATGGAACCCAGCAGCCGCCAGTTCAGGCCGAACACCGGCGCCGACACGCTCGACACCTCGGGCTCGCGCTCGCCCAGCGAGAGGTGGTAGCCGCGCTTGCGGATCTCTTCGTAGGGCTCGCCGCGCTGCCCGCTGAACGCCAGGATCACGCGGCCGGGCGAGCCCTTGTCCAGCGGCAGGCGCTCGCCGATGCGCACGTGGTGGCGCACCGCCTGCGCGCCTTCCACACGGGCGATGCAGGCGCGGATGTTGCCCTCGCGCACGTAGAAGGTCGCGCTCTCGCCGGTGAGTTGCACGAGTTCGCGCAACACCGGCTCGACCGCGAAGTTCACGTCGAAGCCGCGCTGGTAGCGCGCGCCCAGCCAGCCCGTGGCCGGCCCCAGGCGCCACTGGCCGTCCTCGGCCTGCACCATGTAGCTGGAGAGCGCGAGCGTGCGCGCCAGCCGCAGCGCCGTGGTCTTGTGCATGCCCGCGCGCCGGCTCATTTCCGCGAGCGACAGCGTGGCCTCGCCGGCCTGGAAAGTCTCCATCAGCGAGAGTGCCCGCGTCACCGCGTTGACACCCCCGGCAGCGGGTTCATCATCGTCTTTGGGAGGATTGCGCACCATGCACCTCGTTTCGTTCCGTGAAACGGCATTGTACTGAACGCAACTCCTCCCTACAGTCCGGTCCCACGGCCAACGTGGTTGGCTGAACAACTGGAGACAAGCACCGTGATCATTTCCCGCCGCATCCTCGCCGGCCTCGCGCTGGCATCCGTTTTCGTCACCACCGCCCATGCCCAGGCCTGGCCCAACAAGCCGGTGCGCCTGGTCGTGCCCTTTCCCGCGGGCGGCGGCACCGACCTGATCGGCCGCGAGGTCACGCAGAAGATCAGCGAGACCACCAAGTGGTCCTTCATCATCGACAACAAGCCCGGCTCGGGCGGCAACATCGGCATCGACAACGTGGCCAAGTCGCCCGCCGACGGCTACAGCCTGGTGCTCGGCCAGACCAGCAACCTCGCCATCAACCTCAGCCTGTACAGCAAGCTGCCCTACGACCCCGTCAAGGACCTCACGCCGATCTCCATGGTGGCCAGCGCGCCGCTGGCGCTCGTGGTCTCGGCCACCTCGCCCTACAAGACGTTTGCCGACCTCGTCGCGGCGGCCAAGGCCAAACCCGGCGCGCTGAACTTCGCCACCTCGGGCAACGGCACCGTGGCCCACCTGGCCATGGAGATGTTCCAGAAAGAAGCCGGCGTGAAGCTCATGCACGTGCCCTACAAAGGCGCGGCCCAGGGCATCAACGACGTGATCAGCGAGCGCGTGGAGGTCTATGTGTCGTCCATCCCCACGCTCATCGGCCACATCAAGAACGGCAAGATGCGCGCCCTGGCCGTCACCTCGCTCAAGCGCGTGGACGACCTGCCGCAGACGCCCACCATCGCCGAGTCCGGCTACAAGGGCTTCGAGGCCGTCACCTGGTTCGGCATCCTCGGCCCGGCCAACCTGCCCAAGGACGTCACGGCCCGCCTCAACACCGAGATCAACAAGGCCCTGCAACTGCCCGCCCTGCAGAAACAGCTGAGCGACCAGGGCGCTGACGTGGCCGGCAGCACCCCCGAAGCCTTCGCCAAGCTCATCGGCGACGACATCGTGCGCTGGGGCAAGGTCGTCAAGGACTCCGGCGCCAAGCTCGACTGATTCACTTCCTTCAGGACCTCACCGTGACCACCACCCCCGACATCCTCCGCGACTTCGAGCGCGTTCCCCCGCACATCGTGCAGCAGGCCGGCGCCTACCAGGCGGCCATCCTGGCCGACGTGGCCGGCCGGCGCGGCGCGCTGCACGGCCGCATCACCGCCCTTCGCCCCAGCATGAAAGTGGTGGGCACCGCATTCACCGTGGAAGTGCGTCCCGGCGACAACCTCATGATCCACGCCGCCATGTCGCTCGCCCAACCCGGCGACGTGCTGGTGGTGGACGGCAAAGGCGACCAGACCGCCGCGCTCATGGGCACCATCATGATGACCGCGTGCCAGAAACTCGGCATTGCCGGCGTGGTGCTCGACGGCGCCGTGCGCGACTCGCTCGAACTCGAGGAAATGGGCTTTCCCGTGTTCAGCGTGGGCACCAACCCCAACGGCCCCACCAAGCTCGTGCCCGGCCGCATCGGCCACCCCATCTCCATCGGTGGCGTCACCGTGCACCCCGGCGACCTCGTGCTCGGCGATGCCGACGGCGTGGTGATCGTCGAGCGCGAGAAGATCGAAGCCCTGCTGCCCCTGGCCGAGAAAAAGGTGAAAGACGAAGCCGCGCGCATCGCCGCCATCCAGCAGGGCGACACGGCCGCCAAATGGCTGGACGCCGCGCTGCGCTCGGCCGGCGTGCTCAAGGAAGGGGAGCGGCTGTGAGCTCCACCAGGCCCGCCATCCTCGTCACCGCCGCCGACCTGGCCCCACAAGCGCTCGCGCTGCTGACCGATTTCGACATCGTCTATGCCGGCAAGACCCCCAGCGAGCAGGACATCGTTTCGCTCTGCCAGCAACACGACCCCGTCGCCATCATCGTGCGCTACGGCAAGGTGGGGGCAGAGGCCATCCACGCCGCGCCCTCGCTGCGCGTGATCTCCAAGCACGGCAGCGGCACCGACACCATCGACAAGGTGGCCGCGACAGCGCGCCACGTGGAAGTGCGCGCCGCCGTGGGCGCCAACGCGGCGGCCGTGGCCGAGCAGGCCATGGCGCTGCTGCTGGCCTGCGCCAAGTCCGTGCCGGCCCTGAACGCCCGCATGCACTCGGGCCACTGGGACAAGGCCACGCACAAGAGCGTGGAACTGGCCGGCCGCACCATCGGCCTCATCGGCCTGGGCGCCATCGGCCAGCGCTTCGCGCGCATGGCCAAGGCGCTGGACATGCGGGTGATCGGCTTCGACCCTTACGCCAGCAAGGTGCCGGCCGACATCGAGGTGGTGGACCTCGACACGCTCTGGCGCGAGTCCGACGCGATCTCGCTGCACTGCCCATTGACCGACGACAACCGGGGCCTGCTCAACCGCGACACCCTGGCGCGCTGCAAGCCCGGCGTGCTCATCGTCAACACCGCGCGCGGCGGCCTGGTGGACGAAGCCGCGCTGCTGGACGCCGTGCGCTCGGGCCACGTGGCCTCGGCCGGGCTGGACAGCTTCGCCATGGAGCCCATGGTGGCCGACCACCCGTTCCGCGACGAAGACCGCATCATCCTCAGCCCGCACATCGGCGGCGTCACGGCTGACGCCTACGTGAAGATGGGCCTGGCGGCCAGCGAAAACCTGCTCGCCGTGCTGCGCGAGGCAGAGGTCTCGGCGGACCGCTGAGCCCGATCGGGTTCAAGCCGGAAGAAACAGCGCCACCGCGCCGGCCACCACCCCCACGATGGAGCCGAGCGTGAACAGCAGCCCGGCATCGCGGGCGTTGTCGGCCTTGCGCTCGTTCCAGGCCAGCCACAGCAGCAGGGCGGCGATGGCGCCGATGGTCAAGGCGTAATCCAATGAAGTCATGAAGATGCGTCCGATAGAGAAATAGGGAAGGGCACGCGCGGCTGCGGCGCGCCGCGCGGCCTCCTGGGCCAGGAGGGCACGGCGAAGCAACGCGGCAGCGGCGTCGTCAGGCGAGGAAGAGGGGGGGTGGCGCACCAACCGGTGCGCCAGGCGTCACGCCAGGGCGGCAGGTGGCGCGCGGGCCAGGTAGCCGTGGGGCGCGGGCTCGGGCAGCCTCGGGCCATGGCGGTCGGGGGCCTCGCCCCCGGGGGTGTCGAGCGTGGTGAACGTGACGCTAACCACCGGCAGCGCGCCATCGGCCCCCTTCGCCCCCATCTTCTTGGCAAAGGGGCGCAGGGCCGCCATCGCAGACCGCCCCGCCGCCGTCATCACCGCCTGACGCAACGGCGTGCCATCGCCCTGGGCGTAGGTGTGGGGCGCGTGCTCGCTCAGGCGCGCCGCCGGGTTCCCCAGGGAAACACCCAGAAGAACCAGCAAAGACAGCAGCGCGGCAGTGAACGCACGGTTCATCGACATGGCCGCCGGATTGTAGGTGGCGCTACGGCGGCGAAGAAGAAGACACCGCCGCTGACTTCCTCTCCACCTGCGCCTGCAGCACCGTGGTGGTGTCCGCCAGCGCGCCGAGCTGCCGCTGCATCTCGGCATTCAGCGTGTGCAGCAGCGAGCCCAGCTCCGAGCGCGAAGGTGGCACAGCGTCGTCCACCTCGTGCTCGTACTCCGGCGAGATGAAGCGCTCCAGCGCCTGATAGGCCTTGAAGGTGATCGACAGCTCGGTCACCTGGTTGGCCGCCTGCAGCGCGAGCGACGAGACCCGCGCCTCGGTCGCATCGGCCGATGCGGCAGCGCCAAGAACGCGCACGCCGCGCGGCTTTCTGGTGGGGATGGTGCGTTGTTCTGCCATGAGGGCTTGCCTGAATGGCAGGCGCTTCAGCGGCGGCCGTTGTTCTTGTCGGCCAGCGCCTGCAGCGCCAGCAACGTGTCGAACAGGTCGATATAGCGGCGGCTCGCCTCGTCGTGAAGCGCCTTGCGTCGCTCGTCGTGGACGGCATGGACGATGTCGTCATCGACCTGGCTTTCCAGGGACAGGCCCAGCCGGTTGAGCCGGTGGAAGGCTTGAGCGGTGAGGTCGGAGACTTCGTGGGCGAAGCTCTTGGGGCGCAGGCGAGCGAGCGCGTGTTGGAAAGAGAGACGAAGGTTGATGGCCATGTAGGGGCTCCCCCGGATTCGGTTTGCTACAACCGCCGCCCCTCTTGTGGAGGGGCGGCGGCCCGAACAGGTTGGCGTACCGAGAAGTCCTCGCGGAATCGGCGGATCTTGCGATCACCCCATTCGAGCCGCCATATCTGGAGGCACGCGGGAAACCGCATAGAGCTGCGATAACCGTGGCTTTCGCCACAGGACTTCAACGGGACGCCAATCCCGGACTCGCCTTTTTTTGGCGAGTCCGGCGGAGTATAGCTAGGGACATGTAAAGCAAATGGCCGAGTTTGGCCTTGCGCCATCGCATGGTTGCAGGGGTGTCCAGTCTGCAGCGGTTGCAGTCTGTCCCTCCCGTTGGCCCGATGCCTGCTGGCCGCTATCAAGCAGCCACTCAGCGCGCCCGCGAGCACTGGCAGGACGGTCGGTCTTTTGGGCACAAGCCGAAACTGGGTGCCGCCGGAATATTGCAGTCTAGGCGTTGGACTCGCGGTTCTGTGTGCAGGGATGACAGGTTGGATACTTGTGGCAGCAGCTTGGTCTACTTTCATTCGCACCAACACCCTTATGCCCGGCTGAGGTCACCGGCGCCGACCAACCGCGCAAATCTTGCGTCGGAAGCCTTAACGCTTCCCGCCGCAGAGCAACCTTGTCGAAGCACTGCGCTTTCGCATCTTGATTTGGCGCTGGCGCCAACTCCTTCGTGCAGCCCTATCTCTTGCACCGGTCAATCGGCGGCCGAGCGCGAGCCGTTTATAGTCAAGGGAAAATTCTTATGGAGGCATGCCGCATGCAGCGCGGCGGGCAACAATAACCGATACGTCGGGCTATCTCGCGGATTCTGTCCCGCTTGCCTCCGCTGCAGCTTGCTAACAGACCTTGGTGCCAAACCGGCTTTCCACAGGGAGGAACTCGATGAGTGGAAGTTCAGGGGACCAGTTCGCTGCGGGTGAGCAGGGGCTCGGCTACATCTTTCAGCCTCGCTTCGCCCTACTTCGCCTATTTGAGTCGCCGGAGAGCACTTCCGTCTTCATCGAGAAGGACGATGATCTGGACTTCGTCGACAAGAGAGGGGCCAAGACACTCGGTTCGCTGAAGCACAAGGCCGAAGGCGACCGAGTCACCGACTTGTCAACCGACTTCTGGAAGTCCGTTCGGATATGGCTTGCGAGGTACGACCGGGATGGTCGTCAGGCGTCAAACCTGAGCTTCTACATGTTCACGACCGCAACTGTCTCGCCGAGCTCTTTCGTGGCATCCCTTCGGGACGGCGCCGCCCTTGATGCCAGACAGCTCGCGCCAAGCCAGGCTATGGAGGCGCTGTCGTATGGAACGACAAAGCTCGCTGAGCTCGTCAAGGGTGAATTCGGCAAGCTCACCGAAGAGGACCGGGACGATTTCTTCTCCAGAGTCGTCGTGTTCGACGGAACGCCTCGCATCGAGGACCTGCCGGCGCTGGTCAAGGACCGGATGCGCAGTGTTCGCCGCGAGTATCGAGACGCAGTGTTCGAGCGGCTTGAAGGGTGGTGGAACGAGGAGATTGTTAGCTTGCTGGTCGGAAACCGAGCCGAGGCGCTCAGCGGGATTGAACTCTCCGACAAGTTATCCGCGATTGCGGAGGAGTACCAGGCCGACAACCTGCCCATCACGTTCCGCCAGGCAGAGCCAGCCGAAGAGGTGGATGCAGAAGGCGACCCCCGACTGTTCGTACGTCAACTGCGGGCCATCGGGATTTCGTCGGACCGCATACGCAATGCGATTCTTGACTACTACCGGGCCTGGCAGCAGCGCTCATCTTGGGCTAGGGAGAACCTGCTAGTCACCGGAGAGCTGGACCAGTACGAAGACAGGCTTATCGATGAGTGGTCTCGTTATCGCGACGTCGTGTTCGAGGAGCTGGATGTGGCCAGTGCCGAAGACGTCCTGTTGAGTGCGGGGAAGGCACTCTATCGCTGGGCGGACCTGGAAAGTGGAAACATTCCTGCGCTTCGCATTCGCGAGCGTGTCGTCGAACCGTATGTGGTGCGAGGTGGCTTCCACATTCTTGCCAACTTCGCGCCGGTACCGAAGGTCTATTGGCATCCACATTTTTTGAAGCGCATTGAACAAGCGTTGGAGACTAAGAAGTGAAGGCCTGGAATCAAAGACCGTTCGAGGTCCGGAACCTCTTCAACCCGGCCTTCTGCGGCCTCGTTCTGTTCAAGGCGCTGCGCGGCTATGAAGAACACGACGAGAAGGGAATGCCTTTTTCACTCGCGCTCTTGGTCCTCCCGCTGTCGCTGCACAAAGACTCTCGTGAGGCACTGGAGAGCGGCAAAAGAAGCTACTTCCTGCGAGTACTCGAAGCCAATCCAGGCATCTTGGTTGGCTTCGCTGGGCGAGCTTCAAACCTCTTGCCATTTGCGCTCGAAGCGTTCGGCATGCTGATGGCGCGTGGCTGCATCGAGGTTTCAAAGGACGGGCGCATCAAGACTGTCTCAGAAGGCGTTCGAAAGTCGGATGTTGGTACGACGGAATCAGTCTCTTGTCAGCGGGTCGCGAGGTTTATAGGAAAAGAGTTTGCGCGCATTGATGACCGTGTCACGGTCTACACGACCCTGGGAGTTCGGCCATGAAAATCAAATCAATTCACCTCTACGGCAGAGACGGGCAACGGCGTGACGTAGCGTTCAAGCTGGACGGACTGAATGTCATCACAGGCCGCTCGTCAACCGGGAAGTCGGCAATCTCAGACATCATCGAGTACTGCATGGGACGGTCCACCTTCAACGTCCCAGAAGGCGTCATCCGGGACAAGGTAGCCTGGTTCGCTGTGATTTTCCAGTTCGCCGACGAACAGGTGCTGGTCGCTAAGCCGACACCTCCGAACGGCGGTGAAAGCTGCAGCATGGCCATGTACCGGCGTGGGGTGGCGATTGACGTACCGGAGTTCAAAGACCTCGTCGCTACGTCCGACGACGATGCGGTCGAGTCGCTCCTGTCGCGCTTGCTCGGTATTCCAGAGAACCGGACCGATGTGCCGGCCAACAACTCGCGCGTCAGCTACGACGCCAACATCAAGCACACGCACTTCTACCTTTTCCAGAAGCAGACGCTAGTTGCGAACAAGGACCAGCTCTTCTATCGCCAAAACGAGACCTTCCAGTCGCAGACCATCCGCGACACGCTGCCAATTCTTCTAGGTGTCTCCTCCAGCGAACGCTACGAAATGGAGGCGAAGCTTCGGGCCGCACAGCGCGACTTACGAGTTGCAACCAAGCTGCTGGAGCAGGCCCGTGAAACCATCGATGTCGCTCAGCAAAAGGCAATTGGCCTTTACTCGGAGGCCAAGGCGGTCGGCGTGCTGGCCAGCCAAGCGGTCGAGGGCCCGCAAGGCGACTTGGTCGAGACCCTGCGTGCGGCATTGACATGGAAGCCGACCTCGATTCCAGACGGCGACAACGGCCGCATCGGGCGCCTGGAAAGGGAAATTGGGGAGCAGCGCGGTGAGCGCCGCGAAGTCCAAACCCGAATCGACTCTGCTCGGCAGTTCGCCAAGAAGGCGGGGGGGTTCGAGACGGAAGCAGCAGAGCAAAAGGACCGCCTCGCGTCCATCAAGGCATTTCCAAAGAACAAGGCCACGGGCGAATGGCAGTGGCCGTTCTGCGAGCAGAACCTTGCCATGGACTCGCCGCTGGCTGAAGTACTGCTGAGTGAACTGCGCAGTCTCGACGAAGAGCTGAAGGTGGTCGTTGGCGAGAAGCCCAAGCTGGACGCGTACGTCGTGGATCTGGAGAGAGCGGTTGACGCGCTGACCAACGACATCCGCGACAAAGAGGTTGAGCTTGCCGCTGCCATCTCGGCGAACGAGCTGCTGGCCCAAATGGGCTCGCGCAACAACGCTGCCGCGCGCGTCGTCGGCCGCATAAGCTTGTTCCTTGAGAACCAAGTGTCGAACCAAGAGCTTCTTGAACGTGAGGCAGCGCACCGTCGGCTGAAAGCCAAGGTGGAAGGTCTTGAGAAGAAAATCGACGCCGATAGCAGCCAAGAGCGACTCACCTCAATCCTGAACAATATCTCTGCTCAAGTCTTCCGGTTCATCGATATGTTCGAGGCCGAATTCAGGAAGGTTCCGGTGCGCCTTGACCTTGTGAAGATGACGGTTGTTTTCGACCGACCGGAACGCTTCGTTCCGATGAGCCGCACTGGCGGTGGCGAGAACCACTTGGCCTATCACCTATCGGCGCTGCTCGCGCTTCACTGGTTTGCAGCCAAGAACAAATGCCCCATCCCACGATTCCTACTCATCGACCAGCCGACCCAGGTCTACTTTCCGTCGGAGGACACCTACAAAGCTGCCGACGGCTCTGTGGAGAAGACTGAGGAAGACGCTGACCTGACCGCTGTGCGTCGGCTGTTCGCCTTCCTGCTCCAGTTCACACAGGAAGAGGTGCCGGGGTTTCAGATCATCGTCACCGAGCACGCCAACCTTCGCGATGATTGGTTTCAAAAGGCCTTGGTCGAGAAGCCTTGGAGCAAGCCTCCATCCCTGGTGCCAGAGGAGTGGCCCGACCTGCCGTTGCAGAGCGGTCAGTAATTTTCAGAAGCGAGAGGTTGGCCGAGATGAAACTATCTGCCCATCATCTGCTGCTCACCCGACAGGGGGAAGCGTGGCTTGAGTTCTTCGATGAACCCGATAGGCCGCTCATTCGAGAGCTCACCGGCGCGCTGTCCCTTGTGTCCCTGACTGAGTTTGAGCGCTCACTGGCCAAGTTGGTTTTCGAGGTGGTTGCCGAGTCGCGGACGGTGGCGATCTACTCGGCGCGAGAGTTCGAGGAGTGTCTCAGCTTTGATGGAGAGGATGACGACTGCGAGAGCGGTCTGGACGCCACGCCACGCGGTGGCGACATAGGAAGCGAGGGGCGGACCGCACATATCGCGAGGCAGATTAGGAGAAGTGCATCGACCAAGTTCGTGGTGCACCCTTCAATTTCTAAGCTGCGCGACGGGACCGTTGACCACATCGTCGTGATTGACGACATCCTGGGCACGGGGAACCGCTGTTCGGCCTACCTCGACCAGCTTTGGAAGTACGCAACCATCAAGTCCTGGTGGTCCTACAAGCTCATCAAGTTCTCGGTAGTTGCCTATGCCGGGACGGAGGACGCCATTCGACTTGTGCAGCGTCACAGGTGTCAGCCTCAAGTTCACGTGCACCGCTACTGCCCGACCATCTCATCGCTGCCGTGGCCGCCTCAACGACGGACAGCTGCTCTTGCGGTATGCAACAAGTACGCAAATCAATGGCGGATTCGGTATCCGCTTGGATACAAGAAGACCGCCTCCCTTCTGGTCTTCGAGCATGGCTGCCCCAATAACGTGCCCTCAATTTTCTGGGGCCAGGCAGTAAAGGGACCTGAAGACTGGCGAGCAATCTTTGAGGGCCGAAGCACAGCAGGAGGTACATCCACAGCATTTCCCGGGGAATTCGAGGCCAGCACGCCTGTCAGTGCTTTGATTTCGGCAGGTCAGCATCGGCTGGCCGCAGCTCTTTCCTCAGTCGTGGACCGGCCGCTGAGCGCAAGGATGCTTCTGGTCCTATCGCTCGTATGGAAGGGCAGGCGAAGGTCGGAGACACTGGCTCACGCCACTGGGCTGACCGTCAATGATTGCAATGAGCTTCTGGAAACCTGTATCGCCGCTGGTTTCATCAGCCCGTTGCGGCGAATTACTTCGGCTGGTATCGCAGAGGTGAAAGGCGCCATAAATGCGCGAGGTCTGAGGCTAAACCCTGTACCTCCCGTTGGGAATGACGTCTATTATCCGGTTGCGTTGAGAAGCCGCATCAGTGGTTAGTGCTTACCTAGACCAATGTTTTACAGCGGCAATGGTTGGGGCTCTGGATTTCCGCAGCTCTTCGAATCAGCCAACGCCTCGGCGGATGAGAGACGCGAGTCTCGGCAACCATCGGGGCCTCGGGCTCGACTCGCGTCTCCCCTCCGCGTCGCGGAGTCAAAGTAGCTGCTGATGCTGTCTTCTCAACGCTTCCTCAGAGAAGGTCTTGCGCGAGGTCGAGAGGACGTCGAGGCGCTTCAGGAGGCCTATCGGCAGATTCGTACCTTCCAGCGCAGGCGGCCAGTCGCATTGCCTGCGCTGTTGACCTTGGGACACCTTGCCCGTCGTACTAAGGTACCGCTTGAGACGCTCCGCAACTACATCACTCGAAGTGCCGAGAACCCGTACCGGCGCTTCCACATCCGAAAGCGGTCTGGCGGGAGACGCTGGATTTCCGTACCGTCCGAGGCGCTGCACACGGTGCAGAAGTGGCTGTCGGCTCATCTACTTCGACACGTACCGGTTCACCCTGCCAGCAAAGCCTTCCGCCCTGGCGACAGCATTCGTGCCTGCGCTGAGGAGCACGCGGGCGCGCGTTGGCTGGTCAAGCTGGACATTGCAGACTTCTTCGGCAGCATCACGGAGATTGAGGTTTTCCGTGCGTTTACGAGGATGGGCTACAACCGGCTCGTTTCCATGGAGCTGGCGCGCCTGTGTACCGATACGCCGCGTGTGTCCGAGAAGTACCGCTTTCAGGCGTGGCAGGCAAAGCGCAAGTGGCCACGCATACCTGGGTACCAGCAGCGTTTCCTTGGGCGGCTCCCGCAGGGCGCACCGAGCAGCCCGATGCTGGCGAATCTTGCGGTCGCTGACATCGATGCAGCAGTCGAGAAAATTGCCTGCAGCTACGGCTTGACCTATACCCGGTACAGCGACGACATCACGCTGTCGACTTGCGGAGCATTCTCACGGCGCCTCGCGAGTCAAGTAATTGAGGAAGTCGCCCAGGTGCTGAAGGCGCGCGGTCTCTATCTAAACCGCAAGAAGACCTCGGTGAGTCACCCTGGAGCGCGTCGCGTGGTCCTGGGTTTGCTTGTAGATGGCATAGAGCCTAGGCTCACGAAGACGTTCAGAGACCGTCTGCGTCAGCATCTCTACTACCTAGAGACGCGGGGCATCGCGGCCCATGTGGCGGCCAGGTCATTTGACTCCGCAGGAGGGCTGTACAGGCATCTTCGCGGCCTCATCGACTATGCGAACTCGGTCGATCCTGAGTACGCAAAAGCCGTCAGGGGAAGGCTGGACGCGCTTCCTTGGCTGGGAGAGGATCGCGGTGCGCAGGGGACTGGCGAGCCACCCCGCTAGCTGGACAGAGTGCCTCTTTTGATGGGAGGCGCCTTACATGCATGTCAAGAGGACGGGAGCCATGAATGGCCGGTTCCAGCGCGGGCCGACATTCGCCACCGAGAAGCGAACGACAGCACCCAGTCTGTAGCAGTCCCATAGGAACGGATGACGATGGGGGCTAGTGACGCGCCGCTTTTGTGAAGACGCTCAAACCGTCACGGTCTCATCATTCAGCACCTCTTCCACGATCCGCCGCGTGAGGCTCGCGAAGTTCTGAATGAAGCTGTACGCGTACGCACGCAGCCACGTCCCGCACCGCGCCGCGAGGCGGGTCACGTTGATTTCGAACAAGGCGCGTCCGGCGCGGGCTGTAGCAGGCCTCAGCTGAACTGCTGCGCAGGGCCGTAGTTGCCGATCGGCTGCAAGTGGCTGACGAGGCTGCCATCGGCTTGCACACCATGAAGGTAGAAGCCTGGCGGCTCGAAGATGAAGGCGGGTTCGCTTTCCGGCAGCAACCCCAGGGCGATCTGGTGGGCGGTGGAGGGCGCGGTCATCGCCAGCGTGCCGCCGAAGCGCCGCAGGATCGTGCGGTGCAGATGACCGCACAGCAAGCGCTCCACCTGTGGGTGCTGCGAGACGATGCGTTCGAGTTCCTCGGCGCCTTCGCGCAGACCCATGCCGTCCATGAAGGCGATGCCGGTGGTGAAGGGCGGGTGGTGCAGGGCGATGAGGGTGGGCGTTTCGGGCTGGGCGTCCAGGCGCTTGCTCAGCCAGTTCAACCTCGCGGCGCACAGGGTGCCGAACGGCTTGCCCGGCACGGTCGTGTCGATTGAGAGCAGGCGATGGCTGCCGAGGTCAACCTCATAGAGCACGAACGCCGCGATCGTGCCGTCGTCTTCGGGGTTGTCTTGCAGGTACGCATGGTCGGGAAACGCTTCCCGCAGTTGGGGCACCGAGTCGTGGTTGCCGGGCATCAGCCAGTAGGGGCAGGGCAGTGGCTTGAGCAACTCGCGCAGGTGCTGGTATTCGTCAAGCGAACCCTGGTCCACGAGGTCGCCCGTGATTAGCACATGGCTCGGTCGTGGTGTGATCTGGTTGACCCGCTCGACGGCCTGGGCGAGGTACTTCGCGGTGTCGATGCGCCCCATCAGGCGCTTGCCCCGCGCCACCACATGGGGGTCGGAGAGTTGCACAAGGTTCAGGCGCGGTGTTTCCTGGTTCATGGCGTGGGGCTCGGGTGGGGTGGCGGTGCTGGCGAAACACGCGCTCATTCTCACGCAAGATGACGCCCGGCTACACCGTCACGATCTCATCATTCAGCGCCTCTTCCACGATCTGCCGCGTGAGGCTCGGCGCGAAGTTCTCGATGAAGCTGTACGCATACCCACGCAGCCAGGTGCCGCGCCGCACCGCAAGGCGGGTCACGTTGATTTCGAACAGGTGCCGCGCGTCCAGCGCGTGCAGGTGGCGGTCGCGGTCGGGGTCCACCGCGATGCTGGCGACGATGCCCACGCCCATGCCCAGTTCCACATAGGTCTTGATGACGTCCGCGTCCATCGCGGTGATGACCACGTTGGGCCGCACGCCTTCTTTGTCGAACGCGTCGTCGATGTGCGATCGGCCGGTGTAGCCCTGGTCGTAGGTGATGATGGGGTGTTCGGCCAGCTGTTGCAGCGACAGCGGGCCCTCCACGCGCAGCAGCGGGTGGCCGTGCGGCACCACGACGCTGTGCGTCCAGCGGTAGCAGGGCAGCGTGACGAGTTGCGGGTAGTTGGCCAGCGCTTCGGTGGCGATGCCGATGTCCGCCTCGCCCGCGATCAGCATTTCGGCCACCTGTTTGGGTGAGCCCTGGTGCAGGTTGAGCGTGACCTGCGGGAACAGCGCGCGGAAGTCGCGCACGGCGTGCGGCAAGGCGTAGCGCGCCTGCGAGTGGGTGGCGGCGATGGAGAGGCCGCCTTCGAGGCGCGAGACGAATTCCTTGCCGGCCTGCTTGAGGTTGTCGGCTTCCTGCAGCAGGCGTTCCACGATGGGCAGCAGCGTCTGCCCCGGCCCGGTGAGGCCGGTGAGGCGCTTGCCCGCGCGGGCGAAGATGGTCACGCCCAGCTCGTCTTCCAGCTCGCGGATCTGCCGGCTCACGCCGGGTTGCGAGGTGTAGAGCATGGCGGCAACCTCGGTGAGGTTGAAGCCGCTGCGCGCTGTCTCTCGAACCGATCTGAGTTGCTGGAAGTTCATGGCGTTGTCGTCAGAGCAAGGAGTCTGCCCAGATGTTTTTGGCCCAGGACCGGGCGTACTGGCCTTCGAGCGCGTTGGCGGTGGGCGTGAGGCCGCCCGCGCCGTTCACGGCCACGAGGGTTTTCTGTTCGGCGTTCCATTTGTGCACCGAGGCCACGTGCACCACGTCGGTGTCGCTCACGAAGCTGTAGCAGGTGTTGGCGATGATGGGTTCGGCGTTCACCGGCCGGCCCTGGATGAGCGCGATCACCGCGTCGGCCGCCACCTTAGCGTGGTTGTTGGCCATGAAGCCGGACTTGGGCATGCCGGGGGCCGACAGGGTGGCGTCGCCCAGCACGTGGATGCCCGGGGCCACGGTGGATTCGAAGGTCTGGAAGTTGACGCCGCACCACTTGTTGTTGGCGGTGATGAGCCCGGCGGTTTGCGCGATGCGCCCGGCCTGCTGCGGCGGCACCACGTTGAGCACGCCCGCGCGCACGGTTTCGAACTGCAGTTCCACGGTGCGGTTGGCCGCGTCCACGCGCACGATCTCGCTGTTGGGCTTGTATTCGACGATGCCGGGGTAGAGCTCGTTCCAGGCCTTGAGGAACAGGGCCTTCTTGGAGGTGATGTCCGGGTTGGCGTCGAGCACCAGCACCTTGCTGCGCGGCTTGTGCTGCTTGAAGTAGAAGGCCACTTGCGCGGCGCGTTCGTAGGGGCCGGGCGGGCAGCGGTAGGGCGCCTTGGGGATGTGCAGGGCGTACACGCCGCCGTCGGGCAGGGCTTCGAGCTGCTTGCGCAGGGCCACGGTCTGCGGGCCGGCTTTCCAGGCGTGCAGCACCTGGCTTTGCGCTTCGGCGCTTTGCAGGCCGGGCACCTGGTCGAACTGGAAGTCCACACCGGGCGAGACGATGAGGCGGTCGTACTTCAGCGTGTCGCCGCGCGCCAGGCGCACTTCCTTCTTCGCGGCGTCGATGGCGGTGGCCTCGTCGCGCACCACGCGCACGCCGTGCTTTTTCTGCAGCGCGTCGTAGCCGGTGGTGAGGTTCTCGATCTTTTCTGTGCCGCCGAGCACGAGGTTGCTCAGCGGGCAGGAGACAAACGCGGCTTCGCGCTCGACCAGCACCACCTCGATCTCGGGCGCCCATTGGCGGATGTACTTGGCGGCGGTGGCGCCACCGAAACCGCCGCCGATGACGACGACGCGGGCCTTGGGCGCGGACGAAACCGAGGCGCAGCCCGGCAGGGCCAGGGCGGCCACGGTGCCGCCGGCGGAGGCGAGGAAGTGGCGGCGTTGCAGCAGTTGCTTCATGGGGTGGGCTCCTTGTTGTTATTTGGGTTGGCGCGCGAAGTGAGCGGCCAGGCGTTCGAGCTCGGCGTCGGTGTAGCCCTTGGCGTGCTGGTGCATCACGGTGGCGGGCAGCGTGCCTTGCTTGTAGGCCAGCAGCTTCTGCAGCAGCACGGCCTTGTCCTGCCCGGCGATGGCGGGAATGGCGCTGTTGCTCTTGCCATCGGTGCCGTGGCAGGCCGCGCACGAGGCGGCCCAGGCGCGGGCCTGGAGGTCGGGCGCGGTCTGCGCCTGCGCGGCGCCGCCCAGCATCAGGGTGGCGGCGATGCCGAGGAGTCTCTTCTGGTTCATCGTGGTCTCTTGTTGTGATGGGTTCGTTCGTTCGTTCAGACGGCGGCCAGGGCCTGGTCGAGGTCGGCCAGCAGGTCGTCGATGTGTTCGATGCCGATGGACAGGCGCACCGCGTCTTCGGGCACGCCGGACTTGGCCAGTTCCTCGGGCGAGAGCTGGCGGTGCGTGGTGGAGGCGGGGTGGGTGGCGAGCGATTTGGCGTCGCCGATGTTCACCAGGCGGGTGAAGAGTTGCAGCGCATCGAGGAAGCGCGCGCCGGCCGCGCGACCTTCGCCGGCGGCGGCTTTCACGCCGAAGGTGAGCAGGCCCGAGGCGTGGCCGCCCAGGTATTTCAGGGCGAGCGCGTGGTCCGGGTGGTTGGGCAGGCCGGCGTAGTTCACCCAGCCCACCTTGGCGTGCTGCTCCAGGTGCTTGGCCACGCGCAGCGTGTTGCTGTTGATGCGGTCCAGCCGCAGAGAGAGGGTTTCGATGCCTTGCAGGATCAGGAAGGCGTTGAAGGGCGAGATGGCCGCGCCGGTGTTGCGCAGCGGCACGACGCGCGCCCGCCCGATGTAGGCCGCCGGGCCCAGGGCCTCGGTGTAGACCACGCCGTGGTAGCTCGGGTCGGGTTCGTTCAGGCGCTTGAAGCGGGCCTTGTGCTCCGCCCAGGGGAACTTGCCGGAATCGATGATGGCGCCGCCGATGCTGGTGCCGTGGCCGCCGAGGTATTTGGTGAGCGACTGCACCACGATGTCGGCGCCGTGTTCGATCGGGCGCAACAGGTAGGGCGAGGCGACGGTGTTGTCCACGATCAGCGGCACGCCGTGCTTGTGCGCGATGGCGGCGACGGCCGCGATGTCGGTGATGTTGCCCTGTGGGTTGCCGATGGACTCGACGAAGATGGCTTTGGTGCGCGCGTCGATCAGCGGCTCGAAGCTGGCCGGGTCGCGGTGGTCGGCGAAGCGCGTGGTGATGCCGAACTGCGGCAGCGTGTGCGCGAAGAGGTTGTAGGTGCCGCCGTAGAGCGCGGTGCTGGAGACGATGTTGTCGCCGGACTCGGCGATGGTCTGGATGGCGTAGGTCACGGCAGCCTGGCCCGACGCCAGCGCCAGCGCGGCGATGCCGCCTTCGAGCGAGGCGATGCGCTGTTCCAGCACGTCCTGCGTCGGGTTCATGATGCGCGTGTAGATGTTGCCCGGCACCTTCAGGTCGAACAGGTCGGCGCCGTGCTGCGCGTTGTCGAAGGCGTAGGCGGCGGTCTGGTAGATCGGCACGGCCACGGCCTTGGTGGTCGGGTCGGGCTTGTAGCCGGCGTGCACCGAGCGGGTTTCGAATTTCCAGTGGGCGGACATGAGGGTCTTCTCCTTGTTGTGGTTGATCAGGCCGTGGCGAGCTCGCGCGAGGCTTGCACGGTGGCCGGGTGCGCGGGGCGAGGCAGGCCCAGGTGGTCGCGCAGGGTGCGGCCGGTGTATTCGGTGCGGAACAGGCCGCGCCGCTGCAGCTCGGGCACGACGAGCTGCGCGAAATCCTTCAGGCCGTGCGGCAGCGTGGGCGCGAGCACGTTGAAGCCGTCGGCCGCGCCGGTGGTGAACCAGTGTTCGAGCTGGTCGGCGATGGATTCGGGCGTGCCCACCACCGTCCAGTGGCCGCGCGCGCCGGCCACGCGCTCGTAGAGCTGGCGGATGCTCAGGCCTTCGCGGCGCGCGAGGCCGGCGAACAGTTCCTGGCGGCTTTGCCAGCCTTCGGTCACCGGCAGGTCTTGCGGGAAGGGGCCGTCCACCGGGTACTTCGAGAGGTCCACGTTGCCGAGGAAGGTGGAGAGCAGGCCGACGCCGAGCACCGGGTCGATGAGGGATTGCAGTTCCTCGAACTTCTCGCGCGCTTCGGCCTCGCTGCGGCCCACGAAGGGCGAGATGCCGGGCAGGATCTTCAGCGCGTCGGTGGAGCGGCCATACCCGGCCAGCTGGCCCTTGAGGCTGTTGTAGAACTTGCGCGCCTCGTCGGCCGTCTGCTGCGCGGTGAACACCACCTCGGCGCTGGCGGCGGCGAGGTCCTGCCCGTCGCCGGACGAACCGGCCTGCACCAGCACCGGGTGGCCTTGCGGCGAGCGCCGGGTCTGCAGGCCGCCGTGCACCTTGTAGTGCGCGCCGTCGTGCGCCACGCGGTGCAGCTTGGTGGGGTCGAAGAAGCGGTTGCGGGCCTTGTCTTCGATGAAGGCGTCGTCTTCCCAGGTGTTCCACAGGCCTTTGACGACCTGCACGTACTCGCGCGCGCGCTCGTAGCGCTGGGCGTGGGCGATCTGCTGGTCCAGCCCGAAGCTGCGGGCCTCGAAGTCGCTGCCGGAGGTGACGAGGTTCCAGCCCGCGCGACCGCCGCTCAGCTGGTCGAGCGAGGCGTATTTGCGGGCCAGGTGGTAAGGGGGCAGGTAGGTGCTGGAGACCGTGGCCACCAGGCCGATGTGCGTGGTGTTCTGCGACAGCGCGGCCAGGGTGAGCAGCGGGTCCAGCGGGTACCAGAGCGCGTTCTTCGCCACCACCTCGTCGGGCGGGCCGGGCAGGCCCACGTTGTCGGCGAAGAAGATGGCGTCGAACTTCGCCGCCTCGGCCAGCTGCGTCCATTCGGTGAGCGCGGCGATCTGCCCGCCGGCCGAGGGCACCACGTCCGGGTGCCGCCAGGCGGCCAGGTGGTGGCCGACGCCGAAGAAGAAGGCACCGAGGTGCATCTGGCGAGGTGCGGTCATGTCAGAACCCGGCGAGCACGGAGCCCTTGAACTCGGTCTGGATGAAAGCCTTGACCTCGGCCGACTGGTAGGCCTTCACGAGTTTGGCGACCCAGGGCTTGTCCTTGTCGGCTTCGCGCACGGCGATCAGGTTCACGTACGGGCTCTTGGCGTTTTCCTGCGCGATGGCGTCCTTGCCCGGGTTCAGGCCGGCGGAGAGCGCGTAGTTGGTGTTGATGGCCGAGGCGTCGAGGTCATCGAGCGAGCGCGGCAGTTGCGCGGCGTCGAGCTCCACGAACTTGAGCTTCTTGGGGTTGCTCACCACGTCCAGCGGCGTGGCCTTCAGGCCGGCTTCGGGCTTGAGCTTGATGAGGCCCTGGTCCTGCAGCACCAGCAGCACGCGCCCGCCGTTGGTGGGGTCGTTCGGGATGCCGACCTTGCCGCCTTCGGGCAGGTCTTTCAGGCTCTTGACCTTCTTGCTGTAGATGCCGATCGGGAAGTTCACCGTGTAGCCGACGGCGGTGAATTTGTAGCCGCGGTCCTTGATCTGGTTGTCCAGGTAGGGCTTGTGCTGGTAGCTGTTGGCGTCGAGGTCGCCGGCGGCGAGCGCAGCGTTGGGCTGAACGTAGTCGCTGAACTCGACGATCTGGATCTTCAGGCCGTCCTTCTCGGCGATCTTCTTCACCTGTTCGAAGATCTGCGCGTGCGGGCCGGCGGTGACGCCGATCTTGAGCGGCTTGTCCTGCGCGAGCGCGGGAGCGGCGAAGGCGGCGGCCAGCGTGAGGGCCAGGGTGGATTGCAGCAGTTGCCGTTTGATCATTTCAGGGTTCCTTGTGGTTGAAAAATTGTTCATCGCGCCGGAGCGCATCTCTCGATCCAGAGGCATCAAGGGACGGCTCCGCCGGCCCAAGATGCCGTCCCCCCTCCAAGCGCCGAAGGCGCGCAAGTGAGGGGGGAAGCCGCGCAGCGGCGCAGGGGGGTGTTCATCATTTGTGGCTCAGGCGGCGCACCAGCCAGTCGCCCAGGCTTTGCACGGCCTGCACGAAGACGATGAGCAGCAGCACCACGGCCAGCATCACCTCGGGCAGGAAGCGTTGGTAGCCGTAGCGGATGCCGAGGTCGCCCAGGCCGCCGCCGCCGATGGCGCCGGCCATGGCCGAGTAGCCGGTGAGGCTGACGAGGGTGATGGTGAAACCGGCCACGATGCCGGGGAAGGCCTCGGGCAGCAGCACCTTGAAGACGATCTGCGAGGTGGTGGCGCCCATGGCCTGCGCGGCCTCGACCAGCCCGCTGTCCACCTCGCGCAGCGAGGTTTCCACCAGGCGCGCGATGAAGGGCGCGGCGGCGATCGTCAGCGGCACCACGGCGGCGGCCGTGCCGATGGACGAGCCGGTGATGAGGCGCGTGAACGGGATGATCGCGACCAGCAGGATGATGAACGGCGTGGAGCGCACCGCGTTGACGATGCCGCCCACGGTGCGGTTGAAGGCCGCGTTCTGCAGCACGCCGCCGTGGTCGGTGAGGCGCAGCAGCACCCCCAGCGGCACGCCGATGAGCGCGCCCACGAAGCCCGAGATGCCGACCATCACCAGCGTCTCCCAGAAGGAGAGCACGAAGAGGTCGAGCAGGGCCGGCGGGAACCAGGTTTGCAGCTGTTCAAGCATAGGCCACCTCCTGCACCTGCACGCCCACGCCACGCAGGTGGCCGATGGCGGCGGTGAGCTGTTCGCGCGCTCCGCTGGCGAGCACGGCGAGGGTGCCGAAAGGGTGGCCCTGCACCTCGTCGATCTGGCCGTGCACGATGTTCAGGTCGAGGCCGAAGCGGCGCACCAGGTCGGAGAGCAGGGGCTGGTCGGACTCGACGCCGGCGAACACCAGGCGCAGCAGGCTGGCCGGCGGCTGGCCCGGCGCGCCGAGCAGCGCGCGCACGCGCTCCAGCACGTTGGCCGGCAGTTCGCGCGGCACCACATCGTCGAGCAGGCTGCGCGTGACCTCGTGCGCCGGGTGGCTGAACACCTGCAGGGCCTCGCCCTGTTCGACGATCTGGCCGGCCTCCATCACCGCGAGGCGGTCGGCGACCTGTTTGATGACCTGCATCTGGTGCGTGATGAGCACGATGGTCAGGCCCAGCTCGCGGTTGATCTGCTGCAGCAGCGCGAGGATGGAGCGGGTGGTTTCGGGGTCGAGCGCGGAGGTGGCTTCGTCCGACAGCAGCACCTTGGGTTGGCTGGCCAGGGCGCGGGCAATGCCCACGCGCTGTTTCTGCCCGCCGCTGATCTGGGCCGGGTAGCGGTCGGCCAGCGCGCCCAGGCCCACGAGTTCGAGCAGCGGGTTCACGCGCGCGCGGATCTGGTGGCGCGAGAGGCCGGCGAGTTCGAGCGGCAACGCCACGTTGTCGAACACCGTGCGCGAGGTCAGCAGGTTGAAGTGCTGGAAGATCATGCCGATGTCGCGCCGGGCTTCGCGCAGGCCGGCGGCGTTCAGCGTGGTGAGGGAGCGGCCGGCGACCGTCACCGTGCCCTGGCTGGGCCGGTTGAGCAGGTTGATGGTGCGCACCAGCGAGCTCTTGCCCGCGCCGCTGCGCCCGATCACGCCGAAGACCTCACCGCCGCGGATCTGCAGGTCCACGCCGCGCAGGGCGTGCACCGGCCCTTTCGGGCCGCGGTAGGTCTGGTGGATGTTGTCGAGAAGGATCACGTCGGCGCCGGCCTTCAGAGCTTGGCGATCGACACTTCGGTCGACTTCACGAGCGCGACCACCTCGGAGCCGATCTGCAGGTCCAGGTCGTTCACCGAGCGGGTGGTGATGACGGAGGTGACGATGCCCCAGGGCGTTTCGACATCGACTTCGGAGACGACATCGCCCTTGATGATTTCCTTGACTTTGCCCTTGAACTGGTTGCGCACGTTGATGGCTTGGATGGACATGGTGTTTTCCTTGGTTTGAAGTGGAGGAGATGACTTAGATGGCCCAATGCCAGGCGGGGAACGCCGCGGAACCGGCTTCGCCGGGCCGCTGGCGTTGCCCCCCTTGGGGGGTGGCGCCGTAGGCGACGCGGGGGGGAGTTGTGTTCAACACGCGGTCGAGGATGCGTTTCTCGATCGCGGCGAAGGTGGCATCGCCGCGCGAACGCGGGCGGGCCAGCGGCACGCGCTCGTCGAGCGCGATGGCGCCGTCCTCGATCAGGATCACGCGGTCGGCCAGGGCCACGGCCTCCTGCACGTCGTGCGTGACGAGCAGGGCGGTGAAGCCGTGGCGTTTCCACAGGCCTTCGATGAGTTCGTGCATCTCGATGCGGGTGAGCGCGTCGAGCGCGCCCAGCGGCTCGTCGAGCAGCAGCAGCTGGGGCCGGTGCACCAGCGCGCGGGCCAGCGAGACGCGCTGGCGCTGGCCGCCCGAGAGCTTGGCCGGCCAGTCGTTCAGACGGTCGCCCAGGCCCACCTGGCCGAGCACGGCCTCGGCGTCGGCCCGGCGGTCCTTGGGCAGGCCCAGGGCCACGTTGTCGACCACGCGCTTCCAGGGCAGCAGGCGCGCGTCCTGGAACATGATGCGGGTGTCGTCGTGCAGGCCGTCCACGTTCTTGCCGTCGAGCAGCAGCTCGCCGCCGCTGGCCGGCTCCAGGCCGGCGATGAGGCGCAGCAGCGTGCTCTTGCCGCAGCCGCTGCGGCCCACGATGGCGACGAACTCGCCGGGTTCGATGGTGAGCTGGTTGTCGCGCAGCACCTCGCGCGCGCCGTAGCGCTTGCTCAGGTGGCGCAGCTGCACGCGCACGCCGTGGGTGTCGGTCTTCTCGCTCATGCGTTCACCCCTGCGGCTTGAACAGCGCCACGTCCACCGCGTTGACGCGGCGCGGCAGCAGCTTCTCGGCCAGGAAGGCGTCGGCGATCTTCTGCTGCTCGGTGATGTTCTGCGGCGTGACCGGGCGCACCGCGTAGCTGCGGCGGCCGTTGGCCTGTTCGACGATGGCCGCGTCCAGGCCCCAGAAGGGCGCGAGCAGGGCGGCGGCGTCCTTGGGGTTCTGCTTGACCCAGCGGCCGGTCTTCTCCAGCTCGGCGTAGATCACGCCGAGCACGTCGGGCCGGGCCTGGGCGAAGCGGGTGCTGGCCAGGTAGTAGCGCTGGTACGAGGCCAGGCCCGTGCCGTCGGCGAGCACGCGCGCGCCGGCCTGCTTCTGAGCGGCGGAGAGGAACGGGTCCCAGACCACCCAGGCGTCCACCGCGCCTTTCTCGAAGGCGGCGCGGCCATCGGCCGGCGTGAGGTAGGCGGGTTCGATGTCGGCGAAGGACAGGCCGGCTTTTTCCAGCGCGGCGATCAGCAGGTAGTGCGCGCCGGCGGCTTTGGCGAAGGCCACGCGCTTGCCCTTGAGCTCGGCCACGCTCTTGAGCGGCGAGTCCGCGCGCACCACGATGGCCTGGGCCGTGGGCGAAGGCGCTTCCTGCGCCACGAAGGTGAGCTGGGCGCCCGCGGCCTGGGCGAACACCGGCACGGTGTCGGCCACGTCGGCGCTGAAGTCCAGGTTGTCGAGGTTGAGCGCTTCGAGCAGCGGCAGGCCGCTGGTGAACTCGTGCCAGCTGAGCTTCACGCCCAGCGGCTCCAGGCGCTGTTCCAGCGTGCCCTGCAGGCGCAGCACGGCGATCAGCGTGGACGATTTCTGGTAACCCAGGCGCACGGCGCGCGGCGCGTTGCCCTGGGCCAGGGCGGCACCGGCGGCGAGGGAACCCAGGGCGCCCAGCGCGGCGCGGCGGTTGAAGAGGGAGTGCGTCATGGTGGTCGTTCTCGTTGGATGGGGTTCAGGGGTTCTGGTAACCGGGGTGCCAGCGCAGCCAGTAACGTTCGAGGCCGCGCGCGAAGACATCGGCCAGCTTGCCGAGCGCGGCGTAGAGCAGGATGCCGACGAGCACGATGTCGGTCTGCAGGAACTCGCGGGCGTTCATCGTGAGGTAGCCGATGCCGGCCTGCGCCGAGATGGTCTCGGCCACGATCAGGATCACCCACATCAGGCCGAGCGAGAAGCGCAGGCCGACCAGGATGGAGGACAGCGCGCCGGGCAGGATGATCTGCGTGTACAGGCCCCAACGCGAGAGGCCGTAGGTGCGGCCCATCTCGATCAGGCCCGGGTCCACGTTGCGGATGCCGTGGAAAGTGTTGAGGTAGATCGGGAAGAACACGGCCACTGCGATGAGGAAGAGCTTGGCCACCTCGTCGATGCCGAACCACAGGATCACCAGCGGGATCAGCGCGAGCGCCGGGATGTTGCGCACCATCTGGATGCTGGAGTCCAGCAGCGTTTCGAAGAAGCGCACCGAGCCGGTGAGCAGGCCCAGCGCCAGGCCCAGGCCGCCGCCGACGGCCAGGCCGATCAGGGCGCGGCCGGCGCTCACCTTCACATGGGTCCAGAGTTCGCCCGAGACGGCCAGTGTCCAGAACGCGGCGACCACGTCCAGCGGCGCGGGCAGCACGCGCGTGGACAACCAGCCCAGCGAGGACGAGAGCTGCCACAGCACCACCAGCAGCACTGGCACCAGCCAGGGCAGGAAGCGCTGCCAGAGGCCGCGCAGCAGCGGGCCGAGGAAGGCACCGGCGCCACGGCCGGGCAGCAGGCCCCAGCCGGGCGCGTCGATGGTGTCGGGCACCGGCGTCACCGGGGCCTCGCGGAGGGTTTGGGCCTGGGCCTGCGTCATGCGGCGCTCCCTTGTGGCGAATGGTCGGGTTCGAGGAACTCCAGCGGGTTGCCCGCGGGGTCGTTGACGAAGAAGCGCAGGTGGCCGGGCAGCGGACGGGTTTCGTCCAGCTCCAGCCCGGCGTCGAGCAGCTTGGCGCGAAAGCCGGGCAGGTTCTGCACTTCGAAGGCCAGGCGCGAAGGCGAGGGCGGCGGGGCCCAGTTCGGCACGGGCACGAGGTCCACGCGCTGCGAGGCGGCGTAGAAGCGCAGCGCGTTGCCGGTGCCGCCCAGGCGGAATTCCTTCAAGCCCAGCAGTTCGCCGTAGAAGTGCCGCACCAGCGACTGCTGGCCGGCGGGGAAGCCAAGCTGCACGTGGTGGATGGAATGGATGGTCATGGCAGCTCCGTGACGCTTGCAGAGGTCTCTTCCAGAGACACCGCGGAACCGGCTTCGCCGGGCCGCTGGTGTTGCCCCCTGGAGGGGGTGGCGCGCAGCGCCGCAGGGGTGGGAACGAATACGTTGGCCACGGTTTCGCCGAACGGGCCGGTGAGCGCGGGGCCGGGCAGCTTCTCGCGCAGCTTGCGCGGCAGCAGCGGGAACACGAGTTCGGCGAAGCGGTAGGCTTCTTCGAGGTGCGGGTAGCCCGAGAAGATGAAGTTCTCCAGGCCCAGCTCGGCGTACTCCTGGATGCGCGCGGCCACGGTCTCGGGGTCGCCCACCAGGGCGGTGCCGGCACCGCCGCGCACCAGGCCTACGCCGGCCCACAGGTTGGGGCTGATCTCCAGGTCGGCGCGGGTGCGCTTGGCCCCACCGGCATGCAATGCGGCCATGCGGCGCTGGCCTTCGGAATCCATCTTGGCGAACGCGGCCTGCGCGCGGTTCACCACGTCGTCGTCGAGCTTGCTGATGAGCGCATCGGCGGCGGCCCAGGCCTCGGCGTCGGTCTCGCGCACGATCACGTGCAGGCGGATGCCGAACTTCACCGTGCGGCCGTGTTTCGCGGCGCGGGCGCGCACGTCGGCCACCTTCTTCGCCACCTCGGCCGGCGGCTCGCCCCAGGTGAGGTAGGTGTCCACCTGTTCGCCCGCGAGTTCGTGCGCGGCTTCCGAGGAACCGCCGAAGTACACCGGCGGGTGGGGGTGCTGCAGCGGCGGGAAGAACAGCTTGGCGCCTTTGACCTGCAGGTGCTGGCCGTCGAAGTCGTAGGTCTCGCCTTCGTGGCTGCGGGTGAGGATCTCGCGCCAGATGCGGATGAACTCGGCCGACTGCTCGTAGCGCTGCGCGTGGTCCAGAAACACGCCATCGCCTTCGAGCTCGGCGCGGTCGCCGCCGGTGACGAGGTTGATGAGCAGGCGGCCGTTGGAGAGGCGGTCGAAGCTGGCGGCCATGCGCGCGGCCAGCGCCGGCTGGTGCAGGCCGGGGCGCACGGCCACCAGGAACTTGAGCCGCTGCGTCACCGGCAGCAGGCTGGCGGCGACGACCCAGGGGTCTTCGCAGGAACGGCCGGTGGGAATCAACACGCCTTCGTAGCCCAGGCTGTCTGCCGCCTGCGCCACCTGCTTGAGGTAGTCGTGGTTGAGCTGCCGCCCGCCCTGCGCCGTGCCGAGGTAACGGCTGTCGCCGTGGGTAGGGATGAACCAGAAGATGTTGAGACCCATGACCGTGTTGCTCCTTAACTTGCGTTGACCGCAGCCTCGAGCACGTTGATCTTTTTGGGGATCAGCTTGAGGTTGAAGAAGGTGTCGGCGATGACCTGCTGTTCCTGCAGGATGGCCTTGGTGATCGGGCCGGTGCCGTAGACCTGGCGGGTCACCGAGCGGTCCACCACCGGCTTGGGCAGGCCCCACAGCGGCGCGAACTCGGCGGCCAGCGCGTCGCGGTTGGCGCTGCCCCACTGGTCGAGCTTGTTGATCTCCTCGATCACGATCTTGATCACGTCGGCGTTCTTCGCCGCGTAGTCCAGCGTGGAGAAGTAGTAGGCGCGGTTGTTCACCACGCCGGTGGCGTCGGCCAGGATGCGGCCGTTCAGGCCCACTTCGGCGGCGGCCAGGAACGGGTCCCAGATCACCCAGGCGTCCACGGCGCCTTTCTCGAAGGCGGCGCGCGCATCGGCCGGCGGCAGGAAGACGGACTGCACGTCCTCGTACTTCAGGCCGTTCTTCTCCAGCAGCTTGACCAGGAAGTAGTGCACGTTGGAGCCCTTGTTGTAGGCGACCTTCTTGCCCTTGAGATCGGCCACGCTCTTGATGGCCGAGTCCTTGGGCACGAGCACGGCTTCGGTGGCGGGGCGCGGCACGGTGGCGGCCACGTAGGCCAGCGGCGCGCCGGCGGCCTGCGCGAAGATGGGCGGGGCTTCGCCCACGTCGCCGAAGTCGATCGAGCCGACGTTGAGCGCTTCGAGCTGCACCGGGCCGGCGGTGAATTCGGTCCAGCTGATCTTCACGCCCAGGGGGGCGAGACGCTGTTCCAGCGTGCCCCGGCCTTTGAGCAGGCTGAGGAAACCTTTCTGGTGGCCGACGCGGAACACGCGGTTGGTCTGCTGGGCCTGCGCGGGCAGGCTGGGCAGTGAGGCGAGGGCGGCGGCGCCCACGCCCGAGAGGACGAAGCGGCGGCGGTTGGAGACATCGAAGGTCATGGCGGTGGTGTTCGTTGAAGGGGTCAGGACGCTGCGCGCTTTCGCGGCGGCGATGCTCCAGGAGGCCGCGGTGACGGCCAGCAGCTGGGCGATGTGGCGGCGCAGGTCGGCCGCACTGAAGGGCTTGGACATGGCGCAGGTCTCAGGGCTGGGCGACGACGACGGCTTCGTTGACCTTGATCGCCTTGGGGATCAGCTTGAGTTCGAAGAAGGTGTCGGCGATCTTTTGCTGGTCGGCGGCCACGGCGGGCGTGATCGGCTTGACGTTGAACTCGTAGCGCTGCAGCGCGAGTTCGACCACTTCGACCGGCAGGCCTTGCAGCGGCGCGATGAGTTCGGCGGCCTGGCGCAGGTTCTTCTTGAGCCAGATGCCTTGCGCCACGGAGTCCTCGAACAGGGCTTCGATCACCTTGGGGTTCTTGCTGACGAAGTTGCGCGCGCCCAGGTAGTACTGGTAGTTGTTGACCACGTTGCCCGTGCCGTCGGCCAGCACGCGGGCGCCGGTGGCTTTTTCGGCGGCGGCCTGGAACGGGTCCCAGATCACCCAGGCGTCCACGTTCTTGCTTTCGAAGGCGGCGCGGCCATCGGCCGGGGCGAGGTAGACCGGCGTGATGTCGGTGATCTTCAGGCCGTGTTTTTCCAGTTGCTTCACCAGCAGGTAGTGCACGTTGCTGCCCTTGTTGAGCGCGACCTTCTTGCCCTTGAGGTCGGCGACCGACTTGATGGGCGAGTCCTTGGTGACGAGGATGGCTTCGGCGCGCGGCGCGGCCGGGTCGTAGCCGAAGTAGACGAACTGCGCGCCGGCGGCCTGCGCGAAGATGGGCGGGGCTTCACCCACGTAGCCCACGTCCACCGCGCCGACGTTGAGGCCTTCGAGCAGCTGCGGGCCGGCCGGGAACTCGACCCACTTCACGCCGAAGCCCAGCGGGGCGAGCTTCTTCTCCAGCGTGCCTTGCGCCTTCTGCAGCACGAACAGGCTGGCCGACTTCTGGTAGCCGATGCGCAGCTCGCCCTTGGTCTGCGCTTTCGCTTCGGGCACCGGCAGCAACAGCAGGGCCAGGCCGAAGGCGGCGATGACGAAGACCAGGAAGCCGATGGCCCATTGCTTCAGGCGGCTGAAACGCGTGGGCTCGACCGGCACGCCGGCCTCGGGGTGGTGTTGAAACAGTTCACTCATGATCAATTCCTCTGTCTGTGACGAAGGCGCAGGCAACGGCCGTCCAGGCCACCCGCGCGGTGGCTGAAAAAAACGAATGGGGATGCGGGCGAGATCGGCCGGGT
This sequence comes from Hydrogenophaga sp. GW823-FHT04C09, assembly GCF_058796355.1. Classification (NCBI taxonomy): domain Bacteria; kingdom Pseudomonadati; phylum Pseudomonadota; class Betaproteobacteria; order Burkholderiales; family Comamonadaceae; genus Hydrogenophaga; species Hydrogenophaga sp. GW823-FHT04C09. Next base: position 516,495 of record NZ_JBXAIO010000001.1, on the reverse strand, counting down.
GGTCCCGGCTCGCGGCGGCTCAGACGCTACATCGCACCTGGGCGAACGGCACGGGCGCGAACCCGGCCGTGACCGGCATTCGCAGGCCTTCGTGGAGGAGGGTGTTCACGGCGTCGTCCAGCCGGTCACCGATTTCGGTGCCGACGTGGTACTGGCCTTCGGTGTCCTTCGGGATCTGCGCATCGGTGGCGTAGACCCCGGGGAGGATGTGCCGCGCCGCGAGCGACTGCAGCACGGGGCGCAGCGCGTAGTCGAGCGCGAGCATGTGGTGCGGGCTGCCGCCGGTGGCCAGCGGCAGCACCACCTTGCCCTTGAGGGCGGATTGCGGCAGCAGGTCCAGGAAGACCTTGAGCACGCCGCTGTAGGCGGCCTTGTAGACCGGGGTGGCCACGACCACGGCGCGCGCGGTCTCCACCTGGCTCAGCGCGGAGCGGATGGACTTGTGGCCCACGTCCGCCAGCAGCAGGGCCTGGGGAGACAGGTCCCGGATGTGCAGGCGTTCGATCAGCGCGTGGCGCAGGCCCAGCCGTTGGGACACCGCATCGAGCAGCGCCGCCGAGCGCGAGTGCTCGGACGGGCTGCCTGCGATCAAGAGAATGGACACGGTGTGTTTCCCTGAAGGGTCGTTCGTTCTTGTGGGTGGCAGCGCGAAGGCTTCTTCTTACTTCTTGGTGTAGATCTGGTCGAAGCTGCCACCGTCGGCGAAGTGCACCTTGGCCGCTTTGTCCCAGCCGCCGAAGGCGTCTTCGATCTTGAACAGGTTGAGCTTGGGCAGCTGCTTGGCGTACTTGGCCTGGGCCTTGGCCGAGGTCGGGCGGTAGAAGTGCTTGCCGATGATGTCCTGCGCCTCTTCGGTGTACAGGAACTCCAGGTAGGCCTGGGCCACGGCGCGCGTGCCCTTCTTGTCCACGTTCTTGTCCACGACCGTCACGGCGGGCTCGGCCAGGATGGACAGCGAGGGGTAGACGAAGTCCACCTTGTTGCCGAATTCCTTCTCCAGCAGGTAGGCCTCGTTTTCCCAGGAGATGAACACGTCGCCCTGGTTGCGCTGCGCGAAGGTGATGGACGAGCCGCGCGCGCCGGTGTCGAGCACGGGCACGTTGGCGTACAGCTTGCCCACGAACTCCTTGGCCTTGTCGTCGCTGCCGTACTTGCGCTTGGCGAATTCCCAGGCGGCCAGGTAGTTCCAGCGCGCGCCGCCGGAGGTCTTGGGGTTGGGGGTGATGACCTTGACGTCGGGGCGGATCAGGTCGTCCCAGTCCTTGATGTTCTTGGGGTTGCCCGCGCGGGTCACCAGCACGATGGTGGAGGTGTAGGGCGAGCTGTTGAGCGGCAGGCGCTTCTGCCAGTCCTTGGGGATCCAGTTGCCGTTGTCGTGCAGGGCGTCGGTGTCACCGGCCAGGGCCAGGGTGGCGACGTCGGCGTCCAGGCCGTCGATGATGGAGCGGGCCTGCTTGCCCGAGCCGCCGTGGCTTTGCTTGATGGTCACGTCCTGACCGGTCTTGGCCTTCCAGGCCTTGGCGAAGGCGGCGTTGTACTCGACGTAGAGCTCGCGCGTCGGGTCGTACGACACGTTGAGCAGCGTCACCGGCGCCGGCTGGGCCACGGCGGAAAGCGCGCTGGCGGTGAGGGCGGTGGCGGCGAAGGCCTGGATCAGTTGGCGGCGGGTGGTCATGTCGTTCCTCATGGGGATGCGTTGAAGGGATGCCGGATGATCCTTTCAAAGCCACGGATAAGGAACGAATGGTTTTTTGGTTGTTTATTACTTAAACATCTGAGCCGGTTTTTCCTTCCGCCGGGCCGCGCCGGAGCGCGCGAAAGCCCTGGCGGACGCGCTCGACCAGGGCCTGCTCCAGCGTGGAGGCCGGGAAGTGGGGGTTGCGCACCATGAAGACCTGGGTCGACGGCGCCTTGCGCACCGGGCGGAAGGCCAGCCGGTCGTGCGGCCAGGCGCGCGCGGTCAGGCTGTCGACCACCGCCACGCCCGCGCCGGCCGCCGCCAGCGCGCAGGCCACCTGGCCCGAGCGCACCTCGATGCGCTGACGGCCCGGGTCGATCGCGCGCGGGTAGGCCTGGGCCACCATGCGGCCCTGCGGCGTGTCGGGGCTGAAGGCGATCAGCGGCTCCTTCACGATCTCGCGCAGCGAGACCGCGCTTTCCTGCTCGAAGCGGTGGCCTTTCTGGAACACGCAACTGAGCGACCACGAACCGATGGCTTCGGTGACCAGGGGCGGGTGGTCGATGGGCAGGCTGCTGAAGCCCACGTCGGCCTCGCCGATGGAGAGCAGGCGCACCATCTCGCGCACCAGCTGCGATTCCACATAGAAGCGCGAGTCCGGGTAGCGGGCCGAGAGCGAGGACACCGCCTCGGGAATGATTTCCAGCAGCAGGCTGGGCGTGGCCAGCACGCGCACGGCCAGGCCGCCGCCGGACTTCAGGGCCTGGGCTCGCGCGTCGATGCGCTGCACGCCCCGGTAGACCTGCTCCACCTCGGCGTACAGCGCGTGGGCCTCGGGCGTGGGCTTGAGCCGGCCCTTGCCGCGCTCGAACAGGCTCACGCCGAGCTGCAGCTCGATGTGGCCGATCATGCGGCTGATGCCGGGTTGCGAGACGTGCAGCAGCCGGGCCGCGTCGGCGGTGGATCCGGTCAACATGGTGGCTCGGAACACCTCAATCTGTCGCAGGTTCATGGCCTTCCTTCCAATCGATAACAGCATGTTATTGCATGCCATCGAATTGGTATTTGCCTGTTAGGGGGTCCGTTTCTACGATGCCGGCTTCCGACACCGATCCTGGAGACAACACATGACCTCGCCTTCCGCTTCTTCCTCGCCCCTCGTCCGCCGCCGCACGCTGCTCTCGGGCGCCGCCGCCCTGGGCTGTGCCGCCGCCGTCTGGCCACAGGGCGTGCTCGCGCAGTCGGCCTGGCCTTCGCGCCCCGTGCGCATCATCGTGCCCTTCGCCCCCGGTGGCGGTGCCGACAGCTCGGCGCGCGTGCTGGCCGAGCTGTTCGCCGCCCAGCTGGGCCAGGGCGTGATCGTGGAGAACAAGCCCGGCGCGGGCAGCGCCGTGGGCGTGAACGCCGCCGCGCAGAGCAAGGACGGCCACACCCTGCTGATGGGCAGCAACAGCATGGTGATCAATCCCTCGCTGATCCCCAACATCGGCTACGACGTGGCGCGCGATTTCGACGCCGTGGGCATGGTCTCGGCCCAGCCGCTGGTGCTGGTGGTGCCGGCCAACTCGCCGCTCAAGAGCTTCGCCGACGTGGTCGCCGAAGCGAAGGCCAAGCCCGGCCAGCTCATGGCGGGCAACAGCGGCAACGGCACGCTGGCCCACCTGGCTTCGGAAATCTTCGCCAGCCAGACCGGCACCACGATCACCCCCGTGCCCTACAAGGGTGAGAGCGCGCTCATGCCCGACCTGATGGGCGGCCTGGTCTCGCTGGGCTTCCTGAACCTGCCCAGCGTGATCGCGAACATCCGCTCGGGCCGCCTGCGCGCGCTGGCCGTGTCCTCGCCGAAGGAAGTGCCGGAGCTGCCGGGCGTGCCCACCTTCCGCTCGCTCAACCAGCCCAGCCTGGAAGTGCAGGGCTGGGCCGCGCTGTTCGCGCCCAAGGACTCGATCCCCGCCGACGGCCTGGCCAAGCTCGAGAAGCTGCTGGCCCAGGCGCTGGCCTCGGACGCGGTGAAGAGCCGCTTCGCCACGCTGGCCGTGTCGCCGGTGAGCCAGAGCCGCGCGGAGACCGTGAAGTTCATGAAGGCCGAGACCGAGCGCTACGCCGCCGTGATCAAGGCGCGTGGCATCAAGGCGGAGTGAACGTGAGCCCTGCCAACGGACGGGCACCGATGACGGTGGATGTGCTGGTGTGCGGCGGCGGTGTCGCCGGCACCATGGCGGCCGTGGCCGCGGCGCGCCAGGGCGCTTCGGTGCTGCTGGTGGAGCGCTACGGCTTCCTGGGCGGCAACGCCACCGGCGGGGCCGTGGCCCAGTTCAACAGCTGGCAGACCGAGAACGGCCGCCGCGTGATCGCCGGGCTGGCCAGCGAGGTGGTGGAGCGGTTGCGCGCCTACCAGGCGGCCGGCGAGCACGAGGTCTTCGTGATGTCCACCGGCCACCGCATGGACCGGGTGGAGTACGCGCCCGAGGTGCTCAAGCTGGTGCTCGACGACCTCGTGACCGAAGCCGGCGTGCAGCCCATGCTGCACGCCCAGGTGTGCGACGTGGTGCGCGAAGGCGATCGCATCCAGGCCGTGCGCCTGCTCACCAAGAGCGGCGTGATCGAGGTGAACCCGCGCGTGGTGATCGACACCTCGGGCGACATCGACGTGCTGCACCGCGCGGGCGCGGACTTCCTGGAGCTGGACGCGGGCGATGCCCTGCAGCCGGCCACCATGATGTTCCGCTTTGGCCCGATCGACTTCGCGCGCTTCGACGCGCTGGCGCCGGCCGAGGTGCAGGCCCTGGCGCGCCAGGGTTATGAAAGCGGCGAGCTGGCGCGGGCCGCGCTGCACTCGTCGCGCGACCCGTATTCCCACGACGGCTGGTTCAACATCAGCCGCCTGGGCATCGACGCGACCGACGCCAGCGCGCTCAGCCGCGCCGAGATCGACGGCCGCCGCCAGGCCTGGAAGGCCGCGGCCTACCTGCGCCGCGCCGTGCCCGGCTGCGAGGGCGGCCGCCTGCAGGCCTTCGCCACCCAGGTCGGCATCCGCGAGACGCGGCGCGTGCAGGGCGACCACGTGCTCACCGCCGAGGAGTTGCTGCAGCCCACGAGCTTCGCCGACGGCATCGCCTGTGGCGCCTACCCGATCGACATCCACCCCGCCGCCGGCGGCGAGCTGATCTATTCGGGCCTGGGCGAAGACCACGCGTACCAGATTCCCTACCGCAGCCTGATCCCCACCGGCCTGTCGAACGCGCTGGTGGCGGGGCGGGGCATCTCGGCCACGCACGCGGCGCTGGCCGCGATCCGCGTGATGACGATCTCGATGGCGGTCGGCCAGGCGGCCGGCACCGCCGCCGCCATGGCCTGCCAGGCCGAGGGCGCGCCCGACGTGCGCGCGGTGGACGCGGCGGCGCTGCGCGCCAGCCTGGTCGCGCAGGGTTCCCTGGTGGGCGGTTGAGCGTGCGCATCGATGGCCGCACCGAGCTGATCGCCCTCATCGGCCACCCGACCCACACGGTCAAGTCGCCGATGATCTACAACCCGCATTTCGAAGCAGCCGGCATCAACGCCCTGGTGATGCCCATGGGCTGCCGGCCCGAGCACTTCGCCGCGTTGATGCGCAGCCTGTTCGCGCTGGAGAACACGCGCGGCGCGCTCATCACCATGCCGCACAAGGTCGCCACCCTGGCGCTGCTGGACGAGGCCAGCGTGGCCGTGAAGGTGGCGGGCTCCTGCAACGCGGTCAAACGCACCGAAGACGGCCGTCTGGTGGGCGACATGTTCGACGGCGAAGGCTTCGTGCGCGGCGTGCGCCGCAAGGGTCTGCCGCTGGCGGGCGCGAGCGCGCTGGTGGTGGGCAGCGGCGGCGTGGGCTGCGCCATCGCGGCCTCGCTGGCCGGCGCGGGCGTGGCCACGCTGGCCTTGTTCGACGCGAACGCCGCCTCGGCCCAGGCCCTGGCCGATCGCTTGCGCCAGCACCACCCGGCGCTGCGGGTGCTTGTGGGCAGCAAGGACCCCCAAGGCTTCGACCTCGTGGTCAACGCCACGCCGCTGGGCATGAACGCGGGCGACCCCTTGCCGCTGGACGTGGACCGCCTCTCACCCGACACGCTGGTGGGCGAGGTGGTGATGAAAGCCGAGATGACGCCGCTGCTGCAGGCCGCGCGGGCCCGGGGCTGCCCGGTGCAGATCGGCACCGACATGCTGTTCGAGCAGATCCCGGCCTACCTGGAATTCTTCGGCCTGCCCACGGCGACGGCGGACCAGCTGCGCGCGACCGCGCGGCTGGCCTACTGAGGCCCGCCGCTCACGCGCGGGCTGCGTGCTGGTAGCCGGTGCGCAGCAGCGGGGTGAGGGCGCCGAAGCGCGGCCACTCCAGCAGCACACCTTGCGCTTGCAGCAGCCGCTGGAAGTCCTGCAGCAGCTCCGGCTTGGCGCGCACCGCGCGCGGTGGCTCGGCCCGTTGCAAGGCGAAGGCGGCGAGCGAGCCGGCGGCTTCGCCGATGCTCCATTCGGTGGCGTGTTCGCGGTAGGCGCCGTTGGTGACGCGCGTGGTGCCGAGGTTCTTGCAGGCCGGCAGCAGGTTGTCCACCCGCTGCGGCAGCAGGGCGCCCAGCGGGATCTGGAACGGGTACGCGTCGATGTCCACCGTGTTGCGCCCGCGCGTGCTGGGGTGCAGGTCGATGCGGTAGGCACCGATGCCCACGCTGTCGAAGAAGCGCTCCGCGCCGTCCTGCCCCGGCCGCGCGGCCACGCCGATGTGCTGTTCGAGCACGGTGAACTCGGCCTGGATGCGCCGGCCTTCGCGCCAGTAGACCTGCTGGGCCATGCCGTCTTCGGTGCCCAGCACGTCGCCGCGCAGGCGCAGGCCCGGGTAGCCCACGCCGCCGTCGTGGCGCGGGGCCTCGGTCTGCATCCAGTAGAAGAAGCCCAGGCTGAACTGCTTGGCCTGCCGCAGCGCGTGCTGCTCCTCGGCCTCGGACACGCCGATCAGCGGCTTCTCCCAATAGTCCATCTGCGGCCAGTTGGCCAGCGTGATGTCGCTCTCGTAGGCCCCCGGCTGGAAGTGGCCGCGCCAGGCGATGCGGCGCGCGTGCCAGAGGTCGTACACGCCGGGCGCGTCGGTGTCGCCCGCGAACAGGGCGCGGGTGCGCGGCTGGTGGGTGACGAAGTCCGACAGCGTCCAGCTGTACTGGGCGTTGGGCCAGCAGTCGAGCTGCAGGGTGCGGAAGCGCTCGTAACCTTCGGGTTGGTCGATCACGTGGTGCTCGCCCGGGCGGTGCTCCATGGCGAAGCACCAGGTCACGGCCTGCTGGTCCATGGGGTCGGCCTGCGCCAGGGCATGGGGCTCCTGCGTGGCCGACTGCGCCTCGGCGCCCAGCACGTGTTCCACGCCGGCCTGTTGCAGCAGCTCGCCGGTTTCGGTGGCGTCGATGAACAGCGGCGCCTGCAGCACGCTCTCGCGGCCCGTTCGCAGGTTGCGCAGTTCCAGCGCCCTGAGCCGGTCGCCTTCGCTGTGCGCGCGTTGCACGCGGTGCTGGCGCAGCACGCGCAACCGGCCATCGTGTTCCCAGGGCGCGAGCAGTTCGTCGATCACCTTCGCGGCCACCCAGGGCTCGTGGCACAGGGTGCTCACATTGCCCTGACCGGGGTTGAGGCACAGCGCGCGCCGGGCCTCGGGGGTGAGGGGCAGGTGCAGGCGGTAGTGCTCGCGGATGGCGAGGCGCAGCTGCGCGTAGCTCTGCGAGGCCTGCAGCGATTCGATCCAGGGGTACTCGTCGGGCGGCACGGCCTGGGCCGTGAGCTGCCCGCCGAGCCACTGCAGCGCCTCCACCAGCACCACGCGCCGGCCCAGCCGCAGCGCGGCCAGCGCCGCCGACACCCCACCCAGGCCACCACCGACGATGGCGACCTCCGTTGTCCAACCGCCTGCCACCACCGCCATGCTCATTCCACCTTGATGCCCATGCGGCGGATCGCTTCGCCGTAGCGCTGCGTGTCCGAGCCGATCAGTTTCTGGAACTCGGCGGGTGTGCCGCCGCCGGATTCCAGGCCCAGGCCGCTCAGGCGCTCGCGCAGCTCGGGCTGTTGCAGCGCGGCGTTGAGCTCGCGGTTCAGGCGCTCCACCACGGCGGCGGGGGTGCCCGCCGGCGCCAGCACGCCGAACCAGCCGATCACCTCGAAGTCGCGGATGCCTTGTTCGATCACCGTGGGCACGTCCGGCAGCGCGGTGCTGCGGGTGCGGGTGGTCACGGCCAGCGCGCGCAGCTTGCCCGACTGGATGTGGGGCAGGGCGCTGGAGGGAATCTCGAAGCCGACCTGCACCTCGCCCGAGAGCAGCGCGGTGAGCGCCGGGCCGGAGCCTCGGTAGGGCACCTGGACCATGTCGGTGCCGGTGTCCTTCTTCAGGAACTCGGCCGCCAGCGCGGTGGTGGTCGCGCCACCGCCGCCGGCGGCGTAGTTCAGCGTGCCGGGCGCCTTGCGCGCGGCGTCGAGCAGTTCGCTGAGCGATTTCCAGGGCTGGGCGGCCGGGACCACGACCACCACCGGCGTGGCCGCGAGCTTGATCACCGGGGTGAAGGCCTTGATCGGGTCGTAGCGCAGCGTGGGGTAGAGCGCGCCGCTGCCGGCGTGGCCGCTGGTCACCAGCAGCAGGGTGTGGCCGTCGGGCGTGGCCGAGGCGACCGCGGCGGCGGCGATGGTGCCGCCCGCGCCGGGCTTGTTGTCGACGACCACGGGCTGGCCGAGCGCGCCGGTGAGTTTCTGCGAGATGGCGCGCGCCAGGATGTCGGCCGAGCCGCCGGCGGCGAAGCCCACGGTGAGGGTGACGGGCTTGCTGGGCCAGGCCGCCGGTGCCTGGGCCTGGGCCAGCAGGGCGGTCGAGCACAGCGCGGCGGCGAGGGCGGTGCGCGCCAGGGCGCGCCGGTGAAGCTTGAACATGTCTTGTCTCCTGAATGAATCCCGGTGTTCGGGCCGAGTGGGGGGATGCTAGGAGGGCCGCTCCATACGATCCAATACTTTTCCGCCAGTTCTGAATAACACGGGGTTATGCGTGGGCGACAATGCGACCCATGAACCTGCGTCAGATCGAGGTGTTCCGCGCCGTCATGACCACCGGCTCCACCACCGAGGCCGCGCGGCTGCTGCACGTCTCGCAGCCGGGCATCAGCCGCCTGGTGCGCCACCTGGAGCTGCAGCTGGGCGTGGCCCTGTTCGAGCGCCGCAGCGGCCGGCTGGTGCCCACGGCCGAGGCGCGCGAGTTGCAGGAGGAAATCGAGAAGGTCTACCGGGGCGTGCAGCACGTGCGCGACGTGGCGGCTCACCTGCGCTTCGGCACGCGCACCACGTTGCGCGTGCTCTCCAGCGCCAACACCGCACTGCAGCTGGTGCCGCGCTGCATCGCCGCGCTGGTCGGCCAGGCCACCACCGCGCGCGTGCTGTTCGAGTCGCTGCCCACGCGCGAGATCGTCAAGCTGCTGGTGACGGAGGAGGCCGACGTGGCCATCTCCAGCGCGCCGCTGGACCACCCGGCGCTGGACATCGAGGAGATCGGCCGCTGGGAGCTGCTCTGCGCCTTGCCCGCCGACCATGCGCTGCTGAAGAGGGCCAAGCCGTCGTTGGCCGAGGTGCTGGCCGGCCGCCTCGTGGTCTACAGCCCGGAGGCACCGCAAAGCGCGGTGATCGACCACTGGATCGAATCGCACGGCGTGGCGCGCAACGTGGCGGCCGAGGTGCGCTCGGGCCTGGCCGCGTGTTCGGTGGCGGCCACCGGCGCGGCCGTGGCCTTCGTGGACGACCTCTCGGCCCGCGCCCACCGGCCCGAAGGCCTGGTGTTCACGGCGCTGCCGGGTTCACCCACGTTTCCGATCTTCGCGGTGCGCAACCGGCACCGTCCGCTCTCGCGCCTGGGCACCGCGTTCCTGCAGATCGCGCGCGAGCAGCTGGAGGCCCTGCGCGCGGCGCCCCTGCCGTTGCACAAGGCCGCGCTGCGCTGAAGGACGTTCAGGCCGCCGCGATCGGCAGGCCCACGAGCTTTTCGAGTTCGGCGTGGTCCAGGCCCTCGACCTTGTCGATCAGCTTCAGACCTTGCGGCGTGCACGCCAGCGTGGCGAGGTCGCTGTAGATGCGCTTGACGCAGCCGATGCCGGTGAGCGGGTAGCTGCACTGCGCCACCACCTTGCTCGCGCCCTGCTTGGTGAGCAGGTCCATCATCACCCAGGTCTGCTTGGCGCCGATGGCCAGGTCCATCGCGCCGCCCACGGCCGGAATGGAGCCCGCTTCGCCGGTGCTCCAGTTGGCCAGGTCGCCGGTGGCCGAGACCTGGAAGGCGCCGAGCACGCAGATGTCCAGGTGGCCGCCACGCATCATGGCGAAGCTGTCGGCGTGGTGGAAGAACACGCCGCCGGGCAGCAGCGTCACCGGCTGCTTGCCGGCGTTGATCAGGTCGTAGTCTTCCTCGCCCGCGGCCGGCGCCGGGCCCATGCCCAGGATGCCGTTCTCGCTGTGCAGCACCACCTCGATGCCCGGGGGCAGGTGGTTGGCCACCAGCGTGGGCTGGCCGATGCCCAGGTTCACGTAGGCGCCGTCGTGGATGTCCTGCGCCACGCGGCGCGCGAGTTCGTCTTTGGTTCTTCTCGTGTAGCTCATGCGGCCTCCTTGAAACCACCGGCCTGCGTGGCCACGCGGGGGATCTGCACGATGGCGCTCACGTGGATGCCGGGCGTCACCACCGCTTCGGGGTCGAAGCTGCCGAGTTCGGCGATCCCGTAGACGCTGGCGATGGTGCGCTTCGCGGCGGTGGCCATCACCGGGCCGAAGTTGCGCGCGGCCTTTCGGTAAGTGAGGTTGCCCCAGCGGTCGCCGCGCTCGGCCTTGATGAGCGCCACGTCGCCGAAGATCGGGTACTCCAGCACATAGGGCTTGCCGTTGATCACGCGCGTTTCCTTCGCGCTGCCGTCGGCGTTCTTCGCGAGTTCGGTGCCGAAGCCCGTTGGCGTGAAGAAGGCGCCGATGCCGGCGCCGGCGGCGCGCAGGCGCTCGGCCAGGTTGCCTTGCGGCACCAGCTCGAGTTCGAGCTGGCCGCTGCGGTAGAGCGCGTCGAACACATGGCTGTCGGCCTGGCGCGGGAAGCTGCAGATGACCTTGCGCACGCGCCCGGCCTTGAGCAGCGCGGCCAGGCCGGTGTCGCCGTTGCCGGCGTTGTTGTTGACCACGGTGAGCTCGCGCGCGCCCTGGTCGATCAGGCCGTCGATGAGTTCACCGGGAATGCCGGCGGTGCCGAAACCACCGATGAGCACGGTGGCGCCGTCTTCGATGCCGGTGAGCGCCTCGGCGACCGAGGCGGCGATCTTGTTGATCACGGAAGTTCTCCTTCAGGGGGTGCCCGCGCATTTTGTCAGCGAAAGGCCCGCCATTTCGTGTCCACATTTCCCTCTGCGGAAAACTGATTTTCAGGTGACCCGAAAGGCACCCGGGCCCGGATAGGCTGCGATCATCGCGGGGAACGACGCATCAAGATAGGGACAAAAAGGCATGAAATCATTCGTCTACCAGAACCTGCCGGCGCGCGTGGTCTTCGGTGCCGGCTCGCTGGCCCAGCTGCCGCGCGAAATGGACGCCCTGGGGGCGGCGCGCGCGCTGGTGCTCAGCACGCCCGAGCAACGCGCCTCGGCCGAACGCGTGGCCGAACTGCTCGGCGCGCGCGCCGCCGGCATCTTCGACCGCGCGGTGATGCACGTGCCGATCGAGACCGCGCGCGAAGCCCGCGAGGTGGCGCGCCAGCTGGGCGCGGACTGCGCCGTGGCCATCGGCGGCGGCTCCACCACCGGCCTGGGCAAGGCCATCGCGCTCGACTCGGGCCTGCCCATCGTCGCCATCCCCACCACCTACGCGGGTTCGGAGATGACGCCCATCTACGGCATCACCGAAGCCGGCCTGAAGAAAACCGGCAAGGACCCGCGCGTGCTGCCGCGCACGGTGATCTACGACCCCGAGCTGTCCCTGGGCCTGCCCGTGGCAATGAGCGTGACCAGCGGCATCAACGCCATCGCGCACGCGGCCGAAGGCCTGTACGCGACCGACGCCAACCCCATCATCGACCTCATGGCCGAAGAGGGCATCGCCGCACTGGGCCGTGCGCTGCCGCGCATCCGCGCGCAGCCGGCGGACGCCGAGGCGCGGTCCGACGCCCTGTACGGCGCCTGGCTCTGCGGCACCGTGCTCGGCGCGGTGGGCATGGCCCTGCACCACAAGCTCTGCCACACCCTGGGCGGCAGCTTCAACCTGCCGCACGCCGAGACGCACACCATCGTGCTGCCGCACGCCCTGGCCTACAACGCGGCGGCGGCCCCGCAAGCGATGGAACGCATCCGCCGCGCCCTGGGCGGCGCGAGCGCGGCGCAGGCCGTGCACGACCTCGCCAAGGCCAACGGTGCGCCGGTGGCGCTGAAGGACATCGGCATGAAAGCCGAGGACCTGGACAAGGCCTGCGAGATCGCGATGAGCAACCAGTACCCGAACCCGAGGCCGCTGGAGGCGGGGGCGATCCGGCGCTTGTTGCAGGATGCGTTCGAGGGCACGCGGCCTTCCTGAGGCTAGCGCTGGCCCTGCGCCAGCAGATCCACATACGCCCCGCCCACCAACTGCGACGGCGCCACGCCCAGTTCCTTCATCAGGCGGTGCGCCTCCTGCACACCCGCTTCCAGCGCTTCGCCGTCTTCGAGCACCACCTCCAGTTCGAGGAAGTCGCCCAGGCCTTGCACCTTGTCGAGGTGGATGCGGGTGCGCCCCAGCAGGTACAGCGTGCGGTCCTTGATGACGCGGCCGATCTCGCCGTGCGCCAGCGTGAGGGCTTCGCGCAGGCTGGCCGGGCTGGCGGTGGGTGAGCGCACGTAGAACGATTCCTTGGGGCCTTGCCGGTCGGTGCGGCGGTAGAAGATCAGCTCACCCTCCGTTTCTGAAAACACGCGCAGCTTGAGGCGGCCGTTGTCGCAGCGGAAGAAGGTGTCGTCCTGCGCGATGGCGATGGGGCCATGGTCGGCCATGGCGGCGGCTTTGGCGGCGACGGCGCTGAAGTTGTCCAGGCGGGCTTTGATCTCGACGTTTCTCGGCATGGTGGGGGCGATGGCGGGGTGGTCAGGCCGCGGCCTGGGGTGGTGCAAGGAGTTTGCGCATCAAGGCGTTCGGGATGATGACACCCGCGCGCACGGGAAAGCGCTGCTCCACGACCTCGAACCCGAAGCGGGCGAAGAAGGGCTGTGCGGTTCGGCTGACGTCCGCCGTGAGTTCGGTGATGCCCTGGCGGGCCGCCTCTTCGTGAATGCGCGCCATGAGGCGGCGGCCCACCCCCTGGCGAGGAAAGTCGGCGGACACGAAGAAGTGATCGATGTAGCCGCTGGGTTGCAGGTCCGCATAACCGGCGATCACGCCATCGACCTCGGCCACGAAGGGCCGAAGGTGGCGCATCTTGATGGCCCACGGCCCCGGGTCCTGCCGGTCCGGCGCCCAGGCCTGGACCTGCTCGGGCGTGTAGTCGCGCGAAGCCACGCGGTGGATGGCCTCGCGGTGCACGCGGTAGAGGGCCGCTTCGTCGCCGGGCTGGAAAGGGCGGATGTTCATCGTGCGATGGCGCTCTGCGAGACGGTCAGTAGACGGAGAAGCGGCCCGTCCACTTGCGCTCGTAGTCCATCTTCTCGAAGTGCGCGGCCATGAAGTCGATGAAGGTGCGCACCTTGGCGCTGAGGTGCTTGCGGCTGGGGTAGGCCAGGTTGACGGTGAGGCGGGGCAGATCCCAGTCGTCGAGCATGGGCACCAGGCGGCCGGCGACGATGTCGTCGTAGACGATGTAGCTGGGCTGGACCAGGATGCCCATGCCGTCGAGCGCGGCGGCGCGCAGGATCTGGCCGTCGTTGCTCTCCAGCAGGCCCTTCACGTTGACGGTCTGCTGCTCGTCGCCGCGCGTGAAGCGCAGTTCGTTGGGGTTGTTGGCGTGCGTGTAGATCAGCAGCTTGTGCCGGTGCAGGTCGTCGATGGTGCGCGGCACGCCGTGGCGCGACAGGTAGGCTGGCGACGCCGTGAGGATGCGCCGCGTGCCCGCGAGCCGGCGGATGGTGATGTTGGAGTCGGGCTCGTATTCGCGGTTGCGGATCGCCACGTCGATGTTGTTGTCGATGATGTCCAGGTAGCGGTTGGCCGCTTCCACGTGCACCGACACATTGGGGTAGCGCTCGGTGTACTCGCGCAGCAGCGGCGCGATGTGGTGCATGGAGAACGAGAGCGAGGCGGTGACGCGCAGCACGCCGGTGGGGTTGAGCGCGGCCGCGTTCACGGTGGACTCGGCGTCGCGCAGGTCGGCCAGGATGGCGCGCGAGCGCTGGAAGAACTCCTGCCCCGTGTCGGTGAGGTAGAGGCGGCGCGTGTTGCGCTCCACCAGGCGCACGCCCAGGCGCGTCTCCAGCGCGGCCAGGTGGCGGCTCGCGCTGGCGTTGGACAAATTGAGCAGCTCGGCCGCGCGGCTCAGGCTGCCGGTCTCGGCCACCTGCACGAACAGTTCGATCTCGGTCCAGCGGTCCATGGTCTCCTCTTTGTTGCGCCTGACGAAAAAGTCATTTTTGTCTCAGGTCTTTTTCGGGGTCTCCCAAGGCCGTACATTGTGCCGGCACTCCCGGAGACCACGCTTGAGAAACCTTGACCAGTACAACATCACCCAGGCGGTGCTCGCGCGCATGGCGAACACGCCAGACCCGCGCCTCAAACAGATCATGACCAGCCTGGTGCAGCACCTGCACGCCTTCGCGCGCGAAGTGAAGCTGACCGAGGCCGAGTGGAAGGCCGGCATCGACTTCCTCACCGCCACCGGCCACAAATGCACCAACCAGCGGCAGGAATTCATCCTGCTCTCGGACGTGCTCGGCCTGTCCATGCTGACGGTGGCGCAGAACAACGACAAGCCCGCCGGCTGCACCGAGGCCACGGTGTTCGGGCCCTTCCACGTGGAAGGCGCGCCGCACTACGAGCATGGCGCCGACGTGGCCAACGGCGCGGCCGGCACGCCCTGCCTGGTGCGCGGCAGCGTGCGCGGGCTCGACGGCGCGCCGGTGGCCGATGCCGTGATCGACGTGTGGCAGGCCGACGCCGATGGCATGTACGACGTGCAGCGCACCGACCTGCCCGAGGCCCAGGGCCGGGGCGTGCTGCGCAGCGGCCCCGACGGGCGTTTCCACTTCCAGAGCGTGGTGGCCGAGCCGTACCCGATTCCCGACGACGGCCCGGTGGGCGACATGCTGCGCGCCACCGGCCGCCACCCCTGGCGCCCGGCGCACCTGCATTTCATGATCCAGGCGCCCGGCTACGAAACGCTGGTGACGCACGTGTTCCGCGACGGGGGCGAGTACCTCGACTCGGATGTGGTGTTCGGCGTGCGCCAGTCCCTGGTGGCCGACTGGGTGCGGCAGCCCGATGGCACCCACACGCTGGACTTCGACTTCGTGCTCAACCGGGCCCAGCCCGCCACCGCCGCACGCGCCACATGATCAAACACATCGTCATGTGGAACGTGCACGGCGAGACCGCCGTGGCCAAGGCGCACAACGCGCAGCGGCTCAAACGGGCCTTCGAGGGCCTGCGCGAGCAGATCCCCGGCCTGCTGCGGCTGGAGATCGGCCTGGACGAAAGCGGCGTGGACTACGCCTGCGACGCCGTGCTCTACGCCGAATTCGAGTCGCGCCAGGCGCTCGACGACTACGCCCACCACCCCGCGCACACCCGCGTGCGCCACGAACTGGAGGGCGTGCGCACCGCGCGCCACCAGGTCGACTTCGAAACCCTTTGAATCACCGCAACCCCCCGAGGAGACAAGCCATGATCGAACAACAACTCAAAGACGAACTGCTGATCCGGCAGATGGTGGAGCGCTGGGCCGTGTGGCGCGACGCCGGCGACTGGGAGCGCTTCGCCACCGTGTGGCACCCCCGGGGCGTGATGATGGCCACCTGGTTCCAGGGACCGTTCGCCGACTTCATCCGCGTCACGCAGGAAGGCTGGGCCAAGGGCGTGAGCATCCTGCACTTCCTGGGCGGCTCGGCGATCGAGGTGGCGGGCGACCGCGCCATCGCCCAGACCAAGATGACCATCTCGCAGCGCGGCATGGTCGACGGCGCCAACGGCCCCGTGATGTGCGACGTGGTCTGCACCGGCCGCTTCTACGACTTCGTGGTGCGCGAAAAAGGCGAGTGGAAGCTGCTGCACCGCCAGCCCATCTACGAAAAAGACCGCATCGACCCGATCGATTCCACCGCCGTGCTCGCGCTCGACCAGGAAGCCCTGGCCAGGATGCCCGAGGGCTACCGCCACCTGGCCTACATCCAGACCCGCATCGGCTACACGGTGAAGATGGACATGCCCATGCTCAAGGGCCACGAGGTGGACGAGCTCTACCGCCGTGGCGCGCGCTGGCTGGCCGGCGGCGAGCTGGAGCGCGAAGTGAACCCGGGCTGAGTTTCATGCGGCGGGCGCGGGCCGCTGTCCAACCGCGTCAGACACCACAACAAGGAGACAAGACATGAACGCACTCGATCCGACGTGCGGGGGACCGGCTTCGCCGCTTCGCCGCCAACTGCTCGCCGCCGTGCCGGCCGCCGCCCTCGCTTCCCTGGCCCCGGCCGCCGCCTGGGCGCAGGCCGACTACCCCAACCGGCCCCTGCGCGTGATCGTGCCGCAACCGCCCGGTGGTGGCTTCGACTTCGTGGGCCGCGCGCTCGCCGATCGCCTCGCCCAGCCGCTCGGCCAGCCCGTGGTGGTGGAGAACCGCACCGGCTCGGGCACCGTGGTGGGCACCGACGCCGCCGCCAAGGCCGCGCCCGACGGCTACACCTTGCTCACCGGCTCGGTGTCGAACATGGTCCTGAACATGGGCCTGTACAAGAACCTCTCGTACGACAGCCTCAAGGACTTCGAACCCGTGGGCCTGGCCGTGAGCTACAGCTACACGCTGCTCGGCCGCAACAGCCTGCCGTTCAACAACCTGGCCGGCCTGGTGGCCTATGCCAAGGCCAACCCCGGCAAGCTCACCTACGCCTCGGCCGGCAACGGCTCGGGCCAGCACGTCATCGCCGCGGCGCTGTGGAGCCTGGCGGGCGTGGACATCGTGCACGTGCCCTACCGGGGCGCGCAGCCGGCGTACGCCGACCTGCTCGGCGACCGCGTGGACCTGTTCTTCGACCTCACGCCCACCACCCGCGCGCACGTGGACACCGGCAAGCTCAAGGCCATCGCGGTCTCCAGCGCCGAACGCAACCCCATGCAGCCCACGGTGCAGACCATCAACGAGTCCGGCACCGTCAAGCTCGAACTGGAATCGTGGTTCGGCTACTTCGCGCCCAGCAAGACCCCGCCCGAGGTGCTGGCGCGGCTGCGCACGGAACTGGCGAAAATCATCGCCACGCCTGAGCTTCAGGACACCTTCCGCAAGGCGGGCGGTTCGCCCATGAAAATCAGCGTGGCCGACACCAAGACCATGCTGGCACGGGACGTGCAGCGCTGGACCGGCCTCATCAAAGCCGCCAACATCAGTTTGGACTGAGTTTTTCTTCTTCTACTTTCTGCCTCACACCATGACCCTCGACGCGTTAGCCCTCGACCAGATCTTCCTCAAGGCGCGCACCGCCAACACCTTCCTCGACAAGCCCGTGCCCGACGAGCTGCTCAAGCAGGTGTACGACATTGCCCGCATGGGGCCCACCTCGATGAACACGCAGCCGGCGCGCTACGTGTTCCTCAAGACGCCCGAGGCGCGCGCGCGCCTGCTGCCCGCGCTCTCGCCGGGCAACCTGGACAAGACGCGCGTGGCGCCGGTCACGGTCATCGTGTGTGCCGACACCCGCTTCCACGAGTTCATGCCCCAGGTGTGGCACCGTGAAGGCGCGAAGGAAAACTTCGAGAGCAACCCCGCGCTGAGCGAAGCCACGGCCACCCGCAACAGCACGCTGGGCGGGGCGTACTTCATCATCGCGGCGCGCGCGCTGGGTCTGGACTGCGGACCCATGAGCGGCGTGGACCTGGCCAAGGTGAACGCCGAGTTCTTCCCCGACGGGCGCTGGCGCGCGAACTTCCTGATCAACCTCGGGTACGGGGATGGCAAGGTGTTCGACCGCAATGCGAGGTTGAGTTTCGAGCAGGCTTGTCAGGTGCTTTGAGCGCGGCGGTCGTCGCGCACGGAATCAATGTGCCCGCAGTGTCTTGCTGAAAAAACCGACGACCGCTGCATTGAAGCGTGCATGAAATTCGACCCGATCGAAACCAGGAGCGCTGGTGCAAATGGGGGGTGCGATCGACGCCAGCGCGCTGCTGCACGGTGCCAGGAAGTCAAAGTGGCCGGCCTTGGGGACGAGGTGGTACTCCGGTGCCTGCGGCAATGCGAGCCGGACCGCTTCGGCGTAGCGCGGATGTGGAAGGATGGCGTCGTCCTCGGCGCGCCAGAGCTGTACGGGCACCTTGACGTTCTTGAGCCCATCGGGTGCGAAGCTGAAGCCGAGCGCAGGCGCGGCCACCACAGCGGCCTTGATCCGAGGGTCTGCCGCGTTGGCGATGGCGGACGCGGTGGGCGGGGAGACGTTGCTGCCGCCGTTCTTCGCCAGGAGCTGGCATACAAAGTCGCCGGGGTATTGGCGGCACACCGGCTCGATCTTTGAAAAGTCGGGCACCCCACCGATGTTCGCGAGCGTGGTGAAGCCGCCGGCGGAGAAGCCAAACATGCCGACGCGCGCCGGGTCGATCGCCGCACGACCATCCCAGCTCGCCAGCATGTGGTTGATCACCTGGCTGATCTGCCGGGGGCGGTCCATGATGTCGACGGCGCGACTCTGATCGGCGTAGTTGTCGCCCGTGTGCGTGACGGCCGCCACCACGAAGCCGGCGTCGGCCAGCGCCATGGCCGTATCGAAGTGCCCGAGAAACGAGCCGCCAGTGCCATGCGAGATCAACACCAGCGGCAGTGCCTTGCCTTGCACCGGCCCTTTGACGGCCACGCTCATCGTTGTCGGGCCCATCGCCACGGGCAGGACCGCGGCCGAACTCGGGTACCAGATGCCGATTTCGAGTGGCTTGCCGTCCGGGTCCGCGGCAAATCCATGCTGAAAACCGGCGGCGTGGGCGCAGGCACCGGTCAGCGCCAGGGTGAGGACCACGGAGAACCGTTTTGTGTTGAGCGTTTTCATGTGGCGCGAGCCTCGGTTGGAATGACGTTCGCGATTATCTGGACGGGGCGTCCACGGGTCTCGCGTCTTGCGACGAAGTGCGGATTCTCTTCGCCAAACACCCTCGGTGCTGCGCCAGCGGAACCAGCGCAGTCCATCAGGTGCGCATGTCCAGCCCTCGCCAGGCCTCGAACACCTCTCCCTGCTTCTGCATCCAGTCCACCGGCATCGAATTCGTTCCCCAGTGGTGCAGCCGCCCGGCGGCCTCGCCCAGGTTCCAGAGGTGCCGCAGCTGCAGGAACAGCGGCAATGCCGCCAGGTCCGCCTCGCTCACCTCGCCGCCGCCTTCGCGGTAGCCGCGCAGGTAGTGCGTCCAGCGCTCGCGCAGGGTGTCGTCGGGCTCCTTGAGGTTTTTGCGGACCATGTGCGACCAGGGCAGCACGCTCAGGTCGTAGGCCAGGAAGCCGGGGCCGGCATCGTCGAAGTCGAAGAACACCGTCTTGCGGGTGCCGGCCGCGTCGGTGTGCACGTGGTTGTTGAAGCCGTGCGTGTCGCCGTGGCAGACGACGCGCGTGAGCCCGCCTTCGGCGGCGGCCAGCTCGTCCAGCAGGCGGTGCACCAGCTGGCTGTAGGTTTCGAGCAAACCGGCGTCCAGGTCCGGGTAGGCCTGCAGGTAGCCCAGGGTTCGGCCGGCGAGGTGGTGGCCGTCCAGCGTATAGCGGCTGGGCGGGCCTGCGTATTCGCGAGCCACCCCGTGGATGTGGGCCAGCGTGCGGCCGGTCAGCTCGATGTCTTCCAGTGTGTCGGGGACGGTGCCTTCGGCATGGCGGAACAGCGCCAGCGCGCGCGGCCCTTCCGGGAACTGAAGCGGGATGTGCGTTTGCCCGTCCGCCGTGAGCATCGGCGCGGCCACGCCCACGCCTTGGGCGTTCAGGTGCATGAGCAGCGAGGCTTCGAATTCGACGTTGAAGTCGCCGCGCGGGCGGATGGAATAGAGGCGCGCCACGCAGCGGCTGCCGTCGGTGGACCGCAGGGCGTAGTTGTCGTTCAGGCCCCGGCGGATCAGGTGGCATTGCCGCACCTCCAGCCCGTGGTGCCGCGCCACCCAGCGCGCGATGGAGGAGGGGGCTGTGGTCGTGTGGGTGGGGATCAGGTCGGGATCGTGGGCCATGGCGCATTGTCTGCGCGGGGCGGCGCCTCGCAAGCACCCGTCGCTGCACGATGAAGCAGAATGCAAGGCGCCAGAGCAGTCAGCACTTCACCAGCTTGCCGATGCGGGAGAACACCCCATGAAAACACCAGCGATCCTGTTTTTCCTTGCACTTTCGTTGCCGCTCACCGCAACGGCTTGCCCGATTGGTATGCAGTTCAACGGGAATGGCTGCAGTCCGCCGTACCAATACAGCATGGACGACTGGATCCGTCAGCAAAGAGACTACGTGGATTCCCTCGGGCCGAAGGGGCCTCCCGCTCAAGGCCTCACGCTGGAGGAAAGCCGCGCCTTGCAAAAAGGACTGGCGGAGCAGGAAAAAGAGCAACAGGAAAAACGGCGGGCGCATGCCAAAGGCCTATGGCATGTGGAGACGAAAGCCACGCCCGAGGGCAACCTGTGCGCGGCGGTGTTTTCCAAATACAAGCTCGACGAAGGTGGCGTCGTGACCATCGTGGGGTTCCAGAAGCCCAAGACCGATGCATGGCTGATTTTTCAGGGTGCAGGGCTGCCCAAACCCCAGAAAGTCGAGAAATTGAGAATCACCCTTCAGCAAGACGACGAACCTGCCCAGACCCTTCAGGTATTCAATTACAGGGAGTCCAGGGAGGTGGGCACGGTGATGTTCGCTGTGCCCGGGCTGGCTGCGGCGCTCGATGGCATGCGCGATCAACAGAGCTTCAAACTGTCGTTGGATGGGAAAACGCTGATGGGCATTCAATGGACGGGCGGCGCGGCGGTGATTGAGAAACTCAGGCAGTGCGCGAAGTGATTCCGATGGCAGTGGTTGGTCGGCGACAGGCTTTTTTAGGCCGTTCCTGCGGGGCAACGATGGCTCTTTTCTGCCATAAGCAGGCATTCGTGGAGAACGTTTATGGGGTGGTTTTGGATCGTGCTCGGCGCTTCCCTCCCATGGGTTGGATGGGATGCTCTCGGGTCACTTGTCACTCGCCAGTTGACGAGACGTGAAGTGGCGGAGAGGGTGTTCGGACCGGGTGCTCCAGATCTGTCCGAGCAGGCGGAGCACTACGCTAGAACCCGAGCGCTGATTCAAGGCTCATCGCTCGCGCAACTGATGGCGATTGTTTTCTGTATCGCCGGTTTGGCTGCCATCGTCTTCGGCATTGCGCTGTTGCTCGAATGAAACCGAACACGCTCGTCCGCTGTGGCAGGCATGTCCTGGAAACGGAGGCCGCAGGGCGCAATCGGCGTGCCTGTGTCAGGGCGCTGCAGCGGCCTTGAGCGGGGAGGACGCCATGAACTGGGTGGCGATGCGTTCGGCCAGCAGGTTCAAGGCGCCGCGGTAGACCGCGTCGACACGCTCGGGCTCGCCCATCAAGACCTCGAACGAGGGGATGTTCGCGGTGTCGGGGGCCATGATCGCCCAGTCCTTGTTGGGTCGGGCATCCACCCCGTAGTAGATCGTGGTGCTGAACGGGTTTTCGGCACCGCTGCGCAGAAAGGAGTGCGCGTCGACGTTGACCTTGGGCGCGAAGCCCATGGTCCCCATGTCGGAGAAGAAGCCCATGGTGTCGAACTGCAGTTGCATGCCGATGTCTTCATCGAACACCAGGGCTTCGAGGTCCACCCCATCCGGGTCGGCCGGGTCGCGGTGTTCAGGCTCGATCAGCCGAACCTGGTAGCCCGCCGCGCGCAGCCGGTCGGCCACCAGCTTGCTGAGGTAGGCCCCGTAAGCGGGCTGGCGAGACTTCGTGAGGGCGGTGAAAGCGCGGGTCTTGTCGCGTGAGTCGGCCCATGCGCCCGCAGAGGCTATCGGGAAGATGAAGACGGCGGCTGTGCGGCTGGTGAGCGTGTACTCGATGGGATCGGCAGCGGGAACGAGGGCGACGCTGCGCACCGGAAAGGTGTCGGCCGCGCGGGCCACGAAGGAGGTGGCGAAAAGGGCCGCGATCAGCAGGGCACGAAGCAGGCGCATGGTAGAGAAGGGGTAGAAAGGAGAAAGGTTCTCCGGGGTGTGGCCGATGGCGGCCATTCTATGCAGGCGGCCTGTGTTCGAAGGAGTCCTGCGTTGCTGCGCAGGCGTATGTCCTGGTCTGCGGCCCGGAAGAAAGGGCTTGCTGCGGACCGCTCGTCGAACGTCCAGTTGCAGCTGATCTGACAATGAAACAGTCCGCTGCACCTGCGGGGATTGGCATAAAGTCTTTTCCGCTCACGAAAAAGGTGAGCCGGGTGTGAGAACCTGTATATCCACGGCAGAGGCCGTAAATACCGACAAGGAATGCGGCCTCTGTCGATCCAGACCGATGTTTTTTTGGCGGCCTGGACGGGAGGCCGCGAGGCCTACCGGTTTTCCGTGGATCCCGGTTCTCACCCCGTTCAGGCCGCCGCCCTTATCCAGGGCGGCGGCTGTTCACCAACGAACAGGGAAGCCACCACATGCCCCGGCTGCAGCACAAGCAACAGAGACTCGCCGTCTTGTTTGACGCGGAAAACGTCTCCTACACACTCACCCGTCCCATCCTGCTGCGCGCCGCGAGTTATGGCGTGCTGGCGGTCAAGCGCGCGTATGCGGACTGGTCCCGGCCGGGCATGAGCCGCTGCAAGAACGTGCTGCTGCACAACGCGATCGAGCCGGTGCAACTCTTTCCCTACGCCATGGGCAAGAACGCCGCCGACATCGTGCTCAGCCTGGACGCGATGTCGCTGGCGAACACGGGCCAGTTCGACGGGGTGTGCCTCGCGTCGTCGGACAGCGACCTCACACCACTGGCCTTCTGCCTGCGGCGCGAGGGTCTGCGCGTTTACGGCTTTGGCGCGCGCCAGACGCCGCGGGCCTTCGTGGCGGCGTGCAACAGCTTCATCTACACGGAGTCGATCGCCATCGCGGCCTGAGCCTGCCCGCTCGTTCGTTCGTTCGTTGATTCAGGCCGCGCGCCGGGCCATCAGGGCCCACACGCCCGCCGCCGTCAGCAGCGAGCCGCCCGCGAGGTGAAAGCGCCGCTGCGCGCGCGGCGAGGTGAGCACCCGGCGCGCCGAGGCCGCGAACACGGCGTACAGCGTGGCGTTGAGCGTGGCCAGCACCACGAAGGTGATGGCCAGCACCCACAGCTGCGGGGCCACCGGCACCGAGGGGCTGATGAACTGGGGCAGGAAGGCCACGAAGAACACGATGCCTTTGGGGTTGAGCGCGGTCACCAGGTAGGTGTTGGCGAACAGGCGCCAGCGCGATTGCGGCGCGGGTGGGGCGGCCAGTTCGGTGGACGAGATGCCCGCGCGCAGCAGCTTGACGCCCAGGTAGATGAGGTACAGGCCGCCGGCCCATTTGATGAGGGTGAACCAGAAGGCCGAGGTGGCGAGCAGCGCGCCCAGGCCGAGCAGCGAGACCGCCAGCGCGGTGGAGTCGCCCAGCGCCACGGCCGCCACCAGCGGCACGTTGGCGCGCCGGCCGTGGGCCATGGAGTAGCTGATGACGGTGAGGATGGTCGGGCCGGGAATGATCAGCATGACGGCCGATGCGGCGACGAAGGCGAGCCAGAGTTCGATGGGCATGGAAGCGTTCCGGTTGGTCCGAGCGTGGTTTAGCCGAGGGTGGTGTCGCTCTGGGCGTGGGCGTCGCCCATGTAGAGCTTGAGGATGGGGCCTTCGCCGTCGTGTTCCCACACGCGGCCACGGATGAGGAATTGCCGGCCACCCAGGCGGACCAGGTCGCCCTGGGCCGGTTGCACCGAGTGGCCTTGCCAGAAGGCGGGCACGGTGATGGGGGTGCGGCGGATCCAGGCCTGGTCTTCCGCGCTGAACACCAGGACCGTGCGCAAGCTCGATGGGCTCATGGGTGTCTCCTTGGGCTGGCTGGCTTTGGGGGGCCGATGAACGGGAGCTTAGCGCAAGCGGGCGGGCCGGGGTGAGCAAAAAAGACATGGTTTCCCCACACAAGACGGCCCCGGGGGCGTCGATACAGCAGACATCTGTCCACACATTCAAGGTATCCGCCATGCGCGTCAACTCTCCCGTTACCCAGCGTGAATACGAGTTCCCCGACAATGCCACGCTGATGTCGACCACCGACACCCAGAGCCACATCACCTACGCCAACGCAGCGTTCGTGGACGTGAGCGGTTTCACGCTGGAGGAGATCCAGCGCCAGCCGCACAACCTGGTGCGGCACCCGGACATGCCCAAGGAGGCGTTCGCCGACATGTGGGCCACGCTCAAGGGCGGTGAGCCCTGGACGGCCCTGGTGAAGAACCGCCGCAAGAACGGTGACCATTACTGGGTGCGGGCCAACGCCACGCCGGTGATCCGCAACGGCCAGACCGTGGGCTACATGTCGGTGCGCACCAAGGCCAGCCGCGAAGAGATTGCCGGCGCCGAGCGGCTCTACGCCGACATGCGCGAGGGCCGCGCCCGCCACCTGAAGCTGCACAAGGGCCTGCTGCTGCGCACCGGGCTGATGGGGCTGACGACCGTGTTCAAGACCATGGGCGTGCGCAGCCGCATCCGCCTGCCGCTGGCGGTGTTGCTGGCCGCTCTTGCTGGCGGCGCCTGGGCGCTGGGGCTGCATGGCATGGAGTGGGCGCAGTTCGCCGGCCTGTCCGCCGTGGGCGTGGGCCTGGCGGGCTGGTTCCTCGAATCACAGCTGGCCGGCCCGCTGGAGTACCTGCGCGAGCAGGCCCTGCGCGTGGCCACGGGCGACACCCACAAGGTGGCGCATATGGACCGGGTGGACGAAATCGGCATGACCATGCGCACCATCAGCCAGCTGGGCCTGATGTTCCGCTGGTTGATCGACGACGTGAGCCAGCAGGTGCTGACGGTGCAGACGGCGGTGACGGAGATCGCCCAGGGCAACAACGACCTGAGCCAGCGCACCGAGCAGGCGGCGTCCAGCCTGCAGCAGACGGCGGCGTCCATGGAGCAGATGACCGCCACCGTGCGCCAGAACGCCGAGACCTCCAGCCAGGCCAACCAGCTCTCGGGCACGGCCAGCGACGCGGCTTCGCGCGGCGGCCATGCGGTGTCCCAGGTGGTGCACACCATGAGCGAGATCACCGAGAGCTCGCGCAAGATCAGCGACATCATCGGCGTGATCGACGGCATCGCCTTCCAGACCAACATCCTGGCGTTGAACGCGGCGGTGGAAGCCGCTCGGGCCGGTGAGCAGGGTCGGGGCTTCGCGGTGGTGGCCGGTGAGGTGCGCAGCCTGGCGCAGCGCAGCGCCGAGGCGGCCAAGGAAATCAAGCAGCTGATCGGCGCCAGCGCGGGCAAGGTGGAGGCCGGCACGCGACTGGTGGACGACGCGGGCAAGACGATGGACGAGATCGTGCAGCAGGTGCAGCGCGTGTCGGACCTCATCAGCGAGATCAGCGCGGCCACGATCGAGCAGAGCGGCGGCATCCAGCAGGTGAGCCAGGCCGTGGGCCACCTCGACCAGGTGACGCAGCAGAACTCGGCCCTGGTGGAGCAGGGTGCCGCCGCCTCACAAAGCCTGCAGCAGCAGACGAAGCGGCTGGTGGAGGCGGTGAGCGTGTTCCGCTGAAACCGGCGCCGTCATGCCTCCTCGACCCGCGTGGTGATGCGCAGGCCGGTGGCGGCTTCATCAAAGTCCTCCAGGGACAGCAGGCCGGTGCACGGCCGGGCGCCGCTCGGCAAGGGCTCGCCGGCCGCCAGTTTCTTCACCAGGGCCCAGGCCGCGAGGGTGGGCACATAGGGCCCGTGGCCCTCGGTAGCGATCAGTTCCCAGGTGCGCGCGATGGGTTGGTCGCGGTGGTCCACCCCTTTGGCCCGCACGTGCATGGCCCCGGCATCGCTGCCCCAGGTCTTGAACAGGTCCGCCGCGCGGGTGAGCAGCCTGGCGTGGGCCGACCAGTCGCGCACCAGGCTCAGTCGCCGGGCCAGCGCCATGAGGTTCATGCCCCGGTGCAGGAAGGCCAGTTCCAGGCCCGCGCCGAACCGCACCGTGGGTGCGCCCGGGTAGCGCGCGGGGAGGAGGCTCAGGTCGGGCACCTCACAGGGTGAGAGCAGCCGCGCCCCGACCGGTGCGCCATACCGATGGCGGTACGACCGCCCCCAGCCGAGTTCGCTGCGGCCGTCGGCGTGCGCGATGGTTTGCCCGCAATAGCTCAGGATGCCTTGCACGGTGGAGAGCCCACGCTCGGTGCGGTTGCCCGGGCTGATGCCGATGTCGATGGAGCGCACCAGCGCCATGCCTCGGCTGAGGTGGTCCGCGGCCGCAGCCGACAGCGCGGGGACGGAGCTGGCGCCGCTGAGCACCAGCACACCGGCCGCTTTGGCCGAGGCGTCCAGGGCGCCGATGCCGGCGACGAAGTCACGGCCGTCGGCCAGATCGATGTAGTGCGTGCCGTGGCGGATGCAGGTCTCGGCCACGTGGTGGTTCTGGCCCTGGAAGGGGCCCGAGGTGTGCACCACCACATCCGGGGTCCACTGCGCCAGGGTCTGTTCGAGAGAGGGGGTATGGACGTCCAGCGCCGCGGCATGAAGCTCCGCGGCGGCGGAGGCCTGGAGCGTTTGAACCAGGGCTTGCGCGGAGGCCGCGTGCCGGCCAGCGACCACGATGCTCAGGCCTTCAAGCCGCGCCAGGCGCTCGACGAGGCGGCTGCCGAAGAAGCCGTATCCCCCTGTCACCAACACCCGGTAGCCGCTGTGCATACCGGAGTCTAGTGCGGGCGCAGGTTCAGTGGGCCGGGGGCGCGAGCACCAGGTGGCGTTGCACCCACCAGCCGATGGCGCGGGGCAGTTCGGACCAGTGCCAGGTGCTGGGCTGGCACTGCACGCAGTTGGCGCCGGGGTCGTCGAAGCTCAACACGTCGAAGTCGGTGTGGGCGAGCGCGAGTTCGCGGCTGAGCATGCAGCCGCTGGCGCGGTCGATGCGGGCGTCCAGGATGGCCAGGGCCGGGGGCGATTGCTGCGCGCGCCGCAGGGCGGCGACGGGGTCAACCGTCCAGTAGATCTGGGTGCTGCGCACCCAGTCGCCGACGAGGCCCCGCACCGTGTCCAGGTATTCGCCACGCGGGCAGACCACCAGCACCTGCAGGGGCTGGGTGTCGAGCGGCGCGGGGAGGGAAACGGTCATCTCAGGCTCCTGTCGGCTGGACGCGAGAAGCCGCGCCGCCATGCAGAGACTGTGCAGCGCATCGGGGGCGCGTGCCTGCGGGGAAAACTGGACGGTGCGGGGCGGAATCACCCGCAAGCCCAGGGCGCCTGTGCGAAAGTCCTCAGTCGTCTTCGGCGCTGATCAGGCCTTCGCGGATGGCCAGGCGCACGAGCGCGGGCAGGTCGCTCACGCCGAGCTTGGCCATGAGCCGGCTGCGGTAGGACTCGACCGTCTTGGGCGAGAGGTGCAGCTGTTCGCCGATGGCCACGCTGGTCAGGCCGCGCACCACGAGCAGGATGACCTGCTGTTCGCGCGCCGAGAGCGATTCGATGCTGCTGGGCGGGGCGTCGCCCATGAGCCCTTCGACCGCCAGTTCGGCCACGCCGATGCCCAGGTACTTGCGGCCCTCGCTCACCGCCGCCACCGCGTCGATCACGTCCCGCGAAGGCGAGCCCTTGAGCACGTAGCCGAAGGCGCCCAGGCGCATCGCTTCGGCCACGTGCCTGGGCTGGGCCGACATGGTCAGCAGGATGGTGCGGGTGCTGAGTTTGCGCCGCTGCAGCTGTTCGAGCAGTTCGAAGCCGGAGCGGTGGGACAGGTGCAGGTCGAGCAGCAGCACGGTGGGCACCAGGCGCACGATGTCCGCGAGCGCGGGGGTGGGCTGATCCGATTCGCCGACCACGTGGTGCCCGGCGCCTTCGAGCACCGCGCGCAGGCCGTCCCTCATCATCGCGTGGTCGTCTACCAGGTATATGTCGCTCATGGCAGTCTCAAGGTGGCGCAATCAGGGTCTTGCGGGTGACAGTTCTCCGGGGGGGATGGCCGGTGGGGTTCCCCAGGTGAGAGAGATGACGGTGCCGCCTTTGGGCAGGCCCTTGGCTTCCATGCGCGCACCGATGGCCAGCGCGCGTTCGCGCATGCCCACGATGCCGAGGTGCCCGGGCCGGCCAGCGGCCATCTTGGGCGTCAGGCCTTTGCCATCGTCGGTCACCTGAAGGTGCAACCACTCGGCTTCGCCATCGACACGCACCACCACCTGGCTCGCGTTGGCGTGCATCACGGCGTTGGCCAGGGCTTCCCGGGCCACCATGAAGGCGGCGTATTCCACGTCGGCGGGCCAGCGCACGTCGCTTGCGGTGGGCGAGATTTTCAGCAGCAGCGCCACCGGCTCGGCATCGGGGGTGCGCGTGTGCACCTCGTTTTCCAGCGCCGCCTGCAGGCCGAGTTCATCCAGCAGCGGTGGACGCAGCTCCACCAGCACCTGGCGCACCTCGGTGTTGGCGGTGTCGATCATGTTGCCCAGCTTGAAGGCGCGCTCTTTGGCCTTGTCGGGCAGGCCGAGCGGGATCATGCCCGTGAGCGCGTCGAACGACAGCCGGATCGCGCCCAGCGTCTGTCCGAGCTGGTCGTGCAGGATCTGGGCCAGCCGGCGCGTGGTCTGTTTTTCCTGATGCAGCAGGCGGCGCGTGAGTTCGGAGAGCTCGAGCTGGTACTGCGCCACGGCGCGCTCGGCGCGCACGCGCTCGGTCACGTCGCGCAGGATGGCGGTGAGCACCTTGTTGCCGCGCACGGTGATCTGCGAGATCGAGGCTTCGAGATTCAGCGTCTGGCCGTCGGCCCGCAGGCCGGTCACGCGCCCCACACCCATGGGGCGTGTGGTGGTGTGGGATTCCGCAAAACGCTGCAGGTGGCCGAGGTGCTGGGCGCGTTGCATCTCCGGCAGCAGGACGTCCAGTGGCTGCCCGATCATGCTGCTCTCGGGGTGGCCGAAGATGCGGGCGGCGGCGGGGTTGAAGAGGCTGATGCGCCCCTGCAGATCCACGCTGATCACCGCATCGCTCGCGGAGTTGATCACCGCGCTCAGCACCTCGCCCTGTTCGCGCAGGTGCTGCTCGGACTGGCTGTAAGGCCGCGCCAGGTGGCGCGAGATCGCGAAACCGGCCAGGCCCAGCAGCAGCGTGGTGATGCCGCCCCAGGTCAGCAGGCTGCGCTCGAGCTGGCGCACGGGCTCGACCGCGGCGCTCAGCGGCTGGTAGCCGACCACCTGCCATGGGGTGCGCAGTTCCGAGTCCCGGGGCTGAATGGCCACGTGCGAGAGGAGGTAGTGCCTGCCTTTGTCGTCCTGCACGGTGTGGGCGTCTTCTTCAGGGCCGGTCAGCAGAACGTTCCATTCGCTGTCGGTCACCGTCGGCCGCTCCCCGATCAGCACGCGCCCGTCGGCGTCGACCAGGGCCAGGTTCAGGGACCGGCGGACCTCTGGCGGCCCCAGCACCTGCTGGCGCAACTGGTCGAAGAAGCGGGCGTCGAGGTGCGCGGCGATCACCCCACGGGTCAGCCCCTGGGTGTCGTAAACGGGCATGGCGATGTCGGCGAGCTCTTCCGGCACCTGCAGACCCCGTTTGCTCAGGGGGTCGCGCAGCGCCACCGGCGGGTGCAGGCTGCCGAACCACAGGCCGTCCCGGCCGTTGGTGAACACCCCGCGATGGGCGATCGAAGTGCCTTCGAGCAGGCGATCGCTGGCCACTTCCACTTCGCCGTGCTCATTGGTCACACCGATCCACACGTAGCTGTTGGTGCTGATCTTCAGGCGCTGTATCTGATCGCGCCAGGTGTCGGTGTGGATGTCGGCCCGGGCCATTTCGCCGAGCAGCTGGAGTTCGACGGTGCGGCGGGCCAGCGAGCGCGAAATCTGGTCCGCGTACAGCTGGGCGGATTGCTCGACACGGGTGCCCGCGCGCTGTTCCAGTTCCTTGGCCACGATGATCTCGGCCAGCAGCAGCGAGAGAACCAGCAACACCAAGGCCACCACCGCGGGCAGCAGCGGCAGTATCCAGGTCAGAACTCGGTCGCGGGGTGCAGCGGTCGTCAAGGGGCTCCCTCTTCTTTTGGGTGGCGCCCTGCCAGCGTATCAGAGCTTGCGAGGTCTTTCGTGTGAAATATCACTCGACAACGGGCCTGTCCGTGGCGAATATGACTTCACTTGCACGAGGCCCTTCATGCGCATCCCCTTGTTGATCATTGGCGCTGTTCTGTGGCACACAGATTTGCATGCGCAGGTGGTCGAGCGGGTGGTTGGGGTGGCGGCAACTCCCTGGTGCGATCTCGCGCGCTGTTTACGCAGCAGGGCGTGACGGTCGCGGTGGTGGACGCGCCTTCGGAGAAGCAGCGCCCTCCGTACCTGAGCGGGTTTCGCCAGCAAGCTGACCATGTGGTCGATGTTCAGGCCGTCATCGCCTGGCCGCGCCCCAGGGGCCGGACGCAGAGCCACCACGGCTTCAACGGCATCGAGGCCGAGGTGGTGGGCCAGACGGTGGCGTGGATGCTGGCGAAATAGAGGCGGGCCGTCACCGCGGTTTCAAGGGGATGGGCTACATTGCGGGCGGTTGCTTCACCCCAGTTCCCATGCCCGAACCCGCCACCCCCGAACCCCCCGCCGCCGTCGGCTTTGGCGAGGCCCTGCGCTTCTGGCTCAAGCTGGGTTTCATCAGCTTCGGCGGGCCGGCCGGGCAGATCGCGATCATGCACACCGAGCTGGTGGAGCGCCGCCGCTGGATCAGCGAACGCCGCTTCCTGCACGCGCTGAACTACTGCATGCTGCTGCCCGGCCCCGAGGCGCAGCAGCTCGCCACCTACATCGGCTGGCTGATGCACCGCACCTGGGGCGGCATCGTGGCCGGCGCGCTGTTCGTGCTGCCCTCCCTGTTCATCCTGATCGGCCTGTCCTGGGTGTACCTGCGCTTTGGCGACGTGCCGGTGGTGGCGGGCATTTTCTACGGCATCAAGCCGGCCGTGACGGCGCTGGTGTTGCACGCGGCGCACCGCATCGGCACGCGCGCGTTGCGCAACCCCTGGATGTGGGGCATCGCCGCCGCCGCCTTCGTGGCCATCTTCGGGTTCGACACACCGTTCCCCGCCATCGTGCTGGCCGCCGGCCTGATCGGCCACTTCGGCGCGCGGCGCTGGCCCCAGGTCTTCGCGCTGGGCGGTGGCCACGGTGCCCAGGCGGCGGGCCATGGGCCGGCCTTGATCGACGACCACACGCCCACGCCGGCGCACGCGCGTTTCTCGAAACGCCATCTGGCGAACGTGCTTGGCGTGGGGCTGGCGCTGTGGCTGCTGGGCATGGCTGCGCTGGTGGCCACGCAGGGTTGGGAGGGCACGCTGGCCCGGATGGGCTGGTTCTTCACCAAGGCGGCGCTGCTCACCTTTGGCGGGGCCTACGCGGTGCTGCCCTACGTGTACCAAGGCGCGGTGGACACGCACCAGTGGCTCACCGGCGCGCAGATGATCGATGGCCTCGCATTGGGCGAGACCACGCCCGGCCCGCTCATCATGGTGGTGGCCTTCGTGGGGTTTGTCGGTGGATGGACAAAGTCCGTGCTGGGGCCGGACGCGCTGTTCCTCGGCGCGGCGCTCGCGGCGACGGTGGTGACCTTCTTCACCTTCCTGCCGTCGTTCGTGTTCATCCTGGCGGGTGGCCCGCTGGTGGAGGCCACGCACGGCAGGCTGGGCTTCACCGCGCCGCTCTCGGCCATCACCGCCGCCGTGGTGGGGGTGATCCTCAACCTCGCGCTGTTCTTCGCGTACCACGTGTGGTGGCCCAAGGGCTTCGGCGGGCCGTTCGACCTTGCTTCGGCGGTCATCACGCTGCTGGCGCTGGTGGCGCTGTTCCGCCTCAAGTGGGGCGTGATGCCGCTGCTGGGGGTGTGCGCCTTGGCCGGGCTGGCGCTGACCCTGCTGCGCTAGTCAGGCCGTTGCTGCCGCCTTGAGGCCGAGTTTCTTGACCATGGCCTCGCGCAGCAGGAACTTCTGGATCTTGCCGGTGATGGTCATGGGGAAGGCGTCGACGAACTCGATGTAGGCCGGCACCTTGTAGTGGGCGATCTGGCCGCGCGCGAAGTCCTGCAGTTCCTGCACCGTGGCCTTCTCGCCGGCCTTGAGCACCACGCAGGCACAGAGCACCTCGCCAAAGCGCGGGTCGGGCACGCCGACCACCTGCACGTCCTGCACCTTGGGGTGGCGGTAGTAGAACTCCTCGATCTCGCGCGGGTACACGTTCTCGCCGCCGCGGATCACCATGTCTTTCAGGCGGCCGACGATGTTGACGTAGCCCTCGGCGTCCATGGTGGCGAGGTCGCCGGTGTGCATCCAGCCCTCGGGGTCGATCGCTTCGCGGGTTTTTTCGGCGTCGTCCCAGTAGCCCTGCATCACCGAGTAGCCGCGCGTGCAGAGTTCGCCCACCAGGCCGCGCGCCACGGCGCGGTTGTCGGTGTCGACGATCTGCACCTCCAGGTGGGGCTGTACCCGTCCCACGGTGGACACGCGGCGGTCCACCGGGTCGTCCACCGCGCTCTGGGTGGAGACCGGGGAGGTTTCCGTCATGCCGTAGGCGATGGTGACTTCGCGCATGTTCATCAGCGATTGCACGCGCTTCATGACCTCGATGGGGCAGGGCGAGCCGGCCATGATGCCGGTGCGCAGGCTGGAGAGGTTGGTGGCGCCGAACTGCGGGTGGTCGAGCACGGCGATGAACATGGTGGGCACGCCATAGAGCGCGGTGCAGCGCTCGGCCTGCACGGCCTGCAGCACGGCGGCGGGGTCGAAGGCCTCGGAGGGGTAGACCATGGCGCAGCCGTGCGTGACGCAGGCGAGGTTGCCCATGACCATGCCGAAGCAGTGGTACAGCGGCACGGGGATGCACAGGCGGTCTTCCGGCGTGAGGCGGATGGCCTCGCCGACGAAGAAGCCGTTGTTCAGGATGTTGCGGTGGGTCAGCGTGGCACCTTTGGGGAAGCCAGTGGTGCCCGAGGTGAACTGGATGTTGATCGGGTCGGTGGGCGCGAGCCGGGGGCCGATGGCCGCGAGTTGCTCGCGCTGGGCGTCGCCGGCTTTCGCGGGCAGGTCGTCGAAATTGAGCATGCCCGCGGTTTTTTCCTGGCCGAGCCGGATCGCCCAGCGCAGGTGCGGCAGGGCCTGGGCATGGAGCTGGCCGGGGGCGGCGGCGTCGAGCTCGGGGGCGAGGCTGCGCAGGATCTCGATGTAGTTGCTGGTCTTGAGCGCGGGCGCGAGCACCAGGGCCTTGCACGAGACCTTGTTGAGCGCGTAGGCCAGTTCGCTGGCGCGGTAGGCGGGGTTGATGTTGACCAGGATCAGGCCGGCGCGCGCGGTGGCGAACTGCATCAGCGTCCATTCGGCGCAGTTGGGTGCCCAGATGCCCACGCGGTCGCCGGGTTGCAGGTCCAGCGCGAGCAGGCCGGCGGCCACGGCGTCGCTGCGTTGCAGCAGCTCGCGCCAGCTCCAGCGCACGTTCTGGTGCGGGATCACCAGGGCTTCGCGCTCGCCCCACTGGTGGGCGGCGCGGGCCAGCGCCTCGCCGATGGTGATGTCGTGCAGGGCCGGGCTCTGCGGGCCCTGGGCGTAGGAAGAGGTGGGGGCGGATGCTGGGTTCATGTCGGTCTCGGCGGTGCGGGGGTGCAAAGGTTCGCCGGCCATCATGAACGCCCGCCGCGCCGCCCGCACGCCCGGGATTTCCCTGACGCCATGTGTTCCATTCCAGTACGATGCGCGCTGCCCATTCATCACCCAACCGCCGGAGGCTCTCGCTCATGAAGGAAGCTTTGCAGATCGATGACGTGGATGTGGTGGTGGAAGGCGAGGGCCCGCACACGGTGGTGATGCTGCACGGCTGGCCCGACACCCCGGCCCTGTGGGACAGCACCGTGGTGGCCTTGCGCGAGGGCTACCGCTGTGTGCGCTTCTGCCTGCCGGGCTACGACCTGGCCAAACCGCCCAGGGCGGCGTCGGTGGACGCCATGACCGGCCTGATCCGCAAGATCGTCGACGCGGTCAGCCCGCACCAGTCGGTCACGCTGCTGGTGCACGATTGGGGCTGTTTCTTCGGCTACGAGTTCGCCGCGCGCCACCCGGACCGGGTCGCCCGCGTGGTGGGCGTGGACATCGGCGACACCAGCTCGGGCGCCTACCTCAGGGGCTTGAGTGGCAAGGAAAAACGGATGATCGCGGGCTACCAGATCTGGCTCGCGGTGGCCTGGAAGATCGGGCCGTGGTGGCCCTGGCTGGCGAACCGCATGACGCGCTACATGGCGCGCACCATCGGCTGCCGCAACGAACCGTCCCGGATCGGCTGGCAGATGAACTACCCGTATGCCATGGGCTGGTTCGGCGCCCATGGCGGCCTGCGCGGCGTGGGCCGTGTGGACAAGCTGCTGGGCGTGGGCATGCCCGCGCTGTTCATCTATGGGCGGCGCAAGCCCTTCATGTTCCATTCCGAGCGCTGGCTGGACCAGCTCACCCGCGCGCCGGGTTGCGAGGTGCTCGCGCTGGACACCGGCCACTGGGTGATGCGCCAGAAGCCGGCCGAATTCAACGCCTGCGTGCGCGCCTGGCTGGACCGATCCACTTCCCTGGTATGAAACCCGAAGACCTCGAACGCCTCGTCACCGTGGAAATGCCCTTTGGCAAATACAAGGGCCACGTGATCGCGGACCTGCCGGGCAACTACCTGCACTGGTTCGCGCGCGAAGGCTTTCCGCCCGGCGAGATCGGCCGCCTGCTGGCGCTGATGCGGGAGATCGACCACAACGGGCTGAGCGAGCTGCTCACGCCATTGCGGCGGCGCTGAAACTCAGCCCAGACCCAGCGCGTGGTGCACGCGCATGGCGCCCCAGGCGTCGTTGGCGGCGTAGATGAGTTGGGCTTCCGTCAGCCGCGGGTTGGCCCAGTTGGACGTGGCCGCCTTCTTGGATTTGATGAAGCGCTGGTTGAACAGCACCGCGATCGCGCCTTTGACGCCCATGTCCTTGCGGTAGCCGCGTTCGCGGAACACGGTGTTGAGTTCCAGCACGCCGCCGGGCTCCACGCCGAGCTTGGCCACGATGCGCCGGGTGTCGTCGCCCAGGCCGAAGCCGGCCTTGGTGTGGCCGCCGTCGGCCAGCAGCGCGGCCACCTGGGCGCGGCAGTCGGGTTCGTGCAGCTGGAACACCCAGGCGTGCTGCATCGTGGCGAGCTGCACGATGTGCGGCCCGTCGGACACCTGGTCCTTGAAGAAGGTGGGCTTGGACTCGGTGTCGAAGCCCCAGGCGCGGTGGTCGCGCAGGGCGGCGCAGGCCTCTCGGGCCTGGGCGGCGGTGTTCACCAATGTGATGCGGTCGAGCCGCAACTGCTCGAACGGGGCGAGCAGGGCGATCTCGTCCTTGCTGGGGGTGGGGTGGTGTTCTCGGGAGGTCATCGCGGGGCAGGATACCCCGGCGCGCATAATCGCGCCCTCCATGAGAAAAATCTTCCCCCTGACCCAAGAAGGCCGTCACCGCGATCGCGTGCTGGAAGCCGTGAAGCACGAGATCCGCAAATACCTCAAGCGCGAGCGCCGCCGCGAGTTGCCCGAGGGTGCCGATTTCCTGGACTTCGACTGCCGCCTCGGCGCCACCAAGGAAACCGCCGAGGTGGTGCACCTCTCCGCCCTGATCGGCCAGCTGGACGCCGTGGCGCGCGAGGGTGGGGCGCAGGCCTACGTGGAAATCCTGGCCAAACCCGGCGTGCGCCGCCCGCGCCCCCCGGGCGCCAGCGCCGAAAGCGACCATCCGGCACAATCGTCCGATGCCCCAGACGACCCTGCCTCCGACGCCGAAAGACCCGCTGATTGAAGGGGTGAGCGACGCGCCCCCCGAGGGCGAGTTCCTCACGTTTCCCGGTTCCCCGTTCGAGCTCTTCCTGCCCTACCCGCCAGCGGGTGACCAGCCCGAGGCCATCCGCCAGCTGGTGGAGGGGGTGAACGACGGCGAGGTGTTCCAGACCCTGCTGGGCGTGACCGGCTCGGGCAAGACCTTCACCATGGCCAACGTGATCGCGCGGCTGGGCCGCCCGGCGATCGTGTTCGCGCCCAACAAGACGCTGGCCGCGCAGCTCTACAGCGAGTTCCGGGAGTTCTTCCCGAAGAACGCGGTGGAGTACTTCGTCAGCTACTACGACTACTACCAGCCCGAGGCCTATGTGCCGCAGCGCGACCTGTTCATCGAGAAGGACAGCGCGATCAACGAGCACATCGAGCAGATGCGGCTCAGCTGCACCAAGAGCATCCTGGAGCGGCGCGACGTGGTGATCGTCGCCACGGTCTCGGCCATCTACGGCATCGGCAAGCCCGAGAGCTACCACCAGATGGTGATGACGCTGCGCACCGGCGACAAGATCGGCCAGCGCGACCTGATCGCCCAGCTGGTGCGCATGCAGTACGCGCGCAACGAGCAGGACTTCTCGCGCGGCAAGTTCCGCGTGCGCGGCGACACCATCGACGTGTTTCCCGCCGAGCACTCGGAAATGGCGATCCGCATCGAGCTGTTCGACGACGAGGTGGAGACGCTGCAGCTGTTCGACCCGCTCACCGGCAAGGTGCGCCAGAAGATCCCGCGCTTCACCGTCTACCCCAGCAGCCACTACGTGACGCCGCGCGAGCAGGTGCTGCACGCGGTAGAGGCCATCAAGCTGGAGCTGGCCGACCGGCTCAAGCAGCTGGTGGGCGAGGGCAAGCTGGTGGAGGCCCAGCGGCTGGAGCAGCGCACCCGTTTCGACGTGGAGATGCTCAGCGAGGTGGGCCATTGCAAGG
This sequence comes from Hydrogenophaga sp. GW823-FHT04C09, assembly GCF_058796355.1. Lineage (NCBI taxonomy): Bacteria > Pseudomonadati > Pseudomonadota > Betaproteobacteria > Burkholderiales > Comamonadaceae > Hydrogenophaga > Hydrogenophaga sp. GW823-FHT04C09. The sequence goes on along the minus strand of NZ_JBXAIO010000001.1, from coordinate 479,736 downwards.
GCATCGAGAACTACTCGCGCCACCTCGCGGGCAGCGCCCCGGGCGAGCCGCCGTCCACCCTGACCGACTACCTGCCCAAGGACGCGGTGATGTTCCTGGACGAGAGCCACGTGCTCATGGGCCAGTTCGGCGGCATGTACAACGGCGACCGCGCTCGCAAGACCACACTGGTGGAATACGGTTTCCGCCTGCCCAGCGCGCTGGACAACCGCCCGCTCAAGCTGGAGGAGTTCGAACAGCGCATGCGGCAGGTGGTGTTCGTCTCCGCCACGCCGGCCGACTACGAGAAAACCCACGCCGGTCAGGTGGTGGAGCAACTGGTGCGCCCCACCGGTCTGGTGGACCCGGAGCTGGAGGTGCGCCCGGCCACCCACCAGGTGGACGACGTGCTGCAGGAGATCCGCATCCGCGTCGAGAAAAACGAACGCGTGCTGATCACCACGCTGACCAAGCGCATGGCCGAGCAGCTCACCGACTACCTGACGGAAAACGGCGTCAAGGTTCGCTATCTGCACAGCGATGTCGATACCGTGGAGCGTGTGGAGATCATCCGCGACCTGCGCCTGGGCGCCTTCGACGTGCTGGTGGGCATCAACCTGCTGCGCGAAGGGCTGGACATTCCCGAGGTGTCGCTGGTGGCCATCCTGGACGCCGACAAGGAAGGTTTCCTGCGCTCGGAGCGCAGCCTGATCCAGACCATCGGCCGCGCCGCGCGCAACCTGGGCGGCAAGGCCATCCTGTACGCCGACCGCATCACCGACTCGATGAAGCGGGCGATGGACGAGACCCAGCGCCGGCGCGACAAGCAGATCGCCCACAACCTGGCCATGGGCATCGAGCCGCGCAGCATCAACAAGCGCATCAAGGACCTGATCGACGGGGTCTACAGCGAGAAGGCGGGCCGGGAGGCCGATCGCCTGGCTGCCGAGAGCGCCCAGCGCGCCAGCGTCGAGGAGATGAGCGAAAAGGACGTGGCGCGCGAGATCAAGCGGCTGGAAAAGCTCATGCTCGAACACGCCCGCAACCTGGAGTTCGAAAAGGCCGCCGGCGTGCGCGACCAACTCGCCCACCTCAAGGCCCAGGTGTTCGGTGCCCCGGGTACCGACAACATTCCCTGAGCACCGAACTGGTGCCCCCGGGGAACGGGGGAAGGGTTTACCAGTAAAATGCTGAGCAAAACACTAGGCTTTTGAGGTATACTCGACGAAAACAGTCGGGAAAGCCTTCGATAACAGATCCGCAACGGATCGGGGTGGGTGGAGAAGGGGTTCAGGGGGGTTCTTACCCGTTGGACCATGCCACGACGGTCAAGCCAACATCTCAAGGAGCTTGAATATGCGCCTCACGACCAAAGGCCGCTTCGCGGTCACCGCCATGATCGATCTGGCCCTGCGCCAGAACAATGGTCCCGTCACGCTCGCGGCTATCAGCCAGCGGCAACAGATTTCGCTGTCCTATCTGGAACAGCTGTTCGGCAAGCTGCGCCGCCACGAACTGGTGGAATCCACCCGTGGCCCCGGCGGCGGCTACACGCTGGGCCGCAAGGCGGCCGACATCACCGTGGCCGACATCATCGTGTCCGTGGACGAGCCCATCGACGCCACCCAGTGCGGCGGCAAGGAAAACTGCCTGGGCGAAGGCCACCGCTGCATGACGCACGAACTGTGGGCGCAGCTCAACGCCAAGATGGTCGATTTCCTCGACTCGGTGTCCCTGCAGTCGCTGGTGGACGAGCAGCTCGCCAAGGGCGTGGTGGTGGAGAACGCACCCCTGATCAAGCGGGCGATTTCCAGCGCGCCGGTGGTCAAGCCGATCCGCGTGAACGCCCCCAACTCGGTCTTTGCCCTCGGAGGCGCCGCGTTCTCGAAATGAACCCGGCCTGACCGGGGCGCTCGACCCCGCCGCCACCTCTTTTCACCGACAAGCCCACGAACCGTCCTTCCATGAGCACTCCGCACTTCCCCATCTACATGGACTACAGCGCCACCAACCCCTGCGATCCGCGGGTGGTGGACGCCATGATTCCCTGGCTGCGTGAACATTTCGGCAACCCGGCGTCGCGCAGCCATGCCTGGGGCTGGGAGGCCGAGAAGGCCGTGGAGACCGCGCGCGAGCAGGTCGCCGCCCTCATCAACGCCGACCCGCGCGAAATCGTCTGGACCAGCGGCGCGACCGAGTCCAACAACCTCGCGCTCAAGGGCGCGGCGCAGTTCTACAAGACCAAGGGCAAGCACCTCATCACGGTGAAGACCGAGCACAAGGCCGTGCTCGACACCATGCGCGAGCTGGAGCGCCAGGGCTTCGAAGTCACTTACCTCGACGTGCAGGCCGATGGCCTGGTCGACCTGGAAGCCTTCAAGGCCGCGATCCGCCCCGACACCATCCTGGCCTCGGTCATGTTCGTGAACAACGAGATCGGCGTGATCCAGGACATCGCGGCCCTGGGCGCGATCTGCCGCGAGAAGGGCGTGGTCTTCCACGTGGACGCCGCGCAGGCCACCGGCCGGGTCGACATCGACCTCCAGACGCTGCCCGTCGACCTGATGAGCCTGACCTCGCACAAGACCTACGGCCCCAAGGGCATCGGTGCCCTTTACGTGCGCCGCAAGCCGCGCATCCGCATCGAGGCGCAGATGCACGGCGGTGGCCATGAGCGCGGCATGCGCTCGGGCACGCTGCCCACCCACCAGATCGTGGGCATGGGTGAGGCCTACCGCATCGCCAAGGCCGAGATGCACGAAGAGAACCAGCGCATCAAGGCCCTGCACGACCGCATGGTCGCGGGTCTCAAGGACGTGGAAGAGGTGTTCATCAACGGCCATGAAACGCGCCGTGTGCCGCACAACCTCAACATGAGCTTCAACTACGTCGAAGGCGAGTCGCTCATCATGGGCATCAAGGGTCTGGCGGTGTCGTCGGGCTCGGCCTGCACCTCGGCCAGCCTGGAGCCCAGCTACGTGCTGCGCGCCCTGGGCCGCAGCGACGAACTGGCGCACAGCAGCCTGCGCATGACCATCGGCCGCTGGACGACCGAAGAAGAAATCGACTACGCGATCGCCACCATCAAGGAAAACGTGGCCAAGCTGCGCGAGTTGTCCCCGCTGTGGGAAATGTTCAAAGACGGTATCGACCTGTCCACCATCCAGTGGTCAGCGCATTGAAGGAGAAGACACCATGGCTTATTCAGAAAAAGTTGTTGACCACTACGAAAACCCCCGCAACGTCGGCTCCTTCGAAAAGGGCGACGACTCGGTGGGCACCGGCATGGTGGGGGCCCCTGCCTGCGGCGACGTGATGAAGCTGCAGATCAAGGTCAACCCGACCACGGGCGTGATCGAGGACGCACGCTTCAAGACCTACGGCTGCGGCTCGGCGATCGCCTCGTCGTCGCTGGTGACCGAGTGGGTCAAGGGCAAGACGCTCGACCAGGCTGCCGCGCTCAAGAACAGCCAGATCGCCGAAGAACTGGCCCTGCCGCCGGTGAAGATCCACTGCTCGATCCTGGCCGAAGACGCCATCAAGGCCGCGGTGGACGACTACCGCAAGAAACACGTCAACTGAGGAGCACCGCGTTCCCATGGCCATCTCGATTTCTGAAGCCGCCGCCAGGCACGTCAACCGCTACATCGCCAAACGCGGCAAGGGCGTGGGTGTGCGCCTGGGCGTGAAGACGACCGGCTGCTCCGGCATGGCCTACAAGCTGGAGTACGCCGACGAGATCGCGCCGGAAGACGTGGTGTTCGAGGACAACGGCGTGAAGGTGCTGGTTGATCCCAAGGCCCTGGCCTACATCGACGGCACGCAGCTCGATTTCGTGCGCGAAGGCCTCAACGAGGGCTTCCGCTTCAACAACCCGAACGAGCGCGACCGTTGCGGCTGCGGCGAAAGTTTCCGCATCTGATGCTGCGTTCCCCCACCAAGCCGCCCGTGCTGTCCAGTGCTGGCGGCTTTTTCACGCGATGAACCTGAATTTGCAATCGACCGACTTCGAGATCTTCGGCCTGAGCCCGCGCTTCGCGGTGGACTGCGCCGCGCTCGACGCGCGCTGGAAAGACCTGCAGCGCGAAGCCCATCCGGACCGCTTCGCCACCGCCGATGCCCAGACCCAGCGCCAGGCGATGCAGTGGTCGGTGCGCATCAACGAGGCCTACCAGCGCCTGAAGGACCCGCTCAAGCGCGCGGCCTACCTGTGTGAACTGCACGGCGCGCCGATCCAGGCCGAGAACAACACCGCCATGCCCGCCGCCTTCCTGATGCAGCAGATGCAGTGGCGCGAAGACCTGGACGAGGCCCAAGGCCAGGACGATCTGGAGCGCATGGCCGACGACGTGGCCACCGCGCGGCGCGCGATGCTGCAGGAAGTGCAGACCACGGCCGACGACCTGCGGGACTGGCCCGCGCTGGCCCAACAGGTCAGAGCCCTTATGTTCGTTGAGCGCTTTGCCAGCGATGTGGAGAACCGGCTCGATCTGCTGGGACAATAGCCGGTTCCCCCTTATGAATGACCGTTGACCCATGGCGCTTCTGCAGATCTCCGAACCCGGCCAGTCGCTCGACCCGCACCAGCGGCGCGTGGCGGTGGGCATCGACCTGGGCACCACGCATTCGCTGGTGGCCGCTGTGCGCCACGGCGTCTCCGAATGCCTGCCGGCGGCCGATGGCCGCGTGATCCTGCCCAGCGTGGTGCGTTACCTCGATCCCGCGCAGGGCGGCTCGGGCCGGCAGATCGGCTTCGAGGCACTGGCCGCGCAGGTGCAGGACCCGGCGAACACCGTGAGTTCGGTCAAGCGCCTCATGGGCCGCCGCCGTGCGCAGGTGGCCGACGTGGACAAGCTGTCCTACACCGTGGTCGAGCAGGACGGCATGGCCGTGGTGGAGACCGTGGCCGGCCGCAAGACGCCGATGGAAGTCAGCGCCGAGATCCTGGCCACGCTGCGCTTTCGCGCCGAGGACAGCTTCGACGACGACCTGTATGGCGCGGTGATCACCGTGCCCGCGTACTTCGACGATGCGCAGCGCCAGGCCACCAAGGACGCGGCCCAGCTCGCGGGCATCAACGTGCTGCGCCTGATCAACGAGCCCACCGCCGCCGCGATCGCCTATGGCCTGGACAACGGCTCCGAAGGCGTCTACGCCATCTACGACCTGGGCGGCGGCACCTTCGACATCTCCATCCTGCGCCTGACCAAGGGCGTGTTCGAGGTGATGGCCACCGGCGGCGATTCGGCCCTGGGCGGTGACGACTACGACCAGGCGCTGGCCGCCTGGGTGCTGGCCCAGCAGGGCGTGAGTGCCGAGCTCAATGCCTCCGAGCGGGCCGCCGTGCATGCCGAGGCGCGCCGCGTGAAAGAGGCACTGTCGTCGGCCGCGAGCGAGACCTTCCGCGCCAGCGTGGCGGGCCAGGCCATCGAACAAGCGGTCACGCCGGGCGATTTCGAGGCCTGCACCGCCGCGCTCACCGCGCGCACGATGACCGCGGTGCGCAAGGTGCTGCGCGACGCGGGCACGGCCAAGGACGAGGTGCAAGGTGTGGTGATGGTCGGTGGTTCGACCCGCATGCCGGTGATCCGCCGCACGGTGGGCGAGTTCTTCGGCACCGAGCCGCTGACCAACCTCAACCCGGACGAAGTGGTGGCGCTGGGCGCCGCCATCCAGGCCAACGCGCTTGCCGGCAACAGCCGCGACGGCGACCTGCTGCTGCTGGACGTGATCCCGCTGTCGCTGGGCATCGAGACCATGGGCGGCCTGGTCGAGCGCATCGTGCCGCGCAACAGCGCCATCCCTACCGCGCTGGCGCAGGACTTCACCACCTACCAGGACGGCCAGACCGCATTGGCATTGCACGTGGTGCAGGGCGAACGCGACCTGGTGGCCGACTGCCGCAGCCTCGCGCGCTTCGAGCTGCGCGGCATCCCGCCCATGGTGGCCGGTGCTGCGCGCATCCGCGTGACCTTCACCGTGGACGCCGACGGCCTGCTGTCGGTGAGCGCGAAAGAGCAGGGCAGCGGCGTGGAAGCCCGCGTGGACGTGAAGCCCGCCTACGGCCTGAGCGACGAGCAGATCGCCGCCATGCTGCAGGACAGCTTCGCCACCGCGCAACAGGACATCCAGGCGCGCGCGCTGGTCGAGGCCCGCGTGGACGCCGACCGCATGATCGCCGCCACGCGCACCGCGCTGGCCGCCGACGCCGACCTGCTGCAGCCCACCGAACGCCAACAGATCGACGACCTCATGGCGGCGCTGGCGGCCACCGCGCAGGGCGACGACGCCAACGCGATCGAGAACGCCACGACCGAACTCGCCAAGGCCACCGAGCCCTTCGCCGCGCTGCGCATGAACCGGGGCATCCAGCAGGCCCTGTCTGGCAAGAAACTCGAAGAAGTCTGAAAACACAACGTCCCATGCCCACGATCAAGATCCTGCCCCATCCCGAATACTGTCCCCAGGGCGCCAGCATCACGGCGCCCGCGGGCACCTCGATCTGCGAAGCCCTGCTGGACAACAAGATCAACATCGAACACGCCTGCGACATGAGCGCGGCCTGCACCACCTGCCACGTGATCGTGCGCGAAGGCTTCAACAGCCTCAACGAGCTGGAAGAGACCGAGGAAGACCTGCTCGACCGCGCTTGGGGCCTGGAGCCCAACTCGCGCCTGTCGTGCCAGGCCATCGTGGCGCAGAAGGACCTCACGGTGGAGATCCCGAAGTACTCGATCAACCACGCGAAGGAAAACCACTGATGCGCCAGATCGTCCTCGACACGGAAACCACGGGCCTGTCGGCCGAGAACGGCGACCGCATCATCGAGATCGGTTGCGTCGAGCTGCTCAACCGCAAGCTCACCGGCAACAACCTGCACTTCTACGTGAACCCCGAGCGCGACAGCCACGAGGACGCGCTCAAGGTGCACGGCATCAGCAACGAGTTCCTGCGCGACAAGCCCAAGTTCGCGGCCATTTCCGACCAGTTGCTGGACTACCTGCGCGACGCGGAAGTGATCATCCACAACGCGCCGTTCGACATCAGCTTCCTCAACAAGGAAATGGAGCGCCTGGGCCACCCGCCCATCACCACCATCCTGGGCCAGGTGACCGACAGCCTGGTGATGGCCAAGGAAATGTTCCCTGGCAAGCGCAACGGCCTCGACGCCCTGTGCGACCGCCTGGGCGTGGACAACTCGGGCCGCACGCTGCACGGCGCCTTGCTCGATGCCGAGTTGCTGGCCGACGTCTACATCAACATGACGCGCGGCCAGGACGCGCTGCTCATGGACCTGGGCGATGCGCCGGGCGAGGACGGGCAGACCGAGGCGCTGGACCTGAGCCGCTTCGAGCTGCCGGTGCTGCTGGCCAACGAGCAGGAAAGCCAGGCCCACGAAGGGGTGCTGGCCGAACTGGACAAGGCGAGCAAAGGCAAAACCTTGTGGCGTTCGGTGCAAGCCGCCTGAAACGGCCCAAAAACCGGCTATAATTTGAGGCTTCCGAGAGATCGGTCAGATCAATCGGGCGGTTAGCTCAGTGGTAGAGCACTGCCTTCACACGGCAGGGGTCGCAGGTTCGAACCCTGCACCGCCCACCAGACAAGACGCTGGAGAAACAAGGACTTGCGAGAAATCGCCAGTCCTTTTTTCTTGCCTGTCAGCCAGGGTGGAGCAGCTTTTCGATGGCGTGGGCGATGGCCAGCAAGTGCGGGTCTTCACCGTGCCTGCCAATCAGTTGCAAGCCGGCCGGGAAGCCTTCCCGCGTCGGGATGGGCATGCTGATCGCGCATTGATCGAACAGGTTGACGGGCCGGGTGTGGCGCCCGACGCGCCGGTTCCATTGCAAGGCCTCCTCCAGCGAGCGCAACGCGTTGCGGGGGCCGGGCAACATCGGGGTCGTGGCACCCATCCAGGCGTCGAATCCCCCCATCTGTGCTTGCGCCTGGCGCCGCCATTGCGCGGTGTGTCGCCGCAAGGCGTCCAGCTCCGCAGGGTCCATGTCGATTTCGGCCGCGGCGCGAGCGGCGGTCACCGGGTCGAGCGAGCCGAGGCCGGCGCGCAACCGCTCTTTGCCCAACACCCGCGCGAACTCCGCCGGCATGAGCCGTGAGAACAGTGCCGCGACGTCCTCCGCTCCCGGAGGCTCGATGGGCGACACGACCACACCGGCCTTCTGCAGCCACTCGATGGTGTCGTCGAGCGCTTCCTGGACCGCTGCGTCCAAGGGCTCGCCATCGCGCTCGCGCAGCAGACCCAGGCGCAAGCCGAGCAGAGGGATGGCCAGAGCGCGTGGCGAAGGCTTGATCGCGTTCGCCACCGTGGCGCAATCGGCCACGCTCGTGGCCAGCACGCCCATCGAGTCCAGGGACGGTGCCGCTGGAAAAACACCCTCGGTCGACCAGGTGCCCCGGGTGCTCTTGTACCCGGCCACGCCGCACAGCGCCGCCGGCACCCGGACCGATCCGCCGGTGTCCGTGCCCACGGCGAAGGCGCACAGGCGCGCCGCCACGGCCACCGCCGAACCATGGCTGGACCCGCCGCACAGGCGGCGCGTGGCGGCATCCACCGGGTTCCAGGGGCCCGGGTCGTTCCAGTTGATCGTCGCCAGGGCGAATTCCGTGGAGACCGTCGTGCCCAGGATGACGCAGCCCGCGGCGCGAAGCGCGCGGACGAGAGGGCCCTCCGCCGGCAGCAGGTCGGCGACGGCTAGCGACGAGTTGACGCTGCAGCCCAGTCCCTGGACGGCGATGATCTCCTTGATGGCGATGGGCACACCCATCAGGGGGCCACGGTCGTCTCCCTCGGACAGCGCCGCATCCAGGGCACGGGCTTCCGCCAGCGCCTCCTCGGCCCTCACGCGGCGGAATGCCGCGAGTTTCGGCTGGCTTTGGGCGATGCGGGCAAGGTACTGCTGCGTCGCCTGCTCACTCGTGACCGCGCCGCGCCGCAATGCCTCGCCGAACCCCTTGATGCCCTGGGCGAATGCGTCCACTCATTGCACCTTCACGTTGCCGGCCTTGGCAATGCCGCCCCATTTCTTCTGCTCGTCCACCATGAAGTGGCGGAACTCCTCGGGCGTGCGCTGCGTGGGTTCGGTGCCGGCGCCGCGCATCTTTTCCTGCACGTCGGGCGCTTTCAAGGCCTCGTTGATGGCCTGGTTCAGCTGCGCGATGACCTGGGGCGGCGTGCCGCGGGGCGCCATGAACGCGTACCAGCCGAGGTACTCCCGATCGTCCAGCCCCAGCTCCTTCGCGGTCGGCACGTTGGGCAGGGCCTCCACCCGGGTCGCGGAGGTCACCGCCAGCGGCAGCAGCTTGCCCGATTTGACGTGCGGCGCACCGGTGGACACCGCATCGACCATGATGGGGAGCATGCCGCTGATGACCGCCAGCTGCGCCTCGGGCGCGGTCTTGTGGGGGACGACGGTCACGTCGAGGCGATGGCGCTGGCGCATGCCTTCGAAGACCAGGTGGTTGAGCGATCCGCTGGCGCCCATCGACAGATCGAGCTTGCCCGGGGCGGCCTTGGCCTGTTGAACGAAGTCGCCCAGCGTGCGGATCGGCCCATTGGGGTTCGCGACCCACAGCATGGCCGTCGTGCCCGCGAGCGCCACCGGCTCCAGATCCTTCATCGGGTCCATCGGCATGCGCTCGTAGATGGACGAGTTGATCGTGAGTGCGCCCGTCGAGGCGAACAGCAGGGTGTGGCCGTCGGCGGGTGCCTTGGCCACGAGGTCCATCGCGATGTTGCCGTTCGCGCCGACCCGGTTCTCGATGACGATGGGCTGGCCGAGGCTGGCCATGAGCTTGGGCGCGAGAAGCCGCGCGATCCACTCATAACCCCCCGGGGCGATCGGCGTGACGATGCGGATGGGCTTGCTGGGGTAGGCCGACTGCGCCGCCGCGCCATGGGCGGCAGCGGCGGTCAAGGCCACCACGAGGATCTTGGAGAGAAGCAGCTGGATCATGATGGGATGTCCTTTCGACGAAAGAGGGTCTGTGCGTCAGGTGCGGGTGATGTGGCCCTGCGCGTCCAGCTCGAAGCCGGCCTGGCGGGCGGTGTCGAGCACGTTTTTGGCCCACTCCACCTTGCCGGGGTCCGTGCCACTGAGGATCGCGAGGATGTAGGCCTCCTGGTCGCCGTCGTTGCGGAAGCCGCGCATGATGTGCGGCGGCACCGACACGGCATCCCATTGGCCCAGGGTCATCTCGTGCTCGCCGGTGTCGCCCCAGATGAGCGTCCAGGTGCCCGAGAGCGGGATGAAGACTTCGACGGTCTGGTGAAGGTGCAGGCCCGAGCCTTTGCCCGGCTGGGCCTTCACCAGGGTGACATGGAAGTTCTCCACGTCGGTGATCGGGATCTCCATGGACGCGTCTTCGCACACGCCCATGCCGATGATGTTGTAGTTCTCCCGCTGGTACTCGGGCAGCACCGCGTCGATCAGCGGCATCGTGCTCGGCACCAGCTGGTTGAAGAAGGCCACGCGTTTGAGCATCTGCTCGCGGGTGACGATGGGGTGGCTCATGATGGCTGGTTTCCTTTTCAGGTTGCTGCGTTGGAGGGGCGTGCGAGCTGTTCTTCGCTGATCGCCACGCTGTAGGGCACGTCGATGGACGCCATGCCGCTGTTCTGGCCGTCGACGCGCATGACGGCCGAGGGCACGGCGAAAGGCATGGGGTACGCGGTGTGTTCGAGCAGGGTGACCTCGTGGTGCCCGGCGATGCGCTCGATCACCGCTGGGCTGAGGCGGTGGTCGCAGAGCACCTGCGCCGGGTCCGAGGCATCGATCCGGGGCGTGTTGAACGCCTGCGCGAGGCTCAGGCCGTGGTGGACCATGAAGGACAGCAACTGGACCACGGCGGGGGGAATGTGCCGCCCGCCCGAGGCGCCGAGTGCCAGCCAGGGCTGGCCGTCGCGCGCCACCATCATGGGACAGGCGTTGGTCAGCGGCCATTTGCCCGGGCCGATGGAGTTGGGCTTGCCTGGTTCGGGGTCGAACCAGAACATGCCGTTGTTCATCAGGAGCCCGAGGCGTTCGAGCATGACGCGTGAGCCGAATCGTGCACCCAGGGTGTTGGTCAGCGAGACCATGTTGCCCTGCGCGTCGACGACGTTGAGGTGCGTGGTGCATTTGTCGCGCGGGCCGGTGTCGCCCAGGCTGGCGTAGCGTTCGGCCCAGCAGTCGCGCATCACCGAGGCGATGCGCAGGTAGTCGTCCGGCGTGGGCTGGCCGAGCCCGGGCGCGTGATCGTGAAGATGGCGTTCGAAGAAGCGCAGCGCGGTCGGTCCGCCATTAAGGCCGGGCACCACCATCAGGCGCACGCCGGCGTGGTCGAGCGCCATCGGTTCGGCCACGCGCGCGCGGTAGGCCGCGAGTTCCGCCGCCGTCCAGGTCCGACCGCAGGCGGCCACGTCGGCCAGGAGGTCGCGGGCGGTTTCGCCTTCGTAGAAGTCGCGGTAGCCGCGCTCGGCCAGGCGCCGCAGCATCGCGGCGTCGCGCGGGTTGCGGATGGCGTCGACGCCATCGGCTTCCTCCACCGTCGGTGCGTAGTGCCCGTCGCGCAGGAACACGTCCCGGGTGCCGGGGAAGCGCGCCAGGCCACGGGCTTCCGTGCCGATGGCCAGGGTCGTGTACCAGTTCACCGGCCAGCCCCGCTCGGCCAGTTCAACCGCCGGCGCCAGGGCGCGGCGCCATTCCCAGGTGCCGAAACGCTCCAGCGCCTGCCCGAGCCCATCGACCGCCCCGGGGATGAGCATCGACGTGGGCCCCGACATGTTGCGGCCGCCCTCGACCCGAGGCCAGCGGAAGGTGCCGAAGCGCTCCTTGCCCGGGAGGAGGGGGTAGTCGCGGGCATCGATGTCGGACGCCGATTTCATCGAGAAGTCGATCGCGTGGCAGCGGTTCTCGCTGACCTGGTGGACGAGCATGCAGCCACCGCCGCCCAGCCCGCTGGACCAGGGCTCGACCACATGCAGCGCACAGGCGGCCGCGACGGCCGCATCGACCGCGTTGCCGCCTTCCGCGAGCACGGTCGCGCCAATCTCCGCCGCGCGGGCGCTGGCCGCCACCACGATGCCCTTGCGCGAGGTGTTGACCTGCTTGTTCAGCACCCAGTGCTGATTCATTTCACCGATTTCCAGCCGCCGTTTGGACATTCGACACTTCCCGTTGAGTTGCAGACAGCGCCACGGGTCAGCACCCGCGGCACGCGCAGTCTAGAAAACAAAATCCATTTAGTCAACCATCCGGATGGTTGGTTAAAAACCAAGATGTCGAATCTGCATAATCGAAACCATGGAGAGCCCCAACAAGTCCCCAGCACCGCTCATCTCGGCGAGCCGGTCGCGCGAACCCTCCGATGGCAAGCGGAACGCGGAGCGAACCAAGAGCAATCTGCTGAACGCTGCCTACGTGGAGTTCTCCGAGAACGGTTTCCAGGGCGCCCGGGTGGACGCCATCTGCAAACGCGCGGGCGTCAGCAAGCAGATGCTCGCCCACCATTTCGGGTCGAAGGAGGCCCTGTTTGTCGAGGTGCTGGAGCGGGCCTATCTGTCCTTCCGGATGCACGACGAAGACGTGGAGCTCTCCAGCGGCGGGCCGGTCGAGGCGGTGGAGCATCTGGTTTTGAGCACCTTCGACCATGTGCAGAAACACCAGGAGCTCATCCGGCTGCTGTCCGACGAGAACATGCACAACGGGCGCCACATCCAGCAGTCCACCAAGCTGCGGGCGCTGTACACGCCCCTCATCGAGAAGGTCGCGGCCATGCTTGAGCGGGGCGAGCGCGCGGGCCTGTTCCGCTCGGGCGTGGATCCCTATCAGTTCTACATCTCGATGACCTCGCTCATCTTTCTGTTCTTCTCGAACAACCACACCCTGAGCGCGGTGTTCGACCGGGATTTTTCAACGCCAGAGGCGGTGGCCGAGCGCCGCCGGCATGTCGTTGAATTCGTCCTGGCCGGTCTGCGGCGCTGAGGGCCACGGCGCGCCGGTGCCCCTGGCGAGCGCCCGAACTTGCGGGCTTTTCTGCGTTTATTCCCGGCTTTGGCGGCCCGGGCGAGGCGTAGATTCATCGGAATGTACAAGTCGCTTCCTCTGGACGCCATCGCCCTGCAGCAGCCGGTTCCCGTGAACGTGTGGGACCCGAAGGGCGTGCTGTTGCTGCGCAAGGGCGAAGCGATCACCTCGGAACAGCACCGGGGGCTGCTGATGCTGCACTCGCCCGTGGTGCTGGAGGCCGACTGGCGCGCCTGGTCGTACAGCTACACCACCGAACTCGACCGCATGGTGCGCGACAACGCGCCGCTCAACCGCATCGCGGGTGTGAGCCACGCGGTGGAGGTGCCCCATGTTGAGGCACGCGAGGAGGCCGGGCCGGTGGAGCTCTGGGCCGACCTGCACGCGTCGCTCAACAGCCTGTTGCACCAGGGCACGGCCGCCACCCAGTTCAACGACAAGCTCGAGCGGCTGGCCGCGCGTGCGCAGCGCCTGTGGCACTCGGCGCCGGACGACTGCCTGTTGGTGTTGGTGCAATTGCTCTTCGATGCCCGCATGGGCTACAGCGCGACGCACGCGCTGCTTTCCGCGGGCCTGTGCGCGCTGGTGTCGCCCTCCACGGGGGTGTCGCCCGCCGAGCAGGCCACGCTGTTCCGCGCCGCGCTGACCATGAACATGGGCATGACGCGCACGCACGACGCGATGGCCCGCCAGACCGGTCCCCTGACCGACGCCCAGCGCCAGACGGTGCGCGAGCACCCCTTGCGCAGCGCGGCGATGTTGCGCGAACTGGGTGTGGCGGACGCGCTGTGGCTGCGCCTGGTGGAAGAGCAGCACGAGCGGCCCGACGGCAGCGGTTACCCGGCGGGCAAACCGGTGGCCGACCTCGCGCAGCGCCTGCTGCAGATGGCCGACGTGTACGTGGCCTGCATCAGCCCGCGCATGGGCCGGGGCGGCCTGCTCTCGCAGCAGGTGGCGCGCGAGCTGTACCTCGGGCCCGATCAGCAACCCGACGCGCTGGGCGCGCTGTTCGTCAAACACATCGGGTTCTATCCGCCGGGCAGCTATGTGCGCCTGGCCAGCGGCGAGGTGGCCGTGGTGACGCGGCGCGGCGCCAAGGCGAATGCGCCGCAGGTGTTCGCCATCGTCGGGCGCCAGGGCATGCCGCTGGGCGAGCCGACCTGGCGCGACACGCAGGACCCGGCCCACGAGATCAAGGCCAGCCTGCCGCCGGGCGACGTGCGGGTGGTGGTGAACGTGCCGCGCCTGCTGAGCAGACGCTAGGGATCAGTTCCTCAACGCGTCGCAGCGCGACCCGCAACGAAAGAAGTGCACCCTCCAGAGGCATCAAGGGTCCGGCTGCGCCGGCCCGAGATGCCGTTCCCCCTCGAAGCGCCGAAGGCGCGCCACGGAGGGGGGAAGCCGCGCAGCGGCGCAGGGGGGTGTTTCATATCACTGCGGCAGGTACATCGTGGCCTCCACCTCGACGAGCACCTCGTCGCCGGGCAGGAAGCGCGAGACCTCGACCACCGTGCTCACCGGCGGCTCCCCCGGAAAGAACAGGCCGCGCACCCGGTTGTAGGGCGCGTAGTGGGGCAGGTGGCGGAAGTACTGCACCAGCTTGACCACGTCGGACATCTTCCCGCCGTGTTCCTCGGCGAGCTGGCGGATGCGGTCCAGCACGAACCAGCTCTGCGACACGATGGGCGCCTCGAACACGTCCACCGACATCTGGCCGGTGACGAAGCCCTGCTTGCGCAGGGCGGCCAGCGCCTTGGTGGGGATGTCCTCGTAGCTGCTCACGGTGCGTCGCTTGGCCGGGTCCACGGCCACGACGCCGCTCATGAACACGAAGTCGCCGACGCGTTTGGCGGCGGCGTAGTGGGCCATGGGTTTGCCTGTGCTCATGTGGTGTCTCCGGTGCAAGGGTGGGTGGCTCAGTCGGGCAGGCCCCAGGCGCGCATCTTCCCGGGGTTGAGAAGGCCGGCCGGATCGAAGCGCTTTTTCATGTCGATCACGTTCTGCGGCAGGTCGCCTCCGACCTTGCCTTCCTCGATGATGAAGGTGTGCGGGTTGTTCACGCGGATGCCGTTGTCGCGGAAGATCTGGATGATCTCGTTGAGGCGTTCTTCCGTCGTGAAGCGCACCAGCGGCAGCGAAGTGCAGGTGGTGAAGCCGTCCATGCTGCGCAGGAACTCGACGTGCATCAGCACCTCGTCGCCGAACAGCTCGCGGATGCGGCGCACCTGGTCCAGGTGCTTGCCCGGCGTGAACGTGGTCTGCAGGTAGGTC
This sequence comes from Hydrogenophaga sp. GW823-FHT04C09, assembly GCF_058796355.1. Taxonomy (NCBI): domain Bacteria; kingdom Pseudomonadati; phylum Pseudomonadota; class Betaproteobacteria; order Burkholderiales; family Comamonadaceae; genus Hydrogenophaga; species Hydrogenophaga sp. GW823-FHT04C09. The sequence goes on along the minus strand of NZ_JBXAIO010000001.1, from coordinate 464,467 downwards.
AGGCCCTTGTCCACCTTGAGGGCGTTGAGCGTGGTGTGGTTCCAGCAGTACTCGGCCAGCGTGTGGTGCTGGGCCCGCACCTCGTCGGCCGTGCGGCGGTAGGTGACCTGGCCGCCGTGGGCGGTGATCACCTGCAGGGCCGCGGCTTCCGAGAACTCGGCCACCAGCAGCAGCGCGGCGTGGCAGCCCTTGGGCAGATATTCGGCCAGCGGCACCATGTAGGCGGGGATGGGGTCGGCCAGCAGGGCGATGTTCTTCTTCACGATGCCGGGCGCGTGCGCCAGCGCGTTGCCGAAGTCCAGCGCGCGGTCGGCGTCGTCGAAGGTGACGATCATTTCCATCCAGTCGTGGGCGGGCGCCAGCGCCATCTCCACTTCCAGCACCAGGCCGTTGGTGCCCCAGAGGTGGTGCATCAGCAGGGCTTCGGGGCCGCGCAGTTCCACCACCTGCGGCTCGGCCTCGATGCTCATCGCGCGGATGCCGAGGATGTTGCCGGCCGCGCCGATCGGGCCGTAGTTGATCGAGCCCACGCCGCCGAAGCCGCCGCTGAACAGGCCGCCGAGCGAGGCGCTGCGGAAGGTCGAGGGGATGCAGCGCAGCTCCCAGCCGGTGGGGCGCGCGGCGTTGTCGAACTCGGCCAGGCGGATGCCGGCCTGCGCGCGGCCCACGCCGGGGCGCGACCACAGGAAGGCGTTGTAGCCGCTCATGTCGAGGATCACGCCGCCGTGCAGCGGGGTGGACTGGCCGTAGTTGCCGGTGCCACTGCCGCGCACGGTGAGCGGGATGCGGTGGCGCGCGCAGGCCGAGGCCACCTGTCGGATCTCGTCCTCGGTGCGGGGCTTGACGACGATGTCGGCGCGCTTGCCGAGCAGCTGGCGCTTGAGCACCGGGCTGAACCAGGAGAAGTCCTGCGAGAGGCGGCCGATCTTGAGGGGATCGGTGATCCAGTCGAGGCCGGGCAGTTCCTGCTGGATTTGTTCGATGGAGGTGCTGGAAACGGTCATGGCGTGTGGTCTTCTTTCAATGCGGTTCAGTCCTGCGCGATTTCGCTGGCGTGCCAGGAGCCCAGCGACACCTTGGTCAGCCAGGCCATGAGCACGAACAGGAAGACGCCGGCGAGCGAGATCAGCAGCAGCGCGGCGAACATGCGCGGGATGTCGAGCTGGTAGCCGGCCATCAGGATCTGGTAGGCCAGGCCGGTGTTGGTGCCGCCGGTGCCGGCGACGAACTCGGCCACCACGGCACCGATCAGCGCCAGGCCCGAGGAGATGCGCAGGCCGCCGAAGAAGTAGGGCAGCGCGCTGGGGATGCGCAGGCGCCAGAGCATCTGGCCGCGCGTGGCGCGGTTCATCTTGAAGTAGCTCTGCAGGTCGGGGTCGACGCTGCGCAGGCCCAGCGTGGTGTTGGAGATGATGGGGAACAGGGCCACCAGGGCCGCGCACACCACCAGCGAGGCGGTGGGCTGCTTGACCCAGATGATGATCAGCGGGGCGATGGCCACGATGGGCGTGACCTGCAGCAGCACGGCGTACGGGAACAGCGCGGTCTCGATCAGCCGGCTCTGCACGAACAGGAAGGAGATCAGCACGCCGACCACCACGGCCACCACGAAGGACAGCACGGTGATCTTCATGGTGATCACCAGCGAGTTGAAGAGCGTGGACCAGTCCTTGACCAGCGTCTCCATCATCAGGCCGGGCGAGGGCACCAGGTAGGGCGGCAGTTCGAGGCCGACCACCAGGCCGTGCCAGAGCGCGACCAGCACGATGGCGACCAGGGCCGGGTACAGCACGCGCTGCACGCGAGGCTGTTTCAGGAAGGGGGTGTTGACGGTGGGGTTCATGCGTGTGCGCTTTCGGTCGTGTCGCGGCTGGCGCGCAGCAGGCTGTCCTGCAGTTGCTTGGCGTAGTGGCTGAATTCGGTGGAGACCATGAAGTCCGGCGTGCGCGGGTAGGGCTGGTCGATCTGGAATTCCTCGACGATGCGGCCCGGGCGCGCGGCCATCATGACCACGCGGCTGGAGAGGAACACCGCCTCGTGGATGGAGTGGGTGACGAAGACGACGCTGAGGTTCTTCTTCTGCCAGAGTTCGAGCAGGTCGGCGTCGAGCTTGTGGCGGGTGATCTCATCGAGCGCGCCGAAGGGCTCGTCCATGAGCAGCAGCGTGGGCTCGACCACCAGGCCGCGCGCGATCGACACGCGCATCTGCATGCCGCCGGAGAGGGCGCGCGGCAGGGCCTTGGCGAACCTGGACAGGCCCACCAGGGCCAGCGCATCGGCCACGCGGGCGTCGGCCTCGGCGCGCGGCACGCCGGCCAGGTCCAGCGGCAGGCGCACATTGGTCTGCACGCTGGCCCAGGGCATCAGCGTGGGCGACTGGAACACGAAGGCCAGGCGGTGGCCCGACTTCTCTAGCTGGCTGACCCCCTGGCCCCAGAGCTTGAGGCTGCCGCTGCTGGGTTCGAGCAGGCCGGCCACCATTTTCAGCAGCGTGCTCTTGCCGCAGCCCGAGGGGCCGAGCAGCGTGACGAATTCGCCTTCGCGCACCGTCAGGTCCACCGGCTGCAAGGCCACGGTGCCGTTGGGGTAGGTTTTCTGGACGCCCTGGATGTCAATGGCCAGGGTGGCGGACGGTTGGTCAGTCTTCATGGGGTACTTGTGGGTGAAGGCGGGGCGGGCCGATGCGGGCGTGGAACTCGCATTGGTGCGCGTGGTGTGGGGGCGCCGCGGTGGGCG
>NZ_JBXAIO010000001.1:0-461721 GCF_058796355.1 Hydrogenophaga sp. GW823-FHT04C09 | reverse complement strand
CCCCCTCCCCCCCCCCCCCCCCCCCCCCACAGCGGTCGTCAGGGCAGGACCTTGGCGTCGCGGGAGATGTCGAAGCGGTAGGCCTGGTCGATGTTGACCTTGGCCGGGTCGATCATCTCGTTCTCGACCAGGAAGGCGTGCGTCTTGAGCAGGCGCTCGCGCGTGATGATGCCGATGCCCTGCTTGGCGGCGTCGCCGCTGGTGATGATGCCCATCTCCTTGAGCTTGCCGATGCCGTAGTTGAGCTGGTCGTCGGTCATGTTGGGGTTGTCCTTCTTGATCAGCGCGTTGGCGGGTGCCGGGTCGGCCAGGTAGCTCTTGTAGCCTTCGGCGGTGGCTTTCACGAAGGCGGCCACGGTCTTCTCGCGTTCCTTCACGGTCTTGTCCATGCAGGAGATCAGGTTGGCGTAGGGCGGGTAGCCCTGGTCGGCCAGCAGGAAGGTGTTGGCCTTCACGCCGGCCTTCTGGATCGCGAACGGCTCGGACGAGAGGAAGCCCATCTGCACGACGTTCTTGTCGGCCACGAAGGGCTGGATGTTGTAGGTGTAGGGCCGCGCCTGCGCGTCGGTGTAGCCGTACTTGCCCTTGAGCCAGGACCACATGCCACGCATCGCCGTGGGCGCGATCAGGATGGTCTTGCCCTTCATGTCCTCGAAGGACTTCACGTCCTCGTGGGCGATCAGCACCTGTGGGTCCTTCTGGAAGATGGCGGCCACGTTGACGATGGGCAGGCCGTTGCCGCGCGCCACCATCATCTGCGTGTCGGTCGCGCCCATGATGCAGTCGGCCTGGCCGGCGGCCATGATCTGGATGATGTTGATCTGCGGGCCGCCCATCTTGATGGTCACGTCCAGCCCGTGCTTCTTGTAGATGCCGTTCGCGATGGCCTGGTAGTAGCCGCCGTGCTCGGCCTGCGCGTACCAGTTGGTCATGAAGGTGAACTTTTCCTGCGCCTGGGCGGCGCTCAGGCTCAGGACGCCCAGGGCGGTGGCGCCGAGGGCTCGGCACAGTCGGGTCAGGGATGCGGAGGAGGACATGGCAGGCCTTTCTGTCGAAGGGTGGGGGTGGGACGGAGGAGCGCGGGAGGGAAACGGAACGGTGGATCGATCAGCCCAGCGTCTGCTGGATGTGACCGGTGAAGTGGCCACGCTCCCAGGTCGGTTCATCGCGAACGACCCAGCGCATGGTGAAGAGTTCGGTGATGGCCTGGACCCAGCTGTTGGCCAGGCTGTCGAGGATGGCTTCGCCCTGTTCGCGCGTGGCGGTGGTGGGGTCGCCGATGACGCCGCTGGGGCCGAAGTCGCGCGCCACCCAGGCGCAGGCCGGTCGGCCATCGGCCGAGAGCGTCTTGGACGGGAAGGGCGGCGGGAAGTACGCGGCCGCGCGCTCCATGTGCACCGTGTCGGGCGCCAGCGCGAGCATCAGCGCGGTTTCCGAATGGCCAGCGTGCATGGAGAGCTTGCGTTCTTCGTCGCTGATGAACTTGCCCGAGACGTTGGGCACGCGCGAGACGCCGTAGGGCACGACGACGAAATCGCCATGGCGCAGGCGCAGCTCGCGAGCGGCCATCTCCAGCACCTGCGGCTGGCCACCATGGCCGTTGGCGAACACCAGCTTGCGGAAACCCGAGCGGTAGACCGACTCGCCCAGCTCGATCATGGTCGAGAGCAGGGTGGTGCCGGTGAGCGTCATGGTGCCCGCGAAGTGCAGGTGCTCTTCGGACTTGCCGTAGGTGATGGGGGGCAGGCCGAAGGCGCGGATCTCGGCGGGCAGGCGCTCGAAGGCCTTGCCGATGACGCCCGCGGCGATCACGGTGTCGACCGAGCAGGGCAGGTGCGGCCCGTGCTGTTCGGTGGCCCCCACCGGCAGCACGATGACCGTGTTCTCGCGGTCGGGCAGCGCGGTGATTTCCGTCCAGGCCAGGTAGGGCAGGAAACGGTGCGGGGGGAAGTAGCCGTGCATCATGGGGCGGGTCCTTGTGGGGAGTCAGGGAATGAGGGGGCGGCCGTTGCGCAGCACCACGCGGGGCGTGGTGCGCGAGGGCCAGGCATGGGCGTCCGAGGCGGTGAACACCACGAGGTCGGCATTCGCGCCGTCCAGCGTGGCGCGGGCCAGCGGCTGGCGCTGCAGCCAGTCGGCGCGGCACAGCGCGTCGGACCAGGTGTCGAAAGGGGTGTCGAGCTGGCCGGCCAGCGTGGCGGCCTGCATGGCTTCGAGCGGGTCCAGGCTGCCGACGCGGCAGAACGGGTCCTGCACGTTGTCGCTGGCGAACAGCAGCGGGATGCCGCGCTCGCGCGCTTCCTTCACCAGCATGAGGCCGCGCAGGCGCGGCGTGCGGCCGGTGACGGCGTCCTGCAGCAGCAGGTTGGTGATGGGCAGCGACACCAGTGTGATCGGCGCGCGCGCCACGGCGTCCAGCGTGGCCAGCGCCTGGTCCTCGGGCTGGGCCGCGAGCGCGCAGTTGTGGCCGCAGACCACGCGGCCGGTGAAGCCGATGTCGCGCAGCAGCAGCGCGATGAAGGCCAGGCCTTGCGCGCCGGGATTGAGTTCCTCGTCCACGTGCAGGTCCAGGTCCAGATCGACCGCCTGCGCGGCGTGCACGAGGTGGCGCAGGGCGTTGGCGTCCCAGTTGCTGGAGTGCACGAAACCGCCGAGCAGCGCGTGCGGGCCGGTGGCGGCGACGCGGCGCGCCAGGGCCCGCGCCTCGTCGCGGTCCTGGAACAGGCCGAGCTTGATCAGGGCGACCTGTTCGAGCCGCACGCGGCCGCGCCATTCGGCGGCGAGTTCGGCGGTCACCTCCCACGCCAGGGGCGGGGTGCTGGGGTCCCACCAGTCGATGTGGGTGCGCAGGTGCGTGGTTCCGGCCTCCCAGGCCCATTGCAGGCCGCGCTCGGCGCGCTCGCGCAGGTCGGCGTGGGTCCAGTGGGCGCGGTCGCCGATCACCGCGTCGATCGCGCCGAGCAGGCCGGGCTTCACGGCGCCCATGCGCGGCAGGATGAAGGCCTTGTCCAGGTGCGTGTGCGCATCGACCATCCCGGGCAGCACCGGCGCGCCCTGCACGTCCCAGCCTTGGCCGGTGACCCTGACGGTGCCGGTGATGGGCGAGGTGCGGGTCACACGGCCCTGGGCCAGTTCCAGCAGCGCCAGGGCCGGGCCGGCGCGGTCGGTGGGCCAGTCGGTCGGCAGCAGCCAGCGCGGCAGCCGCGCGTTGGCGATGAAGTCGGGGGCGGCGGGCGGCTGCGGCATGGGGGTGGGGTTCAGAGGTCGAGGGTCAGGGTGGGCGAGTGGCTGCGCGCGCAGCAGATCGCCACGTGCGTGGCGCGCTCGGCCTCGGTCATGCACGCGTCCTGGTGGTCCGGCGTGCCATCGAGGTAGGGCGTGAGGCAGGAGCCGCAGATGCCTTGTTCGCACACGGTGTCCACCGCCACGCCCGCGCCTTGCAGCACGTGGGCGATGCTTTTGCCCGGCGCCACGGGCAGGCGCAGCTGGCGGCGCGCGAGCAGCACCTCGAAACCCGACGTCTGGGCCGGGGCGGCCTGGGGCTGGGTCGGGGCGCTGAAGTACTCGAAGTGCACGCGCTCGGCCGGCCAGCTCTGGCAGGCCTCGCGCACGTGGGTCATGAAACCCTCGGGCCCACAGAAGTAGACGTGGGAACCGGCCGGCGCCTGGGCGATCACGGAAGAGGGGCGGGTGGGCGACGGCACGCTGTCGAAGTGCACCTGCACGTTGCGCCGCCAGGGTGCGTGGTCGAGCGTGCTGCACAAGGCCAGGTGCTTGGAACTGCGCGCGAACACCGCGAGCGTGAACGGCGCGCCCAGCGCGTGCAGCGCATGCGCCATGGAGACCAGGGGCGTCACGCCGATGCCACCGCCCAGCAGCAGGTGGTGGGCCGCGTTCGGCGCCAGGCGGAACTGGTTGCGCGGCAGGCCGATGCGCAGGATCTCGCCTTCGCGCACCCACATGTGCAGGGCGCGCGAGCCGCCGCGGCCGGTGTCTTCGCGCTTGACCGCGATCTCGTACGACTCCGTGGTGCGCGTCGGATCGCCGCAGAGCGAATAGCTGCGCACCAGGCCGCCGGGCAGGTACACGTCCACGTGCGCGCCGGCCTCGCAGGCCGGCAGGGGCAGGCCGTCGATGCGCTGCAGCACATAGCTGTTGACCTCGTCGGTGTGGCGCACGACGCGGGCGACGCGGATGGTCAGGTCACCGCGTGGCGCGGGGCCGTTCGGGGGGCTGGCATGGACCGGTTGGCCCGCTGGCGTGTTGATCGAACTCAATTTCTGACCATTTAATTTGACTATTTGGTCAGTATAAGAAGAATCATCCCCGGGGAAACCGTGAAAACCCGCAGATTCAGGGAAGGAAGGTGGCGCCGCGTGTCGTTGGCGCCACAGCGCGCTCAGTCGCGCAGCAGGCCGCAGCCGCGCAGGATGAACGGGATGAGCTCGTTGGCCACGGCCTCGCGGTCCAGGGGCCCGCAGATGTGGCGCACCTGCAGCGCGAAATCGGCGTGGTGCTGCGTCATGGCCCAGATGTGCATGAGCAGCAGGTGCGCGTTCATGGGCTTCATCAGACCGCGCGCGATCCAGCCGTTGATGATGCCGACTTCCTTCTGGACCCAGGTGCGGGCGTTGGGCCAGTAGCGCCCCAGGTTGTGGCCACCGTCCAGGATCTCGCGCGTGAAGATGCGCGAGACCGTGGGCTGGTCGAAGGCATGGTCCAGCTTCTGGCGGATGTAGTGGCTCAGGATGTCGGCCGGCTCGGTCAGGCCGGGCGGTGCGAACTCGATCTTCCAGGCCATCATCACCGAGTCCAGCAGCTCGTTGTAGAGCTCCTCCTTGCCGGTGATGTAGTAGTGCAGCTGGGGCTTGGTCAGGCCGGCGCGCTCGGCGATGGCCTGGGTGGAGGTGCCCTTGAGGCCATGCAGGCTGAACTCCTGGGTGGCCGCTTCCCGGATGGCGGCGAGGATGCGCTGTCGGCTTTCCCGCACCGCACGTGCGGGGCGCGCAAGCGTGGGGGTGGCGGCGCGGGGCTCGCGCCGTGCCGGGGAATCTGCAGCTGTCATGGTCCGGAGTCGCGTGGGCCGGAGCCGGCCACGACGCGCTGAAAAGTGGGATTTCATGATAGCAGGCGCGCCATTCTGGTGCGCGCGGCCAGCCCCTCGCCACGGGCTCAGCCGGGGCGGCGCAGGGCCACCGCCTCGATCTCCACCAGCACGGGGGCAATCAGGCCGGAAATGACGGTCGAACGCGCGGGCGCCGTGGCCGCGGGGAAACGCTCGGCGTAGGCCTCGTTGAAGCCGGGGTAGTCCTTGGCGTTGACCAGCCACACCGTGGTCTTGACCACGTCGGCCAGCGTGCAGCCGGCGCGCTGCAGGATGGCCTCGATCAGGTCCAGGGTGTAGTGGGTCTGGCTCGCGATGTCCTCGCCGGCCGCCTGGCCGTTGCACATGGGCACCTGGCCGGCGACGAAGACCAGCCGGTCCTCGACCACCACCGCGGGCGAGATGGGCTGGACCTTGCCGGCCCGTTCCACGGGCGGCCCGATGTGTTCAATGCCGGGGTTGGGGCTCATGCGGGGATCAGTCGGGTTTGGCACCGGAGGCCTTGACGATGGAGGCCCACTTCTTCGTTTCCGATTCGATGAAGGCCTTGTACTCGGTGGCGCTGCTGCCGCCGAGCTTGAAGCCGCGCGAGACGAAGTACTCCTGGATGTCGGGGCTGGTCAGCGCGGCGTTCACGTCCTTGTTGATCTTTTCGACGATGGCCGCCGGCGTGCCGGGCGGCGCGAACAGGCCTTGCCACGACAGCGCCTCGAAGCCCGGGTAGCCGCTCTCGGCGACGGTGGGCACGTTGGGGAACAGCGGGTGGCGTTCTTTGGATGTGACGGCCAGCGGCACCAGTTTGCCGGCCTGGATCTGCGGCATGACGACCAGCACGTCGCCGAACATCAGGTCGATCTGGCCGCCCATGAGGTCGGTGAGCGCGCCGGCGCTGCCGCGGTACGGGATGTGCAGGAACGACGCCTTGGTGGCGAGCTTGAACATCTCGCCGGTCAGGTGCATCGAGGTGCCGCTGCCGGGCGAGCCGTAGGTGATCGAGGCGGGCTTGGCGCGCGCGGCCGCGATCAGCTCCTGCAGGTTCTTCGCCGGCAGGTTGGGGTTCTTCACGATCAGCAGCGGCGCGCTCACCACGGCCGTGACGGGCGTGAAGCCCTTGACCATGTCGTAGGGCAGGTTGGGGTAGAGCGCGCCGGCGATGCCGTTGCTGCCGGTCACGCCCAGCAGCAGCGTGTGGCCGTCCGGCTCGGACTTGGAGACGTGGTCCGCGCCCACGGTGCCGCCGGCGCCCGCGCGGTTGTCCACCACCACGGTCTGTTTCCAGGTGACGGTGAGTTTCTCGCCGAGCTTGCGCGCGAGCAGGTCGGTGCTGCCGCCGGGCGGGAAGGGCACGACGATGCGCACCAGTTTGCTGGGGTAGGCCTGCGCCGAAGCGAGCGAGGGCGCGAGCGCGGTCACGGCGAGCGTGGCCGCGAGCGCGAAGGTGGTGGTGATGCGGTTCATGGCGAGATCACTTTCATGTGGGTTGGTCTTTCGGTGCCACCAGTGTGTGGTCTGGTGCACCCCAAGCGCCTCCTCCGGCCGTTTCTATGACGAGCCTGTCCCCCGCCGACCACTCGACGCGCGCCCGGGCGGGCAACACGTCGATGCGTCCATCGGCTCTTTCGATGCGGGCGGCCGACGGTGAACCATCGCCACCGCCCTGGCTGCCGCGCGCGCGGCTGACATGGCGTTCGCCCCGGTAGGAGACGCTGCCCTGTCCTTCTAGCAATTGGTATACCCGCCGCACGCCATGGCCGCCCACGAAGCGGCCCACGCCGCCCGAGCCTTCGCGGATCGCGTAGGTGCTCACGCGCAGCGGCGCTTCGGATTCGATCACCTCCACCGGCGTGTTGCGCGCATTGCCCACGTCGGTGGAAATGCCGCTGGTGCCATCGGCCTGCGCGCTCGCGCCCGCGCCGCTGGCGATGATCTCGGTGAGCAGCCAGCGCTGGCCGCCGGCCCCGGTGCCGCCGAGCGAAAGCACCGTGGCCACGCCCGCGTTCGAGGCCAGCGGCTCGCGCGAGGCGCCGAGCGACCAGGCGCTGAGCATGGCATTGCAGGCCAGCTTGAGCGTGGCGGTGCGCGCGTTCACCGCGGCGGGCAGGCGCGGGTTGACCACGCTGCCTTCGGGCAGCACCCAGGTGGCGGGCGCGAGGCAGCCCGCGTTGTTCGGCGCCTGCGGCGCGAGCGAGCGCATGAAGAACAGGATGGCGGACATCATGCTCGAGGGCGATGCGTTCACCGGCCCGCGCGTCTGCGGCGACGAACCCGTGAAGTCGATCGTGAGCGCGTCGCCGTGCTTGCGCAGGCTCACCGCGATGCGCACCGGGGCGTCGTCGATGCCGTCGCCGTCGAGCTGGTCTTCCCACTGCCAGGCGCCGTCGGGCACCTGGCGCAGGGCGTCGCGCGTCATGCGCTCGGACTGCGCGAGCAGGGCATCGCACACGGCGTTGAAGGCGGGGCCGGTGCGCGCCTGCAGCGCGGCGGTTTCGCGCGCGCCCAGGCTCACGGCGGACCACTGCGCGTTCAGGTCGCCGACCAGGTTGCCCGGTGTGCGGCTGTTGGCGGTGAGCAGGGTCTCGACGTTGCTGTCCACCACGCCGGCCGCGCGCCAGCGCACCGGCGGAATGCGCAGGCCTTCCTGGTGGATGTCGGTGGCGTTCGGCGGGATCGAGCCGGCCGCCATGCCGCCCACGTCCTGGTGGTGCAGGATGGCGGCGGCCAGCGCGATGGTGACGCCCTCGCGGACGATGGGCCGCACCACGATCAGGTCGGGCAGGTGCGTGCCGCCCGACCAGGGATCGTTCATGAGGTAGGCGTCGCCCTCGGCCATCTGCGGCGCGGGAAAACGCTTCAGGACGCCGGCCACGGCGGGGATCAGCGAACCCAGCAGCAGCGGCAGCGAGCGCGCCTGCGCGAGCAGGCGGCCGTCGGGCAGGAAGACGGCGGCGGCGCAGTCGCCGCCCTCGCGCGCGATCGACGAGTAGGCCGCGCGCATCATGCGGCTTTGCATGCGGTCGACGATGCCCTGCAGCGCCAGCCGCACGGGCTCCATCAGGATCAGGTGTTCGTTCATGCGCGCGCCTCCTCGGCCTGCGTCAGCAGCAGGGAGCCGTCGGCCTCCTGCGCCCATTGCCAGCCCGCCGGCACCCACACGGTGGTGGTGGCCGCGAACAGGGCCTGCGGGCCCTGGCCCGTGGCGGCGCAGCCGGCCCACAGCGCGGGGTCGGGCCGCAGGTGGTGGGCGTTGACGCCGGGCTGGGGCACGGCCTGTTCGAACACACCGCGCAGCAGGCCCACCAGCGCGTCGCTGCGCGCGGGCATCTGGCCACGCAGGGCTTCGTAGCGCGCGGCGAAGCGCGCCTGCAGCGCGGGCAGGTTGTCTTCGGGCAGCCAGGCCACTTCCACCGGGCTGCCTTGCCCCCGGTGCAGGATCTCCAGGCTCCAGCGGATGGACGCGCATTCGATGGAGGGATGCAAGTCACCGCGCAAGGCGGTGAGCGCGGCCAGGCCATCGGCATTCAGCGGCAGCGAACAGGCCTTCTCCACCGTCTGCGTGGGCGGCGAGGCCAGCAGGCCCAGCGCGGCGACCACGCCGGCGTGCGCGATCACGCGCACCTGTGACACGCCCGCGAGCTCGGCCACCTCGGCCACGTGCTGGGCGCCACCGCCACCCGCCGCGACGAGCAGGCAGTCGGCGGGGTGGATGTCGCGCTGGAAGGCGCGCATCTTCACGCTCTCGGCCATGGCCGTGGCGGCGGTGGCGACGATGGCTTTCGCCGCGTCGATGGTGGCGATGCCCAGGGGCAACGCGACGTCGCGCGCCACGGCCGCTTCGGCCAGCGCCACGTCCAGCGCCACGCCGCCGGAGAGCTGGCGCGGCAGGCGGCCGAGCAGCAGCAGGGCGTCGGTCAGCGTGGCGTTCGTGCCGCCCAGGCCGTAGGCCGCGGGGCCGGGCCAGGCGCCTTGCGAGCGCGGGCCCAGGCGCAGACCGCCACCGGCGTTCACGCTGGCCAGGCTGCCGCCGCCGATGGAGAGCGATTCCACGTCGGCGCAGCGCAGCCGCAGTGTGAGGTCGCCGCAGAGCAGGGTGTCGGTGAACAGGGGGCGTCCGGTTTCGAGGATGCCGATGTCGGTGCTGGTGCCGCCGACGTCGATGGACATCACCACCTGGGCGGCATCGCTGTCGGGCAGGCTCGCGGCCACGCCCTGCAGCGCGGCGCAGGGGCCGGACATGGCCAGGCCGATGGGGCGCGCCACGGCATCCTGCCAGGGCGCGATGCCGCCTTCGGAGCGCATCAGCGCGGGCGCGGGCAGGCCGCGTTCGGCCAGCGCGCCGCCCAGCGACCGCAGGTACTGCTGCACCATGGGCTTGCTGTAGGCGTCGAAGGCGGTGGCGAGGAAACGCTCGAACTCGCGCGGCTTGGGGTCGACCTCGCTGGAGAGCGAGACCATCAGTTCAGGTTGCGCTTCGAGCAGCCAGGCGCGCACCTGCTGCTCGTGCGCCGGTCGCAGGTGCGAGAACAGCAGGCAGACCGCGACCGAGCGCAGGCCCGAGGCGGCGATGCGGTGGGCCAGGGCGGTGAGCTGTTCGCGGTCCAGCGGCTCGATCTCGTCGCCGTGCGCGTCCACGCGCCCGGCGATCTCGACGCGGTGCGCGGCGGGAAACAGGCGGCGCTCGGGCGTGGGCGGCAGCACGGCGGCGGTGTACAGGTCGCGCCGGTCCTGGCGCGCCAGCGCGAGGATGTCGCGCATGCCGGTGTTGGTGATCACGGCCACCGGGCCGTCGTTCTGCTCCAGCAGCAGGTTGGTGACCACGGTGGAGCCGTGCACGATGCGCGCGACCTGGGTGGGCGCGATGCCGTTTTCATCGAGCATGCGCTGCACGGCCTGCAGGATCGGCTGCACCAGCTGGCCCGCTTCGCGCGGGTGCTTGAGGCTGCGCAGTGTGCCGTCCGAGGCGCAGGCCACCACGTCGATGAAGGTGCCACCCATGTCGATGCCGATGGCCCAGCTCGGTGTGCTCATGCCGGCCTTTCAGCGGAAGCGCCGCGCGCTGAACGGCGACAGGTCCACCTGCGTGGCGCGGCCCGCCACCAGGTGGGCCACCTCGCGGCCGGTGCTGGCGCCCATGCACATGCCCATGTGGCCGTGGCCGAAGGCGAGCCAGGCGTTGTCGGCGTCGCGGCTGCGGTCGATCACCGGCAGGCTGTCGGGCATGCAGGGGCGGTGGCCCATCCACTGCGTCACTTCCGAGGTGTCCAGGTGCGGGAACAGCAGCTGGCCCTGGCGCAGCAGCGCCTGAGCGCGCTCGTAGTTGGGCGCGCGCTTGAGGCCGGCGAATTCCACCGTGCCGGCCAGCCGCAGGCCCATGGCCATGGGGTTGACCATGATGTTGTTCTCCGAGGCCATCACGGTGTGGCGCAGCTTCAGATTGGAGCTGCGCACGGTCACGTGGTAGCCGCGCTGGGTTTCGAGTGGCACGCGGTCGCCGAGCTGTTTCGCGAGCTGGCCGGACCAGGCGCCGGCGGCCACCACCACGCCATCGACCGCGAGCGGTTCGCCGCGGTCCATGCGCAGGCCGGAGACGCGCCGGCCTTCGCGTTCGAAGCCGGTGACCGAGCGGTGGTCGTGGCGGGCGCCGTCGCGCACGCTTTGCGCGACCAGGGCCTTGACCAGTTGCGAGGGGTCCAGCGTGGAGCCGTTGTCGGGCGCGAGGATGCCGAAGCGGAAGCGCCCCTTCAGGTCGGGTTCGAGTTCTTCCAGCTCATCGCGCTCGACGTTGACGAGGTTCACGCCGAGGGACTTGCGCAGGGCCATGCCCCACTTCCACTGGTCGGCGGCCTCGCGCGAGGAGTAGACGTACAGGCAACCGCTGCGGCGCACCAGGGCGTTCGCGTCGGCGTGGTCGAGCAGGGGGCCGTAGCAGTCGAAGATCGGGCGCAGCAGGGTCTGCAGCGCGGTGGCGATGCGCGTGACCTCCTGCGGCGTGGAGTGCTGCAGCATGCGCAGCAGCCAGGGCATCACGCGCGGCAGGTAGGTGGTGCGGATGGTCAGCGGGCCCAGCGGGTCGAGCAGCCAGCTGGGCACTTTCTTCCACATGTTGGGCATGCCCACCGGCAGGCAGGCGCTGGGCGAGAGGGAGCCGGCGTTGCCGAACGAACAGGCTTCGCCCGGTTCCAGCGGATCGACGAAGGTGATCTGGTGGCCGTCGCGCTGCAGCCAGGCGGCTGTGCAGGCGCCGACGATGCCTGTGCCTACAACGGCGATATGCATGGGATCAACGGATTCTTGTGAGGGGGAGGGGTGGGGTGTCTCGCGGCATTCTATGAACCGTGCGATGCATCAAACAAGCGAATTCTTTTGATACATTCATCATGAAATCTGATGATGGTGCATGCACGCCCGCGGGCACCGCTTCTGAACCAGATGGGTGCACGCGATGAACATCAGCTTGAGACAGATGCGGGCCTTCGCGGCCGTGACGCAAAGCGGCAGCTTCACCGGCGCGGCGCGCCAGCTCAGCCTCACGCAGTCGGCGGTGAGCATGCTGGTCCAGCAGCTGGAGCAGGAGCTGCACCTGCAGCTGTTCGACCGCAGCCGCACGGCCATCACGCTCACCGAGGCCGGCAAGAACCTGCTGCCGCTGGCGCAGCGCATCCTGGAGGACGTGCGCCAGGTGGTCGAGGGCGCTTCCGAAATCCGCGCCTTGCGCCGGGGCTTCCTGCGCGTGTCCACCTCGCAGATGATGGCCTGCACCTGGGTGGCCTCGGTGCTCACCGAGTTCGGCCAGCAGCACCCCGGCATCAGCCTGCGCCTGAAGGACGCGGTGGCCGACGACGTGGTGGACACCGTGCGCCACGGGGCGGTGGAGCTGGGCATCGGCCCCGAGCGCCTGACGGGCGAGGACGTGACGCGCAGCTTCCTCATGAACGTACCGATCCGCCTGGTGTGCCCGAAGGGGCACCCGGCCTACGAGCGCGCCAGCGTGTCGTGGAAAGAGCTGCGCGACGAGCGCTGGATCAGTTACTCCCACGAGTTCGGCCGCCACGTGGAGCGCGCGCTGCACACGCACGGCCACGACTTCTCGCTGGACACGGCGAGCGACGTGGGCTTTCTCACCACGGCGATGGCGCTGGCCGGCCACGGCATGGGCGTGCTGCTCGCACCGGAGTACGCGCGCTCGTTCGCCGACAACTTCGGCGTGCGCTTCGTGCCGCTGCGCGCGCCGGCGATCCAGCGCGAGTACTTCGTGTACCAGCGCAAGGGGCAGTCGCTGTCGCCGGCGGCGGCCACTTTTCTCGATCTGTTGCGGCAGCGCGGTGGGGGCGCCCGGCGCGCGGGCAAGGGGGCTCAGGGCTGAATCAGTCCGGCTTGCGGGCGGCGGCAGCAGCGGCTGCGCGCAGCTTGTCCTTCTTGCTCGGCCGTTTGCCCTTGATGCCACCGTCGCCCGGCGAAGGCGGTGGCGCGGTTTCGGTGGGCTCGAAACCGGGCAGGACCTCGAGCGGCAGGGAGAGGCCCTGGCGTTTCTCGATCAGGCGCCAGTGGGCTTCGGTGGTCGGGCTCACGAAGCTCACCGCCAGGCCGCTCGCACCGGCGCGGCCGGTGCGGCCGATGCGGTGCACGTAGTCCACCGCCGAGCGCGGCAGGTCGTAGTTCACCACCACCGGCAGTTGCTCGATGTCGATGCCGCGCGCGGCCAGGTCGGTGGTGACCACCACGTCCCAGCGTTTTTCCTTGAACTCGCCCAGCGCCTGCTGGCGCGCGCCCTGGCTCAGGCCGCCGTGGAAGGAGGTGGCGTACAGGTCACCGTGGTGCAGCTTGGCGGCCACGCGCTCGGCCGCGTACTGCGTGGCCACGAACACCAGCACGCGCTGCCAGCCCTGGTCCTTGATGAGCTGGCGCAGCAACTGCGTGCGGCGCGTGCTGTCGACCAGAAAGGCCTGCTGCAGGATCACCGCGGCCTCGGCCGGCGCGGCGGGCACGTCGATGCGCAAGGGGTCGTGCAGCAGCGCGTCGGCCAGTGCCTGCACCGGCGAGGGGAAGGTGGCCGAGAAGAAGAGGTTCTGCCGCTGGACGGGCAGCAAGGCGAGCACGCGCGCGAGTTCGTCGGCGAAGCCCAGGTCCAGCAGGCGGTCGGCTTCGTCGAGCACCAGCAGCTCCACGGCCGACAGGCGCAGCGCGTTGTGTTCCACCAGGTCGAGCAGGCGCCCGGGCGTGGCGACCACCACGTCGGCGCCGCCGCGCAGCGCCATCATCTGCGGGTTGATCGACACGCCGCCGAACACCACGGCCACCTTGGGCGGGCGCGGCAGATGCTGCGCCAGCGCGCGCACCACCTCGCCGGCCTGCGCCGCGAGTTCGCGCGTGGGCACGACCACCAGCGCGCGCACGCGGCGCGGCGAATGGGTGGCGGCCTGGGTGAGCCGTTGCAGCAGGGGCAGGGCGTAGGCCGCGGTCTTGCCGGAGCCGGTCTGCGCGGTGGCGAGCAGGTCATGGCCGGCCAGCACGGCCGGAATGGCTTCACGCTGGATCGGGGTGGGCGTGGTGAAACCGAGTTCGGCGGCGGCTTGGGCGAGGGCGGGCGCGAGGCCCAGGGCGGTGAATGGCATGGATCGGGGCAGTGTACCGGCCCGGGTAGGATGCGGCCCCATGAAGAACAAGCTTTCGACCGGTGGCCTGGTCTACTCCACCGATGCGGGCCGCATGTGCCCCGACTGCCGCCAGCCGGTGGCGCAATGCGTGTGCAAGCAACGGGCCAGCGCCGTGCCGGCGGGCGATGGCGTGGTGCGCGTCTCGCGCGAGACCAAGGGCCGGGGTGGCAAGGGGGTCACGCTGGTCAAGGGTCTGGCGCTGGACGCGGTGGCTTTGGCCGCGCTGGGCAAGCAGCTCAAGGCGGCCTGCGGAACCGGTGGCACGGTGAAGGACGGCGTGATCGAGATCCAGGGCGATCACATCGAGAAGGTGATGGCCGCGCTGAAATCCCAGGGTCACGCCGTCAAACGCGTGGGCGGCTGAGGCCCGGGCTCAGAACAGCCGCGCCCACCACAGCCGAAGCCGCATGCCGATCTCGCTGGTGTAGCCGGCCGTGGGCGTGCGCAGCCGGCCCTGGGCATCCACCACCACGAAGGCCGGCACGGCCTTGAAGCCGAGCTGGCGGGCGATCTCGCCGCGCGGATCGATCGCCGTGGCCCAGGGCAACTGCCGCTGCGCCAGCACGCGGGCCACGGGGCCGGCCTGACCGGATTGCATGGCGATGGTGAGCACCGGCCAGTCCGCCGAGAGCCGGGTCACGCTGTGTTCTTCCGTGCGGCAGATGGGGCACCACTCTGCCCACACGTGCAGGGCCACGGGCTGGCCGGGGTGGTCAGCGCGCCATTGCGCCAGGGTCGTGCGGCGCTCGCTGCCGTCGGGCTGAACCAGGGTGAGGGCCAGATCGGGCGCGGGGCCGCGCGGCACATCGCGCGTCTGCCAGGCCTGCACGCCCAGCAGCACCGCGAGCACCAGGCCCAGGGTGACGAGGTGGCTTTTCCACCGCCGGCGCAGCGACTGCGCGAAGCGGGCAAGGCGTGACGTCATGGGCATCAGCGTGTTCAGCGCAGGACTTCGAGCAGGCGGTCGAGCCCGCCTTCGTTGATGGCCACCATGGCCTGCGCGCGCACGGCGGGTTTGGCGTGGTACGCCACCGAGAGGCCGGCCACGCCCATCATGGGCAGGTCGTTGGCGCCGTCGCCCATGGCGATGCACTGCGAGGGCTCGATGCCCAGCAGCGACGCCACTTCGAGCAGCGTGCGGCGTTTCTCGGCACCGTCGCAGATGTCGCCCCAGGGCTGGTCCACCATGTAACCCGTGAGCTGGCCGCAGTTCGGGCCGCTTTCCACTTCGAGCACGTTGGCGCGCGTGAAGTCGATGCCCAGCGTCTGGCGCACGCGCTCGCTGAAGAAGGTGAAACCGCCCGAGACCAGCAGCACCTTCAAGCCGGCGGCCTTGCAGGCGCGCACCAGCTCGGCCGCGCCGGGGTTGATGCGCAGGCGCTCGGTGTAGATCTGCTCCATGTCGGCGATGGTCACGCCGCGCAGCAGCGCCACGCGCTTGCGCAGGCTGTCCTTGTAGTCGGTGATCTCGCCGCGCATGGCGGCCTCGGTGATGGCGGCCACCTCGGCCTTCTTGCCCACGGCGTCGGCGATCTCGTCCACGCACTCGATGCTGATGAGCGTGGAGTCCATGTCGAAGGCGATGAGCTTGAAGTCGCTGAGTTTGAGCGGCGGGGTGAAGCCCTGGACGGTGAGGCCGGGGGCGAATTCGGTGGCGGTGGCGGGAGCTTGTGTCATGGCCGGGATTATCCCAGCCATGCACAAGCCCTTACTGTGGCGTGAGGCCGGCGGCCTTGACCAGTTCGGCGTGCAGCTTGATGTCGGCCGAGATGATGCGCTGCAATTCTTCCGGCGTGCTGGGGGCCACCTCGATGCCGCTGGCTGCCAGCTTGGCCTTGAATTCGGCGTCCATGGCGGTGTTCACCGCGCGGTTGAGCTGGTCGATGATGGGGCGCGGGGTCTTGGCTGGCGCCAGGATGGCGACCCAGGCCGAGAGGTTGAGGTTGGCCAGACCGCCTTCGGCCATGGTGGGCACGTCCGGCAGGACGGGCGAGCGTTGGAGGCTCATCAGGCCCAGCGCATGGAGCTTGCCGGCCTGGATGTGCGGCAGGGCCTCGGGCAGCACGGCGAACATCGCGTCCACGTTGCCGGCGAGGGTGTCGTTGACCGCGAGCGCGCCGCCCTTGTAGGGCACATGCAGCATGCGGGCCTGGCTGCGGGTCTCGAACATCAGCCCACCCAGGTGCTGCGGGCTGCCGTCGCCCGACGAGGCGTAGCTGATCTTGCCCGGCGCGGCCTTGGCGGCGGCGAGGAAGGCGGCGGCGGTCGGGTACTTCTGCCTGTCCTTGACCACCAGCACCATGGGCTGGTTCACCAGCCGCGAGATCGGCATGAAGTCGGCCTCGGGGTCGTAGGGCAGGGTCTTGAAGATGCTCTTGTTCGTGGTCAGGAAGGAGGCGGGCGACACGGTGAGGGTGTAGCCGTCGGCCGCGGCCCTGGCAACCGCCGGCATGCCGATCTGGCCCGAGCCGCCCGCGCGGTTCTCGATCACGAAGGGCTGGCCGAACTGGGCGTTGAGCTTCTGGCCCAGCATGCGCGCGATCATGTCGGCGCTGCCGCCCGCCGGCAGGCCGACGATGACCTTCACCACGTGGTCCGGGTAGCTGCCCTGCGCCAGCGTGGGGCCAGAGAGGGCGAGCGCAAGAAGGGCGCTGGCGATGTGCAGCGCGGTGCGTCGGGTCGGCATGGTGGGCTCCGTATCGGTGTGTTTGTGCGGTGAAAGGGACAGGGCCACCAGGGAAGGTGGCCATGCCGTTTTACGCAAAAACCATGCCGTTGGGTATCGGGCCCGGCCCACCCTCGGTGGGGACCTACGGGGCCGGCGCGGGGGCCTTCGCCTGCAGCGGCTGGCCCAGGCTGCGCAGCACGTCGCGCACCAGCTGCACGCGGTCCTTCACCTCGGGCAGGGGGCGCTCGATGCGCAGCTTGTCGTTGCCGGCGAGCTTGATGTGGCGGTTCTTCTGGATCAGTTCGATGATGCGCATCGGCTCGAACGGCGGGTTGGCGCGGAAGGTGATGTTCGTCACGCCCGGTGCCGCATCGACCTTGACGACACCGTAGGGCGTGCTGATGCAGCGCAGGCGGTGCACGTCGATCAGCGTCTGCGCCTGGGGTGGCAGCTTGCCGAAGCGGTCCACGATTTCCTCGAGCAGTGCATCGACCTGGTCGGTGTTCTTCGCGGTGGCCAGCTTCTTGTAGAACGACAGGCGCAGGTGCACGTCGCCGCAGTAGTCGTTGGGCAGCAAGGCCGGGGCGTGCAGGTTGATGTCGGTGGTGACCGACAGCGGCGAGAGCAGGTCGGGCTCGCGACCGGCCTTGAGCGAACTCACCGCTTCGGACAGCATCTCGTTGTAGAGCTGGAAGCCCACCTCCAGCATGTTGCCGCTCTGGTTCTCGCCCAGCACCTCGCCCGCGCCGCGGATCTCCAGGTCGTGCATCGCCAGGTAGAAGCCGCTGCCAAGTTCCTCCATCTGCTGGATCGCGTCCAGTCGCTGCGCCGCCTGCTTGGTCAGGCCTTCGATGTCGGGGACCATGAGGTAGGCGTAGGCCTGGTGGTGGCTGCGGCCCACGCGGCCGCGCAGCTGGTGCAGCTGTGCCAGGCCGAACTTGTCGGCGCGGCTCATCACGATGGTGTTGGCCGTGGGCACGTCGATGCCGGTCTCGATGATGGTGGAGCACAGCAGCACGTTGAAGCGCTGCGCCACGAAGTCGCGCATCACGCGCTCCAGGTCGCGTTCGGGCATCTGGCCGTGCGCGATGGCGATGCGCGCCTCGGGCAATATCTCCTCCAGCTTCTGGCGCCGGTTCTCGATGGTCTCGACCTCGTTGTGCAGGAAGTAGACCTGCCCGCCGCGCTTGAGTTCGCGCAGCACGGCCTCGCGGATCACGCCGTTGCCCTCGTTGCGCACGAAGGTCTTGATGGCCAGGCGGCGCTGCGGCGCGGTGGCGATCACGGAGAGATCGCGCAGGCCTTCGAGCGCCATGCCCAGCGTGCGCGGGATCGGCGTGGCGGTGAGCGTGAGCACGTCGACCTCGGCGCGCAAGGCCTTCATCGCCTCCTTGTGGCGCACGCCGAAGCGGTGTTCCTCGTCGATGATGAGCAGGCCCAGGTCCTTGAACTTCACGCTTTCGCTGAGCAGCTTGTGCGTGCCGACCACGATGTCCACCGAGCCGTCGGCCAGGCCCTTGGCGGCGGCGGTGATTTCCTTGGCCGAGCGGAAGCGGCTCATCTCGGCCACCTTCACCGGCCACTTGGAGAAGCGGTCGGACAGGGTCTGGAAGTGCTGTTCGGCCAGCAGCGTGGTGGGCGCGAGGAAGGCCACCTGGCGCCCACCGGTGACGGCCACGAAGGCGGCGCGCAGGGCGACCTCGGTCTTGCCGAAGCCCACGTCGCCGCAGACCAGGCGGTCCATGGGGCGCGGGCTGATCATGTCCTGGATCACGGCGTGGATGGCGCCACGCTGGTCGGCGGTCTCCTCGAAGCCGAAGTCGTTGGCGAACACCTCGTAGTCCTGCGCCGAGTAGCGGAACGCATGGCCCTGGCGCGCGGCGCGGCGGGCGTAGATGTTGAGCAGCTCGGCGGCGGCGTCGCGCACCTGCTCGGCCGCCTTGCGCTTGGCCTTTTCCCACTGGCCGCTGCCCAGCTTGTGCAGCGGCGCCTCGTCGGCGCTCACGCCGGTGTAGCGGCCGATCAGCTGCAACTGGCTCACCGGCACATAGAGCACGGCCTTGTCGGCGTACTCCAGGTGCAGGAATTCCTGCAGCGCGGGGCTGCCGTCGGGGTTTTTCTCCCCCATGTCCATGTTCACCAGGCCGCGGTAGCGGCCGATGCCGTGCGCGTTGTGCACCACGGGGTCGCCCAGGTTGAGCTCGGACAGGTCCTTGATCAGCGCGTCGACGTCGCTGACCTGTTCCTGCTTCTTGCGCCGGCGCGTGGTGGGGCCGGCGGCGAAGAGCTCGGTCTCGGTGACGAAGTCGATGCCGTCGTCCAGCCAGGAGAAGCCGACCGCGAGCGCGGCGGTGGCGATGCCGGTCTTTTCTTCGCTGGCCTGGAACTCGGCGAGCGAGTCGAAGGCCGGCGGGTGGACGCCGCTGGCGCGCAGGAAGTCCAGCAGGCTCTCGCGCCGGCCATCGCTTTCGGCCAGCAGCAGCACGCGGTGCGCGGTGTTGCGGATGTGGGCCTGCAGGCGCGAGAGCGGGTCTTCGGCGCCGCGCACCACGGACAGGTCGCCCAGCTTCTGCACGTGCGCGCCGTGTTCGATCTCCTGCTTCGCCGGGCGCACCACGTACTGCGCGTGCTGGTTGGCGCGGGTGTAGAACTGCTCGGTGCCCAGGAACAGGGCTTCGGGCGGCAGCACCGGCCGCTCGGTGTCGCCGCGCAGCAGGCGGTGGCGGTCCTTGGTGTCCTGCCAGAAGCGCTGGAAGGCGGGCTCCAGGTCGCCATGCAGCACCACGGTCGTGTCCGCGCCGAGGTAGTCGAACACGGTGGCGGTGTCGTCGAAGAACAGCGGCAGGTAGTACTCGATGCCGGCGGTGGCCACGCCGTTGCCGATGTCCTTGTAGATGCGGCTCTTGGTCGGGTCGCCTTCGAGCAGCTCGCGCCAGCGGCTGCGGAATTTGGCGCGCGCCGCGTCGTCCATCGGGAACTCGCGCCCGGGCAGCAGCCGCACCTCGTTCACCGGGTACAGGCTGCGCTGGCTGTCGGGGTCGAAGGTGCGGATGCTGTCGATCTCGTCGTCGAACAGGTCCACCCGGTAGGGCACCAAGCTGCCCATGGGGAAGAGGTCGATCAGGCCGCCGCGCACCGCGTACTCGCCGGGGCTCACGACCTGCGTCACGTGCTGGTAACCCGCCAGGGTCAGCTGGCCCTTGAGCCTGGCTTCGTCGAGCTTCTGCTTGACCTTGAAGTGGAAGGTGTAGCCGGCCAGAAAGGACGGCGGCGCGAGCCGGTACAGCGCGGTGGTGGCGGGGACGAGCACCACGTCGGCGCCGGTGTCCTTGTCGCGCTGCGAGATGCGCCAGAGCGTGGCCAAGCGTTCGCTGATCAGGTCCTGGTGCGGCGAGAAGGTGTCGTAGGGCAGCGTTTCCCAGTCGGGGAAGAGGGCGCAGCGCAGGCCGGGCGCGAAGAACGCCATCTCGTCGATCAGCCGCTGCGCGTCGTTGGCGTCGGCGGTGACGATGGCGGTGAGTCGGCCGGCGGCTTTTTCGCGCTCGCCCAGCTGGGCCAGCATCAGGGCATCGGCCGAGCCGCCGGGATGCGGCACGGTGTGGCGTTTGCCGGGGGTGAGTTTGGGCAAGTCCATGGGAGATGGAGGGGCGTGCGGGGTGGACTTGAGTGCGTGGTGGGCCAATGCGGCCATGACGAACACCCCCGACCGGGAGGGCGGGGGTGTGAGGGCTGATTTTAGAATGCAGGCACACCATGCCCCATGCCGACACCGAATTGACCCGCCCGAGCGCTCCCCGATGCCATGCGCTGCTGCCCTGTGCGGGCACCGGCACCCGGGCCGGCACCGACATCCCCAAGCAGTACCAGCCGATCGCCGGCCAGCCCATGGTGATGCACACCCTGGCGGCCTTGCGCGCCGTGGCGCGCCTGCAAGGCTGCGTGGTCGTCATCGCGCCCGACGATGGCTTCTGGACCTCGCAGCCCGTGGGCACCACGCTGGCGCGCCGCGGCGGGGCCACGCGCGCCGAGAGCGTGTTCA
Source organism: Hydrogenophaga sp. GW823-FHT04C09 (assembly GCF_058796355.1). NCBI lineage: Bacteria > Pseudomonadati > Pseudomonadota > Betaproteobacteria > Burkholderiales > Comamonadaceae > Hydrogenophaga > Hydrogenophaga sp. GW823-FHT04C09. The sequence goes on along the minus strand of NZ_JBXAIO010000001.1, from coordinate 441,259 downwards.
ACGGCCTGCAGGCCTTGAGCGAGCAGGGCGCCCGGACGGACGACTGGGTGCTGGTGCACGACGCCGCGCGCTGCCTCGTCACGCCGGCTCAGGTGGATGCCCTGATCGACGCCTGCTGGAACGATGCCGTGGGCGGCCTGCTGGCGCTGCCCTTGCCGGACACGCTCAAGGCCGAAACGGGTGGGCGCGTGGCGGCCACGGTGGAGCGCGCCGACAAGTGGCTGGCGCAGACGCCGCAGATGTTTCGCCTGGGTGCCTTGCAGGCCGCGCTGGCGGCCACGGCGCCCGGCGGCTTCGCCGGTGTGACCGACGAGGCCAGCGCCATGGAGATGGCGGGCCACCGGCCGCTGCTGGTGCGCGGCAGCGCGCAGAACTTCAAAGTCACTTACCCCGAAGACTTCGCGCTCGCCGAAGCCGTGCTCAGGAGCCGTTCATGAATCCCAACACCGTTCCTTCGTTCCGCATCGGCGAGGGCTGGGACGTGCACGCGCTGGTGCCCGGGCGGCCGCTCATCATCGGCGGCGTGCGCATTCCCCACAGCCAGGGGCTGCTCGGCCATTCCGATGCCGACGTGCTGCTGCACGCCATCACCGACGCGCTGCTGGGTGCGGCGGCGCTGGGTGACATCGGCCACCATTTCCCCGACACCGACGAACGTTTCAAAGGCGCCGACTCCAGCGTGTTGCTGGCCGAAGCGGCGCGCCGGGTGCGCGAGGCGGGTTTCGAGATCGGCAACATCGACAGCACCGTGATCGCGCAGGCGCCCAAGCTCGCGCCCCACATCGCCGCCATGTGCGAAGGCATCGCCCGCACGCTGGGGCTGGCGACCGGTCAGGTCAACGTGAAGGCCAAGACGGCCGAGAAGATCGGCCCCGTGGGGCAGGGCCTGTCGATCGAGGCGCGCGCGGTGGCGCTGCTCGTCAAGACGGCGCCTTGACCAGTTTCATGTGGGCCGCGAGGCCCCCGGTGCTGCTGTTGGCCAGCGCGAAACGGCCGCCCATGCGCGCGATGGCGCGGTCCACGATGGCCAGGCCCAGGCCGGTGCCGGTGGCCGCGCTGCGCGAGACGTCGCCCCGGTAGAACGGCTGGGTCAGCTGTTCGAGCTGCTCCGGGTTGACGCCTTGCCCGTGGTCGCGCAGCTTGACCAGCACGTCGTCGTCCTTGGCCTTGGCCGCGATGTCGATCTTGGCGATGCCGGTTTCCGGGTCGCGCCCGTAACGCATGGCGTTCTCGATCAGGTTGGAGAACACGCGCTGCAGTTCCACCGCGTCGCCCATCACGGCGGTGTCGCGCGGGATGTTGGTGGTGATGTAGGTGTTCGGGTCCTGGCCGACCGAGAAGATCGCGGCGTCCACCACCTGGTTGAGGCTCACGCGCTCGGGCTTGAGGTGGTCGGGGCGGGCGTAGTCGAGGAACTTGTCGATGATGGCGTTGACCTGGTCGATGTCGGCCGCCATGTGCTCGCGCGCCTGCGCGTCGTCCACGCTCATCTCGGTTTCCAGGCGCAGGCGGGCCAGCGGCGTGCGCAGGTCGTGCGAGATGCCGGCGAGCATCAGGGCCCGGTCCTGCTCGATCTTGGAGAGCCGCTGGGCCATGCGGTTGAAGCCGATGTTGACCTCGCGGATCTCGCTGGTGGCCACGGCTTCGTTGAGCTGGCTCGCGTTGAAATCGCCTTCGCGCACGCGGCTGGCCGCGAACGAGAGCTTCTTCAGTGGCCGGTTGATCAGGCGCGCGATCAGCGCCGCGCCCGTGAGCGAGAGCAGGGCGGCGGTGCCCAGCCAGATCAGCCAGGTGGTGCCCGCCACCGGGCCGATGCGCGAGGGGTCGGTGAGCAGCCAGTAGGGATCGCCGTCGATGGTGAAGCCGATCCACAGGCCTGGCGCGCCATTGACTTCGCGCGCCACCAGGGTGTCGGGCCCGAGGCGGCCCCGCAGGCGCTCGGCCACGTTGCGGCTCAGTGCATCGGTGTTGTAGAGGCGGAAGGTGTCGGTGGGCTCACGCGGTGCGATGCGCAGGCCTTCCTCGCTGGCCAAGGTCTTGATCAGCGAGACCCGGGCGATGGCGTCCGAGTGCACCAGGGCGGCCCGGCTGAGGTTGACCAGCGAGGCCAGCTGGTTCGCGCTCTGCAGCGCCCGCGGCTCGTACTCCAGCGCGCGGAAGGTCTGCAGCCAGGCGACGGTGCAGCCGACCAGCAGCAGGGCAAGAAAGAAGAACGTGCGCCAGAACAGGCTCACGCCCCGCGAAGGACGCATGTCCAGCGGGGCGGGCGCTGTCTCCAGCGAGGCTGGCTGGGTCTCGAACGGAACGCGTGACTCGTCGGACATCAGGCATTGCCATCGGGCACGAAGACATAACCCACGCCCCAGACGGTCTGCAGGTAACGCGGCGACGCGGCGTCCTCTTCGATCAGCTTGCGCAGGCGGGAGACCTGCACGTCCAGGCTGCGGTCAAAGGGCTCGAACTCGCGGCCGCGCGCCAGCTGGGCCAGTTTTTCGCGCGACAGGGGCTGGCGCGGGTGGCGCACCAGGGCCTTGAGCATGGCGAATTCGCCGGTGGTCAGCGGCAGGTCGGCGCCTTCCTTGCGCAGGGTGCGCAGGCTCAGGTCGAACTCGAACGGGCCGAACTTCACCACTTCCTGGTCCTGCGACGGTGCACCCGGCACCTCGGTGGGCGGGCGGCGGCGCAGCACGGCGTGGATGCGGGCCAGCAGCTCGCGCGGGTTGAAGGGTTTGCCCAGGTAATCGTCGGCGCCGACTTCCAGGCCCACGATGCGGTCCACATCCTCGCTCTTGGCGGTGAGCATGATGATGGGCGTGCGGTCGCCATTGGCGCGCAGGCGGCGGCAGATCGACAGGCCGTCTTCGCCGGGCATCATCAGGTCGAGCACGATGATGTCGACCGAGTCGCGTTGCAGAACCCGGTTGAGGGCCTTGCCGTCTTCGGCCAGCATGACCTCGAAGCCTTCCTGCATGAGGTAGCGGCGCAGCAGGTCGCGGATGCGGACGTCGTCGTCGACGACCAGCACTTTGTTGGGACGGACAGTGGTTTGTGGCATGGGAGCAACTTCCGTTAAATGTAACAAACTCGATTGTGGCAGCGCCAAGTGCTTGTCAGCACTCATTTTTTATTTTTATGACACGCTGTTACAGATGTTGCCCGCATACTCCGCCGCTTCACCTCGCCCACATCACACAATCGGCGAATTGACCATACTTGAGTGCACCATGAAATCGTATCTGTCGAGTGGTTTGTTGCTAGTCACCCTGGGTTCGGCCTATGCCGCGCCGGGCGACCAGCGCGTGCATCCGATGCCCTCGGATGCGCCGGTGGCCGTCATGCCGATCTCGGCCGACGAAAGCGACCCACGCAGCACGATGCGCTTGCGCGATGCGCTGCGACAGCCCTTCGATGACATGGACGACAGCCGCAAACCCTACCGACTTTCGGTGGAAGAGCGCCAGCGTCTGCGCGAACAGCTTCGCGACCAGCCGCATCACGACTTCAAGTTCAAACCATGACCCTGTTTTCCTCGCGTCGTTTCTCCGGTTCCTCTTCCTCTTCTTCCCGCTTTCTTCTCTCCTCCGTGCTGGCCCTCGGGCTGGGCTTGAGCGCTTCGGCGATGGCCCAGGTCACGGTGCCCGTGCCCGCCAACGTGGTGAACATCGCCGCCAGCGGTTTCCTGGAGGTGCCCCAGGACTGGCTGAGCATGAGCCTGAACACCACGCGCGAGGGCAGCGACGCCGTGACGGTGCAGAACCAGCTCAAGCAGGCACTCGACGCCGCGCTGGCCGTGGCCCGCGCCAACGCCAAGCCGCAGCAGCTGGAGGTCCGCACCGGCCAGTTCAGCCTGTATCCGCGCTACAGCAGCAACGGCAAGATCAACGGCTGGCAGGGCAGCACCGAACTGGTGCTCGAAGGGCGCGACTTCGCCCTCATCAGCGCCACGGCCGGCAAGATCCAGACCCTGACCATGTCGGGCACCAGCTTCTCGCTCTCGCGCGACGCACGCCGCAAGCTCGAGTCCGATGTGCAGGCGCTGGCCATCGAGCGCTTCAAGGCCCGGGCCGATGAAGTCAGCAAGGGCTTCGGTTTCTCCGGCTACAGCCTGCGCGAAATCAATGTGAGTTCGGCCGACCAGGAAGTGCGCCCGTTCCAGCCGCGCGCCATGGCCATGGAAGCCAAGGCCGCGATGTCGGACGCAGCAGTGCCGGTGGAAGCCGGCAAGTCCACGGTCAACGTCACCGTGTCGGGCTCGATCCAGCTGAAATAGACAACTTCTGCGCCTGAGACGGCGCGGTCCAGAGGTGCCGCGGAACCGGCTTTGCCGGGCCGCTGGCGCCCCCCCTGGAGTGGGACGCGCGAAGCGCGGCGGGGGGGCTGCTGTTACTGGGCGGCCCAGCCGCCGTCCATGTTCCAGGCCACGCCCCGCACGTTGTTGCCGGCCGCCGAGCAGAAGAACACCGCCAGCTCGCCCAGTTCTTCCGGGGTGGTGAACTGCATGGACGGCTCTTTTTCGCCCAGCAGCTGTTTGGTGGCGTCCGCGTTGGAAATGCCTTGCGCCGCAGCCTTGGCGTCCACCTGTTTCTGCACCAGCGGGGTGAGCACCCAGCCCGGGCAGATCGCGTTGCAGGTGACGCCGGTGGTGGCGTTCTCCAGCGCCGTGACCTTGGTCAGGCCCACGATGCCGTGCTTGGCCGCGACGTAGGCCGACTTCTCGGCCGAACCCACCAGCCCATGCACCGACGCCACGTTGATGATGCGGCCCCAGTTGGACTTGAGCATCGCGGGCAGGGCCAGGCGGCTGGCGTGGAAGGCGCTGCTGAGGTTGATGGCGATGACCGCGTCCCAGCGCTCGACGGGAAAGTCTTCCACGCGCGCGACGTGCTGGATGCCCGCGTTGTTCACCAGGATGTCCACCTGGCCGAAGGTGCTGGCCGCGAAGGCCATCATGGCCTCGATCTCCGCCGGTTTGCTCATGTCGGCGCCGTGGTAGGCGACCTTGGCCCCCAGCGCAGCGATCTCCGCCTTGGGGCCTTCGGCATCGCCGAAACCGTTGAGCACGATGTTGGCACCCTGGCGCGCCAGGGCCTTGGCAATGCCCAGGCCGATGCCGCTGGTGGAGCCGGTGACGAGGGCGGTCTTGTTGGCAAGCATGAAGTGAACTCCAGTTCCAGTACGATGGGTTGAAAAGCGCTCAAGGCATTATCACGGACGCCTCCAGGCGCCCGCTTCGCACTGTCACACCATGCAAGAACCGAACCTCCAATACCTTCCCGTCACCGGGCCCGTGGCCCGCACCGGCGAGCCGCGCCGCATGGCCTATTGGGACTGGGCCAGCGCCTCGGGCGACCACCGCCATGTGGTGGTTTGCGTGCACGGTCTCTCGCGCCAGGGGCGCGACTTCGACACCCTGGCGCGCGCCCTGGTCGACCGCTGCCGCGTGATCGCGGTCGACGTGACCGGGCGCGGCCACAGCGACTGGTTGGCCGATCCCATGGCCTACCAGGTGCCCACCTACGCGGCCGACCTGGCGGCGCTGCTGATGCATGTGCGCGCAGCGAACCCGAAGGCCGTGATCGACTGGGTCGGCACCAGCATGGGCGGTCTGATCGGCATGGCGATCGCGGCCCAGCCCGCCCTGGCACCACGCCGCCTGGTGCTCAACGATGTGGGGCCGGCCATCCAGTGGGAGGCACTGCAGCGCATCAGCACCTACCTGGGGCAGAACCCCTCGTTCGACAGCGAGCAGGCGGCCCTGGATTACCTGGCCTCGATTTCCACCGGCTTCGGCCCCCACACGCCGGCGCAATGGCGGGCGCTGTCCCTGCCGCTGCTGCGCGAGCGCGACGGGCGCTGGTGGCTGCACTACGACCCGGCCATCGCCATGCCCGTCAAGGCCCTGACCGGCATGGCCGACGAGGCACAGGCCCGGCAGATCGCCCGCGACGGCGAGGCCACCCTCTGGCAGCTGTACGACACCATCACCGCGCCCACCCTGCTGCTGCGCGGCGGGCAGTCGGACCTGCTCTCCGAAGCCACCGCCGCCGAGATGGGGCGGCGCGGTCCCAGGGCGCGCTGTGTGGTTTTTGAGGGCGTGGGCCACGCGCCGACGCTGGTGGCCGATGATCAGGTGGCCGCCGTCCGGGACTTCCTCTGGTCCAACTGAGCGGTTGGTTGTTGAGCGATTCATGAAACGTGTGATTTCCCCGACCTCGTCCGAGGCCTCCCATGCGGCCACCCTCATCGAGCGCGCGCCGGCCGTGCCCTCGGCGATCGTGGCGGCCACTTCCGACAGCCTGCCCAAGCAGGCCAACGCACTGGCCCGCGCGCGCGCGTTCGCGGAACCCTTGCTGGGCAGCGAACAGCTCGACACCGGCGAGAACACCCTGGCGCACGCCGATGCCGTGGCCGGCGTGCTGCACGACATCGGCGGCTCCGAGGCGATGCAGGCGGCGGCGTATCTGGTGTACGCCTGCCAGCACCTGAACCGCCCGCAAGAGGTGATCGCCAAGGCGTTTGGCGACAACTTCGCGGCGCTGGCGCTGGAGACCACCAAGCTGGTGCAGTTGCAGCGCCAGGCCCGGATCAAGTCGGCCGAGGTGCTGGCCAAGAAGGAAGAGGAACGCCAGGCGGCGCAGGAACAGGCCCTGCCCGTGGCCACGCCCGGCAAGGCGCCGGTGTCCGAGCTGGCCGCGAGCCAGACCGAGAACGTGCGCAAGATGCTGCTGGCCTTCTCGCGCGACCTGCGCGTGGTCATGCTGCGCCTGGCGTCCCGGCTGCAGACCCTGCGCTACTTCGCCGCCTGCAAGGGAGAGCCTGGTGACGCGCTCGCCAGCGAGTCGCTGCACGTCTTCGCGCCGCTGGCCAACCGCCTGGGCATCTGGCAGATCAAGTGGGAAATGGAGGACCTGGCCTTCCGTTTCCTGGAGCCGCAGACCTACAAGCACGTGGCCCGGCTGCTGGACGAGAAACGCGCCGAACGCGAAGCCCATGTGGAGCAGGTGCGCCAGCAGCTCGAGGCCGAGCTGCAACGCCAGGGCGTGGCCGCTTCCGTGCAGGGACGGCCCAAGCACATCTACAGCATCGTCAAGAAGATGCGCGGCAAGTCGCTGGACTTCGACCAGGTGTTCGACATCCGCGCGCTGCGCGTGATCGTGCCCGGCCGCGATGATTGCTACACCGCGCTGGCCCATGTGCATGCGAACTATGTGCCGGTGGCCGACGAATTCGACGACTACATCGCCAAACCCAAACCGAACGGCTACCAGTCGCTGCACACGGTGGTGCGCGATGAGCAGGGCCGGGCCTTCGAGATCCAGATCCGCACCCAGGCCATGCACGACCATGCCGAACACGGCGTGGCCGCGCATTGGGCGTACAAGGAGGCGGGAGCCAAGGGTTATGCCGGCGTCTCGGCCAGCTCGGAGTACGACGCCAAGATCGCGGTGCTGCGCCAGCTGCTGGCCTGGGAGCGCGACCTGAGCGGCACCGCGCAGGGGCTGTTCGACGATCGCATCTACGTGCTCACGCCCGATGCGGCCATCGTCGAACTGCCCCAGGGCGCCACGGCGGTGGACTTCGCCTACAGCGTGCACACCGACCTCGGCCACCGCTGCCGGGGGGCGCGCGTCGATGGCGCCATGGTCACGCTCAACACGCCCCTGCAGAACGGGCAGACGGTGGAAATCACCGCCGCGAAAGAGGGCGGGCCGTCGCGCGACTGGCTCAATGCCGAACTGGGCTACCTCGTCAGCCACCGGGCCAAGAGCAAGGTGCGCGCATGGTTCAACGCGCAGGCCATGGAGGAGACCATGGCGCGCGGGCGCGAGGCGGTGGAAAAACTGCTGCAGCGCGAGGGAAAGACCGCGCTGAAGTTCGACGACCTTGCCGTGTCCATGGGCCTGGCTTCCGCGCAGGAGCTCTTCGAGCAGGTGGGCAAGGACGAACTGTCGCTGCGGGCCATCGAGACGCACCTGCGCCCGCCCGAGCCCGAGGTTCCGTCCGAAATTCCCGTGTGGCTCAAGAAGCCGCGCAAGTCCTCCAGCCAGCCCAGCGGCGGGGTGCTGGTGGTCGGGGTGGATTCGCTCATGACGCAACTGGCCAAGTGCTGCAAGCCGGCGCCACCGGACGACATCGGCGGTTTCGTGACGCGCGGCAAGGGCGTGAGCATCCACCGCGCCGATTGCAGCGATTTCGCCCACCTGCAGCGCAAGAACCCGGACCGCGTGATCGAGGTGCAGTGGAGTGGTCAGGTCGCTCCGGATCGGGATGGCCGCGCGGCCGTGTACCCGGTGGACGTGGCCATCGAGGCGCAGGACCGCCAGGGCCTGCTGCGTGACATTTCGGACGTGTTCGCCCGCGAGAAGATGAATGTGATCGGGGTGCAGACCCAGTCGGTCAAGGACGTGGCCTGGATGACTTTCACCATCGAGGTGTCGGACGCCCGACAGGTGCTGCGGGCCATGTCCGTGGTGGGCGATGTGCCGGGTGTGCGGGTGGTGCGCCGCAAATGATGTGATGGGTCGGCCAGAAGTCCCCCGGAACACTGCTATACTGCGAGGCTTCGAATCGTTTGTAGGCGCGTAGCTCAGCTGGTTAGAGCACCACCTTGACATGGTGGGGGTCGTTGGTTCGAGTCCAATCGCGCCTACCAAACTTCTTCGGGGTCAACCAGGCCCCGGAAACAGAAAGCAGACCCCGCAGTCTGCTTTTTTTTCGTCTGTCCGGCGCCAGGGCATCGCCGGACGCTGTCTCGCAAGGCTCCCCGCACAGGGAAAACCCATGCTTGCGGCCCAGGGGTGGGTTTTTAGAATGTGCCGTATCCTTCCCGCAGACGACGGGCCTTGTTCGCCCGTTCCTTCCAGAAAGTCCCGCAGTGCAAAAAACCAAGGCCGGTAGCGGCAGCGAACGTGCGCCCGCCGTGCGTGTGATCAAGAAGTACCCGAACCGGCGTCTCTACGACACCGACACCTCGTCGTACATCACGCTGGCCGAAGTGAAGTCGCTGGTCATGGACAACGAGCCCTTCGTGGTTCGGGACGCCAAGACCAACGACGACCTCACGCGCAGCATCCTGCTGCAGATCATCCTGGAAGAAGAGACGGCGGGCGTTCCGATCTTCACCGAGCAGGTGCTGGCCAACATCATCCGGTTCTATGGCCATGCCATGCAGGATTTCATGGGCGCCTACCTCGAAAAGAACGTCCAGATCTTCATGGACCTGCAGCACAAGATGGCCGAGCAGTCCACGGGCGTCAACCCGGAAGCCTGGAAGCAGTTCATGAACGTGCAGTCGCCCATGATGCAGGGCATGATGGGCACCTACCTGGAGCAGTCGCGCACCGCCTTCACGCAGATGCAGGAGCAGATGCAGAAGAACAGTGAGCAGATGCTGGCGGCGCTGGGGCTCAAGCGCTGAGTCTCGCCATTCTCGCTGCCAGCCGCAGCGCGTCGTCGGCTGCTGCGCCCGCCGCCGTGTTGTCGAAGATGCACCAGACTTGGGTGGTCGCTGGCCAGTTCAACAACTCCCGCGCCCTGGCCTCAAGCCAGTCGTCGTCGTAAGCCGACCAATACATGCGTGGCGAGCCGTGCCAACGGCAGTAGACGACGGCACCCTGGCCGTCTCCGCGCTCGCCGAGCCAGCCGCCTGGCTCCCCGGCGCCGGCAGGTTTGGGCGGATCCGCGACCACGCGACCGATGCCCTGCTCCACCAGCAAGCGCTCGGCCACCGCCGTGAACCAGGTGGGATGCCTCGGTTCGCAGACGACCGCACCCGGGTATTCCGCGCGCACCGAGCGAAAGAAGTCGCGTGCCACCTCGGGATCGAATCCCAACGATGGCGGCAGTTGCACCAGCAACACCGCCAGGCGCTCGCCGAGTCCCGCCAGCGACGAAACGAAGGCGCCCACCTCCCGGGGTGGAACCTTCAGCCGCGCCACGTGCGTGAAAGCCTTGGGCAGCTTCACCGAGAAGCGGAAACCGGTCGGTGTCTGCATCGCCCAGCGCTCGAAGGTGTCCGCGCGGTGGGTGCGGCTGAAGGTGGTGTTGATTTCCGTGCAGCCCAGCACCCGTGCATAGCGCTCCAGCAGCGCTCCGTCGCCCGGAAATGCCTCGGCCACCGCTCGCGGTAGGCCCCAGCCTGCGGTGCCGATGTGGAGGGAAGGTGTGGTCCGTGTCATGCCGCTGGTGTGTGGCAATCCGCGTGCCGGTGCCCGTGCCTGTCTGGCCGACCGCTGCCGGCGAGGGGCCAAGGAATGTGCTGCCGGCCAAATCGACGCGCCGCCTTACAATAACGGACCACGCTCTTCAGCCAGGTAGCCCGGCGGAATTCAAATGGAAACAATGACTTACGACACCGCCTCCGCCGCCAAAACACCCAAAGTCGGGTTCGTCAGCCTGGGTTGCCCCAAGGCGCTGACCGACTCCGAACTGATCCTCACGCAACTCAGCGCCGAGGGTTACCAAACCTCCAAAACCTTTGCCGGTGCCGATCTGGTGATCGTCAACACCTGCGGCTTCATCGACGACGCCGTTCGCGAGAGCCTGGACACCATTGGCGAAGCCCTGGCCGAGAACGGCAAGGTGATCGTGACCGGGTGCCTGGGCGCGCGCGAAGGCGAGGGCGGCGGCAACCTGGTGCGGCAGATGCACCCCAGCGTGCTCGCCGTGACCGGCCCGCATGCCACGCACGAGGTGATGACGGCGGTGCACGAGCACCTGCCCAAGCCGCACGACCCCTTCGTGGACCTGGTGCCGCCGCAGGGCATCAAGCTCACGCCGCGCCATTACGCTTACCTGAAGATCAGTGAGGGCTGCAACCACCGCTGCACGTTCTGCATCATCCCGTCCATGCGCGGCGATCTGGTGAGCCGACCGATCGGCGACGTGCTGACCGAAGCGCGCAAGCTGTTCGAGTCTGGCGTGAAGGAGCTGTTGGTGGTGAGCCAGGACACCTCGGCCTATGGCGTCGATGTGAAGTACCGCACCGGCTTCTGGGATGGCAAGCCGGTGAAGACGCGCATGTTCGATCTCGTGCGCTCGCTGGGTGAACTGGCCCAGGGCTATGGCGCCTGGGTGCGGCTGCACTATGTGTACCCGTATCCGCACGTGGACGAGATCATTCCGCTGATGGCCGACGGCCTGTGCCTGCCTTACCTGGACGTGCCGTTGCAGCACAGCCATCCGGACGTGCTGCGCCGCATGAAGCGGCCCGCCAGTGGTGAGAAGAACCTGGAGCGCATCGCGCGCTGGCGCGAGCTCTGCCCGCAGATCGTGGTGCGCAGCACCTTCATTGCCGGCTTCCCTGGCGAGACCGAGGCCGAGTTCGACCACTTGCTGGAGTTCGTGCGCGAGGCGCGCATCGACCGCGCCGGCTGCTTCGCCTATTCGCCGGTGCCGGGTGCCACGGCCAACGAGCTGCCGGACGCCGTGCCCGATGCCGTGCGGGAAGAACGCCGGGCGCGCTTCATGGCGGTGGCCGAGGCCGTGTCGGCCGAGAAGCTGCAGCAGCGCGTGGGCGCGACCATGCAGGTGCTGGTGGATTCCGCGCCGAGCCTGGGCAAGAAGGGCGGCATCGGACGCAGTTACGCCGATGCGCCGGAGATCGATGGTGTGGTGCGGCTGCTGCCGCCAGAGAAGATCAGCAAGACCATGAAGGTCGGCGAATTCACCAAGGCGCGTGTGGTCGCGGCACAGGGACACGACCTGTTGGCGGTCCCGGTTTGACGGTGACTGCGATGGCCGGACTGCACACTCGCCGGCCACATCGGGTGCTTCAGAATGTGAAGCAACTCAACCGTATGCGCAAAGCCTGCTTGCAGGCTTTGCATCTTGATAAGGCAAAAGAAAAGGGCTTGCAAACATCACGTTTGCAAGCCCTTTATGATTGGTGCCCAGGAGAGGACTCGAACCTCCACGATGTTACTCGCTAGTACCTGAAACTAGTGCGTCTACCAATTCCGCCACCTGGGCTTTCAGGAAAACCAGAAGTATAGCAGAGAAAAAAAGCGATCCAAAAAGTGAACGAAAAAAACAGCCTGTTGGCCGAATATGAAGGTGTCGTTTCCGGACATCGCGATGGACACGGTTTTGTGATCCGCGACGATGGCCAGGCCGACATTTACCTGCCCTCCAACGAGATGCGCGCGGTGTTGCACAAGGACCGGGTCAAGGCCCGCATCGTGCGGCTGGACCGCAAGGGGCGCCCCGAAGGGCGCGTGACCGAAATCGTCGAACGCTCCGACTCCCCCATCATCGGGCGCCTGTTGCAGGAAAGCGGTGTGTGGCTCGTCGCCCCCGAGGACAAGCGCTACGGGCAGGACGTGCTGATCCCCAAGGGCGCCACCGGATCGGCCAAGCCCGGCCAGGTGGTGGTGGTGCAATTGACCGAGCCGCCCGCGCTGTACGGTCAACCGGTGGGCCGCGTGAAGGAAGTGCTGGGTGAGATCGACGACCCCGGCATGGAGATCGAGATCGCGGTGCGCAAGTACGGCGTGCCGCACGAGTTTTCCGATGCCGCACTCGCCCAGGCGCGCGCGCTGCCGGACCACGTGCGGGCCGCCGACCACAAGCACCGCGTCGACTTGCGCGACGTGCCGCTGGTGACGATCGACGGCGAAGACGCGCGCGACTTCGACGACGCCGTGTATTGCGAGCCGGCGAAGGTCGGCAAGGGCAAGGGCTGGCGCCTGCTGGTGGCGATTGCCGACGTGAGCCACTACGTGGAGACCGGTTCACCGATCGACGTCGATGCGTATGACCGCGCCACCTCGGTCTATTTCCCGCGCCGCGTGATTCCCATGCTGCCGGAGAAGCTCTCCAACGGCCTGTGCTCGCTGAACCCCGGTGTCGAACGCCTGTGCATGGTGTGCGACATGCTGGTCAATGCCAAGGGCGAGGTGCACGCCTACCAGTTCTACCCGGCGGTGATGTTCAGCCACGCGCGCTTCACCTACACCGAGGTGGCCGCGATCCTGCAGAACACCCGGGGGCCGGAGGCCGCGCAACGCAAGGCGCTGGTGCCTTACCTGCTCAATCTGCACGATGTGTACCGCGCCCTGCTGATGGCGCGCGGCGAGCGCGGTGCGGTGGATTTCGAAACCACCGAGACGCAGATCGTCTGCGACGAGTCGGGCCGCATCGAGAAGATCGTGCCGCGCACGCGCAACGACGCGCACAAGCTGATCGAGGAAGCCATGCTCGCGGCCAACGTGTGCTCGGCCGATTTCATCCAGGAGGGCAAGCACACCGGTCTGTTCCGCGTGCACGAAGGTCCCACACCGGAGAAGCAGGAAATCCTGCGCAACTACCTCAAGGCCATGGGTGTGTCGCAGACGATCGGCGACAACCCCAAACCGGGCGATTTCCAAGCGATCGCCAACGCCACCAAAGACCGCCCCGAGGCCCAGCAGATCCACACCATGCTGCTGCGCTCCATGCAGCAGGCGATCTACACGCCCATCAACAGCGGGCACTTTGGTCTGGCGTTCGAGGCCTATACGCACTTCACGAGCCCGATCCGGCGCTACCCCGACCTGCTGGTGCACCGCGTGATCAAGGCCATCTTGGCGCGCAAGCGCTATGAGCTGCCGAACCTGCCCACGCCGGGCGAGGCGCACGCCAAGTTGAGCAAGCGGCTGGCGAGCCGTGTGAAGCCGCCGGTGGCGGGCGAGGTGGTGAAGAAACCGTCGGCCGACACGCTGGCCTGGCAAGCCGCAGGCTTGCACTGCAGCGCCAACGAGCGCCGCGCCGACGAGGCCAGCCGCGATGTGGAGGCCTGGCTCAAGTGCAAGTACATGCGCGAACACCTGGGCGAAGAGTTCAGCGGTGTGGTGACCGCGGTCACGAGCTTCGGCCTCTTTGTCACGCTCGATGCGATGTACGTCGAGGGGCTGGTGCACATCACCGAACTCGGCGGGGAGTACTTCCGGTTCGACGAGGCGCGCCAGGAGCTGCGTGGCGAGCGCACCGGCATTCGCTATGCATTGGGCACCCGGGTGCAGGTGCAGGTGAGCCGGGTGGACCTGGATGGCCGGCGCATCGACTTCCGGCTGGTCAGCGGTGACGACGACCTCGTGTTGCGGGCCATGCGCGACAAGACCGGTTTGCCTTCCTCTCCCGACCATCAGGCGCCGCCTGCCCGGGGGGGCAAGTCGCGCCGCAACCGGAGCGAGGGCGCGCCGCAGGGGCGCCAGGCGCCCGCCATGGACGTCAAGGCCGCCGTGCGCAAGGCGGCGGGCAAGAAGGGCGAGCGGGGCGGTGCCCGCAGCACCGCGAGCCAGTCTCGCAAGAGCCGGCGCTGAACCGGTCGTTACCCGACTTCGCCATGCCCAACTCCGCCGCCCTGACCAAAAGCCCCGCGGCCAAGCCAGCCAAGGCCACCGTGGTGCGCCGGCGCGAGCCTGCGGCCGTGCCCACCGACCGGGCCTTGCGCATCGGCGTCTCGGCGCGCCTGCTGCACCAGGCGCCGCAGGAACTGGGGTTTCGAAACAAGATCCTGCAGTACATCGAACAGTCGCTGGCCCACTGGATCATGGAGCACGGGGCGGTGGCCTTCATGGTGCCGGCCGTGGCGCACGACAGCAAACACGCGGCGCGCCACCTCAAGGTGGAGCAGGTGGTGCAGGAGCTGGATGCCCTGGTGCTGCAAGGCGGCGCCGACGTGGCGCCTCAGAGTTACGGGCAGACCCCGATGGACCCACGCTGGCAGGGCGACGTGGTGCGTGACCGCTATGAGCTGGCCTTGCTGCGCACCTTTCTCGCTCAGAAGAAGCCGGTGCTGGGCGTCTGCCGGGGCGCGCAACTGCTCAACGTGGCCTTCGGCGGAACCCTGTACCAGGACATCCCGACGCAATGCCCGGCGGCCCATGCCCACGTGGACACCGATCTGTACGACCAACTGGAGCACGACGTGACCTTTCTCCAGGGCACGGCACTGACCAAGCTGTACCCGAATGCCTCGCAGCTGCGGGTGACCAGCATCCATCACCAGGCGGTGGCGGAACTGGGCAAGGGCGTGGTGGTGGAGGCCGTGTCCACGCTGGACGGCATGGTCGAGGCCATTCGCTGGACCGGCGGGACCTATGCGCGCGGCGTGCAATGGCATCCCGAGTTCCACCATGGGCGCGATGCGCTGGCCGACAGCTCGCCCATCATGTTGGACTTTCTGGAGGCCTCGCGGGCCGCCGCGTTGGAGCGGCTGGCCAGCGGGCACGAACCCGATCCGCGCACGCCGCGGGCACCCTTGCGATTGGGCTCCTGAGCCTACACTCTGTCCCCTCCGTCCTCCGCTGCTCTCACGCCATGCGCATCGTTTTCTTCCTGCTCGAAACCTTCTTCTTCTTCCTCGTGGCGGCGGCGCTGTTGAGGGCGTGGATGAATCACCTGCGGATCAACATGTCGGGCCAGCCGGGGCGCTTCGCGATCGCGGTGACCGACTGGCTGGTGGCACCCCTGCGCCGGGTGCTGCCACGCTCGCTGGCGCAGAGCCGCATCGACTGGGGCAGCCTCGGTGCGGCCGTGCTGCTTTCGTTGGCGTTCGGCGTCTTGTGGTGGTTGCTGGCGGCGAGCGTGTCTGCGGCCCCCGGCTCGGCCGCCGGAGTGGTGACGATCGTCTTCACCATGGCGGTGCGCCTGCTGGTGCGCACCTTGCTGCAGGGCTTGATGATCCTGCTGATCGGCTACGCCATCCTGTCGTGGGTGCAGCCGCAATCGCCGGTGATGGGCACGCTCGACCGCCTGTGCGCGCCCATCCTGCGCCCGGTGCGCCGGGTCGTGCCCTTGATCGGCGGGGTGGACCTGTCGGTGCTGGTGGTGATCATCCTGCTGCAGGTCGGCCTGATGCTGCTGGGCTGATCGGGCTTTCAGCCCGGTGGCCGCACCCGCGCCGCCAGGCGCCCGGCCGTGAGCCCAGGGGCAGCGCCATCGTCCCAGTGGTCGGCCAGCCAGCCGTGCTGATGCACGGCCGCAGCGACCCTGTCCCGCACCCCTTCGCCCGAGAGCCCGGCTGGCGCGATCGCGCTGCCGATCATGCCGGCGAGCACATCGCCCGTGCCGGCGGTGGCCAGGGCGGCGTTTCCGCTGGCGTTGATGAGCGGCACGTCGCCGGGCGAGGCCAACACCGAGCCCGAGCCCTTGAGCACGCACAACGCGCCGAAGCGATCGGCCAGCGCCTGTGCAGCCTTCAATCGATGGGCCATGACCTCGGGGGTCGTGGTGCCCAGCAGGCGCGCGGCTTCCAGGGGATGCGGGGTGAGCACCGTTGTCCTGCCCCGGCCGTGGCGGTGGCCGAGCAGGGTTTGCAGCGCGGTGTCGGTGGCGATGGCATTGAGCGCGTCGGCGTCGAGCACCAGCGTTCGGGCGCCCGAGAGCACGCGCGGCAGCAGAGCAGCCACCGAGGCACCGCCGCCGCAACCGCAGACGACACTCGCGGTTTCGAGGACGCCGGGCTCCAGCAGCCGCTGCGGACGGCGGAACATGAGTTCGGGGCAGGCGGGGTCCCAAGGCGTCGGGCTGCTTGCATCACCTTCGAGCAGACCGACGAACACGCGGCCCGCGCCGGCGTGCAGCGCGGCCCGGGCGGCGAGCACGGCGGCACCGGTCATGCCCGCGCCCTGCACGGCGATGCCTTGGCCACCGAGCACCAGCACGTCGCCGAAGCTGCCCTTGTGACTGGCATGCGGCCGTGTGCCCGTGGTCTGGGGCTGCCCGGCCAGCCAGGCGGTCACAGGCACGGCGGTCGCTGGCGGGACCTCCAGGTCGTCGAACCAGACGCTGCCGGCGGCATCGCGTCCGGTGCCGGTGAACAAACCGGGTTTCAGGGTGAGCAGCGACAGCGTGTGGCGCGGCCCCGGCGGTGCCAGGGACGGGGCGTTCAGGGCCGCCAGGACGCCTGTGTCGGCGTCCAGCCCACTGGGGACATCGACGCAGAGCACGGGCTGGGCGCAGGAGCGAAGCAGGTCCAGCCATGGGGCGAGAGCTCCCTCCAACGCCCTTTGCGGGCCGATGCCGAACAGGGCATCGATGGCGAGATCGAAGCGCGTCGGCGGCCCGTCGCTGAACGGCACGCCGGCGGCGCGCGCGGCCTGCAGGGCCTGACGGGCGTCGGCCGGCATCCGGGTCTCATCCCGCACCGCATGTGTCACGACCACTTCGGGAAAGCCACCCCGTTCCTGCGCCCACTGGTGCAGGTGGGTGGCCGCGACCAGGCCGTCGCCCCCGTTGTTGCCGGGCCCGCAGGCGACCCAGATGCACCGCGCGTGCGGTTGCAGCGCGCGTGCGAGCCGCGCCACCGCCAGGCCGGCGCGCGACATCAAGGTGTGGTGGGGGAGGGTGGAAGCGGCCTGCTGCTCGATCTGCCGCGTGGCGGCGCTGCCGTACAAGGCAGCGCGGCCGGTGCCGGACACCGGGTGCAGGCGGGTGCCTGTGTTGAAGCTGCGCGTGTCCAAGGTCTCGCTCCTCTCAAGGAATGGGCGCATTTCAACATGTTTGCGCGCGGGCGCTGACCGCCCGCGGATGGTTTCAGAGACCGAAGCGCTGGGGCGAGCTGCCGGTGATGTCGATCTCGGCTGAACGCCCTGACAGCTGATCGGCCAGCGCCCGGGCGGTGCCGCAGGCCATCGCCCAGCCGGCGCCGCCGTGGCCCAGGTTCAGCCACACGCCGGGTTGGCGCGTGGCACCCAGCACTGGAGGGCCATCGGGCAGTGTGGCCTGGGCGCCTTGCCATTCCTGCACGCTGCCCCGGGGGCCACCCAGACGCACGGCACCGGGAAACCAGTCCGCCAGCACGCCGTAAAGCCGTTTCAGCGTGGCTTTGGAAGGCTGGCCGGGCGTGGCGCCGAACTCACTGCCGCCGGCCACGCGAATGCGCTGGCCCAGTCGGGCGATCGAGATGCCATGGCCGGCGTCCAGCACCGCCGACTGCGGGGCGTCCAGCGGCTCACGCACCGCAGCACTGAGCGAGTGGCTGTAGACGGGCTGCAAAGGCAGGCGCAGCCCAAGTGGGTGCAGCAGGCGCGCGCTGTGCACCCCCGCGCACACCACCACCGCGTCGAAGCGTTGCACGTCGTTGGCATCCGGGGTGCCCGCGCTCGAGAGCCGCAGGTTCACACCACCCGTGGGGCCCAGGGTTTCGATGGCGTCCACCGACGTGCTGAACACGAAGCGGCAACCGAGTTGCTGGGCCTCGACGCGGATCGACAGCGCGAATTCCCGGCAATTGGCCGCGGCTTCCCCGCCCAGTTCGACCGCACCGTGCAACGGCGTTTCAGGATTCAGGGCGGGTTCGAGCGCGCGGGCCTGATCGGCCGAGAGTTCACGGCAGGCGATCCCGAGGTCCTTCATCTGTTGCAAGGCGGGCTGGGCTTGCTCCGCCTCCCGCGGATGGCGCCAGAGCACCAGCATGCCCTGGCTGCGGTCATGGTCGAGGTCCCGTTCCTCGGTGATTTCCAGCAGGCGCTGCTGGCTGTACTGCACCCATTGGTGCATCTGCCGGTGGTGTTCGGCCTGGCGTGGGCCTTGGCCCGCCTGCAGCCAGCGCCAGATCCAGCGCCACTCTCCGCCGCGTGGCAACCGGGCCAGCTTCAGTCCTCCCGGGCGCGAGGCCCAGGGCATGCGCAGGCTGCGTTCCGGCCGGTTCCAGGCGGCCGTCCAACCTGCGGCGACGAGCGCGCCGCTGGCAAAGCTGGCTTCTTCGGCCACGGTGCTGCGGCGCTCGAACACCGTGACTTCATGGCCGTCGCGCGTCAGTTCGAACGCGGTTGTGGTGCCGATCACACCCGCGCCCACCACCGCGACCCTCAAGATGCGCCCCCGACGGGTGCAGAGGGCGCCCCTGGGTGGGAAGGGGGTGGGCAATCGACGGTCAACGGGACATCGGGCATGGGTTGTGGCGCAGAAACACCCCGGACGCGATTCCATTCGGAGCGCGGTCCAGAGAGCGAAAGTAGGACGGGATCGGTCGGGCTGCTATAATCGACGGGCTTTGCAGATGGCTGGCTCGAACACCGTTCTTGCCGCATTTGCAGGGCGAAATCGCAAACCAGCCCAACCGGGTGTTGCCTGAAGCACCAGGACCGTCAGCGGTCCGTTCAATGCACAGGTGATCGGGGCTGGATTTTAGACTCAACCTCTGGAAAGTTAACTCATGTCTATCTCCATGCGCGAAATGCTGGAAGCCGGTGTCCACTTTGGACACCAGACCCGCTTCTGGAACCCCAAGATGGCACCGTACATCTTCGGCCATCGCAACAAAATCCACATCGTCAACCTCGAAAAGACGCTGCCCCTGTTCGAAGAGGCCGCCAAGTTCGTGCGCCAGCTCTCCGCCAACCGCGGCACCATCCTGATGGTGGGTACCAAGCGCCAGTCGCGCGACATCGTGGCCCAGGAAGCCCGCCGCGCCGGCGTGCCTTTCGTGGACCAGCGCTGGCTGGGCGGCATGCTGACCAATTTCAAGACGGTCAAGACCTCCATCAAGCGCCTGAAGGACATGCAAGCCCAGAAGGAAGCCGGTCTGGACAGCATGACCAAGAAAGAGCAGCTGATGTTTGCTCGCGAAATGGAAAAGCTCGAGAAGGACATCGGCGGCATTCAGGACATGAATGCGCTGCCCGATGCCATCTTCGTCATCGACGTGGGCTTCCACAAGATCGCCGTGCTCGAAGCCCAGAAGCTGGGCATCCCGCTGGTGGGCGTGGTCGACACCAACCACTCGCCCGTGGGCATTGACTACGTCATCCCCGGCAACGACGACTCGGCCCGTGCCGTGGCCCTGTACGCCCGTGGCATCGCCGATGCCATCATCGAAGGCCGCAGCAACGCGGTGAACGATGTCGTCAAGGCCGTGGCCGCCGAAGGCGCTGACGAATTCGTGGAAGTCAAGGAAGACGCTTCCGCCTGAGCCTGACTCTTGCGTGAAAGAGGGGCTCCTGTAGCCCCTTTTTCATAAGGCCACCCGATCATTGAAACAGACCGTTCTGCCCGCCGGGGCACAACGGCGAACGGAGAAACTGAAATGGCAATTACCGCAAGCATGGTCGCCGAACTGCGCGCCAAGACCGACGCACCCATGATGGAGTGCAAGAAAGCCCTGACCGAAGCCGACGGCGACATGGCCAAGGCGGAAGAGCTGCTGCGCGTCAAGCTCGGCACCAAGGCCGGCAAGGCCGCCAGCCGCGTCACCGCCGAAGGCGTCGTGGCCAGTTCCATCAACGGCACCACCGGCGCGCTGATCGAAGTCAACTGCGAAACCGACTTCGTCACCAAGAACGACAGCTTCCTGGCGCTGGCCAACGCGGCCGCCCAGCTGGTGGCGGCACACAACCCCGCCGACCTGGAAGCCCTGGGCGCGCTGCCCTACAGCCAGGACGGCTTCGGCCCCACGCTGGAAGACGTGCGCAAGGGCCTGATCGGCAAGATCGGCGAAAACATGTCGTTCCGCCGCTTCAAGCACTGGGCCAACGGCGGCCAGCTCGC
This sequence comes from Hydrogenophaga sp. GW823-FHT04C09, assembly GCF_058796355.1. Taxonomy (NCBI): domain Bacteria; kingdom Pseudomonadati; phylum Pseudomonadota; class Betaproteobacteria; order Burkholderiales; family Comamonadaceae; genus Hydrogenophaga; species Hydrogenophaga sp. GW823-FHT04C09. Next base: position 420,787 of record NZ_JBXAIO010000001.1, on the reverse strand, counting down.
TGGTTACCTGCACGGCACCCGCATCGGCGTGGTGGTGGAGTTCGAAGGCGATGCCGTGGCGGCCAAGGACGTCGCCATGCACGTGGCCGCGATGAAGCCGGTGTCGCTGACCTCGGCCGACGTGCCTGCGGAGCTGATCGAGCGCGAGCGCTCGGTGGCCGCCGCCAAGGCCGCCGAATCGGGCAAGCCTGCCGACATCGTCGCCAAGATGGTGGAAGGCTCGGTGCAGAAGTACCTCAAGGAAGTGTCGCTGTTCGACCAGGTTTTCGTGAAGGCCGCCGATGGCAAGCAGACCGTGGGCGCGATGCTCAAGACCGCTGGCACCAACGTGAAGGGCTTCACCCTGTTCGTGGTGGGCGAAGGCATCGAGAAGAAGGTCGACGACTTCGCGGCGGAAGTGGCCGCGCAAGTGGCTGCCGCCAAGGGCGCCTGATCCTGCCGAGACTGGACGAGACAACGGGCCGCAAGGCCCGTTGTGCCGTATGGGGCTTATTTACGCCCCGAAGCGGCAGGTGAATGCGGGCTCCTCGCTACACTTGCCGGTTGAATCTTTGTTTATCGATTTCCTGAAAGTTGCCTCATGCCAGCCTACAAACGGATTCTGTTGAAACTGTCGGGAGAGGCCCTCATGGGCGATGACGCTTTCGGCATCAACCGAGCCACCATCGTGCGCATGGTGGAAGAAATCGCCGAAGTCACCCGCCTGGGCGTCCAGGTGGCCATCGTCATCGGTGGCGGCAACATCTTCCGCGGCGTGGCCGGGGGCTCGGTCGGCATGGACCGCGCCACCGCCGATTACATGGGCATGCTTGCCACCGTGATGAATTCGCTGGCCCTCGCCGACACCATGGACAAGGCCGGCCTGGTCGCCCGCGTGATGTCGGCCATTGCCATCGAGCAGGTGGTCGAGCCCTACGTTCGCCCCAAGGCCTTGCAATACCTCGAAGAGGGCAAGGTCGTGGTCTTCGCCGCCGGCACCGGCAACCCCTTCTTCACCACCGACACCGCCGCGGCGCTGCGCGGAGCCGAGATCGGCGCCGAGATCGTGCTCAAGGCCACCAAGGTCGATGGCGTCTATACCGCCGATCCGAACAAGGACCCCAGCGCCACGCGCTACACCACCATTTCCTTCGACGAGGCCATGAGCAAGAACCTGCAGGTGATGGACGCCACCGCCTTTGCCCTGTGCCGCGACCAGAAACTGCCCGTGAAGGTGTTCTCGATCTTCAAGCCCGGCGCGCTGCGCAAGGTGGTGCTGGGAGGCGATGAGGGCACGCTGGTTCACGTCTGATGCCCACACGGCATTCCATTTTCTGCTGCATTGAGGAGTTTTCATGAGCACCGACGACATCCGCAAAACCGCTGAGCACAAGATGCTTCAATCGGTGGAAGCGCTCAAGAACAGTTTGACCAAGGTCCGCACCGGCCGGCCCAACCCCGCCCTGCTGGACACCGTGCACGTGGAGTATTACGGCTCCATGCTGCCGCTGTCCCAGGTCGCCAACCTGACGTTGCTCGACGCGCGCACCATCGGCGTGTCGCCGTGGGAAAAAGGCATGGGCGCCAAGATCGAGAAGGCCATTCGCGAGTCGGATCTGGGCCTGAATCCTTCCAGCCAGGGCGACCTGATCCGCGTTCCCATGCCTCCCATGACCGAGGAGCGCCGCAAGGAGCTCACCAAGGTGGTCCGGGGTGAGGGCGAAGCCGCCAAGATCGCGGTGCGCAACCTCCGGCGCGACGCCAACGAATCGGTGAAGAAGCTGGTCAAGGAAAAGCTGGCGTCCGAAGACGACGACCGCCGCTCGCAGGAAGACATCCAGAAGCTCACCGACCGCATGATTGCCGAGGTGGACCGGCTGGTGGCCTCCAAAGAGCAGGACATCATGGCGGTCTGATCCGCCCCTTCTATCGACCCTGGCCATGGCATCTGCTGCAACTCACCCCTCCGTGCCGGCGAAACTGCCTGGCCATGTGGCCATCGTCATGGACGGCAATGGCCGCTGGGCGCAGAAGCGCTGGCTGCCGCGCGCGGCCGGGCACAAGCAGGGCGTGGACGCGCTGCGCGGGGTGGTCAAGGCGTGCATCGAGCGAGGCGTGCCCGTGCTCTCCGTCTTCGCGTTCTCGTCCGAAAACTGGAACCGCCCGGTGGAAGAGGTCTCGGGCCTCATGGATTTGCTCGCCATGGCGTTGTCGCGCGAGGTTCCCAGCCTGAAAAAGAGTGGCGTGCAACTGCATTTCCCAGGCAACCGGGAAGGCCTGTCGACGCGGGTGGTGCAAGGCCTGGAGGCGGCCGAGCGCGAGACCGCGCACAACCACACCCTGGTCTTGAACGTGTGCTTCAACTATGGCGGGCGCTGGGACATCGCCCAGGCCGCCCGGCGCCTCGCCCAGCAAGGCGTGGAGATCACCGAGCAAAGCTTGTCAGGTGCGATGGCGCTGGCCCACGTGGACGACCCGGATCTGTTGATCCGCACCGGTGGTGAGCTGCGCATCAGCAACTTCCTTCTCTGGCAGTCGGCCTACACGGAGCTGCTGTTCACCGACTGCCTCTGGCCCGATTTCGATGCGGCCGAACTGGACCGCGCATTGGCCGAATTCGCCCGGCGCGAGCGCCGCTTCGGCCAGACCGCCGAGCAACGGGCCGAGGTCGAGCCCGAGGTGGTCGCGGTGGGCCAGCGACATGCTTAAGCAGCGCATCATCACGGCTGTGCTGTTGCTGGCCGTTCTGCTGCCCGCGCTGTTTAACCCCTCGATCGAGCCTTTTGCCGCCCTGACCCTGCTGCTGATCGTGGCGGGCGGCTGGGAATGGGCTCGCCTCAATGGCTGCGGCTCTTCGCTCTCGCTGGGTCTGGGCCTGGGTCTGGGTGTCCTGATGGCGGTGGTCTGGTGGGCCGGTGGCCTGAACCTGTCGCTGCGCCCGCTCTGGCTGGCCGTGGGGGCCGCCTGGGTGTTGCTCGCTGTCGTGATGCTGGGCCGTGGCGTGAAAGGCTGGAGCGCATGGCCGGTCGGCCTGCGCCTCTGGGTGGGGCTGGCACTCATCGCCTGTGCCTGGCTGGCCATGGTGCACGCGCGCCTGGAAGGTCTGGGCTTTCTGCTCTCCGTGCTGCTGCTGGTCTGGACGGCCGACATCGCCGCCTATTTTGGTGGCAAGGCCCTGGGGCGGCGCAAGCTCGCTCCCACCATCAGCCCGGGCAAGAGCTGGGAGGGCGCCATCAGTGGATTGCTGGGGGTCTTTGTGTTGGCGGCCTGCTGGCTCTGGGCCGATGCGCAAGGCACCAGCCTGTATGCGCGGCTCTGGGCTCTGGGGCCGGCGCTGGCGGTGCTGTCGCTGGTGTTTCTCGTCACCATGAGCGTGGTCGGTGATCTGGTGGAGTCGCTGGTCAAGCGCAGTGCCGGAGCCAAGGATTCCAGCCAGCTGCTCCCCGGCCATGGCGGCGTGCTCGATCGCGTCGACGCCTTGCTGCCCGTGTTGCCGCTGGCCATGATGCTCATCACCGTCTGATTGCCATGACCCGCCCCCAAGCCATCACCATTCTGGGCTCCACAGGCTCGATCGGGGTCAGCACGCTGGACGTGATCGCCCGCCACCCTGAGCGCTACACCGTGTTTGCGCTGACTGCCGCCACGCAGGTGGAGGCCATCCTGGCGCAATGCCAGCGCTTTGCTCCCCGCTACGCCGTCATGGCCAGCCCGGCGCATGCGCAGCAACTGGCCGGCCGCGTGCGCGAGCTCGGCCTGTCGGTCGAGGTGCTGTCGGGCGCGCAGGCCTTGTGCGACGTCAGCCGCGATCCCGAGGTGGATGCCGTGATGGCCGCCATCGTCGGAGCCGCCGGTCTTTCGCCCAGCCTGGCGGCCGCGCAGGCGGGCAAGAAGCTGCTGCTGGCGAACAAGGAGGCGCTGGTGGTCGGCGGCGAGCTGTTCATGCGGGCGGTGCGCGAAGGCGGTGCGACGCTGCTGCCCATCGACAGCGAACATTCGGCGGTCTTTCAGTCGCTGCCCGAAGACCCCACGACCTGGTCGCGCCGGGTCGACAAGATCGTGCTCACGGCTTCCGGTGGTCCTTTCCGCACGCGCGATCCGCAGACCTTGCACGAGGTGACGCCGGAGCAGGCCTGTGCGCATCCCAATTGGGTGATGGGCCGCAAGATCTCGGTGGACTCGGCGACCATGATGAACAAGGCGCTGGAAGTCATCGAGGCCTGCTATCTGTTTGGATTGCCCGCTTCGCAGATCGAAGTGGTGATCCATCCGCAAAGCGTGATCCATTCGATGGTGCAGTACGCCGACAGATCCGTGGTGGCCCAGCTGGGTACCCCCGACATGCGGGGGCCCATCGCCTATGGCCTGTCCTGGCCGGAGCGCATCGTCTCCGGTGCGGCCGCACTGGACTTCGCTTCACTGGGGGCTCTGAGTTTCGAAAAGCCGGACGACCGGCGTTTTCCCGGTCTGCGCCTCGCCTGGGATGCCCTGGGCGGCCCGGCGGGCACGACGGCGGTGCTCAATGCCGCCAACGAGGTCGCCGTGGCGGCCTTTCTGAACCATCGGCTGCGGTTCGACCAGATCCACGTCGTCAACCATGCAACTTTGCAGGCCCTGACCCCCTCGAAGCCCCAGGGCCTGGACGACCTGCTGGCGATCGACGCGGAAACGCGCGCCATCGCGCAAGTCCAGATCGACCGGTTGGCGGCTTGACGGCCCGACGGCCGCCACCCCGTCCGTTCACCTCTCAACCGAATTCGCCATGCTCACACTCGTTGCCTTCGTCGTGGCCCTCGGTCTGCTGATCGCCGTGCACGAGTACGGCCACTATCGGGTGGCCGTGGCCTGCGGCGTGAAGGTGCTGCGTTTTTCGGTCGGTTTTGGCAAACCGCTGCTGACCTGGCGCAAAAAGGGCAGTCCCACCGAGTTCGTGCTCTGCGCGTTGCCCCTGGGCGGCTATGTGCGCATGCTCGATGAGCGCGAGGCACCGGTCGACCCGGCCGAGCGCCATCTGGCCTTCAACACCCAGCCGCTGCGCTCGCGTGCCGCCATCGTCGCGGCCGGCCCCGCGGCGAACCTGCTGCTGGCGATCGCGATTTATGCCGTCGTCAACTGGACCGGTGTGGAAGAGCCCAAGCCGGTGCTGGCCAGTCCGGTGGCGGGTTCGATCGCCGAGCGTGCGGGCCTGCGCGGCGGTGAGTGGGTGGCGCAGACCGCCGTGGCCGACGCCGAAGCCAGTGCGGTGGCGTCTTTCGAGGACCTGCGCTGGCGCCTGACGCAGGCCGCTCTGTCGAGCGAGGACTTGACCCTGTGGGTGTCGTCGCGCGAAGGCGATGCGACGCGCCCCGTGACGCTTCCCTTGAGCGAGCTGGACGTGCGGGAAGCCGACGCTGCGCTGTTCCAGCGCATCGGCATCACCAGCCCGTGGAGCGCGCCGGTGGTGGGCGAGGTCATGGAGGGTGGGGCGGCGGCCGCTGCCGGACTGAGGGAAGGCGACACCGTGCGCAAGGTCAACGACCAGGCCCTGGGTGACGGGCAAAGCCTGCGGGCCCTGATCCGGGCAGCCGTCGGCCCGGCCGGGCAGCCCGTCGAGCAGCGCTGGGAGGTGCTGCGCGCAGGGCAGGTCGTGCATCTGGTGGTCAAACCCATGCCCGAGCAGCAGGCCGGCATCTGGGTGGGGCGTGTCGGGGCGTACATCGGCGCCATGCCGGAGATGACGACCGTGCGCCACGGCGCGGTCGATGGCCTGGTCAACGGGGTTGTCCGGACCTGGGAGGTGTCCTGGCTGACGCTCAAGATGATGGGGCGGATGCTCATCGGCGAAGCGTCTGTGAAGAACCTCAGCGGCCCGCTCACGATTGCCGACTACGCCGGCAAATCGGCCAGCCTCGGTATCACCTCTTACCTGCTGTTTCTCGCTCTGATCAGCGTGAGTCTGGGCGTGCTCAACCTGCTGCCGCTGCCGGTCCTCGATGGGGGGCACCTGATGTATTATCTTTGGGAGGGTGTCACTGGGCGCAGCGTGTCTGATGTCTGGATGGAGCGCCTGCAGCGAGGGGGTGTCGTGGTTCTCATGGCGCTAATGTCCGTCGCCTTGTTCAATGATGTGGCCCGCCTGGCTGGCTGAACGCTTCTTTTCCATGAAAATAAAATCCTTCGGACTTCGCGGCCTGACCCTTTCGGCGCTCGCGACGACCCTTCTTGCGGCCCTGCCTGCCTGGGCTGTCGACCCCTTCACCTTGCGCGACATCCGTGTCGAAGGCCTGCAGCGTGTCGAGCCCGGTACGGTGTTCGCTTCCTTGCCGTTCCGCATCGGTGACCAGTACAACGACGACAAGGGTTCGACCGCCATCCGTTCGCTGTTCGGCCTGGGCCTGTTCAGCGACGTGCGCCTGCAGGTCAATGGCGACGTGCTGGTGGTGATCGTCGAAGAGCGGCCGACGGTCGCGGACATCAGCTTCTCTGGCATCAAGGAGTTTGACGACACCGTGCTGAAGAAGGCCCTGCGAGACATCGGCCTGACCGATGGCCGGCCGTTCGACAAGGCGCTGGCGGATCGCGCCGAGCAGGAGCTCAAGCGCCAGTACATCAACCGCAGCATGTACGCCGCGCAGATCGTCACCACCGTGACCCCGAGCGAGCGCAACCGCGTCAACCTCAATTTCAGCGTGGTCGAAGGCGACGTGGCCAAGATCCGGGAGATTCGCATCGTCGGCAACCGCGCGTTCTCGGAGTCGACGCTGCGCAACCTGTTCGACCTCGACACCGGTGGCTGGCTGAGCTGGTACACCAAGTCCGACCGCTATTCGCGTGCCAAGCTCAACGCCGACATCGAAACCCTGCGTTCCTACTACCTCACGCGCGGCTACCTCGAATTCCGCATCGACTCCACCCAGGTCGCGATCGCGCCGGACAAGGAGAGCATGTCCATCACCCTGAACATCACCGAAGGCGACCGCTACGTGGTCAAGTCGGTGGCGCTCGAGGGCGAGTACCTGGGGCGGGAAGAGGAGTTCAAGTCGCTCGTGACGCTGCGCGCTGGCGAGGCCTACAACGCGGAAGACGAAACCAGCACGGTGAAGGCCTTCACCGACTACTTCGGCGCCTTCGGTTATGCCTTCGCCCAGGTCGAGGCCAGCCGCGACATCGATCGGGTGAACAAACAGGTGGCCTTCGTGCTGCGGGCGCAGCCCGCGCGCCGTGTGTACGTGCGCCGCATCAACGTGGAAGGCAACAACCGCACCCGCGACGAAGTCATCCGCCGCGAGTTCCGCCAGCTGGAATCGGCCTGGTACGACAGCGATCGCATCCGCCTGTCGCGCGACCGGGTCGACCGGTTGGGCTTCTTCACGTCCGTGGAGGTCGATACCCAGCCGGTGCCGGGCACGCCCGACCAGGTGGACATGACCATCACCGTGGCCGAAAAACCCACCGGCAACCTGACGCTGGGTGCGGGCTACTCACAGGCCGACAAGCTCTCGATCATTGCCGGCATCCGCCAGGAAAACGTGTTCGGCTCGGGCAACTACCTGGGGGTGGACGTCAACACCAGCGACTACAACCGCCAGGTCGTGATCAGCACGGTGGACCCGTATTTCACGCCGGACGGCGTGTCGCGCAGCTTCGACGTCTACTACCGCACGACCCAGCCGTACACCGAGCAGGGTGGTGACTACCGCCTCATCACGCCGGGTGTGAGCGTGAAGTTCGGCGTGCCCTTCACCGAGCAGGACACGGTGTTCTTCGGCATTGGCATCGAGCAGACCAAGATCGAACCCGGTACGGGTCTGCCACAGGCCTACCAGCAGTACTCGAACACGTTCGGGGAAACCAGCTCCTCGGTGCCCCTGACCATCGGTTGGTCACGGGACGGTCGCGACAGCGCGCTGGTGCCGACCCAGGGCCGGTTGCAGCGCTTCAACACCGAGATCGGGGTGGGCGGCGACACCCGCTACCTCAAGGCCAACTACCAGATCCAGCAGTACATTCCGCTGACCAAGCAGTACACCCTCGCGTTCAACGGTGAGTTGGGCTATGGCAAGGGCCTGGGCGGCCGTCCGTTCCCGCTGTTCAAGAACTTCTACGGGGGGGGCCTGGGTTCGGTGCGCGGCTTCGACCAAGGCACCCTGGGTCCGACCTCGCCCATCATGTCGGGCGTTCAGGCCGGCGAGCTGGTCAACATCGGTGGCAATCGCAGCATGGCTTTCAGCGCCGAGTTCATCACGCCTTTCCCAGGCGCGGGCAATGACCGTACCCTGCGCATGTTCGGGTTCATCGACGTCGGCAACGTGTACGGCGAAAATGACACCCGAGCAAATGCCACCGATTTGCGCGCTTCCGTGGGTGTGGGCCTGAGCTGGATCTCGCCCGTCGGCCCCTTGCGCTTCGCCATCGCCAACCCCATCCGGAAATTCCCTGGCGATAGAATCCAGAAATTCCAGTTTCAGATCGGAACCTCCTTTTGATGAAGACTTTCTCCCGACTTTTCAACCGACGCCTCCTGCTGGCCGCTGGGCTGGGCCTGCTGGCCTTTGCCGCCACGGCGCAGGACTTCCGCATCGGCTTCGTGAACACCGACCGCATCTTCCGCGAGGCCAACCTGGCCAAGGCGGCACAGACCAAGCTGGAGCAGGAGTTCTCGCGGCGCGAGAAGGAAGTCCAGGGTCTGGCAGCCCAGCTCAAGACCGCTTCGGAGAAATTCGAACGTGAGTCCCCCACGTTGCCGGATGCCCAGCGCGCGGCGCGCCAGCGCCAGCTCGTCGAGCAGGACCGCGACTTCCAGCGCAAGCAGCGCGAGTTCCAGGAAGACCTCAACCTGCGCAAGAACGAGGAGCTGCAAAGCGTGCTCGAACGCGCCAACCGCGTGATCAAGCAGGTGGCCGAGGCCGAGAAATACGACCTGGTGATCCAGGAAGCCGTCTACATCAACCCCAAGCACGACATCACCGACAAGGTGCTGAGCGGCTTGAACGGCGGCAAGTAAGTTCACGCCAGGGCGACCCGTGTCGAGGCCACTGGGCGACATCGTTGAAGCCCTGGGCGGCGCGCGGCACGGCTCACCCGACCTGCTGATTCACCGCCTGGCCCCCGTGGCCACGGCCGGCCCGGGCGAGCTGGCCTTCGTGGCACAGGCACGCTACGCAGGCCAGATTGCCAGCACGGCGGCCGAGGTGCTCATCGTTCCTCCGGCCTTGCAGGACCAGGCCATGGCCCGTGGCGCCTGCATCGTCACGGACGACCCCTACCTCTATTTCGCCAGGCTGACCCAGTGGTGGAAGCAGCAGCACGATGCTGCGCCTGCGCAGGGCATTGATCCACTGGCCAGCATCCATCCTTCGGCCCGTGTGGACGAGGGGGTGAGCGTGGGGCCGTTTGCAGTCGTGGGGCGCGATGTTCATTTGTCGCGCGGTGTCCGGGTGGGCGCCCATGCCGTGCTGGGTGACGGCGCACGCGTGGGCGAAGGCACCTGGTTGCATCCGCGGGTCACCCTGGGTGAGCGGTGCACCATCGGCGCGCGTGGTGTGGTGCATTCCGGTGCGGTGATCGGGGCCGATGGTTTCGGTTTCGCGCCTCATCAGGGCGAATGGATCAAGATCGAGCAACTGGGTGCGGTGCGCATCGGCAACGACGTGGAGATCGGTGCGAACACCTGCATCGACCGTGGCGCGCTGGACGATACCGTGATCGAGGACGGCGTGAAGCTGGACAACCTGATCCAGATCGGCCACAACGTGCATGTGGGAGCGCACACCGCCATGGCCGGTTGTGTCGGCGTGGCGGGCAGTGCGACCATCGGAGCGCATTGCACCATTGGCGGGGGCGCGGTGGTGCTGGGGCACCTCCGGCTGGCTGATGGTGTGCACGTCTCGGCGGCCTCGGTGGTCACGCGCTCCCTGCTCAAGCCAGGACATTACACCGGCATGTTCCCCATCGACGACAATGCCAGCTGGGAAAAGAACGCTGCCTCCCTCAAGCAGCTCAACCGCCTGCGCGAGCGCCTCAAGGCCGCGGAGCAGGCGATCGAACAAGCCCTTCAAAACAATTCAAAGCCATGATGGACATCCACCAGATTCTCAAGCAGTTGCCGCACCGATACCCCATTTTGCTGGTGGATCGCGTGCTGGAGCTGGACAAGGGCAAGAGCATCAAGGCACTGAAGAACGTGACCATCAACGAGCCGTTTTTCGTGGGCCACTTTCCGCATCGCCCGGTCATGCCGGGGGTGCTGATGCTCGAAGCCATGGCCCAGGCCGCGGCGCTGCTGTCCTTCGACACCATGGGCGTCACGCCCGACGACAAGACGGTGTACTACTTTGCGGGCATCGATGGCGCGCGTTTCAAGCGCCCCGTTGAACCCGGCGACCAGCTCATCATGGACGTGACCCTGGAGCGCGCCAAGGCCGGCATCTTCAAGTTCAAGGGTGTGACGCGCGTGGGCGATCAGATTGCGTGTGAAGCCGAACTGATGTGCACCATGCGCACCATCGCCTGAACGTGGGAGAGCGCGCCTCGTGTCTCTGATTCATCCCACTGCGCTGGTCGACCCTGCCGCCGAACTCGACAGCTCGGTGAGCGTGGGGCCGTACACCGTGATCGGGCCACACGTGAAGATCGGTGCCGGCACCACGGTCGGCGCCCACTGCGTGATCGAAGGTCACACCACCATCGGCCGCGACAACCGCATCTTCCAGTTCAACTCGCTGGGGGCGATTCCACAGGACAAGAAGTACGCGGGCGAGCCCTGCGAACTGGTCATCGGTGACCGCAACACGATCCGCGAGTTCTGCACCTTCAACATCGGCTCGCCGGGCGACCGTGCGGTGACCCAGGTCGGCAACGACAACTGGATCATGGCCTATGTGCATTTGGCGCACGACTGCGTGGTAGGCAATCACACCATCTTTGCCAACAACTCGCAGCTCGCCGGCCACGTGGTGGTGGATGACTGGGTGATCCTCGGCGGTTTCACCGTGGCGCATCAGTTCGTGCGCATCGGTGCGCATGCCATGACCGCCATGTGCTCGCTGCTGTTTGCCGACTTGCCCCCGTTTGTGATGTGCCAGGGCCAGCCCGCCCAGGCGCGTTCGATGAATTTCGAAGGCCTGCGCCGCCGGGGCTTTTCGCCCGAGCGCATTTCGGCCGTGAAGGCCATGCACAAGGCGTTGTACCGGGACGATCTCAAGCTGGAAGAGGCCGTGGCGCGCATTCACGGGCTGACCGACAAGACGCCCGAGGCGGCGCCCGATGTGGCGATGATGCTGGACTTCCTCGGGCAGGTGTCGCCCCAGCGCGGCATCGTCCGCTGAGGCCTTGATGAATCCGTCCAAGCGTTTTGCCCTCGTGGCGGGTGAGACGTCGGGCGACCTGCTCGCCGGTCTGTTGCTGGGTGGTGTCCGGCAGCGCTGGCCCGATCTTCACTCGTTCGGCATCGGTGGCCCGCAGATGGTGGCGCAGGGCTTCGACCCCTGGTGGCCCAGCGAGAAGCTCGCGGTGCGTGGGTATGTCGAGGTGCTGCGCCATTACCGCGAGATCGTGGGCATCCGTGCCGAGTTGCAGCAGCGCTTGCTGACATCGACGCGCCCCGATGTGTTCATCGGCGTGGACGCACCCGATTTCAATCTGGATCTGGAAGCCAACCTGAAGTCGGGGGGCATTCGCACCGTGCACTTCGTCTGCCCGTCCATCTGGGCCTGGCGCGCGGACCGGGTCGACAAGATCCGGCGCAGCGCCGACCACGTGCTCTGTATTTTTCCGTTCGAGCCCGAGCTGCTGGCGCGGCATGGCATTGCGGCGACCTACGTCGGCCATCCGCTGGCCAATGTGATCCCCATGGAGCCAGACCGCGCGGCAGCGCGCGCCCAGTTGGGCCTGCGCGAGGAGGACGCGGTGGTCGCCATCCTGCCGGGCAGTCGCGCGTCGGAGGTGCAGTACCTGGTCGCCCGTTTTTTTGAAGCGGCCGTGCGGCTTCGGCGCGAGCGCCCGGGGATTCGATTCGTGGTGCCGGCGGTGCCAGCGCTGCGCGAGCGCATCGAGGCCGCGGCCCGTGCCGCCGGGCTGGATGGCGCGTTGACGGTGATCCCAGGTCAGTCGCACACCGCGCTGGCCGCCTGCGATGTGACGCTGATCGCCAGCGGCACCGCCACGCTGGAGGCCGCGCTGTTCAAGCGGCCCATGGTGATCGCCTACAACATGAACTGGCTCTCGTGGCAGATCATGCGGCGCAAGCAGCTGCAGCCCTGGGTGGGCCTGCCCAACATCCTGTGTGGCGAATTCGTGGTGCCCGAGCTGCTGCAGGACGCGGCCACACCCCAGGCGCTGTCGCGGGCGGTGCTGGACTGGCTCGACGCACCTGCGAAAATCGCATCACTCCAGCAGCGATTCACCGACCTGCACCACACACTGAGACGAGACACCGCCCAACTGGCCACCGATGCGATCGAACAAGTTCTTGAAGGCTGAACAGGCCCCGCTGATCTGGGACGTGCCCGGACTGCTCGCGGGCGTGGACGAGGCCGGGCGCGGCCCCCTGGCCGGGCCGGTGGTGGCCGCCGCCGTGATCCTGGACGACCGCTCGCCCATCAAGGGTCTGGCGGACTCCAAGCAACTGACCGCATTGCGCCGCGAAAAACTGTATGACGAAATCCGCGCCAAGGCGCTGTGCTGCAGTGTGGCGCAGGCCTCGGTGGAGGAGATCGACCAGCTCAACATTCTCCAGGCCACCATGCTGGCCATGCGCCGGGCGGTCATGGGCCTGCGCCTGAAGCCGGCCAAGGTGCTGGTGGACGGCAACCGGCTGCCGACACTGGACGTGCTGGCCGAGGCCATCGTGTCGGGCGATGCGCTGGTGCCGTCGATTTCGGCCGCGTCCATCCTGGCCAAGGTCACGCGTGACCGCCTGTTGTGCGAGCTGCACCTGCAGCACCCCGAGTACGGATTCGACCAGCACAAGGGCTACGGAACGGCGCAACACATGCAGGCCTTGCGGGTGCATGGCGCCCTGGCTGTGCATCGGCGCTCGTTCGCGCCGGTCGCGCGTGCCTTGGTGGTGCCCGCAGCGGACGAGGGCGGTGAGCCATGACGGCATCGCCCCTGGCCATCACTTCGCGCGACAACCCTCTGCTCAAACGCCTGCGCCTGCTGGTGCAGGATGGCACCGCCTACCGAAAGCAAGGCCAGGTCTGGCTGGAGGGGGATCACCTTTGCCGGGCCTTGCTGGCGCGCGGGCAGCGTCCGCTCACCGCGGTGTTCACCGAATCCTTCTGGCCGCAGGCCCCGCACGACCTGCGCGATGCCACCGATCACGTGGTCACCCTGCCCGACGCCCTGATGGCAGGCATCAGCGGGCTGGAGTCGCCCGCCGGCGTGGGCTTTGTCTGGTCCTTGCCGCCCGGCTTGGCGGTGCAGGGCGGCACGGCCACCGTGGTGCTGGACCGCCTGCAGGACGCGGGCAATGTGGGCTCCATCCTGCGCAGCGCCTCGGCTTTCGGTTTTGGTCAGGTGCTGGCCCTCAAGGGCACTGCCGCGCTGTGGTCGCCCAAAGTGGTGCGTGCCGGCATGGGGGCGCATTTCGGGCTGCGCTTGATCGAAGGCCTGGCAGCGGACGATCTCGCGGCGCTGGACGTGCCGATGCTGGTGACCAGTTCCCACCAGGGCGACTGGCTGCATCAGGCCCGGCTGCCGTGGCCCTGCGCCTGGGTCCTGGGTCACGAAGGGCAGGGCGTGGGCGAGGCCCTGATGGCCCGTGCCGGGGCTTTCGTGCGCATTGCCCAGCCCGGCGGAGAAGAGTCGCTCAACGTGGCCGCCGCCGCCGCCATTTGCCTGCACGCCAGCGCAGCCGGATTGGCTTCGTGACCCGTCGGTCGATTGACCGACCCGGGCTATAATTCCACGGTTTACCCGCAATCAGCGCAACCCTGCGCGCCCCGGCTCACCACCCCAGGTTTTTGCTCCGTTTCTGCCCCGGCTCCGGCCGGCGCGAGGCGGGTGCGAGGCCTGCGCGGCACCTGCCGCCGGCGCGAAGACGTTGCCGCCCCACTCTGGAGAATTCCGTGCTTCCCGTCCACCCGAAAGCCCTTCTCGCGCTCGCCGACGGCACGGTCTTTACAGGCGTTTCCATTGGCGCCACCGGTCAGACCACGGGCGAGGTGGTGTTCAACACCTCGCTCACCGGCTACCAGGAAATCCTCACCGATCCCAGCTACTGCCAGCAGATCGTCACGCTGACGTATCCGCACATTGGCAATACCGGCGTCAATGCCGAAGACGTGGAAGCCAGCCGCGTCCACGCCGCTGGCCTGATCATCAAAGACCTGCCTCTGCTGGCCTCCAACTTCCGCAGCAACGAAACGCTCTCGCAGTACCTTCAGCGCGAAGGCACCGTGGCCATCGCCGACCTCGACACCCGGGCGCTCACGCGCCGCCTGCGCACGCATGGCGCGCAGAACGGCTGCATCCTGGCCCTGCCGGCCGGCGAAGCCATCACCGAGGCGCACCGCGCCCAGGCCCTGGCTGCGGCCAAGGCTGCGCCGAACATGGCCGGCACCGACCTTGCCAAGGTGGTCTCGGCCACGGCGCCTTACGCCTGGACGCAGACCGAGTGGCAACTCGGCTTCGGCTATGGCGAGCAGATCGCGCCGCGCTTCCACGTGGTGGCCTACGACTTCGGCGTGAAGTACAACATCCTGCGCATGCTCAGCGAGCGGGGCTGCAAGATCACCGTGGTGCCGGCGCAGACGCCAGCCTCCGACGTGTTCAAGCTCAAGCCCAACGGCGTGTTCCTGTCCAACGGCCCTGGCGACCCGGAGCCTTGCGACTACGCCGTCGCCGCCACGCGCGAGATCATCGAAGCGGGCGTGCCGACCTTCGGCATCTGCCTGGGCCACCAGATCCTGGCGCTGGCCAGTGGGGCCAAGACCTTCAAGATGAAGTTCGGCCACCACGGTGCCAACCACCCGGTGAAGGACCTCGACAACGGCCGCGTGAGCATCACCAGCCAGAACCACGGCTTCGCGGTCGACGAAAAGACCTTGCCCGCCACGCTGCGCGCCACGCACGTGAGCCTGTTCGACGGCACGCTGCAAGGCCTGGCACGCACCGACCAGCCGGCCTTCTGCTTTCAGGGCCACCCCGAGGCATCGCCCGGCCCGCACGACATCGGTTACCTGTTCGACCGTTTCATCGACCTGATGCAGGCCCGCGTGCCCGCCACCGCCTGAGCCGGCGCACATCCCCAGCGAACCATGCCCAAAAGAACCGACATTCAAACCGTCCTCATCATCGGCGCCGGCCCGATCATCATCGGCCAGGCCTGTGAGTTCGACTACTCTGGCGTGCAGGCCTGCAAGGCCCTGCGCGAAGAGGGCTACCGGGTCGTGCTGATCAACAGCAACCCCGCGACCATCATGACCGACCCGGCCACGGCCGACGTCACCTACATCGAGCCCATCACCTGGCAGACGGTCGAGAAGATCATCGCCAAGGAACGCCCGCTGGCCCAGGGTGGCTTCGCCATCTTGCCGACCATGGGCGGTCAGACCGCGCTGAACTGCGCGCTCGACCTCTGGCGCAACGGCGTGCTCGCCAAATACGACGTGGAGCTGATCGGCGCCACGCCCGAGGCCATCGACAAGGCCGAAGACCGCCTGAAGTTCAAGGACGCCATGACCAAGATCGGTCTGGGGTCGGCGCGCTCGGGCATCGCGCACAGCATGGAAGAGGCCTGGGGCGTGCAGAAGACCGTCGGCTTCCCGGTGGTGATCCGCCCCAGCTTCACGCTGGGCGGCACGGGCGGCGGCATTGCCTACAACCCGGAAGAGTTCGAGACCATCTGCAAGCGCGGCCTGGAAGCCTCGCCCACCAACGAGCTGCTGATCGAAGAGTCGCTGCTCGGCTGGAAAGAGTACGAGATGGAAGTGGTGCGCGACAAGGCGGACAACTGCATCATCGTCTGCTCGATCGAGAACCTGGACCCCATGGGTGTGCACACCGGTGATTCGATCACCGTGGCGCCTGCCCAGACGCTGACCGACAAGGAATACCAGATCCTGCGCAACGCTTCGCTGGCCGTGCTGCGCGAGATCGGCGTGGACACCGGTGGCTCCAATGTGCAGTTCTCCATCAACCCGAAGGACGGCCGTATGGTCGTCATCGAGATGAACCCGCGCGTCTCGCGGTCTTCGGCGCTGGCGTCCAAGGCCACCGGCTTCCCGATCGCCAAGGTGGCCGCCAAGCTGGCCATCGGCTACACGCTGGACGAACTGCGCAACGAGATCACGGGCGGCGCCACGCCCGCGAGCTTCGAGCCCAGCATCGACTACGTGGTCACCAAGATCCCACGTTTCGCGTTCGAGAAATTCCCCACCGCCGACAGCCGCCTGACCACGCAGATGAAGAGCGTGGGCGAGGTCATGGCCATGGGCCGCACCTTCCAGGAGTCGTTCCAGAAAGCCCTGCGTGGCCTGGAAGTGGGCGTGGACGGCATGAACGAGAAGACGCAGGACCGCGAGACGCTGGAGCGCGAACTCGGCGAACCCGGCCCGGACCGCATCTGGTACGTGGGCGACGCGTTCGCCGCCGGCTGGACGCTCGAAGAAGTGCACCAGTTCACCAAGATCGATCCCTGGTTCCTGGTGCAGATCGAAGAGATCGTGAAGATCGAACTCGCGCTGGAAAAGACCAGCCTCGACGCGATCGACGCCGACACGCTGCGTGGCCTGAAGAAGAAGGGCTTCTCCGACCGCCGCCTGGCCAAGCTGCTCAAGACCAACGACCAGGCCGTGCGCGAGCGCCGCATCGCCGAGAACATCCGCCCGGTCTACAAGCGCGTGGACACCTGCGCGGCCGAATTCGCGACCGACACCGCCTACCTGTATTCCACCTACGAAGGCCATGGCGACGGTGAGTGCGAGGCCGAGCCGACCAACAAGAAGAAGATCATGGTGCTGGGTGGTGGTCCCAACCGCATCGGCCAGGGCATCGAGTTCGACTACTGCTGCGTGCACGCCGCGCTCGCCATGCGCGAGGACGGCTACGAGACCATCATGGTCAACTGCAACCCCGAGACCGTGTCGACCGACTACGACACCAGCGACCGCCTGTACTTCGAACCCCTCACGCTGGAAGACGTGCTGGAGATCGTGGACAAGGAGAAGCCGGTGGGCGTGATCGTGCAGTACGGTGGCCAGACGCCGCTCAAGCTCGCGCTGGGCCTGGAGGCCGCAGGTGTGCCCATCATCGGCACCAGCCCGGACATGATCGACGCGGCCGAAGACCGCGAGCGCTTCCAGCAGCTGCTGCACACCCTGGGCCTGCGCCAGCCGCCCAACGCCACCGCCCGCGCCGAACCGGAGGCGCTGGAGAAGGCGGCTGCCCTGGGCTACCCGCTGGTGGTGCGCCCGAGCTATGTGCTCGGTGGCCGCGCCATGGAGATCGTGCACGAGCAGCGCGACCTCGAGCGCTACATGCGCGAGGCCGTCAAGGTCAGCAACGACTCGCCCGTGCTGCTAGACCGCTTCCTGAACGATGCCATCGAGTGCGACGTGGACGCGGTGCGCGATGCCACCGGCCGCGTCTTCATCGGCGGCGTCATGGAACACATCGAACAGGCCGGCGTGCACAGCGGTGACTCCGCCTGCTCGCTGCCGCCGTACTACCTGAGCAAGGCGACGGTCGATGAGCTCAAGCGCCAGACCGCCGCCATGGCCGAAGGCCTGAACGTGGTCGGCCTGATGAACGTGCAGTTCGCGATCCAGGAGGTGGAAGAGAACGGCGTGAAGAAGGACGTGATCTTCGTGCTCGAAGTGAACCCGCGTGCCTCGCGCACCGTACCCTTCGTGTCCAAGGCCACGGGCATCCAGCTGGCCAAGGTGGCGGCGCGTTGCATGGCCGGCCAGTCGCTCGACCAGCAGGGCATCGGCGCCGAAGTGACGCCGCCGTACTTCAGCGTCAAGGAAGCGGTGTTCCCGTTCGTGAAGTTCCCCGGTGTGGACACCATCCTCGGCCCCGAGATGAAGTCCACCGGCGAGGTGATGGGCGTGGGCAAGACCTTTGGCGAGGCCTTCGTGAAGAGCCAGCTCGGCGCCGGCACCAAGCTGCCGACCTCGGGCAAGGTCTTCCTGACCGTGAAGAACAGCGACAAGCCGCGCGCGGTGGAGATCGCGCGCCAGCTCGTCGAGATGGGCTTCTCGCTGGTCGCCACGCGCGGCACGGCGGCGGCCATCGCCGCCGCTGGGGTCGCGGTGCAGACGGTGAACAAGGTCACCGAGGGCCGCCCTCACATCGTCGACGCGATCAAGAACGGCGACATCGTGCTCGTCATCAACACCGTGGAAGAGCGCCGCAACGCCATCGCCGACTCACGGGCCATCCGCACCTCGGCCTTGCTGGCGCGCGTGACCACGTTCACCACCATCGCTGGCGCTGAAGCCGCGGTGGAGGGCGTGCAGTACCTGGACAAGCTGGGTGTGATCTCGGTGCAGGAGATGCACGCGCAACTCTGAGGCTGGCCCGCGCATCGGCTCGGCCGATGCGTGTGGACACCGCTTTCTTTCGCGGCATAATGCCCTTTCATGAACACCGCCGAGCGGCAACGCCCGGCGGTTTGCTTTTGTGCCGGCGCAGAGCCGGAAGCAGTAGGAGAACATCACAGTGGCCACCATTCCGATCACCAAACGCGGCGCCGAAAAACTCAAGGAAGAGTTGCAGCGCTTGAAAACCGTGGATCGCCCCTGGGTGATCAACGCGATCGCCGAGGCGCGCGCGCAGGGGGACCTGAGCGAGAACGCCGAGTACGACGCCGCGAAAGACCGCCAAGGCTTCATCGAAGGCCGCATCGCCGAAATCGAAGGCAAGCTCTCGGCCGCGCAGATCATCGACCCGGCCGCACTCGATGCGGGCGGCCGTGTGGTGTTCGGCGCCACGGTGGAGCTGGAAGACGAAGACAGCGGCGCGGCCGTGACCTACCAGATCGTGGGCGAGGACGAGGCCGATCTCAAGCTGGGCCTGGTGAACATCAGCAGCCCGATCGCGCGCGCGCTGATCGGCAAGGAAGAGGGCGATGTGGCCGAAGTGCAGGCGCCGGGTGGCACCAAGCGCTTCGAAATCGTCGCGGTGCGTTACGCCTGATAGGCCATGCCACTGCACCGTGTTTCCATCTTCATCGCCGCGCTGTGGTGGGGTGGCATCACGGCGCTGAGTTTTCTCGCGGTGCCGACGCTGTTCGCCCAATTGGGCAATCCCGCCGTGGCGGGGCCGGTCGCCGCCAAGCTCTTTTCCCTGCAGTGTTACGCAGGCCTGTTGCTGGGCCTGGCGCTGCTGGTGATGTTGCGGCGCGGCAATGAGCAGGGTGGCCCGCCCAATGGTGCCACCATGACCACGCTGGGCATCGTGGTGTTGGGCATGTTGCTGGCGCTGCTGCAGGAATTCGGTGTGGCGCAGAACATCGTCACCGCGCGCGCCAGCGGCGGCAACCTGCGCCTGTGGCATGGCGTGGGCACCGCCATGGTGCTGGGCCAGTGGCTGTGTGCCGGTGCCGTGCTCTGGCGCTTGAGCACGGCACCGGCTCGCTGAGGCCTCAGGCCGCCAGACGCTCGGCCGACTCCAGCGTATTGACCATCAGCATGGTGATGGTCATGGGGCCCACCCCGCCGGGCACGGGCGTGATCCAGCTGGCCACTTCCTTCACGCCGTCGAAATCCACGTCACCGCAGAGCTTGCCTTCGTCGTTGCGGTTCATGCCCACGTCGAGCACGACGGCGCCGGGTTTGACCATGTCGGCCGTGAGCACATTGCGCTTGCCCACGGCCGCCACGATCACGTCGGCCTGCAGGGTCAGGGCTTTCAGGTCCTTGGTGCCGCTGTGGCAGATGGTCACGGTGGCGTTCTGTTGCAGCAGCATCAGGGCCATCGGTTTGCCCACGATGTTGCTGCGCCCGATCACCACCGCGTGCTTGCCCTTGAGCTCGCAGCTGATGCTCTCCAGCATCTTCATGCAGCCATAGGGCGTGCAGGGCCAGAAGCCGGGCATGCCGGTCATCAGAGCGCCCGCGCTGGCGATGTGGAAGCCGTCCACGTCCTTGGCCGGAGAGATCGCTTCAATCACCTTCTGGGCGTCGATGTGGGCGGGCAGGGGCAGCTGGACCAGGATGCCGTGAACCGTCGCGTCGTGGTTGAGCGCATCGACCCGCGCCAGCAACTCCGCTTCGCTGAGGGTGGCGGGCCAGCGCTCCAGCACCGAGTGCATGCCGGTGTCTTCGCAGGCCTTGACCTTGTTGCGCACATAGACCTGCGAGGCCGGGTTCTCGCCGACCAGGATCACGGCCAGGCCCGGCGTGATGCCTTTGGCCTTGAGGGCGGTGACGCGGGCGCTGACGTCGGCGCGCAGTTGGCGGGAGAGGGCATTGCCGTCGATGAGTTGGGCGGTCATGGCTGGAGAGTGTCTACGGTTGAAATGCAAACGCCCGCCGGGAGAGCGGCGGGCGTTAGGGGGAATGGGTGTGGCTGATGAAGGGGTTCAGGCCTTGGCCGGGGTCTGCCCCAGCGCGATCTTGAGCAGGTCGGCCACGGTGTTGGCGCCGAGCTTTTCCATGATGTTGGCGCGGTGCGCCTCCACCGTCTTGATGCTGATGCCCAGGTCGTCGGCGATCTGCTTGTTCAGCCGGCCGGCGACGATGCGTTCGAGCACCTGCGCCTCGCGGCTGGTGAGCTTGGAGAGCAGGGCATCGCGGCTGACCGCCTGCTGGTGGGTGGCGAAGGCTTCGCGCGCGTGTTCGAGCATGCGCTCGACCAGGGCCACGAGCTGGTCTTCCTTGAAGGGTTTCTGGATGAAGTCGAGCGCGCCGCGCTTCATCGATTCCACCGCCATGGGCACATCGCCGTGGCCGGTGATGAAGACGATGGGCAGGGGCGACTGGCGCTCGATCAGGCGTTCCTGCAGTTCCATGCCGGTCATGCCGCCCATGCGGATGTCGGCGATCAGGCAGGCCACTTCGCGTGCGTCGTAGCGGCTCAGAAAGGCTTCGGCCGATTCGAAACATCGGACCCGGAAGTCCTTGCCTTCGAGCAGCCATTGCAGAGAGTCGCGCACCGCCTCGTCGTCATCGACCACGTAGACGCTGCCTTTTTTGGGGATCAAACTCATCTCGCTCTTTCAGTGTCCGTCAGCGGCTCTGTGGCGGGCCCGGCCGCGGCGCTGAGATTCTGCAGCCGAGAGATCACGGGGATCCAGAAGCTGAAGCAGCAGCCCACCACCTCTTCACCATTGTAGATGTTCTGAACCTGCATCCGGCCGTGGTGCGATTCGACGATGCTGCGGCACAGTTTGAGGCCGATGCCCATGCCTTCGCTCTTGGTGCTGTAGAAGGCTTCGTAGATGCGCTCGATCATTTCGTCGGGCACGCCATTGCCCGAGTCGCGCACCGAGAACTCCACCACGTCCACGTCGTCCAGGCGGCGTGGCCCGACGCGCAGCTCCACATAGCGTTCGCCCGGTGCGCGCCCCGCTTGGGCGATGGCTTCGCCCGCGTTCTTGAGGAGATTGATCAACACCTGCTCAATCAGGATGGGATCGACCATGAGATTCGGCAAGCGCGCGGCCACGTAGGGTGAGAGGCGCACCTGATGCCGGCGCAACTCGATGTCGGCGAGTTCGATCGCGTTGCTCACCATCTGTGCCACGTCGGACAGCGTGGGATTGGGTTCGCTGCGCTTCACGAAGGCCCGGATGCGCTGGATGATCTGCCCCGCGCGCTGGGCCTGGCGCGAGGTCTTCTCCAGCGCGCCCAGCAACTCGTCGGTGGTGATGCGCTGCTCGGTCACGCGCGAGATCATGCCGTTGCAATAGTTGGTGATCGCGGTCAGCGGCTGGTTGAGTTCGTGCGCCACGCTCGATGCCATCTCTCCCATGGTGATCAAGCGGCTCGCGGTCTGCGCGCGCTCGGCCTGGCGAGAGGCTTGTTCTTCCGCGTAGCGGCGGGGCGTGATGTCGCTGGCGATCACCATCTGGGCGAGCCGGCCGTCGACCCAAGTGAGGTAACGCGTGCGCACCTCCAGCCAGCGGTCCAGTTCTTCCACGAACACTTCCGCGTTCTCCGCGCCAGCGTCGGTCAGCGTTTCGGTGGGCATGCCGGCGAAGGCGTCCACGGCATCCCCGTCGTCGGGGCTGGGGGAGGGCTGGTTGCCGGCCAGATCAACCAGGTGGCGGTGCCCCTGGCCGCGGGTACCGAACCACAGGCGGTACATCTTGTTGGCGAACAGCATCTCGTCGCTGCCCAGGGGCGCGACCGAGACCGCGGAGTCCAAAGACTCCAGCACCGTGGTGAAGCGTTCGTAGGAGGCCGAAAGCTCCTCCCGGATGCGCTTGGGCTCGGTGATGTCGGTCATGGACGTCATCCAGCCGGTCTGGTGACCCTTGGGGTCGATCAGGGGCGAGACGTACATGCGCGCGTCGAAGATGCTGCCGTCGCGGCGCTTCACATGCACCTCGAAGCCACCGGGCGTGGAGCGGCCACGCAGCTCGTCTTCCAGGCGCGCGGCGAGTTGATCATGTTCCTCTTCCGGCCAGTAGGGGAAGGGCGCGGTGCGGCCGACAAGCTCGCCTTCGGTCCAGCCGGTCATCGAGCAGAAGGCCGGGTTGACGTAGGTGATGCGCCCCTGCATATCGAGGGCGCGCATGCCGGTGAGCATGGAGTTTTCCATCGCGCGGCGGAAGTTGGTCTCGGCCACCAGCGCCTGCTGCGCCTGCACGCGGCGGCGGGTGTGGCGCCAGGTGCCGAGCAGCATCCAGACCGTGAGCGCGGAGAGTGCGCCGATGACCCAGAAGAAACCACTGCCCACGATGTCCTGCGAGGTGCGGTAGCCCTGGGCTTTCAGGATCAGGCCGTTGCCCACCGGCGAGACGGGCACCTCGTGCTCCAGCGGCGGGTTGGACCACGGCAGCAGGCGCAGCACGCTGGTGGGTGTCTGCAGGCTGCCGGCCAGCACGCGGCCGCGGTCGTCCACCAAGGCCACGGCATAGCGGGCCATGATTTCCGGCGGGATGCCGAAACGCATCAGCCCGTCGACCGAGTACTCGCCCATGATGGTGCCGGAGAAGCGGCCTTGCTCGCTCAGCGGCACGTGCAGCATCAGCGTGGAATTGCGCGCGTCCTCGCCCAGCGGGCGCGAGTAGATGGGTTGGCGCAGGTCCCGGGCCAGGTCGAAGGAGCCGTCGGTTTCGCCGGCCGAGAGCACCGTGCCCACGGGGCGCACCAGCGCCGCAGGCGCGCTGGGCGAGGCGTAGGTGGCCAGCACGTTGCGACGGCCATCGATCCAGCTGATGGCCAGCATCTCGGGGAACTGGCTCACCAGGGATTCGACCTGGAACTCGAACTCCTCGCTCTCGATCTCCTTGTTGCCTACTTCACGGGCCAGTCGCATGAGCTGCTCCTGCCGTTCGAGCAGGCGCAGGCGCAGGCGCTGCTGGGCGTACTCCACGTCGCGCGTGACGGCCTCCTGTTCGCGTTCGAGTTCCTCGTAACGCAGGTAGGTGATGGCGACCACGATGGCCGAGAGGAACAGGAGCACGGCCAGCAAGGGGCCGAGGGTGGCGAAGCGATCCTGGCGGGACGGCGGCAGGCGGCGCCACCAGCGCTTCCACCAGACGGCCTGGGCAGGCGGGCTGTTGGGTGGCGTGGTTTGGGGCAGGGGAATCATGAACCCGAGAGTCTACGTGAGTGGGTGCTCCACGCCCTTCGGAGGGGCTGGAGAAACGCGTGTTTTGTCGCGCCCAAGGCCCGTCTCGTCAACCGTTTAAATTTTCACAATATAAAAACATAAAGCATATGTTGAAAATGAAAAGCTTTTGTGGAAAAATCAGTGACAGTGCGGATGGACCTCCGTAAGCTCGATTCAAACCAACAGGAGACAACAATGTCAGCGAATGACGCTCTCAATGCCCGTGGTGCCGCCGATGCGGATTCCCAGGAAACCCGTGAGTGGATGGAGGCGCTGGCCGCCGTCATCGAGCGTGAGGGCCCCGAGCGCGCGCACTTCCTGCTCGAACAGCTGCTGGAAGAAGCCCGCCAGCACAGCATCGACCTGCCGTTCTCGGCCACCACCGGTTACGTCAACACCATCGAGCCCAACCAGGAAGAGCGCTGCCCGGGCAACATCGAGATCGAAGAACGCCTGCGCGCCTACATGCGCTGGAACGCCATGGCCATGGTGGTCAAGGCCAACCGCCACAACCCCGAGGACGGGGGCGACCTGGGCGGTCACATTGGTTCGTTCGCCTCGCTGGCCCACATGTTCGGCGCCGGCTTCAACCACTTCTGGCATGCCGAGAGCGAGAACCACGGCGGCGATTGCCTCTACATCCAGGGCCACGTGTCCCCCGGTGTGTACGCCCGCGCCTACCTGGAAGGCCGCCTGACCGAAGAGCAGTTGCTCAACTTCCGCCAGGAAGTCAACGGCAAGGGGCTCTCCAGCTACCCGCACCCCAAGCTCATGCCCGAGTTCTGGCAGTTCCCCACGGTGTCCATGGGCCTGGGCCCGCTGATGGCGATCTACCAGGCGCGTTTCCTGAAGTACCTGCATGCCCGTGGCATCGCCAACACCGAGAACCGGAAGGTCTGGGTGTTCTGCGGCGACGGCGAGATGGACGAAGTCGAGTCGCTTGGCGCCATCAGCCTGGCCGCCCGTGAAAACCTGGACAACCTGATCTTCGTGGTGAACTGCAACCTGCAGCGCCTGGACGGCCCGGTGCGCGGCAACGGCAAGATCATCCAGGAACTCGAAGGCGAGTTCCGCGGCTCCGGCTGGAACGTGATCAAGCTGCTGTGGGGCAGCGAGTGGGACTCGCTGCTGGCGCGCGACAAGGACGGCGCGCTGCGCAAGATCATGATGGACACGGTCGACGGCGACTACCAGTCGTTCAAGGCCAACGACGGCGCCTATGTGCGCAAGCACTTCTTCGGCCGCGATCCCAAGACGCTGGAGATGGTCGCCCACCTGAGCGACAACGACATCTGGAACCTCAAGCGTGGCGGCCACGACCCCCAGAAGGTCTATGCGGCTTATCACAAGGCGGTCAACCACAAGGGCCAGCCCACCGTGCTGCTGATCAAGACCGTCAAGGGTTTTGGCATGGGCAAGGCGGGCGAGGGCAAGAACACGGTCCACCAGACCAAGAAGCTCACGGACGAGGACATCAAGATCTTCCGCGACCGCTTCAACCTGCCGATCCCGGACAGCGAACTCTCCAAGATCCCGTTCTACAAGCCGGCCGAAGACACGCCGGAAATGAAGTACCTGCACGAGCGCCGCCAGGCCCTGGGCGGCTACCTGCCCAAGCGCCGCGTGAAGGCCGACGAAAGCTTCACCGTGCCTTCGCTCGACACCTTCAAGGCCGTGCTCGACCCGACGGCCGAAGGCCGCGAGATCTCGACCACGCAGGCCTATGTGCGTTTCCTCACCCAGCTGCTGCGCGACCAGGCCCTGGGCCCGCGCGTCGTGCCCATCCTGGTGGATGAAGCCCGCACCTTCGGCATGGAAGGCCTGTTCCGCCAGGTCGGCATCTACAACCCGCACGGTCAGCAGTACACCCCGGTCGACAAGGACCAGGTGATGTACTACAAGGAAGACAAGGCCGGCCAGATCCTGCAGGAAGGCATCAACGAAGCCGGCGGCATGAGCAGCTGGATCGCGGCGGCCACGAGCTACAGCACGAGCAACCGCATCATGGTGCCGTTCTACGTGTACTACTCCATGTTCGGCTTCCAGCGCATCGGCGACCTCGCCTGGGCGGCGGGCGACATGCAGGCGCGCGGCTTCCTGCTGGGCGGCACCTCGGGCCGCACCACGCTCAACGGCGAAGGCCTGCAGCACGAAGACGGCCACAGCCACATCCTGGCCGGCACGATCCCGAACTGCATCAGCTACGACCCGACCTTCGCGCACGAAGTGGCGGTGATCCTGCACCACGGCTTGAAGCGCATGGTGGAGAAGCAGGACAACGTCTTCTACTACCTGACGCTGCTCAACGAGAACTACCCCATGCCCGGCCTGCAGCCCGGCACGGAGGAGCAGATCATCAAGGGCATGTACTACTGCAAGCAGGCGCCGGCCCTCAAGAAGGACGCGCCCAGCGTGCAACTGCTGGGCAGCGGCACCATCCTGCGCGAAAGCATCGCCGCGCAGGAACTGCTGGAGAAGGACTGGGGCGTGAGCGCTGGTGTGTGGAGCTGCCCGAGCTTCAACGAACTGGCCCGCGACGGCCAGGACGCCGACCGCTGGAACCTGCTGCACCCGGCCGAAACGCCGCGCGTGCCCTTCGTGGCGCAGCAGCTGAGCGCCACCACCGGCCCGGTGATCGCGTCCACCGACTACATGAAGAACTACGCGGAGCAGATCCGCCCCTTCATTCCCAAGGAGCGCACGTACAAGGTGCTGGGCACGGACGGTTTCGGCCGCAGCGATTTCCGCAGCAAGCTGCGCGAGCACTTCGAGATCAACCGCCACTACATCGTGGTCGCCGCGCTCAAAGCCTTGAGCGAAGAGGGCAAGCTGCCGGTGGCCAAGGTGGCCGAGGCGATCAAGAAGTACGGCATCAACGCCGACAAAGTGAACCCGCTGTACGCGTAATCCGGAGACAAGAACATGGCACTGATTGATGTGAAGGTCCCGGACATCGGGGATTTTGATGAAGTGGCGGTCATCGAACTGCTGGTAAAGGTGGGTGACACGGTCAAGGCCGAGCAGTCGCTGATCACGGTCGAGTCCGACAAGGCCTCGATGGAGATCCCTTCCAGCACGGCCGGCGTGGTCAAGGAACTCAAGGTCGCGCTGGGCGACAAGGTCAAGCAGGGTTCGGTGGTGCTGGTGCTGGAGGCGGCGGGAGAGGCCGCAGCCGCTTCGGCCCCGGCGGCGGCCGCACCGGCGGCAGCCGCTGCACCGGCCTCGGCCCCTGCGGCACCGGCTGCCGCGCCTGCGGCGGCGCCCGCTGCGGCCGCCGGCCCGGTGGAGGTGCGTGTGCCCGACATCGGCGACTTCAAGGACGTCGCGGTGATCGAGGTGCTGGTCAAGCCCGGCGACAAGATCTCGGTGGAGCAGAGCCTGATCACGGTCGAGTCCGACAAGGCCTCGATGGAAATCCCGTCCTCGGCCGCTGGCGTGCTCAAGGAGCTCAAGGTCAAGATCGGCGACACCGTGAACATCGGTGACCTGCTGGCGATTCTGGAAGGCGCCGCTGCCGCCGCAGCGCCGGCGCCCGCCGCCGCACCGACGGCCGCGCCCGCGGCACCTGCTGCCGCAGCGGCAGCACCCCAGGCCGCCACGGCATCGGCGCCCGCCGCCGCCGCACCGGCCCACAACCCCACCGCCACGGCCCCGCTGGGCCTGCCCCACGCCTCGCCCTCGGTGCGCAAGTTCGCCCGTGAACTCGGTGTGCCGCTGGAAGAGGTCAAGGGCAGCGGTCCCAAGGGCCGCATCGTGCTGGACGACGTGCAAGGCTTCACCAAGGCCGTGATGGCCGGCGCCATGCAGACCAAGGCGCAGGCGGCCAAGGCCCCGGCCGGCGGTGGTGGCGACGGCGCGGGCCTGGGCCTGATCCCCTGGCCCAAGGTCGACTTCGCCAAGTTCGGCCCGATCGAGCGCAAGGAGATGGGCCGCATCAAGAAGATCAGTGGTGCCAACCTGCTGCGCAACGCGGTCATGATCCCGGCGGTCACCAACCACGACGACGCCGACATCACCGACCTCGAAGCCTTCCGCGTGTCCACCAACAAGGAAAACGAGAAGAGCGGCGTGAAAGTCACCATGCTCGCCTTCCTGATCAAGGCCTGCGTGGCCGCGCTCAAGAAATTCCCCGAGTTCAACAGCTCGATCGACGGCGATGCCCTGATCTACAAGCAGTTCTGGCACATCGGCTTCGCGGCCGACACGCCCAACGGCCTGATGGTCCCGGTGATCAAGGACGCCGACAAGAAGGGCGTGCTGCAGATCAGCCAGGAAATGGGCGAACTCGCCAAGAAGGCGCGCGAGGGCAAGCTGAGCCCGGCCGAGATGAGCGGGGCGACCTTCACCATCTCCAGCCTGGGTGGCATTGGCGGGCGTTATTTCACGCCCATCATCAACGCGCCCGAAGTGGCCATCCTCGGCGTGTGCAAGAGCACCATGGAGCCGGTGTGGGACGGCAAGGCCTTCCAGCCGCGCCTGATGCTGCCGCTCTCGCTGACCTGGGACCACCGCGTGATCGACGGCGCCGCCGCCGCCCGCTTCAACGTGTACCTCGGCCAGATCCTCAGCGACTTCCGTCGCGTGTTGCTGTAAAGGACCACGCAGATGGCACTCATCGATATTCAAGTCCCCGACATCGGCGACTTCGACGAAGTGGCGGTGATCGAGTTGCTGGTCAAGCCCGGCGACACGGTCAAGGCCGAACAAAGCCTGATCACGGTCGAGTCCGACAAGGCCTCGATGGAGATTCCGTCTTCCCAGGCGGGCGTGGTCAAGGAGCTCAAGGTCAAGCTGGGCGACAAGGTCAAGCAGGGCAGCGTGGTGCTGACGCTGGAAGCCGCGGGTGAGGCCGCCGCCGCGTCCGCCGCCAGCGCACCGGCACCCGCGCCACAAGCGGCACCCGCCGCGGCGCCGGCTGCGGCCCCGGTGGCTGCGCCGACCGCCGCCAGCTTCGGCGGCAGCGCCGATCTCGAGTGCGACGTGGTCGTGCTCGGCGGTGGTCCTGGCGGCTACAGCGCGGCCTTCCGCGCGGCCGACCTGGGCCTGAAGGTCGTCATCGTCGAGCGCTACGCCACCCTGGGTGGCGTGTGCCTGAACGTGGGCTGCATTCCTTCCAAGGCGCTGCTGCACGTGGCGGCGGTGATGGACGAGGTCAGCCACATGGCGGCGCTGGGCGTGGAGTTCGGCCGCCCGGTGGTCAACATCGAGAAGCTGCGCGGCCACAAGGAAAAGGTGATCGGCAAGCTCACCGGTGGCCTGGCCGCCATGGCCAAGATGCGCAAGGTCACGACCGTTCGCGGTGTCGGTTCCTTCGTGGGCGCCAACCACCTGGAAGTGGAAGAGACCACGGGGACCACCGGCCAGGAGAAGACGGGCAAGAAGCAGGTGATCGGCTTCAAGAAGGCCATCATCGCCGCCGGTTCGCAGGCCGTGCGCCTGCCCTTCATGCCGGACGATCCGCGCGTGGTGGACAGCACCGGTGCGCTCGCGCTCAAGGAAGTCCCCAAGCGCATGCTGATCCTGGGCGGCGGCATCATCGGCCTGGAAATGGGCACGGTCTACAGCACCCTGGGCGCTCGCCTGGACGTGGTGGAGATGCTCGACGGCCTGATGCAGGGCGCCGACCGCGACCTGGTGAAGATCTGGCAGAAGATGAATGCGCCGCGCTTCGACAACATCATGCTCAAGACCAAGACGGTGTCGGCCAAGGCCACGCCGGCCGGCATCGAGGTGACGTTCGAGAGCGCCGAGCCGGGTGGCACGGCGCCCGCGCCGCAGACCTACGACCTGGTGCTGCAGGCCGTGGGCCGCACGCCCAACGGCAAGAAGATCGGCGCCGAGAAGGCCGGTGTGGCGGTGACCGACCGGGGCTTCATCAACGTCGACATCCAGATGCGCACCAACGTGCCCAACATCTTCGCCATCGGCGACATCGTGGGCCAGCCCATGCTGGCGCACAAGGCGGTGCATGAGGCGCACGTGGCGGCCGAGGTGATCGCGGGTGAACTGCAGGGCAACAAGGAACTGGCCAGCGCGGCGTTCAACGCG
Organism: Hydrogenophaga sp. GW823-FHT04C09; assembly: GCF_058796355.1. Taxonomy (NCBI): domain Bacteria; kingdom Pseudomonadati; phylum Pseudomonadota; class Betaproteobacteria; order Burkholderiales; family Comamonadaceae; genus Hydrogenophaga; species Hydrogenophaga sp. GW823-FHT04C09. The sequence goes on along the minus strand of NZ_JBXAIO010000001.1, from coordinate 391,051 downwards.
CGCGTCATTCCGAGCGTGGCCTACACCGACCCCGAGGTGGCCTGGGTGGGCCTGACCGAGGACCAGGCCAAGGCGCAGGGCATCAAGGTCAAGAAGGGCCTGTTCCCCTGGACGGCCTCGGGCCGCGCCATCGCCAATGGCCGCGACGAAGGCGTGACCAAGCTGTTGTTCGACGACTCGCCCGAGGCCCATGGCCACGGCAAGATCCTGGGCGGCGGCATGGTGGGCACGCATGCAGGCGACATGATCGGCGAGATCGCCCTCGCCATCGAGATGGGCGCGGACGCGGTGGACATCGGCAAGACCATCCACCCCCACCCCACGCTGGGTGAGAGCATCGGCATGGCGGCCGAGATCGCCCACGGCTCCTGCACGGACGTGCCGCCGCAGCGCAAGTAAGCGCCGGGACGCCGGCCAAAGAAGAAGCCGCCAGCCCTCACGGGTCGGCGGCTTTTTTCATGGGCCGCGTTCAGCGAGCCGGGACGCGGCTGGCCAGCGGCGCGCTCCGGTAGTCGGGCAGCAGCTTGCAGGTGTCGCCATACGCGGCCTCGTAGCCCTTGCAGAGTGTGGCCACCGTCTGGGGCGTGGGCTTCTCGTTCTTGTCGATCCAGTTGAGCAGCGCGGTGAACAGCGCGGGGTACTGCGGATCGCTCAGGTAGCTGTGCTCGGACTCGTCGCTGAAGGTCTGCACCAGCAGGTTGCCCTTGCCCGCGCGATCCAGTGTCTCGCGGTAGGCGGAAGAGAGTTCGACGAACGCGGTCGGGTCGTTGACGGCGTGCAGCGAGAGCACGGGCATGTTGATCCGGCCTTCGGGGTCGCTGTCCTTCGCCAGCTCGGCCACGGCCGCCGGGTCGGCGGTGTAGCGCAGCACGCCCGCGTTCAGGGCCGCGTCGTCCGTGGAGCCGGTGTACCGCACGTTGGCGTTGTTGAACGGGTTGCGGTTGCCTAGGCGCAGCTGCGTCAGATCGCGGAACAGCCAGGTCGCCCAGTTGAGGTGGGCGATCAGCGAGCGCTCGGGGATCTTGATGACGTTGACGATGTTGGCGAGGTTGGTCTTCTGCTGTTCGGTGCGTTGCGCGGCGGGCTTGCGCACGCCGGTGCATTCGTCCACGCGGTTGGCCAGTTCGGCGCGCGTGAGCTTGGCGTCCATGGGCAGGCCCTGCCACAGCGGGTACGGGGGCTCGTCTGCCTTCGGGTGGTTCTTGCACACGTACTGGTAGACCACGCGCAAGTCGATCCGGAAGTCGTAAGCGCGGGTGCCGCCGCCCAGCATGCCGCTGGTGAGCAGCATGCCGTCGTAAGGGCCTTTGACCGGTCCGTTGGGGCCGTCCACCGTGGCGTACAGCTCGGCGCCCTTGGCGGCGACCGAGCCGCCGTAGCTTTGCCCGTGCAGGATGGTGCGGCGGGGCGGGCCGAAATGCTTCACGAAGACGCGGCGCACGCGCTCGGTGTCCTCGGCCGCCATGCTCACGCCAAAGCCGCCCCGGCGGTAGGTGGCGCCCGCCCAGGCGTGGCCGGCCTTGACGGTCACGGCCCAGCGTTTGAGGTCTTCCTCGCCGCGCGCCAGCGTGGCCGGGCCGGTGTCGGCGGGGCCGCCATGGGCATGCACCACGAGCACGCCGGTCTCAGGTTTCCACCCGGCGGGCAGGGCGATCCAGTAGAAGCCGCCCAGCCCGTCCTCGCCCGTGTGGCAGGTGGCACCGGCCGGCACTTCGGCGGGGCAGGCGCGGGGCTGAGGGTCGGTGGGCACCTGGGCGATGGCGCCGCCGCTGTGGCCGGCGAGGGCCGCCAGCGCCAGCAGCGCGATGGGGCGAAGGGGCATGAAAGGTCTCCTGTGGTTGTTCGAATCCACGCGGACGATAGGTGCGCCGCCACCCCATGTCAAATATACTGAAACCCGAATTTCAATACCTTTCAGATATGGAAATCAGGCACCTGCGCTACTTCCTGGCCGTCGCCGAGGCCGGCCACATGACCCGCGCGGCCGAGCGCCTGGGCATCCAGCAGCCGCCACTGAGCCTGCAGATCAAGGCACTGGAAAAGGAGCTGGGCGTTGCCTTGTTCCACCGCCATCCCAAGGGCGTGGCGTTGTCGGACGCCGGGCGCCTGTTCGAGCGGGAAGCGCGCCAGCTGGTGGACGACATGGCGGCCATGGAGCAGCGCATGGCGCGCGTGGCGCGCGGCGAACTCGGTGTGCTCCATGTCGGCTTCACCAGCTCCGCCGCCGCGCATGCTTTCACCCCCGAGGCCTTGCGCGCCTGCCGGCGGGCCTGGCCCGGCATCGCACTGTCGATCCGCGAAGACCACGCGGCCGGCATCACCGAGGCGGTGGAGGCGGGGCGGCTGCATTGCGGCCTGATCCGCGTGCCGGTGTCGCAGCCCGAGAGCCTGACCTTCGAGGTGCTGCTGCGCGAGCCGGTGCTGGTGGCGCTGCCCGGCGACCACGCCTTGGCGCGACGCCGGTCGGGCGCGCTGGCGTTGGCGGACCTGCGCGAGGAGGGCTTCATCCTGGTGCGGCAACCCGGTGCCCCGGGGCTGTACGCCAACCTGCTGGCGCTGTGCGAAGCCCATGGTTTTCGTCCGCGCATCGCCGCCGAGGTCGAGCGCATGGTGACCAGCCTGAACCTGGTGGCCGCGGGCGCGGGCATCGCGGTCGTGCCGACCTCCATGAGCGGGCTGCATCCCCACGCGGTGGTCTATCTGCCCTTGCGCGAAGGCACGCCGCTGGATGCGCCGTTGACCCTGGTGTACCGCTCGGCCGAAGCCTCCGGCCCGGCCTCGCATTTCCTCAAGATCGCCCGGGACACGGCGCGCAAGGCCCAGGCGCGCGCGCGACGGGGGCGCACCGTGGCATGAGAGAAGGGCTGTCGCGTCGGCAAGCGATCCCGGCGCTGCTGGCGCTGGCGGGCGTCGTCGGTCCACGGGCCAGCCATGCGCAGCCCGCGTGGCCTTCTCAGCCCTTGCGCATCATCGTCGTGTACCCACCGGGCGGGCTCAGCGATGGCGTCGCGCGTGCGCTGGCCGAGCGCCTGTCGTGGCAACTCGGCGTGGCGGTGCGGGTGGAAAACCGGGGTGGTGGGGGCGGCAGCGTGGGGCTGCAGGCGCTGGCGCGCGCGCCGGCCGACGGACACACGCTGGCCTTCTCGGCGGTCAGCCCCTTGACCCTGCGCCCGCACCTCGGTGCGGTGGGCTACGACCCGTTTCGAGACATCGAGCCGGTGGCCAGCGTGATGTACACACCCGTGCTGCTGGTGGGCACGCCGACCTTCATGGGCCGGGGCTTTGCGGACTTGCTCGCGCAAGCCAAAGCCCATCCAGGCGCGCTGCGCTGGGCCACCTCCGGCCTGGCCACCGCCGGCCATCTGGTGCTGGAACAGGTGCAGCTGGGCAGCAGCGTGGTGGTCACGCACATTCCGTACAAGGGCGGTGGCCAGCAGCTCACCGACGCGCTGGGCGGGCAGTTCGAGTTGCTGTCGACCAACGTGGCTCCGGCGCAACTGGCCCACATCGAGGCCGGTCGTTTCAAGCCCCTGGCCGTGGGCGCGCCGCAGCGCCTGGAGGTCTTGCCGCAGGTGCCCACGTTTGCCGAGCTGGGGTTGCCCCAGGCCAATGTCACTTCGTTGTTCGGCCTGTTCGCGCCGGGTGGGACGCCGCCGCAGGTGCTGGACCGGCTGAATGCGGAAATCAACGCGGCGGTGCAGACGCCCCCCATCCGCGAGCGGCTGCTGGCGTCGGACAACCTGCCCGCGCTCGGCGACCGGCCTTCCTTCGCGCGCCGCATTGCCGAGGAATGGCGCAGCAACCGCCAGCTCAAGGGCGCGAACATCAAGATGGAGTGAGCGTCGGGGCGGCGACGCGGTGGCCGTGATGGCTCAGGGAGCCTTGTCGGCCACCGGCACGCGGCGCGCGCCATTGAAGCGCTTGTTCCAGTAGGCCATGCGCATGTCTTCCATGCGCACCTGGGCACCGCTGCGCGGGGAGTGGATGAACTTGCCGTCGCCCACATAAATGCCGACGTGGCTGAAGGCCCGGCGCATGGTGTTGAAGAACACCAGGTCGCCCGGCTTGAGTTCGCTGCGGTCGATGGTCTGTGTGGCCGCGGCCTGTTCGTCGGAACGGCGGGGCAGGATCTTGCCCAGCGACTGTTCGTACACCGCGCGCACGAAGCCGCTGCAATCGAAGCCCGTTTCGGCGCTGTTGCCGCCGTAGCGGTACGGCACGTCGAGGAAGGCCATGGCGTTGATCACGAGGCTGGAGGCCTGGTCGCTCACCGTCTCGCGGGCATGCTGCACTTGTTGACCGATGCGGGCCATCAGGCCCTTGTCGTTGAGCAGCGAGTCCATGTCTTCATAGCCGTTGGTGGTGCCCGGCGCGGCGTGGGCCACGGCCGAACCGCACAGCAGAAGAATGGGGAGCCAACGCGACATAGGGCGTGAGGGTATCGGCGCTGCTGCTGGAAGTCAAGCGAGAATCGAGCGCCAACCCCTTGATTTACAACCACTTTCGTATTCACTTCCTGGCCAGCGGGGCGGCTCGCGACGGAAGGCTGCTGGTGACCGACGGAAGATCGACCATCACGGGCTGACCGGGCGCGGTGCAGCCGGTGTCGCAGCACTTGCCGGGTTGGCGGTTTTTCGTGATGGCGCGTGCCGGGTCGTGAGGCGATGCGGCAGCGCTGCCGTCGGCCGCCACGCCGCGTTCCAGCAGACGTTCGACCAGCTCGACCTTGTTGCCCACCGGGTAGTTGCGCCAGATTTCCTGCTTCATCGCGGCTGGCGAACCGCCGCCGTGCAGGCTGATCACGCTGTACCAGCCACCCTGGTAGCCAGCGGTCAGGTCTTCCAGGAAACGCGCCGTCTGGATCCGCTGCTCGTAAGGCACGTCGGGGTTGGCGCGCAGCACGTCCGAGAGTTTCGCGCCGGTTTCGGGGTTGTGGTCTTCGTCCGGGCCGGGCAGGGTGACGATCAGGCCGCCGCTCACGTAGTGGGCGATGCGGTGCATGTCGTAGATCTGCGTGGCCAGCAGCAGCTTGCCGATGTTGGAGAACACGGGGTCGGGCATGAAGGTCTGGCTGTGCGGGTCGGCCTTGCCATAGACGCTGGCCGCCACACCGCAGGCGTAGAAGCCCTCGGTGATGGTGATCAGTTCCACCATTTGTTCGCGCAGGTGGGTTTCCCGGCCCGGGTCGAAGCCGTTGGCTTCGCACATGAGCGCCCCGGCGCCGATGAGCAGATCGCCAAAGCCGGCGCGCGCGCCGATGCAGGTGTGGCGGTGGTGGGTGGCGTAGCTGTAGGTGAGGTGGCTGGAGTGCTCCCACTCGCCGGCGTAGAACACGCTGTCCCAGGGCACGAACACCCGGTCGAAGATGCAGACGCCGGTGCTCTGCCCGTACTTGCGGCTGAACAGGGCCTCGCCATGTTCGACCTTTTCGCCGGGCCGGCCGGCGGGTCGGGCGACGATGGTCAGGCCCGGTGCGTCGATGGGCACGGCGCAGCAGACGGCGAAGTCGGCGTCCTCGCGGCCCATGTGGCGGCACGGCATCACCAGCAGCTCGTGCACATAGGGCGCGCCGGTGACGATGGCCTTGGTGCCGCTGATGACGATGCCGCGTGCGTTTCTCTCCACCACGTGCACGTAGCTGTCCACGTTGGCCTGCTCATGCGGACGGCGGCTGCGGTCGCCCTTGGCATCGGTCATGGCCACGCCCAGGGTCAGGTCCTGATCCTGCACGCGGTGCAGGTAGTTCAGGAAGCGCTGGGTGTGCTCGGTGGTCCCACGGGCATCGTCGATGCGGGCCGAGACCTGGCCGATGGCGTTGAGCGCGTCGTGGGTGAGGTAGCGCTGGGCGCAACCGGTCTCCTGGCACACCAGGCGCACGGCTTCCAGCTTGTTGAGCAGGTCGCCGCTGCTGGTGTTGATGTGGCTGAGGCGGTTCACCCGGCGGCCGCTGGTCTGCTGGACCGCCGTCATCAGCGGCGCGTACCGGGCTTGGAGGGCCAAGTCATAGGTGAGGGCAATGGCGTTGATCCCGGGTTGCAAACCCGGTTCATCGGCCACGCTGTCCACCGCGCGCCCGTCCACGAACACGCGCGGCTTGCGCTCGCGCAGGGATTCGCGGAAATCCTCGCCGCTCATGAGCGTGGGTGGGTGAGCCAGTGAGTTGTTCATGGGATGGATGCCTCGTGGATAGATTGACGGTCGACGTATTTTTTGCCTCTCGAGCATTGATTTAAACAATGTTCAATAATTTGTGCAAATGTTTAATTTCGGCGATCCATGTTCGTCAGGGCGATAAACTGCGCGCATGGACGTCCATTTGCATGAACTGATCCCCGTGCCCTCGGAGGCCGAGGCAGAGGCCGCGCGAGAACAACAACGCCAACGGCAGCTGCGCCAGGCGGCGCAGTCGGATTCCCGCCGCGCCCTGGTGTTGGAAGCGGCGCGCAGTGTCTTCGCCGAAAAGGGCGTGGAAGGCGCCAGCATCCGGGAAATCGCCAAGCGGGCGGCGTACACACCAGGGGCGATCTACAGCTACTTCGAGAGCAAGGAGGCGATCTACGCCGCGTTGCTGGCCGAATCGCTGGAGCGGCTGAACCAGGAGGTGGCTGCCGCCAAGCCGCCCAAACCCCAACCCCAGGCGGTGCTCGCGGCCAAGGCGCAGGCCTGGTTCGGCTTCTACGCCCGCAACCCTCGCGATCTGGATCTGGGCTTCTACCTGGTGCAGGGGCTGGCCCCACGGGGCCTGACCAGCGAACTGAACCAGCAGCTCAACAGCCGCCTGCACGACGCCCTGCATCCTTGCGAACAGGCCTTGCAGGCCATGGGGCTCTCGCCCGAAGCCGCGCTGCGCGAGAACACCGCGCTCTTCGCCCATGGGGTGGGTTTGCTGCTGTTGCAGCACACCGGCCGCATCCGCATGTTCGGGCAGTCCCCTGATGCGCTGTTCCAGGCCTATGTGGACCAGCTCGTGGCCCGGTTGAGCCCGGGCGATGGCGCTTCAGCGGGTGAACCGGGGCAGGCCGATCTGTTCGGGGGTTGAGGGCATTCGCGGCCACCCCGACCGGCCCTGCGAAAATCCCCGCTTCTCCCCGAAGCCTTAGACGTGAAAGACAAACCGATGCTGCTGGACGCCTCCGATTCCCAACTGGTGCTGGTGGACTACCAGGCCCGCCTGATGCCCGCCATCTTCGAAGGCCCTCAAGTGCTGGCCAATGCCCTGCGCCTGGCGCGCATGGCCCAGGCCCTGCGGGTGCCCACCTGGGGCACCGAGCAGAACCCCGAAAAACTGGGACCCAACCCGCCCGAGCTGCGCGAGCTGTGCCAGAAGACCCTGTCCAAGATGCACTTCGGCGCCGTCTCCGATGGCCTGGCCGACTGGTTGCGCCCTCCCGCGCGTCAGCAGGCGTCCGGCAATGCGCGCAGCCTGCCCAAGCACCTGCAGAAGCCGGCGGCGGCACCAGCCTCGGAGCGCCAGACTGTCGTCGTGGCGGGCTGCGAGGCCCATGTGTGCCTGCTGCAGACCGCGCTGGAGCTGATCGAGCAGGAGTTCGACGTCTGGGTGGTGACGGATGCCTGCAGCTCGCGCACCGAGCGCAACCGAGACGCCGCCTTCGACCGCCTGGCCGGCGCGGGCGCCGAGCTGGTGACCACGGAGATGGTGGCCTTCGAGTGGCTGCGCACGGCCGAGCACCCCGCGTTCCGCGAGATCCAGGCCTTGATCAAATAAGAGAAGCGTGCAGCGGCGCAGGGCGGCGGCCTTGCGCCGTGTCAGCCTCGCGCAAGCGGGCTCAGCATAATTATGAATTCACTTTAGTGCGCGACTTTAGGTCCATCAGCTGCAGGAGACATTCATATGAGTCAGGGCTACGCCGAGTTCTACCGCCGCTCCATTGAGGACCGCGATGCCTTCTGGACCGAACAGGCCGCGCTGGTGGACTGGCACAAGCCCTTCGACCGGGTCTGCAACCACGACCACCCGCCGTTCGCGCACTGGTTCGAGGGCGGGCTGACCAACCTGTGCCACAACGCGGTGGACCGCCACCTTCGGGATCGCGCCGATCAGAACGCGCTGATCTACGTGTCGACCGAGACCGGCACCGAGCGCACCTACAGCTTTCGCGAATTGCACGCCGAGGTGCAGCGCATGGCGGCGGTGCTGCTGGGGCAGGGCGTGAAGAAGGGCGATCGGGTGTTGATCTACATGCCCATGATTCCCGAAGCCACCTTCGCCATGCTGGCCTGCGCGCGCATCGGCGCCATTCACTCGGTGGTGTTCGGCGGTTTCGCGAGCCATTCGCTGGCCAACCGCATTGACGATGCATCCCCCGTGGCCATCGTGAGCGCCGATGCAGGGTCGCGCGGTGGCAAGGTGGTCGAGTACAAGCCGCTGCTGGACGAAGCCCTTCGCCTGTCCAGCCACAAGCCGGCGTCGGTGGTCCTGGTCAATCGGGGCCTGGCGCCGATGTCCCTGGTGCCCGGGCGCGACCACGACTACACCGCTCTGCGCGAGCAGCACCTGAACACCCAGGTGCCCTGCGAATGGATGGAGTCGACCGCCATCAGCTACACGATCTACACCAGCGGCACCACAGGCAAGCCCAAGGGCGTTCAGCGCGATACCGGGGGCTACCTGGTGGCGCTGGCGGCGAGCATGAAGCACATCTTCATGGGCGAACCCGGTGAGACCTATTTCTCCACCAGCGACATTGGCTGGGTGGTGGGCCACAGCTACATCGTCTACGGCCCGCTGATCGCCGGCATGGCGACCATCCTGTACGAAGGCCTGCCGATTCGGCCCGATGGCGGCATCTGGTGGCGACTGGTCGAGAAGTACAAGGTGACGGTGATGTTCAGCGCGCCCACCGCGGTGCGCGTGCTCAAGAAGCAGGACCCGGCCTACCTGAAGCAGTACGACCTCTCCAGCCTCAAGGCGCTGTTCCTCGCCGGCGAACCGCTGGACGAGCCCACGGCGCGCTGGATCAGCGACGGTCTGGGCGTGCCCATCATCGACAACTACTGGCAGACCGAGAGCGGCTGGCCCATTCTCACCATCGCCAACGGGGTCGAGAAGAAGCCCAGCAAGTTCGGCAGCCCGGGGGTGCCGATGTACGGCTACAGCGTCAAGCTCCTGCACGAGTCCACCGGTGAAGAGCTCACCGGTGCCGATGAGAAGGGCGTGGTGGTGATCGAGGGGCCGACGCCGCCCGGCTTCATGCAGACTGTGTGGAAGGACGACGCGCGCTTCGTCAACACCTACTGGAAGAGCATCCCGGGCAAGCTGGTCTACAGCACCTTCGACTGGGGCATCCGCGACCAGGACGGGTACTTCTACATCCTGGGCCGCACCGACGACGTGATCAACGTGGCGGGCCACCGGCTGGGCACGCGGGAGATCGAGGAGAGCATCTCCAGCCACGCCAACGTGGCGGAGGTGGCGGTGGTGGGCGTGGCCGACCAGCTCAAGGGGCAGGTGGCCATGGCCTTCGTGGTCGCCAAGGACACCTCGGCGCTCGGTGACGAGGCCTCGAAGCTCAAGCTGGAGGGCGAGATCATGAAGCGGGTGGACGAGCAGCTCGGTGCCGTGGCCCGCCCGGCCCGGGTGCGTTTCGTGACCGTGCTGCCCAAGACGCGCAGCGGCAAGCTGCTGCGCCGGGCCATCCAGGCGGTCTGCGAAGGGCGCGATCCGGGCGACCTCACGACCATGGACGATCCCGCCGCGCTGCAGCAGATCAAGGATCTGCTGGCCTGAAACGCAGGGGAGGCCCTGCCGGCGTTCCGGTCGCGTTGGCAGGGCATGGTGGTTCGGGGTGTTTGTAAGTACAATTCATGCTTATATTTACACGAGCAACGACCGCCATGGAACAGATGATCGCGTCCGAAGGCCAAGTGGAAAAAGTCCGCGTGTTTGAACTCGCGGCCGAACTCTTCGGCGTGCTCGCCACCCCCATGCGGCTGCGCATCCTCAGTGCGCTTTGCGACAAGGAGAAGTCGGTTTCCCAGCTGTTGCAGGAAATCGACACCACCCAGCCCAATCTGTCGCAGCACCTGAACCTGCTCTACCGCGCAGGCGTGCTGGCCAAGCGCAAGGACGGCACGCAGGTGATCTACCGCGTGCAGAGCGAAAAGGCCGTTACCCTGTGCCGCACGGTGTGCACCCAGATCGCGATCGAGATGGACGAACCGAGCTCGGTGCCGGCCTCCGAGCGTCTCTCGCCCCGCGTCGCGTCCTGACGAACGGCCCCCGCATCGCATCTTTTTACACAGGGCTGTTCCCGCGGTGGCACAATCGCGGGCTGCAGTCAGGTCCTTCCACAGTCACTGTCGCATCCGCCTAACGGTTCAGCCGTGCCGCGGAAGGTTGTCTTAACCAGCTTATGTTTCCCGAAGGGAAACGGAGGTCAGCGGATTTATGAGCGATTCCCAATCGAACGGGGGCAACGTCTATGTTGCCTACAAAGGCAACTCGTACCTCTTCGGCGGCAACGCGCCGTACGTGGAAGAGATGTACGAAAACTACCTGGACAATCCCGGTAGCGTCCCCGACAACTGGCGCGGTTACTTCGACGCGCTGCAGAACGTCCCCGCCGGTGATGGCACCGACGCCCGCGACGTACCCCATCTGCCCGTCATCAACGCCTTCGCCGAGCGCGCCAAGCAGGGTGGCACCAAGGTCGTCGTGGCCGCTGGTGCCGACTCCGAGCTCGCCCGCAAGCGCACCGCCGTCCAGCAGCTGATTGCCGCCTACCGCAACGTCGGTGCCCGCTGGGCCGATCTGGATCCGCTCAAGCGCGCCGAGCGCGACCACATTCCCGAACTCGAACTCTCGTTCTACGGTTTCACCGACGCCGACCTCGAGACCGTGTTCAACACCAGCAACACGTTCTTCGGCAAGGAAACCATGTCCTTGCGCGAGTTGCTCAACGCCTTGCGCGAGACGTACTGCGGCTCCATCGGTGCCGAGTACATGTACATCACCGACCAGAGCCAGAAGCGCTGGTGGCAGGAGCGCCTGGAAGCCACGCGCACCAAGCCCGCCTTCAACGCCGAGAAGAAAAAGCACATCCTCGACCGCCTGACGGCCGCCGAAGGCCTGGAGCGTTTCCTGCACACCAAGTACGTGGGCCAGAAGCGCTTCTCGCTGGAAGGTGGCGAGAGCTTCATCGCTTCGATGGACGAGCTGATCAACCAGGCCGGCCAGATCGGCGTGCAGGAAATCGTGATCGGCATGGCCCACCGCGGTCGCCTGAACGTGCTGGTCAACACCCTGGGCAAGATGCCCAAGGACCTGTTTGCCGAGTTCGACCACACCGCGCCCGAAGAACTGCCCGCCGGTGACGTGAAGTACCACCAGGGCTTCAGCTCCGACGTGACCACCCCCGGGGGCCCGGTGCACCTGTCGCTGGCATTCAACCCCTCGCACCTGGAAATCGTGAACCCGGTCGTGGAAGGTTCGGTGCGCGCCCGCATGGACCGCCGTGGCGACCCGCTGGGCAAGCAGGTGCTGCCGGTGCTGGTGCACGGTGATGCCGCCTTTGCCGGCCAGGGCGTGGTGATGGAAACCCTGGCGCTGGCCGAAACCCGTGGCTATTCCACGGGCGGCACGGTGCACCTGGTGATCAACAACCAGATCGGCTTCACCACCTCCGACCCGCGCGACAGCCGCTCCACGCTGTACTGCTCCGACGTCGTGAAGATGATCGAGGCGCCGGTGCTGCACGTGAACGGCGACGATCCCGAAGCGGTGGTGTTCGCCACCCAGCTGGCGCTCGATTTCCGCATGACCTTCCAGAAGGACGTGGTGGTCGACATTGTTTGCTTCCGCAAGCTGGGCCACAACGAACAGGACACCCCGAGCCTGACGCAGCCGCTCATGTACAAGAAGATCGCGGCCCACCCCGGCACGCGCAAGCTGTACGCCGACAAGCTGGCCGCGCAGGGCCTGGGCGAGACGCTGGGCGACGACATGGTCAAGGCCTACCGTGCCGCGCTGGACGCCGGTCGCCACACGGTGGACCCGGTGCTGACCAACTTCAAGAGCAAGTTCGCGGTCGACTGGAGCCCGTACCTGGGCAAGAAGTGGACCGACAGCGCGGACTCCGCCATCCCCATGGCCGAGTGGAAGCGACTGTCGGATCGCCTGACCACGATTCCGGACAACGTCACCCCGCACCAACTGGTGAAGAAGGTGTACGCCGATCGCGCGGCCATGGGCCGTGGCGACATTCCGGTGGACTGGGGCATGGGCGAGCACATGGCTTTTGCCTCGCTGGTGGCCAGCGGTTTCCCCGTGCGCCTCTCGGGTGAGGATTGCGGCCGCGGCACGTTCACCCACCGCCACGCCGTCATCCACGACCAGAACCGCGAGAAGTACGACGAAGGCATCTACGTGCCGCTGCAGAACGTGGCCGACAACCAGGCCCCGTTCGTGGTGATCGACTCGATCCTGTCCGAAGAGGCCGTGCTCGGTTTCGAATACGGCTACGCCTCGAACGACCCGAACACGCTGGTGATCTGGGAAGCCCAGTTCGGCGACTTCGTCAACGGCGCGCAGGTCGTGATCGACCAGTTCATCGCCTCCGGCGAAGTGAAGTGGGGCCGCGTCAACGGCATCACGATGATGCTGCCGCACGGCTACGAAGGCCAGGGTCCGGAGCACAGCTCGGCGCGCCTGGAGCGCTTCATGCAGCTGGCCGCCGACACCAACATGCAGGTCGTGCAGCCCACCACCGCGAGCCAGATCTTCCACGTGCTGCGCCGCCAGATGATTCGCGGCCTGCGCAAGCCGCTGATCATCTTCACGCCCAAGTCGCTGCTGCGCAACAAGGACGCGACCTCGCCGCTGTCCGAGTTCACCAAGGGCGGTTTCCAGACCGTGATCCCGGAGCAGAACGCCGACGTCGTGAAGAAGGCCGAGAAGGTCAAGCGCGTCATCTGCTGCTCGGGCAAGGTGTACTACGACCTCGTCAAGAAGCGCGAAGAGCGCGGCTCGGACGACGTGGCGATCGTGCGCGTGGAGCAGCTGTACCCGTTCCCGCACAAAGTGTTCGGCGCGGAGCTGCGCAAGTACCCCAACGCGACCGACATCGTGTGGTGCCAGGACGAGCCGCAGAACCAGGGCGCCTGGTTCTTCGTGCAGCACTACATCCACGAGAACATGCTCGAGGGCCAGAAGCTGGGTTACGCCGGGCGTGCGGCCTCCGCATCGCCGGCCGTGGGTTATGCCCACCTCCACCAGGAGCAGCAGAAGACGTTGATCGAAGCCGCTTTCGGCAAGCTCAAAGGCTTCATCCTCACCAAGTGAACTGAACGGACCCGAGCCGGTCACCCGACGTTGACGTCCTGTGACTGGCCCGTCCGGCGCACCCCACAAAACCCCCAGGTAGAACACTCATGGCAATCGTAGAAGTCAAAGTTCCGCAACTGTCCGAATCCGTGGCCGAAGCCACCTTGCTGGCATGGAAGAAGAAGGCCGGCGAAGCCGTCGCGGCCGATGAAATCCTGATCGAGATCGAAACCGACAAGGTCGTGCTCGAAGTGCCCGCGCCCGCCGCCGGCGTGCTGGTGGAGCTGGTCCAGGGCGACGGCGCCACCGTGGCCGCCGACCAGCTGATCGCTCGCATCGACACCGCTGCCGTCGCCGGTGCCGCGGCGCCCGCACCCGCTGCTGCGGCGCCTGCCGCTGCCGCTGCCGCTCCCGCCGCCGCACCGGCTGCTGCTGCTGCTGCTGCAACATCCCAATCCAAGGCCGGTGTGGCCATGCCCGCCGCCGCCAAGCTGATGGCCGACAACAACCTGGCCGCTGGCTCGGTGGCCGGCACCGGCAAGGACGGCCGCGTGACCAAGGGCGACGTGCTGTCGGCCGTGGCCGCGCCCAAGGCCGCCGTGGCCGCCCCCGTGGCGATCCCCACCGGCGCGCCTTCCAAGGTGCTGCCGCAGGTGCCCGTGGTCGCCCCCGACCTGGGTGACCGCCCCGAAGAGCGCGTGGCCATGACCCGCCTGCGCGCGCGCGTGGCCGAGCGTCTGCTGCAATCGCAATCCACCAACGCCATCCTGACCACGTTCAACGAAGTGAACATGGCGCCCGTGATGGAGATGCGCAAGAAGTTCCAGGAGAAGTTCGAGAAGGAACACGGTGTCAAGCTGGGCTTCATGAGCTTCTTCGTGAAGGCCGCGGTGCATGCGCTCAAGAAGTACCCGATCATCAATGCCTCGGTGGACGGCAGCGACATCGTCTACCACGGCTACTTCGACATCGGCATCGCTGTCGGTTCGCCCCGCGGCCTGGTGGTGCCCATCCTGCGCAACGCCGACCAGATGAGCTTTGCCGACATCGAGAAGAAGATCGCCGAGTTCGGCCAGAAAGCCAAGGATGGCAAGCTGGGCCTGGACGACCTCACCGGTGGCACGTTCTCGATCTCCAACGGCGGCACCTTCGGCTCCATGCTGTCCACGCCCATCATCAACCCGCCGCAGTCGGCCATCCTGGGCGTGCACGCTACCAAGGACCGCGCGGTGGTGGAGAACGGCCAGATCGTGATCCGCCCGATCAACTACCTCGCCATGTCGTACGACCACCGCATCATCGACGGCCGCGAAGCCGTGCTGGGGCTGGTGGCGATGAAGGAAGCGCTGGAAGACCCGGCCCGCATCCTGTTCGACATCTGATCGATCCTCCTCTCGCCAACGCCCCGACAGGGGCGTTGGCCCTTTGACTTCAGGAAAACAACATGTCCCAATCCTTTGACGTCGTCGTGATCGGCGGCGGCCCCGGTGGCTACATCGCCGCCATCCGTGCGGCGCAGCTCGGCTTCAAGGTCGCCTGCATCGACGAGTGGAAGAACGCCGCTGGCGGCCCGGCACCGGGTGGCACCTGCACCAACGTCGGCTGCATTCCCAGCAAGGCGCTGCTGCAGTCGTCCGAACACTTCGATCACGCCAACCACCACTTCGCCGACCATGGCATCAGCGCCACCAACGTGAAGATCGACATCGCCAAGATGATCGGCCGCAAGGACACGGTGGTGAAGCAGAACAACGACGGCATCCTGTACCTGTTCAAGAAGAACAAGGTCACCTTCTTCCATGGCCGCGGCTCGTTCGTGAAGGCCGTCGAAGCCGGCTACGAGATCCAGGTGACCGGCGCGAAGGAAGAGCTCATCACGGGCCAGCAGATCATCCTGGCCACGGGCTCCAACGCCCGCGCGCTGCCGGGTGTGCCGTTCGACGAAGAGAGCGTGCTGTCCAACGACGGCGCGCTGCGCCTCGGCGCCGTGCCCAAGAAGCTGGTGCTGATCGGCTCCGGCGTGATCGGCCTGGAAATGGGCTCGGTCTGGCGCCGCCTGGGCTCGGACGTGATCATCCTCGAAGGTCTGCCGACCTTCCTGGGCGCGGTGGACGAGCAGATCGCCAAGGAAGCCAAGAAGGCCTTCGACAAGCAAGGCCTGAAGATCGAACTGGGCGTGAAGGTCGGCGAGGTCAAGACCGGCAAGAAGGGCGTGAGCGTGGCCTACACGAACGCCAAGGGCGAAGCGCAGAGCATTGACGCCGACAAGCTGATCGTCTCCATCGGCCGTGTGCCCAACACCATCGGCCTGAATGCCGAGGCCGTGGGCCTGCAGCTCGACGAGCGCGGCGCCATCGTGGTGGACGGCGAATGCCGCACCAGCCTCAAGGGTGTGTGGGCCGTGGGCGACGTGGTGCGTGGCCCCATGCTGGCGCACAAGGCGGAAGAAGAGGGCGTGGCCGTGGCCGAGCGCATCGCCGGCCAGCACGGACACGTCAACTTCAACACCATCCCCTGGGTGATCTACACCAGCCCCGAGATCGCCTGGGTGGGCCGCACCGAGCAGCAGCTCAAGGCCGACGGCGTGAAGTACAAGGCCGGCACCTTCCCGTTCCTGGCCAACGGCCGTGCGCGGGCGCTGGGCGACACCACCGGCATGGTGAAGTTCCTGGCCGACGCGACCACCGACGAGATCCTCGGCGTGCACATCGTGGGCCCCATGGCCAGCGAACTGATCGCCGAAGCCGTGGTGGCCATGGAGTTCAAGGCCAGTGCCGAGGACATCGCGCGCATCTGCCACGCCCACCCTTCGCTGTCGGAAGCGACGAAGGAAGCCGCGCTGGCGGTGGACAAGCGCACGCTGAACTTCTAAGCGCCGATCTTGAGCGTCCGCAGCACGTACGAGGCCGCGCTCAAGGAGCGCGGCTACACGACGGACCCCGCCCAACAGCGCGCCATCGACGCGCTGGAGCGGTGCGCGGCCGAGTGGGCGGTTTACAAGCAGAAGCGCTCGAACTCGCTGAAGAAGCTCTTCGTCAATCCCGAGATCCCGCGCGGCGTCTACATGTACGGCGGCGTGGGCCGGGGCAAGAGTTTCCTCATGGAGTGCTTTTTCGAGGCGGTGCCGCTGCGTCGCAAGACGCGGCTGCATTTCCACGAGTTCATGCGCGAGGTGCACCGCGAACTGCGCGAGTTGCAGGGCACGGTCAATCCGCTGGACGAGCTCGGCGCGCGCATCGCCAAGCGCTACAAGCTCATCTGCTTCGATGAGTTTCACGTGGCCGACGTGACCGACGCGATGATCCTGCACCGTTTGCTGGACGCGCTGTTCAAGGCGGGCGTGGGGTTCGTCACCACGTCCAACTTCCGCCCGGACGACCTGTACCCCGACGGGCTGCACCGCGATCGCATCCTGCCCGCGATCGAATTGCTCAAGCAGCGGCTGGAGGTGCTGAGCGTGGACAACGGCACCGACTACCGCCAGCGCACGCTCAACCACATCCAGCTCTACCACTGCCCGCTGGGGCCGCAGGCCGATGCCGCGATGGAGGCCACCTTCAATGAGTTGGCCGAGATGGGCGACCACGATGCGGTCATGCACATCGAAGCGCGGCAGATCCAGGCGCTGCGGCGCTCAGGCGGCGTGATCTGGTTCGACTTCCGCACCCTGTGCGGTGGACCCCGTTCGCAGAACGACTACCTCGAGATCGCTTCCCAGTTCCACACGCTCATGCTGTCGAACGTGCCGCAGATGTCGGTGCGCCAGGCGTCGGAAGCGCGGCGCTTCACCTGGCTGGTGGATGTGCTCTACGACCGGCGGGTCAAGCTGGTGATGTCCGCCGCCGTGCCTCCCGAGGATCTGTACGTGGAAGGGCCGATGTCGCACGAATTCCCGCGCACCGTCTCGCGCCTGACCGAGATGCAGTCGCAGGAATTCCTGTCGCTGGAGCACCGGTTGGTGGACACCGGGCTGACTTGAACCCCGCTTCAGCCGAGCGGGTCGAGTTTGACGATCGTCAGCGACAGGTTGTCGCCCATGCCCTTGGCGCGCGAGCGCGCCTTCTGGATCAGGAACTCGCAAGCCTCGCGGGGCGAGAGCATGGCGATCGTGCTGGAGAGTTCTTCCGGGGTGAAGTAGTGCCAGATGCCGTCGCTGCAGGCCATGATCGCGTCACCCGCGCTCAGCTGGGGCACCACGTGCAGGTCCACTGGCGGATCGTTCTCCGTGCCCAGGCAGCCCATCAGGATGTTGGCATGCGGGTGGTCCAACGCCTCTTCCTCGCTGATCTCGCCCTGGTTGACCAGGGTCTGCACGTAGGAATGGTCCATCGTGCGAAAGACCATCCGGCCATTGCGGAAGTGGTAGATGCGCGAGTCGCCTGCGTGCACCCAGTGGCTGTCGCCACCCGGGTTGATGAGGAAGGCGGCGATGGTGCTGTGCGGCTCCTGTTCGGCCGAGACAGCCGTGAGCTTGATCACCAGGTGCGACTCTTCGACGATCTGGCGCAGCAGCGCGGCGGCATCGTCCGTCTCGGGGTCGTAGCGCTCGAACAGCTGCCGCGCCGTGAGCATCACCTGGTCGGAGGCTTTGCGTCCGCCGCTGCGACCCCCCATCCCGTCGGCCAGCACCGCGAGCAGGCAGGTGCCGTGGCGCGGATGGTGCAGCAGGCTGACCTGGTCTTGCTGGTAATCGCGGTCGCCCCGGTGGATGCCGGTGGAGGCCTGGATGCGGTAGCCTTTGGACATGAAGGTGCTGATCGGTCTGTGCGGGTGGGGAAATGGGTGCAATGGTATCCACATATGCGCTGCGCGAAGCCCGGCAAAGGCCGAAACCGTGAACCCTTGCGCGCCGGTCCGCCGTCCGGCGGCGTGGGCCTGCTCAACGGTGCCTGGCAGGGCCTGGAGGCGGCTTGAGCGCGCTTGAAAACGGCGTGGCAGCCGCGTTTGCCGCCGACGGACCCTTGGCGCGCGCGCACGGCAGTCTGCGCCCGCGTCAGGGGCAGCTCGACATGGCCGCCGCCGTGTCCCGCGCCATCGAAGACGGCCATGGCCTGGCCGTCGAAGCGGGCACCGGGGTGGGCAAGACCTTCGCCTACCTCGTGCCCTTGCTGCTCAGTGGCCGGCGTGCTCTGCTGTCCACCGCCACCCAGGCCTTGCAGGACCAGCTGTTCACGCGCGACATTCCCGCCGTGGTTCGCGCACTCGGTCTGCCGGTGCGCGTGGCCCTGCTCAAGGGGCGGTCGAGTTACGTCTGCCTGCATCGACTGGAGCAGGCCTTGCATGGGCCGGCGTCGGTCGGCCTGCGCGACCCTGCCATCACGGCCGTGTTGGCCCAGGTGCTGAGCTGGGCGAACCGCTCGCGCAGCGGCGACCTGGCCGAACTGGAGGCCCTGGACGAACGCTCGCCGCTGCGCCCGATGGTCACATCCACCCGGGACAACTGCCTGGGCGCGAGCTGCCCGCGCCACGGCGATTGCCATGTCAACCGCGCGCGCGGCGAGGCCTTGCAGGCCGAGTGGGTGGTGATCAACCACCACCTGTTCTTTTCGGATCAGCTGTTGCTGGAGTCGGGCGTGGCCTCGTTGCTGCCGGCCGCCGAGGTGGTGGTGTTCGACGAAGCGCATCAGCTGAACGACACCGGCATTCCGTTTCTGGGGCACACGCTCGGGACGGGGCAGTTGCGGGAACTGGCGCGCGATCTGGCCACCCAGGGGCCGCAGTGGGCGCGGGGCCAGCGGCCGTGGGCCCACCTGGCACTGGCGATCGAACAGGCCGCGCGCGCGATGGCCGCCTTGCCCCGCCAGGCCGGTGGCAGTGGTGGCCGCTACCGTTGGCAAGGCATGGCGCCCGAAGGTGTTGACGCGGCCGCCTGGCAGCGCTGCGCCATCGAACTGAGCCAGGCGTTGACGGCCAGCCAGGAGGCGCTGACCGCCACCGCGCAAGCCTCGGCGGAACTGGAGCGCCTGCAGGCGCGGGTGCAGGCTTTGCTGTCGGTGTGGCGAGGCATGGCCACCGACATGCCGGCGACCGACATGGTTCGGTGGGTGGAGTGGGGAGAGGCCCGGCATTGGCGCGCCGTGTGCGCGCCGTCCGACAGCGCCCGTCTGTTCCAGCCCTTGCTGGACGAATCGGCGGGCCGGCGCAGCTGGGTGTTCTCGTCGGCGACCTTGGGCAGCGACGACGGGCTGAGCTGGTTCACCCGGGGCCTCGGCCTGGATGCGCTGCCGGGTTTGCGCACCCTGCGCGTGCCCAGCCCGTTCGATCACGCGGCCCAGGCGGCGCTGTATGTGCCCCACGACCTGCCCGAGCCCGCCGACGCCTCTCACACGCCGGCGCTCGCCGACGCGGTGGCGCGCTGGGCATCCCGACTGGGTGGCCGCACCCTGGTGTTGACCACCACCTTGCGCGCCGCATCGCGCATGGCCGACCATCTGCAGGGCCTGGTGGCGCAAGGGCGTTGCGCGCCGCTTCAGGTGTTGGCGCAGGGGCGCTTGTCCAAGCGCGCGCTGTTGGCGCGGTTTCGCCAAGCGAGCGAACCGTCCGTGCTGGTGGCGTCGGCGTCGTTCTGGGAGGGCGTGGATCTGCCCGGCGACGCACTGCAGCTGTTGGTCATCGACAAGCTGCCTTTTCCACCACCGGACGATCCCTTGATGCAGGCGCGCGGCCAGCGCCTCGAGGCGCGGGGCTTGAGCGCTTTCAACGATGCCTTTCTGCCCGAAGCCGCCATGGCGCTCAAGCAGGGGGCAGGGCGTTTGATCCGCTCCGAGACCGACCAGGGGATTCTGGTGATCGGCGACCGGCGCCTGGTCACCCGGTCTTATGGCAACCGTCTACTGGGGGCGTTGCCAGCCATGAGCCGGCTGGTGGACGAGGCGGACATGGTCGCCCGCCTCGATGCGCTGGTGCTTACCAGATCTTCCACCAGGGATCGTCTTTGGACTTGAAACCCTGGCTCAGGTACTCGCTGTTCGGGTAGCTGGCCTGCATCACGCGGCGGGTGTCGTCGCGCAGCTGCGTCAGGCCCAGCGCCTCATAGGACTGCAGCATGATGAAGAGGGCTTCTTCGAGGGCCGGCGCGTTGACGTAGTCGGTCAAGGCCGTCTGGGCGCGGTTGATGGCCGCCACGTAGGCGCCTCGGCTGTGGTAGTAGCGCGCGACATGGACCTCGTACTGCGCCAGCGAGTTGACGATGTACGTCATGCGGTCCCGGGCATCGGGGCTGTAGCGGGAATCCGGGAACCGCGAGACGAGCTCGCGGAACGCTTCGAACGATTCCTTGGCGGCTTTCTGATCGCGTTCGGACAGATCCTGACGCGCCAGCGAGCCGAAGAGGCCGAGGTTGTCGTTGAAATTCACCAGCCCCTTGAGGTACAGGGCATAGTCCATCGCCGGGCTGGTGGGATGGAGCTTCTGAAAGCGGTCGAGGGTGGCCAGCGCCTGGGCTTGTTCGCCGGCCTTGTACTGCGCGTAAGCCTTGTCGAGCTGGGCCTGCTGGGCCAGGGGGGTGCCGGCGGCACGGCCTTCGAGCTTTTCGTACAGCGTCACCGACTTCTCGTAGTTGCCGGCGGCACGCTCTTCGGTCGCTTCGCTGTAGATTCGGTTCGGGCTCCAGCCGGCCGTTTCATCCACGGGCGTGGTGCTGCATGCGCTGAGCACCAGCGCCGAGGCCATCGCGCACAGGGGCACAGCCGATAATCTGGACGTCAACTTCACGGGTGCACCTTTACAACGGAACAATGGACTTGGCTTCGCAAATTATATCGACGGGGGATGTGACAGGAGGTTCCATGCCGGGTCTCGAATCGGAGGCGGGCGCCGTGCTCGACGAACTCACGGCGGAAATGGAAACGCGGATCTGCGAAGTACCCGCTGCCATGCATGGCTGGCGCATCGATCGCGCGCTGGCGCAGCTGATTCCCGAATTCTCCCGTTCCTACCTGCAGCAACTGATGGCCGACGGCGCTGTCGTGATGCGCGGCACAGCCCTGCGCAAGCCGTCGGCCCGCATCGCCGTGGGCGACCGGTTGGCGGTGGAACTGCGCCCCACGCAGCAGGCGCAGGCCTTCGTGGCGCAGGCCATGGCGCTGGACGTGGTGTTCGAGGACGCCGACCTGCTGGTGATCCAGAAGCCCGCCGGCCTGGTGGTGCACCCGGCGGCGGGTCACTGGACCGGCACGTTGCTCAACGGTCTGCTGGCTCACCACGCCGGCGCCGCGGCGTTGCCGCGCGCCGGTATCGTGCACCGCCTGGACAAGGACACCTCGGGCCTCATGCTCGTGGGCAAATCGCGCCAGGCCGTGGAGGCGCTGGTGCGAGCCATCGCCGCGCGCGAGGTGAATCGCCAGTACCTTGCCCTGGCCCATGGCCGCTGGCAGGGCACGGCCGAGAAGGGCGTGGACCAGCCCATCGGGCGCGACGTGCACAACCGCCTGCGCATGGCCGTCGTGCGCGCCGACACCGGCATCGGGAAAACGGCGCAGACCACCATTCGCCTGCTCGATGGGTCTGACCAGGCCTGCCTGGTGGCCTGCAAGCTGCACACGGGGCGCACGCACCAGATTCGCGTGCACATGGCCTGGTTGGGTCATCCCCTGGTCGGGGATGCGCTCTACGGTGGTCGCCCGCTCTGGGGCATGGGCCGCCAGGCCCTGCATGCGGCGCGCCTGTCGCTGCGGCATCCGATCACCGGCGAGCCGCTGGCGTTTCAATCGGCCCCGCCGCCGGACCTGCTGGCCGCCATCGATGGCAGCGGCCTCCGGTACAATGAGCCGGGTCTGGGCAGCGGATTCCTCGAGTGAGCGCTACCGTGCGACCCCCGCTGCGCGGCGTGTCGAGGTCCTGACCTCACGATCCCCCAATTTTTGCCCTGCCAGGCAACAGGTTCTTCCCCGGCGTTCCGAGCCGACGGCCACCGCCGTCCTCGCCGGTTTGAGCAACGGGCCCCGTGCCCACCCCTGTACCGTCCCGGTCCATGCCGGTTTTTGACAGACTGACACCATGAACACCACGGATGCCAAGCGCGTCCTCGAGACGGCGTTGATCTGCGCGCCCCAGCCCCTGTCTGTGCGGGAACTGGGCACGCTGTTCGACGCCGAAGTCTCGGCGGACACGCTCAAGACCTTGCTGGCCGACCTTCAGCTGGAATGGACCGGCCGCGGCGTCGAACTGGTGCAAGTGGCCAGTGGCTGGCGTTTCCAGAGCCGGCCCGAACTGCGCCCCTACCTGGACCGTTTGCACCCCGAAAAGCCGCCTCGTTACAGCCGCGCCACCATGGAGACGCTGGCCATCATTGCCTACCGCCAGCCGGTGACGCGGGGCGACATGGAAGACATCCGCGGCGTGACCATCAACTCGCTCATCATCAAGCAGTTGGAGGACCGGGGTTGGGTCGAGGTCATCGGCCACCGCGAAACCGTGGGCCGTCCCGCGCTGTTCGCCACCACGCGCCAGTTTCTCGACGACCTGGGCCTGTCGTCGCTCGATCAGTTGCCCCCGCTCGAGGGCAATGAAATCCAGGAGTCGGCCCTGGACCGGCTGGACTTCGAAGCACTGTCGTCCAACCTGTCGCCCGAAGTGGCAGAGGTCGCGATCGATACCGAGATTGCCGTGGCGGATGCGCCCGAAGCAACGGCGACCGCCGACTTGCCGGCCGACGCCGAGACCCCCACCCCCGATCTGCAGAGAGCCGATCCCTCCACCCAGGAACACCATGAACCCGGCGAACACCCCCCCAGCGACGCCTGAGTCGACCCCCGACGCGACGTTGCCGCCCGCCGAGAACACGGTGCCGCCTCAGGCCGCGGGCATGGAACCGGCCCCTGTCGCGGGCCCTCGAGAGGCCGCCGATGCAGAAGCCCTGCGTTTCGACGACGTGGTCAGCGGGGCCTTCGATGCAGAACAGGAGCAAGCCCTGCCGCTGCCGACCAAGCGCGTGCTCGCGCCGCAGGCCGAGTCGCCCAAGCTGCACAAGGTGCTGGCGCAGGCCGGCATGGGCTCGCGGCTGGAGATGGAGCAACTCATCCTGGAAGGCCGCATCTCGGTCAACGGCGAGCCAGCCCACATCGGGCAGCGCATCCAGTTCGGGGACGTCATCAAGGTCAACGGCAAGCCGGTGCGCGTGCGCATGATGCCGCCGCCGCCCCGTGTGCTGGCGTACCACAAGCCCGCCGGGGAGGTGGTCTCTCACGACGACCCGCAGAACCGCCCGACCGTGTTCCGACGCCTGCCCAAGCTGCTGCAGGGCAAGTGGCAGTCGGTGGGTCGACTCGACCTCAACACCGAAGGCCTGCTGTTGCTGACCAACTCGGGCGAGCTGGCCAACCGGCTGATGCACCCCCGTTTCGGTCTGCAGCGGGAATACGCCGTGCGCGTGCTGGGCGCCTTGTCCAACGAAGAGAAACAGCGGCTGCTGGACGGCGTGCGCCTGGACGACGGCGTGGCCCAGTTCGCCTCCATCGAGGATGGCGGCGGCGAGGGCGCCAACTGCTGGTACCGCGTGACGATCGGCGAGGGCCGCAACCGCGAGGTGCGCCGCATGTTCGAAGCCGTTGGCCATGCGGTCAGCCGGCTGATCCGCATCCGTTATGGCGCGGTGATGCTGCCGCGCGGGCTCAAGCGCGGCGTGTGGCTGGAACTCGACGACCGCGACATCGCCCGGTTGACCGCCGCGGCAGGGCTGGTGGAGGCCGACGAGCCGCGTGGCCCGCGCCCCGGCGGCCGGCACCCTGCCCAGCGGGGCAAACAAGGCGGCAAGGGAGGCCGCACCCAGGGCAAACCGCCAGGCAGCCGTGCGGACGGCCCCGGTTTCGGCGATCGCCGGACCAACAGCGGCTACGGCATGGGCGGGGCGCCGGGTGGCGCCAAGCCGCGCGGCGCCAAGGGCCCGGGCAAGGGGCAGGGGAGTGCGGGTTCGCAGCCGGACCCGATGAAAACCTCCTTCGGTTACATCGGTCAGGACGCCCTGCAGCGCCGGCGCGAGCAGGACGCCGGCCGCGGAGGCCCGCCGGGCGGTGGCCGGCGCCGGGGTGGCGGACGTTCGGGCGGGCGCTGAATGGCGCTTCCCACGCCCACGTTCCACGGCACGGACACCCGAGCAATGTAGAATCGTGGGCTTTGTGAGGCCTTGTGGCTTCGGCAAATTCAACCAAGAAACTTCAGGATTCCTATGGCCATCGAACGCACCCTCTCGATCATCAAGCCCGACGCCGTCGCCAAGAACGTCATCGGCCAGATTTACGCCCGCTTTGAAGCTGCTGGCCTGAAGGTCGTGGCCGCTCGCATGGCTCACCTCTCGCGCGGCGAAGCCGAAGCCTTTTACGCCGTGCACAAGGCCCGTCCCTTCTTCAAGGACCTGGTCGACTTCATGATCTCCGGCCCCGTGATGATCCAGGCGCTCGAAGGCGAAGGCGCCATTGCCAAGAACCGCGACCTGATGGGCGCCACCGATCCCAAGAAGGCCGCTGCCGGCACCATCCGCGCCGACTTCGCCGACAGCATCGACGCCAACGCCGTGCACGGCTCGGACGCGCCCGAGACGGCTGCCGCCGAAGTGGCATTCTTCTTTGCCGGCCTCAACGTCTACTCGCGTTGATCATGGTATGACGGCCAATCTGCTCGACTTCGATCTCGAGGGTTTGGCCGCCTTTTGCGAGCAGCTGGGCGAGAAGCGCTTTCGCGCCGTCCAGCTGTTTCGCTGGATCCATCAAAAAGGGGCGTCGGACTTCGCCCAGATGACGGACCTGGCGCGCAGCCTGCGCGACAAGCTGCCCGGCGTCTGCACCATCACCGACCTGCCCGTGCTCTCGCGCCAGGATTCGGCCGACGGCACCATCAAATGGCTCTTCGATGTGGGCGATGGCAACGCGGTGGAAACCGTGTTCATCCCCGAGGAAGACCGCGGCACGCTGTGCATTTCCTCCCAGGCCGGTTGCGCCGTGGGCTGCCGCTTCTGCTCCACCGGCCACCAGGGCTTTTCGCGCAACCTCACCACCGGTGAGATCCTGGCCCAGCTGTGGCATGCCGAGCATTTTCTTCGCCGTCATCTGAAACGCGGGGAACGCGTGATCACGAACGTGGTCATGATGGGCATGGGCGAACCCTTGCAGAACTACCACGCGCTGGTGCCGGCGCTGCGCGCCATGCTCGATGACCATGGCTACGGCCTCTCGCGCCGCCGCGTGACGGTGTCCACCTCGGGCGTGGTGCCGATGATCGATCGCCTGGCGCAGGATTGCCCAGTGGCCCTGGCGGTGTCGCTGCACGCCCCCAACGACCCCCTGCGCGACGACCTCGTGCCCTTGAACCGCAAGTACCCCATCGCCGAACTGCTGGACGCCTGCCTGCGCTACCTGCCGGCGGCGCCACGCGACTTCATCACTTTCGAGTACTGCATGCTCGACGGGGTGAACGACCAGCCCGAGCACGCCCGCGAATTGCTGGCCCTGCTCAAGCAGCATGGCGAGCGCGGTGTGCCGTGCAAGATCAACCTGATTCCTTTCAACCCTTTCCCGGACTCGGGGCTGACCTGCTCTCCACGCGCGGTGGTGCAGCGCTTCGGGCAGATGCTCAATGAAGCCGGTGTGGTCACCACGGTGCGCAAGACGCGTGGGGACGACATCGATGCCGCCTGCGGTCAGCTCGCGGGCGATGTGCTGGACCGCACCAACGCGGCCAAGCGCCTGGCGCAACGGCGCAGCAATGCCAGCGAGCGCCCCATTCGTTTCGTTCAAAAGGAAAGGCAGGCATGACACATCCGACCCGCACCGGTTTTGGGGCGCATGGCACGCGCTCGCGTGGCATGGTGGCCAGCTTCTGGCTGGGTGTGCTGCTGGTGTTGCTGGCCGGCTGTGCGCAAACGCGCGGCCTGCCCGCCACCACGGCCGCTGCCGTGGCAGCCGGTGCCGAACCGGTCACCGAGTCGGACGAGCCCGAAGCGCGCAAGCGCGCGCGCATCCGGGTGGAGCTGGCTTCGGGCTACTTCGAGCAGGGCCAGACCACGGTGGCGCTCGACGAGATCAAGCTGGCGCTGGCCGCTGATCCGAACTATGCGCCGGCCTACACGCTGCGCGGCCTGGTGTACGCGCGGCTGAACGAACTGCGGCTCGCGGAAGACAGCTTCAAGCGCGCGCAACTGCTCAGCCCGCGCGATCCGGACGTGCTGCACCACTACGGCCTGTTCGCGTGCCAGCAAGGCCGCTACCCGCAGGCGATCGAGCTGTTCCAGCAGGCGCTGGCCAGCCCGGTGTACGGCGGCCAGGCCAAGACCCTGATGGTCAAGGGCATCTGCCAGGTGCGGGCGGCGCAGTTTGAAGAAGCAGAGGGCAGTCTGGCGCGCTCCTACGAGCTCGATCCTGGCAACCCCATCACGGCCTACAACCTGGCGGCCTTGCAGTTCCGCCGCGGCGAGAACGCGAAGGCGCAGTTCACCATTCGCCGGCTGAACAACAGCGAGCTGGCCAATGCCGAAACCCTGTGGCTGGGCATCAAGGTGGAGCACCGCATGGGCAACGCCGAAGCCATGGCCCAACTGGCCCAGCAACTGAGCCGGCGTTATCCGGACTCGCGTGAGTGGGCGTCGTATCAGCGGAGAGCATTTGATGAATGAGGTGTATGCCAACGAGGGCGCCACGGCGGCCGGGGAGGGTGCTTCGCGCCCGGTGCTGCTGCGCGCGGCGCGCGAGGCGGCGGGCTTGCACATTGCAGCGCTCGCCGCGGCCCTCAAGGTGCCGGTGAAAAAACTCGAAGCCCTGGAAGCAGGGCGCTACAGCGAACTGCCCGACCTGACCTTCGCGCGCGCGCTGGCGTCCAGCGCATGCCGCCACCTCAAGGTGGATCCGGCGCCGATCCTCGAACAGATTCCGCAGGGAGGCATCCCTGAACTGGGTGGTTCGCGCCATGCGATCAACGCCCCCTTCCAGCCCGCGCACGACCCGGCCCCCATCAACCCCTTGAGCTGGCTCTCGCGCCCCGCGCTGCTGGCCGCGATCGTGCTGCTGCTGGGCGCGCTGGTGATCGTGTTCCTGCCGCGCGCGGAAGAGTCCGCGCAGGAGCCTGCGCAGGCCGAGGCGGGCAACGTGGTCACGCCGCTGGAGCAACCGGCGGAACCGGTGGCGGCGGTGGAGCCCGAGCCTGTTCAGGAACCCGCTGCGGCGGGTGCGCCTGTGGCGCCCGCGCCAGGAGGCGCGACACCCGCGGCGCCTGTGGCGGCACCCGCACCGGTGTCCGCGTCGCCTGCGGCTGCTCCGGCCGTGGCTGCGGTGCCGCCCGTGGCCCCGGCTGCCGCGGCGCCTGCCGCACCCGCATCGGGCAGCCTGCTCACCATTGCCGCCACCGGCGAATCCTGGGTGGAGGTCGTCAATGGCTCGGGCAGTGTCGTCATCCAGCGCGTGTTGCAAGCCGGTGACGCCGTCGATTTTTCCAGCGCGCCGCCTTACACCGTGGTGCTTGGCCGTGCCGAGGTCGCTCAGGTTACTGTGCGTGGCAAGCCGTTCGACGTGACGCGCTACGCGCGCAACAACGTCGCCCGATTCGAGGTGAAATGAACATGGACACCCTGGTGCGCCCCGCCGCGTCGTGTGAACCGATTCCGCTGTCGGCGGCGCGAACGCGCCGCACCCGCCAGGGGGTGGTGGCCTGGGGTGACCACCGCGTCACGGTGGGCGGCGATGCGCCGGTGCGCGTGCAGTCCATGACCAACACCGACACCGCCGATGCCGTGGGCACGGCGATCCAGGTCAAGGAACTGGCGCTGGCCGGCTCCGAGCTGGTGCGCATCACGGTCAACAACGACGAGGCCGCCAAGGCCGTGCCCTACATCCGCGAGCAGCTCGACCGCATGGGCGTGAACGTGCCGCTGATCGGGGACTTCCACTACAACGGCCACCGCCTGCTCACCGACCACCCGGCCTGTGCCGAGGCACTGTCCAAGTACCGCATCAACCCCGGCAACGTGGGCCGAGGCGACAAGGGCGGCCGCCAGTTCGCGCAGATGGTGGAAATCGCGGCGCGCCACGACAAGGCCATCCGCATCGGCGTGAACTGGGGCAGCCTGGACCAGGACCTGCTCGCGCGCCTGATGGACGAAAACGCGAACCGCAGCGTGCCCTGGGAAGCGCGGCAGGTGATGTACGAGGCGCTGATCACCTCGGCGCTCGAATCCGCCCGCAAGGCTGAAGAAATTGGCCTGAATGGCAACAACATCGTGCTGTCCTGCAAGGTCAGTGGCGTGCAGGACCTCATCGCGGTCTACCAGGCCTTGGCGCAGCGCTGCGACTACGCGCTGCACCTGGGCCTGACCGAGGCTGGCATGGGCACCAAGGGCGCCGTGGCCTCGGCGGCGGCGCTGTCGGTGCTGCTGCAGCAAGGCATTGGCGACACGATCCGCGTCTCGCTCACGCCGCAGCCCGGCGAAGCGCGCACGCAGGAGGTGGTGATCGCGCTGGAGATCCTGCAGGCCCTGGGCATGCGCGCTTTCGTGCCGTCGGTCACCGCCTGCCCGGGCTGTGGCCGCACCACCAGCACCACCTTTCAGGAACTGGCCAAGCAGATCGACGACTACCTGCGCAGCTCCATGCCACTGTGGCGCGCGCGCTATCCCGGGGTGGAGAACCTCAAGGTGGCCGTGATGGGCTGCATCGTCAATGGCCCGGGTGAAAGCAAGCACGCCGACATCGGCATCAGCCTGCCCGGCACCGGCGAGGCGCCCGCTGCCCCGATCTTCATCGACGGGCAGAAGGCCATGACCCTGCGGGGCGAGGGCATCGCGCGCGAGTTCCAGCAGGTCGTTGAAAACTACATCGAGAAGAAATTCGGCGCAACGTCCTGAGCATCGGGACCACCCGATGCCTCTGGCGCATGGCTGAACGAGAGATTGCATGGCAGACAAACTGAGCGCCGTCAAAGGCATGAACGACATCGCGCCTCCCGCGTCCGCGCACTGGGAGTGGCTCGAAGACACCCTTCGCACGCTGATGCGCCGCTACGGCTATCGCAACCTGCGCACGCCCATCGTCGAGCCCACGGCGCTGTTCGTGCGGGGGCTGGGCGAAGTGACCGACATCGTCGAGAAGGAGATGTACTCCTTCGAAGACCGGCTCAACGGCGAGCAGCTCACGCTGCGGCCCGAGAACACCGCCGGTGTGGTGCGCGCCGCGCTGGAGCATTCGCTGCTGTACGACGGTGGCAAACGCCTGTACTACATGGGCCCGATGTTCCGGCACGAGCGGCCGCAGCGGGGGCGCTACCGGCAGTTCCATCAGTTCGGTGCCGAGGCCCTGGGCTTCGCGGGCCCGGACGTGGATGCCGAGCTCATCGTGCTGGCCTGCGACCTCTGGGCCGAGCTCGGCCTCACGGGCATCGAACTCGAGATCAACAGCCTGGGCCAGCCGCCCGAGCGCTTGGCCCATCGCCAGGCCCTGATTGCCTACCTGGAGGCGCACGCCGACCAGCTCGACGAAGAAGCCAAGCGCCGCCTGCACAGCAACCCCTTGCGCATTCTGGACACCAAGAACCCGGCCATGCAGGACCTGGTCAACGCCGCACCGCGCCTCATGGACCACCTGGGTGCCGAGTCGCTCGACCACTTCAACCGCCTGCGCGGCCTGCTCGATGCGCACGGCATCACCTACCGCATCAACCCGCGCCTGGTGCGCGGCATGGACTACTACAACCTTTCGGTGTTCGAGTTCGTCACCACCCAACTGGGCTCGCAGGGCACGGTGTGCGCGGGCGGCCGGTACGACGGCCTGTTCGAACAGATCGGTGGCAAGGCCGCTCCGGCGGTCGGCTGGGCCATGGGCATGGAGCGCATCCTGGAATTGCTGAAAGAGCAGGGCCGCCTGCCCGAGCAGCCCGCGCCCGATGCCTACGCGATCGTGCCGGACGCGGCCCGCGTGCCCCAGGTGATGCCGGTGCTGCGGGCGCTGCGCCTGCAGGGCGTGAACGTGCAGATGCATGCCGCCGGTGCCGATGGCATGGGCAGCATGAAGTCGCAGTTCAAGAAGGCCGATGCCAGCGGCGCGCGCTTTGCGCTCATCTTTGGCGAACAGGAAATGCAGCAAGGCACGGTGGCGCTCAAGTCCCTGCGCGGCCCCCGCACCGACGCGCCCGCGGAAGCCGCGCAAAGCCTGCTGGCCCTCGACGCCGTCGCCGATTGGGCAGGCCGCCTGCGCGGCGACTGACGTTCGCGCATCCGCACGGGGTGGCCTGGGGCCACCCGCCTACAATCCCCCGTTGCGCAACCGGCGCACGAATTCCAGACCTGCATCCACCATGGCCAAACACCTCGACCTCGAAGAACAGGAACAGATCGATCAGATCAAGCACTTCTGGGCCCAGTACGGCAACCTCATCAGCTGGGTGTTGATCGTCGTCTTCGGTTCGTTCGCGGCCTGGAACGGCTGGAACTACTGGCAGCGCACGCAGGGCGTGAAAGCCGCCGCGCTGTACGACGAAGTCGACCGCGCGGTGCTGGCGCGCGACAACGAGCGCGTGGAACGCGCCCTGGCCGACATGCAGGCCCAGTTCGGTGGCACCACCTTCGCCAGCCAGGCGGCGCTGCTGGCGGGCAAAACCCTGTTCGAAGCCGGTCAGGTCGACAAGGCCCGTGCCGCACTGACCTGGGTGGTCGAGAAATCCGGCGACGCTTCCTACCAGGCCGTGGCGCGCTTGCGCCTGGCCGCGCTGGACGTGGAAGGCAAGGCCTTCGATCAGGCCCTCAAGACGCTGGAAGCGTCCGTGCCCAAGTCTTTCGAACCCCTGGTGGCCGACCGCCGTGGCGATGTCTTCATGGCCCAGGGCAAGGCCGATGAAGCCAAGGCGCAATATCAGAGCGCCTGGCAGGCCCTGGGCGCGCGCACCGAGTACCGCCGGCTGGTCGAGGTGAAGCTCGCCGCCCTGGGCGTGGACACCGCCAGCCTGTCTTCCACCGCACGTTGAAATCCATGGTCACCTGCACACCCCGTTCATCCACGGCGCCCTGGCGCCGGGCCTTGCCCGTCATCGGGCTGGTCGCCGTCGCCTTGCTGTCGGCCTGTGGCTCGAGTTCGAAGAAGCCGCAGCCGGCCGAGCTGCCCGCTGTGGCCGCCCTGATGGGCACCCAGCTCGTGTGGTCGGCCCAGGTCGGCGAAGGCCATGCCTCGCTGGCGCCGCTCGTGGCGGGCGGACGCGTTTTCGTCGCCGGCGGTGCGGGCAACGTGGCCGCACTGGATGCCGCCACCGGCAAGGATGTCTGGCGCCTGAATCTGGGCACGCCGATCGCCGCCGGGGTGGGTGCCGATGGCCAGACCGCTGCCGTCGTGACCCGCAACAACCAGTTGGTGGCCATCGCCGATGGGGCCGAGCGCTGGCGCGTGCGCCTGCCCGCGCGCTCGTTCACCGCCCCCCTCGTGGCGGGCGAGCGGGTGTTCGTTCTCACGGCCGATCGCGTGGTCACGGCTTTCGATGGCAAGACTGGCGCCCGGCTGTGGAGCCAGAGCCGTCCCGCAGAACCTCTGGTGCTGAGCCAGACAGGCGCGCTGCTGGCGGTGGGCGATACCCTGGTGGTGGGCCTGGCGGGACGCCTCACGGGTCTCAACCCCGACAACGGATCCGTGCGCTGGGAGGCACCGGTGGCCACGTCCCGAGGCACCAACGAAGTCGAGCGCCTGGTCGACATCGTGGGGCCGGTCAGCCGCATCCGCAACAGCGTCTGCGCGCGGGCCTATTCGGCCGCCGTGGGCTGCGTGGACGCGAGCCGAGGCACCGTGGTGTGGACGCGCGCCGCGCAAGGCACAACGGGTGTGCACGGCGACGACCGCCTGGTTTTCGGCAGCGAGAGCGATGGCCGCTTCCAGGCCTGGCAGCGCGCCACCGGCGAGCCCGCCTGGAGCATCGACCGCCTGAAATACCGTGGCCTGACCGCACCGCTGGCCCTGGGCCGTGTGGTGGCGGTGGCCGACAGCCGTGGCCTCGTGCACCTGATCTCCCGCGAAGACGGCAGCGAAATGACCCGCCTGACCACCGACGGCTCGCCCATCCTGGCCCCGCCGGTGCTCGCTGGCGATGCGCTGGTGGTGCAGACACGCAACGGCGGCGTGTTCGCCTGGCGTCCCCAGTAATGCCCGCCACGAACACCGTGTTCGTGACCGCCTGAACGAAAGCTCTTTCCGTGAAACCCGTCATCGCCCTGGTGGGCCGGCCCAATGTGGGCAAGTCCACCCTGTTCAACCGCCTGACGAGTTCACGCGACGCCATCGTGGCCGACTTTGCCGGCCTCACCCGGGACCGCCACTACGGCAACGGCCGTCAGGGCCGGCGCGAGTACATCGTCATCGATACCGGCGGCTTCGAACCCGAGGCCAGCGAAGGCATCTACAAAGAGATGGCCAAGCAGACGCGGCAGGCCGTGGCCGAGTCCGATGTGGTGATCTTCGTGGTCGATGCCCGCGCTGGCATCAGCGCCCAGGACCACGAGATCGCAGGCTACCTGCGCCGCCTGGGCAAGCCCACGCTGCTGGTGGCCAACAAGGCCGAAGGCATGACGCAAGGCCTGCAACTGGTCGAGTTCTACGAACTCGGGCTGGGTGAGGTGATGGCGGTGTCCGGTGCGCACGGGCAGGGCGTTCGCTCCATGCTCGACGGCGCCCTGGAGCTCATCCCCGGCCTGCCGCCGGAGGACGAGGAGGAGCCCGAGGTCGAGACCGGGGTGATCCGCCTGGCCGTGGCGGGCCGTCCCAATGTGGGCAAGTCCACCCTCATCAACGCCTGGCTGGGCGAGGAACGCCTGGTTGCCTTCGATCTGCCGGGCACCACGCGCGATGCCATTTCCGTGCCGTTCGAGCGCTCGGGCCAGAAGTTCGAGCTGATCGACACCGCCGGGATCCGCCGCAAGGGCCGCGTGTTCGAGGCGATCGAGAAGTTCTCGGTGGTCAAGACCCTTCAGGCGATCGAAAACGCCCACGTGGTTCTGCTGCTGCTGGACGCCACGCAGGGCGTGACCGACCAGGATGCCCACATCGCCGGCTACATCCTGGAGAGCGGCCGCGCCGTGGTGCTCGCGATCAACAAGTGGGACGCGGTGGACGCCTACCAGCGCGAGCAGATCGAGCGCCAGGTTGAAACCCGGCTTGCTTTCCTGAAGTTCGCCTCGCTGCACCTGATTTCCGCCCAGAAGCGCCAGGGCCTGGGCCCGGTCTGGAAGTCCATCACCCAGGCCCACGCTTCCGCCATGCGGAAAATGTCAACCCCGGTGCTGACCCGCCTGCTGATGGAGGCGGTGGCCTTCCAGGCGCCGACCCGCAGCGGCATGTTCCGGCCCAAGATGCGTTACGCCCACCAAGGCGGCATGAACCCCCCGGTGATCGTGATCCACGGCAACTCCCTGGAAAACGTGCCGGACGCGTACAAGCGCTTCCTCGAAGGGCGCTTCCGCAAGGCCTTCGATCTGGTCGGCACCCCCCTGCGAATCGAGTTCAAGACCTCGGCCAATCCCTTCAAGGAGTAGGAATTTCGACTCAACCTCGGTCCGGCCGCACGGCTGTGGTATGGTCCATTCCTCATTAACTTTCATTGAACACGGAGCATATCGTGAGCAATAACAAAGGCCAGCTCTTGCAAGACCCTTTCCTGAACCAGCTTCGCCGGGAGCATGTGCCCGTGTCGATCTATCTGGTCAACGGCATCAAATTGCAGGGTCAGATCGAGTCGTTCGACCAATACGTCGTGTTGCTGCGCAACACGGTCACGCAGATGGTCTACAAACACGCCATTTCCACCATCGTGCCGGGTCGTCCGGTGCAGTTCTCGGCCGTCGGCACGGACGAGCCGGCAGCGTCCTGATTCAGCGCCTGAATCGCATCCGGCCCGTGCAGCCGACCTGCCGGGCCCGCAACGCCGTGCGCGTTGTCGCTCTACCGACTTGAATTCACCCGCTTCCACCCCATCCTCCACGCCCTCCGTCATCCTGGTTGGCGTGGACTTTGGTGTGCCTCATTTCGACGCTGGACTCGAGGAGCTGGGCCTGCTGGCCCAGACCGCGGGGTACACCGTGGCCGAGCGCGTCAGCTGCAAGCGCCGCGCGCCCGACCCCGCCTTGTTCGTGGGTTCGGGCAAGGCCGACGAGATCAAGATGCTGGCGCAGTCCACCGGTGCTTCCGAGGTGCTGTTCGACCAGTCGCTAAGCCCGGCGCAGCAGCGCAACCTGGAGCGCCACCTGGGTCTGCCGGTCAATGACCGCACCCTGTTGATTCTGGAAATCTTTGCCCAGCGGGCGCGCAGCCACGAAGGCAAGCTGCAGGTCGAACTGGCTCGACTGCAGTACCTGTCGACGCGCCTGGTGCGGCGCTGGTCGCACCTGGAGCGGCAAAGCGGGGGCATCGGTATGCGCGGTGGCCCGGGTGAAACGCAGATCGAACTGGACCGCCGCATGATCGGCGAGGCCATCAAGCGCACCAAGGAGCGGCTCGAAAAGGTGAAGAAGCAGCGCTCCACGCAGCGCCGTCAGCGCGAGCGCCGCGACACCTTCTCGATCTCGCTCGTGGGCTACACCAACGCCGGCAAGTCCTCGCTGTTCAACGGTCTGGTCAAGGCGCGCGCCTACGCGGCCGACCAGCTCTTCGCCACGCTGGACACCACCACGCGCCAGCTCTACCTCGGCGAAGCAGGGCGCTCGGTCTCGCTCTCGGACACCGTGGGTTTCATCCGCGACCTGCCGCACGGCCTGGTCGACGCCTTTGCCGCCACGCTGCAGGAGGCCGCCGACGCCGACCTGCTGCTGCACGTCGTCGATGCCTCCAACCCGTCCCACCCTGAGCAGATCGCCTCGGTGCTCGGCGTGCTCAAGGACATCGGTGCCGATCAGGTGCCTCAGATCCTGCTGTTCAACAAGCTCGATGCGATGGACCCAGCCACGGTGCCGAATGTTTTGAGCGATGCGATGGAACTGGAAGGCCAGTCGGTCCCTCGAATCTTCGTCAGTGCGCGCACCGGCGTGGGCCTGCCCGAGTTGCGGGCCTTGTTGGCGGCACACGTGATCGCGCAAAAGCCGGGGTCTGACCCCTTGCTTCCCGGGGCGCTCCCGGAAATCGGCGAACCCGTGTCCTGATTGGGCACAATGTGATGGTTTTGAATCGACAAAAGAGTTGGCAACCCATGGATGTGAATCTGCAAACCCCTGCCCGCGGCGCTGATCGAGCGACCCGCCCTGTCCGCCGCCGTGGTTGGCAAGGGCTGTGGGGCATGTTCAATCTGAACGACCCCCGTTGGGGCCGGGGTGACGACGAGCCCCGCAACGACGGCGGCCAGGAGCCGGGCCGCGACGAGGATCGCAACCCGCAGCGCCAACCCCCGCGCGGCCAAGGCCCGAACCAGGGCCCGCCGGACCTGGACGAACTCTGGCGCGATTTCAACCGCAAGCTCGGTGGCTTGCTCGGCAACAAGGGCCGGGGCGGCAACCAGGGTGGTGGCAATGGTTCCGGCGGCAACGGCGGCATGCAGGGCTTCAACCCGAACCCCAAGGCCACCGGCATCGGCTTCGGCCTCATCGCCGGCGTGGCCTTGCTCATCTGGATGGGCACGGGCTTCTTCATCGTGCAGGAAGGTCAGCAGGCCGTGATCACCCAGTTCGGCAAGTACCACAGCTCCGTGGGCGCCGGCTTCAACTGGCGCCTGCCGTACCCGATCCAGCGCCACGAAACCGTGTTCGTCACGCAGATCCGCTCGGTGGACGTGGGCCGTGACAACGTGGTGCCCGCCACCGGCCTGCGCGAATCGGCCATGCTCACCGAAGACGAAAACATCGTGGAGATCAAGTTCGCGGTGCAGTACCGCCTGAACGACGCCCGCGCCTTCCTGTTCGAGAGCCGGGACCCTGACGCAGCCGTCGTGAAGGTCGCGGAAACCGCGGTGCGTGAGGTGGTCGGCAAGATGAAGATGGATGCCGCGCTCGCCGAGGAGCGCGATCAGATCGCCCCGCGCGTGCGCACGCTGATGCAGAGCATTCTCGACCGCTACAAGGTCGGCATCGAGGTCGTGGGCATCAACCTGCAGCAGGGCGGGGTGCGCCCGCCCGAGCAGGTACAGGCATCCTTCGACGACGTGCTCAAGGCCGGCCAGGAGCGCGAACGCGCCAAGAACGAGGCCCAGGCCTACGCGAACGACGTGGTGCCGCGTGCCCGTGGTGCGGCCTCGCGCCTGACCGAAGAGGCCGAAGGCTACCGCGCCCGCATCGTGGCGCAGGCCGAGGGTGATTCGCAGCGCTTCCGCGCGGTGTTGACCGAGTACCAGAAGGCGCCGCAGGTGACCCGCGAACGCATGTACACCGACGCCATGCAGGAGATCTACAGCAACGTGACCAAGGTGCTGGTGGATTCCAAGTCGGGCTCCAACCTGCTGTACCTGCCGCTGGACAAGATCATGCAGATGACGGGACAGCCCGCGTCCACGCCCAGCAGCAGCACCCAGCCCAGCGCGCCCACGCAGAGCACGATCCCGGTGCCCACCAGCCGCAGCACGGACAACGCCGCGCGTTCGCGCGAGCGCGAGAGCCGCTGAACAGCGCCAGCGACCAGAGAAACAACATGAACAAACTCGGTTTCATCATCACATCCTTCATCGTGGTTCTGGCGATCGCCAGTTCCATGCTGTTCGTGGTGGACCAGCGCCAGTTCGGCGTGGTCTTCCAGCTGGGTCAGATCAAGCAGGTCGTCACCGAACCTGGCCTGAACTTCAAGCTGCCGCCGCCGTTCCAGAACGTGTCCTACATCGACAAGCGCCTGCTCACCCTGGAGAGCACCGACACCGAGCCGACGCTCACCGCCGAGAAGCAGCGTGTGGTGATCGACTGGTATGTGCGTTGGCGCATCAGCGAGCCGCAGGAGTACATCCGCAACGTCGGCGTGAACGAGCGCGCCGGCGCGCTGCAGCTCAACCGCGTGGTGCGCAACTCCTTCCAGCAGGAAGTCAACAAGCGCACGGTGAACGAACTGCTGTCGACCCGGCGCGAGCAGCTCATGGCCGACGTCAAGCGTGAAGTGCTGGCGGCCGTGCGCGGCGCCGACAAACCCTGGGGCATGGACGTGGTCGACGTGCGCATCACGCGCGTCGATTACGCCGAGAGCATCACCGCCTCGGTCTACCAGCGCATGGAAGCTGAACGCAAGCGTGTTGCGAACGAGCTGCGCTCCACCGGCTTTGCCGAAGGCGAAAAGATCCGTGCCGATGCCGACCGCCAGCGCGAGGTGATCGTCTCCGAGGCCTACCGCGACGCGCAGGCGATCAAGGGCGCGGGCGACGCCAAGGCCGCGGCCTCGTTCTCCGATGCCTTCGGCCGCGATCCGGCATTCGCCCAGTTCTACCGCAGCCTGGAAGCGTACAAGTCGAGCTTCGCCAGCAAGTCCGATGTGCTGGTGGTCGACCCTTCGTCCGACTTCTTCAAGGGCATGCGCAGCAGCAACGTGGCGCCGGCTCGATGAGCCTAGAGCGCTGACAGGCCGGGGCACGACATGTCCGACGCGATCTGGCCAGCGCTGGCCCTGGTGCTGATCTTCGAGGGGCTGCTGCCCCTGCTGGCGCCCAAACTGTGGCGCCGCGTCTTCACCGACATGCTGAGCCTGCGCGACGGGCAGTTGCGCTTCTTCGGCCTGATCTGCCTGGGCAGCGGCGTGCTGCTCTGGTGGTCGCTGACCTGACCCCGCGCTTCTTTTCCAGCGCCTCCCCGCGCTGAGCGATACCCGCCGGAGTAGCTCCCGGGGGGCCGGTAGAATCACGTTTTTAACAGCGCCTGAAAATATCCATGTCTGCCTGGGTCCTCCCGGATCACATTGCCGATGTCCTGCCTTCCGAGGCCCGTCACATCGAAGAACTTCGCAGGGGCTTGTTGGACACGGCCCGGGGCTACGGCTACGAGCTGGTCATGCCGCCGCTGCTGGAGCACCTGGAGTCCTTGCTCACCGGCACCGGTGAAGCCCTCGGTCTGCAGACCTTCAAGCTGGTCGATCAGCTCTCCGGCCGCACCCTGGGTTTGCGCGCGGACAGCACGCCGCAGGTCGCCCGCATCGACGCCCACCTGCTCAACCGCCAGGGCGTGGCCCGCCTGAGCTACTGCGGCCCGGTGGTGCACACCCGCATCGACCGCCCGCTGGCCAGCCGTGAGCCGCTGCAGTTCGGGGCCGAGATCTACGGCCACGCCGGCCAGGAGGCCGACCTGGAGATCATCGAACTCGCGCAGGCCTGCCTGCGAAATGCTGGCGTGAAAGGCCTGCAACTGGACATGGCCGACGTGCGCGTGATCGATGCCGTGCTCGCACCGGTGTCGCTCACTGCCGCGCAGGAAGCCCGCATCCACGCCGCGCTCAACGCCAAGGACGTGGCCGAACTCGAGGTGCTCGCGCGCGACCTGCCGGCCGCCGTGCGCCGCGATCTGGTCGCGCTGCCGCGCCTGTTCGGTGGTATGGCGGTGCTCGACGAGGCGCAGCGCATCCTGCAACCATCTGCGGCCCTGCACGCCGCGCTGGACAGCCTGCGCTGGCTGGCCTCGCACGCGCAGGGCATGGACGTGTCGATCGACCTGGCCGACCTCCGCGGTTACGCCTACTACACCGGCATGCGTTTCGCGCTCTTTGCCCACACGCCGGAAGGCCGGGCAGGGCAGACGCTCGAACTGGCACGGGGCGGCCGCTACGACGAGGTGGGCGCCGTGTTCGGCCGCAACCGCCCCGCGGTGGGCTTCAGCCTGGACCTCAAGGAACTGGTGGCGGCGGTGGCGCCGCGTCCTCTGGTGGCGGCCATCCGCGCACCCTGGGGCATGGACGCCGGCCTGCGCCAGGCCATTGCCGAACTGCGCGCGCAGGGCCACACCGTGGTGTGTGCCTTGCCAGGCCACGACCACCAGGTCGATGAATTTCACTGCGACCGCGAACTGGTGCCCGATGCGGCCCGTCGCGGCGCCTGGACAGTACAAACCCTTCAAACGGAAACCAGCAAATGAAGAACAGCAGCAGCGCCGTGACCCCCGGGCGCAACGTCGTGGTGGTGGGCACCCAGTGGGGTGACGAAGGCAAGGGCAAGCTGGTCGACTGGCTGACCGAGACCGCCACGGGCGTGGTGCGCTTCCAGGGTGGGCACAACGCGGGCCACACGCTGGTCATCAACGGCGTGAAGACGGCGCTGCACCTGATCCCCAGCGGCATCATGCGCGCCGGCGTGAAGTGCTACATCGGCAACGGCGTGGTGCTTTCGGTGGGCAAGCTGTTCGAGGAAATTGCCGGCCTGGAGAAAGCCGGTGTCGAGGTGCGCTCGCGCCTGCGCGTGAGCGAAGGCTGTCCGCTGATCCTGCCGTTCCACGCCGCGATCGACATCGCGCGCGAAGCCGCCAAGGTGAAGGCCGGCACCGAGAAGATCGGCACCACCGGCCGTGGCATCGGGCCGGCCTACGAAGACAAGATCGCGCGCCGTGCGCTGCGCGTGCAGGACCTGAAGTACCCCGATCGTTTCGCAGCCAAGCTGCGCGAGTTGCTGGACCTGCACAACCACGTGCTCACCACCTACCTGCATTCCGCCGACATGGCCTGGGACGACAAGATCGCCTCGTACATGAAGGACGGCGCGATCCAGTTCGACGCGGTGTACACCGAGGCCATGCAGCAGGCCGAACTGCTCAAGCCCATGATCGCCGACGTCTCGCGCGAACTCAACGAGGCGCATCAGGCCGGTGCCAACCTGCTGTTCGAAGGCGCGCAAGGCACGCTGCTCGACATCGACCACGGCACCTATCCCTTCGTCACCTCCAGCAACTGCGTGGCCGGCAACGCCGCCGCCGGTTCGGGCGTGGGTCCGGGCCTGTTGCACTACGTGCTGGGCATCACCAAGGCGTACTGCACCCGTGTGGGCGGTGGCCCGTTCCCCACCGAACTGGAATGGGAAAAGGAAGGCACACCCGGCTGGCACATGGCCACCGTGGGGGCCGAGAAGGGCGTGACCACGGGCCGCAGCCGCCGCTGTGGCTGGTTCGATGCCGCGCTGCTCAAGCGCTCGGCCCAGGTCAATGGCCTTTCGGGGCTGTGCATCACCAAGCTCGACGTGCTGGACGGGCTCAAGGAGCTTCAGCTGTGCACCGGCTACGAGCTGGATGGCCAGGTCATCGACATCCTGCCGATGAGCGCGGAAGACATCGCGCGCTGCAAGCCCATCTACGAAACGCTGCCCGGATGGAGCGAATCGTCGGTGGGTGCCACGCGGTATGAAGACCTGCCGGTCAACGCCCAGCGCTACCTCACGCGCATCGCGCAGACCACCGGGGTGCCGATCCACATCGTCTCCACCAGCCCGGACCGCGACCACACCATCCTGGTGCACAACCCCTACCATGGGTGAAACCACCGGGGGCCGGGTGCGGCCCTTCGTGCAAAATTCCCATCGACATCCCCATCCGGAGCCCGCATGCTGACCGAAGACGGCAAACACCTCTACGTCTCCTACGACGAGTACCACAACCTGATCGAGAAGCTCGCGCTCAAGGTCTACCAGTCGGGCTGGGAGTTCGACACCATCCTGTGCCTGGCACGGGGCGGCATGCGACCGGGCGACATCCTCTCGCGCATCTTCGACAAGCCGCTGGCAATCATGTCCACCAGCTCCTACCGCGCCGCCGCCGGCACCGAGCAGGGTAACCTGGACATCGCGCGCTACATCACCACGCCCAAGGGCGAGATCGCGGGCAAGGTGCTGCTGGTGGACGACCTCGCCGACTCGGGCCACACGCTCAAGGCGGTCATCGACCTGCTCAAGAACAACTACAAGCCGATCACCGAGATGCGCAGCGCCGTGATCTGGACCAAGCAGCTCTCGACCTTCACGGCCGACTACTCGGTGGAGTTCCTGCCCACGAACCCGTGGATCCACCAGCCTTTCGAAGGCTACGACAGCCTGCGTCCCGCGCAACTCCTCGAAAAGTGGAAGCTCTGACCTGAATGCGTGACGACCTGTCCACCCGCCTGATCCACCACCCCTACAAACCCCCCGAGGGCTTCGAGGGGGTGGCCCCGGGGGTGTACAAGGCGTCCACCGTGTTCTTTCCCAACGTCGAGGCCCTGCGCACGACCGACTGGAAAGACAAGAGCGGCTACACCTACGGCCTGCACGGCACGCCGACCACCTTCAC
Source organism: Hydrogenophaga sp. GW823-FHT04C09 (assembly GCF_058796355.1). Taxonomy (NCBI): domain Bacteria; kingdom Pseudomonadati; phylum Pseudomonadota; class Betaproteobacteria; order Burkholderiales; family Comamonadaceae; genus Hydrogenophaga; species Hydrogenophaga sp. GW823-FHT04C09. The sequence goes on along the minus strand of NZ_JBXAIO010000001.1, from coordinate 349,637 downwards.
GCTGGAAGAGCGCATCGCCACCATCGAAGGTGGTCTGCATTGCGTGCTCGCGCCCAGCGGCCTGGCGGCGGTGTCGCTGGTGGACATGGCCCTGCTGCGCCAGGGCGATGAGGTGCTGATTCCCGACAACGCCTACGGACCGGGCAAGTCCTTTGCTTCGGTCGAGCTCGCGGCCTGGGGCATCACGCACCGCTATTTCGATGCCATGGACCCGGCCGATCTCGCGCGCAAGATCGGCCCGGCCACGCGCCTGGTCTGGCTGGAGGCGCCCGGTTCGGTCACGCTGGAATTTCCCGATCTGCCGGCCCTGGTGGCCCGGGTGCGCGAGGTCAACGCCCAGCGCGGCGCCGACCAGCGCCCCGTCGTCACCGCGCTCGACAACACCTGGGGCGCCGGCATCGCCTTCGCGCCGTTTGATCTGGGCGTGGACATCTCGGTGCAGGCCCTCACCAAGTACCCCAGCGGCGGTGCCGACGTGCTCATGGGCTCGGTCGTCACGCGCGATCTGGCGCTGCACCGCCAGGTCTTGCTCACGCACATGCGCCTGGGGTTGAACATTGGCGTGAACGACGCCGAATTGGTCTTGCGCGGCCTGTCCAGCATGGCGCTGCGTTACCACGCCCAGGACGCCAGCACTCGCGAACTCGCCACCTGGATGCAGGGTCAGGCTGGCGTGGTGCAGGTGCTGCACCCGGCGCTGCCGGGCTCGCCCGGCCACGCCACCTGGCAACGCGATGCGACCGCCGCGGCCTGTCTGTTCAGCGCGGTGTTCGACGCCTCCATTTCCCAGGCGCGCATCGACGCGTTCTGCGACAGCCTGCGCCTGTTCAAGCTGGGCTGGAGCTGGGCCGGCCCGATCAGCCTGTGCGCGCCTTATGAGATCGGCTCCAGCCGCAGCCAGGGCTGGCCCCACGCGGGCGGTCTGGTACGCTTTGCCGTGGGCCTGGAATCCGTGCACGACCTCCGCGCCGACCTGGCGCAGGCCTTGACCGCATTGAACCCCTGACCCTCCCCCTTTTCCACCGACCTGAAAGACTGACTTGGCCACTCCCAATTACGGATACGAAAAGCGCCAGCGCGAGCTCGCCAAGAAGAAAAAGAAAGAGGAAAAGCTCAAAGCCAAGGCCGCTGGTCGCCAGCACCAGGACACCGATGCGCCCGAAGAGCCGGGTGCCGGATCGCCTGACGCGCCCGGTGACGCACCGGCGGGCGGCGACAGCGCGGCCGACTGAGCCCGCTGGTTCCCACGTCGGCCGGCGCTTGGGCGCTCAGGCCGGGTGGGTGGCTGTGGCCTCGTCGGCCATCAGCGTCCGCGCCGCCTGCGCCAGGGCGTCGGGCGACCGGTCCCGCAGCACCAGCGGCCGGGCCTGCGCAAACCGCGTGAAATTGCGCGCGATCGACTGGGCGTACATCGGGTCGTAGTGGCCGGTGAGCAGTTCCAGCACCACCTCCGGTGTGTGGCCCGCACGCACCTTCCCCGTCCAGCCCGACACCACTTGCTTGCCCCGCAGTTCCGTGAGCGCCTCCAGGCGTTCGCAGAACGCCGCCGGGTCCTTCACGAAGAAGTCGTAGTCCTCCAGCAGCAGGGCCACCCGCTCCTCGTCGCCCAGGCGCAGGTCGATGCAGGGGCTGGCGCGCATGGCGTCGATCAGCGCTTCGTTCACGCGCACATTGCCCACCTTTTTGCTCTCGCTCTCGACGTACACCACCCGGCCCGGGTCGAAGCCCCGCAGGGCCGCCCAGACCAGGGAGTCGAAGCGCTTCTGGCTGGGTTGCGGCTGGCCGGGGATGTGGCCCAGCACCGAGCTGCGGTGGCTGGCCAGGGCCTCGAGGTCGAGCACCTGAGCGCCCTGGGCGGCCAGGGCATGCAGCAGGCGCGTCTTGCCGCTGCCGGTGGGGCCGCAGACCACGCGGTACGACAGGCCCTGGGCCAGGACAGGCAGCGCTTCCACCAGCGCGGCGCGCCAGGCCTTGTAGCCGCCTTCGATCAACGTCACGCGAAAGCCGATCGCGCCCAGGATGGTTGCGAGCGCGCCGCTGCGGTTGCCGCCGCGCCAGCAGTAGGCCAGCGGCTTCCAGCCCTTGGGCTTGTCGATCACCTCGCGTTCGATGTGGGCCGCGATGTTGCGCGCCGACAGCGCCGCGCCGCGCTTCTTGGCCTCGAAGGGGTTGACCTGCTTGTACATCGTGCCGATGTCGATGCGCTGCTGGTTGTTCAGCGTGGGCCAGTTCACCGCGCCGGGCACGTGGTCGAGCGCGTACTCGTCTTCGGTGCGCGCGTCGATGAGGGTGTCGAAATCGGCGAGGCGGGCCATCGCCTCGGCGGCGCTCAGGATGTGGACGGGCATGCCCGATTATCGGGCGGCGAGCAGCTTGCGCAGTTCGGGCCAGACGTTGTCGCGCATCGTGGCCTGGGCAGATTCGTTGGGGTGGATGCGGTCGGCCTGGAACAGCGCGGTGGGGTCTTTGGTGTCGGCCACGCCCTTGAGGAAGAAGGGCACGAGCGCGGTCTTTTCGGCCTTGGCGACGGTGGTGAACACCTCCCGGAATTCCTGCCCGTACTTCGCGCCGTAATTGGGCGGCATCTCCATGCCCAGCAGCAGCACCTTGGCACCGGCCTCGCGCGAGAGGCGGGCCATGGTCGCGATGTTGTCGCGCGTCATGTTCAGCGGCAGGCCGCGCAAGGCGTCGTTGCCGCCCAGTTCGATCACCACCAGGGCGGGCTGGTGCTGCTTGAGCAGGGGGGCGATGCGCGAGCGCCCGCCCGAGGTGGTGTCGCCGCTGATGCTGGCGTTGACCACACGGGCGCGAACTTTTTCCTGTTTCAGACGCTCATCCAGCAGGGCCACCCAGCCGGTACCGCGCTTGAGGCCGTATTCGGCGCTGAGCGAATCTCCCACCACGAGGATGAGCGGATCGGCGGAAGCGGTGGCCTGAGCATGGGTGAAGCCAGAAGACCCCGCGGCGGCCAGGGCGCACAGCGCGCTGGCCAGCACGTTAAAGTGACGGCGTTTCAACTTGAGAAGTCCTTCCATGTCCGATGTGATGATTGCGGTCCAGCATGTGTTCAAGTCCGTGACCGACTCCACCGGCTCCCTGACGATTCTGCGCGATATCGATTTCACCCTGAACAAGGGGGAAACCGCCGCCATCGTGGGCGCGTCCGGGTCGGGCAAGAGCACGCTGCTGTCGATCGTTGCGGGTTTGGACACGCCCAGCAGCGGCACAGTTCACATCGACGGCGTCGATTTGTTCGCCCTGGACGAAGACCAGCGTGCCGCGCTGCGCGCGCAGAAGGTCGGTTTCGTGTTCCAGAGCTTCCAGCTGCTGGGCAACCTCACCGCGCTGGAGAACGTGATGCTGCCGCTGGAACTGGCCGGCCAGCGCGATGCGCGTGCCACCGCCACCCAGATGCTGCAGCGGGTGGGCCTGGGCGAGCGCCTGTCGAGCTACCCCAAGGTGCTCTCGGGCGGTGAACAGCAGCGCGTGGCCCTGGCGCGCGCCTTCGTGGTGCAGCCCTCGGTGCTGCTGGCCGACGAGCCCACCGGCAGCCTGGATTTCGCCACCGGCGCCCGGATCATGGAACTCATGTTCGAGCTCAACCGCGAGCAGGGCACCACGCTGGTGCTCGTGACGCACGACCGCGCCATCGCCCAGCGCTGCGAGCGTCGCATCACCATCGAAGCCGGCCAGGTGGCCGCCGAGGCCGAAGCGGCCTGAGGCGCCTTCAGGGGGAGGCCGGGCGCAGCCGCTGCCAGAGTTCGGCGACTTCGTCGTCGACCTGTGCGGCCGGGTGTTCCGGCTCACTCAGGGTTTCCAGCAGGCGCGTCAGCAGCTCCACCCGGGGCAGCACCGGCCCGAAGAACAGCACCCGATCGCCCCGGCCCACCAGGACCGTGGGCAGGGTTTCCACGTCGAGGTCGCCGAGCAGCGTGGCCTCGTCTTCGATGTCCAGCCAGCGCCAGCGCAGGTGCGGGAGGCTGCTGGCCGTCTCGTCGATCACCGGTTTCCAGTCGCGGCAGGTGCCGCACCACTGGGCGCACAGGCTGACGACATGGAGGGGTTCAGCGGCCAAGCGGTCCCCTGAGCTGCTGCACGTCCAGCGCGCTGACCGGCGGTGCCTGGTTGCCCCATTGGGTGCGCACATAGGTCAGTACGTCGGCCAGTTCCTGGTCGTTGAGCTGCAGCACGAACGGGGGCATGCCGAAGGGGCGCGGATGACCCTCGGTGGCCGGGCCGAAGCCGCCGTTGAGGACGATCTGCACCAGGTTGGCGGGGGAGGCCATGGTCACCGCGCGGTTGCCGGCCAGGGCCGGGTAGGCCGTGGTGCCCTGGCTGGTGATGCCTTCGCCCTGGTTGCCGTGGCATTGGGCGCAATGCTGCTCGTAGCGCTTGCCACCCACGCTGAGCGCGCGGCTGTCGGCGGCGGGCGGCTTCTCGCTGCGCGACGCGGGCGGCTTGGGCAACTGCTGGAGGTAGCTGGCCATGGCCCGCAGATCGGCCGGTGCCCAATGCTGTGTGCTGTGCTGCACCACCTCGGCCATGGGGCCGGAGACCAGCGCGTCGCGGGCGCGGCCGTCCTTGAACAGGGCGACGATCTCGTCGACGGACCAGTCCTGCAACCCGGCCTCCGCCGGATCGAGCAGCGAGGGGGCGTACCAGCGTTGCATGGGGATCAGCCCGCCGGAGAGACCGAGCATGTCGCCCTGGCCGCCCAGCGCATCGCGCGGCACATGGCAGGCGCTGCAATGGCCCAGGCCGTTGACGAGGTAGGCGCCGCGCAGCATCTCGGGTGCGCGCGCGGCCGAGGTCGGCGGCTCCTCGGGGCCGGCCTTGAAGTACAGCGTGCGCCAGGCCTTGAGCGCGAGCTGCGTGTTGTAGGGCCAGCGGATGTCGTGCGGCGGCACCGGCGCGTCCACCGGGGGCAGGCTGCGGAAGTAGGCGTAGAGCGCGTCGCTGTCTTCGCGCGTGACCTGGGTGGTGTTGTTGTACGGGAAGGCCGGGTTGAGCCAGCGGCCGTCCGGGCCCTGGCCGTGGTGCATGGCGCGCCAGAAGTCGTCGGCGCTCCAGGGGCCCAGGCCACTCTCGCTGGGGGTGAGGTTGCTGCCGTACACGGTGCCGAACGGCGTGGGCAGGGCATAACCGCCGGCGAACGGCTCGCCGCCGCGGGGGGTGTGGCAGGCCTGGCAGTTGCCCAGCACCGAGAGGTAGCGACCCCGCTCGATGGTGTTCGGATCGCGCAGGTCGGCGGCCACGGTGGCGGGCGGCACGGCGATGGGCTGCGCAGGCCAGGCGAGCCAGGCCACCACGGCCACGCCGATCAGCAGCAGCACGGCGAACGCGCGCAAGGCGATGCGGCTCATGGGCGGCCTCCCTTGGGCGGCATGGCACTGCCGCATTGCAGGGGCAGGGGCGCAGCACCGGGCGCCACGGCGTGGGTGTTCGCCGGCAGGCGCTGGGTGGAGAGCCAGGCGCTCACGGCCGCGATGTCGCGGATGTCCAGGCGCTGGGCGATGTCGGCCATGCAGTCGGGCGCGTGGGCCTTGCGCTGGCCGGTGCGCCAGGCGCCGAGCTGCGCGTTGAGGTAGTCGCGCGGTAGCCCCAGCAGGCCGGGCGTGGCGGGCTGCACGCCGGTGAGGGCCGCACCGTGGCAGGCGACGCAGGCGGGCAGGCGGCGCGCGGCATCGCCATGCAGGGCCAGCTGTTCACCGCGCTGCAGTTCCTGCGGCGTGGCTTCCGCCTTGGCCGGCGCGGGGTAGGGCACGTCCATGGCGGCGAAGTGCTCGGCGATCTCCAGCAGGTAGGCGTCGCTCAGCGGGTCCACCATCTGTGTCATGAGGCGGTAGGTGCGCCGGCCATCGCGGAAATGCAGCAACTGGTTGTAGAGGTAGCCCGCCGGCTTGCCCGCCAGGCGCGGGTAGTAGCCATCGGGCGCGGCGCGGCCCTGGTTGCCGTGGCAGGCGGTGCAGGCCACCATGCGCTGGGCCATGGTGTCTTCGAAGGTGGGTGGCTGCGCGGCGGCCGGGAGCCCCACGCAGGCCAGGGCGAGCAGCAGGGAGGGGCGCCAGTGCGGTGGCAAGGTCAAGCGGGAGAACAGGGTCATGTCGTGGGGAACGTTGAGGGTGAGAGCGTGGACAGGGCGGTTCGGTTCCAGTCGGTCGGGCAGGGCAGGCCCGGGGCCAGCGCCGCCGCCACGGGGGCCAGGCGCTGGGGCAGGTCGGGGCCGAACAGCCATTCGTCTTCGCGGAAGAACACGTGTTCGAGGCGCAGCGTGCCGGCGAGGGCTTTCCCGGGCCAGTTTGCGCCAGTATCGGGCACGACCGACAGGCCGTCTTCCTCGCTGCGCAGCAGCACCCAGTGGTCCACCGGGCCGTTCAGGCGCACCGGCGCGATCAGGGAGAAGCCGGCCCACTGCAGGTTGGGCACCGGTTGGAGTTCACCGCGCAGCAGCCAGCCCCGGCCGGTGTCGTGCGCGTACAGCGCGTCGAACGAAGGGGCCACGGTGGCCGCCCGCTCGCCGCTCAGGAAGTCGGCCAGCCAGTGCTCGCGCAGGGCGACGTTGGGTGACTGGAGCAGCGCCTCGATGGCCAGGCGCTGGGCCCACAGCAGCCAGGCCGCGGCCGGGTCGTGCCGCGCCAGTTCGGCCGCGCCGGCCGCCAGCGCGGCCAGCCCTTCGCCCGCACCGCCCAGGTGGGCGGGCACGCCGCAGCGCAGCAGGCCGCTGTCCACCACCTCGCGCAGCGCGTCGAGGCCGGGTGGGGCCGGTGGTGGTTTCGTGGGTTCCAGGGACATGCCGCCATCGTGGCCCAGGCTCATCTGATTCGCAAGATGCAGTTTTATTGAAAAAATACCAGATCAGAAGCGCCTGCTGATCTGTTCTGATCCGCTTGCATTGCGCCGCATCTGAGCCGTGGCAGATGCGGCGCACCGGGCGATACTGGCCCGATGATGTTCCCATTCCCTGATGATCTTGGGCCGCGCGCCAGGCGCGTGGCTGGGTGTGTGGCCGCCGCTGCGCTGCTGGCCGGCCTGCAGTGGCTGGGCGACGCCCTGGTGGCCTTGCTGGGTTGGCCCTTGCCCGGTTCGTTGCTGGGCTTGCTGATGCTGCTGGGCCTGCTGGCGCTGCGCGGTGGCGTGCCGCGCGGCCTGGACGAGGTCACCGCGCCGCTGCTGCGCCACCTGATGCTGTTCCTGATCCCCTCGGTCGCGGCCGTCGGGCTGTACGGCCACCTGCTGTGGCAGCACGCGGCGCTGTTCGCGCTGGCGGCCACGCTGGTGACGGCGTGCACCCTTGCTGTCACCGGCTGGACCCTGCACCGGCTGATGCGCCGGCGGCAACCGTGAGCGCGGCCGTGCTCTGGACGCTGGTGACGCTCGCGGCCTACGCGGCGGCGCTGTGGCTGTACCGGCGCAGCGGCCACCACCTGCTGTGTCTGCCGGTGCTCACTGGCACGGCCCTGGTGCTGGGCGCGCTGGCGCTGGCGGGCACGGGCTATCCCGTTTACGCCGAGGGCACCCGCCTGCTGCGCTGGCTCACCGGGCCGGCCATCATCGCGCTGGCCGTGCCGCTGTACCAGCAGGCTGCGCTGTTGCGGCGCATGGCGCTGCCGCTGCTGGGCGCCTTGCTGGCCGGGTGCCTGGCCTCGGTGCTGGGCACGCTGCTGCTGGCCCAGGGCCTGGGCTCGCCGATGCCTTTTGCGCTGTCGATCGCTCCCAAGGCCGCGACCATGCCGATCGCCATGCAGGCGGCGGAGCGGGCCGGCGGTCTGCCCGCGGTCGCGGCCCTGGCCGTGGTGGCCACCGGCGTGTTGGGCACCCTGTTCGCGGGCCCGGTGCTGCGGTTGCTGCGGCTGGACGATGCGACCACGCGCAGCTTCGCGCTGGGCCTGGTGGCGCACGCCATCGGCACCGCGCGCGCCCTGCAGACGCACCCCGGCAGCGTGGCCTTCGCCGCGCTGGCGATGGGCCTGAACGGCGTGTGCACCGCACTGGTGATCGCGCTGCTGGCGCGCTGGTTGTGACAGACCCGACGATGCGGCCGCTAAGATCGGCCGACCCCCTTCACGATGCCGATCCGATGAGTGGCGCCCGCCTCACCCGCTACCAGCAACTGGCCGAAGAAATCGCCGATGGCATCCGCGCCGGCCTGCTGCGCCCCGGCGAGCGCCTGCCCTCGGTGCGCCAGACCTGCGAGCAGCGCGGCGTGAGCCCGTCCACCGTGTTCCAGGCCTATGGGCAGCTGGAGTCGCAGGGGCTGGTGGAGGCGCGGGCCCGGTCGGGCTTCTTCGTGCGCGCGACGCGCCGCCCCGCGCGCTCCGCACCGCAGGCCGCACGGCCCAGTGGCGAGGCCACGCCGGTGGCCATCAGCGAACTGGTGTTCGAGCTGCTGGGCTCCACGCGCGACGCCGACGTGGTGCCGCTGGGCTCGGCCTTTCCGGCGCCGCACCTGTTCCCCTTCGACGCGCTGGCGCGCAGCGGCGCGCGCGCCATGCGCCGGCTGCCGGCGGCCCGCATCACCGGCGCGCTGACCGCGGGCGACGTGGGCCTGCGCCAGGCGGTGCGGCGGCGCTACGCGCTGCACGGCGTGCCGCTGGCCGAGGACGAACTGGTCATCACCAATGGCGCCATGGAAGCGCTCAACCTGTGCCTGCAGGCGGTGACCCAGCCCGGCGACGTGGTGGTGGTGGAGTCACCCACCTTCTACGCCGCGCTGCAGGCGCTCGAGCGCCTGCACCTCAAGGCGGTGGAGGTCGCCACCGATCCGCGCGAAGGCGTGGACCTGGACGCCCTGGCCGCGCTGCTGGAGCGCCAGTCGGTGGCGGCATGCTGGTTCATGCCCAGCTTCCAGAATCCGCTGGGCGCGCTGATGCCCCCCGAGCGCAAGCAGGCGCTGGTGGCCCTGCTGGCGCGCCACCGCGTGCCGCTGATCGAGGACGACGTGTACGGCGAGCTGCACGCCGGGGCGCGCCGCCCGCCGCCGGCCAAGGCCTTCGACCGCGAAGGCGGTGTGCTGCATTGCTCGTCGTTTTCCAAGTGCCTCGCGCCGGGCTACCGCGTGGGCTGGGCCGCGGCCGGGCGCTACGCCGGGGCGGTGGAGCGACTGAAGATGTCGAGCTCGCTGGCCACCGCCATCCCGCCCCAGCTCGCGCTGGTGGACTACCTCGCGCAGGGCGGCTACGACCGCCACCTGCGCCGCTTGCGCGAGGCGCTCGCGGGCCAGCAGCAGCACGCGCTGCGCCTGGTGGAGCGCCACTTTCCGGCCGGCACGCGCGTCACGCGCCCGCTGGGCGGCTACTTTCTCTGGCTGGAGCTGCCGCCCACGGTGGACGCGCTCGCGCTGCACCACCGCGCGCGAGAACGCAACATCAGCACCGCGCCGGGTGTGCTGTTTTCAGCCGACCGGCGCTTCAAGCACCACCTGCGGCTCAACGTCGGCCACCCCGGCGATCCCCGTTTCGATGCGGCGCTGCGCCTGCTGGGCGAGCTGGCGCAAACCGCCTGAGGACGGCCAGCGTCGATAATCCCCGGATGTCTTCCCCCAAAGTGCTGTTCGGCTTTCACGCCGTGGGTGTGCGCCTGAAAACCGCGCCGCAATCCATCATCGAGATCTACTACGAGCCGACCCGGCGCGACGCGCGCATGCGCCAGTTCCTGGACAAGGCGCGCGAAGCCAACGCCCGGCTGATCGAGGCCGACGGCCTGCGCATCGCCAAGCTGGCCGGCAGCCATGGGCACCAGGGCGTGGCCGCGCGTGTGGAAGCCGTGGCGCAGGTGCGTTCGCTCGACGACCTGCTCGAACAGCTCGAGCCCACCGGCATCCCGCCGCTGCTGCTGGTGCTCGACGGCATCACCGACCCGCACAACCTGGGTGCCTGCCTTCGCGTGGCCGACGGGGCCGGCGCGCACGCCGTGATCGCGCCCAAGGACCACGCGGCCGGCATCAACGCCACCGTGGCCAAGGTGGCCAGCGGCGCGGCCGAGACCATGCCGTACTTCATGGTCACCAACCTCGCGCGCACGCTGGGTGAGCTCAAGGAACGCAACATCTGGGTCATCGGCACCAGCGACGACGCACCCAAGACGCTCTACCAAGTCGACCTCAAGGGCCCGGTGGCGCTCGTGCTCGGCGCCGAAGGCGCGGGCATGCGCCAGCTCACGCGCAAGACCTGCGACGAGCTGGTGAGCATCCCCATGGCCGGCGCCGTCGAGAGCCTGAACGTCTCGGTGGCCAGCGGCGTGTGCCTCTACGAAGCCCTGCGCCAGCGCAGCTGAACACCATGCGGGACACGGTGCGCGGCTGGGTTCGGGACGCGCGCCACATCGCCGTGCTCACCGGCGCGGGCATGAGCGCCGAATCCGGTGTGCCCACCTTTCGCGACGCGCAGACCGGCCTGTGGGCGCATTTCGATCCGCAGGAACTCGCCACCGAGTCGGCCTTCCGGACCCACCCGCAGCGCGTGTGGGACTGGTACGCGCACCGCCGCGAGATGATCCGCGCCGTGTTGCCCAACGCGGGCCACGCGGCGCTGGCGGCTTTCGCGCGGCAGCACCCGGGGCGCCTGACCCTGATCACCCAGAACGTGGACGGACTGCACCAGCGCGCCGGGAACACCGACGCCCTGGCCCTGCACGGCAGCATCGCCGAAGACCGCTGGCTCGATGCGCCGCGCGCCTGCTGCCAGCCCGACGCCATCCAGGCCGGCCATCCGCCGCGCTGCCCGGTGTGCGGCAACCTGCGGCGCCCGGCCGTGGTCTGGTTCGGTGAAAACCTGCCGGCCGATGCGCTCGAAGCCGCCGAACACGCCGCGCGCCACTGCGACCTGATGCTGGTCGTGGGCACCTCCGGCGAGGTCTACCCGGCGGCGGGCCTGGCCTTCACGGCCCACCAGAGCGGCGCGCGGGTGGTCATCGTCAACCCCGAGCCGACCCCGCTGGACGTGGTGGCCGAGACCTGTCTGCGGGAGACGGCGGCGGCGTGCCTGCCGGCCTTGCTGGCCTGAACCGGGTTACGCTGTCGTTCACCCCTCCCACCTCACCCGCACAGGAGACGACCCATGACCCACCCCGTCCTCGACACATGGCACAACCTGGTGCAGACCCGCAACGCCAGAGGCCTGCGCGAGCTGCTGGCCGATGAGGTGGTGTTCCATTCGCCGGTCGTGCACACGCCGCAGGCCGGCAAGGCGGTGACGACGCAGTACCTCGCGGCGGCGTTCCAGGTTTTCTTCAATGCCTCGTTCCGCTACGTGCGCGAGGTCGTCGGGCCGCGCGACGCGGTGCTGGAGTTCCAGGTGGAGATCGACGGCATCACCGTCAACGGCGTGGACATGATCCGCTGGAACGACGAGGGCCGCATCACCGATTTCAAGGTCATGATCCGCCCGCTCAAGGCCATCAACCTGATCCACCAGAAGATGGCGGCGATGCTGCAGGCGAACCAGTAGGCCGGGCCTCAAGGGGCGAGCTCGGCGAGGTCTCCCGTTGCCAGCCAGCGCAGCACCTGATCTCTGTGGCCGTCGAGCACCGGTGCCGGGCCGCTGTGCGGCGCAATGCCGCCGGAGAATTTCACAGGGAAGTCCACGACGCGGCTGCCACCATCGTCGCAGGGGCGCGACACGCCGCGCGCCACGACGTGCGGATCGTCCAGCAGCTCGTCGTATGCCAGCACCGGTGACCAGGGGATGTCGCGGGTGCCGAACTGTTCCGCCCACTGCCCCAGGGTCTTCGTGGCGAAGAGCGCTTTCAACAGGCCGTTGAGTCGGCGTTTGTGGCGAAGCCTGTCGGGCCTCGAGGCAAAGTCCGCGGCGCCCAGGGCAGGGCAGTCCGGCGCCAGGGCGTCGCGCAGGTTGTCCCAGAACTTCTCCTCCAGGATGCCGAGCGCGATGAAGCGGCCGTCCGCGGTGGCGAAGAGGTCGTTGTCGGGCATCACATGGCCCATCTTCTCGATGTCCTTGCCGGTTTTGCGCACCATGCTGTCGATGCCTGGGATGGTCCAGGCGGTCATGGCGTCGTGCAGCGACACGTCCAGGTGCTGGCCCTGGCCGCTCAGGCGCGCCGTCATCATGGCCACCACCAGCGACAAGGCCGCGTACATCGAACCGCAGTAGTCCGACAGGCGCACGTTGGGCCGCCCGGTGTGGTTGTCCACCTGCGAGGGCACGGCCCAGTAGCCGGCCAGCGCCAGGTAGTTCAGGTCGTGCCCCGCGCGCTGCGCATAGGGGCCGGTCTGGCCGAAGCCCGAGATCGAGCACAGCACCAGGGCCGGGTTCATTTCGCGCAAGGCCTCATAGCCCACGCCCAGGCGGTCCATCACGCCGGGGCGAAACCCTTCGATCAAGGCTTGGCTGCGCCGCGCCAGGCCCTTGAGCACGGCCTGGTCATCCGCATTTTTCAGGTCCAGCGCGATGGAGAGCTTGCCCCGGTTGTACTTGGCGAAGGTGTCGGCACCCAGCGCGCGGCCCGAATCGCCGCCCTGCGGGCGCTCGACCTTGATGACGGTGGCGCCCAGTTGCTGCAGCAACATGGCGGTGTGAGGGCCCGGGTGGAGCTGGCCGAGGTCGAGCACGACCTGGCCCGTCAGGCAGGTGGGAGGGACAGCGGTGTTCATGCCAGGATCGCTTTCGCGATGGTGTTGCGCTGGATCTCGCTGGTGCCGGTGAGGATGCGGTACAGCCGCAGCCGGCGAAAGGCGAACTCCACCGGGTGGTTCTTGGTGACGCCCACGTTGCCGTGGATCTGCACCGCCTTGTCGGCGATCTCGAAACACTTCTCCGACACGAAGAGCTTGCACATCGCGCCCTCCATGCGCACGTCGCCGCCTTCGTCGGCCTTCTGTGCCGCGGCCAGCACCATGCCTTCGCAGGCGTACAGCCCGGTCGCCATGTCGGCGAGCATGTGCTGGATGGCCTGGAAGCGGCTGATGGGGCCGCCGAACTGGCGGCGTTGCTGGGCGTATTCGAGCGAGAGGCGCAGGCACAGGCGCGCCAGGCCGATCATGTTGGGGCAGTGCAGCAGGCGGTTGACGTTGACGCGCGCCATCGCGATCTTGAAACCACCGCCTTCTTCACCGATCAGGTTGGCGCGCGGCACCCGCACCTGGTCGAAATGGATGTCGGCATCGACATGCTGGCCCGTCATCGGCAGGTAGTCGTAGGTGAGCGAGACGCCGAGTGCGTCGAGGTCGACCAGGATGGCCGAGATGCCCTGGGCGCCGGCGTCCGGGTCGGTCACGCACATCACCACGGCGAAGTCGGCGAACGCGGACGCGGTGATGTAGTGCTTGTGCCCCGTGATGATGTAGTCGTCGCCGTCGCGCACGGCGCGGGTCTGGATGCTGGCGGCGTCGGAGCCGGACTGGGTTTCCGTCATCGCGAAACAGGCGCCTTTTTCGCCGCGCGCCACCGGCAGCATGTAGTGCTCCAGCTGGTAGGGCGAGGCGTACTTCACGAGGTTGCCGATGCGCGAGGGGCCGCCCCAGTCACCCAGGACGTGAGGGAAGAGCACGGCGCCCGAGGCCGCCACGTCGGCCTTGAGGATGGCCAGATCGCGCACGCTCAGACCCAGGCCGCCCAGCTCCGGCGGCAACTGCAGCCCATAAAATCCGAGTTCGCGCGAGCGCTTCCAGATGGTCTTGGCGAAGTCTCTCGAGAGCTTGTCCTCGTAGGCGATGCCGGCCGATTTTTCGAAGGGGATCAGCTCTTCGTTCAGGTAGGCGTTGAGCCGTTCGCGAAGGCTGGCGAGGTCGGGATAGGTCGCTGTCGTCATGGTGGTGTGCCCGTGAAAAGTGGGTGTCGGGTGGATCATGTCGCGCGGATCGGGCGCGGCGATCCGCAAGTGCCTGGGTTCGATAACCTTCGGGAATAACGTGCGAATCGAAGATCTCAACTACTTCATTGCGGTCGCGGAAACCGGCCATGTGGGGCGCGCTTCGCAGCGGCTGGGCCAGAGCCAGCCGGCGCTGACCAAGGGCATCCAGCGGCTGGAGCGCGAACTCAAGCTGCAGCTGTTCGAGCGCACCGCGCGCGGCATGGAGCTCACCACGGCGGGCACGGCGTTTTTCCAGCGCGCGCGCCATGTGCGGGTGAGCCTGGACGACGCCATCAAGGAGGCCAACGACCTCCACCTGGGCAAGAAGGGCCTGGTGCGCGTGGGCGTGGCACCGACCTACTCGGAGATGTTCTTCGGCCAGGCCTGTGCCGAGCTGCTGCGGCAGCGGCCGGCGGCGCGGGTGCAGGTCATGATCGGCCTGAACGATCAGCTGCTCGCGGCCCTGCAGTTCGGTGACCTGGACATGGCCATCAGCGCGCTGCCCGCGCACGAGACACCGGAGTTCACGCAGCTGCCGCTGTTCCGCGACGACATCCACGTGGTCGCGCGCGCCGATCACCCGATGCTGGAGTCGACCTCCCTCCGGTTGAAGGACCTGGCGGACGCCTCGTGGGTCCTGCCCGGCCGCAACGTCGCGGCCCGGCGGTCCCTGGAAGCGCGCTTCGCCGAGCACGGCCTGCCGGAGCCCAACGTGGTGGTGGAGTCCAACTCGTCGGTCACCGCGCTGGCCAGCGTGGTGCGCACCACCGACCTGTTGAGCGTGATCCCGGCGTCGGTCCTGTCACGGCCCCAGGGGACGGGCCTCAAGCCCCTGGCCTTGGCGCAGGCGGTGTGGCCCCGCACGATCGGCATCTCGATGCGCAAGGCCGCCTACCTTTCTCCGCTGGCCGAGCGCCTGGTCGAGCTGTTGAAGGCGCACGGCCCCGTCTGAGTGGCGCCTCAGTCGGCGGTGATCTTGTTGTCGCGCACGATCTTGCCGTAGGCCTCGACTTCGGACGCGATGAACTTCTGGAACTGTTCGGCGGTGGTGGATTCGATCCGGAACCCCATTTCCTCCATCCGCTGCCGGTTGGCCGGGCTGTCCTGGAAGGCCCGCACCACGCCGTGCCAGCGCGCCACGATCTCGGCCGGCATCTGGCGCTGACCCGCAATCCCCAGCCAGCTGCCGGCGTTGAGTTCCGGGTAGCCCACTTCGGACAGCGCGGGCACGTTGGGCAGGGCGCGTGAACGGCCCTTGCTCGTGACCGCCAGGGCGCGGATGCGGCCCGCGTTCAGGAATTCCTGGGCGGGGGCGATGCCGATGATGCCCAGGTTGACCTGCCCACCGGAGAGGTCGGTCAGCGCGTTGGCGCCGCCCCGGTAGGGGATGTGGGTGATGTCCACGCCGTAGTGCGCCTTGATCATCTCGAAGGTGAGGTGCATCGAGGTGCCCATGCCCGGCGTCGCGTAGTTCAGCTTGCCGGGGTTTTTCTTGGCATAGGCCACCAGCTCGGCCATGCTGTGGATCGGCATGGCGGCGTTCACCAGCACCACGTGGGGCGTGATGCTGACCATGGAGATGGGTGAAAAGTCCTTGGTCACGTCGTAGCCCGGCTTGGCGTAGAGGGACTTCGCGATCGCGTGGTTGCCGCCCAGCACGAGCAAGGTGTAGCCGTCGGGCGCCGCGTTGGCGACCCGCGCCGCGCCGATGTTGCCGCCGCTGCCCGCCACGTTTTCAACCACCACCGGCTGCTGCAGTTCCGTGCTGGCGAACTGCGCCAGCATGCGCGCGACGATGTCGAATTGGCCGCCCGCGCTGAACGGGATGATGAGTTTGATGGGGCGGTCCGGGTAGCGCCCCTGGGCGTGCGCGGGCAGTCCCAGGGCCAGCAGTCCGCCGGCGAGGCCGCCCAGAAGAAGAGTGCGTTTGGTCAGCATGCGTGAGGTCTCCAGAGAATTTTGATCTGGCTCGATTCTCTGGCGCCAGGGCCCATGGCGCGATTCCGCGGCGGGCGATATCGATGCCCCAGCGGCATGAGCGCGGCCATTCCCGGCGGGCATCGGGATCGCTCGGGGCCTTATCGGTCGGGCCTGTGGCCGATCCTACGATCCGTTCACTTTCATTCTTTGCGAGGAATCCCCGTGAACCAAGGCCGATTTTTGACCCGCAGCGCCCGCTACTGGCCGCAGCGCCCCGCCATTCTTTTTCACGACCGGGTGATCACCTACCGCGAACTCGACGAGCGCTCCAGCCGGCTCGCCAACGCGCTGATCGCCCTGGGCGCGCAGAAGGGCGATCGGGTGCTCGTCCAGTCGTTCAACCGCCCGGAGCTGATCGAGTTCGAGTGCGCCATGTACAAGGCCGGTCTGGTGAAGGTTGCCCTCAATGCGCGCCTCTCGCCCGAAGAGATGGTGGAGTCCGCCAACAGCTCGCAGGCGAAGATCATGCTCGTCGGGCCCGAGCACGTGGCTTCGGTGGTGCAGCAGGCCGGCCGGTTGACGGACATCCGCACCCTGGTGGCGCTGGAGAACGGGCCGCAAGGCTTTCTGGACTACGAGGCGCTGCTGGCGGCAGCCTCGCCGGTGTCGCCCGACGTGGAGATGGAGGCCTCCGATCTCGCGGTGCTGCATTTCACCTCGGGCTCGACCGGCAAGGTCAAGGCCTCGATGCAGACGGTGGGCAACCGCCTGGCGTCGCTGCGCAAGGTCGTCATGGGCCGGCTGCGGGCCAAGCCCGGCGACGTGCTGGCGCTGGCCGGGCCCGTCACGCACGCCAGCGGCATGTTCATCCAGCCCTTCCTGTTCCAGGGCGGCACCATCCTGCTGCACGACCGCTTCGATGCCGAGGTGTTCATGGCCTCCGTGCAAAAGCACCGCGTGACCGCCTGCTTCCTGGTGCCGACCATGATCAACATGATCCTCGCGCACCCGCGCCTGAAGGCGTTCGACCTCAGCTCGCTGCGCGATGTCACCTACGGCTCGGCCCCGATCGCGCCCTCGCGCATCAAGGAGGCGTGGAAGGCCTTCGGGCCGGTCCTGTCGCAAGGTTATGGCGCGGGCGAGACCACGGGCGGGCTGGTGATCCTGACGGCGGAGGACCACCGCATCGCGATCGAAGAAGGCCGCGAAGAACTGCTGCTCTCCTGTGGCCGCGCGTTCGGTGAATCCCGTGTGCGCCTGGTGGACGACGCCGGTCAGGAGGTGCCGCTGGGCGAGGTTGGCGAGATCGTGATCCAGGGCCCCGATGTGTTCGCCGGCTACTGGCGCGAGCCCGAGATCACCGCCGACACCTTGAAGAACGGGTGGCTGCACACCGGGGACCTGGCCCGCATGGACGAACTCGGCTACCTCTCGATCGTCGATCGCAAGAAGGAGATGATCATCTCCGGCGGCTTCAACGTGTACCCCAGTGAAGTGGAGCTGGCCTTGTACCGGCACCCCGCGGTCTACGAAGTCTGCGTGGTGGGGGTGCCCGATGCCACCTGGGGCGAAGCGATCAAGGCGGTGGTCGTCAAGCGCGAGGGGCACGAGGTGACCGCCGACGAGCTGGTGGACCACTGCCGCCAGTTCCTGGCGGACTTCAAGAAGCCCCGTTCGGTCGACTTCGTGTCGGAGCTGCCCAAGAACGCGAACGGCAAGCTCTCGCGCAAGGAGCTGAAGGAGCGCTACTGGGATGGGCAGGCCCGGCGCGTCGCGTGATGCCGGCCGCGCAGATCGAGCGCGTGGCCGCGCTGGCCGAGCGCCACACGGTGGACGCCCTGGGCGTGCGCGTGTGCTGGCGCCGCTTCGGTCGCGGCGGCCCGCCGCTGGTCCTGCTGCATGGCGGATATGGGAACTGGATGCACTGGATCCGCAATGTGGAGGCGCTGTCGGCGGCGCACGAGCTGTGGGTGCCCGACATGCCGGGCTTCGGCGAATCCGGCGCCTTGCCGCCCGAGGTGCCGAGGGCCGCACGGCTGGAGGCGCTGGTGGTGCACCTGACGGCCGCCCTGGACGCCTTGCTCGGGCCGGATGCCCGGTTCGGTCTCGCGGGGTTTTCGTTCGGGTCGCTGGTGGCCATGGGCGTGGCCGAGCGCACCGGGCGGGTCCGGCGCCTGGCGCTGGTGGGGCCAGCGGGCCATGGGTCCGGGCGCCAGCGCGAGATCAGGCTCGTGGACTGGCGCCAGGCGGACGGCGCGGCGCGCACCCGCGACCTGCTTTGGCGCAATCTGGCCGAACTCATGATCGCCCCGGCCAGCGACATCGACGCGATGGCCCTGGACATCCACGAGCGCGCCTGCAGGGCCGCGCGCTTTCAGAGCCGGCACTTCTCGCAGTCGGCGCACCTGCCCACCGCTCTGGCGGCCTTCGATGCGCCGGTGCTCGGCGTCTGGGGACGGGAGGACGCGACCGGCCTGGCCGAGCGCGTGGCATCGACCCTGGGCCTGGGCACGGCCGAACGGCCCTGGGCCGTGGTGGAAGGGGCGGGCCACTGGGTGCAATACCAGCGGCCCGACGAGGTCAACGACCTGCTGCTGAACTGGTTTGCGCCTTCAGACCAGGCCTAGCGCGCCCAGCAAGCCGCCCGCGCCGATCATCCACAGCAGGTGCATCTTCGTGCGCCACACCAGCACGGTGGTGACGGCGGTGAGCAGCCACAGCGGCCAGTCGCGCGCGGGGTGCTCGTGCGAGCCGGTGAGCAGCCAGCCGGTGGCGATCAGCAGCGCGATCACGATCGGGGCCATGCCGGTCTTGAAGGCGCGCACCGCGCGCAGCTCGCGGTTCTGGTGCGCCCAGCGCGTGGCGGTGTAGGTCAGCACCGACGAAGGCAGCAGGATGGCCACCATGGTGACCAGCACGCCGAACAGGCCGAGGGCCCAGGCCAGCCAGCCGGCCGACGGGCCACCGCCCGCGTTGAGGCCCACGTTCCAGCCCAGCACGGCGACGAACAGCACGTTCGGGCCGGGCGCGGCCTGCGAGATGGCGATGGACGAGGTGAACTGCGCCTCGCTCAGCCAGCCGTTCTGCAGCACGAGGTAGCGGTGCATGTCGGGCGCGGTGGTGATCGCGCCGCCCACGGCCAGCAGCGAGAGCGAGGCAAAGTGGGTGAAGAGGTCGAGCCAGTTGGCCGGGGTGGGCAGCATCATGCTCAGGCGTCTCCCTTCCTGGCGCGGTCGGCGTCGACGTCGCTCAACACCCGGTACGCCCACAGGCAGGCCCCCCCGCCGATGCTGAGCAGCACCCACAGCAGGGGCCAGCGCAGCAGCCCGATGGCGATGAAGGTGAGCACCGCCAGGAAGACGCACATGCCCATGCCCAGGGCGTTCTTGTTCAGCGCCCCGATGAGTTTGATGCCGGTGGCGGCGACCAGGCCGGCCGCCACCGCGCCCATGCCGCGCAGCGCGTTCTGCGCCACGGCGCTGTCGGCCACGCTGCCGTAGAGCGCGGCCAGCAGCAGCACCAGCACCATGGGCGCGGTCAACATGCCGGCCAGCGCCGCCAGGGCGCCTGGCAGGCCGAAATAGCGCCCGCCGATCATCATGGAGAGGTTGACCACGTTGGGGCCCGGCATGATCTGCGCGACGGCCCAGTCCTCCACGAACTGCTCGCGGCTCATCCAGCGCTTCTTCTCCACCAGCTCGCGCTGCACCACCGCCAGCACACCGCCAAAACCCTGCAGGGCCAACCAGGTGAAGGAGACGAACAGGTCGGTTTTCGACTGCGGGTGCTGGAGAGGGAGGGTGTCGGGGGCGGTCTGGGCGGGCGGCATGCCCGGATTATCGGGCCGCGGTGGCCCGGGCCAGGGGCAGGCAGATGTCGGTGAGCAGGTCGGCCGGCGCGGTGTCGCGCGGGTTGTTGAGGTACTCCTCGAACACCGGCGCGTCGCCCACCTCGTGGCCGCTGTTCACGAGCCAGTGGCCGTACAGCCACTGGTAGGCCGCGCGCATGGTGGCGTAGGGCCCGCGGTGGCGCAGCACGGCGCAGGGTCCGCCACCCACCTCGAAGGCCACGAGGGGTGGCACCACCTCGGCGCTGTCGGGCACGGACAGGCCGGCGCGCGAGCACAGCTGGCGCTCGGGCACCGAGGACGGGTCGTCGAAATACTCGGCGATCCAGCGCGAGGCTGGCCCCACCTGGCCGCGCGCGGCCAGTTGCACGTAGCTGCGCTCGAACGCCTTGCCGATGGCCATGTACGAACCCTTGTGGTCCAGGCCGGCCAGGCGCACGCGCGGGATCTCCCGCACGCTCACTTCGTAGCCCGCGGGCGCGGCGCTCGCCGCCTGCGCCGTGCGAAAGGCCACGTGGTTGCCCTGCTGGCGGTACTGCAGCGGGCTCATGCCGTAGGCCGTTCGGAAGGCGCGCGCGAAGGACTGGGCATTCGGGTAGCCGCAGCGGCGCGCGAGCTGTTCCACCGGCAGGCTGGTGTTGGCCAGGTAGCCCGTGGCCCAGTGCAGGCGCAGCCGCCGAACGGTGACCGCGATGGTCTCGCCGTGCAGCGCGTGGTAGACGCGGTGCCAGTGGTAGGGCGAGAGGTGCGCCACCTCGGCCAGCCGGTGCAGGTCGAGCGGCTCGTCCAGGTGGTCGTGCAGGTAGGCGATCACGCGGCCCAGGCGCTGCTGGTAGTCGGTCCAGCCGTGGCCCGGGTTCATGCGCTGGCGCCGTGCCGCAGGCCGATGAGGATGTCGATCTGCCCGTCGGCGCGGTAGCGTTCGCAGTCGGCCACGTAGGCCTTGGGCAGGTCGTCGCGCTGCCAGACCGCCTGCCACGCGGGCCCCACCTGGTCGAAGCGCCCCTGGGGCACGGGGAAGACCGCGCGCGGCGAGGCCGGCAGCACGGCATGGCTCATGCCGGGTGGCACGGCCTGCGTGCTGCTCACCGGCGCGCCGATGATGAGCGAATAGACGCCCTCGTTGTTCACGCCCGCGTTCTCGAAGTGCGTGTAGACCGCGTACACCTCGTCGGAGAGCTTGCCCGGGATGCGCGCGAGCACGCCTTCCTCGGTGAAGCGCTGCCAGTGCGGCGGGATGGTCCGCATGGCCTCGTGGTTGTCGGTCCTGAGTTCGATGCCGATGATGCGCACGGCGCGGTCTTGCTGTTCGAGGTGCATGGAAGGCTCCTGAAAGGGATGGGGGTCGAGGCCTTCAATCTAGCCGCGCCGGACTGACATTTCTTGCGGAGTTGCGCCGCAGGCCCTCACAGCGTCAATTCCCAGGTCTCGCCCACCAGGTCCTTGCCATAGCCGTGGTGCGCCTCGCTGTGCACCAGCGTGAAGCCGCGCCTGGCATAGATGGCGCGCGCGGCGCTCAGGATGCTGTTGGTCCACAGCACCATTTTGCGGTAGCCCTTGGCGCGCGCGAAGGCCAGGCATTCGTCGGTGAGGCGCCCGCCCAGGCCCAGGCCGCGCGCGGCGGGGCTCAGGATGAGCAGGCGCAGCTGGGCCTCGGTCTCGCTCTTGCGCACCACGAAGACCGAACCCACGCGCTCGCCGTCGAGCTCGGCGATCCAGCCGCGTTCCCAGGCCGGGTCGTGCCGGCGGATCATGCCCGCCGCGATCTCGGCGACCAGGGCCTCGAACTCGCTGTTCCAGCCGTACTCGCGGGCGTAGATCTCGCCGTGCTGCTGCACCACCCAGCCCATGTCGCCGGGGCGCACGTCGCGCAGCACGGCGGTGCGGGAGGCGGAGGCGCTGCCGGCGTCGAGCAGGCCTTGTGCGCGCGCGAGCGCGGCCATGAGCGCCTGGCGCTGATCGGGCGCCAGCGGGGCCAGCAGGTGGGCGGCCTCGTCGCGCGAACGTTGCTGCAGGGGCTCGAAGGCGGTGCGGCCCTCGGCGGTCAGGCTCAGCGCGTGCTGCCGGGCGTCGTTGGGCAGCGGGGTGCGCGTGATCCAGCCGGCGCTGGTGAAGCGGCGCACGATGCGGCTGAGGTAACCGGCGTCGAGCACCAGTCGGCGCCCGAGCTCGCTGGCGGTGCAGGGCGCGTGGTGCGCCAGCTCGTAGAGCACGCGCACCTCGGTGAGCGAGAACGCGCTGCCCAGGTAGGGGTCGAGCAGGCCGGTGCGCTGGGTGTAGAAGCGGTTGAAGGCGCGCAGCGCGCGCACCTGGGCGGGATCAACGGGGGACGTCATGCCCCCGATTCTGGTTCAGTTATTTGACTTTGGCAAGTAACTATCTGACAAAGGCAATATCAACCCCGCTGCAGCATCTCCCGCACGCGCTCCCGGGTGAGCGGCTTGGTGACGAAGCCCTGGATCACCGGCATGCCGCTGGCGCGCAGGCGGTCCTGCGGTGCGTCGGACGAGGTGAGCATCATCACCAGCATGGTGGGTTTGTCCTGCAGCAGCGGCTGGGCCTGGCGCGCGAACTCGAAGCCGTCCATCTGCGGCATGTTGATGTCGAGAAACAGGCAGGTGGGCATGGCCAGCGGGTCGCTGCGCAGGAAGTCCAGCGCCTCGGCGCCGCTTTCGAACACCCGCACCTCGCCGGTGAAGCCGGCGCGGCGGATCATGATCTCGTGGTAGACGTTGTCGGCCTCGTTGTCGTCGACCAGGATGAAACGTTGTGGAATGGTCATGGGGCGCCTCGGGACGGCGTGCCGTGCGGCACCGGCAGGTGCAGCGTGAAGCGGCTGCCTTCACCCGGCACCGACTGCACCGAGAGGTGGCCGCCGTGCAGCGCCGCGATGCGCCGGCAGATCGGCAGGCCCAGGCCCGAGCCGGCGTGCGTCTTGCGCGGGTGCAGGCGCTTGAACATGTCGAAGATGCTGGCCTGATGCTCGGGGGCGATGCCCAGGCCGTTGTCGAGCACGTGGATCTGGTCGAAGCCATGCTCGCGCGTGGCGCTCACGCGCACGTGCGGCGGCACGCCGGGCCGCGCGAAGGCCAGGCCGTTGGCCACCAGGTTCTGCAGCGCGATGCGAAGCAGGGACGGATCGGCCTGCACGGTGGGCAACGAATCGCACTGCAGTTGGCCCTGGGTCTTCGTCAGCGCGTCGCCGAGGTCGTCGCCCACCTGGCCGACCAGCACGGTCACGTCCACCGGCCCGCTGTCGAGCGAGTGGCGGTCCAGGCGCACGTACTTCAGCAGGCTGTCCAGCAGGCAGGCCATGTGCTGGCCGCCCGTGCGCACGAAGCCCAGGTAGCGCCGCGCATCGGGCGAGAGTTCGTGCTGGTGGTCGGCCTCCAGCAGCGAGGTGAAGTTGTTGATGGCGTTGATGGGCTCGCGCAGGTCGTGCGACAGGATGTGGATGAAGCGCTCCTGCTCCAGCGTCTTCTTCTCGAGCTGGACGATGGTTTCTCCGAGCTGGCGTTCCTTGTTCTTGAGTTCCTGGATGTCGCGCCCGCGCATGACCACGCCGCTGACCTTCCCATCCGCGCCGCGCACGGGCAGCAGGGCGATCTCCATGTGGCGGTTGCCGGCGACCTTGAAATGCGAGACGCGCTGGTAGATCACGGTCTCGCCGGCCATGGCGCGCGCCATCTTGGAGCCGACCATGTTGTTGTAGGTCGCTTCACCCAGGCGGTCCTTGACGGCCACGCCGATGACTTCGCTGCGCGTGCTGCCGATGTAGTTCAGGTAGGTCTGGTTGACGTGGCGGTAGACGCCGTCAGCGTCGATGTAGGCCTGCAGGTCCAGCCCGGCGGCGGCCATGGCGGTGAGTTCCTCGTGCGCCTGCTGGGCCTCGTTGGCGGAGCGCCGGGTCTCGAGCTGGCGCGCCCGCTCGTGTTCGAGCAGCGTGGCAACCAGGGCCGAGAGGCGGCTCAGGGCGCTCAGCTGCACCGAATGCAGCGTGCGCGCCATCTGGTCGATGACGCACACCGTGCCCAGCGCGAAGCCGTCGCTGGTGACGATGGGCGCACCGGCGTAGAAGCGCACGTTGGTCGGGCCGGTCACCAGCGGGTTGCATTGGAAGCGCGTGTCCTGGCTCATGTCCTCGACCACCATGACGTGCTCCGGATCGAGGATGGCATGCGAGCAGAACGCCACCTCGCGCGGGGTTTCGCTCACGTCCACGCCGACGCGGGACTTGAACCACTGGCGGTCGCGGTCGATGAGGGTGATCAGCGCCACCGGCGTGCCGCAGATCACCTGCGCCAGCGCGGAGATGTCGTCAAACGCTTTCTGGGGCAGGGTGTCGAGCACGCCCAGGCCGCGCAACCGGGCCAGGCGTTGTTCCTCGTTGGAGGGAAGGGGAGCAGTCTGCATGCGGGCCGGAACGAAACGGGACGGAGCGAGGCCCCGATGATTGCATACCCGCCAGGGATGTGAGCCGCCGGCAGGCGGCCTGCGGCGGCACTGGGGCAGTCCCGCACGTGATTTCGTCACGTTCCTGACGCAATTCGCCGCCAGACCAAAAAAACCAGGCGAGCGGCGCCAGCCTCCAGAGCACGTGGCGGCGCAGGGCGGCTCCTCTACACCGACATGCCGCCCGAGACCTCGATCACGGCGCCGTTGATGTAGCTGGCCTCGTCGCTGGCCAGGAAGGCGTAGACGTTGGCGATCTCCTCCGGCCGGCCCAGGCGGTGCAGCGGCACGCGGTGCTCCATCTCGGCGATGACCTTGGCCGGGATGGTGTCCAGGATGGGCGTGGCGATGAAGCCGGGCGCCACCGCGTTCACGCGCACGCCCTTGGGGCCGAGTTCGCGGCTCCAGGTCTTGGTGAAGCCGATCACGCCGAACTTGCTCGCGGCGTAGTTGGTCTGCCCGAAGTTGCCATAGATGCCGACCACCGACGAGGCGTTGAGGATCACGCCACTGCCTTGCGCGGTCATGGTGTCGGCCACGGCCTGCGCGCAATGGAACACGCCGCGCAGGTTGACGTCGATCACGCGGTCGAACTGCTCGAGCGTCATCTTCTGCAGGCGCGCGTCCTGCGTGATGCCGGCGTTGTTCACCAACACGTCGATGCGGCCGAAGCGCGCCTTCACCTGGGCCACCACCGCGTCGACCATCTCGCGCTGGGTCACGTCCATCACCAAGCCCAGGGCGGTGGCGCCCAGCGCCTCGCACTGCCGCACGGCGCTGTCCACCGCGGCCTGCTTCACGTCGCACACGATGACGGTGGCGCCTTCCTGCGCGAACTTGAGCGCGGTGGCCAGGCCGATGCCTTGCGCCGCACCGGTGATGAGGCTGACTTTTCCTTCGAGTCGTTTCATGGGGAAGAGGGGGAGGGTGGTTCAAAAAAACGCCGGCGGGGTGGCCGCCGGCGCGTGGGAGCGGACGTGTTCAGTACACCGGCTGGTGCTGGCGGATCGCGTTCTTCGCCGCCTCGTCGAGCGCGAAGCCCGCGCCGTGGCGCGCCGCCAGCTCGGCGCAGCGCCGTTCGAAGGCCTCGATGCCCATGCCGTAGATGAACTGCAGCGCACCGCCCGTCCAGGCCGGGAAGCCGATGCCGAAGATCGAGCCGATGTTGCCGTCGTGCACGGTGGTGAGCACGCCTTCGGCGAGGCAGCGCGCGGTCTCCACCGACTGGCGGTAGATCAGGCGGTCCTTGACGTCCTGCAGGTCCCAGGCGGCGCCGGGCTTCTCGAAGCGCGCCTTGAGCTCGGGCCAGAGCTGCTTCTTCTGGCCCGCGGGGTAGTCGTAGAAGCCGCCGCCGGCGGCGCGGCCCGGCCGCTTGAATTCCTTGACCATGCGCTCGACCAGCAGCTCGCCCGGCGTGGCGGCGTAGCGGCGGCCTTCCTTCTCGAAATCGGCGCGGGTCTGGT
This sequence comes from Hydrogenophaga sp. GW823-FHT04C09, assembly GCF_058796355.1. Lineage (NCBI taxonomy): Bacteria > Pseudomonadati > Pseudomonadota > Betaproteobacteria > Burkholderiales > Comamonadaceae > Hydrogenophaga > Hydrogenophaga sp. GW823-FHT04C09. The sequence goes on along the minus strand of NZ_JBXAIO010000001.1, from coordinate 324,149 downwards.
CCATCACGTGCACCGAGAGCGAGAGCGCGGTCTCATCCAGCACGGCCAGCGGCCCCACCGGCATGCCCGCCTGCATGGCGGCGTTCTCGATCACCGGCGCCGGAATGCCTTCGCCCAGCATGGCCGCGCCTTCCATCACGAAGGTGCCGAAGGTGCGGCTGGTGTAGAAGCCGCGCGAGTCGTTCACCACGATGGGCAGCTTGCCCAGGGCCTGCACGTAGTCGAAGGCGCGCGCGATGGTCTCGTCGTCGGTCTCCTTGCCGCGGATGATCTCCACCAGCTTCATCTTGTCCACCGGGCTGAAGAAGTGGATGCCGACGAAGCGCTGCGGCCGGCTGCTGGCCTGTGCCAGGCCGGAGATGGGCAGGGTGGAGGTGTTGCTCGCGAAGAAGCCGCCGGCGGCCAGCATGGGCTCGGTTTCCTTGGTGACGGCGGCCTTGACCTCGCGGTTCTCGAACACCGCCTCGATGATCAGGTCGCAGCCCTTGAGGTCGCTAGGGTGGTCGGTGGGCAGGATGTGGTCGAGCAGCTCGCGCTGGTCGTAGGGGCTCATGCGGCCCTGGTCCACGCGGGTCTGGGTGAGCTTGAAGCTGTAGGACTTGCCGCGCTCGGCGGTTTCGATGCTCACGTCCTCCAGCACGGTGCGGATGCCCCGGCTGGCCTGCACGTAGGCGATGCCCGCGCCCATCATGCCGGCGCCGAGCACGCCCACCTTCTTCGGCTTGTAGCGCGAGATCCCCTTGGGGCGCGACTGGCCGCTCTTGATGGCGTTGAGGTTGAAGAAGAACGTGTTGATCATGTTCTTCGCCACCGGGCTCACGATGAGCTTGGCGAGGTAGCGGCTCTCGATGCGCAGCGCGGTGTCGAAGTCCACCATGGCGCCTTCGGCCATGGCGGCGAGCGCGGCCTCGGGCGCGGGGTAGAGCCCGCGCGTCTTCTGCTTGAGCATGGCCGGCGCCACGGTGAGCATGCCGGCGACCTTGGGGTTGCTTGGCGTGCCACCGGGAATCTTGTGGTTCTTGTCGTCCCAGGGCTGGCGCGACTGCGGGTGCGCCGCGATCCAGTCCAGCGCGGCGTTGCGCAGCGCATGGGCCACGTCGCCCTCGGGCGAGACGAGTTCGTGCACCAGGCCGAGCTCCTGCGCTTCGCGCGGGTTGAACAGCTTGCTCTCCAGGATGTAGGGCTGCGCGCCCATCAGGCCGAGCAGGCGCACCATCTTCGTGATGCCGCTGGCGCCGGGGATGAGGCCCAGCGTGATCTCGGGCAGGCCGAGCTGGATCTTGGGATCGTTCACCGCGATGCGGTGGTGGCCCACGAGCGCCACCTCCCAGCCACCGCCCAGCGCCGTGCCGTTGATGCAGCTCACCACCGGCACGCCCAGCGTCTCCAGCGTGCGGAAGTTCTTCTTGGTCTGCTCGATCTCGGCGAACACGCGCGGCGCGTCGCTGGGCTGCAGGCGCATCGTGCCCTTGAGGTCGGCGCCGGCGAAGAAGGTGCTCTTGGCCGAGGCCAGGATGATGCCCTTGATGTCGGCGCAGTCGCGCATCACCTGCGCCGTGACCTCGGTGAGGTCCTGCTGCCAGTCGGCGCACATGGTGTTGACGGGCGAGCCTTCCTCGTCGAAGGTGATGGTGGCGATGCCGTCGGCGAGTTCGTAGCGGATGGTTTTCATGCCTCAGATCCTTTCGACGATCGTGGCGATGCCCATGCCGCCGCCCACGCACAGCGTGGCCAGGCCGTAGCGCAACTGGCGGCGGTGCAATTCGTCGATCAGCGTGCCCAGGATCATGGCGCCGGTGGCGCCCAGCGGGTGGCCCATGGCAATGGCGCCACCGTTCACGTTCACCTTCTCGTGGGGCACGCCCATCTCCTTCATGAACTTCATGGGCACGGCCGCGAAGGCCTCGTTGACCTCGAACAGGTCGATCTGCTCGATGGTCAGGCCGGCTTTCGCCAGGGCTTTGCGCGCCGCCGGCATGGGGCCGGTCAGCATGATGGTGGGGTCGGCGCCCGAGAGCGCCACCGAGACGATGCGCGCGCGCGGCGTGAGGCCGTGCGCCTTGCCCGCGCTGTCGCTGCCGATCAGCACGGCGGTCGCGCCGTCGACGATGCCCGAGGAGTTGCCCGCGTGATGCACGTGGTGGATGCGCTCGACCTGCGGGTAGCGCTGCAGCGCCACGGCGTCGAAGCCCATGCCGCCGAGGTGTTCGAACGCGGGCTTGAGCGAGGCCAGGCCGTCCATCGTGGTCTGCGGCTTGATGAACTCGTCCTCGTCCAGGATGGTCTGGCCCAGGAAGTCGGTGACGGGCACCACCGAGCCTTTGAAGTACCCGGCTGCGCGCGCCGCCGCCGCGCGCTTCTGCGATTCGAGGGCGAAGGCGTCCACGTCCTCGCGCGTGAAACCTTCGAGCGTGGCGATCAGGTCGGCACCGACGCCCTGCGGCACGAACAGGGTGTCGCTGTTGGTCTGCGGGTCTTGCGCCCAGGCGCCGCCGTCGGAGCCGATGGGCACGCGGCTCATGCTCTCCACGCCGCCGGCCACCACCAGGTCTTCCCAGCCGCTGCGCACCTTCATCGCCGCCATGTTCACCGCCTCGAGGCCGGAAGCGCAGAAGCGGTTGAGTTGCACGCCCGAGCAGCGCCAGTCCCAGCCGGCCTTGAGCGCGGCCACCTTGGCGATCACCGAACCCTGCTCACCGATGGGCGAGACCACGCCCATGACCACGTCGTCCACCGCGCCGGTGTCGAAGCCATTGCGTTGCTGCAGCTGGGTGAGCACGCCGGCCAGCAGGTCGATCGGCTTGACCTCGTGCAGGCTGCCGTCTTTCTTGCCCTTGCCGCGCGGCGTGCGCACGGCATCGAATACGAATGCTTCGCTCATGGTGTCTCCTGGGGGAAGGCGGATGCCGCGAATCAGTATAGACTTTTGCCAAGCATTTGCTTTCTGTAATTCTTCGCCGCAGTCTGATAGGTGACACCATGATCGAACGCACCCTGTTCAACGCCGACCACGAGGCCTTTCGCGACAGTTTCCGCAAGTTCGTGGAGAAAGAGGTCGCGCCACACCACGAGGCCTGGGAGGAGCAGGGCTACGTGGACCGCGCGGTCTGGAGCAAGGCCGGCGAGAACGGTTTTCTCTGCATGACCTTGCCCGAGGCCTATGGTGGCTCGGAAGCCGACAAGCTCTATTCGGTGGTGCAGATGGAGGAGATCGCGCGCAGCGGCTTCAGCGGGATCGGCTTCGGCCTGCACAGCGAGATCGTGGCGCCGTACATCCTGCACTACGGCACCGAGGAACAGAAGAAAAAATACCTGCCCCGGCTCGCCACGGGCGAGATGGTCGGCGCGATCGCGATGAGCGAGCCCGCCGCCGGCAGCGACCTGCAGGGGGTCAAGAGCACCGCCATCAAGCAGCCTGACGGCAGCTACCTGCTCAACGGCAGCAAGACCTTCATCACCAACGGCTGGCACGCCGACCTCGTGATCGTGGTCGCCAAGACCGACCCGAGCGCGGGCGCCAAGGGCACCAGCCTGCTGCTGGTCGAGCGCGGCATGCCGGGTTTCGAAAAAGGCAAGCGCCTGAAGAAGCTGGGCATGAAGGCGCAGGACACCTCCGAGCTGTTCTTCGACAACGTGAAGGTGCCGGCCGAGAACCTGCTGGGTGGCCCGGCCATGGAAGGCCGGGGCTTCATCTGCCTCATGGAGCAACTGCCCTGGGAGCGGCTGCAGATCGCCATCGGCGCGGTGGCGTCGGCGCAGGCCGCGATCGACTGGACGGTGCAGTACACCAAGGACCGCAAGGTCTTCGGCCAGGCCGTGGCCCAGTACCAGAACACGCGCTACACCCTGGCCGAGCTGCAGACCGAGGTGCAGGTGGCGCGCGTGTTCGTCGACAAGTGCTGCGAGCTCATCGTGGACGGCAAGCTCGACACCGCCACCGCGAGCATGGCCAAGTACTGGTGCTCCGACCTGCAGTGCAAGGTGATGGACGAGTGCCTGCAGCTGCACGGCGGCTACGGCTACATGTGGGAGTACCCCATCACCCGCGCGTATGCCGACGCGCGCGTGCAGCGCATCTACGGCGGCACGAACGAGATCATGAAAGAGGTGATCTCGCGCGGGATGGGGCTGGGCGGGCGCTAGAGCGAGACCGTCTTCTTCAGAGCGATGCCTTCGGGCGCCTCGTGGTCCGCCAGCAGCCAGGCCCGGCTGGGGTGGTCGGCGGCGTCCTGCAGCAACTCGCGCAGGAAGCGGATCGAGGGCGCGTCGAGCGCGGCGAAGGGCTGGTCGATCAGCGTGAGCGGTGTGCCCGACGCGAACGCCGCGGTGAGCCAGACCTTGCGCCGGCTGCCGGTGGAGAGCATGTACATCGGCTTGGCCAGGTGCGGCCCCAGCCCGAAGCCCTGCACCAGTTCGGCCATGGAATCGGCGTCGAAGTTCGGGTAGTGGTGGCTCAGGCTGTCCAGGTAGCCCTTGGCCGCCAGTGCGTCGTGCGCCTCGGTCTGCGGGTCGATCCAGAACACCTGGTGGCGGTAGGCATCGTGGTGCTCATCGAGGTGGATGCCGTGGATCACCAGCGAGCCGGCATCGGCGTTCTGGGCACCTGCCAGCAGCCGCAGCAGGGTGCTCTTGCCGCTGCCGTCGTCGCCACGCACCAGGCTGACGCCGGGCGGGATGTCGAACGACAGCCGATCGAACAGGGGCGGCTCGGCCCAGCCGAAGCGCAGGCCCTTGACCTGCAGGACGGGTTCTTCCGGGTCGGCGTTCATGTCGTCAGTAGCCGATGGAGTAACGCAAGCCGTTGTGGTTGAGCACCGCGCTGCGCTGGCCGATGGTCTCCAGCTTGAAGCCGGGCGAGATTTCCTGGCCCTCCTGCAGCACCTTGCCGTTGACGATCAGCATGCGCAGGGCCGGGTTCTTGGAGTAGGTCGAGCCGCTCACGTTGACGGCCGGCAACTGCGCGCGGGCTTCGGGCGAGAGCTCGGCAAAGCTGCGCACGGGTGCGGCGTTGGCCTCCGGGGGGCTGGCGGCGGCCGGGGCCGCAGGCGGTGCCACGGCGGGCGCCTTGGCCGTCGCGGCGGGGGCTGGCGTGGCCGCCACAGGCGGCGCGTTGGCCGGTGATGACGCGGCAGGGGTGGCGGCCGGCGCGGGCGCCGGCGGGTTGCTGGCCTGGGGCCGCTTGGGTGCGGGTTCCACGCGGGGCGGCGCCAGGATGGGCTGCACCGGTTCGGGCGCGGGCATGGCGGGGCTGGGGGCCGCAGGGACTGGGGTCACGGCGGCCACCGGGGGCGTGGCGGGTGGCGGTGGCACGGCGGATGCCGGCGCTGGTGCGGCGACCGGCGTTTCGTCGGCCTGACCCAGCCACCACCACAGGCCGGCGGCGATCAGCAGCGCGGCCAGCACCGCCCCCGCCACGGCGGCGCGGGAGACGCCGCGACGGCGCACGGGTCTGGCCTTGCGGCTGGGGGGCGGCACGATCTGGCTGTTGAGGCCGGGCACGTGGCCGCGCTCGCGCTCCGCTTCGGCGCGTTGAAGGGCATCGAGGATGTAGGACATCGTGGAATGGCCCTCAGGAGCCGGGGCGCGAGAGCCGGGGCTCGTCCACGCCGCTGGCCAGGTTGACCTGCATGAAGGTGATGGGGCCGGCCAGCCCGGCGGCGTCGATGCCGTTGGCGCGCTGGAAGGCCTGGATGCGGGCGGAGAGCTGGTGGGCCGAAGGCGGCACCTTGCCCGCCGTCTGCAGGCCGGCGATGCGCTCACCCAGCCAGTCAGCGGCCGGGCCGGTGCGGCCGTCCACCAGGCGGGTGGTCTGGCCCGGCGGCGTGCGCCACAGGGTGGCGAAGTCGCCGCGCCAGCTCTCGGCCAGGGCGCTGAGCGGCATGCGCCAGCGCTGGTCGCCCGCCTGCAGCGTGGCGGTGTCGTTGGTGAGCGCGGTCACCAGCGCCAGGCCCGACCCTTGGCCTGCCTGGCGCAGGGTGATGATGCCGGGCCGGTCGAGCTGGCGCAGGCCGTTGAGGGTCATGCGGTCGGTGCGGTAGCACTGCAACTGGGCTTGTTGTGCGGCGGTGCAGGGCTCGCCCGAGGCCAGTGGCTGTCCCCAGAGCGGGCCCAGTTCGCGCCAGGCCTCGGTTTCGTTCTTGAGCAGGGCCGACGCCTCGGGTGGGCCGGGCAAGGGGTCGGGGCGGGGCGCCGCGACAGGCGCCGGTGCGGGCGTGTCGGCCGGGGCTGCTGCGCCGGGCGTTGGCGCGGGTGGGGCGGCCACCGCGGCGGGGGCGGGCAGAGGGGCGGCGGGGGCCGGTGTCGCCGCGGCCGTTCTGGGCGCACTGTGGCTCCAGAACCAGAACAGCGCGCCGGTCACCAGCGCGCCCACCACCAGGCCGATGCCCAGAGTGCCCAGCGGCGAAGCCCAGGCGGCCAGCGGCGCGGCGGCCTGCCCACGGCGGAGCTTGGGCATGGGCGCATCGGTCTCGAACACCTCGCCCGCCGCCTTTTCGACCACGGCGCGCTCCACACGGGCCTGGTGGGTGGCGTAGGCGCCGAGCAGGGCACGGTCGCACAGCAGGTTCACGCGCCGGGGCACGCCCCGCGTGATCTCGTGGATGCGCTGGATCGCCTGGTTGGAGAAGGGCAGTGGCCCGCGCAGACCGGCCACCTGCATGCGGTGCTGGATGTATTGGCGGGTTTCGGCTTCGTTGAGCGTGCCCAGGTGAAAGCGCGCGATCACGCGCTGCGCCAGCTGTTCCAGCTCGGGCCGCGCGAGCACCTCGCGCAGCTCGGGCTGGCCGATCAGGATGACCTGCAGCAGCTTGCGCTCGCTGGTTTCCAGGTTGGTCAGCAGGCGAAGCTGCTCCAGCACGTGGGGCGTGAGGTTCTGCGCCTCGTCGATGATGAGCACGTTGCGCTCGCCCTTGGCGTGGCTCTGCAACAGGTACTCGTTGAGCGGGTCCAGGTAGTCCTTGATCGTGGCCGGGCCGATGCCTTCGTGCTGGACCTCGATGTGGAACTCGCGGCAGATCGTCTTGAGCAGGTCGCCGACCGTGAGCTTGGGGTTGAAGATGTACGCCACCCGGCACTGCTCGGGGATCTGCTCCAGGAAGCAGCGGCAGATGGTGGTCTTGCCGGCACCGATCTCGCCGCTGAGCAGCACGAAGCCGCCGCCGCCGCGGATGCCATAGAGCAGGTGCGCCAGGGCCTCCCGATGGCGCTCGCTCATGAAGAGGTAGCGCGGGTCGGGCGCGATGGAGAAGGGGTCCTGCTTCAACCCGAAGAATTCGGCGTACATGGCCCCGAGCATAACGGGGCCGCCGAGGGCGGGCAACGACGCCCGGCCAAGCCGGGCCGGGCATGTGCCGCGGTGCTAGCGGACGGTCAGGCCGCCAGGGCCATGGAGCGCTGCGACGACGAGGCCGGGTACTTCGCGCTGGCCGAGGACGAGCATTCGATGTCGCCGGAGAGCTGGCCGCCTTCCTCGATCACGACCTTGCCGTAACGGATCTTGCCGGTGACCTTGCCCGTGGCGTAGATCACCAGCTTCTGGCGCACCGTGAGGTTGCCATCGAACACGCCGCGGATTTCGGCGATGTCGATCTCGGCCGAGCCCTTGAATTCGCCCTGTTCCGCGATCTGGATCACGCGCGAATCCATGGTCGCCTCGACCAGGCCTTCCACCACGAGCGTGTCGCAGTCGGTGATCTCCACGCCCTTGAGCTTGATGTTCGGGCCGACGGTGAGCTTGCTGCCGCCTTCGGGGGTGGACGACGAGGCGCTGGCGCTGCTCGTGGCGGCGGGGGTGGCCAGGTCCAGGTCGGGGGTGGAGGGGGCCGGGGTCTGCGGCTGGGCCTGCGAGGCGCTGGTGCTGCTGCTCGCGGGCTGGCCGTAACGTTGCGTGGCCATGCCGGTGTTCAGGGTCTTGGGTTGATCGTCTCGTTTGCCAAAATGCAGTGCCATGCCAGCTCCTTCTGTAAATGAAGCGGTCATGCTAAGCGGCAGGCCGATTACATTCTCGGCCGTTCCGTAAGAGGGGTAACGAGATGAACCGTACATGCGGTTTCATTTTTTCGGGGATGACCTCTTGCGGTTTTCCATCTCGCGGATCAAGGCGCGCGCTTCATCGCCTTCGGGAATCGGCCGGCCGCTGTCGCGCCATTGCACCGCGTCCTTGAAGCCCGCTTCCTGCGCATGACGGCGGAACCACAGGCCCTCGGGGTTGTGGCGCGTGATGCCGTCGAACAGCGTGGCCATCTGCTGCGTCTGTTCCAGGCCCATGGTGAGCATGACCTGGTTCACCACCATCTTGTGCATGGCCAGGTGCGAGCGCGGCACGCCCGCGATGCGCTCGGCCAGTTGCATGGTGGTGGCCTCCAGCTGGTCGGCCGGCACGGCCTCGTTGGCCAGGCCCCAGGCCGCGGCGGTGCGGCCGTCGATCACGTTGCCGGTGAACATCATCTGCTTGGCGCGCGCGGCGCCGAGGCGGTAGGTCCACATCGCGGTGGTGGGGCAACCCCAGACGCGCGTGGGCATGTAGCCGATGCGCGCGTCATCGGCCATCACCAGCAGGTCGCAGCACAGCGCGATGTCGCTGCCGCCGGCCACCGCCGCGCCGTGCACCTTGGCGATGGTGGGCTTGGGGCTGCGCCACAGCGCCATGAAGTCTTCGGTGTTGCGCTTCATGAAGGCGTAGTCGTCCATCGGGTCCCAGGGGTGGCGTTCCTGCTGGCAGGGGTGGTCGATCTCGCCCTCGCCGAACATCGAGAGGTCGTAGCCGCCGCAGAAACCCTTGCCAGCGCCTTCGACCACGATCACGTGCACCTCGTCGTCGGCATTGGCCCATTCCACCGCCGCGCGGATCTCGCGCGGCGTTTCGTCGTTGATGGCGTTGAGGCGCTCGGGGCGGTTGAGCAGCAGGCGCGCGACGCGCGGCTGGTTCGCATCCTTCTCGATGCGCAGGGTGTTGAAGCTGGGCATGGTCATGTCTCCTGGGGTTGTTTTTCCCATGATAGGCAGCACCCGGGCCTGCCGCAGTTGCCTCGGAGACAGTGGTATCGATTCCATATGGTTGCACACGCAACCGAAAATGGATAAAGTTGCGCACGCAACCATATGAACGCCATGAACCCAGAATTGCCTTCTTCCATTCCCGTGCTGATCGCTGGCGGCGGTCCCGTGGGCCTGACCCTTTCGGCCCTGCTCGCGCGAGAGGGCATCGCCCACCTCGTGATCGAAGCCGACGAGGGCTACTGCACCGGCAGCCGCGCCATCTGCATCTCGCGGCGGTCGCAGGAAATCCTGGGCTGGGTGGGTGCCGATGCGCCGCTGGTGGCCAAGGGCCTGAGCTGGACAGGCGGCCGCAGCCACTGGCGCGACACCGAGGTGCTGCACTTCGAGATGCCCGCCGAACCCAGCCAGCGCTTCGCGCCCATGGTCAACATCCAGCAGTTCCATGTGGAAGCGTTCGCCCACCAGGCCGCCCAGGCGCAAGGCGAGGCATCGCGCGTGCTCTGGGCCAGCCGCGTGGTGGCGGTGCGCCCGCAGACCGATGGCGTGCAGGTGGAGGTGGACACGCCGCAGGGGCGGCAGACGGTGCAGGCCGGCTATGTCGTCGCCTGCGACGGCGGCCGCAGCACGGTGCGCGAGCAGCTCGGCCTGCAGCTCGAAGGCACGCAGTACGACGGCAAGTACGTGATCGTCGACGTGGTGCAGAAGACGCAGCGCCCGGTGGAGCGCCTGGCCTGGTTCGATCCGCCGTCCAACCCCGGCTCCACCATCCTCATGCACCGCCAGCCCGACGACGTCTGGCGCATCGACTACCAGATCCGCGACGACGAAGACCCGGTGGAGGCGGTCAAGCCCGAGAACGTGTTGCCGCGTGTGCGCAGCCACCTGGCCATGATCGGCGAGAACGAGCCCTGGGAACCGTTGTGGATCTCGATCTACAACGCCAAGTGCCTGACGCTGCCGAGTTACCGCCAGGGCCGCGTGTTCTTCGCCGGTGACGCCGCGCACCTGGTGCCCATCTTCGGTGTGCGAGGACTCAATTCGGGCCTGGATGATGCGGCCAACCTGGCCTGGAAGCTGGCCCGCGTGCTGCGCGGCGAATCGCCCGACGCCTTGCTCGACTCCTACTCCACCGAGCGCGTGCACGCCACGCGCGAGAACATCGCCTACGGCGCCAAGAGCACCGAGTTCATGGCACCGCCGAACTTCGCCTACCAGCTCATGCGCGAGGCCACGCTGCGCCTGGCGGTGAGCGACGAGCAGGTGCGCTCGCTGATCAACCCGCGCCAGTCCTCTCCCATCACCTACGTGGGCTCGCCGCTGAACGCGGCGCAGGCCGGCGGATGGGCGGACGACCGCGCGCGGCCCGGCGCGCCCGCCCCCGAAGCCCTGCTGCAGGGCCAGGGGGCCGCACCCTGGCATCTGAGTGGCCGGTTCGGCCAGGGTTTCGTGTGCCTGGCTTTCGGGGGCGCTGGCCCTGGCCTGAGCGACGCCGGTGTCACGGTGCTGGAGATACCACCCGACATCGACACCCTCGGCCAGGCCTGGCGGCGCTACGGCCTGCGCCGTCCGGATGAACCCGCGCTGGTGCTCGTGCGGCCCGACGGCTACGTGATGGGCCGCTGGCACGGCCTGGACCCCGCGCCCCTGCGCGCCGCCCTGAAAGACACCGGAGTGTTCGCATGACCGATACCGATCTCGACCAGAGTTACAGCGCCGTCTGCGAGGCGCTCTCGCAAGTCGGCGAGGCGCGCGCGCCGATGTTCCTCGCCATGCTCAGCCTCTCGCTCATGAGCCGCTTCGAGCGCGCCGAGCAGGTGTTGCCGCTGATCGCGAACGTGTTGGCGCAAAGCGGGGAGGGGACGGACCATGGGCGCTGAAACCACCTCGCTGCAGGACTTCCTCACCTACCGCCTGCACAAGCTCAACAAGATCACCGACCGCCACAGCAGCGAGGCCTACGCCGCAATGGGCCTGGGTGTGAGCGAGGCGCGCTGCCTGGCCGCCATCGGTGAATTCGCGCCGTTGTCGGTGAACGACCTCGCGGCGCGCGCCAACCTGAACAAGGCCCAGGCCAGCCGGGCGGCGCAGATGCTGGTGGACCGCGAGCTGGTGCTCAAGTCCACCAGCGACGCGGACGCGCGCGGTGTGGTGCTGGTGCCCACGCGCAGCGGGCGGGCCCTGTGGAAGAAGGTGATGCGCCTGATCGCGCAACGCAATGCCGACATCTTTGGTTGCTTGTCCGCGCACGAGCAGCGACAGTTGGAAACATTTTTTGACCGACTGATTGCCCATTCCCGGAAGGACTGCGCCAGCGAGTGACCTGACGCGGTTTATAAAAGCGGCATGAATCCGCTCAACGATCTCGGCTACAAGGCCGACGACCTTCTGGTCCAGGTCACCGAACTGCTGGTGGCCACCTCCGACGGCTCCGACGAACTCATCGACAACGCCGTCTCCGACGTGCTGCGCCTGCTGCGCGAACGCATGAAGATGGACGTGGTGTTCGTCTCCGAATTCACCGATGGCCAGCGCGTGTTCCGCCATGTGTCCCAGGCGCCCGACTCGCCCGTGATCGGCGAAGGCGGCTCGGAGCCGCTGGAGCGCTCCTGGTGCCAGCGTGTGGTCGATGGCCGCCTGCCCAGGTTCATCGCCGACGCCTCGGCCCATCCGCTCGCCTCGGAATTGCTCAGGAGCGTGCCTTTTCCCATCGGCACGCACATCAGCACGCCCATCGTGCTGGAGAACGGCGACATCTACGGCACGCTGTGCTGCTTCAGCTTCCATCCCCAGGACAAGCCCAACACGGAAGACCTGAAGAAACTGGAGTTCACGGCCCGGCTGGCGGCCCAGAAGCTCGATCAGCGGCGCGTGGTGCGCAAGGCGCCCGAGTCGGTGCCGGAATGGCAGCTCAGGCCCAAATGAAGGGGAATGGGGTTGAAGGCCCCTGAAAAGGGGGTGGGCCCGTAAAATCAGGGGTTTTCCAGCCGCCCGCGCTCCGGGTCTGTGCCAGCCCCATGAACGCCCCCATCGACGTCTCCTTCTTCGCGCGCGCCGCCAAGCCGATCACCAGCTACCGCCCCTACTGGGCCAAGCGGTTCGGCGTGGCGCCGTTCCTGCCGATGAGCCGCGCCGAAATGGAGCAGCTGGGCTGGGACAGCTGCGACATCATCCTGGTGACGGGCGACGCCTATGTGGACCACCCCAGCTTCGGCATGGCCGTGGTGGGGCGTGTGCTGGAGGCGCAGGGCTTTCGCGTGGGCATCATCGCCCAGCCCGACTGGACCAGCGCCGAGGCCTTCAAGGCCCTGGGCAAGCCCAACCTGTTCTGGGGCGTGACCGCCGGGAACATGGATTCCATGATCAACCGCTACACGGCGGACCGCAAGATCCGCAGCGACGACGCCTACACGCCGGGCGACGTGGGCGGCAAGCGGCCCGATCGTGCCGCCATCGTCTACAGCCAGCGCTGCCGCGAGGCCTTCAAGGACGTGCCCATCGTGCTCGGCGGCATCGAAGGCAGCCTGCGCCGCATCGCCCACTACGACTACTGGAGCGACAAGGTGCGCCGCAGCGTGGTGGTCGACAGCAAGTGCGACCTGCTGCTATACGGCAACGCCGAGCGCGCGCTGGTCGAGGTGGCGCACCGCATCGCGGCGCGCGAACCGATCGAGCAGATCACCGACGTGCGCGGCACCGCCTTCGTGCGCCGGCCCGGCGACCCGACGGCCGCCGGCTGGATCGAGATCGATTCGAGCGAGGTCGACACGCCCGGGCGCGTGGAAAGCCACATCAACCCCTACCAGACCACCAGCGAACAGGCCCAGGCCCAGGGGCAGAGCTGCGCCAAGGAAGAGGGCGAGGCCGCCGCCGCGCCGGCCGAGGTCAACCCGGCCATCCAGACGCTGAAGTTCGTGCCCAACCCCGCGCTGCAAGGCAAGGGTCGGCTCAAGGTGCCGCCGCGCGAGCGCTCGGTGATCCGCCTGCCCAGCTACGAGCAGGTCAAGAGCGACGCCGTGCTCTACGCCCACGCCAACCGCGTGCTGCACCTCGAGACCAACCCCGGCAACGCGCGCGCGCTCGTGCAGGCGCACGGCGAAGGCACGACAGCGCGCGACGTGTGGATCAACCCGCCGCCGATCCCGCTGACCACGGCCGAGATGGATCACGTGTTCGATCTGCCGTACGGACGCAGCCCGCACCCGGCCTACGCCGACGAACACGGCAGGCACGACGGCGCGACCAAGATCCCGGCCTGGGAAATGATCCGCTTCAGCGTGAACATCATGCGCGGCTGTTTCGGCGGCTGCACCTTCTGCTCGATCACCGAGCACGAGGGCCGGATCATCCAGAGCCGTTCCGAGGAGTCCATCATCAAGGAGGTGGAGGACATCCGCGACAAGGTGGAAGGCTTCACCGGCGTGGTGTCCGATCTCGGCGGCCCCACGGCCAACATGTACCGCCTGGGCTGCAAGTCGCCCGAGATCGAGGCCGCCTGCCGCAAGCCCAGCTGCGTCTACCCCGGCATCTGCTCCAACCTGCACACCGACCACGGCCCGCTGATCAAGATCTACCGCCGCGCGCGCGAGTTGCGCGGCATCAAGAAGATCCTGATCGGCTCGGGCCTGCGCTACGACCTCGCGGTCAAGAGCCCCGAGTACGTGAAGGAGCTGGTGCAGCACCACGTGGGGGGTTACCTCAAGATCGCGCCCGAGCACACCGAGGGCGGGCCGCTGTCGAAGATGATGAAGCCCGGCATCGGCAGCTACGACCGCTTCAAGCAGCTGTTCGAGAAGTTCAGCGAAGAGGCGGGCAAGAAGCAGTTCCTCATCCCGTATTTCATCGCGGCCCACCCGGGCACCAGCGACGAGGACATGATGAACCTCGCGATCTGGCTCAAGAAGAACGGGTTCCGCGCCGACCAGGTGCAGACCTTCTACCCCAGCCCCATGGCCACCGCGACGGCCATGTACCACACCAACCTGAACCCGCTCAAGGGCATCCACCGCGACGACCGCGCCGAGCGCGTGGACATCGTGCGCGGCGACAAGCGCCGCCGGTTGCACAAGGCCTTCCTGCGCTACCACGACCCGAACAACTGGCCGCTGCTGCGCGAAGCGCTCAAGACCATGGGCCGCGCCGACCTCATCGGCAACGGCAAGCACCACCTCATCCCCACCTTCCAGCCGATGACGGACGGCAGCTACCAGAGCGCGCGCCGCAAGAACAGCACGCCAGTGGGCAACAAGGTGCCGGGCGCCCAGCCGGGCAAGGGCCGCCTGCTCACGCAGCACACCGGCCTGCCGCCGCGTGTCACCGGTTCCGCGCCGGCCGGTGCGGGCAAGCGCAAGCCGCGCTGAAACTCAGGCGGCCGGCGCGCCGAGGAACGCCGGCCACAGGATCCAGGCCAGCAGGGCCAGCATGTTGACCGCCACCGTGCCCCAGTAGATCAGGCGGAACGGCCGCTTGCTCGTCTTGTGGCGCAGGATCTGCTGGGCGAACCACGCGCCCGGCCAGCCGCCGGCCACGGCCAGGCCGTGCAGCCAGTCTTCGGGCGTGCGCTGGACTTCGTTGATGGCCGCGTGCTTGTCGCGCCAGTACATGTAGAACGTGACCAGGTTGATCAGCACCACGGCGGTCAGGATCACCCAGGGGAAGCGCCCCATGCCGATGCCGACCAGCCACAGCAGCAGCCAGAAGGCGATCAGGCCCAGGCCGATCCACAAGGGGCGTTCCTCGCGCCGCTTCTGCCATTGCGAGCGCGAGCGGGCCGCCGGCTGGCGGGGTGGCAGCAGCTCGGCGCCGGCCGGCGGCGGAGGCGGCGCGGGCGCCTCGGTGACGATGGCGTTGCGGGCCGGCTCCACCGACAGCGCGCGCGGGCCTTTGCCGCCCACGTGGATGTCGTCGAACATCACCTGCATGCCTTCGCGCGGCTTGGACGGGCCGCTGTAATCGCGCAGGTGAAAGAAGACGTCGGCGGGGATCTGTGGGCAGCGGATGAAGCCGAAGGCCTTCTCGCTGTCCCAGCGCACCACGGTTCCCTGTTTTTTCATGATCGCGTGTGAAAGGTGTCGGGTGGAAAATCCGCTCGGTTGCCATGGTATCCGAAATGGCGCAAAATGCGCCATCCAGGAGATTTCCATGTCGTCTTCCAGCAGCAGCGCATTTTCCTCGGTCAAGTTGCCCGCCGGCCTGGTCCGGCAGGCGCGTGAGGCCGCGCAGCCCCAGCGCCGCTCGGTGGCGGGCCAGATCGAGTACTGGGCCACGCTGGGCCGCATCGCCGAAGAAACGGGCCTGACGGTGCAGGAAGCCCGCGAAGCCATCGCCCGGTACGACGCCGCCGCCCGCCACGCCGAGGCGGCGGCCGATCCGGTCGATGCGATCGAGGCCCGCTTCCTGGCCGCCGAATCCAGCGGCCGCCTGGCCCAGGCCGTGCGCCAGACCGTGCTCGACAACCGCAGCAAGGCACCGGCCGCTCGCCGCGCCGCGTGACCCAGCCGGTTTTCTACCTGCTCGCCGGCCCCAACGGTGCCGGCAAGTCCACGCTGTACCGGGCCGCGCTGGCCACCGGGCTGATCCCGCCCGAGGCCGAGTTCGTCAACGCCGACCTGCACGAGGCCGCGCACCTGCAGCACATCAGCCACCCGTTGAAGCGTTCGCAGATGGCGCGGCAATGGGCCGACCAGCAGCGCGCGGCCTGCCTGGCGGCGGGTGAGTCCTTCGTGAGCGAAACCGTCTTCTCGCACCCCTCCAAGCTCGATCTGCTGGCGGCGGCGAAGGCGGCCGGTTTCGCGGTCGTGCTGCTGGTGGTCTGCGTAGACGAACCGCGGCAACTGCTCGCGCGTGTGCAGCAGCGCGAAAGCGAAGGCGGCCACAGCGTGCCGCCCGAGCGCATCCTGGCGCGTTACCCGCGCACGCTGGCGAACCTGGCGAAGGCGGTCGCGCTCGCCGACCTGGCCTTGCTGTACGACACCTCCGGCCCGCGCAACCGCGTGGTGCAGCCACCGCGCCTGGTGGCGCGTTGCCGTGCCGGGCGCGCGCTGTGGAAGAACCCGGTGCGCTGGCCGGCCTGGGCCGAGCAACTGCTGGCCGAGGTGCCCGAAGGCCCGCCGGCCGCCGCCCATTGATTACAGTGCGGCATGTCCGACGAATCGCAGATCGAAATTCCCCCGTCCTTCCTGGCGCTGTATGTGGCGCCCGGGCGCCAGAAACCCAGCCTGCCGCGCGACGAGCTGGCCGCGCGCTATGAGCTGTGCGAGGACATGGCGCAGATGCTCACCGAGACCGCGCGCAACATGGAATTCGGCCTGGGCATCACCGAGGCCGACGTGCTCGCGCGCTGCCTGCAGGGTTTGCGGGTGGAGCCCACGGTGGTGAGCGAGGCCGAGTCGGTGTGGGTGGTGCACCGCCTGGCCGAACTGCTGGATTGGCGAGCGCCCGAGGGCGGTGCGCCCGTGGCCTGACGGCCGCGACTCAGCGCGACTTGGTGGCGCGCAGCCACACCAGGCAGGCGAAGGCGCTCAGGCCCAGTGCGCTGGAGATCCACAGCGCGCCTTCGCCCCAGCGCTCGAGGCAGGCGCCGAACACCAGCGGCGCAAAAGCCTGCGCCAGGCGCGAGGGCAGCATGATGAGGCCTTGCCGCCGGCCATAGCCCGCGGGGCCGAAGTACACCAGTGGCAGCGTGCCCTTGGCGATGGTCATGATGCCGTTGCCCGCGCCGTGCAGGATGGCGAACAGCGGCCCGGCCACCGGGCCCAGCAGCATCCAGCAGGCGACCCCCAGGGGATGGCCCAGGGCCGCGGCGCGCGCGGCGAACACCGGGTGCAGCCGCCGCAGCAGGCCGAACTCCAGCAGCCGGCCCGCCACCTGCGCGGGCCCGACCAGGGCGCCGATGGCAACCGCGCCGGCCAGGGTGGCACCCCCGGCCATCAGCAGGGCCGGCAGGTGCGCCGCCATGGCCGTGCTCACGAACCAGGTGGCGGCGAACACATAGGCCAGCACACCGGCCGTCCAGCGGTGCGGCGGTGCCTGCGGTGCGGGCGCATCGGGGGAGGGTGGCGCCGCGTTGCGGGCTGGCTCGGGCAAGGGGGAGGCGCGGGGCAGGCTGGCGTTCAGCGGCAGGCCGAGCAACAGGTGCAGGCCGGCCCAGCCCAGGCAGGCACCGCGCCAGCCCCAGGCCGTTTCCATCCAGCCGCTGAGTGGCCAACCCACGGTGCTGGCGAAGCCGGCCAGCAGGGTGATGCCGGTGATGGACGCGCGGGCGTCATGTCCCTTGAGCCGCACCAGCGCGGCAAAGGCGGCTTCGTACAGGCCGCTGCCCATGACGATGCCCAGCAGCAGCCAGCCCAGCACCAGCCCCGCCGTGCCCTGCGCTTGCGACAGCACCGCCAGGCCCGCGGCGGCGAGCAGGCTGGTGCCCGTGAGCACCGGGCGACCGCCCCAGCGGTCGATGGCGTGGCCGGCCCAGGGGCCCAGTGCCGCCGCCAGCAGCATCGCGGCCGTAACCGCGCCCCAGACGTGGGACGCCGGCACGCCCAGGCCCCGGGCCATCGGCGCGGCCAGCAGGGCCGGCAGGTAGTAGGTGGAGGCCCAGGCCAGCGTCTGCGCCGTGCCCAGGCGCAGCACCAGGGGCCAGTCGCGTGCCGAGCCCATGCCGCTGCTCAGGCGATGTCGAAGGCGTGGAAGCCGAAGCGGCCTTGCCGGCGATCGGCGAAGTAGTGTTCCAGGGTTTCCTTGACGGTGCGAAAGGCGATCTCGTCCCAGGGAATCTGGTCTTCGGTGAACAGCCGTGCCTCGATGGTTTCGTGGCCGGGGTCGAAGCGGTCGCTGAGCAGCCGGGCGCGGTAGTAGATGTGCACCTGGCCCACGCGCGCCACGTTCATCAGCGTGAAGATGTCGCCGAGTTCGAACTGCGCGCCGGCTTCTTCATCGGTCTCGCGGGCCGCGCCTTCGGCGGTGGTTTCACCGAGCTCCATGAAGCCGGCCGGCAGCGTCCATTTGCCCCAGCGCGGTTCGATGTTGCGCTTGCAGAGCAGCACGTACTCGCCCGTCTCGCCCCACACCGGCACGGTGCCGACGACGTTGAGCGGGTTCTCGTAATGCACCGTGTGGCAGGTGGGGCAGACGGCGCGGATCTTGGTGTCGCCGTCGTCGGGCAGGCGCATGTCGACGGCGGTGCCGCAGTTGCGGCAGTGTTTGGGGGGTGTGCGCAGCATCAGCGCAGTTTAGCGGGCCGTCACAGGGCGAAAAAAAGCCGGGCTGGGCCCGGCTTTTCGAGGAGGGGAGACTCAGGCCTTCTTGCCGTGCTTGGCGATCAGGGCCTTGGCTGCGTTCAACAGCTCCTGGCCCTTGAAGCCGCGCTTGTCCATGTCCTGCACCCACTCCACTTCCACCAGGCGCGCCTTGCGCTTGAATTCCTGCGCTTCGGCCGAGGGGATGGTGTAGATGGTGTTGCCCTGCTTGACGGCGGCTTCACGGCCGGGCGCATCGCCGGCCTGCTGCACCTTGCCCAGCCAGCCGGAGGTCTCGATGCCCGAGTTCTTGTCGATGACGGCCTTGAGGTCGGGCGGCAGCGAGGCGTACTTGTTGCGGTTCATGCCCATCACGAAGGTGGTGGTGTAGAGCGCGCCGCCAGCGGGGTCGAACTCGCTGTGGAACTTGGTGAGCTCGTGCACCTTGACCGAGGGCACCACTTCCCAGGGGATCACGCAGCCGTCGATCACGCCCTTGGAGAGCGCATCGGGGATCTGCGGCAGCGGCATGCCCACGGGGATGGCGCCGAGGTAGCCCAGCATCTTGGTGATCTGGCGGGTCGGGCCGCGCACCTTGGAGCCGCGCAGGTCTTCCGCGGTCTTGATCTGCTTGCTGCGCATGTGGAACATGCCCGGGCCGTGCACCTGCAGGGCGATGGGCTGCACTTCCTTGTACTCGTCGGGGGCCATCGTGGTGATGTACTCCCAGAACGCCTTGGAGGTGGCTTCGGCGTTGTTCATCATGAACGGCAGCTCGAACACTTCGGTGCGCGGGAAGCGGCCCGGGGTGTTGCCCGGCAGCGTCCAGACGATGTCGACCACGCCGTCGCGCGCCTGGTCGAACAGCTGCACGGGCGTGCCGCCCAGCTGCATGGCGGGATAACCTTCGAACTTGATCCGGCCGCCGGAGTCCTTCTCGACCTTGTCCATCCATGCCTTGTGCATGTTGATGTACACGTTGGACTGAGGTGCCATGAACGTGTGGAACTTGAGCGTGACGCTTTGTTGGGCGAAGCCTGTGAGCGCGGGTGCGCCGAGGGCCACGGCCGCACCGGACTGGAGCAGGGTTCTGCGTTGAATCATGTTGAAAGTCTCCTGGGGTCAAAGAAAAACGGGAAAAGCATATGTCAGGCCAGGTCGTTTTCGTGAGAGGTCTAACCCTCGGATGCGACCTGCGTCACGTTCTCGTTCAGGCCACGCGCACCGAAATGGGTGTGAGGCCGTCCACGCCGCCGTGCAGGGTGTCGCCCTTCACCACGGCCGCCACGCCTTCGGGCGTGCCGGTGTAGATCAGGTCGCCGGGTTGCAGTTCCCAGGCGGCCGACAGGTGTTCGATGGTCTCGGCCACGTTCCAGATCAGCTTGGCCACGGTGCTGCGCTGGCGGTCCGCGCCATTGACCTGCAGCCAGATCGGCGCCTCGTTCACGTGGCCGGCCTGCGCGGCCGGGGTGATGGGGCCGATGGGCGCGGACTGGTCGTAGGCCTTGCCGATGCACCAGGGGCGGCCCTGCTTCTTCATGTCGTTCTGCAGGTCGCGGCGCGTCATGTCCAGGCCCACGGCATAACCCCAGATGTGCTTCGCGGCGTCGGCGGCCTGGATGTTCTTGCCGCCCACGCCGATGGCGACCACGAGTTCGATCTCGTGGTGCAGGTTGCCGGTGAGGCTGGGGTAGGGCATGGAAGCGGTCTGGCCTGCCTCGGCGACCACGATGGCATCGGCCGGCTTGAGGAAGAAGAAGGGCGGCTCGCGGCCGGTGAAGCCCATCTCCTTGGCGTGCTCTTCGTAGTTGCGGCCCACGCAGTAGATGCGGTGCACGGGGAAGCGCTCGGCGCGCCCCACCACGGGCACGCTCACGGTGGCCGGGGGGGCGAAGAGGTAGGTGGTGTCTGGCATGGCAGGTGGTTTCGTTGGAATCGAAGATCACCAGTGTGCCATGGGCGCAGACCGCTTTTCGGTGCGTCCTCATTGCTGGGACGCGGGCAGCCGGACCTCCATGCCATCCATCTCCGGCGTGAGCTTGACCTGGCAACTCAGGCGGCTGTCGGCCTCCACCGGGCTGGACGCGAAGTCCAGCATGTCGATCTCGTCGGGCACCGGGGCGCTCAGCATCGCGGCCCAGGGCGCCCCGATCATCACGTGGCAGGTGGCGCATGTGAGGCTGCCGCCGCAGTCGGCCTCGATGCCCTGGATGTTCGCGTCCACCGCGGCCTTCATCAGGCTCTGGCCCGGCTCGGTCTGGATGGCCTGCACCGTGCCATCGGCGTTGAGGAATCGGATCGAGATCATGGGCGGGCTCAAGTCCTGGCGAAGTACTCGCGGCGCTCGAAGTCGGTCTTGTCCTCGGCTTGCGCGTGGCGGTCGATCTCGCTTTGCTTGATGCGGCAGAAGTAGCGCACGAAGTCCTCACCCAGCGCTGCGCACAGCGCGCGGTCGGCGCGCAGCGCATCCAGGCCTTCACCCAGCGAAGAGGGCAGCTTCTGGTTGTCGGCCGCGTAGGGCGATTCGCTCGCGGGCGGCGGCAGCGTGGCGCGCGCCAGGCCGTCGAGCCCGGCGTGGATCTGCGCGGCCATGTAGAGGTAGGGGTTGGCGGCGGGCTCACCCACGCGGTTCTCGATGCGGGTGGCGTTGTCGCCGGCCGCCCCCACCACGCGCAGCATGGCGCCCCGGTTGTCCTGCCCCCACAGCGCGGCCTGCGGTGCCAGCGCGTTGGGCCGGAAGCGGGCAAAGCCGTTGATGGTGGGCGTGCACAGCACCGTCATGCCGCGCGCGTGCGACAGCAGGCCGGCGAGCCAGTGCGCGCCCGCCTCGGACAGCGTGTGCGTGGCGTCGGTGCGGGTGGTGCCGGGTGCGGGCGTGTCGCGCACGCAGGCGTTGCGGCCGGTCTTCAGGTCCACCAGCGACTGGTGCAGGTGCCAGCCGCTGGACATGATGTTGGGGAACGGCGGGCGGCACATGAAGGTGGCGTGGTAGCCCGCGCGACGCAGCGCCTGGCGCACGCCGTTGCGGAACAGCACCATCTGGTCGGCAGCGGTCAGGGCGTCGGTGGCGTCGAACACCGCTTCCACCTGGCTCGGGCCGAGTTCGATTTCCAGCGACTGCAGCGGCAGGCCCAACGCCTGCGCGGTGCGCTGCACGATGCGCAGCGGCTCGTCGCTCATGTCGCCCATGGCCTCGGCCTGCAGGTTGTAGCCGGGGTGGATCATCTCCACCGTGGGCGGCAGGCCGGGCCAGGCCGCGAGTTCGGGGTCGAGCTGAGGGCGCGTGTCGGTGATGCGGTAGATGTGGAACTCCACCTCCAGCCCGGTCTTGAGGCCGTAGCCGGCCTGGCCCAGTTTCGCCAGCGCGGTCTGCAGCATGCCGCGCGCGTCCAGCGGCACGGGCGTGCCGTCGGCGAACCAGGGCTGGCAGCGCAGCCAGCCGGTGCGCTCCAGCCAGGGCAGCACGGTGAAGCTCTGCGGATCGGGCATGAGCATGAGGTTGGCCGCGCCGGCGAAGCCGGGCAGGCCGTCGGCGCCACCGGGCTCGAACACCTTCCAGGCCGTGCGGTCGGCCGTGTCCTTGAGCATCAGCGTGCCCACCATGCCCACGCCGTCGTTCAGCGCGCGCAGCGCTGCTTTGGCGGTGAGCGTTTTGCCGCGCAGCATGCCGTGGGCGTCGCACCAGCCGAAGCGCACCAGCTCGATGCCGCTGGCTTCGATGAGTTGGGCCACGCGCCGGCATTCGGCGTCGCGTTCGGGGGATTCGAGGCCGCAGCGTTGGGCGAACGATGTCATTTGGCGCCCGCCGTTTCCTCGGCGGAGGCTTTCGCGTGCCAGGGCGCACCTTCGCGCTTGTCGCGCACCGCGTCCTGCCACCAGGTTTCCCAGCCCTGCGCGGGGGCGATGCCGTCCACCGTGTCGGGGCCTGCAATGGCGCCGTGCAAGGCCGGGTCGGCCACGCCGGGGGCCGTGCCGCCTTGCTCCACGGCGTCGATGGCCTGCAGCAGCATGCGGCGGTTCGCCATCACCACCTTGTCGGTGGTGCCCAGGTGTTCGCGCGTGCGGTCCTGGATCGGGCCCATGCTCTCGCAGGCCCACTGGTCGTGCACGTTGATGTCGTCCTCGCCCATGCCGAGGTAGGTGCGGGTCTGCTGCTCTTCGGCGTTGAAGCCCCAGTTGTTGTGGCGGCCCGACTTCGGGATGTAGTCGGGCAGGGTCACCGCCTGCAGGCGAGGCGTGCGCATGGCGTCCTTGTCCACCGGGCCGGTGAAGCTGGTGAAGAAGGCGTACCAGTAGTTGTGGGTGTCGTCCACCGGCACGTGCATCTGCGTGATCGTCATGGTCTCCGACAGCGGGATCACGAAGGTCTGCGGGAACACGGCATTGGTCACGCGCACGTGGGTCAGCTCGTCGGTCATGGGGCGCAGCGCGGTGAGCTGCAGGCCATAGGGCTTGGGCTCGAAGCTGATGAGCGGCTGGCCGAATTCGCGCATCACGCGCGTCATGGGCCAGCGTTCGCCGCCCACGTCACCGGCGCTGGCGCCGCGGAACTGCTTGCCGTAGCTGTCTTCCAGCGAGCCGTCGTTGAAGAAGCGGTGCAGGTAGGAGGCGTGCGCCGGATCGATGCCCACTTCCAGCGACTGCAGCCAGTTGCAGTGCCACAGGCCCTTGAAGGCGAAGGTGTGGCTTTCGGGCGCGGTGAAGCAGTCCAGCTCGGGGAAGGGCGGGGGCGTCTGGTCCTCGGGACCGAACCAGCCGAACAGCACGCCGCTGCGCTGCACCAGCGGGTAGCTGCGCTGCTTGATGCGCGTGCACATCTTGCTGCCGGCGGGCTCGGCCGGGGTGTCGATGCACTGGCCCGTGGTGTCGAACTTCCAGCCGTGGAAGGGGCAGCGGATGCCATCGCCTTCGTTGCGGCCGAAGGCGAGGTCGGCGCCGCGGTGCGGGCAGTCGCGATCGAGCAGGCCGAACTCGCCCAGGGCGTCGCGGAACAGCACGAAGTTCTGGCCCAGCACGCGCACCGCCTTCACGGGGCGCACGGCCATCTGGGGGTCCAGCGCGGGGTTGAATTCGTCCATCAGCGCCACCGGCTGCCAGTAGCGGCGCAGCAGCTCGCCACCGGGCGTGCCCGGTCCGACCTGGGTCATGCGTTGATTGAGTTCGGCTTTCATGTGGGGAATCTCCGGCAATAAAACGGGGTGGGGTGTCGAAATGGTATACCGTTTTTTGATTTCGGTGTACATTTTGTGCCATGAGCCTGCAAGAAACCGTTTTGATGCAATTGCGCGACCTGATCCTGAGCGGTCAGTTCGAACCCGGCCAGCGCCTGGCCGAGCAACAGCTGGCCGAACGCCTGGGCGCCTCGCGCACGCCGGTGCGCGCCGCGCTGGTCACGCTGGAGCAGGAGGGGCTCGTGCAGGCCAACGAGACCGGCAAATACCTGGTGCGCCAGTTCACCGCGCAGGAAGTGATCGACGCCATCGCGGTGCGCGGCCACCTCGAAGGCATGGCCGCACGGCTGGTGGCCGAACACGGCGTGTCGCGCCAGTTGCAGGGCCAGTTGCAGACCGTGCTCGATGAGGGAGACCGCCTGCTCGCGGACAACCCGCTGACCATCGAAAGCTACGCGGCCTACGCCCTGATGAACGACCGCTTCCACGCGCTGATCCTCGATGCCTGCGGCAACCGGGCCCTGCAACGCTCGGTGGAACTCAACGACAAGCTGCCGTTCGCGCCGGCCTCGGCCATGCTGCCCATGCAGGGCACGGTGACCATGGACCGCGACTGGATGCTGTACGCGCACCGCCAGCACCACATGCTGTTCGATGCCCTGCGGCGCGGCGAAAGCGCGCGCGCCCAGGCGCTCGCGGTGGAACACACCGAAGTGGCGCAGATGAACATGCGCCTGGCGCTGGAGCGGCGCGCCGAGTCCGAGCAGGTGCTGCCCGGCATCCGCCTGGTGGTGGGCTGAGCGTTCAGCAGCACAAGCGCGGCGGGTTTGCAGGGACGGCCGCAACGACCTTGCGGCCGTGGGGATTTGCGCCATCCCGAGGAGTCGACGGGGGTGGCTGCGCACAATGGGCCATCGTTCAACCCCGCTGACCCATCCGCATGACCCGCCTTTTCGAACCCGCCACCGCCGGCCAGCTGTCGCTGGCCAACCGCATCGTCATGGCACCGCTCACGCGCAACCGCGCGCCCAACGCCGTGCCCACGCCGCTCATGGCCACCTATTACCAGCAGCGCGCCAGCGCCGGCCTGTTGATCACCGAAGCAACCGCCATCAGCCACCAGGGCCAGGGTTATGCCGATGTGCCGGGCCTGTACGCGGCCGAACAGATCGAAGGCTGGAAACGCGTGACCGCGGCCGTGCACGCCGCCGGCGGCAAGATCGTCACCCAGCTCTGGCACGTGGGCCGCGTTTCGCACACCGAGCTGCAACCCAACGGTGGTGCTCCCGTGGCGCCCTCGGCCATTGCCGCCAAGACCAAGACGGTGCTGATCAAGGACGGTGTGCCCACCTTCGTGGAAACCTCCGTGCCGCGCGCGCTCGACGCGGCCGAATTGCCTGGCATCGTCGAGGACTACCGCAAGGCCGCGCTGGCCGCCATCGAGGCTGGCTTCGACGGGGTGGAAATCCACGCGGCCAATGGCTACCTGATCGACCAGTTCCTCAAGACCGGCAGCAACCAGCGCACCGACGCCTACGGAGGCAGTATCGAGAACCGGGCGCGCCTGCTGCTGGAAGTGGTCCAGGCCGTGACCGATGCGATCGGCGCGGCGCGCACTGGCATCCGCCTCTCGCCCGTGACGCCGGCCAACGACGTGGTCGACGCCGACCCGCAGCCGCTCTTCACCTGCGTGGTGCGCGAGCTGGCGCGTTTCGATCTGGCTTATGTGCATGTCATCGAAGGCGCCACGGGTGGCCCGCGCGAGATTCCCGATCGCCCGTTCGACTACGCCGCGCTGCGCGCCGCCTACCGCGAGGCCGGCGGCCGTGCGGCCTGGATGGTCAACAACGGCTACGACCTCTCGCTGGCGCAAAACGCCCTGGACGACGGCGCCGACCTCGTGGCCTTTGGCAAGAGCTACATCGCCAACCCCGACCTCGTGGCCCGGCTCCAGCAGGGTGGCCCGTTCAACCAGCCCGACAAGACCACCTTCTACGGCGGCGGCGAAAAGGGCTACACCGACTACCCGGCGTTGACGGCCTGAGGGGCCAGGCCGCTGCGGGTTTATCCTTGGAGCCCATGAAGCTCTACAACTACTTCCGCTCCTCGGCCTCGTTCCGCGTGCGCATCGCGCTCGCGCTCAAGGGCATTGCCTACGACTACGTGCCCGTGCACATCGCGCGCGGCGACCACAAGCTGCCGGCCTTCACCGACAAGGCGGTCGAAGGCCTGGTGCCCCTGCTCGAGCTCGACGATGGCACGCGCCTGACGCAGTCGATGGCGATCATCGAGTACCTGGACGAGGTGCAGCCCGCGCCCGCGCTGCTGCCGGCCGATGCACTGGGCCGCGCGCGCGTGCGCGCGCTCTCGCAGATCGTGGCCTGCGAGATCCACCCCATCAACAACCTGCGCGTGCTCAAGTACCTGACCAAGGAACTGAAGGTGGAAGAGGAGCCCAAGAACGTCTGGTACCGCCACTGGGTGCGCAGCGGTCTGGAGTCCTTCGAGCGCCAGCTCGCGCTGCAGCCCCCGTCCACCTACTGCGCGGGCGACACGCCCACCATGGCCGATTGCTGCCTGGTGCCGCAGATCTTCAACGGCCAGCGCTTCAACACCGACTTCAGCGGCCTGCCGCGCACCATGGCCGCGTTCGAGGCCTGCATGGCCTTGCCCGCGTTCCAGCAGGCCCAGCCATCGGCCTGCCCGGACGCCGAGGCCTGATGCCCCAGTCCCCGGACAGCCTGGTTCCCGACTGGCCCGCACCACCGGGCGTGCGGGCGCTGTTTACCACGCGCGATGGTGGTGTGTCGGCCCCGCCGTTCGACCGCTTCAACCTGGGCGACCACGTGCGCGACGACCCGCTTGCGGTGGCCGCCAACCGCGCCCGCCTGGCCTCGCTGACCGCGCCCGCACGTCCCGTGTTTCTTCAGCAGGTGCATGGCACCGGGGTGGTGCGGCTGGACCGCGCGACGCCGGACGGCGCCGAGGCCGATGGCTGTGTGGTGCAAGGGCCCGGCCTGGCCGCCACCATCATGGTGGCCGATTGCCTGCCGGTGCTGTTCGCCCATGCCTCGGGCCAGGTGGTGGCCGCCGCGCACGCGGGCTGGCGCGGGCTGGCGAACGGTGTGCTCGAGGCCACGCTGCGCGCCTTGCGCGAAGCGGCGGGCGAGGGTGTGGTGGTGGCCTGGCTCGGCCCCTGCATCGGTCCGTCGGCATTCGAAGTCGGCGCGGAAGTGAAGGACGCCTTCGTGTCGGCCGATGTCGAAGCCGCTTCCTGTTTTCGGTCTCATGGGCGAGACGGCAAATCTTTGGCGGACCTGCCCGCGCTCGCGCGGCGCCGGCTTCAGGCCGCGGGCGTGGCACAGGTGCACGGCAACGACGGCAGCGCCGCGTGGTGCACCGTCACGCAGGCCTCACGGTTCTTTTCGCACCGGCGCGATGCCGTCCGCCTCGGCAGCACCGGGCGCATGGCCGCCTGCGTCTGGATCGACTGAGGCTGTGGTCGAGGTCGTCGCGGCCCGCTGTGCTTCGAGCTCCGCGGCCTCGCGTGCCTTGATCGCTTTGCGCCTTTGTGGCGTGAGCATCAGGTAAACCACCAGTGCGACCGGCAGCAAACCGTAAAGAAAAAAGGTCACAATGGCTCCCAGCACAGAGCCTGTGGTGTTGGTCGCTTCGGCCACCGACATCATGAGCACCACGTACATCCAACCGATCACCACCAGATACACAACATTCCTTGCAGCCCGGACCACCCGTGTCAGCCTGCTGGATGCTGATACGAAAAACCTGGGGAAGATCCGGAATCTCTCCCCCGAGGGCTGCCCATGATAAGTCGCAGGCAACACCCTAGGAGACCAGCATGACATCGGGCAAAAACCCTTCTTCAGACTGGCTGGAAACCGCGCAACAGTTCCAGCAGAACCTCGTTCAACAGTGGACGCAGATGGCCCAGGCTTTCCCCGGCGCCTCTGCCCCCCCATCCGCCGCCAGCGACCCCTTTGCCGCGTTCAAGGCGTTCATGCCGAAAGCGGGCGCGGCCAGCCCCTTCGGGATGGCCATGCCCACGGGCGCCGCCGGCTTCCCCGGCATGCCGGCCGTGGGCGACATCTTCAGCCAGGCCAGCCAGGGCCAGGCGGTCAGCTTCGACCCGGCCCAGCTGCTGGAGATCCAGAACACCTACCTCAAGGAATTGGCCGGGCTGTGGAACCAAGGGCCGAACGTGAAGCCTGCGGGTGATCGGCGCTTCGCGTCCGACGCCTGGGCCAGCAACCCCATGGCGGCCTTCGCGGCCGCGACCTACCTGCTCAACGCCCGCACCCTCATGGCCATGGCCGAGGCGGTGCAGGGCGACGCCAAGGCGCGAACGCGCGTCCGTTTCGCCGTGCAGCAGTGGATCGACGCCAGCGCGCCCAGCAACTTCCTGGCGTTCAATGCGGAAGCGCAGAAGAAGGCGATCGAGACGCAGGGCGAGAGCATTGCCAAGGGCGTGGCCAACCTGCTGCACGACATGAAGCAGGGCCACGTGTCCATGACCGACGAGAGCGTGTTCGAAGTCGGCAAGAACGTCGCCACCACCGAAGGCGCCGTGGTGTTCGAGAACGAGCTGTTCCAACTCATCGAGTACAAGCCCTTGACCGCCAAGGTGTACGAGCGGCCTTTCCTGCTGGTGCCGCCTTGCATCAACAAGTTCTACATCCTCGACCTGCAGCCCGAGAACTCGCTGATCCGCTACTGCGTGGAGCAGGGCCACCGCACCTTCGTGGTGAGCTGGCGCAATCCCGACGAATCGCTGTCGAAGAAGACCTGGGACGAGTACATCGAAGACGCGGTCGTCAAGGCCATCGCGGTCACGCAGGACATCACCGGCGCCGAGACCATCAACGCCTTGGGCTTCTGCGTGGGCGGCACCATGCTGGGCACGGCGCTGGCCGTGCTGGCCGCGCGGGGCGAGACGCCGGTGAACAGCGCGACCTTCCTCACCACGCTGCTCGACTTCACCGACACAGGCATCCTCGACGTGTTCATCGACGAGAACTTCGTGAAGTTCCGCGAGATGCAGTTCGCCGATGGCGGCCTCATGCCCGGGCGCGACCTCGCCACCACCTTCAGCTTCCTGCGCCCGAACGACCTGGTGTGGAACTACGTGGTGGGCAACTACCTCAAGGGCGAGACGCCGCCGCCATTCGATCTGCTGTACTGGAACTCCGACAGCACCAACCTGCCGGGCCCGTACTACGCCTGGTACCTGCGCCAGATGTACCTGGAGAACAACCTGGTCAAGCCGGGCAAGACCACGGTGTGCGGCGAGAAGATCGACTTCCGCCAGGTCAAGCTCCCCGTCTACATCTACGGCTCGCGCGAAGACCACATCGTGCCCATCGGCGGGTCCTACGGCAGCACGCAGATCTTCCCGGGCAAGAAGCGCTTCGTGATGGGCGCCTCGGGTCACATCGCGGGCGTGATCAACCCCGCGTCGAAGAACAAGCGCAGCCACTGGATCGGCCCGGCGGGCAAGTTCCCGGCCGACGTGAAGGACTGGATCGCCAGCGCCACCGAACACCCCGGCAGCTGGTGGACCGACTGGTCCGCCTGGCTCAAGCCGCTGGCTGGCAAGCAAATTGCTGCGCCCAAGGCGTATGGCAAGGCCAAGCGCTACACCGCCATCGAGCCCGCACCCGGCCGTTACGTCAAAGCCAAAGCCTGAACATTTTTTTTCATCCGCACCCCCAGGAGACATTGCATGGAAGACATCGTCATCGTTTCAGCCGCCCGCACCGCCGTGGGCAAGTTCGGCGGCACGCTCGCCAAGACACCGGCCACGGAGCTGGGCAGCATCGTCATCAAGGCGCTGCTGGAGCGCACCGGCCTGCCGGCCGACGCCATCGGTGAAGTGATCATGGGCCAGGTGCTGGCCGCTGGCGTGGGTCAGAACCCGGCCCGTCAGGCCATGATGAAGGCCGGCGTGGCCAAGGAAACGCCGGCGCTCACCATCAACGCCGTGTGCGGCTCCGGCCTCAAGGCCGTGATGCTGGCCGCGCAGGCCGTGGCCTGGGGCGACAGCGAGATCGTGATCGCTGGTGGCCAGGAGAACATGAGCGCCTCGCCGCATGTGCTCAACGGCAGCCGCGACGGCCAGCGCATGGGCGACTGGAAGATGACCGACACCATGATCGTCGACGGCCTGTGGGACGTATACAACCAATACCACATGGGCATCACCGCCGAGAACGTGGCCAAGGAACACGGCATCAGCCGCGACGCGCAGGACGCGCTCGCGCTGGGCAGCCAGCAGAAGGCCAGCGCCGCGCAGGACGCCGGCAAGTTCAAGGACGAGATCGTGGGCGTGAGCATTGCGCAGCGCAAGGGTGACCCCATCCTCTTCAATGCCGACGAGTTCATCAACAAGAAGACCAGCGCCGAAGCCCTGGCCGGCCTGCGCCCCGCGTTCGACAAGGCCGGCTCGGTGACGGCGGGCAACGCCTCGGGCATCAACGACGGCGCCGCCGCGGTGGTGGTGATGACCGCCAAGAAGGCCGCGGCGCTGGGCCTCAAGCCGCTGGCGCGCATCGCCGCCTTCGGCACCAGTGGCCTGGACCCGGCCACCATGGGCATGGGCCCGGTGCCGGCATCGAAGAAGGCCCTGGCGCGCGCTGGCTGGAAGGCCAGCGACGTGGACCTGTTCGAGCTCAACGAAGCCTTCGCGGCCCAGGCTTGCGCCGTCAACAAGGCGCTGGACATCGATCCGGCGCGCGTGAACGTCAACGGCGGTGCGATCGCCATCGGCCACCCCATCGGTGCGTCCGGCTGCCGCATCCTCGTGACGCTGCTGCATGAAATGCAGCGCCGCGATGCAAAGAAAGGTCTCGCGGCCCTGTGCATCGGTGGCGGCATGGGGGTTTCCCTCGCGGTCGAACGCTGAATTCACGGTTAAATCAACAACGGATGACCGGAGGGAGGGCCTTCCGGTCACCATCGCCAAAGGCACAAGGAGCACAAGAAATGAGCAAGAAAGTCGCGTACGTCACAGGCGGCATGGGTGGCATCGGAACGGCCATCTGCCAGCGCCTGCACAAGGAAGGTTTCACGGTCATTGCGGGCTGCGGCCCCACGCGCGACTTCAAGAAGTGGCTCGACGAGCAGAAGGCTCAGGGCTACACCTTCCACGCCTCGGTCGGCAATGTCGGCGACTGGGATTCCACCGTGGAAGCCTTCACCAAGACCAAGGCGGAGCACGGCACGATCGACGTGCTGGTGAACAACGCCGGCATCACGCGCGATCGCATGTTCCTGAAAATGTCGCGCGACGACTGGGATGCGGTGATCGAGACCAACCTGAACTCCATGTTCAACGTGACCAAGCAGGTCGTGGCCGACATGGTGGAAAAGGGCTGGGGCCGCATCATCAACATCTCGTCGGTCAACGGCGAGAAGGGCCAGGCTGGGCAGACCAACTACTCGGCCGCCAAGGCCGGCATGCACGGCTTCTCGATGGCGCTGGCGCAGGAGCTGGCGACCAAGGGTGTCACGGTCAACACCGTGAGCCCGGGCTACATCGGCACTGACATGGTCAAGGCCATCCGGCCCGACGTGCTGGAGAAGATCGTGGCCACCGTGCCCGTCAAGCGCCTGGGTGAGCCGAGCGAGATCGCGTCCATCATCGCCTGGCTGGCCAGCGAGGAGGGCGGCTACGCCACCGGTGCGGACTTCTCTGTCAACGGCGGCCTGCACATGGGCTGAACACTCTCACGCGCTCCAAGAGAAACCCGCTTCGGCGGGTTTTTTGTTGCGGGCATGGTTCCTGCGAAAGCGTGGTGTAAATTCGACCGCACCCCCACCCCCTTTCCGCCAAGGAGTTTCCGGCCCATGCCGCACAGCGTTTCACTGATCAACACCATTGCTGCGGGCCTGGGTCTGGCACTGATCCTCGGCTTCCTGGCGGCCAAGGTGCGCCTGCCCGCGCTGGTGGGCTACCTGCTGGCGGGTGTGATCATCGGACCGTTCACGCCGGGCTTCGTGGCCGACGCCGGCATCGCCGCCCAGCTCGCCGAGATCGGTGTGATGCTGCTGATGTTCGGCGTGGGCCTGCATTTTTCCCTGGAAGACCTGCTCTCGGTGCGCAAGATCGCCTTGCCCGGCGCGGTGGTGCAGATGGCGGTCGCCACGCTGATGGGCATCGGCATGGCCATGTGGTGGTGGGACTGGAGCTTCGGCTCGGCGCTGGTGTTCGGCGTGTCGCTCTCGGTAGCCAGCACTGTGGTGCTGCTGCGGGCGCTGGAGAGCCTGGGCATTCTCGATTCCTTCACGGGCCGCATCGCGGTGGGCTGGCTGGTGGTGGAAGACCTGGCCATGGTGCTGGTGCTGGTGCTGCTGCCGCCGCTGGCGGGCTTCCTGGGCGGCAAGGGCTCGGACGGCGATCTCGATTCGATCTGGCGCACGCTGGGCTTCACCCTGCTGCAGGTGGGTGGCTTCGTGGCGCTGATGCTGGTGGTGGGGCGCCGGGTGTTCCCCTGGCTGCTGTGGCAGGTCACGCGCACCGGTTCGCGCGAGCTGTTCACGCTGTGCGTGGTGGCGGCGGCGGTGAGCATCGCGTTCGCCTCGGCGGCGCTGTTCGGCGTGTCGTTCGCGCTGGGTGCCTTCTTCGCCGGCATGGTGCTGCGCGAATCGGAGTTCAGCCACCGCGCGGCCGAAGAGTCGCTGCCGCTGCGCGATGCCTTCGCGGTGCTGTTCTTCGTCTCGGTGGGCATGCTGTTCAACCCCGCCGTGCTGATCGAGCGCCCGCTGCAGGTGCTCGGCGTGGTGCTGATCATCATCGTGGGCAAGTCGGTGGCCGCCGCCGCCCTGGTGGTGGCCATGCGCTACCCACTCAACACCGCGCTCACCGTCTCCGCCAGCCTGGCGCAGATCGGCGAGTTCTCCTTCATCCTGGTCGGCCTGGGGGCATCGCTGGGCCTGCTGCCGCCCGAGGGGCAGAGCCTGGTGCTGGCGGGTGCGCTCATCTCCATCGCCACCAACCCGCTGTGGTTCAAGGCCATCAACCCGCTGCAGGAATGGCTGCGCAAGAACTCCGAGTTCGCACGCAAACTGGAACAGCGCGACGACCCGTTGGCCGAACTGCCCATGACCACGCACGAGAAATTTCTTTCGCGCCAGGTGGTGCTGGTGGGTTACGGCCGGGTGGGGCGGCGCATCGCCGCCGCGCTGGATGAACAGCATTTGCCCTATGTGGTGGCCGAAGAGAATCGCGACATCGTCGAGCGGCTGCGCGAGCGCGGCATTGCTGCCGTGTTCGGCGACGCGGCGGACCCGGCGGTGCTGATCCAGGCCCACATCGCGCGCGCCGGCATGCTGGTGATCGCCACGCCCGACACGCTCAACGTGCGGCAGATGATCGCCACCGCCCGCGCCCTCAATCCCGAGATTCAGACCGTGGTGCGCACGCACAGCGAGGAAGAGGCCGGCCTGCTCGAGAAAGAAGTCGCCGGCAAGGTCTTCCTGGGTGAGGAAGAGCTGGCGCAGTCGATGACGCGCTACGTGATCGAGCATTCCCAGCTCGCGAACCCGGGCGCGCGCGCCGCGGCCTGACCTCGGATCGGCACCAGGGCCGGTCCTACACGCCTTCGCGCACCCGTCCGACAGGCGCCCATGAGGGCGCCACCCATGATGGCCTGACATTCCAACAGGAGGCCCATCATGGCATTGACCCATTCGCCCACATTCGACGACATCGCCGTGGCGCCGGCATCCGAGCACGCGGTGTCCTGGCCCGCGGTGTTCGCCGGCGCGGCCGGCGCGGCCGCGCTCTCGCTGATCCTGCTCATCCTGGGCACAGGGCTGGGGCTGGCATCGGTCTCGCCCTGGGTGCAGCAGGGCATCGGTGCCGCCACCTTCGGCGTCTCGACCATCCTCTGGATTTCCTTCACCCAACTGGTGGCCTCTGGCATGGGCGGCTATCTGGCCGGTCGGCTGCGCACGCGCTGGGCCGGCACGCAGGCCGACGAGGTCTACTTCCGCGACACCGCGCACGGCTTCCTGGCCTGGGCGGTGGCGACCCTGGCCACGGCAACGCTGCTCACCTCGGTGATCGGTGCGATCGTGGGCACCGGTGTGAACGCCGGCGCCACGGTGGCGGCCGGTGGCGCGGGTGCGGCGGTGGCCCAGGTGGCGGACAAGGCCGATGGTGAAAAGGACGGCGAGGCCGACCTGGACTACTTTGTCGGCACGCTGTTCCGGACCGACGCGGCGGCGGCGTCGACGGCCGGCGCCCCGGGCGTGCTGATGGTGAACCCGTCGCCTGCCGCGATCGCTGCCGATGCTTCGGGCATCTTCCTCACGGCCCTGAAGAACGGCGCCTTGCCGCCCGAGGACGCCAGCTACCTCGGCCAGCAGGTGGCCTTGCGCACCGGCGTCAGCGCGCAGGACGCACAGAAGCGCGTGACCGACACCTTCGGGCGGATGCAGATCAAGGCCCGCGAAGCCGAAACCGCCGCGCGCGAGGCGGCCGACAAGGCGCGCAAGGCGTCGGCCTATGGCGCGCTGTGGCTGTTCGTCTCCTTGCTGATCGGCGCCTTCTTCGCCAGCCTGGCCGCAACCTTCGGTGGCCGCCAGCGCGATCGGGCCTGAGTTCCCGCCCTGCACACCCCTTCACCTTTCCAAGGAGCCTTCCATGCAATCCCTGCTGCTGTTTTTCCTCGGTGTCCCCATCCCCATCATCATCCTGATCGCCCTGATGTTCTGATCGGACGATCACGAAGGCGGGCAGCCTAGCGGCTGCCCGTCGGCGCGTTGATGTCCCTGGCGTGGGCTTCCAGGCATTGCGAGACGATGAGCTGGACCGCGCTGGTGGCATCGGGTGTTAGCCGGGCGTTGTTGTGCACCCGGGTGCGCACGGGCCGCCCCACCTCACCACCCACGCGCACCTGCGATTCCACGGTGCAGGACAGTTCGTCTCCCGAGGCCAGGCCGCCCTGGTGCTGCAGCTCCAGGCGCTGCAAGCCCACGTAAAAGGGTTGAGGCCCGGTGTAGCTGGCGGCCACCCAGTTCCGCAGGGCCTCGGCGACCGGGGGCCGGATCTCGACGGGCAGGGTGCCGGTGTCCGTCTTGAGTTTCAGATCGGTGTCATGCCGCGAGTCCTGCACCTGCACACCGGCACCGCTGGCCACAGGCGGTTGCAGATCCACCCTTTGTTCTGCGGCGGCACAGCCGGCCAGCGCCAGCGCGGCGAGGGCGCAAGCCAAGAGGTTCAGATGGGGTCGTGTGGGTGTATGCATGGCCCATTGTGGTGGTGCAACCCGGCCGCTTCCACCCCTGGCGCGGCGAATCTCCTCCCGTCCTACAAGCGCGTCGGCAACTCTCCGACAAGGGGCCTGCGGCAGCGCCGGAATACTGGCGTGACTGTCACACCAAGTCTCCGAAGCTCCCTCCCCCCGAGCTTCCCTCCGCCAGGAGGTTCAACCCGCTTCGGCGGGTTTTCTTTTGCCTGCTCGCCGGGGTGAGAAAATACCGGGGTGCAACCACATCCCACCCTGCAAGTTCCGAGTCCCTGGCGCCTGTCCGTCGCGCCCATGATGGACTGGACCGACCGCCACTGCCGCTACCTGCATCGCCTGCTCTCGAAGCACACCCTGCTGTACACCGAGATGGTGACCACGGGCGCGCTCACCCACGGCAGCGTGCAACGCCACCTGCGTTTCAACGCCGAGGAACACCCGGTGGCCTTGCAGCTCGGGGGCAGCGACGCCGCCGAGCTCGCGAGCGCCGCGCGCCTGGGCGAGCAATGGGGCTACGACGAGATCAACCTCAACTGCGGCTGCCCGAGCGACCGCGTGCAGCGCGGCGCCTTCGGCGCCTGCCTGATGGCCGAGCCGCAGACCGTGGCCGACGGGGTCAAGGCCATGGTGGACGCTGTCTCGATTCCCGTCACCGTCAAACACCGCATCGGTATCGACCGGGTCGAGAGCTACGACTTCGTGCGCGATTTCGTCGGGACCGTGAGCGAGGCCGGCTGCGGCGTGTTCCTGGTGCACGCGCGCAACGCCTGGCTGGACGGCCTCTCGCCGAAAGAGAACCGCGAGATTCCGCCGCTGCGCTACGAACTCGCGCACCGCCTCAAGCAGGACTTTCCGCAACTCACCTTTGCCATCAATGGCGGCTTCACCACCAACGCGCAGATCGCCGAGCACCTGAGTGCGGTCGATGGCGTGATGGTCGGCCGCGAGGCGTACCACAACCCCTGGGTGCTCACCGGCTGGGACGAGGCCTTCTTCGGCGCCGCGCCGTCCACCGTGACGCGCGAAGCGGTGGAAGAGCAGATGGTGGCCTACATGGAGCGCGCCTTCCTGGAAGACGGTTGTCCCTGGTACGCGATCGCGCGCCACATGCTGGGCCTGCGCCACGGGTTGCGCGGCGCGCGGCGCTGGCGCCAGGTCTGGAGCGACCACCGCCTGAAACCACTGCCTCCGCGCGAGGTGTGGGCCATGGCCCAGGCCCACGTGGGCCAGGAAGCCGAAACCGACGGCCTGGTGGGCGCCTGAGGCTCAGAGCCCCACGGCGCGCAGGTCGATGCGGCCCTG
Source organism: Hydrogenophaga sp. GW823-FHT04C09 (assembly GCF_058796355.1). NCBI lineage: Bacteria > Pseudomonadati > Pseudomonadota > Betaproteobacteria > Burkholderiales > Comamonadaceae > Hydrogenophaga > Hydrogenophaga sp. GW823-FHT04C09. The sequence goes on along the minus strand of NZ_JBXAIO010000001.1, from coordinate 288,185 downwards.
GTGCAGGGGCGGGCACCAGAAGTAGGCCCCGGTTTCCGGTTCCGTGAAGGAGAAGAGGGCGTCGACCACGCCGTCCTCCGCGCCCGACATGCGGCGCAGCAGGGCTTCGTAGGCATCGAACGAGTGGCCGAAGGCGGTGAACATGGAGCCGCCTTCGTTGCCCTCCGCCCAGGGCATGGCACGGCGCAGCACGAACGCCGGCGGCTCGAAGTCTTCCTGGGCCGTGCGCTTCACGTGCGCCGAGGCCGGTGCGTCGTCGAGTTCTTCGTTGTTGTGGTGGGCGCGGCCGAAGACGTGGTCGCGTTGCAGCTCGGGCATGGCGGCGAAATGGCTCAACTGGTGGCGCCAGCGCTGCACCGCCAGGAAGCTGCTGCCCGCGAGCGGGCCCTGGGCCACCAGGGCCGCGGCGAGCGCGTCCTCGCCCTGCGGGTTTTCCGTGCCGTCTTCGTAGCCGCTGAGGTCGTGGTTGGTGCGGTGGCTGAAGGCGTCGGTGATGGCGCGCAGCTCGAAGGCCGACGCCAGCAAGGCCTCCAGCTGGCGGCTGCGCAGCAACAGTTCCCCGCGGTCGCTGCCACGCAACCAGATTAGGAGGTCGATGGGCGTGGCCGGCAGTTTGACGAGCGCGCCCTCGATCTGAGGGAAGCTTTTGAGCCCAGGGACCTGCGTGCCGAGCGCACGCACCAGCGACTCGCCCAGGCCAACGACGGTCGCTTCGCCATCGGCGAAAGCAGCGAGTTCGCGCAGCACGGCCTGGGGGGTGGCGCCGATGCGCAATTGGCAACTGAGGTAGCGGGCCTGGGTGGGAATGGGCTGGAGGATGCCGGGTTGGGCAGGGAGTGGAACGGACATGGGTTGTTCTGGGAATGGGGCGATGGCGGCGCGCCGCGCGGGCGCAAGCCGCGCGGCAGAAAGGCAGGCGGGACTTTACCAGCGGCCCGTGGGCCGGCACCGGTCAGGCCGCGGCTTCCAGGCCGTTCTCGAAGTGCTCGCGCATGCGCTGCACCGTCAACGCGGCGTCGCGCTGCGTGAGCGCGGCCACGATGGCGCGGTGCTCGGCCAGCGACTCCTCGATGCGCCCGCTCTTGAGCAGCGAGTTGTGGCGGTTGAGCTTCATCACCTTGCGCAGGTCGGCCACCATCTGCTCGCGCCAGCGGTTGCGCGCGAGTTCGAGCACGCGCATGTGGAACTGCTCGTTGAGCGCGAAGAAGCGGTCGCGCTCGCCCACGGCGGCTTCCAGTTCCTGGTGCAAGGCCTGCAGGCTGGCCAGCTCCTCGTCGCTGGCGCGCGCGGCCACCACGCCGGCCGCGTCCGACTCCAGCAGGGCCAGCAGGTGGTAGACATCCGCAAGGTCTTTCTCGGACACTTCGGTGACGTAGGCGCCGCGCCGCACCTTCATCGTGACCAGGCCTTCGGCGGCCAGCACCTTGAGCGCCTCGCGCAGCGGGGTGCGGCTGATGCCGTATTCCTCGGCGAGCTTGAGCTCGTCGATCCAGCTGCCGGGCTCGAGCTCGCGGCGGAAGATGCGCTGGCGCAGCAGCTCGGCGACTTCTTCGTACAGGGCGCGGGGCGAAAGCGACAAAGCGGACATGGTCAGGGAGGGGTCAATCGGGGGTGTGGGACACAGGCCGGCATTGTAAGCCAATAGGAATATTTTGCATCAATAATTATGAATCATGTAGAATCCCGGCGGTCCTGATCCCGTCCAAACCGAGTTTTGCCATGAGCCAGAAACAGCCCGAATTCAACGCAGCCACCCTGGAAGCCTGGGCTCAGGCGGCCCGCAAATCCGCGCCCGGTGGCGATGTCTCGGCGTTGGACTGGGTCACGCCCGACGGCATTCGCGTCAAGCCGCTGTACACCGCCGAAGACACGGCCGGGCTGCCGCACACCAACACCCTGCCGGGCTTCGAGCCCTTCATCCGTGGCCCGCAGGCCACCATGTACGCGGTGCGGCCGTGGACGATCCGCCAATACGCGGGCTTCTCCACCGCCGAAGAGAGCAACGCCTTCTACCGCAAGGCCCTGGCCGCGGGCGGGCAGGGCGTCTCGGTCGCGTTCGACCTGGCCACGCACCGGGGCTACGACAGCGACCACCCGCGCGTCACCGGCGACGTGGGCAAGGCCGGCGTGGCGATCGACAGCGTGGAGGACATGAAGATTCTGTTCGACCAGATCCCGCTGGACAAGGTGAGCGTGTCCATGACCATGAACGGCGCGGTGCTGCCCGTGCTGGCGGGTTATGTGGTGGCGGCGGAGGAGCAGGGGGTTGGGCAGGACCAGCTCAGCGGCACCATCCAGAACGACATCCTCAAGGAGTTCATGGTCCGCAACACCTACATCTTCCCGCCCGAGCCGTCGATGAAGATCATCGGCGACATCATCGAGTACACGGCGCAGCACATGCCGAAGTTCAACTCGATCTCGATCTCGGGCTACCACATGCAGGAAGCCGGCGCCAACCAGGCGCTGGAGCTGGCCTTCACGCTGGCCGATGGCAAGGAGTATGTGAAGACCGCGATCGCCAAGGGCATGGACGTGGACGACTTCGCCGGGCGCCTGTCTTTCTTCTGGGCGATCGGCATGAACTTCTACCTGGAGATCGCCAAGATGCGCGCCGCCCGCCTGCTGTGGACGCGCATCATGAAGGGCTTCAACGCCAGGAACCCCAAGAGCCTGATGCTGCGCACGCACTGCCAGACCTCGGGCTGGTCGCTCACCGAACAGGACCCTTACAACAACGTGGTGCGCACCGCCATCGAGGCCATGGCCGCGGTGTTCGGCGGCACGCAGTCGCTGCACACCAACTCGTTCGACGAAGCCATCGCGCTGCCCACCGAGTTCAGCGCGCGCATCGCGCGCAACACGCAGCTCATCATCCAGGAAGAGACGCACATCACCAACGTGGTGGATCCCTGGGCCGGCAGCTACATGATGGAGAGCCTCACGCAGGAGATGGCCGACAAGGCCTGGGCCATCATCGAGGAGGTCGAGGCCATGGGCGGCATGACCAAGGCGGTGGACAGCGGCTGGGCCAAGCTCAAGATCGAAGCCGCCGCCGCCGAGAAGCAGGCGCGCATCGACTCCGGCAAGGACGTGATCGTCGGCGTCAACAAGTACAAGCTCAAGCAGGAAGACCCGATCGAGGCGCGCGACATCGACAACGTGGCGGTGCGCGACGGGCAGATCGCCCGCCTGAAACAGATCAAGGCCACGCGCGACGCGGCGAAGGTGCAGGCCGCGCTGGAGGCGCTGACCGCTGCGGCCGACAGCGGCGAGGGCAACCTGCTGGACCTGTCGATCCAGGCCATCCGCCTGCGCGCCACGGTGGGCGAGGTGAGCGATGCGCTGGAGAAGATTTACGGGCGCCACCGCGCCGATACGCAAAAGGTGACCGGTGTGTACGCAGCTGCCTACGATTCCGCCGAGGGCTGGGAAGCCCTCAAGACCGAGATCAACACCTTCGCCGAGGAGCAGGGCCGCCGGCCGCGCGTGATGATCAGCAAGCTCGGGCAGGACGGCCACGACCGGGGCGCCAAGGTGGTGGCCACGGCGTTCGCCGACCTCGGCTTCGACGTCGACATGGGTCCGCTGTTCCAGACGCCCGAAGAATGCGCGCGCCAGGCGATCGAGAACGACGTGCACGCGGTGGGCGTGTCCACCCTGGCCGCCGGCCACAAGACCCTGGTGCCGGCCATCATCGCCGAGCTGAAGAAGCAGGGCGCGGACGACATCATCGTGTTCGTGGGCGGCGTGATCCCGCGCCAGGACTACGACTTCCTGTACGAGTCGGGCGTCAAGGGCATCTACGGCCCGGGCACGCCGATCCCGGCGAGCGCGAAAGACGTGCTGGAGCAGATCCGGAAGGCTTTGGGGTGACCCCTCAGGCATTGCTGGAAGGCATCGTGCGTGGCGCGCCTGCCACGCAGCGCCGCGCCATGGCCAAGGCCATCACGCTGCTGGAGTCCACCCGCGCGGACCACCGTGCCCAGGGCGACGAGCTGCTCACCGCCTTGCTGCCGCACACCGGGAACGCATTGCGCCTGGGCATCAGCGGCGTGCCGGGCGTGGGCAAGAGCACCTTCATCGAGGCGCTGGGCCTGTACCTGATCGGGAAGGGGCACCGCGTGGCGGTGCTGACCATCGACCCGTCCTCTTCCGTCTCGGGCGGCTCGATCCTGGGCGACAAGACGCGCATGGAAAAACTCTCGGTGCACGACCAGGCCTACATCCGGCCCAGCCCGAGCAGCGGCACGCTGGGCGGCGTGGCCGAAAAGACGCGCGAGGCCATGATGGTCTGCGAAGCGGCCGGCCACGACATCGTGATCGTCGAGACCGTGGGCGTGGGCCAGAGCGAGACCGCGGTGAGCGGCATGACGGACATGTTCGTGCTGATGCAGCTGCCCAACGCGGGCGACGACCTGCAGGCGATCAAGAAGGGCGTGATGGAGCTGGCCGACCTGGTGGTCATCAACAAGGCCGACCTGGACCCCGACGCCGCCACGCGCGCGCGCGCGCAGATCACCTCCTCGCTGCGCCTGCTCGGCCTGCATGGCCACCCCGAGCACGCGCACCACAACGACGGCCTCTGGCACCCGCAGGTGATCCAGCTCAGCGCGCTGCAAGGCCGGGGCGTGGACGCCTTCTGGGCCGAAGTCTCGCGTTTTCGCGCGCTGCAGACCGGCAACGGCCAGCTCGCCCAGCGCCGCCAGCAACAGGCCCGCGCCTGGATGTGGGAACGCATCGACGCCGGCCTCAAACAACGCTTCCGCGCGCACCCCCAGGTGCGCGCCGACCTCGACGAGACCACCCGCCGGGTGCTGGCGGGCGAACTGCCGCCGTCCACCGCGGCGCGCCAGCTGCTCGACCTCTTTGACTGACCGACCGTTTCCTCCGGAGAACCACCATGCAGGACATCCTTGAACAACTCGAACGCAAGCGCGCCGCGGCGCGGCTGGGCGGTGGCGAGAAGCGCATCGCCGCGCAGCACGCCAAGGGCAAGCTGAGCGCGCGCGAGCGGCTGGAGGTGCTGCTCGACGAGGGCACTTTCGAAGAGTGGGACATGTTCGTCGAGCACCGCTGCACTGACTTCGGCATGCAGGACAACAAGATCCCCGGCGACGGCGTGGTGACGGGCTACGGCATGATCAACGGCCGCCTGGTGTTCGTGTTCAGCCAGGACTTCACCGTCTTCGGCGGCGCGCTGTCCGAAGCGCACGCGGAGAAGATCTGCAAGGTGATGGACCAGGCGATGAAGGTCGGCGCGCCGGTGATCGGCCTGAACGACTCGGGCGGCGCGCGCATCCAGGAAGGCGTGGCCTCGCTCGGCGGTTATGCCGACGTGTTCCAGCGCAACGTGATGGCCTCGGGCGTGGTGCCGCAGATCAGCATGATCATGGGCCCCTCGGCCGGCGGCGCGGTGTACTCACCCGCCATGACCGACTTCATCTTCATGGTCAAGGACTCGAGCTACATGTTCGTCACCGGCCCCGAGGTGGTGAAGACGGTGACGCACGAGGAGGTGACCTCCGAGGAACTGGGCGGTGCCATCACGCACACCACCAAGAGCGGTGTGGCCGACCTGGCCTTCGAGAACGACGTGGAGGCGCTGCTGATGCTGCGCCGCCTCTACAACTACCTGCCGCTCAACAACCGCGAGAAGGCGCCGGTGCGCCCCAGCGGCGACCCGATCGACCGCATGGAACTGAGCCTGGACTCGCTGGTGCCCGAGAACCCGAACAAGCCGTACGACATGAAGGAGCTCATCGTCAAGACGGTGGACGACGGCGACTTCTTCGAGCTGCAGCCCGAGTACGCCAAGAACATCCTGATCGGCTTCGCCCGCATGGACGGCCAGACCGTGGGCATCGTGGCCAACCAGCCGCTGGTGCTGGCCGGCTGCCTGGACATCAAGAGCTCGATCAAGGCCGCGCGCTTCGTGCGCTTCTGCGATGCCTTCAACATCCCGGTGGTTACCTTCGTGGACGTGCCCGGCTTCATGCCCGGCACCTCGCAGGAGTACGGCGGCATCATCAAGCACGGCGCCAAGCTGCTCTACGCGTACGCCGAGTGCACAGTGCCCAAGATCACCGTGATCACGCGCAAGGCCTACGGCGGCGCCTACGACGTGATGAGCTCCAAGCACCTGCGCGGCGACGTGAATTTCGCCTGGCCCAACGCCGAGATCGCGGTGATGGGCGCCAAGGGCGCGGTGGAGATCATCTTCCGCGAAGAGAAGAAGGACCCGGTCAAGCTCGCGCAGCGCGAGGCCGAGTACAAGGCCCGCTTCGCCAACCCCTTCGTGGCGGGCGCGCGCGGCTTCATCGACGACGTCATCCTGCCGCACGAGACGCGCAAGCGCATCTGCCGCAGCCTGGTGATGCTGAAGGACAAGAAGCTCGAGAACCCGTGGCGCAAGCACGGCAACATTCCGCTGTGAACAGGCCCACCACCGCGCCGCGCTTCGCGCGTCACCCCCTCAAGTGGGCAGCGCCAGCGGCCCGGCAAAGCCGGTTCCGCGGCACTTCTGGAATGTTGCTCCGGACATGAGTCGGTAAAGAACAGATTGGACAAATGATGTTTACCAAGATCCTGATTGCCAACCGCGGCGAGATCGCCTGCCGCGTGATCGCCACCGCGAAGAAGATGGGCATCGCCACGGTGGCGGTGTATTCCGAGGCCGACAAGGAGGCGCGCCACGTGCAGCTGGCCGACGAGGCCGTGCTGCTCGGCCCCGCGCCCTCGCGCGAGTCCTACCTGGTCGCGGACAAGATCATCGAGGCCGCCAAGCGCACCGGCGCCCAGGCCATCCACCCGGGCTATGGCTTCCTGTCGGAGAACGAGGCCTTCGCCAAGCGCGTGGAAGACGAGGGCATGGCCTTCATCGGTCCCAAGCACTTCAGCATCGCGGCCATGGGCGACAAGATCGCTTCGAAGAAGCTGGCCAACGCCGCCAAGGTCAACACCATCCCGGGCTGGAACGACGCGATCGAATCCGCCGACCGCGCGGTGGAGATCGCCCGCGACATCGGCTACCCCGTGATGATCAAGGCCAGCGCGGGCGGCGGCGGCAAGGGCCTGCGCGTGGCCTTCAACGACAAGGAAGCGCTGGAGGGGTTCACCAGTTGCCGCAACGAGGCGCGCAACAGCTTCGGCGACGACCGCATCTTCATCGAGAAGTTCGTGCAGGAGCCGCGCCACATCGAGATCCAGGTGCTGGGCGATTCGCACGGCAACGTGATCTACCTCAACGAGCGTGAATGCTCCATCCAGCGCCGCCACCAGAAGGTGATCGAAGAGGCGCCATCGCCCTTCATCTCGGAGGCCACGCGCAAGGCCATGGGCGAGCAGGCCGTGGCCCTGGCCAAGGCGGTGAAGTACCAGAGCGCGGGCACGGTGGAGTTCGTGGTCGGCAAGAACCAGGACTTCTACTTCCTGGAGATGAACACGCGCCTGCAGGTCGAGCACCCGGTGACGGAGTGCATCACCGGGCTGGACCTGGTGGAGCTGATGATCCGCGTGGCGGCCGGCGAGAAGCTGCCGCTGACGCAGGCCCAGGTGCAGCGCAACGGCTGGGCCATCGAATGCCGCATCAACGCCGAGGACCCGTTCCGCAACTTCCTGCCCAGCACCGGCCGTCTGGTGCGTTTCGCGCCGCCGGCGCAGACCATGTTCCAGGGCAACACCGCCGATCTGCTCGGCGTGCGCGTGGACACCGGTGTGCAGGACGGTGGCGAGATTCCGATGTTCTACGACTCGATGATCGCCAAGCTCATCGTGCACGGCAAGGACCGGCTGGACGCGATTGCCAAGATGCGCGAGGCGCTCAATGGCTTCGTGATCCGGGGCATCAGCAGCAACATTCCCTTCCAGGCCGCGCTGCTGGCGCACCCGAAATTCGTCGCGGGCGACTTCAACACCGGTTTCATCGCCGAGCACTATGGCCAGGGTTTCCGCGCCGAAGACGTGCCGCACAGCGACCCGGACTTCCTCGTCGCCCTGGCCGCCTTCGTGCGGCGCAAGTCGCGCGAGCGCGCGGCTGGCCTGTCGGGCCAGTTGCCCGGCTATGGCGTGAAGGTGGGCCACGACTACTCGGTGATCGTGCTCGACGCCCAGGGCGAACACGCCTACAAGTCCGTGCATGTGGACGAGGTGGTGGGCCAGCTCGGCTCGGCCGTGGTGACCGTGGACGGCAAGCGCTACGCGATGTCCAGCCCCTCGCGCCTGAACGACATCTGCGTGACCGGCACCTGCAACGGCCAGCCCTACACGGCGCAGATCGAGCGCGGCACGCCGCGCAACCCGCTGGCCCTGGTGGTGCAGCACAACGGCACGCGCATCGAGACCATGGTGGTGTCGCCGCGCATGGCCGAGCTGCACGCCCTCATGCCGTTCAAGGCGCCGGCCGACATGAGCAAATACGTGCTCTCGCCCATGCCGGGCCTGCTGGTCGAGGTGGCGGTGCAGCCGGGCCAGAAGGTGCAGGCCGGCGAGCGCGTGGCCGTGATCGAGGCCATGAAGATGGAAAACGTGCTGTTCGCCGCCGCCGACGGCGTGGTCTCCAAGGTGCTGGCGAAGATGGGCGAGTCGCTGGTGGTGGACCAGCCGATCGTCGAATTCGGTTGAGGCGCGGGTGGGCACCTTTGGATACGGACAGCGGGCCGTGAAATGCGCTAACCTGCAAAGCCACCCGGCTCTGAAGGATTCGCATGAAGCATGGTCTGGCTTTCGCCCTGGGATGTTTGCGCGATCCGCGCCGCATGGGTGCCATCGCACCGGCTTCCCGGGCACTGGCCCGGGCCATCGTGAGCGAGGTCTGGCGCAGCCAGCCTGGCGTGCTGATCGAGGTGGGCGCGGGCACCGGTGCCATCACGCGCGAGCTGGCCATGTCGTTCGCGGCGCTGGAGCGTTTCGTGGTGATCGAGCGCGACCCCGACTTCGCCCGCCTGCTGCGCCACGCCTTCCCGCTGGCCGAGGTGCTCAACCACTGTGCCTCCGACGTGAACCAGCTCACGATCGAGGCGCGCTCGCCCGTCACGCTGGTGTCGTCCCTGCCGCTGCTGTCCATGCCGCGTGACGAAGCCCGCGAGTGCGTGAACGCCATGCTGAGCTTGATCGGCCGCCAGCCGGGCTCGCGCCTGATCCAGTACACCTACGCGGCGCCGCACCTGCGGCCCTTCAACGGCATTCCCCCGGGCTGGCACTGGCGGCGCTCGGCCTCGGTCTGGGCCAACCTGCCACCGGCCACGGTCTGGGCGCTGGAGCGCGCGCCCGTTTCCCTCAACGGAGTTCATTGAGACATGCCTTCCTCCTCACGTCCTTTCAAGGTGCTGGGCATCCAGCAGATCGCCATCGGCGGGCCCGACAAGCAGCGCCTGCAGAAGCTCTGGGTCGACATGCTGGGCCTGGAGGTCACGGGCACCTTCCGCAGCGAACGCGAGAACGTGGACGAGGACATCTGCGCCATCGGCGCCGGCCCGTTCAAGGTCGAGGTCGACCTGATGCAGCCGCTGGACCCCGAGAAGAAGCCGGCGGTGCACACCACGCCGCTCAACCACATCGGCCTGTGGATCGACGACCTGCCCACCGCCGTGCAGTGGCTCGGCGCCCAGGGCGTGCGCTTTGCGCCGGGCGGCATCCGCCAGGGCGCGGCGGGCTTCGACATCACCTTCCTGCACCCCAAGGCGAATGAGGAATTCCCCATCGCGGGCGAGGGCGTGCTGATCGAACTGGTGCAGGCGCCCCCCGAAGTGGTGGACGCGTTCGCGCGCCTGGCCGCCCAGCCGGCCTGATTCCCGGGACGAGCGGCCGAGCGCCCGGAGCAGGGCGGCTTTTCGGGCGCTGTTCGGCGCACCGCGGCCCGGGCCGCGAACTTAATCTTGTGACCTGTGAAGGCTGTGCCAAGGGTGGCGCGGCCCACCCCTTGTCGCAGGAGTTCCGCATGAACCCGTCACCCGGCCAAGATTCGAACGACCTTGCCAGCGCGTCCAGCTGGCTGGGGCGGGGCATGGCGCCCGCCTGGCCCGCCGAACTGCTGGAGCACTTCTGCCTGCGCATGTCGTCCCAGGGCATGTGCGTGAGCCGGGCGCTGATGATCTGCGACCGCCGCTACGCGCTGGAACAACTTGCGCATGCCCACAACATGGCCGACGACACGCTGCGGATGATGGCCGTGCAGCTGTTCCGGCATTTCGAAGCCCGCCAGTCCGGCATCGCCGGTCTGCACTGAGCCCACGGGGTTTCCCCGGCTCAAGGCGGATGGCGCGGCACCGATAAGAACCCATTCACACCGAGGAGCGGTACACCCATGTCCGGATTCCATCCGCTGTTGCCCGGCATCGCCCTGATGCGCCGGTTCCGCCTGCGCGGCAAGCTTCTGCTGCTCGCGGCCTCGTCGGTCCTGCCCCTGCTGCTCGCCTGGGGCCTGCAAGGCCCTGACGGGCTGCACGGCGGCGCCCTGATGGTCGCGATCGCAGGCCTGGCCCTGCTGGCCTACCTCATGGTCTCGTTCTACGTCAGCTTCACCGCGGACTTCCAGCAGGTGCTCGGCGCCATGGGGCAGACGGTGTCGGGCAACCTGCGGGCCACCATTCGCGTGCAGGGCAGCGACGAACTGGCCGAGCTGGCGCGCCTGCTGGACCGCACGATCGGCAACCTCTCGGCCATGGTGGCCGAGGTGCGCAGCAATTCCGCGCTCGTCGCCCACGCCGGCAAGAGCCTGGCGATGGGCAACCGCGACCTCGCCGACCGCACGGAGCAGCAGGCCGCGAACCTGGAGCAGACGGCGGCCAGCGTGCACGAGCTCTCGGGCACGGTGCAGCAGAACGCCCGCACCGCGGGCGAGTCCGACCAGCAGGCCGCGCAGGTGCGCGACGTGGCCGAGTCGGGTGCGAAGTACATGGGCCATGCGGTCGAGTCGGTCGAAGGCATCCAGAAGAGCGCGCAGCAGATGAACGAGATCATCGGCGTGATCGACAGCATCGCGTTCCAGACCAACATCCTCGCGCTGAACGCGGCGGTGGAAGCCGCTCGGGCCGGTGAACAGGGCCGGGGTTTCGCGGTGGTGGCCGCCGAGGTGCGCACGCTGGCCCAGCGCTCGTCCGCCTCGGCCAAGGAAATCCGCGAGCTGATCGAAGCCTCGCGCAGCCAGGTGGAGGCGGGCGTGGCCCAGATCCGCACGGCCGGCAACAGCATCGGTCAGATCGTCACCGGCGTGCGCGGCGTGGCGGCCAACATGTCGCTGATCTCCGCGTCGAGCGCGGAGCAGAGCACCGGCCTGAGCGAGATCTCGGCGGCCGTGACCCAGCTCGATCAGATCACCCAGCACAACGCCCAGATGGTGGAACGCGCGGTGCAGCAGGCCAACCAGCTGGAGCAGCGCGCGGCCCACCTGTCGAAAGCGGTGTCCTCCTTCATGCTGCAGCAAGGCACGGCCGATGAGGCCATGCAATTGGTGAGCCGTGCCTTGGCTCAGCGCAAACAAGGCGGGCGCGAGGCGTTTTCGCGCTCGATCACCGAGCCCTCCAGTGGCTTTCACGACCGCGACATGTACGTGTTCGCGCTCGACAGCACGGGCGTCTACCGCGCCTTCGGCGGCAAGCCGGAGAAGGTGGGCAGCCGGGTGCAGGACATCGCGGGTGTCGACGGGCAGGCCTTGCTCAACGCCATCGTCGCGCAGGGCGAGGCGGGTGAGGGCTGGGTGGAGTACGACATCGCCAACCCGGTCACCGGCGCCATCCAGGCCAAGATGTCCTACGTGATGAAGATCGACGATCTCTACGTGGGCTGCGGTGTCTACAAGACCGTGGCCGCGCGCCAGGGCGCCTGAAGGGGCGGGTCAGCCGCCGGTCTGCCCGCGCCTGGCGCGGGAACGGGCCAGCGCGGCTTCGATCACGGCGCGCTTCTTGTCCAGCACGGCCTCGTCGCTGATCTTCGAGTGCGCGGCCAGATCGGCCAGTTTCTCGCGCGCCTTCGTTTCCAGCCGCACTTCGTGTTCCCGCTTCTCGCGCGCCAGGCGCTGTTGCCGCAGGCTGTAGCGCTCGCGCCCCTGCGCGGCCTGTTCGGCCGACCAGGCCTGCCAGCCGGTGCGTTCACCGCTCACGATTTCCAGCGAGATGCAGTCCACGGGGCAGACCGGCAGGCACAGCTCGCAGCCGGTGCAATAGGGCTCCACCACGGTGTGCATGCGCTTGTGGATGCCGAGGATGGCGTCGGTGGGGCAGGCCTGGATGCACAGCGTGCAGCCGATGCACCAGGCCTCGTCGATCACCGCCACGGTGACCGGGCCTTCGATGCCGAAGCGGTGGTCCAGCGCCTGCACGGGTTGGCCGGTGAGGGCGGAGAGCCGCTCGATGCCTTCGGCCCCGCCGGGGGGACACTGGTTGATGCCCGCTTCGCCGTCCGCGATGGCCTGCGCATAGCTCGCGCAGTCGGGGTAACCGCAACGCGTGCACTGGGTCTGCGGCAGGGCGGCGTCGATGCGCCGGGCGAGGTCGTTCATGCCCGCGAATATACCGGCGCCGCCAGGGCGCCGTGGGCTTCGCCGCTCAGGCCTTGGCGGCTTTGCGGCTGGCCGTCTTGCGGGCCGCTGCCGGTGCCTTGGCGGCCGGTTTGCGCGCCACGGCCTTGGGGGCCGCTTTCACGGCCGGCTTCGCTGCGGCAGGCGCGGCATCCGCGGCGGGCTGGTGCGCGCGGATGAAGGTCTTGACCACCGGGTGCACCATGTCGCGCCAGCGCCGGCCGCTGAAAATGCCGTAATGGCCGGCGCCCTGCGCCTCGTAGTGCATCTGGTGCGTCTTCGGGATGCCGGTGCACAGGTCGTGCGCGGCGGCCGTCTGCCCGGAGCCGGAAATGTCGTCGAGCTCACCTTCCACCGTGAGCAGGGCGGTGCGCTTGATGTCCTGCGGACGCACGCGCTCCAGCTCACCCTGTTCGTTCTTCACGTCCCAGGTGCCGTTGACCAGCTTGAATTCCTGGAACACCGTCTCGATCGTTTCGAGGTAGTAGTCGGCGTCCATGTCGAGCACGGCGTTGTACTCGTCGTAGAACTTGCGGTGGCTCTCGGCGCTGGAGTTGTCGCCCTTGATCAGGTCCTTGAAGTAGTCGTAGTGGCTCGACGCGTGGCGGTCGGGGTTCATGGCCACGAAACCGGTGTGCTGCAGGAAGCCCGGGTACACGCGGCGGCCGGCGCCGGGGAAGTTGTCGGGCACGCGGTAGATCACGTTGTTCTCGAACCACTCGTAGCTGCGCTGGGTGGCCAGGTTGTTCACCGCCGTGGGCGACTTGCGCGCGTCGATGGGGCCGCCCATCATGGTCATGGACAGCGGCGTGGTCTCGCCCCGGCTGGCCATCAGCGAGACCGCCGCGAGCACCGGCACGGTGGGCTGGCAGACGCTCATCACGTGGCAGTTGCCGTAGCCCTGCTGCAGGTAACGGATGAACTCCTGGATGTAGTTCACGTAGTCGTCCAGATGGAACTCGCCATCGGCCATCGGCACGAGGCGGGCGTTCTTCCAGTCGGTGATGTAGACCTTGTGGTCCTTGAGCATGGTGCGCACGGTGTCGCGCAGCAGCGTGGCGTAGTGGCCCGAGAGCGGGGCGACGATGAGCACCACCGGCTGCCCCTTGAGCTTGGCCAGCGTCTCGGTGTCGTCGGAGAAACGCTTGAAGCGGCGCAGCTCGCAGAATGGCTTGTCGATCTCGATGCGCTCGTGGATCGCGATGTCCACACCGTCCACATCCACCGTGTGGATGCCGAACACCGGCTTCTCGTAGTCCTTGCCCAGCCGGTGCATCAGGTCGTAACCGGCGGAGATGCGCTGGGCACCCGGCAGTTGGGCCAGCGGCAGCATGGGGTTGGTGAAGAGCTTGGACGCGACCTCGGCCAGGTCAGCGAACGGCTCCATGATCGAGCGCTGGGTTTCGTAAATCTGGTACAGCATGGGCGTCGAATCTGGTTATGTTGCAGTGCAATATAGCAGCATGTGCAAGTCCCTATAAGGGTGAAAACACTATACCCCCGGGTGTTGTTGTCACCTTCGTGAAAGAATCCTGCCGGAACTTCGTGCGCGGCGGCGGGCTCCATGGCTTTTCCGCCGATCGCCACCCCCCATGCAACGTCGCCCCCTATTGATCGCCGGCGGGGCCCTCGCGGCCACCGCCCTCGGAACCTACATGAGCACTTCGGCCTCCGTCCCTTCACCCACGTCCGCCGCCGCCGGTCTGGCCGATCTGGCCGCCGCGCTGCCTGCGACCGAGCGCCTGCCGGTGCTGTTCCTGGGGCATGGCAGCCCCATGAATGCGATCGAGGACAACGCCTGGCGCCGCAGCTGGCAGGCCCTGGGCCAGGAACTGCGCGCGCGGGGCACGCAGCCCAGCCTGATCCTGTGCGTTTCGGCGCATTGGCTGACCCCGGGCTGGCAGCTCACGGCCATGAGCCAGCCTCCCACCATCCACGACTTCGGCGGCTTTCCGCAGGCCCTGTTCGACCAGCAGTACCCCGCGCCGGGCTCGCCAGCCATGGCCCGTGCCATCAGTGGGGTGGTCAGGCAGCCCGACTCTGGCCGCGCGCTGGACCTGGACGAGCGCGAGTGGGGCCTGGACCACGGCACCTGGTCGGTGCTCAAGCCCATGTTCCCGGCCGCGGAGATCCCGGTCATCCAGCTCAGCATGGACTACCGCCGGCCCGCGGCCGAGCATTTCGCTGTCGGCCGCCAGCTCGCCCAGTTGCGCGAGCGCGGTGTGCTGATCGTGGGCAGCGGCAACATCGTGCACAACCTGCGCACCATGCGCCGGGACGCGGCCGACAACCAGGCCTACGAATGGGCGATCGAGTTCGACCGCATCACGGCCGAGCACCTCGCTCAGGGGCGGCTGGAGGCGCTCAACGACTTCCAGCAGCTGGGCACCGTGGCGCAGATGGCGCACCCCAGCTGGGAGCACTACCTGCCGCTGCTGTACACGGCGGGTGCGGTCACCGACAAGGAGGAGCCGCGCTTTTTCAACGACGGTTTCCAGGGCGCCTCCATCTCCATGCGCTCGGTCATCTGGAGCTGAACCCGGGACGGCCCATGAAAAAAGCCGCTCATCGAGCGGCTTTTTTGCGTCAGACCCGACTCAGACCACCTTGGCGATGGCCTGGCAGACGTAGTCGATGTTCTTGCTGTTGAGCGCGGCCACGCACATGCGGCCGGTGTCGGTGCCATAGACGCCGAACTCGCTGCGCAGGCGCACCATCTGGTCCTTGTTCAGGCCGGAGTAGCTGAACATGCCGATCTGGCTGGTGATGAAGCCCATGTCCTGCTTCACGCCGGCGGCCTTGAGGCCGTCCACCAGCTTCTGGCGCATGGCCTTGATGCGCACGCGCATCTCGCCGAGTTCCTTTTCCCACAGGGCGCGCAGCTCCGGGTTGTTCAGGACGGCGGCCACCACCGCGCCACCGTGGATGGGCGGGTTGGAGTAGTTGGTGCGGATCACGATCTTGAGCTGCGACAGCACGCGCGAGGCTTCCTCGGCGTTTTCGCACAGCACCGACAGGGCCCCCACGCGCTCGCCGTACAGGCTGAAGCTCTTGGAGAACGAGGTCGAGACGAAGAAGGTCAGGCCGGCGGCGACAAACTTGCCGATGACCGCGCCGTCTTCGGCAATGCCGTGGCCAAAGCCCTGGTAGGCCATGTCCAGGAAAGGCGTGAGGCCGCGGGCCTTGACGGCGGCGATCACCTGGTCCCATTGGGCCGGGGTGATGTCGTAGCCGGTCGGGTTGTGGCAGCAGGCGTGCAGCACGGCGATGGTGCCGGGCTGCGCGGCGTTCAGGCTGGCCAGCATGCCGTCGAAGTTGACGCCGCGCTTGTCGGCGTCGTAGTAGGCGTAGCTGTCGACCGTGAAGCCCGCGTTGGTGAAGAGGGCGCGGTGGTTTTCCCAGCTCGGGTCGCTGATCAGGACCTTGGCGTTCGGATTGAGGCGCTTGAGGAAGTCAGCGCCGATCTTGAGGCCGCCGGTGCCGCCGATGGCTTGCACCGTGGCCACGCGGCCGGACTTCACCGGCTCCGAATCGCTGCCGAACACCAGGCTCTTGACGGCGGCGTCGTAGGCCGCGATGCCGTCGATGGGCAGGTAGCCGCGCGCGGCAGGCTTGTCCATCATGGTCTTCTCGGCCGCCTGCACGCATTGCAGCAGGGGCAGCTTGCCGTTGTCGTCGAAGTAGACACCGACGCCGAGGTTGACTTTGTTGGGGTTGGTGTCGGCGGCAAACTGTTCGTTCAGACCCAGAATCGGGTCGCGCGGCGCCATTTCGACGGCGGAGAAGAGGGACATGCTGGGTTTCCTGGGTTGAGGTCGGGAGCAACCGGCATTTTAGCGGCCGGGCGTGTTGCGTTCCTGATGCCAAATGGTGTGCCCGTTGTGGCCTTCGCATGCATGTTTTCGCCACAAGCGTGCGCTTCCTCATGACAGAGGAGGGTTTGGGTATTCGTTACCGTTTACAAGCGTTCCATTGCCGCATGTCTGCGGTATATTCAAAAGGGCGTTAACTTTTATTAACATTTCACCGTTCCATGGAGGAAATGGGTCATGCGAAAACATACTTCCGGTCTCGTTCGTGTTCTCGCCATTGGCGCCGCTGCAACCGCGTTGTTGGTGGGTGTCAGTGGCTGCGCGAGCAACAGCAACCTGCCGGCCGCGCCGGTGGTGGCCAGCACCGCCAACTACAACTACCTGGTGGGACCGGGCGACACGCTGAACATCACCGTGTGGCGCAACCCCGAGCTTTCGCTGACGGTGCCCGTGCGCCCCGATGGCAAGGTGTCCGCGCCGCTGGTCGACGAACTCGTCGCGCAGGGCAAGACGTCCTCCGAAATCGCCCGCGACGTCGAGAAGGCGCTGGGCAAGTTCGTGCGCGATCCCGTCGTGACGGTGATCGTCACCAACTTCGTCGGCCCCTACAGCGAGCAGATCCGTGTGGTGGGTGAAGCCACCAAGCCGCAGTTCCTGCCCTACAAGCAGAAGATGACGGTCATGGACGTGATGATCGCGGTGGGCGGGCTGACCGACTTCGCCGACGGCAACAAGGCCACCATCGTGCGCGCCGCTGAGAGCAACAAGCGCTACAGCGTGCGGCTGCAGGACCTGGTCAAGCGCGGCGACATTTCCGCCAACGTGGAAATGCTGCCCGGCGACATTCTCATCATCCCGCAGGGCTGGTTCTAAGGCCGCCGTCCGGTCGGCCTCGGGGTTGGTCGGGCGACCAGCCAGTCCCTCGCTGTTCTGCTGTCACACACAGATTTCTGCATGCACGATCTCCTGAACCAAATCTCCACCACCCTGCGGGGCATGTGGAAATACCGCCGACTCGGGGTGCTGATCGCCTGGATCGTGGCCGCCGTGGGCGCCGCCGGCGTGTTGATGATCCCCGATCGCTACGAGGCGACGTCGCGGGTGTACGTCGACACCCAGTCGATCCTGCGCCCGCTCATGACCGGTCTGGCAATCCAGCCCGATGTGGAGCAGCAGGTGGCCATGCTCAGCCGCACGCTGATCAACCGGCCGACGGTGGAAAAGCTCATGCAGATGGCCCAGCTGGAAACCGCGGGCCAAACCAAGGCGCAGCGCGATGCCCTGGTGGACAACCTGTTCAAGTCGCTCGCCATCCGCTCGACGGGGCGCGACAACCTCTACACCCTGTCGTACCGCGACGAGAACCCGGAGCGTTCGCTGCAGGTGGTCAAGTCGCTGCTGACGATCTTTGTCGAGTCGGGCAAGGGCGCCGCCGGCACCGATTCCGACAACGCCCGCAAGTTCATCGAAGAGCAGATCAAGAACTACGAGAACAAGCTGTCCGAAGCCGAGTCCCGCCTGAAGGATTTCCGCCTGCGCAACCTGGACATGCAAGGGCAGGGGGGTCTCGATGTGGCCGGCCGCATGGCCGAGATGCTGAGCACGCTCAGCCAGGCCCGCCTGGAGCTGCGCGAAGCCGAGAGCGCCCGCGAGGCCGCGCGCAAGCAGCTGGAGCAGGCGCGCAGCATGGCGCGGACCGCGCCCGACACCTCGTCGCTGAACTTGGCCACGCCCGACCTGGATTCCCGCATCGATGCGCTCAAGCGCAGCCTGGACGCCCTGCTGCAACGCTTCACGGACCAGCACCCGGACGTGCTCAACACGCGCCGCCTGATCAAGGAACTGGAAGACCAGAAGCGCCGCGAGATCGCTGAAATGCGCCGCGCCGCCGCGGCCTCGCCCGCCTCGCCGGTGGTGGAGAACAACCCGGCCATCGTGGAAATCACGCGCACGCTGGCCTCGGCCGAAGTGCAGGTGGCGTCCTTGCGCGCCCGCGTCGGCGAATACGAAGGCCGCTCGGCCCGCCTGCGCGAGCAGCTCAAGGTGGCGCCGCAGATGGAAGCCGAGCTGGCCCAGCTCAACCGCGACTACGAAATCCACCGCAAGAACTACCAGGACCTGGTGTCGCGCCGCGAGACCGTGTTGATGAGCGGCGAGCTGGAAAGCACCTCCAACCTGGCCGACTTCCGCGTGGTCGAACCGCCGCAGGTCTCGCGCCGCCCGGTGGCCCCCAACCGCGCACTGCTGTTGCCCGTGGCCCTGCTGGCCGCGCTGGCCGCGGGTGTTGGCGTGACCTTCCTGGTCAGTCAGCTGCGCCCGGTGTTCTTCGATGCCTCGGCCTTGCGTGGTGCCACCGAGCTGCCCCTGCTGGGCGTGGTGACCCTGGTCAAGAACGACGCCATGCGCCGGCGCGAATCCCGAAGCCTGCGGCGTTTCCTGCTGGCCATCATGGCCTTGGTCGTGTTGTTCCTCATCGGTATGGTGACCTTGTCGTACCGATCGAGCCTTTGAAGGTGATCTGAAAACATGTCCAGCTTGATTGAAAAAGCAGCCCAACGGCTTGAGCAACTGCGACAGGCCGGCGCCGACATGCCGGCGGTGCCCGATGCCGCCGCGGCGCCCACCAGCGCACCCGAAACCACGGCGCCTGTGGCCGCTGCCGCCAAGCCTGCGCCCGTGATGAAAGAGGCCGCCAAGACCGTCTCCAAGAGCGTGCGCCTCGATCTGGCCGGGCTCACCGAGGCGGGCTTCGTCACGCCGAACGCGCCGCGCGCCGCCATCGCCGACCAGTACCGTGTCATCAAACGCCCCCTGATCGCCAATGCAACCGGCAAGGGGGCCTCGGTCGTGCAGCATGGCAACCGCATCATGGTGACCAGCGCCATGCCCGGCGAAGGCAAGAGCTTCACCGCCATCAACCTGGCGATGAGCATCGCCATGGAGCTGGACTACACGGTCCTGCTGGTCGATGCCGACGTGTCCCGCCCTTCGATCATGAAAACGCTGGGCCTGCCGCCCGGCCCCGGCCTGCTGGACCTGCTGACGAACAAGCAGATGGAGATGTCGGACACGCTGCTGCGCACCAACATCGACAAGCTCAGCCTGCTGCCCAGCGGCACGCCGCATCCGCGCGCCACGGAGCTGCTGGCCAGCGACGCGATGACCGATCTGATTGAAGAGATGGGCCACCGTTACCCCGACCGCATCATCATCTTTGATTCGCCACCCCTGCTGCTGACCACCGAATCCCGCGTGCTGGCCACGCACATGGGCCAGATCGTGGTGGTGGTGCAGGCCGAGAAGACCCTGCAGTCCCAGGTCCGGCACGCGCTGACGACGATCGAGTCGTGCCCGATCAAGCTCATGGTGCTCAACCAGGTGCATGGTGGCGATCAGGATGCCTATGGGTACGGCTACGGCTACGGGCACGGGGCGTCGAGCGACGCCCAGGTCTCAGAGACCACGCCGGCTTGAATCGGTTCACGGAGGTTTCCCAGTGACACATCGATCATCCCGCCGGCCCACATCGTTCCCGGTGGCCACGCTGGTGCAGGCCTTGTCGGGCCTGCTCGTGCTGTCGCTGCATGCCCAGGTGAGGGCGCAGGAAGTCGGTCCCGCAGGGGATCTGGTGGAGGTGGAGACGCCGGTGGCCCCGCCCCCTGCCATCTGGGTGACGCCCCGCATCTCCGTGAGCCAGGGCTTTTCCAACAACGGCGATCTCTCCACGCAGAACCGCCAGAGCGAGCAGATCACCGAAATCAGCCCGGGCATTGGCGTGGTGGTCAACAAGCCGCGCCTCAAGGGCTTCTTCGACTACTCGCTGCGCGGCATCTACGACGCGCGCAACACGGTGCAGGACAACATCCAGCAGTCCCTGAACACCAATGGCACCTTCGAGGCCTGGGACAACCGCGCCTTCATCGATTTCTCCGGGATCATCGGCCAGCAGGCCATCTCGGCATTCGAGTCGCCGAGCATCGACGCCCTGGGCAACGACAACCTGTCGGAGACCTCGAGTTTCCGGTTCTCGCCCTACCTGCGCGGCAGCCTGATGGGTTCGGTGGACTACGAGCTGCGCTACGCCTACCAGACCACCCGCACCGACACGCGGCTGCGTTCCGACATCAGCTCCGAAGAGGGCCTGGCGCGGCTGTCGCGGCAGGTGACCGGGCAATCGCTGGGCTGGACGCTCGAAGCGGGTCGCACGCAGCTCGACTACAGCTTCGGACAGCGGCAGACCCTGGACGCGGTGAATGGCCGCCTGTTCTACGCGCTGAACCCGACGCTGACCCTGTCGGCGCTGGTCGGCGTGGAGTCCAACGACCTGCTGACCCCCGACATGAAGTCGTACCGCTCCACCGGGCTGGGTGTCGAATGGCGGCCCTCCGATCGCACGCGCGTCTTCGCCGAGCGGTCCAACCGCTATTTCGGCAACGGCCACAACGTCGAGGTCGAGTACCGCAGCCGGCGCGCGATCTGGCGCTATGTGGACACCCGCGACGTGGTCACCAGCCAGCTGGATGCCGCGGGCGCGTCCCAGGGTTCGCTCTATGGCCTGATCGACGCGCTGTCCAACGAGTCCGACCCGGTGCGGCGGGCGCAGCAGGTGAATGCCGAGCTGCAGCGCCTGGGCCTGCCGGCCGATTTCCAGCTCAACCCGGGCTTCCTCACCTCGTCGGCGTCGGTGCAACGCCTGCAGGAGCTTTCGCTGGGCCTGTTCGGTCCCCGCGATGCCTTTGTGGTGGCCGTGGCCCGCAACACGGGGCGCCGCCTCAATCCGGTGATCACGCTCAGCGACGACTTCAACATCGCCTCCGACATTGTCGAGAAGGCCTGGCGGGTCACCTACGCCCACCGCCTGACGCGGCTGACCTCGGCCAACGTGTCCTTCACGCGGCAGACGAACGAAGGCATCAACACCTCGTTCAGCAACACCCTCAAGACCTTGACGTTCGGCGTCAGCACGCGCCTGGCCGCTCGCACCAGCGGCAGCGTGCAACTCCGGCGTTCGCTCTACAGCGGCACCTTCCCCTACAAGGAAACCGCCATCCTGGGCGTGGTCACCCACCGGTTCTGATACATGTACGAAGCCTATTACGGGTTGACCAGCAAACCCTTCCAACTCAACCCCGACCCGCGTTTCTATTACAGCAGCAAGCCGCACCGGCGCGCGCGCTCGTACCTCGTGTACGGCGTCATGCGCGGCGAGGGCTTCATCGTCATCACCGGTGAGGTGGGCGCCGGCAAGACCACCATCGTGCGCGACCTGCTCGACAGCCTGGAAAACGGCTCGGTGGTGGCGGCCCACCTGGTGAGCACCCAGCTGGGCGCCGAAGACGCGCTGAAACTGGTCTGCGCGGCCTTCGGCGTGCCCGTGCGCGGCACCGGCAAGGCCGACATGCTGATGGCGCTGGAAGCCTTCTTCATCACCCAGACGACCCAGGGCAAGCGCTGCCTGCTGATCGTGGACGAAGCGCAGAACCTGCAACCGCTGGCGGTGGAAGAGCTGCGCATGCTGTCGAACTTCCAGTTCGGCGAGCAGGCCCTGCTGCAGACCTTCCTGGTCGGGCAGCCCGAGTTCCGCACCATCCTGCAGGGCCCGGGCATGCTGCAACTGCGCCAGCGCGTCACCGCGCGCTGCCACCTCGGCCCGCTGGACGAGGAGGACACCCGCGCCTACATCGAGCACCGGCTCAAGTGCGCCGGCGCGGTGGACAAGCCGGTCTTCGAGCCGGCGGTGTTCGCCGGCATCTTCCAGCACAGCGGCGGCATTCCGCGCCGCATCAACACCCTGTGCGACCGCCTGCTGCTGCAGGGCTACCTGTCCGAATCGCCGACCCTGACGCTGGATGCGCTCAACGAGGTGGTCGCGGAGATGCACGCCGAGAGCGCGGTGCCCGCGCCGGACCACCAGGGCAGCGACGACCGCTGGGCCCACCTGCCCAAGGCGGGCGGGGGCGCCGAGGCCCGCCCTTCGCTGGTCGATGGCATCGGCCCCGAAGACCTCGACCTGGACCCGGGCGTGGTGGACGGCATCGGCGAAGAGCTCACCCGCGTGACGGCCGAGCAGCTCAGCACCCGCCTGCTGCGCATGGAGCGCAGCGTGCTGCGCCAGGAGCGGGTGAGCCTGGAGATCCTCGGTGCCTTGAGGAAGATCGTCGCGGCCACCCGCAAGTCGCGCAACAACGGCAGCAACTGATCCCAAGGGGGTTCCCATGCCATCCAACGCACCCATCGAAAACGCGCTGACCATCGACGTCGAAGACTACTTCCAGGTCTCGGCCATGGCGCCCTACATCGACCGCGCCGATTGGGACCGCTGCGAGTGCCGGGTCGAACACAACATCGACCGCATCCTGCAGCTGCTCGCGGCGAAGAACACCCACGCCACCTTCTTCACCCTGGGCTGGATCGCCGAGCGCTACCCCGACATGGTGCGCCGCATCGTGCGCGAAGGCCATGAACTCGCCAGCCATGGTTATGGGCACCAGCGGGTGAGCGACCTCACCGAGGCCGAGTTCTTCGACGACATCACGCGCTCCAAGGGCCTGCTGGAAGACCTGGGCGGCCAGGCGGTCTGGGGCTATCGGGCGCCGAGCTTCTCCATCGGTGCGAAGAACCTGTGGGCGCTCGACACCCTGCAGCGCGCGGGCTACCGCTACAGCTCCAGCATCTACCCGGTCAAGCACGACCACTACGGCATGCCCGATGCGCCGCGCTTCGCCTACGAGACCTCGGGCGGCATGATGGAAGTGCCGCCGACCACGCTGCGCATGTTCAACCGCAACCTGCCGTCCAGCGGCGGTGGTTATTTCCGCCTCATGCCCTATGCGCTCTCGCGCTGGATGCTGCAGCAGGTGAACAGGCAGGACGAGCAATCCGCCATCTTCTACTTCCACCCCTGGGAGATCGACCCCGGGCAACCGCGCGTGGCCGGCATCGACCTCAAGACCCGCTTTCGCCACTACGTCAACATCGGCCGCACGGAACAGCGCCTCGCGCGCCTGCTGGACGATTTCCAATGGGACCGCATGGACAACATCTTCATCGGCAGCCGCGTGAAGAAAGAGGTGTCCGTTGTCTGAGCCTGCTCTTCTGCGCATCCACCGCCTCGACAGCGCCCAAGCCGACCAGATCGCCCGCTGGGACGCCTTCGTCCTGGCGCAGCCGCAGGCCACGTTCTTCCACCGCGCGGGCTGGCAGACGGTCATCCGCGACGTCTTCCGCCACGACACCTACTTTCTCTACGCCGAGTCCGGCGGCGAGATCCAGGGCGTGCTGCCGCTGGCCCATGTCAACAGCCGCCTGTTCGGCAACGCGCTGACCGGCCTGCCGTTCGCGGTGTACGGCGGCGCGGCCGCCGCGACCCCCGAGGCCGCCACGGCGCTCGAAGCCGAGGCCCAGCGCCTGGCCGTCGAGCTCGGCACCGACCACCTGGAGCTGCGCCACATCGAGCGCCGCCACACCGACTGGCCAGTGCAGGAGCTCTACGTCACCTTCCGCAAGGCCATCCTGCCCAAGGAAGAGGACAACATGCTGGCCATCCCGCGCAAGCAGCGCGCGATGGTGCGCAAGGGCATCAAGAACGGCCTGACCTCGCACATCGACCCGACCGTCGACCGCTTCTTCGCCCTGTACGCCGACAACGTGCACCGCCACGGCACGCCGGCCATGCCCAAGCGCTACTTCCAGACCCTGCTCAAGACCTTCGGTGCCGACGCCGAGGTGCTGACCGTGTGTTCGGCCGAAGGCACGCCGCTGTCCAGCGTGCTCAGCTTCTACTTCCGCGACGAGGTGCTGCCGTACTACGCGGGCGACGACGAGGCCGCCCGCGACCTCGCTGCCAACGACTTCAAGTACTGGGAACTCATGCGCCTGGCCTGCGCGCGCGGACTCAAGGTGTTCGACTACGGGCGCAGCAAGGAGGGCACCGGCCCCTACGCGTTCAAGAAGAACTGGGGCTTCGAGCCCACGCCGCTGAACTACGAGTACCGCCTGTACAAGCGCGAGGGCATTCCGCAGAACAACCCGGCCAACGCCAAGTACAAGCTGCTGATCGCGACCTGGCGGCGCCTGCCCATTGGCGTGGCCAATTGGCTGGGCCCGTTCATCGTGCGCAATCTGGGCTGAGCGACGCCACCTTGACGCACCATGGCCAACCTGCTGTACCTCGTTCACCGCCTTCCGTATCCGCCCAACAAGGGCGACAAGGTGCGCTCGTACCACCTGTTGCGCCACCTGCTGCAGAAACACCGCGTGTTCCTGGGCACCTTCATCGACGACCCTGACGACGAGCAGCACCTGCCCACGCTGAAGGCCCTGTGTCCGGACCTGCACGTCGAGCGCATCGCGCCGCGCCGGGCCAAGCTGATGAGCGCCACCGGCCTGCTGCGCGGCGAGGCGCTGACGCTGGCCTACTACCGCAACGCCGGCATGCGGCGCTGGGTCGAGCAGGTGGCCCAGGCCCATGAGCTGCAGGCCAGCGTGGTGTTCTCGGGCGCCATGGCGCAGTACGCGCAGCCGCTGGCGCCGGCCGTGCCCATGCTGGTCGATTTTGTCGATGTGGATTCGGCCAAGTGGACGCAATACGCTCCCGCGCACCGCTGGCCGATGTCGGCCGTGTACCGGCGCGAAGGCGAACGCCTGCTGGCCTACGAACGCGAGGTGGCCTCGCAGGCGCGCCGCTCCTTCTTCGTCACGCCGAACGAGACCGCGCTGTTTCTCTCGCACGCGCCCGAGGCCCAAGGCCATGTGCAATCCCTCAGCAACGGCGTGGACGCCGATTTCTTCACCCCCGATCCCGCGCGCGCCAACCCGTTCGCGGCGAACGAGCAGGCGATCGTGTTCACCGGTGCCATGGACTACTGGCCCAACATCGACGGCGTGAGCTGGTTCGTCTCGGACATGCTGCCGCGCCTGCGCGCGCACTGGCCGCGGGCGCGCTTCTACATCGTGGGCCGCAGCCCCTCGCCGCAGGTGCAGGCCCTGGCCGGCCAGCACGTGGTGGTCACCGGCACCGTGCCCGATGTGCGGCCCTACCTGCAGCACGCCGCCGCGGTCGTGGCGCCGCTGCGCGTGGCGCGCGGCATCCAGAACAAGATCCTCGAAGCCATGGCCATGGAGCAGGCGGTGATCACCGTGCCTTCCTGCGCCGAAGCCATCGGCGCGAGCAGCGCGCAGGGGCTGCTGCGAGCCGAGGATGCCGACGGTTTCCTGCAGGCGCTGCAGCAACTGCTCGATGCGCCGCCAGCCCAGGCCGCCGCGCTCGGCCGCGAGGCCCGCCGCTTCGTGCTGCAGGGTTTCAGCTGGCAGGCCCACCTGAGCGGCATCGACGCCTGCCTGGACGACCCCCACCAACTCAACGCCACCGTTCAGGAGGCCCACTGACATGTGCGGCATTTCCGGCCTGTTCGACACCCAGGGTCTGCGCAGCTACGACCGCGCGCTGGTGTCCCGCATCAACGACATCCAGGCCCACCGGGGGCCGGACGAAGACGACCTGCACCTCGAACCTGGCCTGGCGCTGGGCCACCGGCGCCTGTCGGTGATCGACCTGGCCACGGGCCAGCAGCCGCAGTTCAACGTCGACGCCAGCGTGGGCATCGTCTTCAACGGCGAGATCTACAACTTCCAGGAACTCGTGCCCGAGCTCAAGGCCCTGGGCTACGTGTTCCGCACGCGCAGCGACACCGAGGTGATCGTGCACGCCTGGTCGGCCTGGGGCACGGCCTGCGTGCACCGCCTGCGTGGCATGTTCGCCTTCGCCATCTGGGACCGCGCGCAGCAGTCCTTGTTCCTCGCGCGCGACCGCATGGGCGTCAAGCCCATGCATTACGCCTGGTTGCCCGACGGCAGCTTCATCTTCGGCTCCGAACTCAAGGTGATCACGGCCCACCCGGGCTTCGTGCGCGAGATCGATCCGAAGGCGGTGGAAGACTATTTCTCGTTCGGCTACGTGCCCGACCCGCGCTGCATCTACCGCAACGCCCACAAGCTGCCGGCGGCGCACACGCTGCTGCTGCGCCGGGGCGAAGCCGACCAGCCCGCGCCCGTGCCGTACTGGGACGTGCAGTTCACCAACGACAACCCGATCGAGCAGGCCGATGCCGAGGTCGAGCTGCGCGACCGCGTGCGCGAGTCCGTCAAGCTGCGCCTGATCGCCGACGTGCCGCTGGGTGCCTTCCTCTCGGGTGGGGTCGATTCCAGCGCCGTGGTCGCGACCATGGCCGGCCTGTCCGACACACCGGTGCAGACCTGCGCGATCGGTTTCGACGACCCGCGCTTCAACGAGTCCGAGTTCGCCCAGCAGGTCGCCGACCGCTACAAGACCGACCACCGGCTGGAGATCGTCAAGAGCGACGACTTCGACCTGATCGACACCCTGGCCTGGCTGTACGACGAACCCTACGCCGACAGCTCCGCCATCCCGACCTACCGCGTCTGCGAGATGGCGCGCAAGCACGTCACCGTGGCGCTCTCGGGAGATGGTGGCGACGAAAGCCTGGGCGGCTACCGGCGCTACCGCATGCACCTGGGCGAGGAGCGCGTGCGCAACCGACTGCCGCACGGCCTGCGCCAGTCGGTGTTCGGCACGCTGGGCCGGCTCTACCCCAAGGCCGACTGGGCGCCGCGCATGTTCCGCGCCAAGACCACCTTCCAGGCCATGGCCATGGACAGCGTGCAGGCCTACCACCACAGCATGTCGCACCTGCGCGCCGACCAGCGCGCGCGCCTGTTCTCGCCCGCGTTCCAGCGCGAGCTGGGCGGCTACAACGCCATCGAGGTGTTCCGCGAGCACGCCCAGCGCGCGCAGACCGACGACCCGCTCGCGCTGATCCAGTACCTGGACTACAAGACCTGGCTGGTCGGTGACATCAACACCAAGGTGGACCGCGCCGCCATGGCGCACTCGCTGGAGGTGCGCGAACCCCTGATGGACCACCAGCTCATCGAGTGGCTGGCCACGCTGCCCAGCGATCTGAAGATCCAGGGCGGGGAGGGCAAGGCGGTGTTCAAGAAGGCTTTCGAGCCGCTGCTGCCGCACGACGTGCTGTACCGGCCCAAGATGGGCTTCTCGGTGCCCCTGGCGAAGTGGCTGCGCGGGCCGCTGGCGCAGCGCATGCGCGAATCGGTGCTGAGCCCGCGCATGCTGGACTCGGGCTACTTCAATGCCACCGTGCTCGAGCGCATGGTGAAAGAACACCTGAGCGGCCAGTCCGACCATTCCACGCCCTTGTGGATGCTGATCATGTTCGATGCGTTCCTGCGGCAGAACGAGAAGAGCGCGCCCGTCTGACGGGCCAAGAATTCATTTCCAGGAGGATGTTTGTGAGCAACAAGAAGAAGGTGCTGCTGGTCGGCGCCGGCAATATCGCCAAGACCCACGCGGCCGCGCTGCGCGAGATCCCGGGTGTGGAGCTGTATGGCGTGTTCGACGTGAACGCCGCCACCGCCCAGGGCCTGGCCAAGGAATTCGGCGCGGGCCGCGTGTTCAACTCGATCGAGGAAGCCGCCGCCTCGGACGCCGACACCGTGCACGTGTTGACGCCACCGGACTTCCACCTGTCTTCCGCCATGCCCTTCGTGGCCGCAGGCAAGACCGTGCTGCTGGAAAAGCCGGTGGGCGTGAGCACCGCCGAGTGCGAGCAGCTGCGCGAAGCCGCAGGTCAGTCCGGCGCCGTGATCGGCGTGAACCAGAACCTGGTGTTCAACCCCGCCTACGTGCAGCTCAAGGAAGCCATCGCGTCGGGCCGCCTGGGCAAGCCGCGTTACCTCGACTACGTGTACGAAGTGCCGCTGCGCCAGCTGGCCGCGCGCCAGTTCGGCCACTGGATGTTCCGCAAGCCGCTCAACATCCTGCTGGAGCAGGCGGTGCACCCGCTGTCGCAGGTGCTCGACCTCGCCGGTTCGGTGCGCGAGCTCTCGGTGCTGGCCGAGGACCCGGTGGAAATCTCGCCCGGCGTCGGTCTTCACAACGCCTGCCAGGTGTCGCTGCGCTGCGAGCGCATGCCCGCCCACATGCGCTTCCATGTGGGCGCCGAGTTCACGGTGTGCCGCATGACCGTGGTCTGCGACGACGGCGTGGCGGTGGCCGACATGTTCGCCAACCAGTTCCACACCCTGGAGCGCACCGCCTACATGGAGCCGGTGGATGCCTGGCTCTCCGCGCGCGCTACCGGCAAACAGGTGAAGTCGCAAGGCTTCTCGGTGCTGCGCGACTACGTCATGGCCACGGCCAAGCTCAAGCCGCGCTCCGACGCCTTCTACCTGGGCATGAAGGGCAGCCTGCAGGCCTTCTACCAGGAGCTGCAGAGCCAGGGCAAACCCCGCATCGACCTCGACTTCGGCGCCCAGCTGGTCTCGGTCTGCGAGCAGATGGCCGCGGCCTTCAAGCCCTTGCCCGCGCGCGCCACGCCGGTGGCCGAGCCCGCGCCCACGGGTGACCTGGTCGTGGTGCTGGGCGGCACCGGTTTCATCGGCTCGCACACCGTGGCGGCCCTGCTGGGCCAGGGCCACCGCGTGCGCGTGATGGCGCGCGGCGTGAACAACCTGCAGCCGGTCTTCAGTCGGCCTGGCGTGGAGATCGTGCGCGGCGACGTGAAGAACAAGGCCGACCTGGAGCGCGCGATCGCCGGCGCCCCCTACGTGATCAACCTCGCGCACGGCGGCGGTGGCGCGAACTTCGAGGCCATCCGCGCCGCGATGGTGGACTCCGCCGTGATGGTGGCCGAGGTGTGCCGCGCGGCCGGTGTGCAGCGCATGGTGCACGTGGGCTCCATCGCCAGCCTGTTCCTGGGCGATGCGGGTGAGACCATCACCGGCGCCACGCCACCGGACCCCCGCCCCGAGACGCGCGCCGACTACGCCCGCGCCAAGGCCCTGGCCGACCAGGCCTTGATGGACATCCATCAGAAGACCGGCTTCCCCATCGTGCTGATGCGCCCCGGCCTCGTGGTGGGTTCGGGCACCTCGCCCTTCCACAGCGGCCTGGGCTTCTTCAATAACGACCAGTACTGCGTCGGCTGGAACGGTGGCCAGAACGCCTTGCCCTGGGTGCTGGTGGGCGACTGCGCCTCGGCCATCGTGGCCGCCGTCACGGCGCCCGCCGCGCCGGGCCGTGCCTACAACCTGGTGGGCGATGTGCGCCCGAGCGCGCGCGAATACCTGGCCGACCTCTCGCGCACCATCGGCCGTCCGCTGAAGTTCGTGCCGTCGTCCCCCACCGGCCTGTGGCTGGTGGAGATGGGCAAGTGGCTGATCAAGCGCGTGACCGGCCGCGCCGTGGCCCGACCGTTCAAGCGCGATCTGATGTCGCGCGGCCTGCTGGCCAAAATCGACTGCAGCAACGCCAAACAGGACCTGGGCTGGCAACCGGTGGGCGATGCCGCGACCTTCCACCGCCAGGCCATGGCCGTGCACGCCGGAGAAGGTTCTGCATGAGCGAGGGCGCACGCCCCCCGCGCGTGCTGCTGCACGCCTTCTCGACCTTCAAGCTGGGCGGGCCGCAGGCGCGCTTCGTGCAACTGGCCAATGCCCTCGGGCCGGGCTACCGCCACCTCATCGTGGCGATGGACAACTGTTTCGACGCCGGTGAGCGGCTCGCCCCGGCGGTGAACTGGGAGCCGATGCGGCTCGAGGTGGTCAAGGGCGGGGCGCTGGCCAACCGGGGCGCCTTTCGCGCCTTGCTCCAGCGCCTGAAACCCGACCTGCTGCTGTCCTACAACTGGGGCGCCATCGAATGGGCGGCGGCCAACCTGCCGCGCGTGGTGCCGCACGTGCACGTGGAAGACGGCTTCGGCCCCGAAGAGGCCGCCCGGCAACTGCCGCGCCGCGTCTGGATGCGGCGCGTGCTGCTGGGCTGGAACCGCGTCTCGGTGGTGGTGGCCTCGCGCAACCTGGAGCGTTTGGCCACGGGTGTGTGGAAGCTGCCGGCGCGCCGGGTCACCTTCATCCCCAACGGCGTGGACATTCCCGCGGCGGCGCGCGCGGTGTCGGTGGAAGAAGGCCGACCGGTGCGCATCGGCACGGTGGCCGGGCTTCGGCCGGAGAAAAACATCGCCCGCCTCATCCGCGCTTTCGCCAACGTGCGGGCCCGGCGTTCCGCCCGCCTCATCGTGGTCGGCGACGGCGCGCAGCGCGGCGAGCTGGAAGCGCTGGCGCAGCAGCTCGGCGTCGCCGCCGACGTGGAATTCACCGGCTACCTCAAGGACCCGTCCGCGCGCCTGACGGACTTCGATCTGTTCGCGCTGTCGTCGGACACCGAGCAACTGCCGATCGCGCTGCTCGAAGCCATGGCGGTGGGCATGCCGGTGGTGGCCACGCGCGTGGGCGACGTGGGCGACATCCTCTCGGACGTGTCGCCCGACAACCTCTGCGAGCCGCAGGACGGCCCGTTCGCCGCCACCCTCGCGCGCGCCCTGGACCAGCAGCCCCTGTGGCCGGCGTGGGCCCGGGCCGGCCGCGAGAAGGTGCAGGCCTCGTACGCCAAGGCCCTCATGACCGCCCAATGGAAGCGGGTGTTCGATGGCCAACTTCACCGATCCTCTGTGGCGGCCTGAGGCCGCTCGACCCATGAAAATCCTGTACCACCACCGCACGGCATCGAAAGACGGCCAGGCCGTGCACATCGAAGAGATGATCGAGGCCTTGCGCAGCGAGGGGCATGAGGTGCGCGTGGTCAGTCCGGGTGGCGACGAGCCCGAAGGCAGCGCGCCAGGGCAGGGCGGCAATGGCCAGATGGGCAGCGACATGGGCTGGGTGCACCGCCTCAAGGCCCTGATGCCCAAGGCCTTGTACGAACTCATGGAGCTGGCCTACAGCGTGCTGGCCTACCGCAAGCTGATGAAGGCCGCGAAAGACTTCCGGCCCGACGTCATCTACGAACGCTACAACCTCTTCCTGCTCAGCGGCCTGATGGCCAAGAAGCGGCTCGGCATTCCCCTGCTGCTGGAGGTGAACGCGCCGCTGGTGTTCGAACGCTCGCAGCACAGTGGCGGCCTGGCCCTGCAGGCGCTGGCCCGCTGGGCCGAGGGCGTGGCCTGGCGCGGCGCGGACTGCGTGCTGCCCGTGACCAATGTGCTGGCCGACCACGTGCGCGCCCGCGGCGTGCCCGACTCGCGCATCCAGGTCATCCCCAACGGCATCAACCGCGCGCACTTCGCCCAGGCCCCGACCCAGGAGACCGCCAAGGCCCACCTCGGCCTGCAGGGCCGCCTGGTGCTGGGCTTCACCGGCTTCGTGCGCGACTGGCACGGCGTGGACCGCATCGTCGACTGGATGGCGTCCCCGCAGGCGCCGT
This sequence comes from Hydrogenophaga sp. GW823-FHT04C09, assembly GCF_058796355.1. NCBI lineage: Bacteria > Pseudomonadati > Pseudomonadota > Betaproteobacteria > Burkholderiales > Comamonadaceae > Hydrogenophaga > Hydrogenophaga sp. GW823-FHT04C09. The sequence goes on along the minus strand of NZ_JBXAIO010000001.1, from coordinate 256,561 downwards.
CCCACACCCACCTGCTGGTGGTGGGCGACGGCCCGGTGCGCGAAGCGCTCGAGCAGCAGGCCCGGCGCCTGGGCCTGGCCGACCGCGTGACCTTCACCGGCGTGATCCACCGCGACCGGGTGCCCGCGCACGTGGCCGCCTTCGACGTCGCCCTGCAGCCCGCCGTGACGCCCTATGCCTCGCCCCTGAAACTGATGGAATACCTGGTGCTGGGCAAGGCCGTCGTGGCGCCCGCCACCCCCAACCTGCTGGAGGTGCTGACCCACGAGGACAACGCCCTGCTGTTCGACGAGGCCGTGCCCACGGGCATGCAGGACGCGCTGACGCGCCTCTGCACCGACGACAGCCTGCGCGAGCGGCTGGCCGTCGCGGCGCACGACACCATCGACCGGCTCAGCCTCACCTGGACGGGCAACGCCCGGCGGGTGGTGGCGCTGTCGACCTCCCTGGCCCAGGCTTCCCCGACGAGGTGACCCATGACGACGCGAAGCACCGACTCTCTTTCGAGCAAGGCGGCCCTGGGCGGCCTGTTGCTGGTGCTGCTGGTCGCGTTCGGCTTGCGCTTCATGGCGATCCGGGCCGATGGGGGCCTCTGGTACGACGAGATCTTCGGCGCGAGCTACGTCAACCTGAATCCGCTGGACGTGGTGGTCGCGGTGATGCGCTTCGACATCCATCCGCCGCTGTACTACCTGCAGCTCAACGCCTGGGGCGTGTTCTCGAAACAGGACACCTGCCTGCTCCTGAACTCGGTGTTCTGGAGCCTGGGTTCCATCGTGGTGGTGTACCTGGGCGTGGCCGCGCGGGCCGGCCGCCGCGCCGCGCTGCTGGCCGCGGCCTTCACGGCGCTGCTGGGCAGCGAGATCTACTACGCCTCCGACCTGCGCATGTACGCCATGCTGGGCTGCAACGTGCTGCTGCTCTGGTACTGCGTCGACCAATGGCTGCTGCACGGCCGGCGCGGCCACTGGTGGGCCATGTGCCTGCTGGTGCTCTCGCTGTCCATGCTGCACAGCATCGCGTTCATCGCGGTGGGGTCGGTGCTGTGTTACACGCTGATCCGCTGCTGGGTGGCCGGCGAGCGCCGCCGCCTCAAGCCCCTGCTGGGGTTCATCGGGATTTCGGGTGTGTTGCTGCTGCCCTGGCTGGCGAACGCCAGCTTCCGTTCGGTGTCGCACACCCGCATGCCGAGTTTCGACAGCGTGGCGCAGACCCTCGGCGGCTGGCTGCTGGGTTACTTCCCCGGGGCCACGACCACGCAGTACGCGGTGGCCGCCGCCCTGGTGCTGGCGCTGGTGTTCTACCTGCTGGTGTTCGGCTCGGCCTACGTGAGGGCCTGCGTGGTCTCGTTCGTGGTGCTGCCGGTGCTGGTGGTGGGGGTCATCTCGCTGGTGCTGCGGCCCATCTGGCTGGACCGCACGCTGGCCTACACCGCGCCTTTCCTCGCCGTGGCGCTGGCCGTGCACCTGCACGAGCGCCTGCGGCCGGACGCGCGCCTGCGGGTGTGGGGCGCGGCGCTGGTGGTGGCCTTGCTGGTTTTCGTGGCGGCCTATGGCGCCGGCTGGGAGCGGCTGCAGGCCCCGCGCAAGATGGACTTCCACCAGGTCGCCCGGCACATCGCGCAGCACAACACCGAGCGCCGCGACATCTACGTGCCGTCCAACGTGCGCTACTGGGCCACGGCCCGCTACCTCCAGGGGCCGGGCTGGGGCAGCCTGCTCGCCATCCAGGACCCGGCGAAGATCGACGATTCCGACACCTGGCGCCGGATCTACCAGAAGCTGGGCGACTCCTGGCTGGAGCGCCTGCACCTGAAGGGCACGGCGCGTTTCATCGACACGCCCCATGGACGCCTGTGGATCGGCTACAGCCCGCTGCCCGACGAGGTGGTGGCGCGGGGCTACTACCTGGTGGGCGACAACAACGACCGCGACAAGTCCCAGCCCTGCCCGCAGGGGCGCGAGACGTCCCGGAAAAGTTTTGAAGGTGTGATGGTGTTCGAATGCAAAAATCCCTGAAGCCCCTTCGCATCCTGCTGTTCTCCAGCCTGTACCCGAGCGAGGTGCGGCCCATCCACGGCATCTTCGTCGAGACCCGCCTGCGCGAGCTGCTGAAAACCGGGCAGGTCCAGGCCAAGGTGGTGGCGCCGGTGCCCTGGTTCCCGCTGAAGTCGCCCCGCTTCGGTGAATACGCCCAGTTCGCGGCCACGCCGCGCCTGGAGCAGCGCAACGGGCTGGAAGTGCACCACCCACGTTACCTGCTGCTGCCCAAGGTCGGCATGAACCTCGCGCCCTACACCATGGCCCTGGGGGCCCTGGCGACGGTGCGGCGCCTGCAGAAGCAGGGCTTCGATTTCGACCTGATCGACGCCCACTACTACTACCCCGACGGGGTGGCCGCCGGGCTGCTGGCGCGCTGGCTGAAAAAGCCCTTCGTCGTGACCGCGCGCGGCACCGACCTGAACCTCATTCCCGAGTACCCCTTTCCCCGCAAGCTCATCCTCCAGACCGCCGCACAGGCGCAGGCCTCCATCGGCGTGTGCCGTGCGCTCATGGATTCGCTCGCCGCCCTCGGCGCGGACTCGGGCAAGCTCAACACCTTGCGCAACGGCGTCGACCTCGAGCGCTTCACCCCCGAGCCGCGCGAGGCCGCGAGGCAGCGCCTGGGCCTGGATGTGCAGGGGCCGTACCTGCTGTCGGTGGGCCACCTGATCGAGCGCAAGGGCCACCACATCGCGATCGAGGCGCTGCCCGCCATGCCGGGCGTGACCTTGCTGGTGGCCGGGGGCGGGCCGGAGCAGGGCGCCTTGAAGGCGCTGGCGGCGCGCCTGGGCGTGAGCGAGCGCGTGCGCTGGGTGGGCGTGGTGCCGCAGACCGAACTCAAGTGGTGGTACAGCGCGGCCGATGCGCTGGCCCTGTGTTCCAGCCGCGAAGGCTGGGCCAATGTGCTGCTGGAGGCCATGGCCTGTGGCACGCCGGTGATCGCCACCAACATCTGGGGCACGCCCGAGGTGGTCAGCCAGCACGCCGCCGGCCTGCTGATGGCGCGCCGTGACGGGCCGGCCCTGGCCGAGGCCTGGGGCCGGCTGATGGGCGACCTGCCCACGCGCGCGGCCACGCGCGCGCACGCCGAAACCTTTTCCTGGGACTCCACCACCCAGGGGCAACTCGACATCTTCAGGAGGTTCGCATGACCGAAGGCTTGCTGCTGTTGGCCGAACTGGTGCTGCTCGCGCTGCTCTTGCTGGCGGTGCGGCGCAAGGCCCGCGATCCGAAGACGCCCGACATGGGCTTCTTCTCCTACGAGGTGCTCACCGATGACGCACCGCCCGCGCCGAAGAAAAGGAACTAGGAACCGCCATGCGTGACCTGCTGGTCTTCGGGGCCGTGCTGCTCTTCGTGCCCCTGGGCTTTTCGAACGCCTTCATCGGCTACCTGCTGTGGGGCTGGGCCGGCCTGATCGCCATGAACAGCTACGTGCACGGCTTCATGGGCGCAGTGCCCTTCGTGCAGCTGTTCGCTCTGGTCACCATGGCCTCGCTGCTGATGCGCCGGGGCGACCGCTTCGAGCGCATCGAGATCAACCGCACCACGGTGCTGATGATGCTGTTCGCGGTGCACGGCTTCTTTGTCGCGCTGTTCGCCTACCCGGGCCTGGACCGCAACTGGGAGCTCTTCGGCAACTTGGTCAAGACCGTGCTGTTCTGCCTGTTGATGCCGGTGTTCGTGACCTCGCGTTACCGCATCCATGCCATGGTGGTGATGGTGGTGCTGGCGACGAGCTTTCACGGCGCCCTCGATGGGCTGAAATTCATCGCCAGCGGCGGCGGGCACAACGCGCGCGGCATCGCCAAGTTCGGTGACAACAACCACTTCGCGATGGTGCTGCTGATGGTGTTGCCGCTGCTGTACTACCTCTACCAGATCTCCTCGCGCAAGCTGGCCAAGATCGGCTTTGCCGTGCTGCTGCCGCTCACGGCCTTCGCCGTGGTGGCCACGGCCTCGCGCGGCGCCCTGATCGGCCTGTGCGTGATCGTCTTCTTCATCCTCATGAAGAGCCGCAACCGCATGATCGGCATCGTGATCGTGGCCATCAGCGTGGCGGTGGTGGTGCAGCTGGCGCCCGATTCGTGGTCCGAGCGCATGGAGACCATCAAGACCGCGAAGGAAGACGATTCCCTGCTGGGCCGTTTCGGCGCCTGGCGGGTGAGCTCGTCCATTGCCCTGTCCAACCCGGTCTTCGGTGGCGGTTTCCGGGCCGTGCAGTCGTCCGCGCTCTGGGACTCGTTCAAGGATGGCCCCACCTTGCTGCCCTTCATCGAGGTCGCGCCAAGCAGCCCCTCGGGCCTGGCCGCGCACAGCATCTGGTTCGAGGTGATGGGCGACATGGGCTTCATCGGCTTCCTGCTGTTCGTCGCGCTGGTGGCCAATGCCTTCCTCACGCGCCGGGAAATCCTGAAGCTGACCAAGGCGCGAGGGCCCTCGCTGCGCTGGGCGTCCGACCTGGCCGACATGCTGGGCGCCGCCCTGCTGGCCTTCGTGGTGACGGGCTCGCTGCTCAGCGCCGCCTACTTCGAGCTGCCCTACATCTTCCTGATCCTGATGGAGGTGCTCAAGCAGCACGTCCGCAAGACCGTGGCGGCCAGCAAGGTGCCGCCGCCAGCCCCGGCCTGAGGCCGGTGGGCGCGGGGGCCGTTCAGCCCGCCGCGTCCTTCTTGAAGATCAAGGCCACCGCGCTGTCCTGGAAGCGCCGCAGCTCGGCTTCGATCGGCGGCTTCATCAGCATGATGCAGGCGTACCAGGCGGCGACGAACATCACGCCGTTGAACAGCAGGCTGAAGAAGATCGGGAAGTTGGGGTGCACGTAGGTCTTGAGCGCGTAGCTGAAGGTCCCGGTGATCAGCGAGATCAGCACGATGGGCACATTGCCCCGCAGCCACTGGCGCACGCCCAGCCCGAAGTAGACCTTGTTGACCATGACGTAGAGCGGAATGCCCACGATCTGGCCGATGGCCATGGCGATGCCGAAGCTCACCAGGGTGCCGTCGAACAGCATGATGGCCAGCACCACCTTGATCAACAGCACCAGCAGCGAGGGCACGGCGGCCGCATACGGCTTGCCGATGCTGGTGAGCGCGGGTGTGACCAGGCGAAAGAGGATGCCGGCGGCCCCCGTGAGGCACAGCCAGGGGATCACGTCGATGCTGGCCACCCACTGCGGACCGAACAGGAACAGGATGATCTCCCGGTCCATCACCATCATCCACACCATGGCGGGGATGATGACCACGGAGATGTACGACGAAGCCTGCTGGATCGCCGCCGCCATGTCTTCGTTGGCGTGGTGCAGCTTGGAGAGGTAGGGCAGCGCGAAATAGTCGATGGTCGACTTGAGCACCGTGTAGGGCAGCGAGACCGCCGAGGCGGCCTTGCTGAAATAGCCCACGGCCGCGGGCGTGCTCATCTTGCCCAGCATCACGTCGGGCAGCGCCGCGTCCAGGGCGGCGACGGTGGAGGTGACGATGGTGCCGGTGCCGAAGTGGGTGATCTTCTTCCAGCCCTTGAGGCTGGGCAGCCAGGGCATGGGCGTGGTGGAGTACCAGTGGTAGGCCGCGCCCGTGACGATGATGTTGACCAGGTTGGCCCAGGCCATGGTCATGTGGCCGTGGCCGGTGTAGGCCAGGGCGATGGTGGTGATGAAGTAGGTCACCACCGAGATCGCCATGACCTTGGAGGTGCGCTTGACCTCCAGGTTGCGCGTGAGCAGGGCGTAGGGGATGGAGCCGAACGGAATGAAGACGAAGCCGATGGCCAGCACCTTGACCACGTCGCCGACCTCGGGTGTCTTGAAGAACACCGACCACACATCGGACGTGAAGAACAGGATCGCGGCGACGGTCCAGGACGTCACCAGCAGCACGCCCAGCGCGGTGCGGATGGTCTGCTGCGTGACCTCCTTCTCCTTGACGATGTAGGAGAACACACCGAAGTCGCGGAACACGTGCGCGAAGGTGATGAGGATGGCGCTCATCGAGAAGATGCCGATGTCCGTGGGGGTCAGCAGGCGCGCCAGGATGACCGACAGGGCGAAGTTGGCGACCGTGGCGCCATTGCTCACCAAAAACTGCAGGCCGATTTTTTTTCTTATGTTCAACGGAGGTTCCCGGATTTTCGTTGGGGCAGGGGGGCACGCGGGTGCGGCGGCGCGGCGGTGGCGAGTGCCTCTGGGCGGTTCACGGGGGGCTCAGGTGTTGCGTGGCATTGTAGTGAGCCGACATGACTCGACGGCGTCTGGTTTCGAAGGTTTTCCAGTGGTACGGCAGTGTGTACGGGTTTCGTCGCGTTTGGGGCATTCGATTCCTCGCCAGATGTGAAGCAATGCGGAATCCCACCACTTTTGCGGGTCCACTTTGTCAACTATTTGTTACATTGAGCGTCCCCCCCAGACGGAGTTCCCCCATGCCCGCGACCAGCGATGCCGCGCGCCCTGCCGCGACGATGACGCCCGCGCTCTCCGTGTGGCTGGACCTGTGCCGCGTGCTCGCGGCCCTGGCGGTCTACATCGGGCATTCGGTCTACCTCAAGGTGGCGCCATCGGCGCTCACGCTCACCTGGCACCGGTCGGCCGATGATGCGGTGATCGCCTTCTTCGTGATCTCCGGCCTGGTGATCGCGCACACCACCCGCGATCGCCAGCTCAGCGGAGGGCGGTACGCGCTGGCGCGCCTCTCGCGCGTGTACTCCGTCGCGCTGCCCGCGGTGCTGCTGGCCCTGGCCATCGATCTGGTCGGGATGCGGCTCAACCCCAGCCTGTACACACCCGACTGGCAGTACCCCAGGCTCTGGTTCTACCTGCCGTTCCACTGGTTGTTTCTGGGCGAGACCTGGTTCGGCGCCATCCAGCCGTTCAGCATGGCACCGTACTGGTCGCTCGGTTACGAGGTCTGGTACTACGTGTTGTTCGGCGTGGCCCTGTTTCTGCGCGGGCCGCTGCGCTGGGTCGCCCTGATCGGGGTACTGGCCGTGATGGGGCCGCGCATCGTGCTGCTGCTGCCGGTCTGGCTGCTGGGCGTCTGGCTCCAGCGGCGCCTGCCCGGCCTGCGGATGGGGCCGCGCGCCGCTCGGCTGCTCATGGGCCTTGCCGTGGCCGCCTACCTGGTGTTTTTCCTGTCGGGCCTGCGAGGCATGACCGACGAGGCATCGCGCCGCCTGTACGCCGGTTTCAGCCAGGTCCTGCCCGTGCCTTTCGACCCCGGTTCCACGGTCCATGTGCTGTCGGACTACGTGGTGGCCCTGATCTTCGCGGGCTTCGTCATCGGCTGCGCGCGTTGTGAATGGGACTTCAAGGGGGCCGGGGCGCGCTGGATCCAGCGGCTCGCCGGCTTCACCTTCAGCTTCTACCTGATCCATTTCACCCTGCTGGTGTTCGCCAGCGCCCTGGGCCTGTCGCAGCCCGGCTGGGGCCTGTACGGCGTGCTCCTGTTGGCGGTGCTGGCCGCCACTTGGGCGCTGGCCCAGGTGGGCGAGCTGCGGCGCGACTGGTACCGCGCGCGCCTGCTGAGCCTGTGGAACGCCGGTGCCTGGTGGCGCCGCGACCGGCCCCGCGCGGGCGCCTGAAAGCCGTCCGCTACATCGCCAGGTGGCGGTCGGTGTCCGCCAGGCGCGCGCAGGCGGCCTGGCCGGGGAATGGCAGTGCCAGGCTGTGCACCGCCATGGCACAGGCCTGACCCTGGACGTCGATCGCGGTGAACCGAGGCTCGGTCTCGATCCCCGCCTCGAACACCCCGGGCTCGATGGACAGGCCGCTGCCCAGGGCTTTGAGGCAGGCTTCCTTGCGGGTCCAGCAGCGCAGGAAGGCCTCCAGGCGCTGGTCCGGATCGACCGCGCACAGGGCCAGGAACTCGGCCGGGGAAAAATTGCGCTGCGCCAGCGATTCGAGGTCGTTCATCTCCCGTGGCACCTCGATGTCCACGCCGATCGGCGCGTCGGCGCAAAGCCCGATCAGCGCCCAGTCGCCGCTGTGGCTCATGTTGAAGTGGGGCTGCCCCTCGCCCCGCAGGCGCGGTTTGCCGAACGGGCCTTCGACGAAGCTCAGGACGCGCGCGGGCTGGCCCGTGACCTGCGCCAGCAGCTGGCGCAGCGCCGTGTGGCTGGCGCGGTAACGGCGGGCATCGCGCTCGAAATGGAAGCGGCCGGCCTTGGCCCTTTCGGTCGCGCTGAGCAGCGCGACCTGGTCGGGATCGCCGGGGTCCGACGAGGGCAGGCTCAGGTCGACGAGCCAGAGGGTGATGCCGATGGCTTCGGGTGAGGTCAGGTGCGTGGCGGTCATGCGGAAAAGGCTGCTTGAATGGTCATATTTCCGGGCTGGGAGGAGAAGGGATTCGTCTATAGTGCACGAGCACTTTCCAGTGCAGTGCGACAACCTAGTACTACCTCACTGCTGCCCCGTCCCCAAGTGTGCGGAAATGCACTTAATGGCAGGTACTTTCGCGTTGTCACGATGCTACGTTTGGTAACATCATTCTTTCATGAAGGCAGAGACGTTCACGCCTCGCCGCGCGATGGTGGCGGGGGGTGAATCGCAAGGGACGACACGATGAAACGCTGGACCGCTTCACATCCTGACCGCGGAACAACCGTGACCATCGGGACGCCATCTTCAGCCTGGCTGTGGGGCGCGCGATGAACAGCCTGTGGTTGCAACGCTTCACGCCCAGGCCGCAGGCGCGGGCCCGCCTGTTCTGCTTTCCCCATGCCGGGGTGGGCGCGGCCGTGTACCGGCCCTGGTCGCTTGCGCTGCCCGCCGATCTGGAGCTCTGCGCGATCCAGCTGCCTGGCCGCGCCAACCGCCTGAACGAGCCCGCGATGACGCACCTGCCCGAGCTCGTCAGCGCCGTGGTGGCCGCGCTGCAACCCCATCTCGATCTGCCGTTCGCCTTTTTTGGCCACAGCATGGGTGCGGTGCTCTCGAGCGAAGTGGCGCGTGCGCTGCACGCGACCGGCGCGCCGATGCCGCGCCACCTGTTCGTCTCGGGCCGGCGGCCGCCGCACTGGCCCAACCCCGATCCCCTGCTGCACGTCCTGTCGGACGCCGATTTCGTGACCGAGATCAACCGCCGCTACGGTGGCATTCCGCCCGAGGTGGCCGAGCACGAGGAGCTGCTGGCGTTGCTGTTGCCCGCGCTGCGGGCCGACATCCACGCGCTGGAGACCCACCTGCCGCCGGCCTCCCGCGCGCCGCTGGCCTGCCCGGTCACGGTGTTCGGCGGCTCGGACGATCCGCTGACGCCGCGCGCGCACCTGGACGGCTGGCGCGGCGAAACCCAGGGCGCGTTCCGCGTGCGGGTGTTCCCGGGCGATCACTTCTACCTCCAGGCGCAGAAAGATCCGCTGCTGGCCGACCTGTCGGCCACGCTGGCGCCGCTGCTGGCCGAGGCCCGGCCGCGTGAGACCTCGGCATGAACCACCCCTCGAAGGAACCCGTCGCCATCGTGGGCATCGGGTGCCGCTTCCCGGGGGGCGTGATCGACTCCGCCAGCTTCTGGCGGCTTTTGAGCGAAGGGCAGGATGCGATTGGCGAGGTGCCGGCCGACCGCATCGACCTCCAGCGGTTTTTCGACGCGCGCCCCGCGACCCCGGGCCGCATGATGTCGCGGCGCGGTGGCTTCCTCGATCGCATGGACCTGTTCGATGCCGATTTTTTCGGTATTTCGCCGCGCGAGGCGCAGGTGATCGATCCCCAGCAGCGCGTGCTGCTGGAGACGGCCTGGGAGGCGCTGGAAGACGCCGGCCAGGACGTGCCGCAGCTCGAAGGCAGCGACACGGCGGTCTACATCGGCCAGTGGGTCAGTGATTTCGAGTCCCGGCTGTTCGCCCAACCCGAGGCGATCGACTTCCCGTCCACGCTGGGCAGCGGGCGCTACGCCTCGTCGGGGCGCATCTCCTACGTGTTCGGCTTTCGCGGGCCGAGCCTGACGATCGATTCGGCCTGCTCGTCGTCGCTGGCGGCGGTGCACCTGGCCGTGCGCAGCCTGCGCAGCGGCGAGACGCGCCTGGCCCTGGCCGGCGGTGTGAACATGATCCTGCAGCCGCACATCACCATCGGCTACTCGCAGAGTCGCATGATGGCCGCCGACGGCCACTGCAAGTTCGGCGACGCCTCGGGCGACGGCTACGTGCGCAGCGAAGGCGCTGGGCTGGTGGTGCTCAAGCGGCTGGCCGACGCGGTGCGCGACGGCGACCGCATCTACGCGGTGATTCGCGGCAGCGCGGTGAACAACGATGGCCGCAGCAGCGGCGTGATGGGCCGGCCCAGCCGCATCGGCCACGAAGAGATGCTGCGCGCCGCCTACCGCGACGCCGGCGTGGCCGCCTCGCAGGTGTCGTACGTGGAAGCGCATGGCACCGGCACGCGCGCCGGCGACCCGGTGGAGATCGCCGCCTTGGGCGCCGTGCTGGGTGATGCCCGCGAGGCGGGCAGCACCTGCCACATCGGGTCGGTCAAGACCAACATCGGCCACACCGAGGGCGCGGCCGGCGTGGCCGGGCTGATCAAGGCCGCGCTCGCGCTGCACCACGGTGCGGTGCCGGCCAGCCTGCATTTCGTGAATCCCAATCCCGGCGTGCCCTGGGGCGAGCTGCCGTTTCGCGTGCCGACCTCGCTCGCGGCCTGGCCGGCATCGGGCACCCCGCGCGTGGCGGGCGTCAACTCGTTCGGCATCGCGGGCACCAACGCCCACGTCGTGTTGCAGGAGGCGCCGGCGGTCGAGGCGAAGGCTTCGCCCGCCGCCCCCGGCCCGGCGGTGGTGCTTCCGCTGTCCGCCAGGAGCCCGGAGGCCTTGCGCGCGCTCGCTTCCCGGTATGCCGATCGGCTCGCGGACGCGGAGGCCCTGGCGCTGGAGGAACTCTGCCAGGCGGCCGCGCTGCGGCGCTCGGCGCTGGAAGTCCGGGCGGCTTTCGCCGCGCAGGACGCGGCTTCGCTGCGCGAGGCCCTGCAGCGCTTCGCTTCGGGCGAAGGCGAGGGCGTCCAGGCGCGCCCCGGTGAGCGTCCGCGGCTCGCTTTCGTCGTGCCCGGGCAGGGCGCGCAGTGGAGCGGCATGGCGCGGCAGCTGATCGCTCACGAGCCCGTGTTTCGCGACATCCTTTCGCAGTGCGATGCCGCCGCGCGGCCCTACCTGGACGTGTCCATCCTGGCCCTGTTGCAGGCCGAACCCGGCAGCGCCGACGCCCAGCTCGACCGCATCGACGTGGTGCAGCCGGTGCTGGTGTCCCTCGCGATCGCCTACGCGGCGCTGCTGCGCTCCTGGGGCGTGGAGCCCGACGCGGTGGTGGGCCACAGCATGGGCGAGGTGGGCGCGGCCTGCATCGCCGGCGTGCTCGACATCGGGCAGGCCATGCAGATCGTGTGCGCGCGCAGCCGGCTCATGCGGCGCGTCAGCGGCCTGGGCGCCATGGCCCTGGTGGAGCTGTCGATGGAGGATGCGCGCCAGCGCCTGCGAGGCCGGGAAGACCGGTTGTCGGTGGCGGTGAGCAACAGCCCGCGATCCAGCGTCATCTCGGGCGAGCCCGAGGCGGTGCAGGCCGTGATGGCCGAACTCGAGCGCGAGCAGATCTTCTGCCGGTTGGTGAAGGTGGATGTGGCCTCGCACAGCCCGCAGATGGAGCCGCTCGCGCAGGAACTGGCCCAGCAACTCGACGGCCTGTCGCCCTCGGCCGCCCGCTGCCCTCTGTATTCCACCGTGCGCGCGCGCCGCGTCGAGGGCCATGAAATGCCCGCCGCCTACTGGGCGGACAACCTGCGCCGCCCGGTGCTGTTCTCGCACGCCGTGGAGCAGATGCTGACCGAGGGCATCACCGTGTTCGTCGAACTCGGCCCACACCCGGTCCTGCTGCCGTCCCTGCAGCAGACCGCGCAGATCGCCGCGCGCGACATCGCCACCGTGGCCTGCGGCCACCGCGACGAGCCGGCCTGCCTGGGGGCCCGCGCCGCACTGGGCGCCCTGTGGACGCACGGTATTCCCGTGGACTGGCGCGCGAGCCAGCCGGCGCCGGGCCGCTGGGTGGACCTGCCTTCCTATCCCTGGCAGCGAGAACGGCACTGGGCCGACGCGGCCGAGGTGCCGAGCTTCAACGCCAGCGGCGCGCCGGGCCCGACCCGCAAGCCGGACGCCGCTTCGCTGGACTGGCTGTACCAGCTCCAATGGACCGCCAGCGACCCTTCCCACGACAGCGCGCCGCGCGCTTCGCGCTGGCTGGTGGTCGGTGCGGCCGACGAGGCCCTGGTGGCCGCGCTGCGCGCCTCGGGCATGCAGGCGCGCGGCGTGCCGCTGGCCGGGCTGCACGCCGCGCTTGCCGAGCCTTGCGACCATGTGGTGCTCTGGGCGAAAGAGGACGCCACGGCGCCGTTTCTCCCTTTGCAGGCGCTGCGCGCTCTGCGCAGCGCGGGCTCCGACGCCCGCCTCTGGTTCATCACCCAGGCTGCCCAGGCGGTGGTGCCGGGCGAGCGCGTGCAGCTGCAGCAAGGCGCGCTCTGGGGCAGCGCCCGCGTGCTCGCCGAAGAGCACCCCGAACACTGGGGCGGTCTGATCGACCTCGGCGCGGACTTCGACGCCGCCCGCGGCGCAGGCGCGTTGGCGGACCACCTGCTGTGCGCCGATGGCGAAGACCAGGTCGCCTGGCGCGGCCCCTATCGCCATGTCCTGCGCCTGGCGCGCGCCGAGCGCGACCGCCTGGCGCAGCCCTTTGCGTGGCGCGCCGACGCGGCCTACCTCATCACCGGTGGCCTGGGCGGCGTGGCCGGCCACGTGGCACAGGCCATGGTGGAAGGCGGGGCGCGCCGGCTGGTGCTGCTGGGCCGCACCCCCTTGCCCGAGCGCGCGGCCTGGGGCGCGCTCGACCCCGCCAGTACCGAAGGCCGGCGCGTGGCCGCCGTGCGCGCGCTCGAAGCCCTGGGCGCCTCGGTGCACGTCGCCGCGGTGGACGTGGCCGACAAGGATCAGTTGCAAGCCTTCCTCGCGCGCTATGCCGCCGAGGCCTGGCCGGCGATCCGGGGCGTGGTGCACGCCGCCGGCACCTTCGACAACCGCCTGGCCGGCCAGATGGACGAGGCCGCCTTCGACGCGGTGCTGCGGCCCAAGCTGCAGGGCGCGCGCTGGCTGGACCAGCTGCTGCCCGACCTCGACCTGTTCGTCACCTTTTCCTCCACCGGCGCCGTGTTCGCGCAGGCGGGCCAGGCCAACTACGCGGCCGCCAACGCCGGGCTGGACGCGCTGGCGCAGGACCGGCGCGCGCGCGGCCTGCCCGCGCTCAGCATCGGCTGGGGCGTGTGGGCCGGCACCGGCCTCGTGCACGGCGACGCCGGTGCCCGGAACGTCGCGCAGATGGAGCGCCAGGGCATCCGGGCGTTCGAGCCCGCGCAAGGCGCCGCGCTGTTCCCCTGGCTGTGCCAGCGCCGCGAGGCGCACCTGATCGTGGTGCCTCTGGACTGGGCGGCCTTCGCGATGGCACGGGCCGGCCGCTCCGCGCCGCTTTGCCGCGACCTGCTGGCCGCCTTGCCGGCGGCACCGGTCGCCACCACGGGCCTGGGTGAACAACTCGCCACGGCAGCGCCGGCCGAACGGCGCCGCCTGCTGGAGGGCCTGGTGAAGGAAGCCGTGGGGGCGGTGCTGCGCATCGCGCCCGCGCGCCTGGACCCGCGCAAGGCCCTGGGCTCGATGGGACTGAACTCCTTGATGGCCATGGAACTGCGCAACCGGCTCGAAGCCGCCACGGGCCGCTCGCTGTCGGCGACCCTGGCCTGGAACTACCCCACGGTGGAAGCGCTGGCCGCCCATCTGGCGGGCGCCGATGCCGCCGCGCCGGTGGCGCCACCGGCCCAGGATGCCTCCCCACCACCGGCCGCGCCCGTCGTGGCCGCCCTGTCCGATGAAGACGCCTTGCTGGCGCTGCGCGGCAACCGCCGCCGGGGAGGAGGCTGATGGCATCCGACGCGCTCAAAGGCCTGTCCGCGCTCAAGCTCGCGCTGATGGCGCGACAACTGCGCGAATCGGCCGAGCCGGTGCTGCGCGCCGACCCCATCGCGGTGGTCGGCATGGGCTGCCGCACGCCCGGCGGCGTGGAGTCGCCGGCCGATCTGTGGGAACTGCTGCGCGATGGCCGCGAGGCGATCCGCGAAGTGCCCGCCGACCGCTGGGACGGTGATGCCTGGTACAGCACCGATGCCGCCGCACCCGCGAAGTCGCTCACCAAATGGGGTGGCTTCCTCGACCGCATCGACGGCTTCGACGCCGCGTACTTCGGCGTGCTGCCGCGCGAGGCCGAGCGCATGGATCCCCAGCAGCGCCTGTTGCTCGAAGTCGCCATCGAGGCGCTGGACGACGCCGGCCTGTCCGAGGCGCACCTCCAAGGCAGCCGCACCGGCGTGTACATCGCGAGCTACCACAGCGACTACGCGCAGATGCAGCACAACGACCTGGCCGCCGTCGACGCGCGCACGCTCACCGGCACGCTGCACAGCGTGGTCGCCAACCGGCTGTCCTACCTGCTGGACCTGCGCGGCCCCAGCCTGTCGATCGACACCGCCTGCTCGTCCTCGCTGGTGGCGATCCACCTGGCCTGCCAGAGCCTGCGCAGCGGCGAAAGCGATCTCGCGGTGGCCGGTGGCGTGTCGCTGATGATCTCGCCCGAGTTGATGGTCTCGCTGTCCAAGGTCGGCTTCATGGCGCCCGACGGCCGCTGCAAGACCTTCGACGAATCGGCCGACGGCTTCGGCCGGGGCGAAGGCTGTGGCGTGGTGGTGCTCAAGCGCCTGGCCGACGCGGTGGCCGATGGCGACCGCGTGCTCGGCGTGCTGCGCGGCTCGGCCGTGAACTCCGACGGCCACTCCACGCTGCTGGCCGCCCCCAACGGCCTGGCCCAGCAGGCCATGGTGCGCGAGGCGCTGGACAACGCGCAGCTCGAACCCCACCGCATCGGTTTCGTCGAGGCCCATGGCACCGGCACCGCGCTGGGTGACCCGATCGAGGTGGAGGCCCTGGCCGCCACCGTGGGCCAGCCCGCGCCCGGCGCCGGCACCTGCTACATCGGCGCGGCCAAGGCCAACATCGGCCACCTCGAAGCGGGCGCCGGTGTGGTCGGCCTGATCAAGACCGTGCTGGCGCTGCAGCACGAGGCGATCCCGCCGCAACCCAATTTCACCCGCCTGAGCCACCACATCTCGCTCGCCGGCACGCGCCTGGCCGTGGCCACCGCGCTCACGCCCTGGCCGCGTGGCGCACAGGCGCGCTGCGCCGCCGTGAGTTCCTTCGGCGTGGGCGGCACCAACGCCCACGTGATCGTGGAAGAGGCCCCGGCGCTGCCGGCCGAGCCGTCCCCGCCCGGCGACGGCACCGGGCACCTGCTGCCCCTGTCGGCCAAAAGCCCCGAGGCCCTGCGCGCCGTGGCGCAGCGTTGGGCCGGTTTCCTCACCCAGGGCGTGGTGGCCCTGCCCGATGCCGTGTTCACCGCCGCCGAGCGCCGCACGCACCACGATGTGCGCCTGGCCGTGGTCGGCCAGTCGGCTCAAGACATCGCCGCGCGCCTGAACCAGTTCGCGCTCGGCGAAGACGCGCCGGCGCTGGCCAGCGGCCAGCGCTCGTCCATCGCGCTGCCGCGCGTGGCCTTCGTGTTCAGCGGGCAGGGGCCGCAGTGGCACGCCATGGGCCGCGAACTGCTGGCCAGCGAGCCCGTGTTCCGCGCGGTGATGACCGAGTGCGACGCGCTGCTGCGCCCGCTCTCGGGCTGGTCGCTGCTGGACGCCCTGGCGGCGGACGAAGCGCACTCGCGGCTCGGCGAAACCGAGGTCGCGCAGCCCGCGCTGTTCGCTTTGCAAGTGGCGCTGGTGGCGCTCTGGAAATCCTGGGGCATCCAGCCCGATGGCCTGGTGGGCCACAGCATCGGCGAGATGGCCGCGCTGCACGTGGCAGGTGTGCTCCCGTTGCCCGACGCGATCCGCGTGGTCTGGGATCGGGGCCGCACCATGCAGCAGGCCACCGGTCTGGGGCGCATGGCCTCGGTCGGCTTGAGCGCCGAGGCCGCCGACGAATTCGTGAGGCCGTGGAACGGGCAACTCTCCGTGGCCGCGCTCAATGGGCCGCGCAGCGTGGTGCTCTCGGGCGACGCGAAGGCCCTGGACGAGGCGCTCGACCAGCTCACGGCACGCGGTGTGGCCCACCGCATGCTGCCGGTGCAGTACGCCTTCCACAGCGCGCAGATGGCGCCGTTCCAGCAGCGGCTCACCGACGAACTCGCGGGCCTGCGCTGCGCGGCGCCGGGCGTGCCGGTCTACTCCACCGTCACGGGCGCCTTGCTCGACCCGCAGCCGCTCGACGTCGGCTACTTCGGCCGCAACGTGCGCCAGACGGTGCGCTTCGCCCCGGCCATCCAGGCCATGGCGGACGACGGCTTCGACGTGTTCCTCGAAATCGGCCCCCACCCGGTGCTCGGCGCCTCGATCGCCGAATGCCTGGCCGGTGCGGAGGTGGAGCCCCGTTTGCTGACCTCGCTGCGCCGCGGCAAGCCCGAGCGCGAAACCCTGCTGCAGGCCTGCGCCGGCCTGTACGCCGCCGGCCTCATGCCGGCCTGGGACGCGCTCCAGCCCGACGGCGGGCAGGTGGTGCCGCTGCCGGCCTACCCCTGGCAGCGCAAGCGCCACTGGATCCGCCCGCGCCCTGTTTCGACCCCGAGCGTTTCAACGGCACAGGGCGCGGCCGTGCACCCCTTGCTCGGCCGGCGCCTGCCCATGGCGAGCCAGAAGATGCGCATCCACGAGGGTGATGCCTCCGCCGCGCACGCCTGGCTGAACGACCACCGCATCTTCGGCCGCCTGCTGATGCCGGCCGCCGCCATGATGGACGTGCTGGGCGCGGCCGCGCGCGACCTGCTGCGGGCCGACGCCGTGCGGCTCACCGGCTTCACGCTCTCGCGCCCGCTGGTCATCGCCGAGGCGGACGAGCCGGCCACGCGGTGGCAGGTCTCGGCCACGCTGGACGAGGGTGGCGCCGTGGACCTCGAATTGCACCAGGCGCTCGATGGCGATGGGTGGCAGCCGGTGGCGAACGCCCGCGCCGTGGCCGCGAACGGTGCCGAGGTGGCCGATGCCGTGACCACCGACCACACCGTGGACGCCTCGGCGGTCCACCAGCGCTTTGCCGAACTCGGCGTGGCCTTCGGTCCCCGTTTCCGCGTGCTGCGGGACGTGGCGTCCGGCCCTGGCGTGGCCAGCGGCTGGGTGGAACTGCCTGACGAAGGCCTGGCCACGGGCCATGCCCTGCACCCCGTGTTGCTCGATGGCGCGCTGCAGCTCTGTTCCGTGGCCGCGGGCCACGCCGGTGGCGGCCTGCCGCCCAGCCTCTACCTGCCGCTGGGGGTGGACGAGCTGCTGCTGCGCCCGTCGCGGTCGCGGCGCCTCCAGGTGTCGGCGAGCGTGGTCGAGACCGGCAGCTCGCTCACCGCGCGCGTGACCCTCTGCGAACCCGACGGCACCGTGGTCGCCCGCCTGGACGGCATGCGTTTCGCCCCGGCCGACGCCAGCGCCTTCGCGGCCGCCGATGCCAGCGACGGTTTGCTGTACGACCTGGCCTGGCAGCCCCAGCCGCTGCTCGCCGCCACGGCCGATCTGCAAGGCCGCTGGCTGCTGCTGGCCGACCGCTCCGGTGTGGCCGACGAACTCGCGGACCGCCTGACGCAGGCCGGCGCGCAGTGCGTGCGCGTGCGACCGGGCGACTCCCTGGACACCGCCGGCCCGTGGCGCGGCGTGGTGCATCTCTGGAGCCTGGACACGGCGCCGCTCGACGGGCCCGCCGAGCACGACGACGACTGGCTCACCGTGGGCAGCGCGCTCGCGCTGGTGCAGGGCCTGGGCGCCGCGCCCGCGCCGCTGTGGCTGGTGAGCCGGGGCGCGCAGGCGGTCAGCGGCCAGGAAGCCGCCGACGCCCTGCGGCCGCGTGCGGCCGGCCTCTGGGGCCTGGCGGGCGTGGTGGCGGTCGAGCACCCGGAACTGCAGGTCCATGCGATCGACCTGGACCCCACGGACACCGCGAACGCGGCCCTGAACCTGTTGACCGAATTGCGGCAACCCCCCGCGTCCCCGCAGCGCATCGCCCTGCGTGGCGCGCAGCGCTGGGCGGCCCGGCTGGTGCGCCACCGCCGGGGCGAGGGTGCGCGCCGCAGCGAGCCCCGCCACTGGGTGGTGGCCCAGGCCGGCACGCTCGACGGTGCGCGGCTGCAGGCCTCCACGCCCCACCGCCTGCAGGCCGGCGAAGTGCGCCTGCGCGTGCGCGCGGCCGGCATCAATTTCCGCGACGTGCTGCTCACCCTGGGCATGTACAGCGCGCCCGGCGTGCCGCTGGGCGCCGAGTGCGCCGGGGAGGTCACCGACATCGGCGCGGGCGTCGAGGGGCTCGCGGTGGGCGACACCGTGTTCGGTTACGCGCCCGGCAGCCTGGGCACGGACGTGACCGTGCCGGCGGCCTTTCTCGCCAAGCTGCCGGCCGGCATGGCCGTGGAAGACGCCGCGGCCCTGCCGGTGGCGTTTCTCACCGCCCACCACGGCCTGCACCGCCTCGCCCAACTGCGGCCGGGCCAGCGCGTGCTGATCCACGCCGCCGCCGGTGGCGTGGGCCTGGCCGCGGTGCAGCTCGCGCTGCGCGCGGGCGCCCAGGTGTTCGCCACGGCGGGCTCGCCCGACAAGCGCGAGCTGCTGCGCCGGATGGGCGTGGCGCAAGTGATGGATTCGCGTTCGCTCGCCTTCGCCGACGAGCTGCGCGCCGCCACGAACGGGCAGGGCGTGCACGTGGTGCTCAACTCCCTGGCCGGCGATTTCATTCCCGCCACGCTGGGCGCGCTGGGCCAGGGCGGCACTTTCCTGGAACTGGGCAAGCGCGACATCCTGACCGTGGACAGCGCCGCCGCGCTGCGGCCCGATGTGCGCTACCACGCCTACGACCTGGGCTCCGAAGCCCAGGCCGACCACGGCCTGCTGCGGCCCATGTTCGACGACCTGCTCGAGGCCTTCGCCGATGGCAGTCTTGCGCCCCTGCCGGTGCGGATCTACCCACTGGAAGGCGCGCAGGAAGCCTTCCGCTTCATGGCGCAAGCGAAGCACGTGGGCAAGATCGTGCTGCGCGTGCCGCAGCCGGCGGCGATCGCCGCCGACGCCACCTACTGGATCACCGGCGGCCTGGGTGGCCTGGGCCTGGAAACGGCGCGCTGGCTGGTCGCCTCGGGCGCGCGCCACCTGGCGCTCAGCGGCCGCTCGGCGCCTGGCGACCACGCGCGGGCGGTGATCGCCGAACTGCGCGCGCAGGGCGCCACCGTGAACACCTTCGAGGCCGACGCCGCCGACCGCGAGCGCATGGCCTCGGTGCTCGAGAGCCTTTCACGCACCATGCCGCCGCTGCGCGGCGTGGTGCACGCCGCCGGCGCCTTGGACGACGCCGTGCTGCTGCGCCAGACCTGGCCGCGCTGCCAGGCCGTGCTGCGCGGCAAGGCCCACGGCGCCTGGGTGCTGCACGATCTCACGCGCCACCTGCCGCTCGATCTCTTCGTGCTCTATTCCGCCGCCGGCCTGTGGCTGGGCGCGGCGGGGCAGGGGGCCTACCCGGCCGCGAACGCCGAACTCGATGCCCTGGCCCACGCGCGCCATCGCCAGGGCCTGCCCGCCCTGAGCGTGGCCTGGGGCGCCTGGGCCGAGGTCGGCATGGCCGCCCAGTCGGCCAGCAGCGGCCACGGCGCGTGGGCCGCGCGCGGCCTGGGCCAGATCACGCCCGCCACCGGCTTCGCCGCGCTGGCGCAGCTGCTGCAGGAGGGCACCGCCCATGCGCTGGTGCTGCCGATCGACTGGACGCGCTTCCTGGCGCAGTTGCCGGCCGGGGCCGACGCGGGCTTCTTCCAGACCCTGGCCACCGCCATGCCCACCACGGCGCCCGCTGCCCCGCCCGCCGGGCCAGCGGTGCTGGAGCGGCTGCAGGCCATGCCCAGCGGCCAGCGCCGCGCGGCCCTCATCGCCTACCTGAGCGAGCGCACCTTGCAGGTGTTGGGCCTGGAATCGGCACAGCCGCTGCAGCCCCGCATCGCACTCAAGGAAGTCGGCCTCGACTCCCTGATGGCGGTGGAGCTGCGCAACGCCCTGGCCAAAGCCTTCGCGCACCCGCTGCCGGCCACGCTGCTGTTCGACTACCCCACGCTCGACGCCCTGGCCACCAGCCTGCTGCGCACGCTGGGCCTGGAGGTCGAGGCGGCGCCCGCGCAATCGTTCGCCGCGCCCGCCGCCGCGCCGCCCGCGCTCGATGAACTGGCCGACCTCAGCGATGAAGAAGCCGAAGCCCTCTTGTTGAAGGAACTCGAAAGCGGGTCCTCGGAGCACACATGACAGACACCCCGCCGGGCGCCGAAGCGCTCACCCCCGTCAAGCGCGCGCTGCTCGAGATCCGCGATCTCAAGGCCCAGTTGGCCCGCGCGCAGGCGGCGCTGCACGAACCCATCGCCATCGTCGGCATGGGCATGCGCCTGCCCGGCGGTGTGCACGACGCCGAGAGCTTCGCCGAGCTGCTGTGGTCGGGCACCGACGCGATCCAGGGCATCCCGGCGGACCGCTGGTCGCTCGACGCGCTCTACGCCGAAGACCCGGACGCGCCGGGCAAGATGACCACGCGCTTCGGCGGCTTCATCGACCAGGTGGACCGCTTCGACGCCGAGTTCTTCGGCATCTCGCCGCGCGAGGCCGCCAGCATGGACCCGCAGCAGCGCCTCATGCTGCAGGTGAGCTGGGAGGCGCTGGAAGACGCTGGCCACGCCGGCCCCGAACTCGCGGGCTCGCGCACCGGCGTCTACCTGGGCGTGAGCAACAACGATTACGGCCGCGCGCTGTTCGCCCACCGCGAGCTGATCGACGCCTACTTCAGCACCGGCAACGCCTACAGCGTGGTGGCCGGCCGGCTGTCCTACTTCCTGGGCTTGCAGGGGCCGGCGGTGGTGGTGGACACCGCCTGCTCCTCCTCGCTGGTGGCCCTGCACCAGGCCTGCCAGGCGCTGCGCGCGGGCGAGTGCGACCGGGCGCTCACCGGGGCGGTGAACCTGATCCTCACGCCCGAGATGAACATCAACTTCTCGCGCGCCCGCATGATGGCGGCCGATGGCCGCTGCAAGACCTTCGACGCCGAGGCCGACGGCTACGTTCGCGGCGAAGGCTGCGCGGTGCTCGTGCTGCGCCGCCTCTCGGACGCGCTGGCGCAGGGCGACCGTGTGCTGGCCGTGGTGCGCGGCAGCGCGCTCAACCAGGACGGCCGCAGCGGCGGCCTGACCGCGCCCAACGGCCCGGCCCAGGAGGCCGTGCTGCGCGCGGCGCTGGCCTCGGCCCGGGTGCCGGCGAGCGCGATCGGTTATGTGGAAGCGCACGGCACCGGCACGCCGCTGGGCGACCCGATCGAGGTGGGCGCGCTCGGCGCGGTGCTGGGCGAGGGCCGCAGCGCGGCGCAGCCGCTGCCCATCGGCTCGGTCAAGACCAACATCGGCCACCTGGAAGCGGCCGCCGGCATGGCCGGCGTGATCAAGGTGGTGCTGGCGATGCAGCGGCGCGAGATCCCGCCGCACCTGCACTTCCGCACCGGCAGCCCGCACATTGCGTGGGACCGCCTGGCGCTGACCGTGCCCGCGCAGGTCACGCCCTGGGCGCCGATCGAAGGCCGGCGCCTCGCGGGCGTGAGCTCGTTCGGCTTCAGCGGCACCAACGCCCACGTCATCCTCGAAGAAGCCCCGCAGAAGACACCCGCCCCGGCGGGCAAGGACCGCCCGCTGCACCTGCTGGCGCTCTCCGCGCGCGACGGCGCCACGCTGCAGGAACTGGTGCGCCGCCACGAGGCCGCGCTGGCCACGGCCACCGCGCCCCTGGCCGACCTCTGTTTCACCGCCAACGCCGGCCGGGCCCACTTCAGTCACCGCGTGGCCGTGGTCGGTGCCGACCTCGACGGGATCCGCCAGGGCCTGGCCCAGGCCGAGGCCAGCCAGGTGCAAGGCGCGCAGCGCCCGCAGGTGGCCTTCCTGTTCACCGGGCAGGGCGCCCAGTACGCCGGCATGGGCCGGGCCCTGTACGACAGCGCGCCGGTGTTCCGCCAGGCGCTGGACGACTGCGCCGCACGCCTCGCGCCCCTGCTGCCGCGTGGCCTGCTGGAGGTGATCTTCGCCGCGCCCGGCGAGGCCTCGCCGATCAACGACACGCTCTACGCGCAGCCCACCACCTTCGCCATCGAGTACGCGCTGGCCGCGCTCTGGCGCTCCTGGGGCATCGAGCCGGTGGCCGTGATGGGCCACAGCCTGGGCGAGTACGCCGCCGCCTGCGTGGCCGGCATGCTCCCGCTCGACGACGCGCTGCGCCTGGTCACCGAGCGCGGCCGCCTCACGCACGCGCTGCCCGCCGACGGCGGCATGGCCGCGGTCTTCGCGCCCGAGGCGGTGGTGACGGCCGAGCTGGCCCGTGCCGGCGGCGCGCTGACCATCGCCGCCTACAACGGCCCCGAGCACTTCGTCGTCAGCGGCCTGCGCACCGAGGTGGACGCGCTGCTGGCCCACCTGGAGCGCGCCGGTGTGCGCGCGAAGGCGCTGCGCGTGCCGCACGCGGCGCATTCGCGCTGGATCGAGCCGGTGCTGCCCGAGTTCGGCCGCGCGCTCGAAGGCGTGCGCTTCTCGGCGCCGCAGATCGCGCTGGTGTCCAACCTCACGGGCCAGTTCGCGGGCGTGGAAGAGATCGGGCGCCCGGGCTACTGGCTGGACCACATGCGCCAGCCCGTGCGCTTCGAGCAGTCCCTGCAGGTGCTGCTGGCCCAGGGCATCACGCACTTCATCGAGATCGGCCCACACCCCGTGCTGCTGGGCATGGGCGCCGAATGCGCCGCTGGCGCGCCGGTCGAATGGCTGCCCTCGCTGCACCGCGAGCGCGCCGACTGGACCGACCTGCTCGAAGGCCTGCAGCGCCTGTACCTCGCGGGCACGGACGTGAACTGGGCCGCGCTCGACGCCGGCCAGGCCCGCCAGCGCGTGGCCCTGCCCACGTACCCCTTCCGCGAGCGCCGCCACTGGATGGACGTGGTGGGCCAGCCGGCCGCCCCGGCCGACGGTGCCGCCCGCCGCTGGGACACGCTCACGCGCGCGCTCCAGCGCCAGGCCGAACGCGGCCCGCTCGACCTGAACGCCGCCTCCTACCCCGCCAAGTGGGCCTGCCTGGAGCGCATCACCTCGGCCCACGCCGTGCGCACCCTGCGCGATGGCGGGCTGTTCAAGGCGGCGGGCGAGCGCCACAGCCTGGCCCAGGTGCTGCAGCGCGCGGGCATCGCCGAGACCTATGGCCACCTGGTGCAGCGCTGGCTGGACCGGCTGGTCGCCCAGGGCGATCTCGTGCAGGAGGGCGACAGCTTCGTGGCATCCGCGCCGCTGGCCGAGCCCGACCTGGCCGCGCTCTGGCGCGAGGCCGAGGCGCTGTTCGCCGACAACCAGCCCCTGCTGGCCTACGTGCGCCACTGCGGCGAACTCGTGAGCCCGGTGCTGCGCGGCGGCGAGAGCCCGCTGGAAACCCTGTTCCCCGGTGGCGGCTTCGAGCTGGCCGAGGGCCTGTACGAGCGCTCGGCCACCATGCGCTACATCAACGCGCTCGCGGCCTCGGGTTTCGAGGCCCTGGGCGCCTCGGTGGCACCGGGGCGCCAGCTGCGCGTGCTCGAGGTCGGTGCCGGCACCGGCGGCACCACCGCCTCGCTGCTGCCCGCCTTGCCGGCCGACCGCACGGCGTACCGCTTCACCGACGTGTCCGACTTCTTCATGGACCGGGCGCGCGAGCGCTTCGCGGCGTACCCCTTCGTGAGCTACGGCGTGCTGGACATGGACCGCGATCCGCTGGAGCAGGGCGTCGCGCCGCACAGTTTCGACGTCATCGTCTCGGCCAACGCGGTGCACGCCAGCAAGGACCTGCGCCTGACCCTCTCGCGCCTGCACCAGCTGCTGGCCCCGGGCGGCGTGCTGCTGCTGGTCGAGTCCACCGTGCACATGGCCTGGTTCGACATGACCACCGGCCTGATCGAAGGCTGGCAGCATTTCGCCGACGACCTGCGCACCGACAACCCGCTGCTGCCGCCCGCCACCTGGCTGCAGGCGCTGCGCGACGCCGGTTTCGACGCCGCGGGCGCCTGGCCCCAGGCCGGCTCCAGCGCCGAGTGGCTGGGCCAGCACGTCATCGTCGCGCGCGTGCCCGGCGATGCGTCGGCGGGCACGCCGGCGGCGCAGGCCGGCGAGGTGTCCGAGGCGATGGCGCCCAGCGCCACCCCGGCCCAGACCCCCGCCGGCGCCCTGCGCGAGCAGCTGGAAGCGGCCCTGCCGGGCGAACGTCTGGAGCTTTTGCGTGAATTCGTGCGCGATCGGGTCGTGCGTGTGCTGCGCCTGGACAAAAACGACACACCAGGGCGGCATGATCGCCTGATGGACCTGGGTTTCGACTCTCTGATGGCGGTGCAGCTGCGCAACCAGCTGGGCGCCAGCCTGGGCCTGGACAAGCCCTTGCCCGCCACCCTGATGTTCGACTACCCGACGATCGACGCCCTGGCCAGCCACCTGCTGGGCCGCCTGGCGCCGCCCGAGGCCCCGGTGCCGGGGGCCCCGACGGGCATGGAAGTTGCACCCGCCCCGGCGGTGCTGGGAGAGGCCGCGGTCGCGGCCATGAGCGATGCGGACATCGAGGCCCTGCTCCTCGACCGCCTGGGAAAACCATGAACGACGAGCGTCCGAACCCCGCTGCGGCGCCGCAGGAGCCTGCGGCCCTGTCGCCCCTCAAGCGCGCCTTCCTGGCCCTGGAGGACGCGCAGTCGCGCCTGGCGGCCATGGAGCGCGCCGCGCGCGAGCCGATCGCGGTGATCGGTCTGGGCTGCCGCGTGCCCGGCGGCGGGAACGACGCCGACAGCTTCTGGCGCCTCATGCGCGACGGTGTGGACGCCATCGGCCCCACGCCCGCCGACCGCTGGGACATGGACGCGCTCTACGACGCCGACCCCGAAGTCCCGGGCCGCATCGCCACGCGCCAGGGCGGCTTCCTCGGCCCGGTGGACCAGTTCGACGCCGGCTTCTTCGGCATCGCCCCGCGCGAGGCGCAAGGCATGGACCCGCAGCAGCGCCTGCTGCTCGAAGTGAGCTGGGAAGCGCTGGAGAACGCCGGCCAGGCGCCCGACCGGCTCGAAGGCTCGCGCACCGGCGTCTACGTGGGCGTGACCGCCAGCGACTACGCCTACATGCAGCTCATGAGCGGCGACCGCTCGCTGCTCGACGCGCACTTCACCTCCGGCATGGCGCACAGCATCGTCTCCGGCCGCCTCTCGTACCTGCTGGGCCTGCAGGGCCCCAGCCTGACGCTGGACACCGCCTGCTCCTCCTCGCTGGTGGCCGTGCACCTGGCCTGCCAGGCCCTGCGCAGCGGCGAGTGCCGCATGGCGCTGGCCGGCGGCGTCAACCTCATCCTCTCGCCCGACCTGTACATCGCGCTGTCGCACTCGCGCATGCTCGCGCCCGACGGCCGCTGCAAGACCTTCGACGCCTCGGCCGACGGCTTCGCGCGCGGCGAAGGCTGCGGCATGGTGGTGCTCAAGCGCCTGAGCGACGCCCAGGCCGATGGCGACCGCGTGCTGGCCGTCATTCGCGGCAGCGCGGTCAACCAGGACGGCCCCAGCAGCGGCCTGACCGCGCCCAACGGCCCGGCGCAGGAAGCCGTGATCCGCGAGGCGCTGGCCCGCGCGGGCGTGGCACCCCACGAAGTGGGCCTGGTCGAGGCGCACGGCACCGGCACCCAGCTCGGCGACCCGCTGGAGGTGCAGGCCCTGGGCGCGGTGTTCGGCAAGGACCGCGAGCAGCCGTTGTGGCTGGCCTCGGTCAAGACCAACATCGGCCACCTGGAAGCGGCCGCCGGCATCACCGGCCTCATCAAGCTGGTGCTCTCGCTGCAGCACCGCGAGATCCCGGCCCACCTGCATTTCAAGACGCCCAGCCCGCACATCCCCTGGGCCGACCACGCGCTGCGCGTGCCCACCGAGCACACGCCCTGGCAGCCCATCGACGGGCGCCGCATCGCTGGCGTGAGCTCCTTCGGCTTCAGCGGCACCAACGCCCACGTGGTGCTCGAAGAAGCGCCCGAGGCCCCCGCGCTGCCGGCCCGCCCGGCGCGCACCGCGCACCTGATGGCGCTGTCGGCGCGAGACGAGACCGCGCTCGCCGCCCTGGCCGCGAGTTACGCCAAGGCCCTGCGTGGCCGCGACGACGCCGAGCTGGCCGACATCTGCTTCACCGCCAACGTCGGTCGTTCGCACTTCGCGCAGCGTGCCACCGTGCTGGCCCACAGCGTGGCCGAACTCTGCGAGCGCCTCGACGCGCTCGCGCGCGGCGCCGAAACCGAGGGCGTGAAAACCGCCCGCGTGACGCGCCGCGACCCGCCACGCATCGCCTTCCTGTTCACCGGCCAGGGCGCGCAGTACGCCGGCATGGCCCGAGGCCTGTACGACAGCGAACCGGTGTTCCGCGCCGCGCTGGACCGTTGCGCCGCCTTGCTCGCGCCGCAGCTCGAACGGCCCTTGCTGTCCGTGCTGTTCCCGGCCGAGGGCGAGACCTCGCCGCTCAACGAGACCGCCTACACCCAGCCCGCGCTGTTCGCGGTCGAATACGCGCTCACCGAATGGTGGCGCACCTGGGGCGTCGCGCCGCAGGCGGTGATCGGCCATTCGGTGGGCGAACTCGTGGCGGCCTGCGTGGCCGGCGTGTTCAGCCTGGAAGACGCGCTGCGCCTGATCGCGGTGCGCGGCCGCCTGATGCAGGCGCTGCCCGCCGGCGGCGGCATGGCGGCGATCTTCACCACCGAGGAACAGGCGAAAAAAGCCATCGAACCCTACCGCGACAGCGTGTCGCTGGGCGCCGTCAACGGCGTGGACCAGGTCGTGATCTCCGGCGTGCAGGCCGACGTGGACGCGGTCTGCCGCGAACTGGCGGGGCAGGGCGTGCGCACCCAGGCCCTGACCGTCTCCCACGCCTTCCACTCGCCCCTGGTCGAGCCCATGCTCGACGCCTTCGAGCGCGAGGCGGCGCAGCTGCGCTTCTCGCGCCCCGGCCTGCGCGTGGTGTCCAACCTCAGCGGCGCGCTGGCGAGCGAGGCGTTCACCCGCGCCAGCTACTGGCGCCAGCACGTGCGCGAGGCGGTGCGTTTCGGCGACGGCCTGCAGGCGCTGGCCGCGTTGCGGCCGGACGTGTGCATCGAGATCGGCCCGCACCCCACCTTGCTGACCATGGCCAGCCGCGCCTGGGGCGATGCCGGCCCCACGCTGGTCGCGTCCCTGCGCAAGGGGCGCCACGACGGCGAACAGATGCTCGACGCCGTCGGCGCGCTGTACCTGGCCGGTGCCGACTTGAACTGGCGCGCCGGTGGCCCCGGCCGCACGGTGGACCTGCCGTCCTACCCCTTCCAGCGCGAGCGCTGCTGGTTCCAGGCCAAGCCACCCGCGCCGGTGCCCGCGGTGCGCGGCCGGGGCACGGGCCATCCCTTGCTCGGCACGCGGTTGCGTGGCGCGGGCAGCGAAACGGTTTTTGAATCCCGCCTGAGCGCGGACGAGCCCATTTTCATGCGCGAACACCGGGTGCAAGGCCACGTGGTCGTGCCGGCCACCGCCTACCTCGACACCTTGCTGACCGCCGCGCGCCAGCTGTTCGGCCAGGGGCCGGTGGCGGTCGAAGACATCACCGTGCAGGAAGCGATGCTGCTGGCCGACGACGGCGCCGCGCGCACGCTGCAGGTGGTCTGCGGCGCGGCGCGGCAGGGCGGCGCGGTGGCGGTCACGCTCAGCAGCCTGGGTGAAGACGCCGCCGACGCCGAACCCTGGGTGGCCCATGTGTCGGGCACCTTGCGCGCGGGCGCCGCGCCGGCTTCGACGGCTTCCCTGGCGGCCCTGAAGGCCGCATGTTCGGAGCCGGTGGACATCGCCGGTTTCTACGAAGGTTTCGCGCGCCGTGGCCTGGACTTCGGCCCCGGCTTCCAGTCCATTCAAACCCTGTGGCGCGGGCCGTCGCAGGCGGTGGGCGAGATCGTCCTGACCGATGCGCTGGCCCGGGAAACCGGCGCCTACGGCATGCACCCCGTGCTGCTCGACGGCTGCCTGCAGGTGCTGGCCGCCGCGCTGCCCACCGACGGCGAGGAAGGCCTGTACCTGCCCATCGGCATCGGCCGCTTCGCGCTGCACGGCACGCCCGGCGCGCGCTGCTGGAGCCATGTGAACGTGCTCGCCAGCAGCGCCGAATCGAGCCGCGCCACCGTCACCGTCTGGCAGGCCGACGGCACGCTGCTGGCCGAGCTGGCCGACGTGCAACTCAAGCGCGTCTCGCGCGACGCGCTGGCGCGCCTGGGCGAGCGCTGGCTCGACGACTGCCTGTACGAGACCGTGTGGCGCGCCGCGCCGGCGCTGGTGCAGGACGCCGCGCCGCAGGCCCCGCTACCGCTGCTGAGCGCCCAGGCCATGCAGGCCTTGCCCGCGCTGCGCCAATCGGCGCGCCTGGACGCCTACGACGCCTTCATTCCCCAGCTCGAAGCCTTGTGCGCCGAGTACGTGGTGCGCACGCTCTCGCGCCTGGGCTGGGCGCCCGCCGTGGGCGAACACGCCACCGAAGCCACCCTGGCCGCGCGCCTGGGCGTGCAGGCGCGCCACCACCGCCTGTTCGGCCGCCTGCTGGCCATCCTAGGCGAGGTGGGCCTGCTGGCCCGCGAGGCTTCCGGCTGGGTGGTGCGCCGTGCCCTGCACGAGGCGCAGCCCGAGACCGAACTGGCGCGCCTGAAGGCCGCCTACCCGGACGCCACCGCCGAGCTGGAGATGACCGGCCGCGTGGCCGCCGAGATGGCCGAGGCCCTGCGCGGCGAACGTGAGCCCATGCAATTGCTGTTCCCCGGCGGTTCGCTGGACACCGCCGAGCGCATGTACCGCGACGCGCCCACCGCCCAGGTCTTCAACGGCCTGATGACCGAGGTCATGCTGGCCGTGATGGCCCACCAGGCCGCGGGCAGCGGCCGGCCGCTGCGCATCCTGGAAATCGGCGGTGGCACCGGCGGCACCACCGCGCGCGTGGCGCCGCGCCTGCCCACGCAGGGCGTGGAATACACCTTCACCGACATCGGCCCGCTGTTCGTGGCGCGCGCCAGGGAACGTTTCGCCGCGCACGGCTTCATGCGCTTCGCGGTGCTCGACCTCGAACAGGACCCGAAGTCGCAGGGCTTCGATCCGCAGAGCTTCGACGTGGTCATCGCCGCCAACGTGATCCACGCCACCGCCGACCTGCGCCGCACGCTCGACCGCGTGCGCGGCCTGCTCGTGCCCGGCGGCCTGCTGGCCATGCTGGAGGTGACGGCACCGCAGCGCTGGTTCGACCTCACCGTGGGCCTCACCGAAGGCTGGTGGGCCTTCGACGACACCGACCTGCGGCCCGACTACGCCACCCTGCCGCGCGAGGCCTGGCTCTCGCTGCTGGCCGACCGGGGCTTCGAAGAACGCACGGCCCTGCCCGAAGGCGGCGGCCACCAGGGCACGCTGGCCCTGCAGTCGCTGCTGCTGGCGCGCGCCGCCGGCCCGGCCGCGCGCCGCTGGCTGCTGTGGGCCGACGAAGGCGGCGTGGCCGCAAAACTGGCCGATCGACTGCGCGCTCGCGGCGATCAGTGCGTGCTGGTGCGCGCGGGTGAACGCTTCATGTCGGGTGCCGACGGCACCCTCAGCATCAACCCGGCGTCCGCCGCCGACCACCGCCGCGTGTTCAGCGAGCTGCAGGCCGCGGGCCAGGCGGTGCACGGCGTGGTGCACGCCTGGTCGCTCGACGCCGAGCCCTGGGAAGGTCTCTCGGCCAGCCAGCTGAGCGCCGCGCAGACCGTGGGCGCCGTGAGCGGCACCCTGCTGGCGCAGGCGCTCATCGGCCTGGGCGCGCCGCCCCCCTTGTGGTTCGCCACGCGCGGTGCCCAGCGCACCGACGAGGGCGATCGCGCGCTCAACCCGGCGCAGGCACCGGTGTGGGGCCTGGCCAAGGCGGTGGCGCTGGAACACCCCGAACTGCGTTGTGCCTGCGTGGACCTGGAAGAGGGCGCGGAGATCGAGGCCCTGCTGGCCGAACTCGACGCGCCGGCGGCCGGCCCGTCGGCGTCGAAGCAGATCGCCTGGCGCGCGGGCGAACGCCGCGCCGCGCAACTGGCGCACCTGCGGCGCTCAGCCGTCACGGGCAGCACCGGCCGCCCGGCCGCCTACCGCCTCGCGCCCGCCGTCCGGGGCGCGCTCGACGAACTCGGCCTGCAGCCGCTGGAGCGCCGCGCGCCCGGTGCCGGCGAGGTCGAGATCGCGGTGGAGGCCACGGGCCTGAATTTCAAGGACGTGCTCAACGTGCTGGGCATGTACCCCGGCGACCCGGGCCCGCTGGGCGGCGAGTGCGCCGGCCGCGTGAGCGCGGTGGGCCCCGGTGTGACGCACCTGCGCGTGGGCGATGCCGTGCTGGCCGTGGCCGGCGGCAGCTTCGCCTCGCACGTCATCGCGCGCGCCGCCTTCGTGCAGCCCCGGCCGGCCGGCCTGAGCGCGGAAGAGGGCGCGTCCTTCCCGATTCCTTTCGTCACCGCCGAGTTCTGCCTGGGCCACCTGGCCGGCATGAAGGCCGGCGACCGCGTGCTGATCCACGCGGCGGCCGGCGGTGTCGGCATGGCGGCGGTGCGGCTGGCGCAGCGCGCCGGTGCCGAGGTGTTCGCCACCGCCGGCTCCGAAGCGAAACGCGAGCTGCTGCGCGCCATGGGCGTGCCGCACGTGATGGATTCGCGCAGCGCCGACTTCGCCGACGAGGTGCTCGCGCTCACGCAAGGCCGGGGCGTGGACACCGTGCTCAACGCGCTCTCGGGCGAGCTGATCGACGCGGGCTTTCGGGCGCTGGCCGATGGCGGCTGCTTCGTCGAGATCGGCAAGCGCGGCATCAAGACACCCGAGTGGGTGCAGGCGCTGAACCGGGGCCTGCGCTACCACATCGTGGACTGGGGCGAAACCGGCGAGCGCGACCCGGCGCTCATTGGCGGCATGCTGGCGCGCCTCGTGGCCGAGCTGGGCGAAGGCCGGCTGGCCCCGCTGCCGCGCCACGTGTTCGCGCTGGACGAGGCCGAGCGCGCCTTCCGTTTCATGGCCCAGGCCAAACACACCGGCAAGGTCGTGGTGCGCCACGGCGCGGCCGCGCCGGCCTCGGTGCGCCGCGACGGCACCTACCTCATCACCGGCGGCCTGGCCGGGCTGGGCCCGGTGGTGGCGCGCCGGCTCGCCGAGCAGGGCGCGGGCCGCGTGGTGCTGATCAGCCGCCGGGGCGTCACGCCCGAGGTGGCGCCCGTGCTGGATGAGATCCGCGCGCTGGGCACCACCGTGGTGGCCGAGGCGGTGGACGTGAGCGATGGCGAGGCCATGACCGCGCTGCTCGCGCGCATCCGCGCCAACGGCCCGCCGCTGCGCGGCGTGGTGCACAGCGCCGGGGTGCTGGACGACGCGGGCCTGCTGCAGCAGGACGCGGCGCGCTTCGAGCACGTCTTCGCGCCCAAGGTGCGCGGCGGCTGGCTGCTGGATCAGCTCACCCGCAGCGACGCGCTGGACTTCTTCGTGTTGTTCTCCTCCGTGGCGGCCGTGCTCGGCTCGCGCGGTCAGGCCAACCATTCGGCGGCCAACGCCTTCCTCGATCTGCTGGCCCACGAGCGCCAGGGCCGGGGCCTGCCGGGCCTGAGCATCAACTGGGGCGCCTGGACGGAAGTGGGTGCGGCGGCGGATCGCCAGCTCGCGCAGCGCCTGGCCGCGCAGGGCATCGGCGCGCTCACGCCGCCGCAGGGCCTGCTGGCTTTCGAGCGCCTGCTGGCCCAGGGCGAGGCCCAGGCCGCCGTGCTGCCGATCGAGTGGCCGCGCTACCTGCAGGCGATGGGCCTGGCGACGCCGCCGGCCTTCCTGGCCGGCGTGGCCGGGCAGGGCGCCGTCGCGGTGGCTGCCGCCAAGGCCGGCGCTAGCGCACCGGCCGCCGGCCTGCGCCAGCAGCTGCAGGACGCACCGCCCGGGCGCCGTCGCCCGCTGGTGGCGGCCTTCGTGCGCGAGCGCGCGCTCAAGGCGCTGGGCGTGGACCCGGCCCGCGCGGTCGATCCGCGCACGCCGCTGGGCGAACTCGGCCTGGACTCGCTGCTCGCGGTGGAACTGAGGAACACGCTGGGCTCGGCGCTGGGGCAGACGCTCTCGGCCACCCTGCTGTTCGACTACCCGACCATCGACACGCTCACCGACTACCTGCTCAACGACGTGATCCAGCCGCCCGCGCCCGCAGCGCCCGAGGCGGTGGCGGTCGCGGTCGAAGAGCCGGCCAGCATGGTGGACGCGATCGAAGACCTTTCCGACGAAGAAGTGGACCGCTTGCTCGCGCAACGCGCGCAACGCAAGGGATGAAGACGACATGAGCGACTTTCTCGACCGCATCAGCAAACTCTCGCCCAAGCGCCTGGCGCTGCTGGCGCTGGAGCTGCACGAAAAGGCGGAAGCCGCGGGCACGCATTCCAACGAGCCCATCGCGGTGATCGGCATGGGCTGCCGCTTCCCCGGCGGCGCCACCAACCCCGAAGCGTTCTGGGACCTGCTCGAAGCCGGGCGCGACGCGATCCGCGACGTGCCCGCCGACCGCTGGGACAAGGACGCCTTCTTCGACGCCGATCCCGACGCCCCGGCCCGCATGTCGGTGCGCAACGGCGGCTTCCTGGACGACGTGGCCGGTTTCGACCCCGCCTTCTTCGGCATCTCGCCGCGCGAGGCCCTCACCATGGACCCGCAGCAGCGCCTGCTGATGGAGGTGTCGTGGGAAGCGCTGGAGCAGGCGGGCCTCTCGCCCGAAGGCCTGGCCGGTTCGCCCACCGGCGTCTTCTTCGGCCTGTGCAACAGCGACCACTTCCACCGCGTGCTGCAGCGCGGCAGCGACAGCATCGACGCCTACATCGCCTCGGGCAACGCGCACAGCGTGGCCTCGGGCCGTGTCTCGTATTTCCTCGGCCTGCAGGGCCCGGCGATGTCCATCGACACCGCCTGCTCGTCCTCGCTGGTGGCGCTGCACGTGGCCTGCCAGAGCCTGCGCAGCGGCGAATCGCGCACCGCGCTGGCCGGTGGCGTGAACCTGATGTGCTCGCCCGAGACCACCATCGCCCTGACCAAGGCGCACATGCTCGCGCCCGACGGCCGCTGCAAGACCTTCGACGCTTCGGCCGACGGTTTCGCGCGCGGCGAGGGCTGCGGCGTGCTGGTGCTCAAGCGCCTGAGCCACGCCCAGGCCGACGGCGACCGCGTGCTCGCCGTGATCCGGGGCAGTGCCGCCAACCAGGACGGCCGCAGCGGCGGCCTCACCGTGCCCAACGGCCCGGCGCAGGAAGCCGTGATCCGCGCCGCGCTGGCCGACGCCGGCGTGGCCCCGGCCGACATCGGCTACGTGGAGGCCCACGGCACCGGCACCTCGCTCGGCGACCCGATCGAGGTGCGCGCCCTGGCCGGCGCGCTCGGCCCGGGCCGCGACGCGGCGAACCCGCTGCTGATCGGCTCGGTCAAGACCAACATCGGCCACCTCGAATCGGCGGCCGGCGTGGCCGGCGTGATCAAGGTGATCCTCGCGCTGCAGCACGGCCGCATCCCCCGGCACCTGCATTTCAGCGAACCCAGCCCGCACATCGCCTGGTCGCAGTACCCGGTGAGCGTGACGCGCGACGGCCATGCCTGGCCGCGCGGCGAACGCCCGCGCCTGGCTGGCGTGAGTTCCTTCGGCTTCAGCGGCACCAACGCGCACGTCGTGATCGAAGAGGCCCCCGCGCCCGTGGCCGCCGCCTCGGGCGACCAGCGCCCGGTGCACTGCCTGCCGCTCTCGGCCCGTTCCGAGCCCGCGCTGCGCGCGCTCGCTGCCCGCTTCGCCGACGCGCTCGCGGCTGGCGCGCCGCTGGCGGACGTGGCCCACACCGCCGGCGTGGGCCGCTCGCATTTCGCCGAACGCCTGGCCGTGGTGGCCAGCGACGCGCAGGAAGCGCGCGCCGCCCTGCAGGCTTTCGCCCAGGGCCGCGAACACCCCGCGCTGCACCGGGGCACTGCCACGCCGGGCGTGGCCCCCGAGGTGGTCTTCCTCTACACCGGCCAGGGTTCGCAGTACCCCGGCATGAGCGAGGCGCTGTACGCCGCCTCGCCGCTGTACCGCGACATCATCGACCGCTGCGACAGCCTGCTGGGCGCCGACGCCCAGGGCCGCACGCTCAAGTCCGTGCTGCGCGCCGGGCCGGCCGAAGGCGCGGCCATCCACGAAACCGCCTGGACGCAGCCGGCGCTCTTCGCCGTCGAATACGCGCTCACGCAGCTCTGGCGCGCCTGGGGCATCGCGCCGGCGGCCGTGATCGGCCATTCGGTGGGCGAGTACGTGGCGGCCTGTGTGGCCGGCGTGTTCACGCTCGAAGAAGGCCTGAAACTCATCGCCGAGCGCGGCCGCCTGATGCAGGCGCTGCCGCCCGGCGGCGCCATGGCCGCCGTGTTCACCTCGGCCGACGAGGTGGGCCGGGCCATCGCGCCCATGGCCGACCGGCTGGCCATTGCCGCCATCAACGCGCCCGACAGCGTGGTGGTCTCGGGCGATGCGAAGGCCGTCGACGCCTTGCTCGCCGACTTCGCCACGCGCAACGTGCAGGGCCAGAAACTGTTCGTCTCGCTCGCCGCGCACTCGCCCCTGGTGGCCCCCGCGCTGGACGCGATGGAAGCCTGCGCGCGCGCCGTGACCATGCGCGCGCCGCAGATTCCCGTGGCCTGGAACGTCACCGGCGGCGCCGCGCTGCCCGCGCCGGGCGCGCCCGATGCGCGCTACTGGCGCGACCACCTGCGCGAGCCGGTGCGCTTCGCCGAAGGCATCGCCTCGCTGGCGGCGCAGGGCTACCGCGTGTTCCTGGAAGTCGGCCCGCATCCGGTGCTGGTCGCCTTGGCCCAGCGCAGCCTGCCCGAGCAGGACCACCTGCTGCTGACCTCACTGCGGCGCGAGAAGAGCGACTGGCACGAACTCAACGCCAGCCTCGCCGCGCTGTACGTGCGGGGCGCGGCGGTCGACTGGGCCGGCGTGGACCGCCCCTACGCGCGCCAGCGCGTGGACCTGCCGACCTATCCCTTCGAACGGCGCGATTTCTGGATCACGCCGACCGCCGAAAAAGCCGTGCGCGCGCCGGCGCCCAGCGGCCTGCCGGGCCGGCGCCTGCCGACCGCCGTGCCGATCTTCGAGACCCTGCTTTCGCCCACGAGCACGCCCTACCTGGCCGACCACGTGGTGCAGGGCGTGGTGCTGGTGCCCGGCCCGCTGCTGCTGGAGCTCGCGCAGGGCGCGGCCCAGGCGGTGAACGGCCGTGCCTTGCGCGCGGTCGAGGCCTTCGAGATCGTCGAACCCCTGGTGCTGCCCGAGGCGGGCCGCACGGTGCAGACCCACCTGGGTCCCGAGTCCGGTGGTTCGCAGCCGTTCTCCGTCTACAGCCAGGCGGCCGATGGGTCGGGCGAATGGCACCTGCACGCCAGCGGCCGGCTGCAGCCCGGCAGCGCGCAGCAGGCCCAGGCCGGCGCCGACACCACCAGCTTCACCGCCACGCGCGACGCGCTGGGCGCGGCCACCAGTGGCGAGGGCTACCACCAGCGCCTCGAAGCCCTGGGCATCCACCTCGGGCCCGCCTTCCGCAGCCTGCAGGAAGTGCACCGCCGCGACGGCGAGGCCCTGGCGCGCATCGCGCTGCCCACCGCCTGCGCCGACGAGCCCGTGACCTGGGCACACCCCGCGCTGCTCGACGGCGCCTTGCAATCCATCGGCCTGACCCTGCCGCAGACCGAGGACACCGAACACACCTACCTCTTCACCGGCCTGGACCGCATCGACCTGGCCGGCCCGCTGCCCGCCAGCCTGTGGTGCCATGCCCGCCTGCTCAACGCGGCGGGCCAGGAGCCGCAGCCGCCCGAGTGGCAGGCCGAAGTCACCCTGCGCTCGCTCGACGGCGGCGTGCTCGGCCAGATCCGCGGCGTGCACCTGCGCCGCGCCTCGCGCGACGCGCTGGCACGGTCCCTGGGCCATGCCTCGGGCCATGGCCTGTTTCATGAGGTGGTGTGGGAAGACGCGCCGGCCCATGCGCCGGCCGCTGCCTCGCTGCCCGATCCCGCCGGCCTCGCGCCGGCCCTGCGCGAGCGCTTCGGCGCGCTGGCCGCCGAGCACGGCCTGGCCGTGTACGAACGGCTGCTGCCCGAACTCGATCGCCTGAGCACCGATCACGTCGCCACCGCCTTGCGCCAGCTCGGCTTCGACGACACGCCGGGGCGCGGGTTCGACACCGCCGGTGAATCGCAGCGCCTGGGCGTCGTGCTGCGCCACGAACGCCTGTTCGCGCGCCTGCTGCAGATGCTGGCCGAAGACGGCCTGCTGCGTGGCGAAGGGGATCGCCACACGGTGCTGGCCCGCCTGGGCACGGCCGATGCCGCCACGCGCTACGACACGCTGATGCAGACCTTCGGCGCGGTCGACGGCGAACTGCGCACGCTGCGCCGCTGCGGGCCCGCGCTGGCCGCCGTGCTGCGCGGCGAGCAGGACCCGCTGCAGCTGCTGTTCCCGGGCGGCTCGTTCGACGAGGCGCGCAAGCTCTACGTGGACTCGCCCTACGCGCAGACCTACAACCGCGCGCTCGGCGAAGCCTTGCAATCGGCCATCGCCCAACTGCCCGCCGGCGCGCGCCTGCGCGTGCTGGAAATCGGCGCCGGCACCGGCGGCACCACCACCTACGTGCTGCCGCTGCTGCCCGCCGAGCGCACCGAGTACACCTTCACCGACCTCTCGCCGCTGTTCCTGGAGCGCGCGGCCGAGAACTTCGCCGCCTATCCCTTCGTGCGCCACGCGCTGCTCGACATCGAGCGCGACCCGTTGGCGCAAGGCTTCGCGGCCGGTGCCTACGACATCGTGATCGCGGCCAACGTGCTGCACGCCACCGCCGACCTGGCCCAGACCCTGCGCCACGCGAAAAGCCTGATGGCACCCGGCGCCATGCTGTTCCTGCTGGAGGGCGTGGCCCCGGAACGCTGGGTGGACCTCACCTTCGGCCTCACCGAGGGCTGGTGGCGTTTCACCGACACGGCCCTTCGGCCCGACTACCCCCTGGTGCCGCGCTCGGCCTGGCTGGCCACGCTGCAAGGCCTGGGCTTCCAGGGCGCCTGCGCGGTGCCCGACGACCGCTGGACCACGCGCGGCGCGGCCCAGCAGGCGCTGATGCTGGCGCAGGCCCCGCTCGGCGGCCAGACCTGGACCCTGGTGGGCGACGTGCAGGGCCTGGGCCAGGCGCTGGCCGAGCGCCTGCGCGCGCGCGGCGACCAGGTGCAAATCCTGGCGGCGGACGCCGTGCCGCCCGCCGGCGCGCTGGGCGAGATCATTTACCTGGCCGGCCTCGAACTCGCAGAGCGCGGTCTCGACGACCGCGAAGCCGCCACCCTGACTCACACGCTCGCGGGCGAAACGCCGCGCCGCTGGCTGGCGGCGGCCGCGCAAGGGCAGGGCCGCATCCGGTTCGTGACGCAGGGCGTGCAAGGCGGTGCCGGTGGGGCCATGAGCCCGGGCGCCGCCTGGCAGGCGCCGCTGTGGGGATGGGGGCGTGGCTTCTCGCTCGAACAGCCCGGCGCCTGGGGCGGCCTGATCGACCTGCCGTCGGCCTCGACCGCGGACACGCTGCTGGAAGCGCTCGACGCGGTGGACGGTGAAGACCAGGTGGCTTGGCGCGATGGTCAGCGCCGTGTGGCGCGCCTGGTCCAGGCCGACACGCCGCCCGCCGCACCGCTGAGTTTCAGCGCCGACGCCTGTTACCTCGTCACCGGCGGTTTCGGCGGCCTGGGCCTGGTGGTGGCGCGCTGGCTGGCGGAACACGGCGCGCGCCACATCGCCTTGCTGGGGCGCAACCCCGACCTCGGCGCGCCCGGCGTGGCCGAGATCGAGGTCCTGGGTGCTCGCGTGCACGCGGTGCAGGCCGACGTGGCCGACGAGGCCGCGATGGCGCGCGCCTTCGAACAGCTCAAACGCGACGCGCCGCCGCTGCGCGGCGTGATGCACGCCGCCGCCGCGCTGAGCGCGGCGCCGCTGCTCCAGCTCGACGACGCGATGGTGCGCCAGATGCTGGCCCCCAAGCTCGCGGGCACGCTGGTGCTCGAGCGCCTCACGCGCGGCATGCCGCTCGATTTCCTGGTGCTGTTCTCCTCGACCACCGCCTTGCTCGGCGCCTCGGGGCTGGCCCACTACGCGGCCGCCAACACCTTCCTCGACACGCTGGCCGAGGCCAGCGACGCCTCGCGCCGCGTGATCTCGGTGAACTGGGGCACCTGGGAGGTGATGCGCCTGGCCTCCAGCGACGACCAGCGCAGCTACCGCGAAGGCGGCCTGCAGCCCATGGCCGCCGCCGACGCGCTGGACGCGCTGGGCCGCCTGCTGGGCGGCACGGCGCGGCAGGCGGTCGTGGCCCAGGTGGACTGGAGCGCGCTCAAGGCCTTGCACGAGGCGCGCCGATCGCGCCCGCTGCTGTCGCACCTGGGCATCGCACCGCGCGCCGCCGTGGTGGAAGCGCCGCGCGCGGACAGCGGGCCTTCGCTGCAGGCGAGGCTGGAGGCCGCGCCGCCCGCGATGCGCCACGACCTGCTGGTGGAGTTCGTGCGGCAGGAGGTGGCCTCGGTGCTCGGCTTGGCCGGGCCCGCCGTGGTGCCGATCGCCACCGGGCTGTTCGACCTGGGCATGGACTCGCTGATGGCGGTCGAACTCAAGCGGCGGCTGGAGCGCGGCGCCGCCCGTGCGCTGCCGTCCACGCTGACCTTCAACTACCCCAACGTGGGCGCGCTCGCGCGCTTTCTGGAAACCCAGCTCACCGTCAAGCCGGCCGCACCCCCGGCACCCACCGCGGCGCCCGCCACGGTGGCCGAGGTCGAGGTGCCCGATGCCGATGCGGACCTGGATTCGCTCAGCGACGACGAACTGGAGGCCCGCTTGCTGGCCAGACTGGAGCAGACCCGATGAAATACCGTTCTCTTGGCATGCGCCTGACGATCATCTTCGTGGCCCTGTGGGCGGCCGAGGAGGCGCTCACCGGCGTGCTCCTGCAGCGCTACGGCCTCGCGCAGGTCGTGTGCCTGCGCTTCGCGCTGCACCTGGCCCTGTTGTGGATGCTGTTCGGGCGCGGCAACGGCCCCTCGCTGTGGCGCACGCGCAGGCCGGTGTCGCAGCTGTTCCGCGCCGCGATGATGGTGGGCATGCCGGCCTGCTGGTCGCTGGGTGTGCAGCGCGGCCTGGCGCCGGTCACCTTCCTGGCGGTGTTCTGGATCGCGCCCCTGATGATCCTGGGCCTGTCGCGCCTGGTGCTGCGCGAGCGCGTGCCGCTCAGGCTCTTCGGCTTCGCGGCGGCGGCCAGCGTGGGCGTGTTCCTGCTGCTGGGCCCGCACGCGCTGCCCCGGCCCGAGTTGCTGGTGTTCCCGGTGGCCATGGCCGCCTGCTTCAGCGTGTACGTGGTGATGACGCGCCTGCTGCACGCCGAGCCCACCCGCGTGAACCTGTTCTACACCGGCCTGGGCGCCTGCCTGCTGCTGTTGCCGCTGATGCCCTCGGGCTGGGTGACACCGAGCGCGCCCGACCTGCTGCTGCTCGTGGGCGTGGCGGTGCTGGGCCTGGGCGCGTTGCTGGCGCTGGAGCGGCTGACGGCGGTGGCGCCGATCTCACGCACCGCGCCGCTGCTGTACCTGCAGATCGGTTTCACGCTGGCCTTCGCCTGGGTGGCATCGCACCCGCTGCCGGGCCTGATCGCCGTGGGCGCCGTGCTGCTCGCCGCCGGCCTGTGGCTCGCGCTGCGCCAGCGCCGGCGCGGGTCTTCCTGGCACATGACCTCGCTGCTGGCCGACACCGGCCACGCGGGCTTGGACTGAAGGAGGTGACAGGGTGACTGCCAACCGCCGC
Source organism: Hydrogenophaga sp. GW823-FHT04C09 (assembly GCF_058796355.1). Taxonomy (NCBI): domain Bacteria; kingdom Pseudomonadati; phylum Pseudomonadota; class Betaproteobacteria; order Burkholderiales; family Comamonadaceae; genus Hydrogenophaga; species Hydrogenophaga sp. GW823-FHT04C09. Next base: position 216,497 of record NZ_JBXAIO010000001.1, on the reverse strand, counting down.
GCCATCCTGCTGATGCTGGCCTTCGTCCTGCTGTGGGCGGGGATCGAGGCCATGGCCGCGAACGTGCTGCGCCACTATTCCCCGTACCAGGTGGTCTGGACCCGCTATGCCGTGCACCTGGCGCTGATGCTGGCGCTGTGGGGATGGCGCGAGCCGGCCTCGCTCTGGCAGACGCGCCGCCCGGTGTTCCATGTGGCGCGCTCGCTGCTGATGCTCGGCATGCCCGCGTCCTGGGTGATCGGCATGCAGATGGGCGTGCCCGGGCATTCGGTCATGACGATCTTCTGGATCAGCCCGGTGCTGATCCTCGGGCTGGCCTGGGTGTTTCTGCAGGACCGCGTGCCGCTGCTGGTCTGGGTGGCCACCTTCGTGGCCTGCCTGGGTGGCCTGCTGGTCAACGGCCTGTACGGGCTGCCGGGGCCGTCGCTGCTGGTCTATCCCCTGGGCATGGCCCTGTGTTTCAGCGTCTACGTGGTGATGACGCGCTCGCTGCGCACCGAAACCACCCGCACCAACCTGTTCTACACCGCCGCCGGCGTGTTCGTGGCGCTCACGCCCGCCATGCCCGGCCTGTGGATCACGCCGCCGCTGACCGACCTGCTCACCATGGTGGCGATCGGCCTGCTCGGTTACGTGGCTTTGCTGGCGCTGGACCGCTCCGCCGCCGCCGCGCCCGTGAGTATTTCGGCACCCTTCGCGTATTTACAAATTGCCTTCACCGTGCCGCTCTTCTGGGTGGCAGGGCTGGGGCATGATATGTCGGTCCCGCGCATGGCGCTGGGGCTCCTGTTGATCGTTGGTGCTGCGCTCTGCCTGTGGCTGCGCGAGCCGCGCCTGCATGCCCGCGACGCGGTGATGGCGCGGTCGACGCCGTGATGAAGTTTTCAGTGAGGAAGTGATATGCAGTCAGATCGGACCAACCCCCCTGAATCGACGCCCGCCCAGCCGGCGCCCGCCGCCGATCGGCGCAACATGCTGCAGAACGCGCTCGGCGCCATCGAGCGCCTGCAGTCCCGCTTGGACGCGGTCGAGAACGCCAAGCACGAGCCGATCGCCATCGTGGGCATGGCCTGCCGCGTGCCCGGTGGCGCGGAAGACGCCGACAGCTTCTGGAACCTGCTGACCGAGGGCAAGGACGTGGTGGGCGAGGTGCCCGCCGACCGCTGGGAGGTGGACGCGTACTACGACCCGGACCCGAGCAAGCAGGGCAAGGCGCGCACCAAGGCCGGCGGCTTCCTGAAAGACATCGACCAGTTCGAACCCAGCTTCTTCGGCATGTCGCCGCGCGAGGCCGCGGGCGTGGACCCGCAGCAGCGGCTGCTGCTGGAGGTGGCCTGGGAGGCGATGGAGCACGCCGCGATCCCGACCGACCAGCTCGACGGCAGTCTGACCGGCGTGTTCGTCGGCATCACGTCGATGGACTACTCCAACCGCATCGACGTGGCCGACCCGGCCCGCAGCGACATCTACCTGGCCACCGGCACCGCGCTCAACGCGGCGGCGGGCCGCGTGTCCTTCACCTTCGGCTTCCGTGGCCCCTGCATGGCGATCGACACCGCCTGCTCGTCCTCGCTGGTGGCCATCCACACCGCCTGCCAGAGCCTGCGCAACGGCGAGAGCAACCTGGTGCTGGCCGGCGGCGTCAACGCCATCCTCTCGCCCGACCCCTTCGTGCTGATCTCCAAGTGGGGCATGTTGTCGCCCGACGGCCGCTGCAAGACCTTCGACGCCTCGGCCAACGGCTTCGTGCGCGGCGAAGGCTGCGGCCTGATCGTGCTCGAGCGCCTGTCCGACGCCGTGGCCAACGGCCGCCGCATCCTGGGCGTGATCCCGGGCTCGGCGATCAACCAGGACGGCCGCTCCAGCGGCCTGACCGTGCCCAACGGCCTGGCTCAGCAGGAAGTGGTGCGCCAGGCGCTGGCCTCGGCCCGCCTCAAACCCACCGACGTGAGCTACGTCGAGGCCCACGGCACCGGCACCTCGCTGGGTGACCCGATCGAGGTCGAGGCGCTGGCCGCCGTGTACGGCGAAGGCCGCGCCATGCACCAGCCCTTCGAGGTCGGTTCGGTCAAATCCAACATCGGCCACCTCGAAGCCGCCTCCGGCGTGGCCAGCGTGATCAAGCTGGTGATGGCGCTGCGCCACCAGAAGCTGCCCGCCAGCCTGCATGTGAAGCAGCTCACGCCGTCCATCCCCTGGGACACACTGCCGGTGCGCGTGAGCACCGCGCTGCACGACTGGAAGCCGGTGGGCGACGCGCGCCGCATCGCCGGCGCCAGCGCCTTCGGCTTCAGCGGCATGAACGCGCACGTGCTGGTGGCCGAGCCGCCCGCCGCGCCCGCGCTGGCCGCCGCGCCCGCGCGGCCGCTGTACGCCATGCCGCTGTCGGCCAAGAACGACGCGGCGCTGCAGGCGCTGGCGCAGCGCTACGCCGACCACCTGGAACAACGCCCGGCCGATGCCCTGGCCGACGTGTGCGCCACCGCCGCCATCGGCCGTTCACACCACCTGCTGCGCACGGTGCTGGTCGCGGCCGACCGCGCCGGCATGTTGGCCCAGCTGCGCGAACTCGCCAGCACCGGCCAGTCGGCCGTGCAGGGTTCCGTCTCGGCCAGCGGCCGCAACCGCGTGGCCTTCCTCTTCACCGGGCAGGGCGCGCAGTACGTCGGCATGGGCCGCGAGCTCTACGACGCCGAGCCCGTGTTCAAGGCCACGATCGACCGCTGCGCGGCCGTGCTCGACCCCTTGCTGGGCCGGCCGCTGCGCGAGGTGATGTTCGAGGAGACCGGTGGCAGCCTGGACCAGACCGGTTTCACGCAACCCGCGCTGTTCGCCATCGAGGTCGCGCTCGCGGCCACCTGGCGCAGCTGGGGCATCGAGCCCACGGTGGTGATCGGCCACAGCGTGGGCGAGTTCGCCGCCGCCGTGGTCGCGGGCGTGTTCAGCCTGGAAGACGGCGCGCGCCTGATCGCGGCCCGGGGCCGCCTGATGCAGGCGCTGCCGGCCGGTGGCGCCATGGTGGCGGTGCAGGGCGACGCGGCGCTGGTGCAGCGCGAGATCGCGCCGCACGCCCACAAGGTGTCGGTCGCCGCCTTCAACGCGCCGGGCAACCTGGTGATCGCCGGTGCCGGCGCCGAGGTGACGGCCATCGCGGCGCGCCTGGCCGAGCAGGGCGTGCGCACGCAGGCGCTGTCGGTGTCGCACGCCTTCCACTCGCCGCTGATGGACCCCATGGTGGAAGCATTCCGCCAGCTCGCCGCCAGCGTGACCCACTCGGCGCCCACACTCACCTGGATTTCCAACCTCGACGGCGCGCCCATGGACTGGGCGAAATGGGGCTCCCGCATGGCCGACTACTGGGCCAGCCATGTGCGCGCACCGGTGGCCTTCGAGAGCGGCGCGCGCGCGCTGGCCGCCACGCAGTGCGACGTGCACCTCGAAGTCGGGCCCAACCCCACGCTCATCGGCCTGGGCATGCAGTGCGTGCCCGAAGGCACGGCGACCGACTGGCTGCCCTCGCTCAAGCGCAGCAAGGGCGGCTGGGAACAGATGCTCGACAGCGTGGCGCGCCTGTATGTGCGTGGCGCGAAACTGAACTGGACGGCCGTGCAAGGCCCGGGCGTGCGCCACAGCCTGGAGCTGCCGCTGTACCCCTTCCAGCGCCAGGCCTACCTGGTGCCCTTCGCGCCGCGCGCCCGCCGCGTGGCCGGCGACTCGGTGCACGACCTGCTCGGCGAGCGCCTGAACGTGGCCGGCGTGGCCGCGCAGTTCGAACGCACGGTGGACGCCACCAGCCCGGCCTGGGTGGTGGACCACGTGATCGCGTCCGAGGCCGTGATGCCGCTGACCGCCTACCTCGAAGCCGCGCTGGCCGGGGCGCGGCAGGCCGACCCGGCCGTCACCGGGCTCACGGCGGTGGAGATCGGCGAACCCATGCCCCTGCTCGACGGCGAACAGCGGCTCATGCAGGTCTCGGTGGACAAGGCTTTGGGCGGTGCGCCCTCGCGCGTGCGGGTGTTCAGCCGCGACGCGAAGCGGCCCGACGCCGAATGGACCCAGCACGCCAGCGCCGAGCCGCTGCGTGGCCCGGTCGAGGCGGTGCCGGTGTCGCCGGTGGCCGACGCGGCGAAGCGATTGACCAACGAGGTCGAGGTCGCACCGTTCTACGAGAAGGTGCGCAAGCTGGGCGTCGATTTCGGCGCCGGCTTCCGGGGCATGCGCCGCGTCTGGTGCGGCGAGGGCGAGGCCATCGGCGAGATCGTGCTGACCGACGCGGTCCAGGCCGATGCGGGCAAGTACCTGATGCACCCCGCGCTGCTCGACGCCTGCTTCCACACCTCGGCGGTCGCCATGGACACGCTGCCCAGCGCCAACGACGGCCGTTTCTACCTGCCCATCGGTGTGGACCGCTACCTCTGGAACGCCACGCCCACCGCCACGCTGCGCAGCCATGCGCGCGTGCGCCCGGCGCCGCCGCACAGCGACATGCTGGTGCTCGACGTGCACATCGAGACGCCCGACGGCCAGCCCGTGGCCCTGCTCGAAGGCCTGCGCTGCCGCCGCGCCAGCCGCGAGTTGTTCCGCCAGCGCGTGGACGCGCAGGTGGCCGACTGGCTCTACGAACTGCAATGGAAGCCCGAGGCCCTGGTGGCCGAGCCCGCCACCGCCGAAGGCACCTGGCTGGTGTTCGACGAAGGCCAGGGCCGAGGCCAGCGGCTGGCCGACGAGATCGCCCAGCGCGGCGGCCAGGCCCTCCGCGTGCTGCCTTCGGGCAGCGCGGCCGGAGCGGGCGCCACGGTGATCGACGAGACCCAGGCCGGCGAGTACGCCCGCCTGGTGGCCAAGGCCGCCGAGGGTGGCGCGTTGCGTGGCGTGGTGTCGCTGTGGCCGCTGCGCGTGCCGGCGCTGCGCGACGACGACCTGCCCAGCGCGGTGCAGCGCTTCGGCGTGGACGCCGCGCTGCTGACCCTGCAGGCCCTGGCGCAGGCCGGGCTGCCGTCGGCGCCGCGCCTGTGGATCGCCACCGCCGGCAGCCAGTCGGTGGACGGCACCGAGGAACTGCGCATCACGCAGGCCCCGGTGGCCGGCCTGGCGCGGGTGGCCGCGACCGAGCACCCCGAGCTGCGCGTGACCCTGGTGGACCTCGATCCGCAAGCCACGCCCAGCGACGCGCGCCTGCTGCTCGACGAAATGCTGTCCGGCAGCGAAGAGAACCAGGTCGCCTTGCGCAAGGGCGTGCGCTACGCCGCCCGCCTGGCGCGCCAGCCGCGCTCCAACGCGCCGCACATCGACGACGCGCCGATCCGCCTGAACATCACCGAGCGCGGCACGCTCGAAAACCTGACCCTGGGCACGCTGGAGCGCCGCGCACCCGGTAAAGGCGAGGTCGAGATCCGGGTGCGCGCCAGCGGCCTGAACTTCCGCGACGTGCTCAGCGCGCTGGGCATGTACCCCGGCGAGATCCGCCACCTGGGCAGCGACGCCTCGGGTGAGGTCGTGGCCGTGGGCGAGGGCGTGACGCAGTTCAAGGTCGGCGACCGCGTGGTCGCCATGCTCGAAGGCGCCTTCTCCAGCCACGCGATCGCGCGCTGGGAATTCGTCGCACCGCTGCCCGACGGCGTGAGCTTCGAGCAGGGCGCCGCGATCCCCACCGCCTACCTCACCGCCGACATCACACTCAACCTGCTGGGCAAGATGAGCAAGGGCGACCGCGTGCTGATCCACTCGGGCGCGGGCGGCGTGGGCATGGCCGCCATCGCGCTGGCCCGCCGCGCGGGCGCGGAAATCTTCGCCACCGCCGGCAGCCCCGAGAAGCGCGAGGAACTGCGCCGCCTCGGGGTGCACCACCCGCTGGACTCGCGCAGCGACTCGTTCGCCGACGAGATCGCCCGCATCACCGAAGGCAAGGGTGTGCGCCTGGTGCTCAACTCGCTGGCCGGCCAGCTGCTGGATCGCAGCTTCGAATGCCTGTCCGACGGCGGCGTCTTCCTCGAGATCGGCAAGCGCGGCCTGTGGACGCACGAGCGCGTGGCCGAGCTCAACCGGGGCATCGAGTACCACATCGTGGACTGCAACGACAACGCGCGCGACACCCCCGAGATCGTGGGCCAGATCTTCACGCGCGTGCTGCAGGAGATCGAGTCGGGCGTGCTGCCGTGGCTGCCTTGCACCACTTTCCCGTTCGAAAACGCGCCCGACGCCTTCCGCTACATGGCGCAGGCCAAGCACATCGGCCGCGTGGTGTTCCGCCACCGCGTGGACCCGCGCAAGGTCACGCAGGCGGTGCGCGACGACGCCACCTACCTCGTCACCGGCGGCCTCAAGGGCCTGGGCCTGCTGGCAGGCCAATGGCTGGCCGGCGAGGGCGCCCGCCACCTGCTGCTGGCCGGTCGCAGCGAACCCGATGCGACCGCGCGCGACGCCATCGCGGCCATGGAAGCCGAGGGCGTGAGCGTGAAGACTGTCTCGGCCGACGTGGCCACGGCCGACGGCATCGCGCGCCTCATGGCCGCCCTGAAGGACATGCCCGCGCTGGGCGGTGTCATCCACGGCGCGGCGGTGCTCGACGACGGCGTGCTCATCAAGCAGACGCCGGAACGCTTCGCCACCGTGATGGGGCCCAAGGCCGACGGCGCGTGGCGCCTGAGCGTGGCCCTGGAGCGCGCCGGTCACCGGCCCGACTTCGTGGTCTTCTACTCCTCGCTGTCGGCCGTGTTCGGCTCGGCGGGGCAGGGCAACTACGTGGCGGCCAACGCTTTTCTCGATGCGCTGGCGCGCCAGCGCCGTGACGCGGACCGCTCCGCCCTCAGCGTCAACTGGGGCGCGTGGAGCGAGGTGGGCATGGCGGTGCGGGCCGGCACGGTCTCCAAGGCGGGTGCGCAAGGCCTGGCCTCGCTGTCGCCGGCCGAAGGCATGCAGGCGCTGAGCGTGCTGCTGCGCGACAACGCCACCCGCAGCTCGGTCGCGCCGATCGACTGGGCGCTGCTGGGCCAGCAGATGCCGGCCGGGCAGGCGCCCAGGCTCCTGTCGGACCTGCTCGCGGCCGCGCAGAACCGCGGCGGTGGCCAGGCCCAGGGCAGCGCCGCGCGCGTGGACTACGCCAGCCTGCCGGCCAAGGAGCGGCGCGAACAGCTCGTGACGCTGGTGCGCCGCGAGCTGGCCACCGTGCTGGGCCTGGCGGGTTCGCCGCAATCGATCCCGGTGGACCAGACCTTCACCGCGCTGGGCCTGGACTCGCTCACCTCGGTGGAACTGCGCAACCGCCTGCAACAGGCGCTGGGCCGCAGCGTGGCCGCCACGGCCGCCTTCGAATGGCCTTCGGTGGGCGAGATGGCGACCCACCTGAACAGCCTCTATGGCGATGACGACACCTCGGATGCCTCCGACGCCGACAGCCGGGAGGAACTCACGTTGTGAGCGATACCGTTGAGTTGATCAAGCGGCTTCAAGGGCTGGACATCCATCTGAAACTCGACGGAGACCGGCTCAGCGTCAACGCGCCCAAAGGCGCGGTGACGGCCGAACTCCGCGAGGAACTCGGGCGGCGCAAGGACGAGGTCAAGGCCTACCTGGCGGCGCACGGCACCGCGCCCGCCCGCTCGGTGCTGCCGGCGCTGGAGCGCGTGCCGCGCCAGGCCGACATGCCGATCTCGCACACCCAGCAGCGGCTGTGGTTCCTGCGCCAGATGGACCCCACCAGCCACGCCTACAACATCGCGGCGTCCCTGCGCATCACCGGGCCGCTGGACGAGGCCGTGCTCGAGCGCGTGCTGGCGGTGCTGGTGGCGCGGCACGAAAGCCTGCGCACGCGCTTCATCTCGGTGCAGGGCGAGCCGCGTTTCGTGATCGACCCGAACGCCCGCGTGCACCTGGACCGCATCGACATCTCGCACCTGCAGGGCGCCGCGCGCGACGCGGCGTGCAAGCAGGCCATCGAAAGCATCGCGCGCCGCCCGTTCGACCTGTCGCAGGCGCCCTTGATTCATGCCGGCCTGATCCGCGAGAGCGGGCAGCAGCAGGTGTTCGCCTTCGCGCTGGACCACATCGTGTCCGACGGCCTGTCGCTCGGCATCTTCATGCTGGAGTTCCGCGACCTGTATTCGCGCCTGGCGACCGGCCACGAAGTGACGGTGGTCGAGCCGCCCATCCAGTACTACGACTACGCCGAATGGGAGCGCCGCGCCTTCGCGCAGGGCGCGATCGACGAGCACCTGGCGTTCTGGAAGCGCGAACTCGCCGGCCTGCCGTCGATGCTGCAGCTGCCCACCGACCGGCCCCGCCCGCCGGTGCAGACCACCCACGGCTCGCGCTGCGCGCTGCAGCTCACGCCCGCCTTCTCCGACCGCCTCAAGGCCTTCGGCCGCGCCGAGGGCACGACGCTGTTCATGGTGATGCTCTCGGCCTTCCAGGTGCTCATGCACCGCTACAGCGGCGAGACCGACATCGCCATCGGCTCGGCCATCGCCAACCGCAACCGCTCCGAGGTCGAGCACACCATCGGCTTCTTCGCCAACAACCTGGTGCTGCGCGCCGACCTGAACGGCGACCCGACGGTGCGCGAACTCATGGTCCGCGTGCGCGAGCGCGCGCTGCGGGCCTACGCGCACCAGGAGATGCCGTTCGACATGCTGGTCGACGAGCTGGGCACGCGCCGCGAGCTGGACCACTCGCCGCTGTTCCAGGTGCTGTTCGTGCTGCAGAACCTGTCCATGACCAGCCTGGAGCTGCCCGGCTTGCGCTGCGACAGCGTGGACCTGGACGTGACCGCCTCGCGCTTCGACCTGTCCGTCGACGTGTTCGACATCGTGCACGGCCTGCGCTGCTACTTCGAATACAACACCGACCTGTTCGACGTCTCGACCATCGAGCGCATGCTCAACCACTACCGCAAGCTGCTCGAAGGCTTCGTGGAGCGGCCGGACGCGCGCGTGAGCGAACTCGCCCTGCTGACGGACGGCGAACAGCGCCAGCTGCTGCTGGACTGGAACGCCACCACCATGCCGTACCCGACCGAGCAGACCGTGCACGGCCTGTTCGAGGCGCAGGCCCGGCGCACGCCCGACGCGGTGGCGCTGCAGTTCGAGGACGTGGCGCTGAGCTACGCCGAACTCAACGCCCGGGCCAACCAGCTGGCCCACCACCTGCGCGCCCTGGGCGCGGGGCGCGAGTCGCTGGTCGGGGTGTGGATGGAGCGCAGCGAAGACATGGTGGTCGCGGTGCTGGGCGTGCTCAAGGCCGGCGCGGCCTACGTGCCGCTCGACCCGGCGTTCCCCAAGGACCGCATCGACTACATGATGGAAGACGCGGAGCTGTCCATCGTCGTGACCCAGTCGACCCAGGCCGAAGGCCTGCCTACCGGCATCCGAGCGGTCTGCATGGACCGCGATGCCGCCACGCTCGCGGCCCAGCCGGCCGCCGACCCGGCGCCCCTGGCGGCTTGCGGCGACCTGGCCTACGTGATCTACACCTCCGGCTCCACCGGCCGCCCCAAGGGCGTGATGCTGGAGCACCGCGCGGTGGTGAACTTCCTGCTGTCCATGCACCGCGAGCCGGGCATCACCGCGCAGGACCGCTTCGTCTCGGTGACCACACTGTCGTTCGACATCGCGGGCCTGGAAATCCACGGCCCGCTCACGGTCGGTGGCACGGTGGTGCTGGCCTCGCGCGCGACCGCGCTCGACGGCGTGCGCCTGGCGGCGCTGCTCGACCGGTCCGAGGCCACGCTGCTGCAGGCCACGCCGGCCACCTGGCGCCTGCTGCTGGAAAGCGGCTGGCAAGGCCGGCCCGGTCTGAAGATGCTGTGCGGCGGCGAAGGCCTGCCGCGTGACCTGGCCGACAAGCTGCTGGCCACCGGCGGCGAGCTGTGGAACATGTACGGCCCGACCGAGACCACCATCTGGTCCACGGTCTGGCGCGTCACCGACACGCAGCGCGCGATCTCCATCGGGCGCCCGATCGCCAACACCCAGGTCTATGTGCTGGAGCCTTCGGGCCTGCCGGCGCCGGTGGGCGTGGGCGGCGAGCTGTGCATCGGTGGCGACGGCCTGGCGCGCGGCTACCGCAACCGCGACGACCTGACGGCCGAGAAGTTCGTGACACTGGACCTGCCCGGCGTGGGACCGACGCGGGTCTACCGCACCGGCGACGTGGTGCGCTTCCTGGCCGACGGCCGCATGGAGTTCGTCGGCCGGCGCGACCACCAGGTCAAGGTGCGCGGCTTTCGCATCGAGCTGGGCGAGATCGAAACCGTGCTCGCGAAACACGAGGGCATCAAGGACTGCGTGGTGCACGTGCGCGAGGACACGCCCGGCGATCAGCGCCTGGTGGCCTATGTCGTGAGCCAGCCCGGCGCCACTTTCGAGACCGAGGCCGCGCGCGCCACGTTGCGCGTGCAGCTGCCCGAGTACATGGTGCCCAACCTCTTCATGGTGCTGGAGGCGCTGCCGCTCACGCCCAACGGCAAGGTGGACCGCAAGGCCCTGCCGGCGCCGGCGCTGGTGATGGACGAGGCGGCCGACGTCGCCGACGAGGCCCTCATGACGCCGGTGCAGCGCCAGGTCGCCGCGCTCTGGCGCGAGGTGCTGAACACCCAGCGCGTGGGCCTGCACGCCAACTTCTTCGACCTCGGCGGCCACTCGCTGCTGCTGGTCCGGCTGCAGTCGGCGATGCAGCGCGAGTTCGGGAAAGAGTTCCCGCTGGTGGAGCTGTTCCAGCGCACCACCGTGGCCGCCCAGGCCGAACGCATGTCAACACCGGTGGGCGCCAGTGGGGCGCTGGAGCGCGCCCGCGCGCGCGCCGCCAAACAGATTCAGGGGTAAGGGGATGGGTCCCAGCGAGAAATTTCCCGAGCACGCCATGGCCATCGTCGGCATGGCGGGGCGCTTCCCGGGCGCGCGCGATCTGGACGCGTTCTGGCGGAACATCCGCGAGGGCGTCGAGTCGCTCGAACCGTTCAGCGACGCCGACCTGCACGGCGCCGGCGTGGACCCGGCCCTGAGCGCGCAGCCTCAGTACGTGCGCAAGGGCACGGTGCTGGAGAACGCCGACCACTTCGATGCCGGCTTCTTCGGCATGTCGCCGCGCGAGGCGCAGGTGATCGACCCGCAGCAGCGCATCTTCCTGGAGTGCGCCTGGGAGGCGCTGGAGCACGCGGGTTACGCGCCCGGCGCGATCGCGCAGGCCGTCGGCGTCTACGCCGGCGCCAGCATGAACACCTACCTGCTGTCGCAGATCCTGCGCGACCCGGCGCTGGCCGCCTCGGTCGGCGGTTACCAGCTCATGCTGGGCAACGACAAGGACTTTCTCTGCACGCGCGTGTCCTACAAGCTGGATCTGCACGGACCCAGCATGACGCTGCAGACCGCCTGCTCGACCTCGCTGGTGGCGGTGCAGGTGGCCTGCCGCGCGCTGGAGCGGCACGAGTGCGACATCGCGCTGGCCGGTGGCGTGTCGGTGAACTTCCCGCAGCGCGGGGGCTACCTGTTCCAGGAGGGCATGATCCTCTCGCCCGACGGCCACTGCCGGCCGTTCGACGTGGACGCCAAGGGCACGCGGCCCGGCGCCGGTGCCGGCATCGTGGTGCTCAAGCGCCTGGCCGATGCGCTGGCCGATGGCGACACCATCCATGCCGTGATCCGCGGCGCGGCCATCAACAACGACGGCGCCGGCAAGGCCGGCTACACCGCGCCCAGCGTGGACGGCCAGGTGGAGGCCATCGCCACGGCGCAGATGCTGGCCGGCGTGGAGCCGCGCAGCATCGGCTACCTGGAGGCGCACGGCACCGCCACGCCGCTGGGCGACCCGATCGAGATCGCGGCGCTGCGCCAGGTGTTCGAGGCCGGAACCGCCGACCAGGGCTTCTGCCGCCTGGGCTCGCTCAAGGCCAACCTGGGCCACCTCGACGCCGCCGCCGGCGTGGCCGGCCTCATCAAGACCGTGCTGGCGTTGCAGCACCGCGAGCTGCCGCCGCTGGTGAACTTCCGCCAGGCCAACCCGCAGCTCGGCCTGGACCGCTCGCCGTTCACCGCCAGCGCCCAGGCCGCGCCCTGGCCAGCGGGGGATGCGCCGCGCCGCGCGGGCGTGAGTTCCTTCGGCATCGGTGGCACCAACGCCCACGTGGTGCTGGAGGAAGCGCCCGAGCTGGAGCGCGCAGAAACCAAAGGCCAACCGCAATTGCTGGTGCTGTCCGCGCGCAGCGAGGCCGCGCTCGAAGCCGCCACGCAGCGCCTGCGCGAGCACCTCGCCGGGCCCGGCGCGGCGCAGGACCTGCGCGACGTGGCCTGGACGCTGCAGGAAGGCCGGCGTGCCTTCCCGCACCGCCGCACCCTGGTGGCCGCGACCGCCGCCGACGCGGTGGCCGCGCTCGGTGCGCCCAAGCGCGCCCCGGTGCACACGGCCCGCCACGAAGGCGGCGAGCGCCCGGTGGCCTTCCTGTTCAGCGGGCAGGGCAGCCAGTTCGCCGGCATGGGCGCCGACCTGTACGCGCAACACGCCGTGTACCGCGATGCGATCGACCGCTGCGCCGAGCTGCTGCGCGAGCCCCTGGGCCGCGACCTGCGCGAAGTGCTGTTCGCCCCCGCGGGCGACCTCACCATCAACGAAACCCGCTACGCCCAGCCGGCGCTGTTCGTCACCGAGTACGCGCTGGCGACGTTGTGGCAGTCGTGGGGCGTGCGCCCGGCCGCGATGCTGGGCCACAGCATCGGCGAGTACGTGGCGGCCCACCTGGCCGGCGTGATGTCGCTGGCCGATGCGCTCACCCTGGTGGCCGCGCGCGGCCAGCTGATGCAGGGCATGGCGCCCGGCGGCATGGCGGCGGTGCAGCTCAGCGCTTCCGAGCTGCAGAAGTGGCTGGCCACGCCGGCCGGCACGCTGGAGATCGCGGCGGTGAACGCGCCTGGCCTGTGCGCCATCTCCGGCCCGCACGAAGTGCTCGACGCCTGCCTCAAACAACTGAAGGAGCAGGGCATCGACGCCCAGCCGCTGCACACCTCGCACGCGTTCCATTCCTCGATGATGGAAGGCGTGCTCGCGCCGTTCACCGCGCTGGTCGAGAAGATGGCCCTGGCCGCGCCCGGCGTGCCCTACGTGTCCAACGTCACCGGCCTGTGGATCACACCGGCCCAGGCCACCTCGCCCGCGTACTACGCCGAGCACCTGCGCCGCGCCGTGCTGTTCGAGGCCGGCGTGCGCACGCTGGCGGCCGATGCCTCGCTGCACCTGCTCGAGGTCGGCCCCGGCCGCTCGCTGGCCACCTTGGCGGGCATGACGCTGGGCGTGGAAGGCGTGCGCCGCACCAGCCTGTCCATGGGCAATGCACGCGACGCCCGCCAGGGCTCGCAGGCGGTGCTCGACGCCGCCGGCCGCCTCTGGCTCGCGGGCGTGTCGCTCGACTGGGCCGGCCTGCACGGCCCGGTGCGGCCGCACCGCGTGCCGCTGCCCACCTACCCGTTCGAACGCAAGCGCCACGCGGTGGACCCGGCGGCGCCCAAGGCCGCGCCCCCCAAGGCGGCGGCCCCGGTGGCGGAGGCCGCCGTGCAGCGGCCCGTCGACGACTGGTTCTGGGAACCTTCCTGGCAACGCGCGGGCGCCTTGCCGACCGCTCTGTCGCCGTCCACCGAGGCCCAGGGCCGCTGGCTGGTGTTCCGGGGCGACGATGCCGCGTCACAGGCCCTGGCGAGCGCGCTGGCCGGGCAGGGCGCCGAGGTGGTCTCGGTGACCACCGGTGACGTGTTCCGGCAGGTCTCCGCCACGCACTACGAGGTGGCGCCCAGTTCTCAGGCCGACCACGATCAACTGTTCGGCGCCCTGGGCGAGGCACCGCTGGCCTGCGTGCTGCACGCCTGGAACGTGGCGCCCGATGCGCCGCTGATGGCCGGCGCCCTGGACGCCGCACTGCCGCAAGGCCGCCGCCAGGCCTTCGACGCGCTGATCTGCCTGGCGCGCGCGCTGGGTGGCGTGAAGCGCGCCCAGCCGCTGCCGGTGCTGGTGCTCAGCAGCGACCGCGAGCCGGTGCTGGGCACCGAGTCCGTTCGGCCCGAGCGCGCGCTGCTGCTCGGCCCGGCCTTGCTCCTGCCGCTGGACGTGCCCGGCGTGCACTGCCGCGCGATCGATCTGGCGGGCAGCGAATGGACGCCTGAGGCCGCGCCCCGGCTGGCCGCCTCGCTGCGCGCCGAAGCGGCCCGGCCCGATCCGGACGGCGTGGTGGCCTACCGTGGGCGCCACCGCTGGACGCCCACGCTCACGCCGCAGCGCCTGGGCGCCGACGCGGGCGCGGGCGCGCTGCCGCTGCGTGAGGGTGGCACCTACCTCGTTACCGGCGGTGCCGGTGGCATCGGCCTCACGCTGGGCCAATGGCTGGCCCGCACCGCCCGCGCGGCCCGGCTGGTGCTGGTGTCGCGCTCGGCCTGGCCCGACCGCGCGCAGTGGGACACGCTGCTGGCGGCGAAAGACACGCCCGCGCCGCAGAAGGAGCGCATCGCCGGCATCCGCGCGATGGAAGCCGCGGGCGCCGAGGTGCTGCTGTGCTCGGCCGACGTGGCCGACGAAGCGCAGATGCAGGCCGTGGTCGCCATGGCGCGCGCGCGTTTCGGCGCGGTGCACGGCGTGGTGCATGCCGCGGGCGCGCTGGGCACCGGCACGGTGTTCGAGAAAACGGCGCAAAGCATCGAGGCCGTGCTGCGGCCCAAGCTCGAAGGCACGCTGGTGCTGGACCGCGTGCTCGCTGGCGCCGGGCTCGATTTCTTCATGATGTGCTCGTCCATCAGCACCTCCTTCGGCTCGGCCGGCATGGCCGACTACTCGGCCGCCAACGCCTTCCAGGACGCGTTCGCCAAGTCCGGCCTCGCGCGCTCGAGCGGGCGTGTGCTCGCGGTGGGCTGGGATTCTTGGCGCGACGTCGGCTTCTCGGCCGCGCAGGGGGGCGACAGCTCGCACGCCGCGCTGCGCTATGCCATCCGCCCCCAGGAGGGCGCTGAAGCTTTCGGGCGCGTGCTCGCCAGCGGCCTGCCGCATGTGTACGTGACGCGCCAGGTCATGCCCGACATGCTGCGCGACGTGGAGGCCTTGAAGGCCTGGTTGCGCACCTCGGGCGAGGCCACGCAGAGCCCGCCCGCCTCGGCCGAGCCGGGCGCCGCCGCGCCGGTGGACCTGCAGGCGCTGGCCCCGAGCGAGATCGAGGCGCGCATCGGCGCCATCTGGGCCGACCTGCTGGGTGTGGACGACATCGGGCTCGACGACGACTTCTTCGCGCTGGGCGGGCATTCGCTGATGGCCACCCGCATCATCGCGCGCATCGAAGAGCAGTTCGGCGCGCGCCTGTCGCTGCGCGACCTGTTCGAAGGCCCCAGCATCCGCCAACTGGCGGCGAAAGTGGTGGCGCAGGGCGCATCGGGCGCCAGGAGCACAGGCCAGCCCGAGAGCGGCGCTGGGGATGAGGACCGGGAGGAGATCGAGTTTTGAACGCGCACGAGTTGCTGGCACAGCTGCAAGGCCTGGGCGTCGAATTGACGGCGGACGAAGGCCGCCTGCGCGTGAGCGCGGCCCGAGGCCGCCTGGACGAGGACCTCAAACACGCCATCGGTGAACACAAGACCGAGTTGCTCGCGCTGCTGGCGCAGCGCCGCGCCCCCGGCGCCGGGCCGGTGGCCGGCGTGGCGCACGACGGGCCGTTGCCCCTGTCGCCGTTCCAGGAGCGGCTGTGGATCCTGCAGCAGCTCGAACCCGACAGCACCACCTACCTGATGGCCACCACCTGGCTCGCGCCCCTGGGCGTGAGCGGTGAGGCCCTGGTGGCCGCGATCGAGCGCGTGCACGCGCGCCAGCTCGGCCTGCGCATGGTGTTCGTCGAGGAACAGGGCAAGCCCACGGGCCGCCGCGTGCAGGTGCCCAAGGTGCGCATGCACGACCTGCGGCACCTGACCCCGACCGAACAGAAATGGCAGGTGGACGCCGATGTCGAGCGCGTGGTGCACACGCCGATCGACCTGGCGCACGAGACGCCTGCGCGTTTCGAGGTCTACGCCACCGCCGGCGACAGCTGGGTGGTGATGGTCGCGGCGCACCACATCGCGGTCGATGCCTGGTCGCTGCACGTGCTGCGCCGCGAGATCGCGGCCGAGCTGGCGGCGCCGCGTGGCGACGAAGCCGCCGCGCCCGCGCTGCAGTACGCCGACTACGCCGCCTGGCAGCGCCACGCGGTCGACACCTCCGCCGGGCTGGACTGGTGGGAACGCACGCTGCAAGGCGCGCCCCAGCTCTCGGCCTTTCCCGCCGACCTGCCGCTGTCCGACGCGCCGCCCAAGGGCGCCTCGGTGGACTTCGAGCTGGACGCGGAGCTGCTCTCGGGCCTGCGCCAGCTGGTGCGGCGCGAGAACGCCACGGTCTACATGGCGCTGCTGGCGGCCACCGCCGCGCTGCTGCGCGCGCACACGGCGCAGGGCGACCTGCTGCTGGGCAGCCCCATGGGCGTGCGCGAGCGCGCCGAGTTCGAAAACCTGATCGGCCCCTTCGTGAACCTGCAGGTGGTGCGCCTGCAGGCCGGCGACGACCCGGCTTTCAGCGAACTGCTGCGCCGCGCGCGCAGCGCCTTGCTGGACGCGCACGAGCACCGCGAGGTGTCTTTCGAAAGCGTGCTGGAGCGGCTGCGCCCGGTGCGCTCGTTCCAGCACTCGCCGCTGTTCCAGGTGGCGGTGGTGCAGCACAACGTCAACGCCCAGAGCCAGGGCTCGACCAGCGAGAGCGGCCTGGCCATCACCGGCGGTGGTGCGCTGCACGAGCTGACCTGGTTCGCGCGCGAGGAGGGCGGCCGGCTGGTCTGCAGCCTGGAGTACCGCAGCGACCTTTACTCGAGCGGCATGATGGAGCGCCTCGCTTCGCAGCTGCAGGCCCTGCTGCGCGGCGCGGTGGCGAACCACGAGGCACCGATCAGCCAGTTGCCCCTGCTCACGCCGGCCGCGCGCGAACAGCTCGTGCACGGCTTCAACGAGACCACGCAGGCGCTGGACACCACGCTCTTCGCCCAGCGCCTGGAGCGGCAGGCCGCCGAATTGCCCACGCGCACCGCGGCGGGCTTCGAGGGCCAGACCCTGGACTACGCCACGCTGAACCGCCGCGCCAACCAGCTCGCGCACCACCTGCAGGGCCTGGGCGTGCGGCCCGGCGTGCGCGTGGGCATCTGCATGGACCGCTCGCTGGACCTGCTGATCGCGCTGCTGGCGGTGCACAAGTCCGGTGGGGCCTATGTGCCGCTGGACCCCGACTTTCCCGCCGAGCGCCTGGCCTACATGCTGGAAGACAGCGGCGCGCAGGTGCTGGTCACGGCGGGCGAGGCGGCCGACGCCGTGAGCGCACCCGAAGGCGTGCGCTGCGTGGACCCGCTGGCCGACGCGGCCGCGATCGCCGCGCACAGTGGCGAGAACCCGGCGCCCTCGGCCGGCGCCGGCGACGCGGCCTATGTGATCTACACCTCCGGCTCCACCGGCCGCCCCAAGGGCGTGGTGGTGCCGCAGGGCGCGCTGGCCAACTTCCTGGCGTCGATGGCGCTGCAGCCCGGCCTGGGCGCCGACGACGTGCTCGCGGCCGTGACCACGGTGTCGTTCGACATCGCCGGTCTGGAGCTGTACCTGCCCCTGACCGTGGGCGCGCGGGTCGAGCTCGCCTCGCGCGACACCGTCACCGACGGCGCGGCGCTGGCCGACTGGCTCGCCGCGTGCGGGGCCACGGTGCTGCAGGCCACGCCGGCCACCTGGCGCCTGCTGCTCGAAACCGACTGGACCCCGGCGCGCCCCTTGCGCGCCTTCTGCGGCGGTGAACCGCTGCCGCGCGACCTGGCCGACCGCCTGCTGGAGCGCGTGGCCCAGCTGTGGAACCTCTACGGCCCGACCGAGACCACCATCTGGTCCACCGTGCAGCGCGTGGAGCCTTCGCCGGCGCCCATCCGCATCGGCCGGCCCATTGCGAACACGCAGGTCTACGTGGTCGATGCGCGCGGCGAGCCCGTGCCGATCGGCGTGCCCGGTGAGCTGTGCATCGGCGGTGCCGGCGTGGCCACGGGTTACCACGAGCGCGCGGAGCTCACGGCCGAGCGCTTCGTGGCCGACCGCTTCGCCCGCGAGCCGGGTGCGCGCCTGTACCGCACCGGCGACCTCGCGCGCTGGGACGCGCAAGGCCATCTGCACCACCTGGGCCGGCTCGACCACCAGGTGAAGGTGCGTGGCTACCGCATCGAACTGGGCGAGATCGAGACCGCGCTGTCCGCCCACCCGGCCGTGCGCCAGGCGGTGGTGATGGGCCGCGAGGCCGGCCCGGCCGATGTGAGGCTGGTGGCCTACCTGGCGTTCCAGCCGGGCGAAGACCTGACCGCCAGCGATGTGCGCCGCTTCCTGCGCAAGCAGCTGCCGGATTACATGATCCCGTCGGTGGTGGCGGCGGTGGACGCGATCCCGCTCACGCCCAACGGCAAGGTCGACCGCGCCGCGCTGCCCGACCCGTTCCGCCACGCGGTGCAGGCCGCGCGCGATTTCGTCGCACCCGAGCCGGGCCACGAGCAGGCCATGGCCGAGATCTGGCGCGCCATCCTGCACGTCGATCGCGTGGGCGCCGAGGACAACTTCTTCGAACTCGGCGGCCATTCCCTGCTGTCGCTGCGCGTGGCGCAGGCGGTGGAAAAGCGGTTGGGGTGGCGCATGGATGCGCGTACATTGTTCTTCCAGAACCTGCGTCAGGTGGTGGCCACCGCGGCCGCCGAAAAGGGAAGCCTCCAGGAATGACGCCACTGTTTTTTGGTGAGAGCTCGCGCCGCCTGTTCGGCGTCTACACGCCGGCGCACGCGCGCGGCGGGAAGGCGCGCGGGGTCGTGATCTGCCCGCCCTGGGGCACGGAGTACCTGCGCGCGCACCGCAGCGTCTGCCAGCTCGGCCGGCTGCTGGCCGAGTCCGGCGTGCACGTGCTGCGTTTCGACTATTACGGCACCGGCGATTCCGCCGGGGACACGAACGAGGGCGACCTGAAAGGCTGGCAGGCCGACGTGGAAACCGCCATCGACGAACTCAAGGACACCGCCGGCCTGCAGCGCGTGGGCCTGGTGGGCCTGCGCCTGGGTGGCCTGCTCGCGGCCCGCGTGGCGCCGGTGCGGCGCAAGGACGTGGATGCCGTGGTGCTGTGGGATCCGGTGGTGCAGGGGGCCGATCACCTGGCCGGCCTGCAGCGCCTGGACGCGGCCGTGGCCCGCGAGCGCGCCTTGAAGGTGAACGCCGGGGAGCTGCTGGGCTTTCCCATGTCCGTGGCCCTGGCCACCGAGCTGCAGGCCATCGACCTGCTGCAGCACGCGCCCGGCCTGCCGGCGCGCACGCTCATGGTGGTGTCGGAAAACGTGCTCGGGCAGGACGCCGTGCGCACCGCGCTCGAAACGGCGCGGCCCGGCGCGCAGCCCTTCGAGCACATCCAGAGCCAGCCCGCCTGGCTGGAGGACCAGCATTCCGGCGCGGGCGCCGTGCCCGTCAAGCTGCTGCAGCGTGTCGTGGAGTGGCTGGCCTGATGGAACGCGTCGTCGAACAGGCCTTGCTGCTGGGCCCCCGCAAATCCATGGTCGGGGTGATCACGCCCGCGTCCACGCGCTCGGCCGTGCCCGACGCGCCTTTTGTCGTTATCCTCAACGCCGGCATCATCCACCGCGTCGGCCCCAACCGCATGCACGTGCTGCTGGCCCGCGCGCTGGCGGCCGCGGGTTTCGGTGTGCTGCGGGTCGACCTCTCCGGCCTGGGCGACAGCGAGGCGCGCAGCGATGCGCTGCCGCCGCTGGACGCCACCATGGCCGATATCCGCGAGATCCTGGACATGCTGCAGGCCACGCGCCAGGTGCAGCGCGTGGTGCTGGTGGGCCTGTGCTCGGGCGCCGACCATTCCATCATCTACGCCGGCACCGACGAGCGCGTGGTGGGTGTGGCGCTGATGGACCCGTCCATTCCGCGCACCCTGGGCTACTACGTGCACCACTACGGCCACCGCATCCTGGGCCTGCGCGCCTGGCTGAACCTGATGCTGGGCCGCCACCCGATCTGGCGCGCGCTGCGGCGCCGCCTGAGCCGCAAGGCGCCCGGCGGGTCGCCGGCCGAAGAGGTGGAGGCCCGGGGGCCGTCGCTGGAAGATCCGAAGGTCAAGGCCTTCCTGCAGAATGCCTACGGCCGCGCGCTCGGCAGCGGTGTGCAGATGCTGGCCGTGCTCACCTCGGACCGGCAGCGCCAGCACAACTACCGCCGCCAGTTGCTGGACGCCTTCCCCCTGTTGACCTTCGGCGACCAGCTGTGGCTGGAGTACTTCAAGGAATGCGACCACACCTTCGCGTCGTCGGCCAACCGCGCCCGCCTGATCGGCCTGGTGGAGACGTGGATGAAGGCGACCAACTTCCGCTCGCCGCCCAAGGGCTGAGCGAACGGTTCAGCGGTTCGAAGGCAGCACGCGGCTTGTCAGCCAGTCGTCGGTCATGGCCAGGAAGGCCTGCTGCGCGGTGCGTGTCGTGATCAGGTGGTCCGACACTTCCAGGTAGTTGAAGCCCACCTTCTCGTGGAACGGGAACTGGCCGAACATGCCCTTGAACTGGCCGGCGTGGTTGAACCACTCGGGCTCGCCGCCGCAGTAGACGAACAGCAGCTCCACGCCACCGTCGCTCAGGGTCTGGATGCGCTGGCCGAAGACCTCTTTCGGTGGCGCCAGGGACACTTCCACCGCGCGCCCGCTGCCGTTGCCGCCATCGCCGTCGGTGGATCTGGCCCGGAACAGGCCGAGCAGCCGGTCGGCCGCCTTGCGCACCGCGCCCGCCAGGCCCGCGCGGCGCAGTTTGTAGAAGAAGGTCCGGGTGCGTGAGGCGGCCGTCGGGTAGGCGTAGAGGTCCCACAGCAGGATGGCGCGCAGGCGCGGGTCTTCCAGCGCCACCAGGTGCGCCACCTCGGCGCCTGAACAGAACCCCACCATCATGAAACGCGCGCAGCCAAAGCGCGCCTGGGCCGCGTCCATCACCGAGCGCGTGTCGGCCACCCACTGTTCGACCACCGGCAGGGTGCTGGCGGTGCGGCGGCTGTCGCCCAGGCCGCTCATGTCGAAACGCACCGAAGGAATGCCCTGGGCCGCGAGGCGGCGCGCGAGGTGCACGTTCATGCGGTGCGGCCCGCTGCGCGGGATCACGCCGGAGTTGGTCAACAGGGCCACGACGGGCGGCGCGCCGTTGAAGCCCGTGTCGGCGGGGGTGAAGGTGGCGACGAGGTGGTTTTCGATCCCCAGCGTCAGGGTGTGTTCGGCCATCGGTCAGTCGAGGGTGGAGAGAACGGCGCGCAGCAGGTCCGGAGGGACGATCGCCGTGCCCATCGCCTGACTGGACATCCAGTCGGTGATCTGCCCGATATTGTGCAGGCGGAATTCGGGGTGGTTCTCCAGGTCGGCGAAATGCCCGCGCTGTTCATCGGGCACGGCGCAGAGCACGCGCACACCGCGCCGCAGCGCGGGCGCCACCTGCACGTCGCGCAGGTTCTGCAGTTCGTCGGCGAGGGACTGGCCGACGTGAAAGCCCAGCAGGTCGCCCGGCAGGCCGGGGGCCACCCCCTTGTCGCTGGCGAGCAGCCGGTCCCAGGGCACGCGGAACATGCGCACCAGTTCGCGCTGGTGGCCTTCCATGAGCTGGCGCATGTAGGTGGGGCCGTCGAGCACCGGTTCCCACAGCACGAGCTGCGTGGGCGGCTTGCGCGCGCGCAGGGCCGCGCGCAACGCGAGGGTGGCGCCCAGGCCCATGCCGAACCAGATCACGGGCGCGCCATCGCCGTCCTGCAGCTGCTCGTGGGCGGCCAGGGTGTCGTCCAGCCAGCCGCTGAGCGACTGGTCTTCCTCGTTGCCGGGGGAGTCGCCGGTGCCGTGGTAGTCGAAGCGCAGGGATTCACAGCGCTCGCGCGCGAGCCGCTCGCCCACGACACGGTAGATGGCCGCGGTGCGCACGGCCTCCTGGCCGAGCGGGCGGCACAGCAGGAAGCGCGCGCGCGGTGCGCCACCGCTGCTGGCGGTCTGGTACACGCCCACCATCTCCCGCCCGGGGCGGCCGAAACGTCTGATCGCAAGGTCCATGGAATCGAATCGGTGGTGTGCCGGGTCAGGCCCGTTGAACGAGGCGCGCGAGCCGTTTCATGAGGCCCGGCGCGGGTTCGGCCGCGTCGGCGTTGGCGGCCGCGGAGGCCGGCGGCGTGTCGGCACCGGTGGCGTCGTAGGCCACGGCGAGCTGGGCCAGCGTTTCACTCACGTAGCGGCGCGGGCTGATTTGCTTGCCGATCTGCTGCTCCAGCTTGAGCACGGCCTGCATGGCGGTGAGCGAGGTGCCGCCCAGGTCGAAGAAGTTGTCGTTGCGGCCGATGTGGCTCATGCCCAGCAGCTCGCTCCAGACCGCGTGGATGGCCTGCTCGGTGGCCGTGCCGGCGAAGCGGTCGCCGGTCTGGCTCGCCTGCGCCTTGAGCGCGCGCGATTGCGCCAGCTGCAGCCGGCCCGAGGGGTGGCGCACGATCTGCTCGAACCAGCGCAGGTCGAGCGCCGCGCGGGCCTCGGTGGGCACGGCGTCGAGCAGCGCGCGGGCGTGGGATTCGCGTTGCGCGGCGGACAGGCCGCTGGCCTGCAGGCCGATCACCAGCCGGCGGCGCCCGTTCGAGTCCACCGCGGCCTGCGCGGCGGCCACATCGACGCCCGGCAGCGCCAGCGCCGCCTGCTCCAGTGCCTCGAGGTCCACCAGGCCACCGCCGAGCAGCACCGTGGGTTCGTTCGCATCGCTCACGTGTTGCAGCACGCCGTCGCTGCGCCAGCGCGCGCTGGTGTGGCTGGCTGTCCAGGCGCCCGCCGCGCCGGCCTTCACCCAGACGGGGGCGGCCACGCCGATCGGGGCCGTGCCCTCGGGCCGCGGCGCGACGCGCACGGTGTGCGGCACCAGGGGTCGGCCCACCAGGCCGGCCTCGGCCGCGTCGGCCACCCAGTGGGCGGCCAGCGGCAGGGGCAGTGAGTCGGTCTGCAGCACGTTGAGCACGGAAAGGCCCGCGTCCAGCAGCTGCGCCACGAGTTCGGGGGAGTTGTCGCGCGCGTCCACGGCGGCGATGACCGAGAGCGAGGCGCCACGCCGGGCCTGCAGGGCGTCGGCCCAGGTGTTGGCGTCCGCGAAGACGAGGCCGGTGCGCTCGCGCTGGAGGTCGGCCACCAGGGTGGCGCCGTCGGGCGCCTGGTCCCACAGC
Source organism: Hydrogenophaga sp. GW823-FHT04C09 (assembly GCF_058796355.1). NCBI lineage: Bacteria > Pseudomonadati > Pseudomonadota > Betaproteobacteria > Burkholderiales > Comamonadaceae > Hydrogenophaga > Hydrogenophaga sp. GW823-FHT04C09. The sequence continues at coordinate 193,251 of NZ_JBXAIO010000001.1, read as the reverse complement.
ACCAGCCGGCCGCCGGTGTGCAGCGCCAGGCCCAGCAGGGCCAGCGCGGTGCCGGTGGCGTGGGCGCTGGCGCGCAGGCAGTCGCCCACCAGCAGGTGGGCCTGGCGGGCGAGGCCGGCGCTGATCTGGGCGACCAGCGCGGCGTCGAAGGCTTGCGGCTGGACCGCCGCCTTGCGCGCCATGGCGGCGGGCTGGCTTTGCAGCCAGGGTGCGTCGCCGAAAGCCACCGCGTCGGCGGGCGGCGTGTCGCCGGGCGTCAGGGGCAGGCAGTGGTGGCCCAGGCGCAGCACGGCCAGGGCGGTGACCAGTTGGGCCACCGGCTCCTGCATCGCGATGGCCACGGTGAGCGGGTGGCCCGCCGCGGGCAGGCGGGTCTTGAGCTGGGCCGCGTTGTCGTTCACGCGGCGGACCAGCTCGCGGGCGTCGAGTTCGGTGCCGCCAATGCGCAGCAGCGCGGGTGGGGTGAGGGCGCTGGCGCGCTGCTCCAGCAGATCGAACAGGCTTTGCGCGGGCGCCACGGCCGGCGCGTCCAGCGCCAGCACGCGGGCCTGTTCGGCGGGCGTGGGCGCCATCAGCTGCGCCACGGTCTGGTTCGGCGTGCGGGCCACCGCGTCGAGCAGGGCCACGAAGCGCTCGTGCAGGGACTTCGCGGTGGAAGGCAGGTAGAGGTGGGTGTCGTACTGGATGCCACCTTCGATGCCGGAGGGGATCTCGACCAGCCAGAGGTTGAGGTCTTCGGTGGCGCCCTTGTGGCGCACGTGCACGCGCTCGTGCTCGAGCGGGCCCCAGTGGGTGGGCCGGTTGCGCGCGTCCTGGAACGAGAACATGCACTGGTACAGGCGCGCGTGCACGCCGGGCTGTTCGGCTTCGAGCACGTGGGCCATGCGCTCGAAGGGCACGTCCTGGTGGGCGAAGGCCTCGACGACGGCGGCGCGCACGCGACCGATCCAGTCGAGCCAGCTCAGCGAGGTGTCCACCGGCAGGCGCACCGGCAGCATGTTGTTGAAGAAACCCATGATGGGGTCGAGCTCGGGCGTGGGGCGGCCGCGCACCGGCAGGCCGATGGTCGGCGCGGGCTCGCGCAGCAGCTGCGAGACCATGGCGGCGTAGACCGAGAGCGCCACGATGCTCAGCGTGGAGCCGGTGCGCTTGGCGATGTCGCGCACGCGGTCGGCCTGCTCGGCGGCGATGTGCATGGACTCGGTGGCGCCTTCGCGCAGCATGCCGGGCAGGCGGGCCAGGTCGGTCAGCGGCTCCTGCACCGGTTTGCCGAGGAACTGCTTTTTCCAGTAGGTCAGCTGGTCCTGCAGTTCGTCGCTGTCCAGCCAGCGCGCGTGCCAGTCGGCGAAGTCGCCGTAGGTCAGGGCCAGGGGCGGCAGCGGCGAGGGCCGGCCTTCCGAGAAGGCCTGGTAGAGCGCGTTCATCTCGTCGTACAGCAGGTCGAACGACCAGCCGTCCCAGATCACGTGGTGCGTCATGAAGAACAGCACGTGGTGGTCGTCGGCGAGGCGGAACAGGCGGGCCTTGAACAGGGGCGCGTGCTCGAGCGAGAAGGCCTGGTCGGACAGGGCGGCCAGCCGCTCCTGCAGCACGGCTTCCTGTTCGCTCGGCGGGTAGCTGCCCAGGTCTTCCAGCGGCAGCAGGCTGAACGCGGGCAGCTCGACGTTCTTCTGCACCGGGCCCTGAGCGGTGGACACGACGGCGCTGTGCAGCGCCGGCTGGCGCTTCACGATGTCCTGGAAGGCGCGGTCGAAGGCCTGCAGGTCCATCGGGCCGCGCAGGCGGTGGCCCGAGGGCGCGTTGTAGACGGTGCGGCCGGGCTGCATGGCCTCGATGAAGCGGATGCGTTCCTGCATCAGGGTCAGCGGCGCCTGGCGCTGGTCGGCGCGGTGCACCAGCGGTTCGCGGGTGGGCGCCGTGGCGCCGCGTTGTTCGTCGATCAGGCGCGCCAGTTTTTCGGCGGTGGTCGATTCGAACAGCACCCGCAGGTTGAGCTGCAGGCCGAAGGCCTTGTTGATCTGGCCCATGAGCTTGGCGGCCAGCAGCGAGTGGCCGCCGAGGAAGAAGAAGTCTTCGTCCACGCCGACGGCGGGCAGCTTGAGCACGGCCTGCATGGCCTCGACCACCGCTTTTTCGGTGTCGTTGCGCGCGGGCTTGACCGCGCCCGCGCTGGCCGACGGTGCCGGGCCGGTGGGCGCGGGCAGTGCCTTGCGGTCGATCTTGCCGTTGGGCAGGAGGGGCATGGTGTCCAGCAGCACGATCTGCTGGGGCAGCATGTAGTCGGGCAGACCGGCGCGCAGCGCCTCGCGCAGGGCGGCGGCATCGGGTTGCTGACCGGCGTGCGGCACGGCGTAGCCGATCAGGCGCACGTCGCCCGGGCTGTCCTCGCGGGCCATCACCACGGTGCGGGCGATGCCGGGCAGGGCGGCGAGGCGGGCCTCGATCTCGCCCAGCTCGATGCGGTAGCCGCGGATCTTGACCTGGAAGTCCAGCCGGCCCAGGTGCTCCAGCGTGCCGTCTTCGCGCCAGCGCGCGAGGTCGCCGGTGCGGTAGATGCGCGCGCCGGGCGTGGTGGTGTCGAACGGGTCGGCCACGAACTTCTCGGCGGTGAGTTCGGGGCGCTTGAAGTAGCCGGTGGCCACGCCGGCGCCGCCGATGCACAGCTCGCCTTCCTGGCCGATGGCCACGGGCTTCATCTGCTCGTCCAGCACCCAGACCTGGGTGTTGGCGATCGGGTGGCCGATGGTGATCTTCTGCGCCGCGTCGGTGACGCGGCACAGGGTGGACCACACGGTGGTCTCGGTCGGGCCGTACATGTTCCAGAGTTCCACGCCGGCCTCGAGCAGGCGCTGCGCCAGCGAGGGCGGCAGCGGCTCGCCGCCGCACAGGGCGCGGAAGCCGGCGGGCGCGCGCCAGCCGGCGTCGAGCAGCATGTGCCAGGTGGTGGGCGTGGCCTGCATCACGTTGATGCGCTGCTCGGCGGCCAGGCGGCCGAGCACTTCGCCGTCCATGGCGTCTTCGCGCTGGGCCAGCACCACGCTGGCGCCCACGGTGAGCGGCAGGAAGAGTTCGAGCACCGCGATGTCGAAGGACAGCGTGGTCACGGCCAGCAGCCGGTCGCCGGCCTGCAGGCCCGGCTCGCGGCGCATGCTGGCGAGGAAGTTGCACACCGCGTTCTGCGGCAGCACCACGCCCTTGGGCTTGCCGGTGGAGCCCGAGGTGTAGATGACGTACATGGGCGCGTCGTCGGCCCAGTCGGCGGGGCGCGGCAGGGCGCTGTCGGAGGCCGAGGCGATGGCGGCGGCGTCGTCGTCGATGCGGATCTGCTGTTCGCGCGGCACGCCCGAGAGGCTGGCGTTGGCCGCGTCGGTGATCACCAGGCGCACGCCCGCGTCCTCGGCCATGTCGTGCAGGCGGTCCTTGGGGAAGCCCGGGTCGAGCGGCACATAGGCCGCGCCGGTCTTCAGGATGCCGAGCAGGGCGGGCACGAGGTTGGGGCCGCGCGTGAGGCACACGCCCACCCGCATGCCGGCACCGATGCCGCGCGAGCGCAGCAGCTGGCCGAAGCGGTTGGCGCGCGATTCGAGCGCGGCGTAGCTCAGGCTCACGCCGTGCGCCACCAGGGCGACGGCATCGGGCGTGGCGGCGGCCTGGCGGCTGATCCACTGCTCCACGCGGGCATGCGCTTCCAGCGGCATGGCGGTGGCCTGGTTCCAGGCGATCAGGCGCGGGTCCGGTGCCGTTGCAGGGCGCACCGGCGCGGGCGCCACCACGGCGGTGAGCACCGGCAGCTCGACGCCGGGGTGCTGCGCGAAGTGGGCGATCTCGGCGCGCAGGGCGTCGATCAGTTCCTGCGCGCGCTGCGGGCTGAAGAACTCGCTGCTGTGGTGCAGGTCCAGCGTGAGCGCGTCGTTCTGTTCGTAGAAGTTGAAGAACAGCTCGCTGAGCGTGCCGCGCTTGCGGCCTTCGTGCATGGCGGCCTGCAGGGGCGCGTAGGCCGAGAGGTCGACCTTGGGGTTGAGGTTGAAGAAGATGCCGGTGAGCGGCGGGCGGTCGCCCGCGCTGCGGATGCCCAGCGCGCGGGCCACCGTGCCCTGGGTCATGAGCGGGTACTCCAGCGCGTCCATCAGGCGCGAGCGCACGCGCTGCAGCACGGCCTCGGTGCTCTCGCCGGGCTGGCAGCCCAGGCGCAGCGGCAGGTCGAGCACGCCGTCGGCCATGATCGGCCCGCGGCGCTGCAGGCTCTGGCTGGCGTAGGGGATGCTGACCACGAAGTCGCTCTGGCCGCTGCGCTTGTGCAGCATGCGGGTGAGCGCCATGAGCAGCACCTGGAACAGCGTGGCACCCGACTGCTTGGCCTGCGCACGCAGGCGGCTGAACAGCTCGCCGTCCAGTCGTATGCGAAGCGTGTCGGCCGCGTAGCTGCGGTGGCCCTGCGGGGTGCGGTCGCCCAGGTTCAGCGGCGCGGGCGGGTTCTGCAGCTGCTGCTGCCAGAAGCGCAGGGCTTCCTGGCCGTCGGGGCCGTCGAAGCGGGCCTGTTCCTCTTCGGCGAAGTCCAGCGGCGACTCGGCCGGCTTGAAGGCCGGCGCCATGCCCATGCTGCGGGCCTTGTAGGCGGTGGCGAGCTCGGCGTTGAACACGCTGGAGGCCCAGCCGTCGAACACCAGGTGGCTGGCCACCACGTGCACCACGGTGCGGCCGTCGGCCAGCGCGAGCAGGCTCACGGCGGCCAGCGGCGCCTGGTCGAGCGGGAAATCGCGCAGGCTGGCCTGGGTGCAGAAGTCGTCCAGCGCCTGGTCGGCGTCGGGCTGCGCGCTCAGGTCGATCTCGGCCACGGGCAGGTTCAGCTGCGGCGCGACCCGCTGCCGGGGTTCCTCCAGATCGAACTGGATGCGGAAGGCCTCGTGCCGCGTCAGCACGTCGTTCAGCGCGGCCTTCAGCGCGGTGCGGTCCACGCCGCCTTGCAGGCTGACGCAGAACGACTCGTTGAGGGCGAGTCGGGCCGAGGGATCGAAGCCGCCGGCCAGCCAGCGCTCGGTCTGCCCGGGCGAGAGCTGGGCGTCGGTGCCGGCGCGCGTGCCGCCTTGCGGGCCCGAGGGGGGTGGGGCACCGCCGCCGTCCTTGGGCGTGATGAAGCCCAGGCCCATGAGCTCGTCCATGGCGTCGGTGAACACCTGGAAGATGCGGTCGGTGTGGGCGTCGGTCATGCCCTCGGTGACGAAGTGGCCGAACTGCTCGTACAGGTGCAGGCCGTGGTAGCGCACCAGGTAGTAGAAGAGGCTGATGTGCTTCTGGTTGTCGTCCCACTGCAGGCGCCAGATCGAGGCGCAGTGCACCGCCTTGACCGGTGCGCCACGCACCGCGAAGGCCGTGTTGAGGCGGTCGATCAGGCGCTGGGTGCGGTCGTTGAGGTTGCGGTAGAACTCGCGCCCGCCCGCCTTGATGTGCTGCAGCGTGGCACGCGCGGCGGCCAGCGCCAGCGGGTGGCGCACGAAGGTGCCGGCGAAGTAGGTCACGCCGGCTTCGGGGTAGGAGTCGTCGCCGTACTGCCAGTGGCCGCCGTCGAGCGCGTCGAGCCAGTTGGCGTTGCCCGCGATGGCCGCGAACGGCAGGCCGCCGCCGATGACCTTGCCGTAGGTGGCGATGTCGGCGCGCACGCCGTAGAACTCCTGCGCACCGCCTGGGGCGACGCGGAAACCGGTCACGACTTCGTCGAAGATCAGCGCGCAGCCGGCCTTGTCGGCGATCTGGCGCAGCGACTGCACGAACTCGCGCGGCTGCAGCGTGGGGTACTTGTTCTGGATCGGCTCGGTCATGATCGCCGCCAGCTCGGGGCCGCGCTCGCGCAGCACGCGCAGGGAGTCCTCGCTGTTCCAGTCCAGCACCAGGATGTTTTCCACCGCGTTGGCCAGGATGCCGGGCGCGGCGGAGAGCGAGCGCAGCTGCTTGGTGCCGCGCACGATCACCTCGTCGAAGATGCCGTGGTAGGAGTTGGTGAAGATGGCGATGGTCTTGCGGCCGGTGACGGTGCGCGCGATGCGCATGGCGCCCATCACGGCCTCGGAGCCGGTGTTGCAGAAGCCCACGCGCTCCATGCCGGTGAACTCCGAGATGAGCTGGGCCACATCGGCCGCGTAGGGGTGTTGCGGGCCCACTTCCAGGCCGAGCTGCAGCTGCTGCTGCATCGCCTCGATCACCTTGGGCGGCTGGTAGCCCAGCAGGTTGCCGCCGAAGCAGGACAGCAGGTCGATGTACTCGTTGCCGTCCAGGTCCCACAGGTTCGCGCCCTGCGAGCGGTTCACCACGATGGGGTAGACCAGGTCCTTGTACAGCGGGTTGAAGCCGGTCACCACGCGCGGGTCGGCCATGACCTTGCGGTGCTGCTGGCTGAAGGCCTTGGATTGGCCCGAGCGGGCGTTGTAGCGGGTGATGAACTCGTCGAGCCAGCGGCGCTGCGCGGGCGTGAAGTCCTGGCGCGCTTCCAGCGTCAGACGCGGCGAGGCGCCGAAGGGTTTTTCGACCAGCGACTTGATGGAGGGCTGGGCGGGTTCGGCCTCCGTCGCGGTGGCGGCCGGAGCCGAGGCCACCGCGGTCGGCGCGGGCGCCACGGGGACCGCTGCGATCGGCAGGGCGGCTGCCATGGGCTGGCCGGCCAGCACCGCGAGCTGCTGCGCCATGAGTTGCATCTGCTGCTGAAGCAGCTGGTGCACGGCGTTCGTGCCGCCGGGCAGGGCCGCGAACTGCAGCGGCAGGGCCGCCGGGGCCGCGAAGCCGGCCACCTGGGCGGGCATGCCGGCCGCCATCGCGGGGGCTGCCGCCACGGGGGCCACCGGCGCGAACTTGTCGGCCGGCATCTCGGTATCGAGGAAGCGCGCGAGCTTGCCGATGTTGTCCAGGTCTTCCATCAGGCGGCGAAAGCGCAGCTTGACGCCGAACACGCGTTCCAGTTCCAGCGTGGCCTGGGTGAGCGAGAGGGAGTCCAGGCCCTGGTCGACAAAGCTGGCGTCCGTGGTCATGTCGTCGGCGGGGATGCCCGAGACGTCGCTCAGGACGCGCTTGAGTTCGTTTTCAACGGTGGGTATTCGGCTCATGGTGACGGCACTCGCAACGGAGAGGGAAACATCGGACGGCAGGGCGCCTGCGGGCGCGGTGCGGCGGGCAAACCAGTGACGGTCGTTCTGGAACGGGTAGGTGGGCAGGGGCGCGCGGCGCGCGGTCGCGGCCACCGGCCAGGCGGGTTCGATGCCGGCGCACCACAGGGCACCCAGCGCGGCCAGGCCCTGCTCGGCGGGCTGGCCGGGGTCTTGCGCGGCGCCCAGCATGGACACGATGCGCGGCACCTCGGCTTTGGGTGTGCGGTGCTGGCGCAGCAGCGCGGTGAGCGCCTGCCCCGGCCCGACTTCGAGGAACACGGTCTCGCCCTGGGCGAGCTCGGCCATCACGGCCTTGCTGAACAGCACCGGCGCGCGCACCTGGCGCGCCCAGTAGCCGGGGTCGGTGGCCTCGTGCGCCTGCAGTGGCGCGCCGCTCACGCACGAGTACACGGTGAGGTGGGGTGCCTGCAGGCGGGCCTGCGCGAGCGCTTGCGCGACGCGCGGCAGCGCGCCTTCCATGGAGGCGCTGTGGAAGGCGTGCGAGACGCGCAGGCGGGTGGCATCGATCTCGTTGCGCTCCAGGGCCTGGGCGAAGCGGTCGATGGCTTCATGGCCGCCAGCCACCACGGTGAGCGCTGGCGCGTTGCAGCCGGCGACCTCGATGCCCTCGGGCAACAGGGCCCGCACGGCGTCCAGGCCGGTGCGCACGGCCAGCATGGCACCGGCGGGCTGGTCGAACATGGCCTGGCCGCGCGCGATCACGGCGGCCATCGCGTCTTCGAGCGAGAACACGCCGGCGTGGCACGCGGCGGCGTACTCGCCGATGCTGTGGCCGATCATGGCGTCGGGCCGGATGCCCAGGCTGTCCAGCCAGGCCGCGAGCGCGTAGGACACGCTGAACAGGGCCGGCTGGGCGTAGCGCGTCTGCGCCAGCAGTTGGGCCACCTCGGCATCGGCCGGGTCGGCGCTCACCAGCCAGGCGCGCAGGTCCACGCCCAGCGCGGCCTCGGCCAGCGGCAAGGCGCGGTCGAGCGCCTCGCGGAAGGCGGGCACTTCGTCCACCAGCTGGCGCGCCATGCCGGGGTGTTGCGAACCCTGACCCGGGAACAGGAACACCAGGCGCGGCTTCTGCAGCGCGCTCACGCTGCTCTTGGCCGCGCGCAGGCGTGCGATGGCTTCCTGGGCGCTGCCGGCGACCACCGAGAGGCGCTGCGCCATGGGTTTGCGCCCGCGCATGAGCGTGGCGGCGACGTCGCCCAGCGGCAGCTCGGGATGTTGTTCGAGGTGCTCGGCCAGGTCGCGCGCGCGCTGCAGTGCGGCGTCGGCGGTGCGGGCCGAGAGGGGCAGCAGCCAGCGGCCGTCGCCGGTCGATGCGGGCGCACGCGCCGGGGCCTCTTCGATCACCACGTGGGCGTTGGTGCCGCCGACGCCGAACGAACTCACCGCCGCGAGCCGCGATTCGCCGGCGCGCGGCCAGGGGGTGTTCTGCGCCACCACGCGAAAGGGCGTGTTCTCGAAGTCGATCTGCGGATTGGGCCGGCGGTAGTGCAGGGTGCCCGGGATCACGCCGTGGTGCAGCGAGAGCGCGGTTTTGATCAGGCCAACCACGCCGGCACCGGCGGCCATGTGGCCGAGGTTGCTCTTGAGCGAGCCGATGCCGCAGTACTGGCTGTCGGCGGTGTCTTCGCGCCAGGCGCGGGTGAGCGCGGCCACCTCGATCGGGTCGCCGAGCGAGGTGCCGGTGCCATGCGCTTCCACGTAGCCGATCTGGCGCGCGCTCACGCCGGCCTGGTCGAGCGCCATGCGGATGGCGCCCATCTGGCCGGTGACGCTGGGCGCGGTGAAGCTGGCCTTGTCGCCGCCGTCGTTGTTCAGGCCCACGCCGCGGATCACGGCGTACACCGTATCGCCCTGGGCCAGGGCGTCTTCCAGCCGGCGCAGCACGACCACGCCGCCGCCACTGGCGAACACGGTGCCGCTGGCGTCGGCGTCGAACGGGCGGCAATGGCCGTCGGCGGATTCCATGCCGCCTTCGACGTGCAGGTAGCCGCTGATCTGCGGCACGGCCACGTTGATGCCGCCGGCCAGCGCCACGTCGCACTGTCCGCTGGCCAGAGCGTGCCAGGCCTGGGCCACGGCCACCAGGCTGGTGGAGCAGGCGGTGTGGATGCTCAGGGCCGGGCCGTTGAGGTTGAGGCGGTTGGCCACGCGGGTGGCCACATAGTCCTTCTCGCTGGCGAGCATGGTGGCGAATTCGCCGTACTGCTGCACCAGCTCGGGTTGTTCGCTGCGCAGCGCGGGCGCGTAGGCGTTGTTGCCGGTGCCCGCGTAGACGCCGATGCGCGCGTCGGTGCGCGAGGCGTCGATGGCGGCGTGTTCGAGCGCCGAGACGCTGAGCTCGAGCATCAGCCGCTGCTGCGGGTCGAGCATGGTGGCTTCGCGCGCCGAGATGCCGAAGAAGCCGGCGTCGAAGTGCTCCACGCCGTCGAGCACGCCGTGCGCGGCCACGAAGTTGGGGCGCGAGCGCACCGCGTCGGGCACGCTGGGGTCGAGCTCGTCGAGCGAGAACTGGCGGATGCCTTCCTGGCCGTCGATCAGGTTCTGCCAGAAATCGTCGAGGCGGCGGGCACCCGGTGTGCGGGTGGCCATGCCGACGATGGCGATGCCGGCCGTGGGCTGGGCCGGCGCCAGGCGCTTGCGCTGACCCGCGTTCACCGGGCCGGCGAGCGCCGCGGCGATGCCGGCCACGGTGGGTTTGTCGTACACGTCGGCCACGTTCAGGCCCTGGACGCCCTGGTCCTTGAGGCGCGTGACGAAGCGCATCACGAGCAGCGAGCGCGCGCCCAGGTCGAACAGGTTCTGGTCGTCGCCGATGGCGGGCAGGCCCAGCAGCTCCTGCCACAGGCCGCGCACGATCGCCACCGGGTCGCTCGAAGCGGAGGTGGCGGCCGTGTCCATGGCCGGCAGGGGCAGGCCCTTGCGGTCGATCTTGCCGCTGGGCGTGGTGGGCAGGCGATCCAGCACCACGTAACGCACCGGCACCATGTACTCCGGCATGGCGGCGCGCAGTTCGGCGCGGATGCGGGTGATCAGCTCGCTGGTGTTGGCTTGCGTGCCTTCGCGCAGCACCAGGTGCGCGACCAGTTGTTTGCCGATGCCGGGCAGGTCGGGCGCGGTGACCACCGCGTCCTTGATGCCGGCCTGGGCCATGATGGCCAGCTCGATCTCGCCCGGCTCGATGCGAAAGCCATCGACCTTGAGTTGCTGGTCGGCGCGGCCCAGGTAGGTGTACACGCCCTCGGCGTCGCGGCGCGCGAGGTCGCCGGTGACGTACCAGCGCCCGGGCAGCGCGGGGAAGTCGGTGCGGAAGCGCTCGCCGGTGAGTTCGGGCCGGCCGAGGTAGCCGCAGGCCAGCGTCTCGCCGCCCAGCAGCAGTTCGCCGGTGTGCTCGTCGGTGGCGTTTTCGGACGGCACCAGGGCGAGCTGCACGTGCGGCAGGGCGCGGCCGATCGGGGGGATCTCGGGCCAGGCGGCCGGGTCGCCACGCAACTCGTGCGCGGTGACCACGTGGCTTTCGGTCGGGCCGTAGTGGTTGTGCAGCTCCGAGCCCGGCAGGCGCTGGAACAGGGACCGGATCGCGGGCGTGACCTGCAGTTGTTCGCCCGCGCTCACCACATCGCGCAGGGAGGTGGGCAATTCATCGCGCGAGGCCTCCGCGATCATCTGCAGCGCCACGTAAGGCACGAAGATGCGTTCGATGCGGCGCTGGATCAGGGCGTTGAGCAGCAGGCCGGGGTCGCGCCGCTGTTCCTCCGGCACCAGCACCAGTGTGCCGCCGCAGGCCAGCGTGGAGAAAATTTCCTGGAAGTGCACGTCGAAGGACAGCGGCGCGAACTGCAGGGTGCGCGCGGGCTGGCCCAGGCGGGGGTGGTCGGCGTGCCACTGGATCAGGTGGCGCAGCGGCACCGCGCCCATGGCCACGCCCTTGGGCCGGCCGGTGGAGCCCGAGGTGAACAGCACGTAGGTGAGGTCGGGCGCCGAGGCGTGCAGGGCGGCTTGCACCGGCGCGGGCTGTTCCAGCGTGGGCAGTTCGCCCACCAGCGAGCGCAGCGTGGACAAGGCCTGGTCTTCGCCCACCACCGCGCGGGGTTGCGCATCGTCCAGCATGGCGCGCAGGCGCTCGGCCGGGTAGGCCAGGTCCAGCGGCACATAGGCGATGCCGGCTTCGGCGGCGGCCAGGATCGAGATGATGGTGTCGGTGGAGCGCGTGGCGGCCACCGCGATGCGTTCACCGCTTTGCAGGCCCGCGTCGGCAAAGGCGCGCGCGCGCGCCGCCACCGCAGAGGCCAGTTCACGGTAGGTCAGGGGCTCGCCCTCGGGCGACTCCAGGGCCACGGCGTTCGCGTGGCTCTGTGCTCCGCTGCGCAGCCAGAGACCCAGGTTCGGTTCACCTGCGTCGTTCTCTTGCTGACTCATGAAGTGCATTGCAAAAACCCCCTACGTGCAGGAAAGCTCCTCGAATGAATACAAATGAGTACCATCAGAAACTTGTGTAACAAATGATAACCCGGTCGTGTTGTATTTTTTCTGACTTTCCGGGCCGCTTTCCCGCAGTTTGTACGACATAACTCACGCCGAAATGCATTTCCGACATTCCCGACCAAACGACACTGACAAGATGCAGGACTTCTTGCAACAGACCCTCTCGCATTGTTGCGGGCTCGAAGCCTTTTGATCTTGTGAAACATTCACCCAGGTTATCGCTGTGGACGGGTTGGGGCGTGGCGGCGCTGATCGCCTGCGCGGTCCTGGCGATTGGCGGCTCCGCGCGCCTTTCGGAGGCGTTCCTGTGGCGCCTGGAGCGTTGGCAGTCCGCGCCCACGGTGTCCCAGCGCCTCTTCGAGCGGCGCACGATCGCCCACCAGCTGAGCGTGGACCGCCTGGTGCCGCGTGGCGCGATCCTCTTCTTCGGCGACAGCCACCTCCAGACCTTGCCCACGGGGGGCCTGGCGCAGGCCTACAACTTCGCCATCGGCGGTGAAACGGCCCAGCGGCTGAGCCAGCGCCTCGATCGCTACACTTCGCTGCCCCGGGCCCGCGCGGTGGTGCTCGGCGCGGGCACCAACGACCTGATCGAGGGCCGCACGCCCGAAGACGTGCGGCTGGCCTGGCATGCGATCCTGGACCGCATGCCCGCGTCCGCCCAGGTGGTTTGTGTCGGCATTCCCGTGCTGCCCGGCAACCCGGCCGAGGCCGTCAACGCGTCGGTGGCCGAGATGTGCCGGCAGCGCGGCCATGCCATGGTCGACGCGGTGCCGGGGCAGGGCGCCCTGGCCCGCGCGTCCCTGGCGGGCGATGGCCTGCATCTCGATGCCACCGGTTCCCTGTTGTTGCTCCAGGCCATCGAGGCCGTCCTGACCAAGAAACCCGCATGATCGAATCGCCACCCTCGCAGTCGCACCGCCAACCCGCACTGGACTGGCTCCGGGGTTTCGCCGCCCTGATCGTGGTCGGCTTCCACTACTTCCATGCGGGGGTTCGCGATGGCTCGATCCAGGGCCAGCAGAGCCCCATCCTGTACCACGTCTTTTCCTATGGCTACGTGGGGGTGCACCTGTTTTTCATGATCAGCGGCTACGTGATCATGATGACCGCCCAGAATTCGAGCGTGCGGCGTTTCATCGCCTCCCGCGTGTCCCGGCTGATGCCCGCCTTCTGGGTGTGCATGACCCTGACGGTGCTGATCGAGCTGGCCGCGCCGGCCGCGCCGTTCAAGCCCGAGTCCTGGGCCCAGTACGCGGCCAACCTGACCATGCTGCCCCGGGTGTTCGGCCAGAACCTCGTCGATGGCGCGTACTGGTCGCTGGCGGTGGAGATCAATTTCTACTTCTGGATCGGCGTGGCGATCGCCACCGGGCAGCTCAAGCGCATCGAGACGCTGCTGATCCTCTGGCTGGGCCTGTCGCTGGTCAATTTCATTCGCCCCATGTACACCGTGGAGATCGTCACCAGCGCCCAATGGGCGCCCCTGTTCGCCGCCGGCGCCTTCTTCTTCCTGGTGCGGCAGTCGGGCTGGACCACCCGTCGGCGCTTGGCGCTGCTGGGCTGCGCCGCGCTGGCCTGCATGTACCTGTGGCGTGAAAATGGCCAGGCAGACAGCCTGGAGCAGCTGCTGGCCCTGGACGACAGCCCCAACAACCTCGTGATCGAGGCCATCCTGCTGTCGTATTTCGCCTTCTTCTACTGGATGATTCGCCGCAAGGTACCGATTGAACCCTCGACATGGAGCGATTTGTCCGGCCGCCTCACCTACCCGCTGTACCTGATCCACCAGCACGCCGGCTATGCCCTGTTCAGCGTGGCGGTGGCGTCCGGCCTGGTCGCGTCCTGGGGCATGACGCTGGTGACCCTGGGCATGATCGCCCTGGCCCTGCTGGTGGCCTGGGCGGTCAATGTCGGGGTCGAACAGAAGCTCGGCCCCGTGCTGCGCAAGTGGATCGCGCGCTGAAGGCGGGAGAAGAAGCGTGACGAACTCCGCACCCACGCAAAAGCCGGCGCGGTATGCTGGTGCGGTGACAGATCGCGCTAGCCCCATGGGGTATGTACAACAATGCACAACGCACCACGGCATTCGGGAGAAGATTCGATGAGATTGCCGGGATTGGACCCCCAGCCCGTCGAACTGGGCCTTGTCGCGCCGGTGCTGCTGGTGGTCGTCGATACCGAAGAAGAGTTCAACTGGAACCAGCCCTTCAACCGACAGGCGACCGCCACCCAATCCATTTCCTCCCAGGACCGGGTGCACGCGCTCTACGACCGGTTCGGCGTCGTGCCGACCTACGTCATGGACTACCCGGTGGCCAGCTCGGTGGCCGCCACCCGCTACCTGCGCGGGCTGGTGGACGCGGGCCGCGCGGAATTCGGCACCCACTGCCATCCCTGGGTCACGCCGCCACACAACGAAACGGTGTCGGTGTTCAACTCGTACCACGGTAACCTGCCGCTGGAGCTGGAGGAAGCCAAGATCCGCACCAGCACCGACGCGGTGGCCCAGGCCTTCGGCCGCGCGCCGCGGGTGTTCAAGGCCGGGCGCTACGGCGTGGGGCCGAACACCTTCGGCATCCTGCAGGAACTGGGCTACACCGTGGACTGCAGCGTGGTGCCCCACACCAATTTTTCCTTCGAAGGCGGGCCGAACTACCAGGGCATGTCCGACCGCCCCTTTTTCACCGACGCCTCGCACGCCTTGCTCGAAGTGCCCATGACCGTGGGCTACTCGGGCCGCCTGCGCCGCATGGGCCCCGCCAATCCCTGGCTCATCGGCAGCAACCTCTCGCAGCGGCTTCGCCTGCCCGGCGTCATGAGCCGCATGAAGTGGCTGGAGCGCGGCAGGCTGAGCCCGGAAGGCTTCGATGTGCAGTCGCAGGAGCGCCTGCTCACCACGCTGTTCCACGAAGGCGTTCGTGTGTTCACCATGACCTACCACTCGCCGACCTTGCAGCCGGGCAACACCCCGTACGTCAAGACCGAGGCCGATCTGGTCGCCTTCCTGGCGAACATCGAGTCCGTGCTGAGCTTTTTCCAGAACCGCCTGGGCGGCACCTTCTCCACGCTGACCCGCGTCGAGCAACTGGCGCGCTCACGGGTTGGCGCCGCACAGGCAGTCGCGGCCGTCGCGCACTGAGCGCCTCGCGCATCACCCGCCAAAAACAAACAACCCTCTGCGAAGAGAGGGTTGTTGAAGGTCAGAGCGGTTGAAGCGGGATCAACGCGGAACGATGGCCCAGGTGGGGTCGTTCACGTAGCCGGCATCCATCTTCGGGGTCATGGACTTCCACTTGCTGTAGGCACCGCTGGCACCGGTGATGCCGGCGCTGCTGGTGGCGGCCAGCATGGCGCGGGCATAGGCGGCGTAGTCGTCCACGCGGTCCGGTGAGCCTTCGGTGATCGCCATGCCGGCGCACGAGGCGCCCTTCGAGCCAGCGTAGTTGGTGTCGAACAGGGTCTTCCAGCTGCTGAAGAACTGGTTGCTCGCGTCGGTGACGTCCCACCAGTAACCCGGGGCCTTGGCCATGCAGAAGCCGTTGGCTTCGTTCAGGAAGCGGCCGACGGTGAAGCCGGTGATCCAGTTCAGCATGGTGCGGCCTTGCGGGTCACCGTCCTCGGCGATCTGCGTGAGCACCAGCGTCATGAAGTCGTTTTGCCAGGGGCCGGCCTTCTTGGTGTCCCACGGGCTCTTGATGGCGCCGAAGGGCGAGCGGGCGGCCGCGTTGGCGTTCTGCGGGTAGTTCTGCACGTACCAGTTCAGGTTGTTGGCCAACCGGGTCTGGAAGTACGACTTCATGGGGTGGTTGTCGGGCACGATGCGCGAAGCCTCGTCGATGGAGCGCAGGGCCCAGGACTGGGCACGTTCCTCGTTGCCGTAGATCAGGCCCTTGGCGCCTTCGCGGTAGTAGGGGTCCACCGCCGCGATGTTCCAGCTGGCCCAGAACATGGCTTCGTCCAGGTAGAAGGCATCGCCGGTGATCAGGTAGGGCATGTAGCCGAACGAAGCCTGGTGCGCCGTGTCCGGCGTGTAGATGGTCGTGCCCGTCGGCGTGGGCAGCTTGGGCGTGGAGGAGCCAAAGCGCACGGCCACGTTGGGGTTGCGCTCCACATCCAGTGGCTGGCCAGAGCCTTCATCGCGGTAGTGCACCGGCACGCCAGCGGCGGCATCGGCGTTGGCCAGCATGCTGGCGCGGGCACGGTCGTCCTGGGTGATGAGGTACAGCGCGGTCCAGCGTGGCTGCGGGCCGATCTCCGAGCGACCACCGGTGGTGGGGAAGTACGGCACCAGCATGGCCGGGCCCATGGGCGCGGTGTTCGAGCTGGCCAGCACGCGGGCCTCGTCGGCCAGGACCGACTCAGGAATCTTGACGCTCAGGTCGTAGTTCCAGGTGGCCTTGCTGGCCAGGAAGTACGGCATGTGGTGGCGCACGCGGTACTGCGGCAGTGTGGCACCCGTCCACAGCACCTTGTGCCAGCGCGCCTGGTAGTTGTGCGTGATGCGCGGCTGGGTGTGCACGACCTGGCCGTTGCGGCGCACGGTCAGCTCATAGGTGAGGTTGCCCGGGTTGGCCTTGAAGGTCCAGTTGTTCTCCAGGACCATGTCGGTGCGGATGCTGGCGCCGCCGTCGTACAGGCGGGTGTGCAGCCGCGCCGAGAGGTGGGGGTGCTCGGCGTTGCTGGCGCTGTCCTTGAAGGGCGCGACCACGGTGTACTCGGTGGCCACGCTGCCGTTGAGGCGGCGGCCCGAGCCCTGGGCGATCTGCTGCTTGAGCAGGTCCTGGGGCTTGGCCACCAGGGTGGAGACCAGGGTGCTGCCGTTGTAGACCTTGGCCTCGAGTTCGAGGTTCCAGTCGGGGCTGGCGGGGATGGTCTGGGTGGCCGAGGACTTGGCGCCGGCGAAGAGGTTGATCAGCTTGGGCTGGTTGGCAGCGAGGTTGCTGACCTTGGCGCTGAGGACGGCAAAGCGCAGGGAGCCGTCGCGGTGGGAGGTCACCTCATCCATCTGCAGGGGCACGCTCGCGCCGCTGCTGTCGGTGGCGACCAGGCCCTGGTTGGCTTGCACGGCGCCGGCCTTGAAGGGCTGGCCGAAGGTGATGGGCAGGGCGCTGGAGGCCGTGCCGGTGGAGACTTCCACGCAGGTGATGGCGTTGGCCGCGCAGGCCAGGCCACCGGAGCCAACGGCTGGAGCAGGTGCGGGAGCAGGTGCGGGGGCTGGAGCCGGAGCCGGAGCCGGAGCCGGAGCCGGAGCCGGAGCCGGAGCAGGTGCGGGTGCGGGTGCGGGAGGCTTTGGTGCAGGTGCAGGTGCAGGTGCAGGTGCAGGTGCAGGTGCAGGTGCAGGTGCAGGTGCAGGTGCAGGTGCAGGCGCAGGCGCAGGCGCAGGCGCTGGCGCTGGCGCAGGTGGCTTTGGAGCCGGCGCGGGGGCTGGCGCCGGTGCCGGTGCCGGTGCCGGTGCAGGTGCCGGGGTGGCGGCGGCCATCACCTGGCAAGTCTTGGCCGAGCCACGGGCCGGATCGGAGCCGAAATAGCCGGTCGAGCAGAGCCCCACCGTGCGCACGGACTTGTAGACCCAGCGGCTGCCGGTGCCATAGCGAACGTTCTTGGTGCCGGAGACGACAAAGAGCTGGCCCTCCTTGGAGAGCTGGTTCCAGTTGGCAGTGGTGGCTGCGGCGGTGGTGGTGCTTTGGGCCTGCGCCGACGCGGCCACCATCGAAAACATCACCGCGCAGGCGGCCAGCACGCTGGCATGCGATGCCGGGCGAGGGGAGGAAGAAAGTGAGGACATGGAGAGAGCACCTGAAAGTCAAGAAGGAAAAGAACCGCTTGCACACGGCTGATCGAAGCATTGGCCTGCTGGGTCAACAGATCTTGGAATTCAATGTAATTCGATTGCCGCCATTTTCGGAATGCAAGCCGATGGGCAGGCGTCCGGAAACGATGCGCGGCATTCGTGATGCATGTCGCGAAACATGTTGAAATGATTGGGGTGTTTTATTAACTTCCCGTTGCCATTTCACGGCTGTGACTTCTTTTTTTCGAGAAGCCCAGGTGGAATGGCCTGGCAGCGCGTGCCGGGCGATTTGCCTAGCGGGAAAGTTGGTTGCCTCAATCGTGGTTTCCCCACGGGAGGCGCCGCACTGAGCATCAGGCGCATTGAATGCGCCAATTCGGAAAATGGTGCAATTAAATTAAGGTTGACTTATCGGATCGAAATAATGAAACATTAGCCAAAACCGCCAGAAGGTGGTTTTTGCCCGTTGAAAGGATTGGGCCATCCTTTTCCGTTCCGGGAAAGGGGGTGAGTTGAAAGAATATGAAAGAAAGAATTCCGGTGACGGCATTTCGAAGCCGCGTGTTAGCGGGCAATGCGCAAGGAATTCCCCGTCAACGAGCGGACGTTGAGGGATGGGCGGCCAACGGCCGCATTCACAGGAAAATTCGCGCCACGGTCCAGAGGCTGGGCGGCGCTGATGAGCAGGGCCCACCCGCTGGGGTGGACCGCCGCTGTCGCCCGCTCAGCGCGGAACGATGGCCCAGGTGGGGTCGCTGGCGAAGCCCGCGTCCATCCTTGGGGTCATGGACTTCCAGGTGGCGTAGGCGGTGCTGGCACCGGTGACACCGGCGCTGCTGGTGGCGGCCAGCATGGCGCGGGCGTAGGCGGCGTAGTCGTCCACGCGGTCCGGTGAGCCTTCGGTGATCGCCATGCCGGCGCACGGGGTGTTTTTGAGGCTGGCGTAGTTGGTGTCGAACAAGGTCTTCCAGCTGCTGAAGAACTGGTTGCCCGAGTCGGTGACGTCCCACCAGTAGCCCGGGGCCTTGGCCACGCAGAAGCCGTTGGCTTCGTTCAGGAAGCGGCCGACGGTGAAGCGGGTGATCCAGTTCAGCATGGCGCGGCCTTGCGGGTCACCGTCCTCGGCGATCTGTGCGAGCACCAGCGTCATGAAGTCGTTTTGCCAGGGGCCTGCCTTCTTGGTGTCCCACGGGCTCTTGATGGCGCCGAAGGGCGAGCGGGCGGCCGCGTTGGCGTTCTGCGGGTAGTTCTGCACGTACCAGTTCAGGTTGTTGGCCAACCGGGTCTGGAAGTACGACTTCATGGGATGGCTGTCGGGCACGATGCGCGAGGCCTCGTCGATGGAGCGCAGGGCCCAGGACTGGGCACGTTCCTCGTTGCCGTAGATCAGGCCCTTGGTGCCTTCGCGGTAGAACGGGTCGACCCCGGCGATGTTCCAGCTGGCCCAGAACATGGCTTCGTCCAGGTAGAAGGCATCGCCCGTGATCAGGTAGGGGATGTAGGCGAACGAGGCCTGATGGGCGGTGTCCGGCGTGTAGATCGTGGTGCCTGTCGGCGTGGGCAGCTTGGGCGAAGACTCACCGAAACGCACCGACACGTTGGGGTTGCGCTGCACATCCAGCGGCTGGCCGGAACCCTCGTCGCGGTAGTGCACGGGCACGCTGGCGGCGGCATCGGCGTTGGCCAGCATGCTGGCGCGGGCGCGGTCGTCCTGGGTGATGAGGTACAGCGCGGTCCAGCGCGGCAGCGGGCCGATCTCCGAGCGACCACCGGTGGTGGGGAAGTACGGCACCAGCATGGCCGGGCCCATGGGCGCGGTGTTCGAGCTGGCCAGCACGCGGGCCTCGTCGGCCAGGACCGACTCAGGAATCTTGACGCTCAGGTCGTAGTTCCAGGTGGCCTTGCTGGCCAGGAAGTACGGCATGTGGTGGCGCACGCGGTACTGGGGCAGCGTGTTGCCCGTCCAGAGCACCTTGTGCCAGCGCGCCTGGTAGTTGTGCGTGATGCGCGGCTGGGTGTGCACGACCTGGCCGTTGCGGCGCACGGTCAGCTCATAGGTGAGGTTGCCCGGGTTGGCCTTGAAGGTCCAGTTGTTCTCCAGGACCATGTCGGTGCGGATGCTGGCGCCGCCGTCGTACAGGCGGGTGTGCAGCCGGGCCGAGAGGTGGGGGTGCTCGGCGTTGCTGGCGCTGTCCTTGAAGGGCGCGACCACGGTGTACTCGGTGGCCACGCTGCCGTTGAGGCGGCGGCCCGAGCCCTGGGCGATCTGCTGCTTGAGCAGGTCCTGGGGCTTGGCCACCAGGGTGGAGACCAGGGTGCTGCCGTTGTAGACCTTGGCCTCGAGTTCGAGGTTCCAGTCGGGGCTGGCGGGGATGGTCTGGGTGGCCGAGGACTTGGCACCGGCGAAGAGGTTGATCAGCTTGGGCTGGTTGGCAGCGAGGTTGCTGACCTTGGCGCTGAGGACGGCAAAGCGCAGGGAGCCGTCGCGGTGGGAGGTCACCTCATCCATCTGCAGGGGCACGCTCGCGCCGCTGCTGTCGGTGGCCACCAGGCCCTGGTTGGCTTGCACGGCGCCGGCCTTGAAGGGCTGGCCGAAGGTGATGGGCAGGGCGCTGGAGGCCGTGCCGGTGGAGACTTCCACGCAGGTGATGGCGTTGGCCGCGCAGGCCAGGCCACCGACGCCAGCGGCGGGGGCTGGTGCTGGAGCCGGTGCGGGAGCAGGCGCGGGAGCCGGGGAGGGGGCTGGTGCAGGGGCGGGTGCCGGAGGACGCGGGAAGATCGAGGGCGCCGGTGCCGGTGCCGGTGCGGGCGTCGAGGTCACGGTCTCGCCGGGGGTTTGCGCCGATGCGGTACCACCACCGCCACCGCCACCACAACCCGAGATGGCCGCCATCATGAAAAGCACGGAGAGCCACTTGGCGTCGCGGATGGCGGGGGTCTTGGAAGGGTTCATGGCGATGCCGGTGAGAGGTGTGCTGGCGGGAACGAACGGTCGAAAATGTCGGTGGCTTGTGACCACGTTCACGAAAAAAGTGCGTCGGTTGACTTTACGGGCGGCATTTCAGCGGTTGGAGCGTTGACCGACAGGCACACCGTCCAGAACGACATGCGGGAGCATGGACCCACCTCGTGAAATGCCGATGGCACAAAAAACCCGACCTGAACGAGCGCCCAAGCGCTTTGGAGTCGTGGCCGGGAAACCAGGGAATGGCTGGCACGCCAAATGCCCCGCAGCCCTTATTGTCGTAGGACTCGCCCTACAACCCTGTTGCCACGTGTTACGAGTTGCACTTCTTGCCGTCAGAGTGACCGCTCGGGCGGCGTGGCGTCAATTCGCGGAGACCGGTGCGGGTTTCACTGGGAAATCCTGCTCCAGCGCGCCCGGCAGCGTGGCGTCCCGCCTCGCGAGGCCCCGGAAATCATTGGTTACAAAGGTCCGCGAAGGTATTGTTTCCGGCGGCTCGAACCATTGGAGAAGTAAGGCATCCGGGTTCACGAAAACCTGCGCCATCGGCGCTTGGGTGTTCCATTCGAGGCCCAGAGCCGCGCCATCCCGCTCCGAAATGTTTCCTTCGAACAGGTTGCTGAGCAGGCGGGCCTGTGTCGGGGCCCGTCGGGCGGAGACGCCCGCCGTGTTGATCAGGGTGTTGTGGGCCAGCACGATGTCGCTGGCGCGGTTGATGTCGAGCCCGGCGTCGTTGCAGTGCGCCACGATGTTGTTGGCGGCCAGCCCGTGGCGGTGCTCGAAGGTCGCGCAGCCGTCCGAGCGGCACACCGCCGCCGGTTGGGTGCCACCCCCGCCGAACGAGATGCCCACCCGCTCGCCCGGGCGCGACACGTCCGTGGGCGAGCAGATCACGAGGTTGCGTTCGATGCGCCCACCTTCGCTGGCGCCCTTCATGAACAGCCCATACGCGACCCGGTTGCCCTGGCCTTTGGCGAAGTTCGTGACCAGGTTGTCCTGCACTTTCCAATGGCTGGCGCCGACGAGGTCGAGCATCACGACCGGCCTGTCGGTTTGCCGGGTGGCGCGGTTGGTCAGGGTGTTGAAGGCCACCAGGCCGTGGTCGGGCCACTCGCCGTCCAGGCCGTTGACCTTGATGTGCGCATTGAAGTCCTGCACGTGGTTGTTGCGCAGCGTGGCGAAGGCACCGCGACCCACCACATGGAAGGCGTGCTCGCAGTCGTGTTCGCGCGCGCAGGCGCCGCGGATGTTGAGGTTTTCGAAGGCCCAGTAGGGCCGGTCGATCTGGATGCCCGCCACCTGGGTGAAGTCCAGCTGGACGCTGCCAGGCACCAGGGCGCTCACCAGGATGGGGGCCTGTGCGCGGCCGTCCTGCCCGAGCCGCAGGGTCTTGTTGACGCTGTATCGGCCAGGGGCGATGACGATGTGGGTGCCGGGGCCGGCCTCCCGGAGAGCCTGTGCCAGGCCGGTGGCCGTGTCCACGCGGATCACCGTGCCGGCTTCGGGCACCGCGGGCGCCATGGAGACCCTCTGCTGGCCTTTGCCGAGCGTGGGCAAAGGTCCCGGTGGCGGTGTCCTTTCCCAGCGCCGCTGCAGGGCATGCAGTCCTGGAAGAAGCAAGCCCTCCAGGACGCGGTGGCCTTCCAGCCGGTGCTGTGCATGGCGGATCAGCTCCTGCGGACTCCGGGAACTGGCCTCGGCGTACAGGCGCCGCCCCCGGTCGCTCACCAGAAAGGCTGTGGCGGCCATGAGGAAAACCAGCAGGCCTGACGCAGCGAACCACAACCATCTGCGCCTCGGTTTCAATGGAGTTCCCCGTTTCTGTGTCCGGGTCATGATAGCCGCGAGCGTGTCGAATGCAACGTTATGACTGCATTTCGATGCTGAAAACGACTTGTTCGGTCGCTATGATGAGCGCTTTGTGAATCTATCGGCCTGAGAAAAATCATCATGAAAATCACTGTGGTAGGGACGGGTTATGTGGGTCTGGTCAGCGGGGCCTGCCTGGCGGAGGTGGGCAACGATGTGCTTTGTCTGGATCTGAATCCCGACAAGATCCGCATCCTCGAGGAGGGCGGCATTCCCATCTACGAGCCCGGGCTGCAGGAGATGGTCAAACGCAACGTGGCGGCGGGGCGGCTGCACTTCACCACCGACGTCGACCGCGCCGTGCACCACGGCACCATCCAGTTCATCGCGGTGGGCACGCCACCCGATGAGGACGGTTCGGCCGACATGCGCTACGTGCTGGCCGCGGCGCGCAGCATCGGCCAGCGCATGACCGACTACAAGGTGGTGGTGGACAAGAGCACGGTGCCCGTGGGCACGGCCGACCGCGTGAAGGAAGCGATTGCCGAGGAGCTGCAGAAGCGCGGCGTCGACACGCCTTACGCCGTGGTGTCCAACCCCGAGTTCCTCAAGGAAGGCGCGGCGGTCGAGGACTTCATGCGGCCCGATCGCATCATCGTGGGCGCCGACGACGAGCAGGCGGTGCACCTCATGCGCGCGCTGTACGCGCCGTTCCAGCGCAACCGCGAGCGCCTGATCGTCACCGATGTGCGCAGCGCCGAACTCACCAAGTACGCGGCCAACGCCATGCTGGCCACGCGCATCAGCTTCATGAACGAGCTGGCCAACCTGGCGGAGAAGCTGGGCGCCGACATCGAGAGCGTTCGCCAGGGCATCGGCTCCGATCCGCGCATCGGCTACCACTTCCTGTACCCGGGCGCTGGTTACGGCGGTTCCTGCTTCCCGAAAGACGTCAAGGCCCTGATCAAGACGGCGGCGGACGAAGGTGGCCTGGACCTGAAGGTGCTGACCGCGGTGGAGGCGGCCAACGATGCGCAGAAGCATGTGCTGGGTGACAAGATCAAGCGCAAGCTGGGCGCGGACCTGAAGGGTCGCCACTTCGCCGTGTGGGGCCTGGCCTTCAAGCCCAACACCGACGACATGCGCGAAGCGCCGAGCCTGGAGCTGCTGGCCGATCTGCTGGCCGCCGGCGCCACCGCCACGGCCTACGACCCGGTTGCGATGCACGAAGCCCAGCGCGTGCTGGGCGACGAATCCCGCGTGCGCTACGCCCAGAACCCCAACGAAGCCCTGGAAGGGGCGGACGCGCTGATCATCGTGACCGAGTGGAAGGAGTTCCGCAGTCCCGATTTCGACCTGATCAAGGCCAAGCTCAAACAGCCCCTGATCGTGGACGGGCGCAACCTGTACGACCCGGCCTGGGTGCGCAGCCAGGGCTTCGACTACCTGCCCATCGGGCGCTGAGCCATGGCGCGCCCGCGATCAGGCGCGCTGATCCTGGGCGCCCTCGCGGCATTGACCTGCCTGGGTCTGGCCGTTCAACATCCCCTGGCCCCCGCGCTCCTGGTGGGCGCCTTGTGCCTGTGCATGGGTGCCGCCGCCTGGCGGCCCTGGACCATCGGGGGACTGCTGGCCATGCTCCTGCCCGTGGCCAGCCTGGCGCCCTCCACGGGCTGGTGGCTGATCGACGAATTCGACCTGCTGGTGCTCGCGGTGCTGGCCGGCGCGCATGCGCGGTCCGGGTTCGAGGCCTTCTCTGGCCGTGCGGCCTCCTCTTCATCCAGCGAGACCCAGGTCCAGGCCGACCGGGTGTGGGTCGGGCTGCTCGTCGCGCTGGGTGCCTCCGCGCTGTTGAGCCTGTTCATCGGGCTGCGGGACGCCGGTGTCAGCGCGCGGGCGGTGGCGGCCGGCTGGGCCTCGGGCGACGGCTGGTTGCAGGCGCTGCACGCGGACTACGCCAGCGCCTTCAACCCGCTGCGCGTGTCCAAAAGCCTGCTCTGGGCGCTGCTGCTGTATCCCGTGCTGCGGCGGGTGCCGGTCGAGCGGCAGCGGGAGATGGCGCGCTTCACCCTCGCGGGCCTGCTCTGCGGGCTGGCCTGGGTCTGCGTGCTCGTGCTGTGGGAGCGCGGGCGGTACGTCGGTGTGCTGAATTTCTCCGACTCCTACCGCACGGTGGCGAACTTCTGGGAAATGCACGTGGGCGGCGGCGCCATCGACGCCTACCTGGCGATGGCCGTGCCCCTGACGTTCTGGGCGGTCTGGCTGGCGCCGGGCGGCTGGCGCTGGGCCTGCGCGGCGGTCCTGGCCGTCCTGGGCACCTACGCGGTGCTGACCACGTATTCCCGAGGGCTGTACCTCGCGGTCACCGTCTCGCTGATGGTGATGGCCATCGTGGCCAGGCGCTGCCAGATCCAGCCGGCGTCCGGCGGGCGGCGGCGCGGCTGGGCATTGCGGGTGTTGGTGTTCGCGCTGCTGGCGGAGGCGGTGTGGGTGCTCGGTGGGCACTCGTTCATGACAGGGCGACTTGCGCAGTCGGAAACCGATCTGGTGGACCGCGTGGCGCACTGGCAGAGCGGGCTGGGCCTGCTGCGCACGCCCGCCGACTGGGTGCTGGGCCTGGGCGCGGGGCGCCTGCCCGCGCACTACAGCGCGCGCGTGCCGGATGGCGAGTTTCCCGGGCAGGCGCGATGGCGGCGCGACGCGGCAGGCGCCGGGCAGGTGGTGCTCTCGGGGCCGCCGACGCGCCAGGAGGCCGCCTACGACTTCGGTCTCACCCAGCGCATCCCGCTGGCCCCACAAGGGCACTACCGCGTGCGGGTCCGCTACGAGACCGACGCCCCGGTGGTGCTGCTGTTCAGCGTGTGCGAACGGCACCTGCTGTACGACTTCCGATGCCAGTGGAAACACGTGAGGCCCGAGGCCGCCGTCACGGATGCGGCCCAGTGGCACGACATCCCGCTGTCGGGCCAGGTCTTTTCGGACGCGAGCCGTGCCGTGTCCTGGCGCGACGGCATGTTCGCGCTGACGGTGCTGAGCACCGGGCACGCGGCCCGCATTCACGCGGTGGAGCTGCTGGACCCGCAAGGCGTGCAGATCCTGAAAAACACGGACTTCTCGGCCGGGTTGCGCTACTGGTTCCCCGCCGCGCAGAGCAGCTTCAAGCCCTGGCACATGGAC
Organism: Hydrogenophaga sp. GW823-FHT04C09; assembly: GCF_058796355.1. NCBI lineage: Bacteria > Pseudomonadati > Pseudomonadota > Betaproteobacteria > Burkholderiales > Comamonadaceae > Hydrogenophaga > Hydrogenophaga sp. GW823-FHT04C09. The sequence goes on along the minus strand of NZ_JBXAIO010000001.1, from coordinate 167,870 downwards.
AACCTGTACCTGGAAATCCTCATCGAGCGCGGCCTGCTGGGCTGGCTGGTGCTGGGCCTGCTGGCCGCGTGGGCGTGGCGCTGCGTGGCTCAAGGCCTCCAGGCGGGGGATCCGCTGGCCCTGGCGCTGGCCGGCTCGCTCTCGGCCATGGGCGTGCTCGGCCTGGTCATCAGCGTCACCGAATTGCCGCGCATCGCTTTTATGCTGCTGCTGATCCTGTTGACAACATCACACTTCCGCCGAATTCCGCAATATTCACGTTATGTAACAGAACGTCAGAAGGGGGTGTCGGCGGTATTCTCGGACGGGCGCCCGAGCCGTGCACAGCCCCCGGGGCCATTACAGGAAAAAGAAGTTTGATCAAGCTATTCAACCACTACTTCGATCGCCGCACGCTGCTGCAGATGTTCATGGACCTGCTCCTGATCAGCGCGGCGTTCATGGCGACCCTGGTGTTTCTTTCCGACGCGGAAGACCTGACCGCCGTGCAGATCGGACAAGGCCTGTTCCGTGCCTTGCTCATGAGCATGGGTTTCCTGGCGGTCAACTCGGCCCTGGGTCTGTACGAACGGGGCAGCGTGTTCAACAACACGCAGTTGCGCGCCCGCGTGCTGGTCTCGTTCATGATGATGGGCCTGATCGTGGTGGGCGTGCTGCTGCTGCTGCCCATGAAGGCGTTCTACGGGCACACCTGGGCCGTGGTGATCGTGATGATGGCCACCGGCCTGCTGCTGGTCATCCAGGTGCTCACCGGCGAGTTCCTGCCCAAGTCGCTCACGCGCCGCAAGGTGCTGGTGTACGGCACCGGCGCGAAAGCGCAGGCGGTCGGGCAAAGCCTGCTCAAGGCCTCATCGAGCGCCGAGCTCTGCGGCTATTTCGCCAGCCCCAACGAGCGCGAGCACCTCGTGACGAACTGGGGCACGCTGCAGCCAGGCCAGTCGCTCACCGAAGTGGTGGCCGAGAAGGGCGTCCACGAGATCGTGATCGCGCTCTCCGAACGCCGCGGCGGCAGCATGCCCATGCGCGAGCTGCTCGATTGCAAGCTCGCGGGCGTGCGCGTGACCGACATCGCCACCTATTTCGAGCAGAACCTCGGCCAGATCCGCCTCGATGCGGTGTCGGCCGGCTGGCTCATCTTCGGCGAAGGCTTCGACCAGGGCTTCCTGCGCACCACCATCAAACGCCTGTTCGACATCGCGGGCGCGGTCGTGCTGATCCTGCTCGCCCTGCCCATCATGCTGGTGGCGGCGCTCGTCATCAAGCTGGAGAGCTCCGGCCCCATCCTGTACAAGCAGGAGCGCGTGGGCCTGAACAACAAGCCCTTCAACGTCGTGAAGTTCCGCAGCATGCGCACCGACGCGGAGAAGGACGGCATTCCCCGCTGGGCGACGGCGGGCGACAGCCGCGTCACGCGCGTGGGCAAGGTGATCCGCAAGCTGCGCATCGACGAACTGCCGCAACTCTTCAGCGTGCTCAACGGCGACATGAGCCTGGTCGGCCCGCGCCCCGAGCGCGCCTTCTTCGTCGAGAAGCTCACGCAGGAGATTCCGTTCTACGCGGTGCGCCACAGCGTCAAGCCCGGCGTGACCGGCTGGGCGCAGGTGCGCTACCAGTACGGCTCCACCGTGGAAGACACGGCGGAGAAGCTGCAGTACGACCTCTACTACGTGAAGAACCACTCGCTGTTTCTCGACCTCGTGGTCATCTTCGAAACCGTCGGCGTGGTGCTGACGGGCAAGGGCGCGCAGTAAGCGCCTGGGCGTTCCGCTCGCTGGCCGGGGTCAGGCCAGCGTGTGCAGCGGAATGTCCTTCTCCACCGCCAGCCGGTCCAGCTGCTTTCGCGTGCGGCCCTGAAGGAAGGCCGCGATCGCGGCGTGCGTCTCCGGCTTGAACAGCGAGCGCAGGTCCGACGCCGGCAGACCCGCCGCGGCGCACAGCGCGGCAGCGAAATGCGGCTCCAGGGCCGCCACGGCCACGCGGCCGTCCTTGCAGGGGTAGACGCGGTAGCCCGCATGGGCGCCGCCCACCGCGCCGGCGGGCTGGGTGAGGCCCCAGGTGCGGGGCAGGGCGAGCCACTCGGCCGCGTCCGACAGCGCGACCTCCTGGAAGCTGGATTTGCCCTGGGTCTTTTGCACCAGCGCGGCCTTGAGCACGGCTTCGCTGGCCATGAGCGCGCCCCCCATGTCGGCGAACAGGGTGGCCGGCAGGTCCAGGCCGGTGACGAGGCCCGCGTCCGCGAGGTAGGTGAGGTCGTGGCCGGGCTCTTCCGCCCGGGCACCGGGCGCGCCCACGATCGCCACCACCGAGAGCCCGGGGTGGCGCTTGTGCAGTCCCTTCCAGCCGAGCTGCAGCTTCTCCAGCGCCGAAGGGCGGAAGGAGGTGAGCAGCACGTCGGTGCGCGCCAGTTCCTTGTGCAGCGCCGCCTGGCCCTTCTCGGACTTCAGGTCGATCGAGATCACGCGGATGCCATCGTGCAGGGTCGCGTAGGCCCGGGCGTTGTACTGCCCCATGGGGTCGCCCGAGGTACCCGCAGGAGCCCCCTTGGGGGCCGGCGGCTCGGCCTTGACGCAGCGCGCGCCCATGGCCTTGAGGCGCATGAAGGCGGCCGGGCCGGGCAGGTTCAGCGCGAGGCTGAGCACACGAACGCCGCGCAGCGGCTGGAGGGCGGGGGCAGGGTGGGGGGATGAACTCATGGCGGCGGGTCTGTGGAAAGGGTGTCGCCGCAATGTACCCGCAAGTCCGACCGCAGAAGCGCCAACGGGCGACACCGTCGCCCGCCGTTTTCCTTGTGCGCGGTTCAGCGTTCGCCGAAGTTCAGCGGCAGGCCCACGTAGTTCTCGGCCAGCGAGCGCGACATCGACACCGAGTTCACGACGTAGTCGAGCTCGGCCTCCTGGATCTTCTGGCCGAAGCCTGCGGTGTCGGGGAAGCGGTGCATCAGCGAGGTCAGCCACCACGAGAAACGTTCGGCCTTCCAGACGCGGCGCAGGCAGCGCTCGGAGTAGGTGTCGATGCCGGCGGAGGTCTTGTCCTTGTAGTACTCGATGAACGCGCCCGAGAGGTACTTGACGTCGCTGGCGGCCAGGTTCAGGCCCTTGGCGCCGGTGGGCGGCACGATGTGCGCCGCGTCGCCCGCGAGGAACATGCGGCCGAAGCGCATCGGCTCGGCGACGAAACTGCGCAGCGGCGCGATGCTCTTCTCGATGGTGGGGCCGGTGATCACGCGCGACGCCATCTCGGGGTCGAGCCGCAGGCGCAGCTCATCCCAGAAGCGCTGGTCGCTCCAGTCCTCGACCTTGTCGTCCAGCGGGCACTGCACGTAGTAGCGGCTGCGCGTGAGGCTGCGCATGGAACACAGGGCGAAGCCGCGTTCGCTGTTGGCGTAGACGATGGCGTGGGGCGAGACCGGTGGCACATCGGCCAGCACGCCGAGCCAACCGAAAGGGTAGACCTTCTCGAACTCGGTGATGGCGCCCTTGGGCACGCTGGCGCGGCACACGCCGTGAAAGCCATCGCAGCCGGCGATGAAGTCGCACTCGATCTCGTGCGTCTGGCCATCCTTCTGGTAGCGCACCTTGGGGTGGTCGCTGTCGTAGTCCAGCACCTCCACGTTCGCGGCCTCGTACACGGTGGGCAGCGCGGCGGCGCTGCGCGCCTCCATGAGATCGCGCGTGAGTTCGGTCTGGCCGTAGGCGGTCACGACCTTGCCGTCGGTCAGGCCGTGCACGTCGATGGCATGGCGGGTGCCGGCAAACACCAATTCGATGCTGTGGTGCACCGTGCCTTCGGCGTCCAGGCGCTCGCCCACGCCCACCTCGCGCAGCAGGTCGGTGGTGATCTGCTCGAGGATGCCGGCGCGGATGCGGCCGAGCACGTATTCGCCGCTCTGGCGTTCGACGATGATGTTGTCGATGCCGGCCTTGTGCAGCAGCTGTCCGAGCAGCAGGCCGGAGGGGCCGGCGCCGATGATGGCGACCTGGGTTCGCATGGGGTGTCTCCTGGAATGGCGTGAAGTGCAACGAACGCAGCTTAAAAACGGGGCCCCGCCAGCGCAACGGTGCGCAGACGCCTTTGCGCGATGATCGAAAGTCTTGCGCGATCACCGCGCAAATTCGGATGCCCCTGGGCATAATCGACCCATGAGCACAGCCCCCCCTCCCATGGCGAAAGCCGATTTCATCGAAGGCATGGCCAAGGGCATGGCGGTGCTGGAGAGCTTCGACACCGAGCGCCAGCGTCTCAACGCCACCCAGGCCGCTGAGCGCGCGGGTCTCACGCGCGCCGCGGCGCGCCGGCACCTGCTGACCCTGGCGCACCTCGGTTACCTGGAGTCCGACGGCAGCCACTACTGGCTCTCGCCCAAGGTGCTGCGCTTCTCGGGCAGCTACCTGGCTTCGGCGCGCCTGCCGCGCCTGCTGCAGCCCACCTTGAACCGGCTCGCGGCGCAGACGCGCGAGTCGTACTCGGCCGCCGTGCTCGACGGCGACCAGGTCGTGATCGTGGCGCGCAATGTTTCGCTGGGTGGCCAGCGGCTCATGGCCTATGGCTTGCACCTCGGTGCGCGCCTGCCCGCGCACGCCACCTCCACCGGCCGCGTGCTGCTCGCGGGCCTGCCGCGCGCCGAGTTCGCCGCCTGGCTCAAGAGCCGCGAGCTGCCCCGGCTGACGCCGCACACCACCGTGGAACACAAGGCCTTTCGCGCCGTTATCGCGCAAGTGCGCAGCGATGACATGGCCATTGCGCGAGAGGAGCACGAGTTGGGTGTGTTCGCGCTGGCCGTGCCGCTGCGCAACATGCAGGGCCGCACGGTCGCGGCGCTCAACGTGGTGGCCGCGCCCGATCGTTTCGAGGGACCGGTGTTCCAGAAGGACTTGCTGCCGCTGTTGCTGGACGCGGCGCGCGAGCTGCGGCCCTTGCTCTGAGCGCGCCCACCATGCCCCTGTCCGGGTGGGACTTCACGCGCGGCTCGAGCCGCTGAGGTCCAGGTCCCACAGCATGTCCTCGCCCAGCGGCAGGGTGCGCGTGGGCGGGCGGGGGCAGTCGGCCATCACGTCGTGCGCGGGCGCGCGCAGGCCGCGCCGGCCCTGGCCGATCAGCACGGGCGCGATGATGAGGTGCAGGCGGCTGAGCACACCAGCCGTGAAGAAGCGCGACACGGTCATGCCGCCGCCTTCGACGAACAGCACGCGCTGGCCGCGCGCGGCCAGCGCCCGCGCGACGAGCGCGGGGCGGTAACCCTCACCGCTGTCGTCGAGCAGGCCGTCCACCGCAAGCACCTCGGCGGGGGCGCTGCCCAGGCGCTCGCGGGCCAGCGCGGCGTGCCGCGCGTCGCAGACCCAGAGGGACGGGGCCTGCGCATCGCGGAACACGCGCGACTGGCCGTCCAGCCGCACGGCCGGGTCCACCACCACGCGCACCGGCTGCGGGCCGGGCACGCGGCGCGTGGTGAGCTGCGGGTTGTCGATGGCGACCGTGCCGGCACCGACCAGCACCGCGTCGCACAGCGCGCGCAGGCGGTGCAGGTGCAGCAGGCAGTGCGGGCCGTTCACGTAGTAGGAGTCGCCGGTGACGGTGGCCACGAAACCGTCCAGGCTCTGGCCGAGCTGGGCCACGGCCCAGGGCGCGCCGCCCCCGGCCTGGCGCGCATCGAGCAAGGGCTTGTAGAGCGTGAACAGCTCGGCGCAGCGCGCGTCGCCCACTGGCGCCAGTTGCCAGCCTTGCTGCGCGCACCAGCGCAGCGGCGGCGCGGCCTGGCCCGTGGTGCGGGCCTGCAGCATCTGTTGCCAGAGCGCGGGCCAGTCGGCGGGGATGTCCTGGGCGGTCGTGGCGTCCGTGGGTGATGGCATGGCGGCCATCATCGCATTGAGCGCGGGGTCCCGGGGCGTGGGGTCATTTCCACTGCGGGGTGTAGTAGAGGTCGTCGGTGGCGGTGTCGGCGGCCCCGGCGTTCCACGGCGCCATGGGCAGGGCGGCCGCGATCCACAGCGCGGCCAGCAACTGGGGCAGCAGGGCGGCCGGTGCCATCCACAGCCCGGACGAGGGCCGCCACCACGACCACAGGCCCGGCACGGCGGTGGCCACCGCCACCATCAGCGCCAGCTGGGCCAGCAGCAGCGAACCCCCGAGCCCCGCCGCCGCGGCCAGCCCCAGGCAGGCCACGGTGAGTACGGCGGCCAGGGCGATGCCGCGCCACCAGGGGCGCGGGGTGGGCAGACCCCGGGCCGCTCGCCACAGGAGCAGCGCCGCGATCACCGTGCCCGCGAGCGCGACCCAGGGCAGCTTCTGCGCGCGCGCGGTGGCCGGCCAGTCGAAACCGGGAAACCAGGCCAGCGCCACCAGCAGGCCCAGGGCTGCGCCGAGCGCGGCCCGGTTCGGGCCGGTGGTGCGCAGCAGGGCCGCCACGCCGCCGATGCACAGCAGCAGGGGCAGCACAAGACTTTGAAAGGCGGGGTGGTTCAGGAGGTCCATGGCGGTATGGCAGTGGTCAGGGCTGCCCCAGGTAGAAGTAGGCCGCGTGGCGGCGGTGGTCGCCGCGCCCCAGGGCCAGGTAAACCGGGCCCAGGGGCGTGTCCATGGCGAGGTAGACGGCGAAGCCGTAGCGGCTCTTCTCGCGTTGCGGGCCGAAGGCCGTGTCGCCGATGCGCGCGGCTTCCAGCGAGACGCCGGCATAGGCTCCCTCGAGGAAGCCCACGTTGGTGAGCCGGTGGCTGTAGCTCACGCGGCCGAGCACGAATTCGTTGCCGAAGACCTCGTTGGTCTTGTAGCCCGAGAGGCGCTGGAAGCCGCCCAGGAAGGAGGTCTCGTAGGCGGGCAGGGTGCCGCCGCTGGCTTTCACGCCCTGCGCGGAGAACTCCAGCGCGTGCCGGCCGAAGCCCACCGCCGTGCGGAACGCGGCGGAGAGTTTGCGGTAGTCGTCGCTCGCGCCCCAGCGCGGTTGCGACTGGTGCAGCTTCACGTCCAGCGCGTAGCCCGCGCGCGGAAAGCGCACGTTGTCCAGCGTGTCCAGTTGCAGGCGCAGCACCAGGGCGGCGGTGTCGGCGTCGGCCTCGAACAGGCCGGGCGGCAGCAGGCTGGTGTCGTTCTGCAGGCGCACGCGGCCGCGCTGCACCCCGAGGCGCAGTTGCCCCTGCGTGCCGAGCTGCAGGCCCAGGTCGGCGCCGTAGCCGTAGTGCTCCAGCCGGAAGCGCGCCACGCGCACGCCCTCGTCGCTGAACAGCTCGAAGGGGCTGCGCTCGCCGCCCAGGTGGGCCGCCGCGAAAAACCGTTGCGTGGGATGCAGGGGTTGGAACCACTCGGTGCGCAGGCGGTCGGTCTGGCCGATCTGGATGTCGTTGCGCCATTCGGCGCCCAGGCGGTTGAGCCAGGTGGCGCGGTGGGTGGCCAGCAGGTTGAAGAAGGAGCCGCCGGCGAAGTCGGACGACAGGCCCAGGCCGAAGCGCAGGTAGTGCGGGCCCCAGGACTTTTCGGTGACGCGGGCGGTGAGCACGCGGCCCTGGCCGGGTTCTTCGCTGAAGGTGTAGCTCACCGCCTCGAAGTCGCCCCAGCCGTACAGGCGTTGCAGGTCCTGGTCCACGCGGCTCGCGTCGAACGGCTGGCCGGGCTGGGTCTGCATGCCGTCGAGCACGGCCTGCGGGTTCACGCGCTGCGTGCCGCTGACCTGGATGGCGTCGATGCGCTGCCCGCCGGGATCCTGCGCCGCCTCGCGCGCTGCCAGCAGCGCGCTGAATTCGGCCGGGCTCAGGCCGTGGGCGGCCAGGGTCGCGCTGGCCGCGCGCGCGGCGGCCTCACCGGCCCGGGCGGCGTCGGAGAGGTGGTCGAAGTCGCTGCTGCTCACGCGGCTGAGGTCGGGCGTGATGAGCACGTCGCGCGGGCCCAACTCCTTGAGCGACTGCGCGACGTTGGTCGTGGTGAGGATGCGCAGCATTTGCTCGGAGGCCGAGAGCAGGGAGGTGATGTCTTCCCGGCGCAGCAGCGGCGTGCCGATGTTGACCGCGATCACGATGTCCGCGCCCATGCGGCGCGCCACGTCCACCGGCAGGTTGCGCGTGACGCCACCGTCCACCAGCAGGCGGCCGTCGAGCTCCACCGGGCTGATGACGGCCGGGATGGCCATGCTCGCGCGCACGGCCTGGGTGAGGCTGCCGTGGTCGAGCTCCACCATCTCGGAGGTGGCGAGGTCGGTGGCGATGGCCCGGAAGGGCACCGGGAAGTGGTTGAAGTTCACGCTGCGCTGGCGCGCCGTGAGGCGGCGCAGCACGGCCTCCAGCGCCACGCCGGCCACCGCGCCCTTGGGCAGCGAGAGGCCATGCGGGCCCAGACCCATCTCGGGGCCGACGTAGTTGGCCGCGTCGTCGGCCTTGCGCCGCATCGGCAGGTTGTCGCGCACCACGTCGTGGAACAGCGTGGCCGTGCTCAGGCCCTTCATTTCTTCTTCGATGGTGGCCAGCGGCAGCCCGGTGGCGTAGGCCGCGCCCACGATGGCGCCGGCGCTGGTGCCCACGACCATGTCGACCGGCACCCGCAGTTCTTCCAGCACCTTGAGCACCCCGATGTGCGCGCCGCCCCGGGCGCCGCCGCCCGAGAGCACCAGGGCGATGCGGGGGCGCTGCGCGGCCGGGCCGCTGCCCGGGGCCACGGGGCCGCCGGTCTGGGCCGTGGCGTTCAGACAGGCGAGGGACCACACCAGTGCGAAGGCGATGCGCAGGGTCATGCACGGATGATAGGAGCGAGCGTGGCGAAAGCGAACCGGCGTTACAGTGATCTGTTCCCACAAGAGGCCGCCCCATGTACCTGCCCCCCCAGTTCGCTGCCAAGGACCCCGCCATCGCCCTGGAGCTGATGCGCGCGCACCCGTTCGCCAGCCTGATCTCCACCGACGACGAGGGCCTGCCCTTCGTCACCCACCTGCCGCTGCACCTGCTGGAGGAAGACGGAGGCCTCACGCTGCTGGGCCACTGCGCCAAGCCCAACCCGCACGGGCGCTACCTTGCGGCGCGCCCGCAGGCGGTGGTGACTTTTCTCGGGCCGCATGCCTACATGACGCCGCGCGTCTACCCCGATCTGGCCCGCGTGCCGACCTGGAACTACCTGGCGGTGCACGCCACGGTGCAGGCGCGTGTGCTGGACGGCTTCGACCACAAGGACCGCCTGCTCAAGCACTTGATCCACGACCACGACCCGGCCTACGCGGACCAGTGGCGCGGGCTGGAAGAGGACTTCCAGCACAAGCTGATGCAGGGCATCACCGCCTTCGAACTGCGGGTGACGAACCTTCAGTGCAAGGTCAAGCTCAACCAGCACCGGCCCGAGTCGCACGCCGCCATGCTGGTGGCCTACCAGGCCGGCAACGCCGACGAGCAGGCGCTGGCCGGCTGGATGCGCCGGCTGGGCATGGCGGCCTGAGCCGTCAGCGCCGCGCGGCGGTCTGGCGCAGCGCGGTGCTGGCCGCCGCGAACTGCTGGGTGGCCTGGCGCAGCAGCGACTGGTCGGACGAGACCACGAAGCAGTCGATGCCGCGCGCGCGGAACGCGAGGGCCTCGGCCTCGTTGGGCACGAACATGGCCGCGCTCACGCCGGCCGCCTTCGCCGCCCCGATGATGCGATCGCAGGCCTCGGACACGGCTGGCGCGCGGTTGTCGTCCAGGCCCATCGACAGCGCGAGGTCGGCACGGCCGATGAAGAGGCCGTCCACGCCCGGGGTGGAGGCGATGTCGAAGGCCTCGGTGACGCCGTCGGGGCTTTCGATCTGGCACAGGATCAGCGTCTGGTCGCCCGCGTCCAGCGCATCGGCCATGCGCATCGTGCCGTAGCCGGCGCAACGCGGCGAGATGGAAAAGCCCCGGCTGCCCTGGCGGTAGCGGGCGCGCGAGACCACTTCGCGGGCCTGCGCCGCGCTGTCCACGCGCGGCACCAGCAGGCCGGCGGCGCCCAGGTCGAGCACGGACTGGATGGTGGCGGGCGCGGTGTCGGGGATGCGCACCAGCACCGGGATGCCGCCGGCGCGCCCGGCCATCATGTGGCGGTCCAGCGCGAGGCGGTCGAAGGGCGCGTGCTCGGCGTCCACCACGACGAAGTCGAGGTCGGTGGTGCCCAGGATCTCGGTGATCTGGGGGGAGTCGGTTTTCACGAACGTGCCCAGTGTGAGTTCGCGCTGGCGGATGTGGCCCCGTGTTTTCATCGAGCGGTGTTTCCTGTGGATGGCGGGCGTTGTTGCCCAAGCCGCCATGGTCATGGTGCCGGTCCGGCGCGGCAAGCGCCGCGGCGCGACTTTCCGCAGGTCAGAAAGGCGCGCCGGTGTCCGGGCTGGGCGGCAGCCGCGTGGCGTAGGCCTCGCTCACGGCGGCGGCGGCCGCCTGCAGTTGCGGCGCGTACTGCGTCACCGTGGCCGGTGTCATGAGGTTGCCGAAGGTGGTCATGCCCATGAGGCCCACGACTTCGGTGCGGTGCATCACCGGCGTGGCCAGGGTGGCGGTGCGCCGCTGCGGATTGGGCTGGCGCACGGCGTAGCCATGTTGCCGGATGGCCGCGAGTTCCTGCAGCAGCAGTTCCTCGTGGCCGAGCTGGCTGCCGCCGGGCGCGGCGCGCAGCATGTCGAACAGGATCTCGCGCTCCACTTCCGGGCAGAACGCCAGGTAGGCGCGGCCCATGGCGGTGTCGGCCAGGCCCAGGCGCCGGCCGATGGTGGTGGAGTGCGCGGCGATCGGGCTGTAGGGCATGCCGCTGTAGCGCACCACGATGGCGTCGCCGTCGAGCACGCCCAGCGCCACCGGCCACTTGATGGCCTTGGTCAGGCGCAGCGCCAGCGGCGAGCCGACCTCGACCAGCAGCGACTTCTCGGTGAAGCCGCCGCTCATCTCCAGGATTTTCTCGGTGAGCCGGTAGACGCCCACGCCGCCCTCCAGCCGCACATAGCCTTCGAGCTGCAGCGTGTGCAGGATGCGGAAGATGGTGGACTTGGGCAGCGCGGTCTGCAGGTGCAGGCTGTGCAGGCTCCAGGTCGGCTGCGTGTTCATGATCCGCAGGATCTGCAGCGCGCGCGAGATGGCCCGGATCGATCCGCTGGGGTGGTCGTCGGAGGCGTCGGGGTCGTCGGCCATGGGCATCGTCGTCGGTCCGCTCCCGCAGGGGCGGGAGGGGGAGCGGATCATACCCTTGAGCTCCATGGCGCGGCCCCGGCTCAGTACCACAGCGCCTTGTCGACGCGGTTGACGAGCGCCTGCCCGGCGAGGAAGCGTTCGCAGTTGTCGCGCAGGATCTCGTAGCGGCGCTCGTTGTAATAGGGCCCCCACATGGCCACGTGCGGCGTGATGAACACGCCGGGCTGCGTCCACAGCGGGTGGCCGGCGGGCAGGGGTTCCTGCTCGAACACGTCCAGCCCGGCGCCGCCCACCTCGCCGGCCTGCAGCGCGGCGAGCAGGTCGTCCAGCCGCGTGGTCATGCCGCGCCCGATGTTGATGAAGAAGGCGCCGCGCTTCATGCGCTGCAAGCGCGCGCGGTCGAACAGGCCTTCGGTCTCGGGCGTGTGCGGCACGGTGACGATGACGAAATCGGCGCGCGGCAGCAACCCGTCCAGCGCCTGCGCCGGGTGCAGCTCGGCCATGCCCTCGGGCGGTGAGGTGCGCTGCGCGTCGGTGCCGATCACGCGCACGCCGAAGGCCGCGAGCAGGCGCGCGGTTTCCGCGCCGATCCCGCCCACGCCCACGATCAGCGCGGTGGCCTCGGGCAGGTAGACAGTGCCCTCGTAGCGCGGCGGCTGCAGCCATTCGCCGCGCTGCTGCTGCGGGATGAAGCGGTGCAGCGCGCGCGAGAAAGCCAGCACGAAGGACAGGATGTGCGCGCTGATGTGGTCGTTGAAGATGCCGCGCACGTTGGTCACGGTCAGGCTGTGGTCGACCAGCTCGGGGAAGAAATAGCCGGAGGGCGGTGCGGCCAGCGGCGAGTGCAGCCAGCGCAGGCGCGGCGCGGCCGCCAGCAGCGCGGGCGTGAGCGTGCCCACGGCGGCGTCGGCCTGCCCGATGGCCGCCAGGGCCTCGCCGTCGGTCTCGGCGACGACGATCTTCAGCTCGGGCAGGGCCGCGCCCAGCCGCTGCGCCCAGTCGCGGGTGGCGGGGATCTGGGGCGGAAGCATCAACAGGGTGGTCGGCATGTCGGCTTACTCCAGCTTGATGCCGGCCTGCTTGATCACCTTGCCCCACTTGTCGTTCTCCTGGCGCAGGAAGGCGGCGTAGCCGTCGGGCGTGCCGCCCACGGGCGAGACGCCGCTGGCGGCCATGCGGTCCAGCAGTTCCTTGCTCTTGAGCGCGGTGTTCATCGCGGCGTTGAGCTTGTCGATGCGCGCCTGCGGCGTGCCCTTGGCGACGTGCAGGCCGACCTGCGTGGTGGCTTCGTAGCCGGGGTAGCCGGACTCGGCGATGGTGGGCACGTCGGGGTAGGCGGAGACGCGCTTGGGGCCGGTGAGCGCGAGGATGCGCAGCTTGCCCGACTTGACCTGTGGGTCGGCGAAGGAGACCGAGGCCACCATGAAGTCGATCTGGCCGGTGAGCAGGTCCAGCACGGCGGCGGACTCGCCCTTGTAATGCACGGTGCCGATGTCCAGCCCGGCCGCGATCTTGAACAGCTCGCCGGCCAGGTGGTTGGAGGTGCCGTTGCCCGGCGTGCCGTAGAACATGCCGCCCGGCTTGCCCTTGGCCTTGCCGACCAGCGCGGCCAGGTTGGGCGCGCCTTTTTCGGCGTTGACGAGGATGGTCTGCTCGATGCGCAGCACGTGGCCCACGGGCGGCAGGTCGGTGGCGACCTTGTAGGGCAGCTTGGCGTCCATCAGCGGCAGGATCACGGTGCTGCCGGTGGCGCAGAAGCAGATCGAATAACCGTCGGGCGCGGAGCGCGCCACGTTGCCGGTGGCGATGGAGCCGCCGGCGCCGGGCATGTTTTCCACCACCACCGTCTGGCCCAGGGCCTTGGCCATTTCACCGCCCACGAGGCGGCCGAACAGGTCCATGGTGCCGCCCGCGGCGAAGGGCACCACGAGGCGCACGGGCTTGTTGGGGAAGTCGTCCGCCTGGGCGTGCGCGGTGGCGGTGCCCAGCGCGAGGGCGGCGCCGGCCAGCGCGCCGAGCAGGGAACGTTGAACTGATGTCATGAATGTCTCCGGGTCTCGATGGAAGAAAGGGGAATGGATCGATGATTCCCGAGTGGCTCCAGGGGTGTCAACGAAACTCGGCCTGCTTTCCGGCAGGCAGAAAACGGCCGCGTTCGCATTGCCTCGCGGGTGCGGACCGGGTGATGATCACCGCATTCCCGATCCATTCCACGCACCCTTCATGCCATCCACGCCCGCTCCTTCGTCCCCCGGTGTCCGTCCGCGCAGCTTCGCGGCCTTTCTCGACCATCCCGCGCTCACTGTCGCGGGCAACCGCCACCGGCGCATGCGCGCGCAGAACCTCATCGTGGAGTGGATCGAGGCAGGCACCGAGCCCTTCGACGTCGAGAGCACGGCCGAGATGCTGCTGGTCTTTCCCGATGCGGGCGCGGTCATCTCGCCAGCCGGGCAGGGGCCCAGCGTGGTGGTGCCCAACGCGGGCAGCGTGTGCGTGCTGGCCGCCGGCCGCTCCAGCGTGCGGCTCGCCGCGCCCGGCACCTGCGCGGTGATCGCCTCGAACCGTCCCGACATCGAGCCCGCCACGGTGCTCAACGAGGCTGCGTATGCCGAGCCGGACGCGCGCATCAAGCCCACCGGCCGCCCCTTTTGCCGCAAGCCCGGCGCGCCGCTGGTGCAGGTGTTCGACATGGCCCAGGTGCCGGCACCGGCCGACAACCCGCGCCTGAAGATGCTGCAGACCGACACGCTGAGCATCAACTGGGTGTCGTACCACGGCGTGCGCGACCGCAAGGCCTTGAGCCCGCACAGCCACGGCGACCTGGAGCAAGGCTCGCTCGCGCTGGCGGGGAATTTCGTCCACCACCTGCGGGTGAACTGGGGCAAGGACGCCAACCTCTGGCGCGACGACGAGCACCTGGCTGCGCCATCGCCCTCGCTGGTGGTGGTGCCGGTGGACCTGGTGCACACCACCGAGGGCGTGGGCGACGGCCACCACCTGCTGCTCGACCTGTTCAGCCCGCCGCGCGAGGACTTCATCGCGCGCGGCTGGGTGTACAACGCCGGCGACTACAGCGCCAGCGCGGAGTCCGCGTGAACGCGCACCACGGTTGGCGGCGCGACACGCGCGAGCCGGCGGTGGCGCTGCCGCCGCTGTCGTGCGACTGCGCGGTCCACGTCTTCGACCCCGCGCGCGTGGACCTGCTGCTGCCCGGCCGCCGCTACGAGCCGCCGGTGGCCTGGCTCGACGAGCTGCGCACACTGCACGAGCGGCTGGGCGTGCAGCGCGCGGTGCTGGTGCAGCCCTCGGTGTACGGCAACGACCACGCGGTGCTGCTCACCGCCTTGCGCGCGGACCCGGCGCGCTACCGGGGCGTGGCCCTGCTCGACGACAGCGTGTCCGACGCGGCCTGCGAAGAGCTGCATGCGGCGGGTGTGCGCAGCGCGCGCTTCAACATCCTCTCGCGCTTCGGCGCGGCCTTCGACACCACGGCCTTCCGCCGCCAGGTGCGCCGGGCCGAGGCCCTGGGCTGGAGCATCTCGCTGCACGCCACCGCCGACGAACTGGCGGCGCACGCGCGCCTGCTGCTGGACATCCGCGCCGAGGTGGTGGTGGACCATCTGGCCTACCTGAACCCGGGCGACCTCGACGGCGAGGGCTTCCGCTTCCTGCGCGAGGCCGTCACGCGCGGCCACTGGTGGGTGAAGGTTTCGCGCGTGGACCACCGCTTCGCACCGCCTTACGACGACGCGGTCGAGTTGATCCGCCGGGTGGTCGCCCTCAACCCCTGGCGCATGCTGTGGGCCACCGACTGGCCGCACCCGCTGTACGACGTGGCCACGACCACCATGCCCAACGACGCCGACCTGGTCGAGCTGCTCGCGCGCGCCGTGCCCGACGCGGCCCTGCGCGAGCAGATCCTGGTCCACAACCCCGCCCGCGTGTTCGGTTTCCCCGACGCCTGATCCCCCTTCCCGAGAAGACCCCGCCTGATGAACGCCCAACGAAACGAACCCGTCCTGATCTGGGAACGCGTGATGCCCGACGACCCCAGCATTCCCTGGCTGCGCGAGCAAGGCTTCGACGTGCGCCTGGGCAAGCCCAACCACGACCCCGGCTACCGCCGCCACCTGGAGGCCGACTTCATCGCCGACGCCCAGGGGTGCCAGGGCGTGCTGATTTCCGGCGGCATCCGCGTCACGCGCGAGGTGATGGCCGCCTTGCCCGGCCTCAGGGTGATCAGCAAGATCGGCGTCGGTGTGGACACGGTGGACGTGGCGGCCGCGAGCGACCTGGGCATTGCCGTCTGCAACACGCCCGGCGGCAACGACTCCGTGGCGGTGGCCGAGCACGCCATGACCCTGCTGCTGGCGCTGCGCAAGCAGCTGCATGTGTGGACCCGCGGCTACCTGCAGGGCGGCGGCTGGCGCAGCCCCCAGGTGTTCGCCGGCGGGCTTGACGGCAGCACGCTGGGCATCGTGGGCTTTGGCCGCATCGGCCGCGCGCTGGCGCAGCGCGTGGCGGGCTGGAACGTGCGCGTGCTGGTGCACGACCCGCTGGCCCGCGACCTGCCCGCGGGCGTGCAAGCCGTGGGCATGGACGAGCTGCTGGCGCAGAGCGATGCGGTGTCGCTGCATTGCCCGGCCTTGCCCGGCGACCGCCCGCTGCTCGATGCGGCGGCGCTGGCGCGCCTGAAGCCCGGCGCCGTGCTGATCAACACGGCGCGCGCCACGCTGGTGGATGCGCTGGCGCTGATCGCCGCGCTGGACGCCGGCACGCTGGCCGGCGCGGCCTTCGACGTGTTCGACCCCGAACCCCCGGCGCGCGACGACCCCTTGCTCGCCCACCCGCGCGTGCTGAACACGCCGCACGTGGCCTCGTGGACCTGGGAGGGCTTCTTCGGCCGCCGCCAGCAGGCTGCCGACAACCTCGCGAAGGTGGTGCGCGGTGAAGCGGGCGCCGCCATCGTCAACGCCACGCCCTGACTCTTTTCCCGGAATTCTTCTGACATGTACATCGACCTCGACACCGCGACCGACTTCAAGCGCTCCCTCTTCAACGCCATCGTCGCGCCCCGGCCCATCGGCTGGATCAGCACCGTGAGCGCGGACGGCCGCGTCAACCTCGCGCCGTTCTCGCACTTCAACCTGGTGTCCACCGCGCCACCGGTGGTCATGTTCTCGTGCAACGCGCCCGACGACCGCGAGGTGAAGGACACCATCGCCAACGTGCGCGCCACGGGCGAGTTCGTCACCAACCTCGTCACCTGGGACCTGCGCGAGCAGATGAACCTGTCCTCGTTCAACGCGCCTCACGGCACCGACGAGTTCGAGATCGCCGGCCTCGAGAAAGCCGCCAGCCACAAGGTGCGGCCACCGCGCGTGGCGGCCTCGCCCGCCTGCATGGAATGCCAGCTGCTGCAGATCGTGAACATCGAGCCCGTCGGCCCCGGCGACACCTTCAGCAACGTGGTGTTCGGCCGCGTGGTGGCGCTGCACCTGGACGACCAGTTCATCGAGCCCAGCGGGCGCTTCGACGTGGTGCGCACCCGCCCGCTCACGCGCCTGGGCGGCAACCAGTACGCCTCCACCGGGCCCATCGTCGAGCTGGGCCGGCCCAACCCGCCCCGGGCCTGAGGCCTCAGCGCACCGCCACGCGGTGCACCGCGACGCGGGTGGCCGGCAGGGGCCGCGTGGGCACGATGTCGGCCAGCGTGACGCCGTCGAGCCGCGCCAGGAAATCCTGCAGGGCGCTGTGCAACACGCCGGTCAGGGCGCAATCGCCCGTGCGCACGCAGGTGTTGCCGCTGGAGAAACACTCGACGAGGTGGAAGTCGGGCTCCATGTCACGCACCACCTCGCCCAGACCGATCTCGTGCGGGGCGCGGGCCAGCCGCATGCCGCCGCCCTTGCCGCGCACGGTCTCGATCCAGCCCAGCAGACCGAGGTGGTGCGTGACCTTCATGAGGTGGGCTTCGGAGATGCCATGGGCCTGCGCGGCCTCGGCGATGGTGCACAGGCGATCCGGCTGCTGCGCGAGGTACATCAGCAGCCGCAGGGCGTAGTCGGTCATGGTGGTCAGGCGCACGGCGGGCCTCCGTCGAGCACGAGGTCGGCGGGCACCTCGTCCGGGCTGTTGCTCAGCTGGTAGCCGTACCAGAGGCTTTGCGCGATGCGCTGCGCCATGGCGAAGGCCTGCTCGCCCATGGCGCGGTTGGGCAGGGCGCCGGTGGTCTCGCGAAAGAGGGCCAGCCAACGCTGGAACAGGGCCTGGGTGAGACCGGGCAGGGCCGCGTGGCGCGGCATGGGCGCGCCGGTGAAGCGGCCGGTGCGGCGCAGGATGGAGGACCAGAAGTCCACCAGCTGCGCGAGGTGGTTGTCCCAGTCGTGGATGTGGGCGTTGAAGATGGGGCCGAGCACCTCGTCGCGCCGCACCCGCGCGTAGAACGCATGGACCATGCTCGAAACCTCTTCCTCGGTGCAGACCGCCATGACGCCCATGATGTTTCCCGTGCACGGACCCCGCACCCTCGGCGCGCAAAAAGATCCATCTAGAATCAATCTTATGGGAGATCGGGCACCCCCGCGTGCGCCAGGGCCGCCAAAGCGGCGCTTCCTTGATCCATCTCAAGACTTCCGGAGACCCGATTGAACCCCGATGGCCAGCCTCCCGTCGCGCGCTTCGAAGGCGCCATCCGTTTCCTCGCGGCGTTCTGGCCGGCGCCGGTGCGCGTCGATGCCCACGAGCGCTGGCGCAGCGTGGCAGGGGCGGGCCTGGGCATCCTGTTCACGGCCCTGGTGAGCCGCTGGTGGGCGGGGGCGAATGCCATGGGTCCCTGGCTGGTCGCGCCGCTGGGCGCGAGTGCCGTGCTGGTGTTCGCGCTGCCCGCGAGCCCGATGGCGCAGCCCTGGTCGGTGGTGGGCGGCAACACGCTCTCGGCACTGGTGGGCGCGGCCTGCGCCATGCTGGTGCCCGACCCGGCCTGGGCGGCGGCGCTGGCCGTGGCGGCGGCGATCGCGCTCATGTTCGCGCTGCGCTGCCTGCACCCGCCGGGCGGCGCGACCGCGCTGCTGACCTCCTTGGGCGCGGTGGGCTTTCATTTCGCGGCTTTCCCGATGTTCGTGAACTCGCTGCTGCTGGTGGTGGCGGGCGTGGTCTACAACAGCCTGAGCGGGCGGCGCTACCCGCACGCCCAGGTGCGGGCCACGCACGAGCCGACCGCCGCGCCGGCCCGCTTCAGCGCGGCCGACCTGGACGCGGCACTGGCGCACTACAACCAGGTGCTGGACGTGAGCCGCGACGACCTGGAGGAGCTGCTGCACCACGCGGAGTCGGCGGCCTACCAGCGCAACTTCGGCAGCCTGCGCTGCGGCGACATCATGACGCCCGAGCCGATCGCGGTGTCCTTCGGCACCCCGTTGCGCGAGGCCTGGGGCCTGATGCGCCAGCACCGCATCAAGGCGCTGCCGGTGGTGGACCGGGCGCGGCGCATCGTGGGCATCGTGACGGTGTCGGACTTCATGCGGCACGCCGAGCTGGACCGGCACGAGGGCATCGGCGACCGCTTCCGCGCGCTGATGCGGCGCAGCGGCACGGTGCATTCGGACAAACCGGAGGTGGTGGGCCAGCTGATGACGCGCGAGGTGCGTGTGGCCAGCATCCACCGGCACGTGAGCGAGCTGGTGCCGCTGTTCTCGGAAGGCGGGCACCACCACATTCCCATCATCGACACGGAGCGCCGGCTGGCCGGCATCATCACCGAGTCGGACCTGGTCAGGGCGCTGCACCGGGTGGCGCGGCCGGCGGACTGAGCATCAGCGCGGCGGCGTGCCGCGCGGCGATCCATTCCTCGTTGGTCGGCTCGACGGCCACCGCCACCGCGCCACCGGGTGCGGAGATGAGCGCGGCGTTGGCTTCGTTGGCCGCCTCGTCCAGGGCCAGACCCAGGAAGCCCAGGTCGCGGCAGATGCGGCGGCGCATCTCGGCGCTGTGCTCGCCCACGCCGGCCGTGAACACCAGCAGATCCAGGCCGCCGAGCACGGCCACCAGCGCGCCGATCTCGCGCACGATGCGCCGCACGTAGAGCGCCAGCGCGGCGCGCACGCGTTCGCCGGTGAGGTCGTCGCGGCCTTCCTCGGCGAACAGGCGGCGCGGCTCGGACGACACGCCCGACACGCCGAGCAGGCCCGACTCGTGGTACAGCACGCGGCCCACGTCTTCCAGACTGAGCTTCTCGATCTCCATCAGGTAGATCACCGCGCCGGGATCGAGCGAGCCGGTGCGCGTGCCCATCATCAGGCCGTCCAGCGCCGAGAACCCCATGGTGGTGGCCACGCTGCGCAGGCCCTGCAGCCCGCACAGGCTGGCGCCGCTGCCCAGGTGCGCGGCGATCACCCGGCCTTGGGCCAGCGCGCCATACCGCTCGGGCAGCGCCACCGAGAGGTACTCGTAGGACAGGCCGTGAAAGCCATAGCGCCGCAGACCCCGTTCCCAGGCCGCGTAGGGCAGGGGCAGCATCTGCTCGACCTGGGGCAGGGTGTGGTGGAAGGCGGTGTCGAAGCAGGCCACCTGCGGCAGCCGCGGGTCGCTGGCCAGCAGCACCTGGATCGCGTCGAGCGCGAAGGGCTGGTGCAGCGGCGCCAGCGGGATGTAGCTTTGAAGATCGGCCAGCACGGCCGCGTCCACGCGCACCGGGTCGAAGTACTGGCGGCCGCCGTGCACCACGCGGTGCGCCACCGCGCGCAGTGGCGTGGCGCCCAGGTGGGCGCGCACGCGGCGCAGGATGTGCGCCAGGGCCTCGTGGTAGGGCTGTGCGGGGTCCAGTGCCAGCGCGGTCTCGGGGGTGTCGGTGTCGGCGGTGGTGGGCCGCGGCCCGCCGATGCCGCGCACCTGGCCTTTCCAGGCCGGCTCGCGCGGCACGGTGGGGCCGCTGGCGTCGAAGATGGCGAACTTGATGCTGGACGAACCCGCGTTGAGCACGAGCACCATGCCGCTCATGGTCGGCTGGCCCGGTAGCGGTGCGCCAGCAGCACCGCGATGGCGCACGAGGCCAGGCGCGTGGCGCGCGAATCGGCGCGGCTGGTGAGCACGATGGGCACGCGCGCGCCGATGGCGATGCCGGCGCTGGCCGCATGGCCCATGAACTCGAGCTGCTTGGCGAGCATGTTGCCGCTTTCCAGGTCGGGCATGACCAGCACGTCGGCACGGCCGGCCACGGGCGAATCGATGCCTTTGACGCGCGCGGCCTCGGGCGAGATGGCGTTGTCGAAGGCCAGCGGGCCATCGAGCAGGGCGCCGGTGATCTGGCGGCGGTCGGCCATCTTGCACAGGGCGGCGGCGTCCAGCGTGGCGGGCATGCGCGGGTTGATGGTCTCCACCGCGGCGAGGATGGCCACGCGCGGCTGCGCCACGCCGATGGTGTGGGCGAGTTCGATCGCGTTGCGCACGATGTCGGCCTTTTCCTCCAGGGTGGGCGCGATGTGGATGGCCGCGTCGGTGATGATGAAGGGCCGGGGGTAGGCGGGCGTCTGCATCAGGTAGCAGTGGCTCAGGCGGCGCTTGGTGCGCAGGCCGGCCGAGGCGGGCAGCACGGCACCGAGCAGTTCGTCGGTGTGCAGACTGCCCTTCATGAGCGCCTCGACCTCGCCGCGCCCGGCCAGTTCGGCGGCGCGCGCGGCCGCCGCGTGGCTGTGCGGCACGTCCTCGATGCCCAGGCCCGAGAGGTTCAGGCCGGCTTGCGCGGCCAGCTCTTCCAGCCGCGCTCGCGGCGCGACCAGCACCGGCTCGATCAGGCCGGCGTCTCGCGCATCGAGCGCGCCTCGCAGGCTGAGTTCGTCGCAGGGGTGCACCACCGCGACGCGGATGGCACCGAGCGCGCCGGCCTGTGCCAGCAGGCGGGGCAGGCCTTCGGGGGTGAGTTGCACGCCGTGGGCTGGCGGGGTGTCGGGGAGCTTCATGTCAGGCGGGTCCTGGTGCGGGAAGGCGGGGCCATGGCGATGATGGCATGCGCTCCCGCCATGGAGGCACCTCCCTAATGCCACCCGAGGGCATCGAGGCCGCCAGCGGGGTGGCTGTGGTATGTTCGTTTCGCCGCCTGGGTGGGGTGTTCTCGCAGGGAACAACGGGCGGCACCGGTACTTTCTACAGCCAGTCCAACATGCCTTCATCGCTGCGAAATGTCCCGATGACCAAGCCTTTTTCACGCCACTGGCGAAGCCTTGTTTCCGTGGCCGCTCTGCTCGCGCTGAGCGCACCGGCCTTGGCGCAGGGGCTGGACTATGCGCAGGCCCTGCAACAGGCGCAGGAGGCGTCCGGCCAGGTGCGCAACGCGCGCATGGACGTGCAGGCCAAAGACCTCAAGGCCGAGGCCTTGGCCCACCTGGGGGGCCCGGCCCTGTCGCTCTCGGGCTTTTCGGGCCGGGTCGCCACCACCTTCAACCTCGACA
This sequence comes from Hydrogenophaga sp. GW823-FHT04C09, assembly GCF_058796355.1. Classification (NCBI taxonomy): domain Bacteria; kingdom Pseudomonadati; phylum Pseudomonadota; class Betaproteobacteria; order Burkholderiales; family Comamonadaceae; genus Hydrogenophaga; species Hydrogenophaga sp. GW823-FHT04C09. Next base: position 146,329 of record NZ_JBXAIO010000001.1, on the reverse strand, counting down.
CCTCGCCGCTGGCCAATGCCGCGGGCTCGCTGGGGTCGGTCGTGCCCGGCGGCCTGTCCATTCCGCCCATTCCCAACGCGGTGTCGGTGAACCGCACCTTCAACCTGCATTCCCTGGGCCTGAGCGCCAACTGGCCGATCTACACCGGCGGCCGGCTCGAAGCCATCCATGGGCTGGAAGCGGGCAAGGCCGACGAGGCCCGGGCCGAGGCCCGGGACGTCGAAGACAAGATGTCGACCACCGTCGCCCAGCGGTATTTCTCGCTGCAGCTCGCCACGCACGCGGTGCAGTTGCGCAGCGCGGCGGCCAAGGGCATCGCCGACCACCAGCGCGCCGCGCAGCGCCTGGAGGCGACCGGCCTGATCGCGACCGCCGAGCGGCTCAAGGCCGACGTGGCGCTCGACGGCGCGCGGCGCGACCTGGCCAGGTCGCAGAGCGACCTCGAGATCGCGCAGGTGGCGTTGACGCGCCTGCTGGGCGCGGCCTCGCCCGCGCCGCTGACCACGCCGCTGTTCGTCAACTCGGCATCGGTGGGCACGCTGCAGTCCTTCATCGACGCGGGGCTCGCCCACAACCCCGCCTGGGACAAGATCGCGAGCAAGCGGACTCAGGCCGACCAGGCCCTGAAGCTGCAGACCGGCGGCCAGCTGCCGACGGTGCTGGCGATCGGCAACTACAACTTCAACCGCAGCAGCGACAAGCTGGTGCAGCCCAACTGGGCGGTGGGCATCCTGGTGTCGGTGCCACTGATCGACCGCATCGACCGGGGCAAGATGAAGGAGGCCGCCATCCTTGATCAACAGCGCGTGAGCGCCCTGGAGGAGCAGGCGCAGCGCGACGTGCCGACCCTGATCGAGAGCCAGTGGCGGGCCTTGCAGAATGCGCGCGCGCAGTTCCTGTCCATGGACTCGACCATCCGCCTGGCCCGCGAGAACCTGCGCCTGCAGACGGTGTCGTTCCAGCAGAGCCAGAGCACCTCGCTGGACCTGACCGATGCGCGCCTGAACCTGCTCAAGGTGGACACCGAGCGCGTGCAGGCCGCCTACGACTACGTCATGGCCCTGGCCCGCCTGCTGGAGGCCAGCGGCCAACCCCAGCGCCTGGCCGAATTCGCGCAGAACGCCGACATCAAGATCGCTCCCCCAGCCGAGTAAGCCCATGCCCATGCCCTCCCAAGTCCAGCGCGTCCTTCTCGCCATCCTCGGTGTGGCCGTCGTCGCCTTCCTCGCGTGGGGGCTGTGGAAGGCCTTCACGCCGCAGCCGCTGCCGCTGCAGGGCCAGATCGAGGCGCAGGAGATCAATGTGTCGTCCAAGGTGCCTGGCCGCGTCGGCACGGTGCATGTGCACCTGGGGCAGACCGTGAAGGCCGGCGATCTGCTGTTCGAACTCGACAGCCCGGAAGTGGCCGCCAAGATCGCCCAGGCGCGCGCCGCCGAGGCGGCGGCCTCGGCCGTGGCCGCCAAGGCCAATGCCGGTGCGCGGCCGGAGGAGGTCGAGGCCGCGCGCCTGAACTGGGAGCGCGCCAAGACCGGCGCGCAACTGGCCAAGACCACCCACGACCGGGTGCAGACCATGTTCGCCGAGGGCATCCTGTCCGGGCAGAAGCGCGACGAAGCCCTGGCCCAGTGGCGGGCGGCCCAGCAGCAGGCCGATGCGGCGCGGGCGCAGTACGAGATGGCGCGCAAGGGCGCGCGCCCGGAAGACAAGGCGGCCGCCCAGTACCAGGCCCAGCAGGTCGGCGGCGTGCTGTCGGAAGCGGAGGTGGCGCTGGCCGAGACGCGCATCACGGCGCCCGCCGCCGGTGACGTGAGCAAGATCCAGATCCAGCCCGGCGAGATCGCACCGCAGGGCTTCCCGGTGATCACCCTGGTCAACCTGCAGGACGTGTGGGCGGTGCTGCAGGTGCGCGAGGACGCGATGGCGGACTATGCGGTGGGCAGCCGGCACACCGCCGAGGTGCCGGCGCTGCGGCGCAGCATCGAACTGGTGGTGTCGTCGGTGGGCGTGCTGCCCGACTTCGCCACCTGGCGCGCCGCGCGACCGGGTGGGACCGATCTGCGCACCTTCGAGATCCGGCTGCGCCCAGCCAGTCCGGTGGCGCAGCTGCGACCGGGCATGAGCGTGGTCTTCCCCGCACCCTGAGCCCGCCCGTGGAGACCACCGCCAACGCGACCGGCTTCGGCCCCGTGGTCCGGCGCGAGTGGCAACGCTTGCGGCGCGACGCCTGGGACCTGGGCATGCTCACCTGGATACCGCTGGGCGTGTGCCTGCTCATCTGGTGGATGTTCGCCGCCGGCATCGCGCGCGACCTGCCGATTGTCGTGATCGACCGGGACCAGTCGAGCCTGTCGCGCTCGCTGCTGCGCCTGGTGGACGGGTCGCCGGGGGTGCGTGTGGCGGCGGCGGTCGGGAGCGAAGCCGAGGCCACGGCCTGGCTGCGCGAGCGCCACGCCTATGGGCTGCTGGTCGTTCCGGCCTCGTTCCAGCACGACATCGGGGCCGGGCGCTCGGCCACCGTGTCCTGGTTCTACAACGGGCAGTTCTCGGTGCACGCGGGCGGCCTGACCCGCGACGTGCGCACCGCCGTCTCCACGCTGAGCGCCGGCATCGAGATCACGGCGCGCGGCAAGCGCGGCGCCTCGGCGGCGCAGGCCGCGGAGCAGTTCGAGCCGATCCGCCTGCGGCTGGGCACGCTGTACAACGAGAACGCGAACTACGAGTCCTTCCTGGTGCTCGCGCTGATCCCGTCCATGCTGCAGATCTTCGTGGCGCTCGCGGCCATCACCGCGGTCGGCCGCGAGCTGCGCGCGGGCAGCGTGCCGCAGTGGCTGGAGAGCGCGGGAGGCCGCTGGGGCACGGCGGTGGCCGGCAAGCTGGTGATCCCCGCGCTGGCTTTTGCCGTGCAGGCGGTGTTGTTCGTGGTGTTCTTCGGCTTCGTGCGCGGGTGGGCGATCGAAGGCAGCGGCGCGATGATCGTCGTCGGCCTGTGGCTGCTGATTGCCGCCTACCTCGGTCTGGGCCTGCTCATGATCGCGGTCACCCTCACGCTTCGCAACGCCTTGTCGGCGGCGGCCTTCGTCACCGCGCCGGCCTTTGCCTTCTCGGGCCAGGGCTATCCCCTGAGCGCCATGCCGCCGCTGGCGCGCGCCTGGGCCGAAGCGCTGCCCTTGACCCACTACCTGCAGCTGCAGGGCAAACACTGGCTGGCCGGCGCGCCCTGGACCTATGGCGTGGGCGATGCCCTGGTCCTGCTCGGCTTTGCGGTGGTGGCCGGCGGCGCCGGGCTGCTGATCCTGAAGCAGCGGGCGGGCCAACCCTCGGCCTGGGGGCGCACATGAGCGGCCGTCCATCGCCGGGGCCCGCCAGCCTGATCGGCAGTTTCGTGGCGACCTGGCGCGCCATGCTCGGCGATGTCGGCGCCATCATGCTGCTGTTCGTGGGCGGCATCGTCTACTCGTTTTTCTATCCGCTGCCGTATTCGCGCGAGAGCGTGCAGCAGGTGCCGGTCGCGGTGGTCGACCAGGACCTCAGCGCGATCTCCCGCCAGATCACCCGTTACGTCGCGGCGCACCCCGCCGTGGACATTCGACGGGTCACGCCCGACCTTCGCGAGGCGCAGGACCTGCTCTGGAAGAACGAGATCGCCGGTGTGCTGATGATCCCGCCCGGGCTGGAGAGCAAGGTCCTGAGCGGTCGCCGGGCGGAGGTCGACATCAGCGGCAACGGCGTGTACATGATGATGAACAAGGTGGCGCTCAACGGCCTGGCCGAGGCCGTGGGCACGGTCTCGGCCGGCATCGAACTCAAGCGGCTGGCGGCCAGCACGCCCTCGGCCGCCCAGGCCATGGCCCAGCGACAACCGGTCAACGTCAATGCGGTGGCTCTTTTCAACGTGCGCGAAGGCTATGGCGCCTACATCGTGCCGGGCGTGGCGTTGCTGATCATCCAGCAGACGCTGCTGCTGGCGATCACGCTGCTGTTCGGCACCTGGCGCGAGCGCGGCGCCTTCCCGGTCCGGCGCAGCAGCGCCGCCTACTTCGGCATGCTGCTGGCCTTCGCCACCGTGGCCTTTGCCAACAGCCTGTACTTTTTCGGCTTCGTGCTGTGGTGGCAGGACTACCCCCGGGCGGGCAATTTCGGCGGCCTGTTGCTGTTCGCGGCCCTGTTCGCGCTCTGTGTCGCGGCGCTGGGCATGCTGCTGGGCAGCCTCTTTCGCACGCGCGAGCGCAGCGTGCAACTGCTGCTGTGCACGGCCTTGCCGTTCATGTTCCTCACCGGCCTGTCGTGGCCGGTGGAAGCCCTGCCACCCGTGTTGCAGGCCTTGCGCTGGCTCGTGCCCTCGACCGCCGGCGTGCAGGGCTTCATCGCGCTGAACCAGCTGGGCGCGGGCCTGGCCCAGGTGGCGGCGGAGGCCGCCGCGCTGGCCGCCGTGTGCCTGGTGTCGATGGCGGCGGGCCTGTGGCGCTGGCGCGCCGAGGACCGTTTGGTATCTTCCAAGGTCTGAACCCGACGGCCCGCTCCGCGTGCCGGTCACCTTGAAAGGAGCTTTCGCGTGAGCACACCCGCCACCCCGCGCCACATCCTGCTGGCCACCGACCTGAGCAGCCGCAGCGACCGCGCCCTGGACCGCGCCGTGCGCCTGGCGCGCGAGTGGGACGCGCGCCTGGTCGCGCTGACGGTGGTCGAGCCCGAGCCGGCCGAGGCGCCCACCTCGGTGCTGTCGCGCGCATCGGGCCTGAGCGGCGGCACCGCGCGCCGGGCGATGGTGGAGCAGCGGCTGCGCGCCGACCTCGCGGGCGAGGACGGTGACCTGCCGCTGGTGCCCCGGGTGGAGCAGGGCGCCGTGACCGACACCGTGCTCACCGTGGCCACGGCCGAGGGCAGTGGCCTGATCGTGACCGGTGTGGCGCGCAACGAGGCGCTCAGCCGCGTGGTGCTGGGCTCGACGGTGGATGCCCTGGCGCGCCGCTCGCCCGTGCCTTTGCTCGTGGTGCGCAACCGGCCGCGCGCGACCTACAGCCACGTGATCGTGGCCAGCGATTTTTCGCCCGCGTCGCGCCACACCCTGCGCACCGCCGCCGCGCTCTTTCCCCAGGCGGAGCTCACGCTGTTCCACGCGTTCGACAACCCGTACCCCGCGATCGGCGGCGTGGACACCACCAAGGTGCGCGCCGACGGCCTGGCCCAGGCCGAACGCGAGGCCGAGGCCTTCATCCAGTCGTGCGAACTGCCCGGCGATGTGGGCCTGCGCCTGCGCACCTGGCTGGAGCATGGCGACACGGGCCTGCTGCTGCACGCCCATGGGCTGGCGCACCCGGCGGACTTAGTGGTGCTGGGCACGCAGCAGCGCCGTGGCGTGCTCGGCCTGCTGCTGGGCAGCGTGGCGCAGCGCGTGCTGGAAATGGCCGAAAACGACGTGCTGGTGGTGCCACCAGAGGCCGCCTGAGTCCAGCGGCTCCGACGAACGGGCCCGTCTGGGGCGTCAGGACAACAGTTCGGGGCGTCCGGGTGGACCGGCCCGATACCGATATTTACACTGGTGGTGTCTGAACTTTCCGCGAGCGGTGCTGTCCATTCTGCGCCCCCACCACTCCCTGACCGCCTTGCACCCATTGCCCCACCGTTCATTGCGCTTCTCGCTGCCGCTGCAACTGGCCCTGGCCGGTGCGCTGGGCATCGGCTCCCTGGCCATCGCGCAGGCCGAAACACCCCCGCCTTCCCTGGCCCCGGCGACCCAGCAGCTGGCGGTGGCCGCGCCCGCGAGCCCGACCGTGGTGGTTCCCCCGGTCGCCCAGCAGTTGGCGGCGATCGACCCGCGCTGGAGTTCGAGTTTCGAGGCCTTCGCCGCCGCCGACCTGAAGCAGGCGCCGCAACCGGGCGGCGTGGTCTTCGTGGGCAGTTCGTCGATCCGCCTTTGGAACGACCTGGAGACCAGCTTTGCCGACCAGCCCGTGGTCATCAAGCGCGGTTTCGGTGGCTCGCAGCTGCTGGATTGCGTGAAGCTGGTGAACCGGCTGGTGCTGCCCTACAAGCCCCGCATGGTGGTGGTGTACGCGGGCGAGAACGACCTGTCCGAAGGTGCCACGCCGCGCGACGTGCTGGAGCGTTTCACGGCCTTCGTGCGCGCGGTCAAGGCCGAGCTGCCCGAGAGCCGCATCGCCTTCGTCTCCATCAAGCCCAGCCCGTCGCGCGCGGGCCTGATGGCGTCGGTGCGCGAGACCAACGAGCTCATCAAGGCCTACAGCGTGACCGAGCCGCAGCTGGACTTCATCGACGTGTTCTCCTCCATGCTCGGCGCCGACGGCCAGCCCCGCCCGGAGCTGTTCCTGGGCGACCGCCTGCACCTCAACGCCGAAGGTTATGCGCTGTGGCAGCGCATCATCGCCCTGCACCTGAAGGGCTGACGAGGCGGGCCGCGTTTTTCGCGGCGCGGCGATCCCGGCCGAGCGACGCGCGGGCCACCACCCACAGGGCGTAGAAGCCCACGAACAGGATCAGCAGGTCCACCGACCAGGGTCTGGCGGGGTTCGTGGCGCCGAACACGGCCAGCGCCAGCAGGGCCACCACCAGGTGGGCGCAGAACACCGGCAAGGCCGCCTTGCCCAGGGTTTCCAGGGGCCGCCAGCGCGGCAGGTGCCGCTTGAGCCAGGGGCCGAAATGCATCACCAGCACCAGCAGGGCCAGCAGGTTGATCAGGCGCAATGGGCCGAGGTGCCATTTGTCGAACATCAGGTTGACCACCGAGCCATCGGGCATCGGCGTCTGTCCCACGGCGTGGCGCCAGAGGAAGGCGCAGGCCGCCAGGGCCAGGGCGATGCGCACCATCCAGCGCGGAAAGCGCGTGGGGGTGTGGTCCGGGCGGCTGTGCTCGGTGCCCATCCACAGGCCCATGGTCCACAGGAACTGCCAGGCGAAGATTTCGAAGGCACCCATGTCGCGGTAGCGCACCGGCATGTCGAACCAGCCGAAGACCATCTGGTAGAGCGCCGGGCCCAGGCCGAACTGGGCGCCGAACCACAGCGCGAGGCTCAGCGCCATCACCGCGCGCCAGCCGTGCTCCCGGCCGTGCAGCAGCACCAGCGGGCTGAGCAGCATGAAGACGATGTAGATCGGCAGGATGTCCAGCAGCGCCGGGCTGTACAGCAGCAGGCCTGCGCTCAGGGTGGCGACCACCGGCCGCTCCAGGAAGAAGGCGAGCAGGTCGGTCACGGCGCCTTCGCGCAGCGCCAGGCCCAGGCCGGCGATGGCGGTGAAGGCGAACAGCACCAGGGCCAGCTGGCAGGCGTAGAGCTTGAGCGCGCGGTTGAAGAAGGCGTTTTTCATCGCCTGCGCGCCCTGCGTGTCGGCCTTGGTGGAATACACACGGCCGGCCATGTAGGCCGACAGCAGCACGAAGCCTTCGGCGGCCGACACATAGCCCAGCGGCTGACCCAACGGGTCCGCGAGCTTCGTGGGCAGGTGGGTGAGGGTCATCAGCACGAGCATCAAGCCGCGCATGGCGTCCAGTTCCCACTGGCGATCGTCCTGGCTCATGGCGGTGGTGCGGGGGCAGGTGGCGTGCCTGCCAGGTGACTCGATCCCTGATCGGGGCCGCAAAGCCTCGCAAAGTTCCCCGGTATGGGGAGGCGCGTCACTGCGCCTGGGAACGCGCGCGCCAGAACACGCCGGGTCGCCGGCCGGCGCGCTCGCGTGCCTCCACCAGCATGGCCACCGCGAACAGGCCGGCGAACGCGGCCAGCAGCAGTGCGACGTCCGTGGTCCAGGGGCGCACCACCTGGGTCGAACCGAAGAAGGCGAGGGTGAACAGCGCGATCACGATGTGGGTGCAGAAGACCGACAGGGAGTGCCGCCCCAGCAGCTCCAGCGCGTGCGGGCGCGGCAGCACGCGCACCAGCCAGGGGCCGGCGGCCATGAGCAGCACGAAGACGCTGGCGAAGTTCAGCACCCGCATGGGCCCGAGCGACCATTTGTCGAGCAGCAGGCCCACGGCGGGCAGCCAGGGCAGCGGGTCCTGGCCCGCGATGTGGCGCCACGCCAGCATGGCCCCGGCGTACACGGCCGCCGGCGCCAGCACCCAGCCCGGCAGGCGCGGCCAGGGCTGTTCGCGCGCGCCCAGCCACAGGCCCGCGACCCACAGGGCCTGCCAGGCCAGCCAGTGGAAGGCGCCCATGTCCTTGTACGGGATGGGCAGGCCGGTCAGCGCCACGACCAGGTCGTGCACGCCCCGGCCCACGCCCCACTGTTCGCCCAGCCAGAGCAGGCCGCTGACGGCCAGCACGCCGAGCCAGCCGTGTCGCAGGCCGCGGCGCAGCAGCCAGGGGCTGGCCAGCATCATGAAGATGTAGAGCGGCAGGATGTCCAGCAGCGGCGGGTTGTGCAGCAGCAAGGCGGCACCGACCACGGCGGCCTGCGGGTCGATGAAGAAAAATTCGAGCAGGCCGGTGACGCCGCCCTGCCGGTTGAACACCCCGAGCCAGGCGATGAGGGTGAAGGCCAGCAGCAGCAGGCCCAGCTGGCAGAGGTAGAGCTTGAGCGCCCGTTCATGGAAGGCGGCCTGCATGGCGGGCAGGCCATCGCGCCGGGCGCGGCGGCCGTAGACGCGGCCGGCCATGAAGGCCGAGAGGAACACGAAACCCTCGGCCGCCGAGACAAAGCCGAACGGCTGGCCCGATGGCAACGAGTACATCGTCGGCATGTGGGTCAGCGTCATCAGGACGAGCATCAAGCCCCGCAGGGCGTCGAGCTCCCAGCGGCGTTGCGGGGCGTGTGGCATCAGGGAAAACCAGTAGAACCCGCGATCATGCCAGAGGGGCGCTGCGGCGGGCCCGCCAGGCCTGCAGAAAACCCCAGGACAGGCCGAGCACGGCCGCCAGCAGCGAGGCCAGCAGCACGCCCAGCTTGGCGGCGCCGAGCAACTGGGCATCGTCGAAGGCCAGCGTGGCGATGAAGATGGACATGGTGAAGCCGATGCCCGCCAGCAGGCCGACCAGGCCAACGCCGGACCAGGTCACGCCGTCGGGCAGGCGGCACAGGCCCAGGCGCACGGCCAGCCAGCTGGCGCCGAGCACGCCGAGCGGCTTGCCGAGCACCAGGGCCAGCACCACGCCCAGGGTGACGGCTTGCGCGCTGCCGGAGGCGAGGTCCACGCCGTCGAGCGTCACGCCCGCATTGGCCAGGGCGAACAGGGGCATCACAGCGTAGGCCACCCAAGGGTGCAGCGCCCTTTGCACGCGGGTCACCGGGGCCTCGCCGCGCAGGCGCACCGGCAGCACGGGTGTCATGAGGCCCAGCACCACGCCCGCCAGCGTGGGGTGCGCGCCGGTCTGCAGCAGGCCCAGCCAGAGCACGGCGCCGGGCACGACGTAGGCCCAGGCCGAGCCGATGCCGATGCGCTGCAGGCCCAGCACCATGAAGATGCCCAGGCCGGCCACCAACAGGCCGCTGAAGTCCAGCCCGCCCGAATAGAAGACCGCGATGATGAGCACCGCCACGATGTCGTCGATGATGGCCAGGGCCAGCAGCAGCACGCGCACGTTGCCTGGAATGGCGCGGCCGAGCAGGGCCAGAACGCCGACGGCGAACGCGATGTCGGTGGCGGTGGGCACGGCCCAGCCGCGCAGCGTGGTGGGGTCGGTGTTCAACGCGACATAGATCAGCGCTGGCACCAGCACCCCGCCCAGCGCGGCGGCCAGGGGCAGGGCGGCGAGCGGGAGGCTGGCGAGCGCGCCTTCGTGGATCTCGCGCCGGATCTCCATGCCCACGACCAGGAAGAACACCGCCATCAGGGCATCGTTGATCCAGAAGTGCAGCGATTGCACCGACACGTAGGGGCCGATGCCGAGGGTCAGGGGCGCATGCCAGAGCGCGTGGTAGCTGGCGGCGGCGGGCGAGTTGGCCCAGATCAGGGCGATGGCCGCCGCGAGCAGCAACACGACACCACTGACGGCTTCGATGTGGAGAAAACGGGAGAGGGCGGCGAATGCGCGGTCGGCAACAAGTTGGGCGCGCGGCAGGGTCTGCCGGGAAGGGGCTCGATTCATGGACGTATCAACTCCGCGCGGCGGCCCGACCAGCGCTTGAACCTGTTTCGCTGCGACAGGCAGCGCGAACACCCAGCCCTGTATTTTACCCGATGGGGTATGGGCCCTGGCCTACACTCGCCGCATGCCCGACACGCCCGTTTTCGACGACGCCCGCTTCATGCGCCTGGCGCTGGCCGAAGCCCAAGCCGCGGCCCAGGCCGGTGAGGTGCCGGTGGGGGCGGTGGTGGTGAAGGACGGCCGCGTGATCGCCACCGGCCGCAACGCCCCCATCGACGGCCACGACCCTACCGCGCACGCCGAAATCGTCGCCTTGCGCGCCGCCGCGCAGGCGCTGGGCAACTACCGGCTCGATGGCTGTTCGCTCTACGTGACGCTGGAGCCGTGCGCCATGTGCAGCGGGGCCATGCTGCATGCGCGCCTGGCCCGCGTGGTGTTCGGCGCGGCCGACCCCAAGACCGGCGCGGCGGGCTCGGTGCTCGATCTGTTCGGGCATGCCCGGATCAACCACCAGACCACCGTGCAAGGCGGTGTGCTGGCCGAGGAGGGGGCGCAACTGCTGCGCGGTTTTTTCAAGGAGCGCCGAGTGAACCTGCATCCCTTGCGCGACGATGCCCTGCGCACGCCCGACGAGCGTTTCCAGAACCTGCCGGGCTACCCCTGGGCGCCGCGGTATGTGAGCGATCTGCCCGCGCTCGGCGGCCTGCGCCTGCACTACCTCGACGAAGGGCCGAAGGACGCGCCTACAACCTGGCTCTGCCTGCACGGCAACCCGGCCTGGAGCTACCTCTACCGCCACATGATCCCGGTGTTCCTGGCCAGCGGTGCGCGCGTGGTCGCGCCCGACCTGATCGGCTTCGGCCGCAGCGACAAGCCCAAGAAGGACGGCGCGCACTCGTTCACCTGGCACCGCCAGGTGCTGCTGGAATTCGTCGAGCGCCTCGACTTGCACAACGTGGTGCTGGTGGTGCAGGACTGGGGCGGGCTGCTGGGCCTGACCCTTCCCATGGCCGCGCCGCAGCGCTACCGGGGGCTGCTGGTGATGAACACCACGCTGGCCACCGGCGAGGCCCCGCTGTCGCCCGGCTTCGTGGCCTGGCGCAACATGTGCGCGCAGAACCCCGAGTTCGACGTGGCGCGCCTGTTCGCGCGCGGCAACCCGCAGATGTCACCGGCCGAATGCGCGGCCTACAACGCGCCGTTTCCGGATCGGGGTCACCGCGCCGCGCTGCGCGCCTTCCCGCCCATGGTGCCCGAGCACGCCGACGACGAGGGTGCGGCCATCAGCCGGCAGGCGCGGAACTTCTGGTCCCACGAATGGCGGGGGCAGAGCCTCATGGCCATCGGCCAGCAGGACCCGGTGCTCGGTGATGCCGTCATGCAGGCCCTGCACGCCCAGATCCGCCATTGCCCCGAGCCTCTTCGACTGCCGCAAGCCGGCCACTTCGTGCAGGAGCATGGCCAGTCCATCGCCGAAGCCGCCGTGGGCCATTTCGCGGCGCCCGCACCCGGATAATCGAGCCCTTTTTCGCCCAACACCATGAGCCACGGTCACACGCACACGCCCGCCTGCAGCCCCGATTGCAACCACAGCCACCACCACGGCACCAAGCACATCTACATTTACTCACCCTCCAGCGCGGTGCGCGACAAGGCCGCGTTCCGCCGCGGCGTGGCGCGGCTCAAAGCGCTGGGCCACGAGGTCGAGATCGACGAGGCGGCGCTGAGCAGCCACATGCGCTTCGCGGGCGACGACGCCACGCGCCTGGCCGCCATCGAGCGCGCCACCGCCAGCGGCGCGAACGTGGCGCTGATTTCGCGCGGGGGTTATGGGCTCACGCGCATCGTGGGCGACCTGCCTTTCAAGAAGATCGCCAAGGCGATCGAGCGCGGCACCCAGTTCGTGGGCCTGAGCGACTTCACGGCGCTGCAGATGGCGGTGCTGGCCAAGACCGGTGCCGTCACCTGGGGCGGCCCGGCACTGGGCGAGGACTTCGGCGCCGAAGTGCCGGACGACATCATGGAAGCCTGCTTCGACGACCTGCTCGTGGGGCATGGCGAAGGCTCGGGCTGGCGGCTGCCGGTGTCGGACGCGAAGGCGGCCCCGCGCAAGGACGGCGAGGCAGCGCCGGTGTTCCGGCTGCGCGGCGCCACGCTGTGGGGCGGCAACCTCAACGTGATCTGCGCGCTCGTGGGCACGCCTTACCTGCCTCAGGTCAAAGGCGGCATCCTGTTCCTGGAGGACGCGAACGAACACCCGTACCGCATCGAGCGCCAACTCACGCAGTTGCTCAACGCGGGGATCATCGGCCAGCAGAAGGCGGTGCTGATGGGCTCGTTCAACCGCTTCAAGCTGGTGCCGGGTTACGACCGGGGCTTCAAGCTGCAGACGGTGATCGACTGGATGCGCACGCGCACGAAGACGCCGGTGTTCACGGGCCTGCCCTTCGGGCACGTGCCGACCAAGGTGTTGCTGCCCGTGGGGCGCAAGGTGGATCTGATGGTGGAAGGGCGCGATGCCCTGATCTACTGGGGCTGAAGGCCTTGCGGGGAGATCAGGACCTGCGCGAGCGGCCAGCGTCGATCAGGCTCTTGGGCACCAGGCCCTGGAACACCGGCGAGAGGCTTTGCACGCGGTGCACCGCGAGCGCCTCGCCGTGCAACTGGCTCAGCACGGCCACCATCTCGGCGCGTGCGAACCACAGGGCGTGAGCATCGTGCAGGTACTTCAGCTTGCGCGTGAGCTGTGGGTTGGCCTTGGCGCCTTCTTCGCCCAGCACCGCGAGCATGGCTTCGCGCACCGGCTCCAGGGACTCGGGCGAGTCCTTGCGCGTCTCGGGGCTGAGAAGGGCGGAAATGCTGTTGCGGATACCGGGTTTGAACCAGCGCATGGAAGTGGCCTCAACGACTTTGTACTAATTGGATACAGGATACGTCGCGAGCGCGGGGATGTGCAATCGGGAATGTTTGACAACACTCAAAAAACAACAAATAAATCATATGTTTATCGTCGGTTTTTGATTGACTCCATGAGGTGTGTAATACCTTCTTACGCATTCGTTAACAATTTGCATCGACGTAGCGCCATCGAGCAGGCCGGGTCGGGTGCACTTTTTTTCAACCGCCAGGGCCCGCTTTCGAGGGCTCGAAACGGCGGTTTTCCGACACGCCTTCATACATTGGGTGGTGTGTTGTAATCCAGCCGATATGTCTTCTCTCCTATGGCCGAACTGACAATTGCTTTCGTGGATCTGACGGGTAGCGTCTCGGTGTTTGAAACACTGGGCAACGACCGCGCCACCAAGGCCGTCACCAAGCTGACCCAGTGGATTGGCTCCATGGGCGTGGAGAACGGGGGCACGGTGGTCAAGATGCTGGGCGACGGCGTGCTGATGTCGTTCGCCAACAACCGCAACGCGGTCGATGCGATGGTGCTGATCCAGCAGGAGCACGCCAAGCGCGTCATGCAGTGGCCCGACCGCCTCAAGCTCATGATGCAGATCGGCATGGCGCGCGGCCAGGTCGTGGTGGTCGATGGCGATTGTTTCGGCGACGCGGTCAATGTGGCCTCGCGCCTGAGCGACCTGGCCGGCCCCGAACAGATCATGGCCACCGACACCGTGATCCGCAAACTCGGCCCCCGCCATGGCGTGCGCAGCCGCAGCCTGGGGCCGATGCGCATCAAGGGCCGGGTGGAGCCCTGCGAGGTGTTCCGCGTCGAGTGGCAGCCCGAGATGCTGTCCGAGTTCCTCACGCTGCCGGCCGACCTGCACGCCCTGAGTCCGATGAAGGAGTCCGTGTTCGGAGGCTTCGAGCTGGCCTGGCTCGACACCACGCAGGCCTTCAGCCTGACCGACCTGCCGATGAAGATCGGCCGCGTGCCGGAGGCCGATTTCGTGGTGAGCGACCCGCGCGTCTCGCGCATGCACGCCAGCATCGACATCCGCTCGGGCAACTACGTGCTCGAAGACATCAGCAGCTACGGCACCTGGGTGCGTTTCGGCGCGGGCGACAACGTGATCGCCCTGCGGCGCCAGGAGTGCCTGCTGCACAGCGACGGCGAGATCGCCATGGGCGCGCCCTTCAGCGATTTCAGCGCGCCCACGGTGCGCTTCCGGCTGGTCGACGGCCAGATGTCGATCGGGCCGATCGGCATCGAGAAATAAGCAGGCGCGGCAGGGAAGGCCGCAAGGCGGCGCACGGGACACCCGCGTGCCGTCGGGATCACAACAATGAGTGGGGACATTTCGTGCGCTGGATCAAACGACTCTTTGCCTTGCTGTCGCTGCTGGTGGTGCTCGCCGCCGCGCTGGCCGCCTTCTATGCCTGGCGCAGCCTGCCGAAAACCGAGGGCAGCCTCAACCTGGGTGGGCTGTCCGCGCCGGTGAAGGTGCACCGCGACGCGAGCGACGTCACGCACATCCTGGCCGGCAAGCCGCACGACGCCTGGATGGCCATGGGCTACGTGCACGCGCAGGAGCGCGGCTGGCAACTGGAATTCAACCGCCGCATCATGCGCGGCACCTTGTCCGAGGTGCTGGGCCCGACCACGCTGGAGACCGACAAGCTCATGCGCACGCTGGGCATCCGGCAGGCCGCGCGCCAGCAACTGGAAACCCTGCCAGCCGAGGCCCGCGAAGCCCTGCAGGCCTACAGCGACGGCGTGAACGCCTTCTTCGCCCACAGCGAACAACTGCCTTCGCCCGAGTTCCTGCTGCTGGGCATCAGCCCGCGCGAAGAAGCGGCCGCGGGGCGCTACTGGGACCCGGTCGACTGCGTGGCCTGGTCGCTCATGATGGCGCTGGACCTGGGCGGCAACTGGGGCAACGAGTTCGCCCGGTTCACCGCGCTGGAGGCGATCGACACCCAGGCCCTGTGGGAGCTGTTCCCGCCGTACCCGGGCGAGCAGCCAGCGGCCACGGCCGACCTCGCCAAGCTCTACCGCGAACTGGGCGTCTACCGGGGCAAGCCGGTCACGACCTCGAAGGCCGAGGTGCCGGCCGCGTCCGGCATCGTCGCCTCGGCGCGCGGGCAGATCGGCGCGGACCTGCAGCGCTGGGCCGACGAGCTGGGCAACATCGAGGGCAAGGGCTCGAACAACTGGGTGGTCAACGGCTCGCGCACCGCCTCGGGCATGCCCTTGCTGGCCAACGACCCGCACCTGGGCCTGAGCGCGCCCGCCATCTGGTACTTCGCGCGGCTGCAGGCGCCCGATGCCGACGGCATCAAGGGCATGGACGTGATGGGCGCCACGCTGCCCGGCACGCCCTTCGTGGTGCTCGGCCGCACGCAGCAGGTGGCCTGGGGTTTCACCAACACCGGCCCGGATGTGCAGGACCTCTACCTCGAGCAGATCAACCCCGCCAACCCCGCGCAGTACCGCGTGCCGTCCCCCTCCGGGGAACCGGCCTGGGCCAACTTCGGCCTGCGCATGGAGACCATCCGGGTCAAGGGACAGCCCGACGTGAGCCACATGGTGCGCAGCACCCGCCACGGCCCGGTGCTGAGCGATGCGCAGGCGCGCCATGGCGAGGTGATGGACACCAGCCGCTTCGTGCTCGCGCTGCGCTGGACCGCGCTGGACGCCGACAACCGCAACGTGGTCGCCACCCTGGAGTCGAACCGCGCGCAATCGGTCGACGAACTCCAGAAGGCGTTCCGCGATTTCCATTCACCGATGCAGAGCGTGGTGATGGCCGACCGCACGGGGCGCATCGCCTACAAGGCCGCGGGCCGCGTGCCCCTGCGCGCGCCGGAGAACGACATCCGCGGCGTCGCACCGGCGCCGGGCTGGGACTTGCGCTACGACTGGGCCGGCTGGCTGCCCTACGAAGAGACGCCGCAGGACGATGGCGCGCGCGGCTGGATCGCCACCGCCAACCAGCGCATCCACGCCGCGGACTACCCGCATTTCCTGACCCAGGACTGGGCCGCGCCCTACCGCCAGGAGCGCATCGAAGCGATGCTGGCGCAGACCCCGAAGCACACGCTGGACTCGTTCCGCGCCATGCACGCCGACCAGCAATCGGCCGCCACGGTGCGCCTGCTGCCGTTCCTGCAGAAAGCCGCGTCGGACCACCCGCTGGCGGCGGCCGCGCAGGCCGCGCTGCGCGATTTCAAGGGCGAGATGCGCGCCGATGCCGCCGCGCCGCTGATCTACAGCGCCTGGGTTGATGCCTTCACGCGCCGCGTGGTGGGCGAGCGCGTGGGCCAGGCGCGCTTCGAAGGCATGTACGGCAAGCGCCTGTTCCGCAACGCGGTGGAAGGCATTCTGGAGCGCGACGACGCGAGCTGGTGCGGCGCGGCGGGTTGCGCGGCGGCCAGCGGCCTGGCCCTGACGGACGCCTTGAACAAGCTGCAGGCCGTGCACGGCAGCGACGTGGCCGCCTGGCGCTGGGGCGATGCCCACCCGGCGATCTCGGCCCACCGCCCGTTCGGCAACGTGAAGCCGCTGGCGGCGCTCTTCGACGTGCGCACGCCCACAGGGGGCGATCCCTTCACCGTCAACGTGGGGCAGTACCACCTGGACAAGGCCGATGCACCCTATGCCAACCGCCATGCGGCCAGCCTGCGCGCGGTCTACGATCTCGCGGACCTGGACAACTCGCGCTTCATCTACCAGACCGGGCAGAGCGGCAACGTGTTCTCGGGCCGCTACCGCGACATGAGCGACACCTGGGTGGCGGTGCAGTACCGCGTGCTGACGATGAAGCCGGCGCAGTGGCGCAGCACGCTGGAACTGCGGCCACCGGCCGCGCCCTGAGCCTCTTACTTCAGGTTGCCCGAGAGGAACTGCGCGAGCCGTTCGCTCTTGGGCCGGGCCAGCACCTCCTTGGGCACGCCCTGTTCCTCGATGCAGCCCTTGTGCAGAAAGATGAGGTGCGAGGACACCTCGCGCGCGAAGCCCATTTCGTGCGTCACCACCACCATGGTGCGGCCTTCCTCGGCCAGCAGCTTCATCACGCGCAGCACCTCGCCCACGAGTTCGGGGTCGAGCGCGCTGGTGGGTTCGTCGAACAGCATCACGTCCGGCTCCACCGCCAGCGCGCGGGCGATCGCCACGCGCTGCTGCTGGCCACCGCTCATGTGCGAGGGGTAGCGGTCTTCCACGCCTTTGAGGCCCACGCGCTCCAGGTAGCGGCGCGCGGTCTCCACCGCTTTTTCTTTCGGGATGCCCAGCACGTTGACCGGCGCCTCGATGATGTTCTGCAGCACCGTCATGTGGGCCCAGAGGTTGAAGTGCTGGAACACCATGGCCAGCTTGGTGCGCAGGCGCTGCAGCTGCGCGGCGTTGACCGCGCGCAGTTCGCCGTGGCGGTCGGCCTTGAGCTGCAGCTCTTCACCACCGAGCACGATGCGCCCGCTGTTGGGGTGCTCCAGCAGGTTGATGCAGCGCAGCAGCGTGCTCTTGCCCGAGCCCGAGCTGCCGATCAGGCTGATCACGTCGCCCGCATTGGCTTGCAGGGAGACGCCCTTGAGCACTTCGTTGGCGCCGAAGCGCTTGTGGATGTCCTGCACCTCCAGAAGAGGGCGGCCGGGCGTTCGGTTGGCGGTGGGTTCTGCAGTCATGTTCGATGCCCGATGAAAAGAAAAACTCAGGCGCCCAGCAGGTCGCCCGAGCGGAACGGCGTCTCGCCAGCGATCTTGCCGACCTCGCCGCCCGAAACCACATAACGTTCGCGCACGGCGGCGTACAGCACACCGGCCACCTCGGCGCGCACTTCGTGCACGCGCGCGGCCGCCGGGGCGGTGGGGTCGATGACCTCGGCCACCACGTCGCCCACCGCCAGGGTGGCGCCGGGCTGCACGAGAAAGACCAGCACACCGGGCACGGGCGAGCGCAGCGTCTGCGAACCCGCCAGCGGCGTGGGCTGGCAGGCCAGGGGCGGCAGCGTCGCCGGCGCGCCGGCATGCAGGACACCAGCGTGCGCCAGGAAGGCGAGGATGGCTTGCGCATCCTGGCGCGCGTGGTCGTGCGAGACATCCGCTTCGCCGCGCAGCTCCACCGTCGTGCTCGCGCAGGCCTGGGGCAGGGGAGCTTTGACGCCCGCGGCTTGCAAGGCGGCGGCCAGTTGCCACCAGAGACCGGAGAGGCGTTCGTCGAACGGCCCGCCGCCCGACTCTTTCGCCAGCAGCACGGCCTGGCAGCCCAGCAGGCGCGCCAGCGGTTCGAAGGGCGGCCAGCAGGCCTCCTCGCTGTACAGGTGCATGACGGCTTCGGTGTCGCAATGCAGGTCGAGCACCAGGTCGGCGTCGTGCGAGAGCAGCAGCAGCTGCCGGCGCTGGCTGTCGAGTTCGCTGGTCGCTTGCCACTGGTTCAGCCACTGGCCGACCAGCTGGCGCACGGTGGCCACATTGGCCTTCGCGTCCGCGCCCATGCGGGGGATGGCGTCGGTCAGCACGGCGGCGGCCATGTCGGGATAGTGCCGGTTGAAGTTCTGCGCGGTGTCGAACTCGAAGCGGCCCAGGGGCCGATGGTTCAGCCGCTGGCTCAGGCCGATCGGGTTGGCCGCCGGCACCAGAATCACCTCTCCCCGCAGCGGCCCGGCCTTCTCGGCGGCTTCCAGCTGCTGGCGCAGGTGGTGGGCGACCAGCATGCCGGGCAGTTCCTCGGCGTGCAGGCTGGCCTGGATGTAGACCTTGGGCCGGGCACCGGGCGTGCCGAAGTGGAACCCCACAAGGGTCTTCTGGCTGCCCAGGCTGGGGCTCAGCAGGGGGTACTCGATGCGTTGCATGGGGCGGCCTGGTTCTCGGCGCTCAATGCCCGCGCGGGGCCAGATGGGCCAGGAAACGCCTTTCGGCCAGCTTGAACATGCCCACCAGGCTGAACGTGATGGTGAGGTAGATCGCGGCCGCGAAGATGTAGGCCTCGAACGGCAGGTAGTAGTCGGAATAGATGCGGCTGGCGGCGGCGGTCACGTCCAGCATGGCCGGCACCGTGCTGGCCAGGCTGGTGGCGTGCAGCATCATCACCACCTCGTTGCTGTAGGCGGGCAGCGTGCGGCGCATGGCGCTGGGCAGGACGATGCGGCGCATGGCCATGGCCGGGCTCATGCCCATGGCCTGGGCGGCCTCGATCTCGCCCGCGGCGGTTTCGCGGATGGCGCCCGCCAGCATCTCGGCGGTGTAGCCCGCCGTGTTCAGGCTGAAGGCCAGCAGGGCGCAGAAGAACGGTTCCTTGAAATGCGTCCAGGGCCAGACGTCGTTCCAGCGCGCCTGGATCCAGTCCAGCTGCGCCAGGCCGTAGTAGATGAGGTAGAGCTGGATCAGCAGCGGCGTCCCGCGGATCACATAGGTGTAGGCGCCGACGACCCAGCGCAGCGGCGCGATGGAACTGGTGAGGGCCAGCGCGAACAGCAGGGCGAGCACCGCGCCCACGCCCAGCGAGGACAGCAGCAGCCACAAGGTGGTGATCAGGCCCTCGCCGTACATGGCGAGGTTGGCGGGCTGGAAGATGACTTCCCACTTCATGTGCGGGTGTCCATCAGGTGTGGGCGCGTTTCACGCCGAGGCTGAAGCGCCGTTCCAGCCGGCGCAGCGCCCAGAGCGACACCGAGGTGTAGATCAGGAACAGCGCGGCGGCGAACAGGAAGAAGGTGAAGGGCTCGCGGGTGGCCGCGCTGGCCTGCTTGGCCAGGTAGGTCATTTCCTTCAGGCCGATCAGGCTGATCAGCGCGGTGGCCTTGATCAGCACCAGCCAGTTGTTGGTGAAGCCGGGCAGGGCGTAGCGCACCATCTGCGGCGCGGTGATGCGCAGGAAGGTGCGCACCGGCCCCATGCCGAAGGCCCAGGCGGCTTCCATCTGGCCCTTCGGAATCGAAAGGATGGCGCCCCGGAAGGTCTCGGTCATGTAGGCGCCGTAGATGAACCCGATGGTGAGCACACCGGCGAGGAAGGGATTGATGTCCACCGACCCCTTGCTGCCCGACGCAGCCAGCAGGTGGTTGAGACCGATGGTGCCGCCGTAGAAGATCAGCAGCATCAGCACCAGCTCGGGGATGCCCCGAACCAGCGTGGTGTAGACGGTGGCCAGCCCCACCAGGAGGGGGCGGCCGGAGAGCTTGGCCACCGCGCCCAGCAGGCCCAGCAGGATGGCCACCAGCAAGGCGGCCAGGGAAACGCCCACCGTGAGGAGGGCGCCCTGCAGGATCGAGGCGAAGTAGCCGGACAAAACGGGGACGGCTTAGTTGCCGTACACGTCGAAGTCGAAGTACTTCTTGGCGACCGTGTCGTAGACGCCGTTGGAGCGGATGGCCTTGATGGCCGCGTTGAGTTCGTCCTTGAGCGCGGTCTCGCCCTTGCGCAGCGCCACGCCCACGCCGGTGCCGTAGTACTTGGCCTCGTTCAGCACGGGGCCGACGAAGCCGTAACCCGCGCCTTCGGGCTTGCGCAGGAAACCGCCATTGACTTCCACCTGGTCGGCCACGGTGCCATCCAGACGGCCGGACTTGATGTCGAGGTAGACCTGGTCCTGGGCTTCGTAGGGGACGATGCTCACGCCCGCGGGCTTGAGTTCACCCATGGCGTACTTCTCTTGCGTGCTGCCCTTGAGCACGCCGATCTTCTTGCCCTTGAGCGAAGCCGGGTCGGTGTAGGCCGTGCCGGTCTTGACCACGATGCGGCTGGGGGTGAAGTAGTACTTGTCCGTGAAGTCCACGACCTGCAGGCGCTCTTCGGTGATGGACATGGAGCTGATGATCGCGTCGTACTTCTTGGCTTGCAGGCCGGGGATCATGCTGTCCCACACCTGTTCGACGTACACGCACTTGCGCTTGATCTGGTTGCACAGTGCTTCGGCGATGTCGACGTCGAAGCCCGTGGGCTTGCCGTCGGCGGTCTTGAAGGTGAAGGGTTCGTAGGTCGGGTCGATCGCCACCTTGAGTTCCGGCATCTCGGCCGGGGCGGGAGCGGCGGCGGGTGCCGCAGCGGGGGCGGCCGGGGCGGCTTCGGGCGCCGGCGTTTCGGATTTTCCGCAACCAACCAAGGCGGCGGCGCCAATCAGGCTCAGGGAAAGGAAGAGGTTCTTCATGAAATGTCTTTCGTTTGAACGCCGCTGAATGCGGCAGTGACGGGCTTTCACATTGTAAATCTGGGCCCATCGGCAGACGGACGGGCGATCCCGGTGTTTCCCCGTATAGCCATAGCAACAACCGAGCCGGCCCATGTTGGTGCGTCCGGGTCCTGCATCCGCGCGCAGTTTATTTTTCATAAATGAGAATCAGTCGCATTTATGGGGTACACTGCATGCACTGACCACCCAGGAGCCGATGCCATGCAGACCTTGTCGATCACCCGTCCGCTGTTGCGCGTGCCGCGACGTGTTGCCGCCGTGTCCGCTGTCGATGCGGACGAGGCGCAGACCCAGGTCGCGCCGAGCGTGCTCGATGGGCTTTCGAGCATCGACAGCCTGTCGCTGCTGCAGGGTGGCAAGTGCGTGCAGATCGCGCACAACGGATCGATGTACAAGCTGCAATCCACCAAGCTGGGCAAGCTGATCCTGACCAAATAGTTTTTTTCGTGGGGCGACCCTGAGGCTTGGTTCTCAGGTGTCGTTTTTGCTAGCCATCGGTGATGCCGGCCAGCCATGCATTTTTTCCCCCGCTGAGTTCAAGCAGAATCCGGATGTCCCGCCCCAAGACATCCGAGGAACCATGACAGATTCCACTGCTTCCTTTCTGGCCGCTCGCGATTTCCTGCTCACCCACCGACTGGACTACGAGCGCGCCTACCGCGATTTCCAGTGGCCCGTGCTGGGCGAGTTCAACTGGGCGCTGGACCACTTCGACGCGATGGCGCGCGGCAACGGCGCCACCGCCCTGCACATCGTGGGCGACGACGGCAGCGAGGTGAAACGATCCTTCTCGCAGATGGCCGAGCGTTCGTCGCAGGTGGCCAACCACCTGCGCGCCATCGGCGTGCAGCGGGGCGACCGCATCCTGCTCATGCTTGGCAACGAGCTGGCGCTGTGGGAGGTGATGCTCGCGGCGATGAAACTGGGTGCCGTGCTGATCCCGGCCACCGCCTTGCTGACCGCCGACGACCTGCGCGACCGGCTGGAGCGCGGCCAGGTGCGGCACGTGGTCGCGGCCAGCGCGCAGACGGGCAAGTTCGACGGCCTCGCGGGCGACTACACGCGCATCAGCGTGGGGGAGGGCGTGGCCGGTTGGCTGCGCTTCGAGGACGCGGCGCAGGCCGCCACGGCCTTCACGCCCGATGGCCCCACGCGCGCCACCGACCCGCTGCTGCTGTACTTCACCTCCGGCACCACGTCCAAGCCCAAGCTGGTGCTGCACACGCACCAGAGTTACCCCGTCGGGCACCTGGCCACCATGTACTGGATCGGCCTGCTGCCGGGTGACGTGCACCTGAACATCTCGTCGCCGGGCTGGGCCAAGCACGCCTGGAGCTGCTTCTTCGCGCCCTGGAACGCCGGGGCCTGCATCTTCATCTTCAACTACGCGCGCTTCGACGCCCCCGGCCTGCTGTCCGTGCTGGAACGCCACCGCGTGACCAGCCTGTGCGCGCCGCCGACGGTGTGGCGCATGCTGATCCAGGAAGACCTGGCGGCGCGGCGCGAGCGCCTGAGCCTGCGCGAACTCATTGGCGCCGGCGAGCCGCTCAACCCCGAGATCATCGAACAGGTGCGCGCCGCGTGGGGCCTGGACCTGCGCGACGGCTATGGCCAGACCGAAACCACGGCGCAGGTGGGCAACCCGCCGGGCCAGTTGCTCAAGCCGGGCTCCATGGGGCGGCCTCTGCCTGGTTACCGCATCGAGCTGCTCGACGTGGACGGACAAGCCGCGAGCGAAGGCGAGGTGTCGCTGCCGCTGGCGCAGCGACCGCTGGGCCTGATGGCGGGTTACCAGGGCAGCGAGTCGCAGAACAGCAGCGCGATGCGCGACGGTCACTACCACACGGGCGACATCGCCCAGCGCGATGCCGACGGCTACATCACCTTCGTGGGCCGCGCCGACGACGTGTTCAAGGCCTCGGACTACCGCATCAGCCCCTTCGAGCTGGAAAGCGCCTTGATGGAGCACGAGGCGGTGATGGAGGTGGCCGTGGTGCCCAGCCCCGATCCGGTGCGCCTCGCGGTGCCCAAGGCCTACCTGATCCTGCGACCCGGGGTGGTGGCCAGCCCGGAACTGGCGCAGGCCCTCTTTGCGTTCTCGCGCGAGCACCTCGCGCCGTACAAGCGCATCCGGCGGCTGGAGTTCGTGCAGGAACTGCCCAAGACCGTGTCGGGCAAGATCCGGCGCGTGCAGTTGCGCACCGAAGAGGCCCAGCGGGTGGCCGCGGGCTCGCGCGGCGGGCAGGCCTTTCAGGAAGACGATTTCCCGGCGCGCGCCCAGCGCTGACCCTCAATGCCGGCGCGAATGGGCCGGCAGCAGGTGGAGTTCGGTCGTGGCGTCCTGCGCCAGCACCACCGTGTAGCTGCGGCGGTTCTCGCCGGTCAGCGCGGTGACGTGGTAGGTGCCCGTCGGCAGCACCATGTCGATCAGAGGGGCGCCCGCGTTGGTGAGGGTGAGCAGACGGCGCCCCGGCAGATCGTGGATTTCCAGCGTGGGCAGGGCCCGGTCAGCGGGGGGCGCGCCGCGCACCCGCGCCAGCATGCGCCGCCACAGGACGGGCACGGACCAGCGGGTCTCGTCGGCACAGGCGTGGATCAGCAGCCGCGATCGGGTGTCCTGGCCTTCTGCGAGGGTGTCGGCATCCATCATGGGCGCATCTTGGTCCTTGGGCTGCCGAGCCATGTGTCGCGGTCCGGGTGCTTGTGTGCCATCTGACACAAAGGCGGACAGACCCGCCCGTCAGGGGATCAGTTCGGCGAGGGTGCGAGCGAGTTCGTCGCGCCGCAGGGGTTTCATCAGAACGCGGGTCACGCCCGAGTCGCTGGCGCGGCGGGCCAGCAGCGCCCCGCCGTAGCCACTGACGAGCACCACCGGCAGTTGCAGCGAGCGCGCCCGCAAGGTGCTGGCGAACTGTGTGCCGCTCAGGCCGGGCATGCGTTCATCGGTGATCACGGCGGCATACCGCTGCGGCGCCTCGGTCACCGCCTGCAGCGCGTCGCCGGCATCGTCAAAGCACACGGGCTCGTAACCCAGGCCCGTCAGCATCTCCTGGGCCAGCGCCAGCAGCCCCGGTTCGTCGTCCACCACCAGCAGGCGTTGGCCGGCGCCGGCGGGCACGGGCGTGGAAGCCGCGGTCGATTCGGGAACGGCGTCGGTGCATTCGGGCAGGTAGAGCGTGAAGCGCGCACCCTGGCCCGGCTGGCTGTCGACGTCGATCCCGCCGCCGAACTCCGCCACCACGCCGAAGACCACCGCCAGGCCCAGCCCCGTGCCGCCCTGGGTGCCGCGCGCGGAGAAGAACGGCTCGAACAGGTGCTCCATGACCTCGGGCGTGATGCCCACGCCCTGGTCGGTCACGCCCAGCGCCAGGTAGTCGCCAGCGGGTAGCGGCGAGTGGGACAGCACCTGGGGCGTGGTGACCTGCCGGCGCTCGAGCTGGACGCTGAGCATGCCGCCATCGGGCATGGCCTGCATGGCGTTGGTGCACAGGTTCATGACCGCCTCGAAGACCTGTGTCGCGTCGCCGCGCAGCCGCGCGCCGGGCGCGGCGAGCATCCGTTCCAGCACCACCCCCGGACGCAGCGAGGCGGTCAGCAGCGTCAGCACCTCCTCGACCACCGGCTCCAGCTCGAAGACGGCCGAGGTGCGCGCGCCGCCCCGGCTGAACGAGAGGATGCGTTCGATCAGCAACTGGCCGCGCTGGGCGGCCTGCAGCACCTTGTCCAGGTGCCGGGCCTGGTCGCTGCCGGGCGCGGCGGCGTCCTGCGCCATTTCCCCGTACCCGACGATGCCGGCCAGCACGTTGTTGAAGTCGTGCGAGACGCCGCCGGCCAGGGCGCCCAGGGCCTCGAGCCGGCTGGTGCGGGCCAGTTGCACCTGAAGGGCTTGCTGCGCCGCCAGCCGCTGCCGTTCGGACCGCGTCACGAAGTGCACCGCTGCTGCCATGGTGACCAGCAGGAAGGCCAGCGCGGCGATGGCCAGCTGCAGCGCGCCACGCCAGCCCTGAAGCACGGCGGCGAGTTCCCGGGACACCACGACATCCAGGCCGTAGCGCGGCACCCGGTGCGAGCCGACCAGGTGCTCGCTGCCATCGCTGAAGCGCTGCCTGGCCAGGCGAGGGCGCTGCGCCAGTCCGGCCTCATCGGCTCGCAGCAGCCCGACGTTGACCCCCGCGAGCAGCGCGCCATCGCGGCGGAAGATGGCCATGCGCGCGTCGGCCGCGGGCAGGGCCACGCCAAAGGCGCCCAGCAACTGGTTGGCCGGCATGGCGGCGACGATCCAGCCGCCCGGGTGGCCGTGCACGGCGCCCACGCGAAACGCCAGCGCGACCTGCGCCTGCGACCCCCCGGCCGGCACGAAGGGCTGGCTCAGGGCGGTGGCCCCTTCGGCGAGCGAGTCCAGCCGTGGCAGGAAGGTCTGCAGGTCCGGCGGGGCCGTGGCCTCGGACGAGGCGATCGGCGCCTGGTCCTTGTCCAGCAGCCAGAGCGTGGTCACCAGCGGCATCAGGGCCGCTCGCGTCTGCAGCGCCTGGACGGTCTGGCTGTCCACCGTGGGCAGTCGGCGCCGGCCGAGTTCCAGGGCCAATGCCTGCAAACCCTCTTCGGCGCCCTGCAAGCCGCGATCGAGTTCGTCGGTCAGCGCCAGGGAGAGCAGGGCCATTTCCCGTCCCTGGCTCTCCAGTGCGCTGCGGTGCAACTGCCAGAGCGCCAGCGAGGTGACCGCCACCAGCAGCAACCACAGCGCCAGTGCGAACAGCCACGGGAGGCCCGAGGCTCGCGGTCGGAAGGTGGTGTCAGGGGTCGATCGGTTCAACGAGGCACCTGTGCGCATGGGTGTCCAGTATGCGCCGCCGCGTGTCCCGAGCGGTGGCTTGCGCTACATTGGGCGCCACACGATGAGCACCACCACCGTTCCCCACATTCTCGTGATCGACGATGACGCGGACGTGCGCGACCTGGTGGTCGAGTACCTCAGCAAGAACGACATGCGCGTGAGCGCCGGGTGTTCGGGGGCGGAGATGTTCGCGCTGTTCGACCGCGAGGCCATCGACCTCGTGTTGCTGGACCTCAGGTTGCCCGGCGAGGACGGCATGCTGCTGGCCCGCGCCTTGCGCGAACGGGCCACCGTGCCCATCGTGTTGTTGACCGGGCGCAGCGAGGAGGCCGATCGCGTCATGGGCCTGGAGCTGGGCGCGGACGACTACGTCACCAAACCGTTCAGCCCCCGCGAGCTGCTCGCTCGCGTGCGCGCGGTGCTGCGCCGCTACCAGGTGCAGGCCACGCTGCCCGAGCGCGACAACACGCGGCGCGCCTACCGCTTTTCGGGCTGGGAGCTGAACCTGCGCACCCGCCGCCTGGTGTCGCCGGCGGGCCAGTCGGTGGAGCTGTCCAACGGCGAATTCAGCCTGCTCAACGCGCTGTGCCGGGCGCCGCGGCGCGTGCTGAGCCGCGATCAGTTGTTGTCGATGTCGCGCCTGCATGAAGCCGAGGTCTACGACCGCACGATCGACGTGCAGATCCGCCGCCTGCGCCTCAAGATCGAAGCCGACGCCACCAACCCCACGCTGATCCTCACCGAGCGCGGCGCGGGCTACCTGCTGGCCAGCGAGGTCGAGACGCTGTTCTGATTCACGCGGGTGCGTCGTCGTCGCCGATCACGAGTTGCGTGGCGCTCGCGTAGCGGTGCGGCGGCACCTCGAGGTTGCTCGGTGCCGGCTTGTTCTTGAACACCCGTCCCGCGCCATCGAAGGTCGAGCCGTGGCAGGGGCAGAAGAAACCACCGGGCCAGTCGGCGGGCAGGCCGGGATTGCCGGTGCCTGCCGGCACCGAGGTGGGCGAGCAGCCCAGGTGGGTGCAGATGCCCACGGCGACGAAGAACTCGGGCTTGATCGAACGGGCCGGATTCCGGGCATAGGCGGGCTGCTGGTTGCGGTTCGACTGCGGGTCGGCCAGCTCGGCGTCGTGGCCCTGCAGCGCGGCCACCATCTCGGCCGTGCGGTGCACGACCCACACCGGTTTGCCCCGCCACTCGACGATGGTGGTGGCCCCGGGAGCCAGGGTCGAGACATCGACCTCCACCGGCCCGCCGGCCGCCTTGGCCCGCTCGCTCGGGGCGAACGACGCGGCGAACGGGTAGGCCGCGACCACCGCCGCCGCGCCACCCAGGCTGGCGGTGGTCACCATCCAGATGCGCCGTTGGGGGTCGGTGGGCATGGTGGGGTTCCTCGGGGTTCCAGGAGGGAGCCTGGACATGAGGGGATACTGCGCTTGCCCGGCCTGGGCGGTATTGCATGGAGCGCAAAGGCAGATGACAAGTGACATGTTGCCCAGCCATTGGCTGACACTGCACGGCCTCGCCGTCTCGTTGGCGGTCCTGGTCTACGTCTTCAGCTCGCACGCGATGCGCCAGCGCAGGCCGCCCGCGTCGGCGATCGCCTGGGTCCTGTTCATCGTGCTGCTGCCCTATGTGGCCCTGCCGGCGTTCCTGCTGCTCGGTTCGCGCAAGCTCGCCCGACCGGCCTCCCTCGCGGGCACCGCGCCGCGCCCACTGGCCTCGGGCGATGGCTGGGCGGCCGGCACCATCGTCTCGCTCGGACAGCCCGCACCCGCCGCCTACCGCGACCTGCGGCTGCACCGCGATGGCCGCCAAGCCCAGGAGGCCTTGATGCGCACGATCGACGGCGCGCAGGCCACCCTCGATCTGTGCACCTTCATCCTGGGGCGTGAGGGGCCGGGGCAGGCGGTGGTCGACCGCTTGACGGCCAAGGCCGGGCAGGGCGTTCGCGTGCGCCTGCTGCTCGACGGCATGGGCAGCCTGATGCAGCGTCCCCCGAGCCTCGACCGCCTGACCCGCGCGGGGGCCGAGTTCGTGCGCTTCGTGCCGCCGCTGCGCTCGCCGATCCGGGGGCGCACCAACCTGCGCGACCACCGCAAGATGCTGATCGCCGACGCGGGCCTGCCCTCGGCCCGCCTGTGGTGCGGTGGCCGCAACCTG
The DNA here is from genome assembly GCF_058796355.1 of Hydrogenophaga sp. GW823-FHT04C09. Classification (NCBI taxonomy): domain Bacteria; kingdom Pseudomonadati; phylum Pseudomonadota; class Betaproteobacteria; order Burkholderiales; family Comamonadaceae; genus Hydrogenophaga; species Hydrogenophaga sp. GW823-FHT04C09. The sequence goes on along the minus strand of NZ_JBXAIO010000001.1, from coordinate 118,224 downwards.
GCCGCCGAGTACTTCATGGGTTCAGCCGGGCAGGCGCCCTGGCGCGATCTGAGCTTCGACCTGGGCGGTGCGCTGGTGCAGCAGGCGAGCGAGCTGTTCGAACACGACTGGCGCTTCGCCCGGGACCTGCCGTCCCTTCCGCGCGAAGTCCTCCACGCCAGCGCGCAGGCCGGGGAAGGTGCCCAGCTCGTCGCCTCGGGGCCGGACCAGGCGGACGACACCGTGCTGGCGCTGCTGCTGACGGCGGCCTACCGGGCGAAGGCCCGCATCGCCCTGGCCACACCGTACTTCGTGCCCGACGCGGCGCTGCTGATGGCGCTGTGCCTGGCCGCGCGGCGCGGTGTGGTGGTCGACCTGCTGGTGCCCGCCCGCTCCAACCACCGGCTCTCGGACATGGCGCGGGGCCGGGCCTTGCGCTCGCTGGCCCAGGCCGGCGGCCGGATCTGGCTCGCGCCCGGGATGATGCACGCCAAGCTCGCGGTGTTCGATCAGACGCTGGCCCTGTGCGGCTCGGCCAATCTGGACAGCCGCAGCCTGTTGCTGAACTACGAGCTGATGTGCGCCTTCCACCCGCCGGCCGACGTGCAGCGGTTCGCCGACTGGTTCGACCAGGAGCGCGGCACGGCACAGCCCTACGTGGCCACCGCACCCGGGCTCGCGCGCGACATCGCCGAAGGCATGCTGCTGTGGCTGGGGTTCCAGCTCTGATCCCCGCGATTGCAAGTGAAATGTGCCAACGGGTGGATTGACACCGGCGAAGCACACCGGGCCACCAGCATCGGAACCGTGGTTGACGAAACGCAGCATCGACCGCAATCCAAGACCGCTGCGAACCTGGAGCTTCGAATGAAATTACGTACCGTCCTCATCACCGCCGCGATTGCCGCCATGGGGGCCAGCGCTTTTGCGCAAAGCACCATGGACAGTTCGCCCAAACCCGCCATGCCAAGCCCGGCGGCCGCCCCCGTGACCACCGCGATGCCCAAGACCATGCCGGCCGAAAAGCACAAGGCCGCCAAGGCCCCGCACAAGAAGCACGTGGCCAAGAAGGCGACACACAAGCAGAAGGCCATGCCGACCGAGCAGAAAGCCGCGGGCTGACGCACGCAACGGGGTGGGGCGCCGGCAGCGCCCCGCCGCGCCCCACCATGCCACGGCGCCGCAAATGACATTTGTCATCTGCGGCGTTGTCGTTTGCAACCTCCCGTTCCCACGCCCGCCGCAGAGTGAACCTCATCCCAACCACCGACCAGAAAGGCCGAACATGTCCAACAACCTCCCCGCGCTCCTGCTCGTTGATGCGATGGTCGGCGCCACGGCCTACACCCCCCCGCTGCACGAGTCGGGTGCTGTGCCGCTGTCGATGCAAGCCATGGACCATGTCCGGCGGGCGCAGGTCGACGTCTATTGCAGCCACGACAGCCTGGCCATCTCGGCCATCCGCGAGGCCCGCCGCGCGCTGCATGCCACGTCCGCCGTGGGTGTGGCCGATGCCCTGGTCGCGCTGGACGAGGCGTCCTGGTTCATCCGCCACCACGAGTTCCTGCGCGCGGAGGAGGCCCTGGAAACGGCGCTGGACCTCATGCGAGCCCTGTCAGGCCGGGTCTCATGAACCCGACGACCGAGCCGTCCGCAGGCGGCGGCGATCCACGCCAGGCCCCGAATGGCAGGGCCATCCCGGAGCTGGTCGCCGAGGTGTACGACACCGCGCTGCCGGCCGAACGCGGCCACATGCTGGAACAGTTGCTGCGCCCTCTGGGCGTGCTGTCGCTGGTGGCGATCGCCGACGGCGTCTTCGCGAAGATCCGTTTTCGCGGTGGCTGGCAGGAGTTCCACGTGCGGCTGGAGGACATCCCCAACGTGCAATCCGCCGACATCGTGGCGCTGGTCGATCACGCACAGCAGGTCAGCGTCGAAGCGGTCGATGGCCTGGCGCGGCTGGTGCTCATGTCTCCCGGCCTTTCGGGTTCGGCCGCGGCCATGGTGCTCGTGGGCCTGCTGCTGCAGCGCTCGCGCCAACGCCGCGTGGAAGGTGCCCGCGACCAAGCCGGGTCAGAACGAGACGCCTAGGGCCTCGCCTGTTCTATAAATAATCAGACGCGGCGGTTTATTATTGGGATTCGACCCCCAATGAAAGACCGCCATGAATGTGCTGATCGTCTATGCCCACCCGGAACCCCGGTCCTTCGGAAAGGCGCTGCTCGACCGCTCCGTCCAGACCTTGCAGGCCTGCGGGCACCAAGTCGTCGTGTCCGACCTGTACGCGATGGGTTTCAACCCCGTGGCGACGGGCGATGACTTCACCGAGCGGCGCTTCCCCGATGCCTTGCAGTACGACCGCGAGCAGAAGCAGTCCTCGCAGCGCCAGACCTTCACGCCCGACATCCAGGCCGAGCTCGACAAGCTGCTGGCCTGCGACCTGTTGATCCTGCAGTTCCCGCTGTGGTGGTTCTCGGTGCCCGCGATCCTCAAGGGCTGGATCGACCGCGTGTTCGTCAACGGCACCGTGTACGGTGCGGGCGGCAAACGCTTCGACAACGGCGGGCTCAAGGGGCGCAAGGCCATGCTGGCCTTCACCACCGGCTGCTTCCCCGACATGATGGAGGCCGACGGCCTGCTGGGGCAGCGCGACGTGATCCTGTGGCACCTGCAGCACGGCACCTTCGGCTACGGCGGCCTGCAGGTGCTGCCGCCCTTCGTGGGCTTCTCCATCCAGTACACCGACGAGGCCCAGCGGCACGCCTACCTCGACGCCTACGAGGCACGGTTGCGCGGCATCGAGCATGAAGAGGTGATGCCCTCGCACCCCCTGGCCGACTTCGGCCCCGACTGGCGGCTCAAACCCGGGATCGCTCCGCGCACGGCCGGGCACCGCCGACTGTCCACGGAGGCCTGACCCATGCCACAGGCCACCTGGAGCGATCTCGACATCGAAGCCTTGCTGACGCTGGACCGTCTGGGCGAAGGGCGCTGGCGCAGCCGCCACGGCGACGCCAACCTCAACGGCCGTTCGTACGGCGGCCAGCTGCTCGGGCAGGCCATGATGGCCGCGCTGATGGACGTGCCCGCCGGCCGCGAGGCGACCATGATGCAGTTCCTCTTCCTGCAAGGCGCGATGCCCCATGAGCCGGTGGACTTCGGCGTGACCGTGCTGCAGGAAGGCAAGCGCTTCAGCTCGCGCCACGTGCGCGCCGCGCAGGGCAATGGCCGCACGGTGCTGGACGCGCAGGTCACCTGCGCGCTGCCGCTGGACGCGCCGACCCACGCCAGCCCGAGCACCGCGCCCCTGGGCGAGCGGCCGGAGGATCTGCCCCGGTTCGACGAGGTGGACCGCGCGCTGATCGGCGACCTGACGCGGCTCGGTGGTTACTCGCAGGACCGCAAGCCCAGCATCGACTTCCGCGTGCCCGACCCCACGCGCCAGCTCGCCGAGACCCACATGAACGGGCGCTTCCGCTTCTGGATGCGCGCGATCCAGCCGCTGCCGGACGATGCGCGCTTCCAGGCCGCCGCCTTCGCCTACCTCTCCGACTGGTGGCTCAACTTCGCCGCGCTGGGCCTGCACCTGCGCGACCTCCACGGCCGGCCGCTCTACATCTCCAGCCTGAACCACGCGCTGTGGCTGCACCGCCCGGTGCGCGCCGACCAGTGGCTGCACGTGGACTGCACCAGCCCGTGCGCGCAGGCCGGGCGCGGCCTGTCCATCGGCTCGGTGCACGACCAGCAGGGCCGCCAGCTGGCGTCGATGACGCAGGAATGCCTGATGGCTTATGTGAGCCAGCCTGTCGATGCCCAGGCAGCCATCACCGCCGAGCGTGTTGCGCCACGTAGTCCTTGAGCACACCGTCCATGCGGGCCTGCCAGCCGGCACCGGTGCTGCGGAAGTAGTCGAGGACCTCGGGGCTGTAGCGCACGGAAACCAGCACTTTGGTGAAAGAGGCCTTGGGGCGACCGCCTTTGTTGATCGTGGCGCGCTCCAGCATGTCTTCTGTCAGTTCGGGCAGTTCCTCGTACTCCGAGGCCTGCAGTCGGTGGGCATCGACCTTTTTCAGATCAGATTTCAAGGAGCGGGCCGATGCGGTCTTTTTCGCGGTCATTGGCTTTCCTCATGCTGAAGATGTGGCGATCCGCGCCACGCGGCGTGTAATCCACCACCACCATGCGGCCTGCCAGCAGGCCATAACAAATGATGCGGATCTCACCGTAGTCCTTGCGCGTGTCTTCCATCTCGAGCGTGGTGCCCTCGAACACGAGGGCGGCATCGGAAAAATCCAGTCCACGCTCCAGAAGTGTTCTGTCCCGTTTGGCGGCATCGAAGGTGACACGCATGTTATTGTAGCTACACAAACCCGTTTTGGCGACCGCGTCGTTCGGCAAGGGCGCTTGCACGACGTTCGCGTGCAGTCTAAGAGCGTGAAGAGCAGGGTTCCCCCACCCGTATCGGTGGAGGATGAGGCGGGCCGCGAGAGTCCGAATGGCTCGCTGTTCAGACTTGCTCGGCCGGCAGGTGCACCACGATGCCGTCGAGCGCCGGGCTCATGCGCAGCTGGCAGCACAGCCGGCTGGTCTCGCGCGGCTCGGGCACGCCTTCGAGCATGAAGGCCTCGGTCTCGGAAATGGGCGGCAGGTGCGGCGCCCACTCGCTGCCGATGTAGCCGTGGCAGGTGGCGCAGCTGCAGGAGCCGCCGCAATCGCCGAGGATGCCGGGCACGCCGTTGTCCACCGCGATCTGCATCAGGCTGCGCTGGTTGGGGGCGTCGATGCGGCGGGCGGTGCCGTCGTGTTCGATGAAAGTGACGATGGGCATGGGAGCGAATTCCTTTTCGGTGGACCGGTGGACGATGGCTTGACATAGTCCGTCTCGTCGGACTATTATTGCACCATCGGAAACGGACAACAAGCCCGATCCGCCCCCGACACCACGGAGATGACACCTTGAGCAACTGCGCCCATGTGATTCCCATTGCGCCCGCTGCCGCAACCGGCCCGGCCGTTCGCTGGGACGACCTCGTCCGCGACGACCACGTGCACGGCTCCCTCTACACCGACCCCGCGATCTACCAGGCCGAGCTGCAGAAGATCTGGTACCGCACCTGGGTCTATGTGGGCCACGAGAGCGAGGTGCCCAACGCCAACGACTACGTGATGAAGTCGATCGGCCCCGAGCCCATCCTCATGACGCGCGACAAATCCGGCCAGATCCATCTGCTGCACAACCGCTGCCCGCACCGCGGCAACCGGGTCTGCATGACGGAGAAAGGCAACGCGCGCTCCTTCACCTGCCCGTACCACGGCTGGACCTTCGCCAACGACGGCGCGCTGCGCGGCTACCCGTTTCCCTCGGGCTACGAGGGCGCGGACCGCTCCCAGCTCGGCCTGGGCAAGGTGGCGCGCGTGGCCTCGCACCGGGGTTTCGTGTTCGGCTCGTTCGCGCAGGAGGGCGAGTCGCTGCTGGAGCACCTGGGCGCGGCCGCCGGCGCGATCGACGCGCTGTGCATGAACTCGCCCGAGGGCGAGGTCGAGGTCACGGCGGGTTACCTCAAGCACAAGGTCAAGGCCAACTGGAAGTTCCTGGTCGAGAACGAGACCGACGGTTACCACCCCTCGTTCGTGCACGCCTCCATCTTCGAGGTGGCGCAGAGCGGCATCGGCACGCTGTACGACAGCGACTCCACCGCCGTTTCGCGCGACTTCGGCAAGGGCCACACCGAAAACGACCTGCGGCCCGAGTTCCGCAAGCGCGATGTGCCCATGGGCTGGTTCGGCACCACGGCCGACCGGCTGCCGGCCTACGTCGCGCAGATGGAAGCGGCCTACGGCAAGGACAAGGCGCGCGAAATCATGATCGACGGCACGCCGCACATCATGATCTTCCCCAACCTGTTCATCGCGGAGATCCAGCTGTTCGTGCTGCAGCCGCTGTCGGTGGACCACACGGTGCAGCACGTCACCGCCATCCAGTTCAAGGGCGCGCCCGACATCAACCGCCGCCTGCGCCAGCAGACCATGGGCTCGGTGGGCCCGGCCGGTTTCCTGCTGGCCGACGACGCCGCCATGTACGAGCGCACGCAGCTCGGTGTGCAGTCCAGCAACCCCGAGTGGCTCTACCTGGGCCGGGGCCGCCACCGCGAGCGCCTGGATGAAAACGGCTACCGCATCAGCGACAACACCGACGAAACCCCTTCGCGCGGCATCTGGCGCCACTACAAATCCATGATGGAGGCCGCATGAGCTCCCTGGCACTCGATGCCCGTTCCCTGCTCGACGAGGTCACGCAGTTCATCTACCGCGAAGCGCGCTACCAGGACGACCACGCCTACGACGACTGGGAAGCCCTGTGGACGGACGACGGCGTCTACTGGATCCCGGCCAACGGCGAGGGCGGCGACCCGGAAAAGGAAATGTCCATCATCTACGACAACCGCTCGCGCATTGCCTTGCGCATCCGCCAGTTCCACACCGGCAAGCGCTACAGCCAGACGCCGCAGTCGCGCCTGCGCCGCGTGGTCTCGAATGTGGAGATCCTGAAACACGAGGGCGAGGAACTGCTGGTCACCTCCAACGCCATGGTGTTCGAGTCGTCCCCGGCGCGGGGCGACACCCTCTGGGCCTCGCGCAACGAATACACCCTGCGCCGCGAAGGCGATGCCCTGCGCATGGCGCGCAAGAAAGTCGTGCTGGTCAACAACGAGACCGCGCTGTACTCGATGGCCTTCCTCATCTAGCGCACCCCAGGAGACACACCCATGGCACCACAAGACAAGAAAACGCCAACCCCCGAGGTGCTGATCGGCGAAGGCCCGGCGCTGCTGGCGCTGCATGCCGACGGCGTGGCCCACATCCGCCTGAACCGGCCCGAGGCCGCCAACGGCCTGGACATGGCCATGCTCAAGGGCCTGCACGAGGTGATGACGGCGGTGCACGGCGACAGCCGCGTGCGCGCCGTGCTGATCACCGGCGAGGGCAAGAACTTCTGCGCCGGTGGCGACGTGCACACCTTCCTCTCCAAGGGCGAGGCGCTGCCGGACTACATCCGCATGGCCACGTCCTACCTGCAGATCGTGGCCTCCATGATGATGCGGCTCAACGCGCCGGTGGTCAGCGCCGTGCACGGCTTCGCGGCCGGCGGCGGCGGCATGGGCCTGGTGTGCTCGTCCGACTTCGTGGTCGCCGGTGCCTCGGCGAAATTCCTGGCCGGCGCCACGCGCGTGGCCATGGTGCCCGACGCGGGGGTCTCGGTCACGCTCACCCAGCTGGTGGGCCTGCGCAAGGCGATGGAGATCCTGATGCTCAACCCGGTGATCACCGCGCCGCAGGCCCTGGCCATGGGCCTGATCACCCGCGTGGTGGACGACGAACAACTGCAGAGCGAAGCCTTCGCGCTGGCGCGCCAGCTCGCCGCCGGCGCGCCGGCCGCGCTCGCGGGCACCAAGCGCCTGCTGTGGAACGGCCTGGGCTCCGGCGTGGACGCCTGCATGCCCGAAGAGAACCGCATGCAGGCTGACCTCTCGGGCATGGCCGACGCGCGCGAGGGCCTGGCCGCCGTGATCGAGAAACGCGCGCCCACCTTCACGGGCCGCTGAACATGGCCGCCCCCAACCCCCTCGCGGGCCGCAAGGCCTTCGTCACCGGTGGCGCCAAGGGCATCGGCGCGGCCATCGCACGGCGCCTCGCGGCCGACGGCGCGCTCGTGACCATCGCCGACCTGGACATGGAGGCCGCGCAGGCCTTGGCCAACGGCATCTGGGCGCGCGCCGTGCGGCTCGACGTGGCCGACCTCGCGCAGGTCGCCGAGGTGATGGCCGAACACGGCCCGGTGGACATCCTGGTGAACAACGCCGGGGTGGACCAGCACGCCTTCTTCACCCGCACCACGCCGGAAGACTGGCGCCGCCTGATCGCGATCAACCTCGAATCGGTGTTCGCCACCACGCACGCGGCCTTGCCGGCCATGCGGGCGGCGGGCCACGGGCGCATCATCAACATCGCCTCCGAAGCCGGCCGCCTGGGCTCGCGCGGCGGCGCGGTGTACGCCGCCGCCAAGGGCGGTGTGATCGCCTTCACGCGCTCCATCGCGCGCGAGAACGGCGACAAGGGCATCACCGCGAACGTGATCGCGCCCGGCCCCATCGACACGCCGCTGCTGCGCCAGGCGGTGGCGCAGGGCGGCGACAAGCTGCTGGAGGCCATGACCGGCGCCACGCTGGCCGGCCGCCTGGGCACGCCCGACGAGGTGGCCGCCGCCGTGGCTTTCCTGGCCTCGGCGGACGCGGGCTTCATCACCGGCGAGGTGCTGGGCGTTTCCGGCGGCATGGGGTGCGGCGCATGAGCGCCGCTGTGGAGCAAGTGATCGAGCGCGTGCGCCAGGTCTATGGCAGCTGGAAGCGCGACACCACGGTGGCGCAGATGCGCCAGGACTGGGACACGCTGTTTGGCGGCGTGCCCGTGGACGCCACCCTCGAAGACGTGAACGCCGGCGGCGTGAAGGCCCAGTGGGTCGGCGCGCCCGGGGCCGATGCGCAGCGCGTGCTGCTGTACTTTCACGGTGGCGGTTTCCAGGTCGGCTCGCTGGTCTCGCACCGCGAGCTGATGGCCCAGCTCTCCGCCGCCGCGCGTTGCCGCGTGCTGGGCGTGGACTACCGCCTCGCCCCCGAACACCGTTACCCCGCCGCGCTCGACGACGCGTCGGCGGCGTGGCAGTGGTTGATCGGCCAGGGCTTCGAGCCCAGGCACATCGCCCTCGCGGGCGACTCCGCCGGGGGTGGCCTCGCGCTGAGCCTGCTGCTGCGCCTGCGCGACGCGGGCCGGCCGCTGCCCGCCGCCGCCGTGCTCATGTCGGCGTGGACCGACCTCACGGCCTCGGGCGCGAGCTACGGCACGCGCGCCGACAGCGACCCCATCCACCAGCGGCCCATGATCGTGGCCATGGCCCGCAACTACCTGGGCAAGGAAGGCAACCCCGCCGACCCGCTGGTCTCGCCCCTGTTCGCCGACCTCAAGGGCCTGCCGCCGCTGCTCGCCCAGGTGGGCGACCGCGAGACCGTGCTCGACGACTCGCGCGACTTCGTGGCGCGCGCCAAGGAGGCCGGTGTGGACGCCACCCTGCAGGTGTGGGACCACATGATCCACGTGTTCCAGCAATTCCCCGCGCAGCTGCCCGAAGCGCGCGCGGCCATTCAAGACCTGGGCCGCTTCCTGCGGTGGCATCTGGCTCACCCCCGCGCCGCTTCGCGTCACCCCCTCAAGGGGGCGATACCAGCCGACCGGCAGAGCCGGATCGGCGGTACCTCTGGTTCGATACCGATCACCCCCACTCACGGAGACCGACACACATGACCGCAGGCATCACCGGATACGGCAGCTACATCCCGCGGCTGCGCCTGAGCCGCCAGGCCGTGGCCCAGGCCAACGCCTGGTACGCGCCGCAGTTCGCGGGCCGCAAGGGCACGCGTTCCATGGCGAACTGGGACGAAGACAGCCTCACCATGGCCGTGGCCGCCGCGCGCGACTGCCTGGGCGCGGACGACGAGCGCGGCCACATCGGCAGCGTGCAGCTGGTCTCCAGCACGCTGCCGTTCGCCGAGCGGCTCAACGCCGGCGTGGTCTGCGAGGCGCTCACGCTGGAGGAGGGCGTGGAAGCCCTGGACATGGGCGGCTCGCCCAGCGCCGCGCTCAGCGCCGTGCTCGGCGCGCTGGACCGCGTGAACGCGCGCGGCGGGAATGCCCTGGTGATCGCCACCGACCACCGCAAGACCCGCGCGGCCAGCTCGCAGGAGCTCGACTACGGCGACGGCGCGGCCGCGCTCACCCTCGGCCGCGAGAACGTGATCGCCGAGGTGCTCGGCAGCGCCACGCTCACGGTCGACTTCGTGGACCACTTCCGCAGGGCCGGCGAAGACATCGACTACCACTGGGAAGAACGCTGGGTGCGCGACGAAGGCATCGGCAAGCTCGGGCCGCGCGCCATCGCCAGCGCCCTGCAGAAGGCCGGCGTGGAAGCGAGCGCGGTGGACCACTTCATCTTCCCCACCACCTTCGCCAAGATGGACGCGCAACTCGCCAAGGCCTGCGGCATCCGCGCCGAGGCCGTGGCCGATTCGCTGGCCGCCACCGTGGGCGAGACCGGCACGCCGCACGCGCTGCTCATGCTCGCGGCCGTGCTGGAGCGCGCGCAGCCGGGTCAGCACATCCTGCTGGCGCAGTTCGGCGGCGGCGCGCAGGCCGTGGTGCTGCGCGTGACGCCGGCCATCGCCGCCTTCCGCCCGGCGCGCGGCGTCTCGGGCTGGCTCGCGCGCGGCGTGGAAGAGAAGAACTACACCAAGTTCCTCTCGTTCCGCGAACAGCTGCGCCTGGAGCGCGGCATGCGCGGCGAGCAGGACCGCAAGACCGCGCTGAGCACCGCCTACCGCCACCGCGCCGCCATCCTGGGCCTGGTGGCCGGGCGCTGCGAGGTCACGGGCCAGGTGCACTTCCCGCCCTCGCGCATGTCCTACGACCAGGGCAAGCCGCTGCAGGACACGCAGAAACCCCACAAGCTCGCCGAGCGCCGGGGCCAGGTGCTGAGCTGGTCGGCCGAGTCGCTCTCGTTCCACCGGGCGCCGCCACACCAGTACGGCCAGGTCGATTTCGAGGGCGGCGGCCGCATCCTCATGGAGTTCACCGACGTGGCCAAGGGCGACGTCGCTTCGGGCACCGAGGTCGAGATGAGCTTCCGCATCAAGGACATCGACGAGCTGCGCGGCTTCACGCGCTATTTCTGGAAGGCCACGCCCGTGGCCTCCGGCGTCGACACCACCGCAGCATCCAAGGAGTAAGCCATGCCCATCGGCATCAAGGACAAAGTCGCCATTCTGGGCATGGGTTGCAGCAAGTTCGGCGAGCGCTGGGACGCCAGCCCCGAAGACCTCATGGTCGAGGCCTACAACGAAGCCATGGCCGACGCCGGCATCGCGCCCGAGCAGCTCGACGCGGCCTGGTTTTCCACCCACATGGACGACGTGGGCACCGGCCGGGGCGGCACGCCCATGGGCATCGCGCTGCGCCTGCCCAACATCGGCGTGACGCGGGTCGAGAACTTCTGCGCCGGTGGCTCCGAAGCCATCCGCGCGGCGGTGTACGCCGTGGCCGCGGGCGCCTGCGACATCGCCATCGCGCTCGGTGTGGAGAAGCTGAAAGACACCGGCTACGGCGGCCTGCCGGTTTCGGCCGTCGGCACCTACATCCCGCAGTGGTACCCCAACGCCGTGGCGCCGGCCAACTTCGCGCAGCTGGCCTCGGCCTACCAGCGCAAGCACAACGTGGACCCGGCGCTGCTCAAGCGCGCCATCGCGCGCGTGTCGATCAAGAGCCACGCCAACGGCGCGAAGAACCCCAAGGCGCATTTCCGCCAGGCCGTGACGGAGGAGCAGGTGCTCAAGGCGCCCATCATCGCGGAGCCGCTGGGCCTGTACGACTGCGCGGGCGTGTCCGACGGCGCGGCGGCGGTCATCGTCACGACGCCGGAGATCGCGCGCTCGCTGGGCAAGCGCGACCTCGTCACCTTCAAGGCGCTGCAGGTCGCGGTGTCCAACGGCTGGGAGATGCACTCCAACGAGTGGGACGGCAGCTACGTGCACACCGCGCGCATCGCCGCGCGCAAGGCCTACGCCGAAGCCGGCATCTCGAACCCCGGGAAGGAAGTGAGCATGACCGAGGTGCACGACTGCTTCTCCATCACCGAACTCGTGACCATGGAAGACCTGGGCCTGTCGGGCGAGGGCGAGGCGGTGCGCGATGTGCTGGACGGCAAATTCGACGCCGACGGCGCCATCCCCTGCCAGATCGACGGTGGCCTCAAGTGCTTCGGCCACCCCATCGGCGCCAGCGGCATCCGCATGCTCTACGAGATGTACCTGCAGCTGCAGGGCCGCGCCGGCCCGCGCCAGCTGAAAGACCCGAAGATCGGCCTCACCCACAACCTGGGCGGCCAGCCCTCGCAGAACGTGTGTTCGGTCTCCATCGTCGGCCGCGAGGGCGTGTGATGAGCGCCACCCCCGTGGTTCTGGTGGACCGCCCCGCGCCGCACGTGGCGCGGCTGCTCATCAACCGCCCCGACAAGCGCAACGCCATCGATCACGGTGTGCGCCAGCAGCTCACCGAGGCGCTGGCCGCGCTGCTGGGCGATGACACCGTGCGCGCCATCGTCTTCGGCGGCGCGCAGGGCGTGTTCTCCGCCGGGGGCGACGTGCCCAGCATGGTGGGCCTCACGGAAGCGCAGGCGCGCGAGCGCATGCGGCACATCCACCGCCTGTGCCAGCTCATCGCCGAGGCCGGCGTGCCGGTGGTCAGCGCCATCGAAGGCATCGGCGCGGGCGCGGCCGTGGGCCTGGCCCTGATGGGCGACCGCATCGTGGTCGGCGAGGGCACGAAGATCCTGTTTCCCTTTCTCAAGCTCGGCCTGGTGCCCGACTGGGGTCAGCTGCTCACGCTGCCCCGGCGCGTGGGCCTGCCGGTGGCGCGCCGCATCCTGACCGAGGGTGTGCCGGTGAGCGGCGCCGAGGCGCACCGCATCGGCCTGGCCGACACGCTGGTGGCCGACGCCCAGGTGATGGCCACCGCCGTGGCACAGGCCGCCGAGCTGGCGCTGCTGCCGCGCGAGGCCTTCGCGCGCATGAAGGCGCGGCTGAACCACCCGTCCACCTCGCTGGCCGAGGAGCTGGCGCGCGAGGAAAACGACCAGGCCGTCTGCCTGCTCGGCGACGATTTCGTCGAAGGCCACGACGCCTATGTGAACAAGCGCGCCGCCGATTTCGTGGCGCGACCGGGGGTGAAGCGATGAGCAGCGAAGAAGCCGTGCTGTTGCGCCGCGAAGGCGCCGTGGGCACCGTGGTGCTCAACCGGCCGGAGAAGCGCAACGCGCTCGACCTCACGATGCGCGCCGCGATCGCACAGGCGGTGCGAACCCTCGACGCCGATGACAGCGTGCGCGCGATCGTGATCACGGGCGGGGAGGGCGTGTTCGCCGCCGGCGCCGACCTGAACCTGCTGGTGGACAAGGGCGCGCAGGACGTGGCCGAGATCGACCTGGGCCAGTACTGGGCGCCGGTGGCCGGCTGTGGCAAACCCACCATCGCGGCGGTGAGCGGCTTCGCGCTGGGCGCGGGCTGCGAGCTGGCCATGATGTGCGACTTCATCGTGGCCGACGCCAGCGCGCGTTTCGGCCAGCCCGAACTGGCCGTGGGCATCATGCCCGGCGCGGGCGGCACGCAGCGCCTGGTGCGCACGCTGGGCAAGCAGGTGGCCTCGCTCATGCTGCTCACCGGCGAGATGATCACCGGCGAACGCGCCTTCGCGCTGGGCCTGGTGGCCGACCTAGCCGCCGACGGGAAAGCGCTGGAGCGCGCCGCCGAGCTGGCGCGCAAGGCCGCGCGCATGCCGCCCAAGGCCGTGAAGGCCACGCGCCATGTGCTGCGCCAGGGTGCCGACCTGCCGCTGGACGCCGCGCTCTCGCTGGAGAACCGCGAGTTCCTGCTCCTGTTCGACACCGCCGACAAGACCGAAGGCATGCGCGCCTTCCTCGACAAACGAAAACCCGAATTCAAGGGTCGATGACCACATGACTTCCAACAACGTGAAACCGCTCACCCTGGGCGTGGTGGGTGCCGGCGCCATGGGGCGCGGCATCGTCCAGCTGTTCGCGCAGGCGGGCCACCGCGTGCGCTGTTTCGACGCGGCGCCTGGCGCGGCCGCCAAGGCCGTCGAGTTCGCGCTCGGCATGATCGGGCGCGGCGTGGACAAGGGCCGCCTCAGCGCCGAGGCCTTCGAGACCATTCGCGCGAGCGTCTCGGCCTGCGTCGACATGGCCGGGCTCGCCGGTTGCGACGTGGTGATCGAAGCCATCGTGGAAGACCTGGCCGTCAAGCGCCAGCTGTTCGGTGCGCTGGAGGCCGTGGTGGCCGAGACCACGGTGCTCGCGAGCAACACGTCTTCGCTCACCGTGGCCGACATCGCCGCCGCCTGCCGCCACCCGGCGCGCGTGGCCGGCCTGCATTTCTTCAACCCGGTGCCGCTGATGAAGGTGGCCGAGGTGATCGCCGCGCTGCGCACCTCGCCGCAGACGGTGCAGACCCTGAGCGAGCTGGTGAGCGGCGCCGGCCACCGCGCGGTGGTCACGGCCGACCAGCCCGGCTTTCTCGTGAACCACGCGGGGCGCGGCCTCTACACCGAAGGCCTGCGTGTGCTCGAAGAGCAGGCCGCAACGCCTGCCGACGTGGACGACGTGCTGCGCGAGGGCGTGGGTTTTCGCATGGGTCCGTTCGAGCTGCTGGACCTCACCGGCCTGGATGTGTCGAGCAAGGTCATGGCCTCGATCTACGAGCAGTTCCAGCACGAGCCGCGCTTCCGGCCCTCGTCGCTGGTGGCGCCGCGCGTGGCCGCCGGCCTGTTCGGCCGCAAGACGGGGGAGGGCTGGTACGTCTACGACGGCGACACCCGCCGCGCCGCGCCCGCGCGCCCCGTGCCGCCGCCACGCGCCGGGGTGGCGGTGTGGATCGACCCGCAGGCCAGCGGCCGTGCCGAACTGATTGCCCTGCTGAGCGGCGCGGGCGCGCGGCTCACCGACGGCGCGGCGCAGGCCGAGGTCTGCGTCGTGCAGCCCTGGGGCGGCGACGCCAGCCACGCGGCCGCCGCGCTCGGCCTGGACGCCGCGCGCACCGTCGCCGTCGACCCCATGGTGCCGCTGGCCCTGCGCCGCACGCTCATGCTCAGCGCGCTCACCTCGGCCGGCGCGCGCGACGCCGCCTGGGGCCTGCTGGCGGCCGACGGCGTGCCGGTCACCGTCATCAACGACAGCCCGGGCTTCATCGCCCAGCGCGTGCTCGCCACCATCGTCAATATCGCGGCGCAGATCGCGCAGCGCGGCATCGCCAGCGTGGCCGACATCGAAGACGCCGTGAAGCTGGGCCTGGGTTACCCGCACGGCCCACTGGCCTGGGGCGACCGCATCGGCGGCGCGCGCATCCTGGAGATCCTGCGCACCCTGCAGGCACAAACCGGCGACCCGCGCTACCGGCCCAGCCCCTGGCTGGTGCGGCGCGTGGCGCTGGGCGTGTCCCTGCTCACGCCGGAGGCATCTCGCTCATGAGCATCGACATTCAACACCTGCGCGAATGGGTCGGCCGCGAGCAAGTGGCCGAGCAGACACTGGAGCCCTTTCCCGCCGCCGCCCTGAGCGGCCTGCTGGACCGCGCCGCGCCGCCGGCGGTGGGCGAGGCGCTGCCGCTGCCCTGGCACTGGCTGTACTTCCTGGAGACGCCCGCGCGCGCCGCCACCGGTGTCGATGGCCATCCGCAGCGCGGCGGTTTCCTGCCGCCGGTGCCGCTGCCGCGCCGCATGTGGGCCGCCGGTTCGCTGCAATGCGAGAGCCCGCTGCGCCTGGGCGCGCCCGCGCGCAAGACCTCCACCGTGCGCAGCGTGGACCTGAAGGAAGGCCGCAGCGGCCCGCTGGTCTTCGTGACCGTGGACCACCTGCTGGCGCAGGATGGCCGCGTCTGCATCCGTGAAGAGCAGAACATCGTCTACCGCGAAGCGCCCACCGGGCCCG
Source organism: Hydrogenophaga sp. GW823-FHT04C09 (assembly GCF_058796355.1). Lineage (NCBI taxonomy): Bacteria > Pseudomonadati > Pseudomonadota > Betaproteobacteria > Burkholderiales > Comamonadaceae > Hydrogenophaga > Hydrogenophaga sp. GW823-FHT04C09. The sequence goes on along the minus strand of NZ_JBXAIO010000001.1, from coordinate 102,644 downwards.
CGCCGCAGCCGGCGGGCGAGCAGGCCGCGAAAGCCGCGCAATGGTCGGCCGTGCTGCAGCCGGACCCGGCGCTGCTGTTCCGGTTTTCCGCGCTCACCTACAACGGCCACCGCATCCACTACGACCGCGACTACGCGGTGCGCGAGGAGTTCTACCCCGCCCTGGTGGTGCACGGCCCGCTGCTGGCCACCGCGCTGCTGGACCTGCTGGCGCGCGGCCGACCCGGCGTGCCGGTGCGGTCCTTTTCGTTCCGCGCCCTGCGCCCCGCCTTCGACACCGACACGCTGCAGCTCTGCGCCGCCGCCGAGGGCGACACGGTCGAGCTCTGGACGCAGGACGCGCACGGCCAGGTGGGCATGACGGCCCGCGCCACGCTGGGTTGAACGCCGCCATGCGCCATCACCCGATCTGGCGATCCATGCTGTTCGTGCCGGCGCACGTGCCGCGCTTCGTCGAGCGCGCTCACGAGCGCGGCGCCGACGCCTGCGTGCTCGACCTCGAAGACAGCGTGCCGCTGGCGCAGAAGGCGCAGGCGCGCGCCGCCGTGCCGCAGGCCGCCGCCGCCATCGCGGCCCACGGCACGCCCGTGCTGGTGCGCGTGAACCAGCCCTGGGAACTCGCCGCGCCCGACATCGACGCCGCCATCGGCCCGGCCGTGAGCGCGCTGGTGCTGCCCAAGGTGAACGACGACGCCACCGTGCGCGAGGTGGCGCGGCGCATCGACCGCGCGGAGGCGCAGCGCGGCCTGCCCGCCGGCCACACGCGGCTGATCGCGCTGATCGAGGACGTGCAGGCCCTGTCCGAGCTCGACGCCATCGCGCGTTGCTCGCCGCGCATGCTGGGCATGATGCTCGGCCCCGAGGATTTTTCCGCCTCCGCCGGCATGGCGCCAGTGCGCGAGGCGCTGCTGCTGCCCAACCAGCTGGTGCTGTTCGCCTGCCGGCGCGCCGGCATCCTGCCGTTCGGTTTTCCCGGCTCCATCGCCGACTACGGCGACGCCGAAGCCTTCGCGCAGACCATCCGCCTGGCGCGCCAGCTCGGCTTCGTCGGCGGCCTGTGCATCCACCCCACGCAGGTGGCGGTGATGAACGCCGGTTTCTCGCCTTCGACGGAAGACATCGAACACGCGCGCGGCGCCATCGAAGCCTTCGAGGCCGCCGCGCGCGAAGGCCGCGGCGCGGCCGAGTACCGCTCGAAGATGGTCGATCTGCCCGTGGTGGCGCGCGCGCGGGAAATCCTGCGCCGCGCCGCCGCACCGGCCCCCCTTTCCACCCAACAGGAGACACACCCATGAACACCCACCCCACCGTGTACGACGCGGTCGTGATCGGCGCCGGCGCCGGCGGCCTCAGCGCGGCGGCGCGCCTCGTGGCCGCCGGCCGCAAGGTGCTGGTCGTCGAGAGCCTGGGCCGCGTCGGCGGCCGCGCATCGAGCGAACAGATCGACGGTTTCACCGTCAACATCGGCGCCATCGCCATCGAGCGCGGCGGCGTGTTCGAGGAAACCTTCGGCCTGCTCAACGTGCCGCTGGACATCCGCGAACCCAGCCCGGCCACCGTGTTCCTGATCGACGGCAAGGTCATCAACGTCGCCAAGGGCGGCTGGGGCATGCTGCTGGGCACCTTCACCAAGCAGGCCGCCAAGATCGGCACCAAGTTCGCCGACGCGCGCGCGGGCGACCTGCCCGAGGCCAAGATGAGCACCAAGGAGTGGCTCAGCCAGTACACGAAGAACGAGACCGTGCACGCGATCTTCCGCAACCTGTGCGCGGCCATCTTCGCCGCCAACGACGACGAGGTGCCCGCGCGCGCCTTCCTCACCTATTTCGCGGTCAAGGGCGCGTTCAAGCGCTTCGGCTTCTGCCCGCGCGGCACCGTGGGCCTGTGGAACGACCTGGCCGACGGCATCCGCCAGGCCGGCGGCGAGATCTGGCTCGACGCGCCGGTGACCCAGCTGCACACGCAGGACGGCCTGGCCAGCGGCGTGACCGTGATGAAGAACGGCGTGGCCACGCGCATCCAGGCCCGCACCGTGATCAGCAACATCGGCCCGCGCGCCACGGTGGACCTGCCCGGCGGCGAGGCCTTCGGCGGCGACTACATCCGGCTCGCGCACACCGCGCCCAAGCCCTCGGCCAACATCGTCATCAACTTCGCCACGCAGCAGCGCCTGGTGGACGTGCCCGGCCTGGTCACCTTCGGCAAGACGCGCCGCCTGTGCAACATGGGCGAACTCACCGCCACCTGCCCCGAGCTCGCGCCGGCCGGCTGGCACCAGTACGTGGCCTACGCCGTGCCGCGCCCGGCCATCGGTGACTTCGACGAGAAGACCGAGATCGAGGCCTCGCTGCAGGACCTGCGCGACGAGTTCCCCGGCTTCGCGCAGGCCAAGATGCTCTCGGTGCGCGTGATGCGCGACGGCTGGCCGGCCCAGCGCTCCTGCGCCGGTTTCGACCTGCCGCAGACCACGCCGCTGGCCAACCTCTGGCACGTGGGCGACGCGGTGAAGGACTATGGCGACGGCGGCACCCAGGCCTGCGCCTACACCGGCCGCGAGGCCGCGCGCCAGGCCGAAGCCCACCTGGACGGCGCCCGCGTGGCGGCGGCGGCGTGATGGCCGTTGCCGAGCTTCAAGCGCAGGTGGACCAGGCGCGCGCGCTGCTGGCGCGGTTGCGCCCGCTGTTCGAGCACGGCGTGGCCGCGCTCGCCAGGGCCTGCGCGCCAGGCGGCCAGCTCGACGGCGCGAAGCTGGACGAGCAACAGGTCGCGACCTTCGAGATCGCCTGGGCCAGCGCCGACCTGCTGGCCGCCGAGACCACGCTGGCGCGGCTCGACGGCGATCCGCTGCAGTCGCAACTGGCCCTGATCTTCGCGGTGGACGCCATCGCCGCGCTGCTGCCGCGCCTGGAGGCGCTCTGCATCGAGCTGGGCCTGCCACTCGCGCCCCTGCAGCAACTCGGTGCCGACGCCGACTGGGCCGCGCTGCGCGGCGCGGCGGGCGGCGCGCAGGCGCTCACGGCGGCCGGCCGCGCCCTCGTGGCCGCTGGCGACGCGGTGGAGCTGGGCAGCGTGGCGCTGCAAGACCCGGTGGTGATGGCGCAGGACGCGTTCCGCCGCTTCGCCGCCGATGTGGTGGCGCCCCAGGCCGAGCACATCCACCGGCACGATACGACCGTGCCCGAATCGCTACTGCAGCCCATGCGCGACATGGGCGTGTTCGGCCTGTCCATCCCCGAGTCGCACGGCGGCACCGGGCCCGACGAGGGTGAGGACGCGACCATGATGGTGGTCGTCACCGAGGCCTTGTCCGAAGCTTCGCTGGCGGCGGCCGGCAGCCTGATCACGCGCCCCGAGATCCTGAGCCGCGCGCTCATCAGCGGCGGCACCGACGAACAGAAGGCCACCTGGCTGCCGCGCATCGCGGCGGGCGACCCGCTGTGCGCCATCGCCATCACCGAGCCCGACTACGGCTCGGATGTGGCCAGCCTGGCCCTGAAGGGCACGCGCACCGAGGGCGGCTGGCTGCTCAACGGCGCCAAGACCTGGTGCACCTTCGCTGGCAAGGCCGGTCTGCTGATGGTGGTCACGCGCACCGACCCCGACCGCTCGGCCGGTTACCGGGGCCTGAGCGTGCTGCTGGTGGAAAAACCGTCCTACGACGGCCACGCCTTCGACTTCCAGCAGCCCGGCGGCGGGCGCCTGAGCGGCAAGGCGATTCCCACCATCGGCTACCGGGGCATGCACTCATTCGACCTCGCCTTCGACCAGTTCTTCGTGCCCGACGCCAACGTGATCGGCGGCGCGGGCGGCCTGGGCAAGGGCTTCTACTTCACCATGGCCGGCATGGTGGGCGGGCGCATGCAGACCTCGGCCCGCGCCTGCGGCGTGATGCGCGCGGCGCTGCGCGCCTCGATGCGCTACACGGCCGACCGCAAGGTGTTCGGCGCGCCGCTGCAGGCCTACGCGCTCACCCTGGCCAAGCTCGCGCGCATGGCCGCGCGCCTGGCGGCCTGCCGCACGCTGGCCTACGCCATCGCCGAGCAGCTCAACGCCGGCGGCGGCCGCATGGAGGCCAGCCTGGTCAAGCTGCTGGCCTGCCGATCGGCCGAGATGGTCACGCGCGAAGCGCTGCAGCTGCACGGCGGCATGGGTTACGCTGAGGAAAGCGCCGTGAGCCGCTACTTCGTGGACGCGCGCGTGCTCTCGATCTTCGAGGGCGCGGAGGAAACCCTGGCGCTCAAGGTCATCGGTCGCAGCCTGTTGGAAGACGCACTCAAGCCATGAAACCCATCCTCTGCGGCATGCGGGTGGTCGAAGCCGCCGCCTTCGTCGCCGCGCCGCTGGGCGGCATGACGCTCGCGCAGATGGGCGCCGACGTGATCCGCATCGACACCCTGGGCGGCGGGCTGGATTACAAGCGCTGGCCCGTGACCCGGGACGACGTGAGCCTGTTCTGGTGCGGCCTCAACAAGTCCAAGCGCTCGGTCGCGCTGGACCTGAGCAAGCCCGAAGCCCGCGAGATCGCCATGGCGCTGATCACCGCGCCGGGCGAGGACGCGGGCATCCTGCTCACCAACTTTCCGCCGCGCGGCTGGCTGGACCACGACAAGCTGAAAGAGAGGCGCGCCGACCTGATCCAGCTCACCGTGCAGGGTGACCGGCACGGCGGCTCGGCGGTGGACTACACCATCAACTCGCGCGTCGGCATCCCCTACATCACGGGCGACGAGCGCGGCGCGGCCACGAACGAGGCCGTCAACCACGTGCTGCCGGCCTGGGACCTCGTCACCGGCCAGATGGCGGCCGTGGGCCTGCTGGCCGCCGAACGCCACCGCCTCAAGACCGGCCAGGGCCAGCACGTGAAGCTGCCACTGGAAGACGTGGCCCTCGCGGCCGTGAGTCACCTCGGCCTGATCGCCGAAGCGCAACTCGGCCAGCAACGCGAGCGCCACGGCAACGAGTTGTTCGGCGCCTTCGGCCGCGACTTCAAGACGGCGGACGGCGAGCGCGTGATCGTCGTCGGCCTGACCTTGAAACAATGGCAGGCCATCTGCGAGGCCATGGGCCTGAATGAGGCCGTGAAGGCGCTGGGCGACCGCCTGGGCCTGGACCTGGACCTGGAAGGCCACCGCTTTCGCGCGCGCAAGGAACTGGGCGCGCTGGTGGAGGCCTGGGTGTCGCGGCACAGCCTGGCCGAGGTGGCGGCCGCGCTGACGAAGCAGAGCGCCTGCTGGGGCAAGTACCAGACGCTCACGCAACTGGTGACGCAGGACGAGGCCTGCTCGCCAGCCAACCCGATGTTCCGCACCATCGACCAGCCTGGCGTGGGGCCGCACCTGGCGGCCGGGCTGCCGCTGAACTTCTCGGGCATGGATCGCATCCCCGCGGGAACCGCGCCCACGCTGGGCCAGCACACGGGCGAGGTGCTGTTTGAACTCCTGGGGGTATCCCAGGCGCAATTCGGTGATCTTCGCGACAGGGGCGTGGTCTAGTTGGGTCAGAATAGCCGCCTCAAAACTTGAGCGGAACACGATGACCCGATCGCTTGCAAGGAACCACGACGACAAACGCCAGAGGATCCTCGACGTCGCAGCCGCGCTCTTCGCGAGCACGAGCTACGAGAGTGCCCGGCTGCAGGACATCGCGGCGGCGTGCAGCATGTCGAAGTCCGCGCTGTACCACTACTTCCCTGGCAAGGAAGTGCTGCTGCTCGAGATCATCACCGAGCACATCATGAGCTCGGTGGCCGAGCTCGAGGCCATCGCGCAGGGCCCGGGCACGAGCCGGGAACGGCTGACGAACCTGGTGCGGGCCATGGTGACGCGGGCCGCGGAAAAGCGCCACGAGCACACGGTGCTGACCAACGACCTCAAGTTCCTGCCGACGCTGCAGCAGCAGGGGATCAAGCTGGCGCAGGCCAAGGCGCTGGACTTCGTGATCGATCTGCTCACCGACATCAACCCCCACCTCATGCGGCGGCGTCGCGAGAGCGCGTCCTACGCGCTGTTCCTCTACGGCTCGATGATCTCGACCGCGACCTGGTACCGCCGGGGCGGCGGCATGACGCCGCACGAGCTGGCCGACCGCCTGACCGAGGTCTACCTCAAGGGCTTCGACGGCGGGGACCATCCGCCGGGTTACAGCTGAACTGCGTGGCCGCCACGCCCACGCCGGCCATCATCGCGCCGGCGATCTTCAGGGCGCTGAAGGTCTCGCCCAGCGCCAGCCACGAGATCAGGCCCGCCACCGGCGGCAGCAGGTAGAGCAGGGGCGCCGTGCGCGCCACGCCCAGGTGGTCGTTGAGCCAGCCCCAGGCCAGCCAGCCCGCGAACGACGCCACCGCCAGCGACCACAGCAGGGCGCCCCAGACGGCCGCGCCCAGGCTGGCCCACGGCACCTGCAAGGCCTGCGGCGCGTTGATGAGGAGCATGGGCACCATCGCCAGCAGCGTGGTGTAGGCCATCACCAAGGTGACGCCATGGCGGGCGAACAGCCGGCTGGCGGCCACCGTGTGGGCCGAGAAGAGCAGGGCGGCGAGCAGCAGCAGCAGGTCGCCCAGGCCCTGCGTGCGCATGAGCGCGACCTTGTCCGACAGGAACACCAGCACGCCCGCCATGGCCAGCGCCACACCGCCCACCTGCAGGCGCGTGAAGCGCTGGCTGTGCAGCACGCGCACCAGCAGCAGCGTGAACATGGGGCCGAGCGCGGAGATGAGCGCGCTGGAGAACGCGGTGGACAGGTGCATGGCCTGCGTCATCACGTTGACGTGAGCGATGTGGCCGAGCAGGGCCAGGCCCGCCAGGCCCAGCCAGTCGCGCCGTTCCAGCCGCGGCCAGTGCCAACCGTGGCGCCACAGCAGCAGGGCGATGGCGCAGGCCGGCGTGACGAGGTAGCGCGCGAAGACCAGGGCGCCCGGCCCGATCTGCGCCATCACCGCCTTCTGCACGCTGTAGTTGCTGCCCCACAGCAGCATCAGGGCCAGCGCCACCACCAGCGCCCACCGGCGGCGGACCGTGCCGGAAACCGGCGGATGGTTGGGGTTGATGCCCATTAAAACCGTCCCATGAGTCATATTTGAAATCGATCCAGCGGCAGAAGATTCATCTGAACCGGCCTTTGATACGGGAAATCCCTAGGGATTTTTTTCGACCAATTGTTTTGTTAAACCGTCCCGTCGGTCTATTATACGGGCTGCCAGCGTTTGGTCGTTCTCACGTCAATCCACCCAGGAGACAAGCATGCGTTTTTCCCTTCCCAGGCTCACCGCAGCCCTCGCTTTGGCCAGTGCCTTCGCCGCCAGCGCGCCCGCCATGGCGCAGACCACCGTCATCAAGTACTCCAACTGGCTGCCGCCGGGGCAGGCCATGCGCGTGGAGGTGGTGGAGCCCTGGATCGCCGAGGTCGAGAAGGCCACGCAGGGCCGCGTGAAGATCGATACCGCGCCCAAGGTCGTGGGCACGCTGCCGGCCCAGTTCGACGTGGCGCGCGACGGCCAGGCCGATCTGGTGATCTTCATTCCGGGCTACACGCCCAACCGCTTCGACCTGCTCGAGGTGCTGCAACTGCCGTTCGTGAGCGACAACCCCGAGGTGTACGCGCCGCTGGCCGACCGCTTCTACCGCAAGCACCTGGCCTCGCACAACGAGTTCAAGGGCGTGCACCCGCTGTCGGTCTACGTGGTCTCGCCCGGCCAGATCTTCAACTCCAAGCGCCCGCTGCGCAGCGTGGCCGACTTCAAGGGCCTGAAGATGCGCAGTCCGCAGACCAGCGCCACGCAGGCGCTCACGCTGCTGGGCGCGGTGCCGATCTCCAAGCCGGTGAGCGAAACCTATGAGCTGCTGTCCTCCGGCGTGATCGACGGCACCTTCATGCCGCCCGAGTCGATTCCCGCCTTCAAGCTGACCGAGCTCGTGCCCTACGCCACCATCGTGCCCGGCGCGGTCTACAACACCGTGCTGGTGCTGGGCATCAACGAAGACAAGTGGAAATCGCTGCGCGCCGAAGACCGCGAGGCGATCACCCGCATCTCGGGCGACGTGTTCGCGCGAAACATCGGCCGCGCCTACGCCAACGGCGACAAGGCCGCCTTCGAGACCATGCGCAAGGCGGGCAAGCCGGCCGAGGTGTTCCCGGCCCCGGCGCTGGCGGAGATGAAGAAGGTGCTGCTGCCGATCGAGCGCGAGTGGATCGAGAAGGCGAAGAAGAAGGGCATGGCCGATCCGCAGAAGGTGCTGGACCAGCTGCGCGCCGACATCGCCGTCGCCAAATAAGCCGCCATGACCGCACAAGCCACCGGCGGACGCACCGTCCGCGTCCTGGAAGCGATCGGCGCGGTCGCGCTGCTGATCCTGATGGTCACCGTCTTCATCGACGTGGTGGGGCGCAACCTCTTCAACACGCCGCTGCCCTGGGGCACGGAGCTGCTGGAGATGGTGCTGGCCCTGATGATCTTCGCGATCTATCCCTTGCTGGCGCTCGGTTTCGGCCACATCACCGTGGACCTGATCCAGCTGCCGGCCCGCCTGCACAAGGTGCAGCGCGTGCTCAGCGGCGCGATCGGCGCCGTGGTGTTCGCGCTGATCACCTGGTGCATGGTCCGCCAGGCGTTGCGTGCCGCCAGCTATGGCGAGGCCACGCCGCTGCTGGGCGTGCCGCTGTCCTGGGTGCTCGGCGGCATCGGCGCCATGGCCGCCATCAGCACGCTCGCGTTCCTGCTGGCCGCCGCGCGGTCCTTTCGCCATCCCGGCGCGCCTGCCGCGCCACACGCCACCGAGGTGATCTGATGCTCGCTGCCTGTCTGGGTTTTCTCGTGGCGTTCGCGTTCATCCTGTTCCAGGTGCCCATCGCCACCGCGCTGGCCCTCGCCGGTTTCGGCGGTTACGTGGTGCTCAATGGCCTCACGCCCGCGCTGAGCATGGTGGCCACCGTCACCAAGGACAGCACGCTGGTGTACTCGCTGATCGTGCTGCCGCTGTTCGTGCTGATGGGCAACCTCGTGGCCGGTGCCGGCATCTCGGGCGATCTGTTCCGCGCGGCGCAGGCCTTCATCGGCCGGCGCCGGGGCGGCCTGGCCATGGCCACCGTGGTGGCCTGCGGTGGTTTCGGCGCCATCTGCGGCTCCAGCGTGGCCACGGCAGCCACCATGGGCAAGGTGGCCATCCCCTCCATGCGCAAGCTCGGCTATGGCGACTCGCTCTCGTCGGCCGCGGTCGCCGCGGGCGGCACGCTGGGCATCCTGATCCCGCCCAGCGTGATCATGGTGGTGTACGGCGTGGCCACGCAGACGCACATCGGCATGCTGTTCGCCGCCGGCATCGTGCCCGGCCTGATCGCCATCGGCGGCTACATGGCGGCGGTGAAGTGGTCGGTCTGGCGCCAGCCGGAACTCGCGCCGCTCGCTGAAGACAAGGAGCCGGTCAACAAGCTGGCGCTGCTGCGCGCGCTGTGGCCCGTGGCGCTGATCTTCGGCGTCGTCATGGGCGGCATCTACGGCGGTTTCTTCACCTCCATCGAGGCCTCGGGCATCGGCGCGTCGGCGGCCCTGGTGTTCGCGCTGACGCACCACTCGCTCAGGCTCAAGGACATCTACGCGATCCTGGTCGACACCGCGCGCACCTCGGCCATGATGTTCGCCATCATCCTCGGCGCCGCGCTGTTCGGCGAGTTCGTGAACCTCACCGGCGTGCACGAAGGCCTGCTGCATGTGGTGCAGGAGAGCGGCCTGCCGCCGTTCGGGATCATCCTGCTGATGATCGTGCTGTACATCCTGCTCGGCACGGTGCTGGAAAGCCTGTCGATGATCCTGCTGACCGTGCCGATCTTCTTCCCGATCATCCTGGCCCTGGGCTACGACCCGGTGTGGTTCGGCATCCTGGTCGTGATGGTGGTGGAAATCGGGCTGATCACGCCCCCCATCGGCGTGAACCTGTTCGTGATCCGCTCGGTCATGCCCGACATCCCCATGATGACCGTGGTGCGTGGCGTGATTCCGTTCATCGTGGCCGACGTGCTGCGCATCCTGCTCATCGCCGCCGTGCCGGCCCTGTCCCTCTGGTTGCCCAACCTGCTGTTCAAGGCAGCCGCCTGACACCGTGAACCCTGTCTTCGACCCCGCGGCGCCCGAACTGCCGGCGCGCCTTCAATCGTGGCTGTCCCAACGCTGGCGCAAGCCGGTCCAGGTGAGCGGGCTGAGCCGCTTTCCGGCCGGCATGTCCTGGGTGACCCTGGGCTTCACCGCCGAGTCACCGGGTGAGGCGCCGCTGGACCTCATCCTGCGCGTGGGCGACCCGGGCGGCCTGTTCTCGCCCTACAGCTCGCGGCCCGAGTACGAGGCGCTGGCCGCGCTGGCCAGCGTGCCCGACCTGCCCATCCCCCAGGCCTATGAGCACAGCGACGATCCGGCCATCCTCGGCGCGCCCTTCGTGATCACGCAGCGCGTGGCCGGCGACACGCCCACGCCCTGGCGCGGCGCGGACGAACGCGGCGAAGCGGCCAACCAGTCGCTCGGTCACGACTTCGCCGATGCGCTCGGCGCCATCCACGCCTTCGACTGGACCACCACCCCGCTGGCCGTCTGGGCGCAGGAGGGTCCCATCACGCCGCGGACCACCGCGCTGCACGAGACGCGCTACTGGACGCGGCATGCCCAGCTGGGGACCGGTCCCACGCCGCCGCAGATGCACTACGCCATGCGCTGGCTGGAGGCGCACGCGCCCGAGGCCGAGCGCATCACCATCGTGCACGGCGACTACCGGGTGGGCAACTTCCTGCAGCAGGACGGCCGCATCACCGCCATCCTCGACTGGGAGCTGGTGCACCTGGGCGACCCGCACGCCGACCTGGCCTGGGCCGGGCTGCGCACCTTCGCCGCCGGCACCTCGCGCATCGGCGGGCTGATTGAGCGCGAGGTCTTCTACCAGCGCTGGCAGGCGAAGACCGGCCTGCGCGTGCGGCCCGAGGTGGTGCGCTACTACGAGGTGATGGTGCAGTTCAAGATGGCCGCGATGCTGATGGGCGCCATGATCCGCGTGCAGACCGGCCGCTCGCGCGACGTGCGCATGGCCGCGATGGGCTTCCAGCTCACCTCCACGCTGATGGAACTCAACAAGCTGATCGCGGAGGCCGCATGAACCAGTCGCTCGAAGCCCTGATGGGCAGCATCTGCCGCGCGCTGCGCGACGAGATCGCGCCGGAACTGCAGAGCGACCACGCGCGCTCGCAGCTGGCCGGCGTGCTGGACGTGCTGGGCAAGGTGGAGCGCATGGTGGTCTGGTCGCCGGACGTGACGCGCGAACAGCTCGAACTGCTCGACGCCTGCCTGGCGCGGGTGGCGGCCCGCCTGGCCGCGGCGGGGCAGACCGCGCCGAGCGGCCTGGCGCCCGCGTCCACCGCCCGGCCCGAAACCCAGGCCGCATTGCAGGCCGCCTTGGCGGACGCCGAGCGGCGCTTCGCCCGTTTCACCGACTGGCTGTTCTCGCCGCCGGACGGGCTGCCCGCGCCCCTGGCGGGCGAACTGCACGACCAGCTTCGCACGGCGCTTCGCCTCACGCTCAAGGCCCAGCGCCGCCTGGTGCCGAGCGCCGACTTTTCATCGATGACCGCGCCGAGCCCAGCGGCCGACGCCCAAGGAGTTTTCAAATGATGTCTGCCCAGGACGACCTGATCGGCCACCAGGCCCCCGCGCCCTTCGCGCAACGCGCCGGCCAAGGCGACCCCCGCTTCACCGAGCGCTACTGGTACACGCTGCACCCCGTCACCGGCACGGTGGACGGCGTGCCCATGATCCTTGACATCGGCATGGGCTACTACCCCAACAAGGGCGTGATGGACGTGTTCGCCGGCATCACCGTGGGCCGCCGGCAGCACAACTTCCGCGCCTCGCGCGCGCTGGGCGCCACGCCGCTCGAGGCCGGCGCGGGGCCGCTGCGTTTCGAGGTGGTGGAGGGCATGAAGCGGCACCGCCTCACGCTCACCGACAACGCCTCGGGCTTGAGCTTCGCGCTGGACTTCGAGGCCAGCTTTCCCGCCGCGCAGGAGAAACAGAACTTCCGCGAGCGCAAAGGCGTGGTGGAAGAGGACATGGTGCGCATCTCGCAGTTCGGCCGCTGGCGCGGCTGGTTCGACCTCGGTGGGCAACGCCACGAGGTGACGCCGCAGACTTGGTGGGGCCAGCGCGACCATTCCTGGGGCATCCGCTCCGAGATGCGCACCGACGAGGCCGCGCCCCCGGTGCAGCAGCACAGCGGCTTCTTCTGGACCTGGTCCATGTTCCAGTTCGAGGACCTGGGTTTTTCCATCTTCCTGAAGGAGCGCGAGCCGGGCAAGCCGCACTACCTCTCGGCCACCGAATTCGTGCGCGGGGCCGACGGCCGCATGGCGCACCGCGAGGCCATCAGCGTCATGCACGAACTCGAATGGGCCGACGACCCGCTGGGACAGACCATCTCAGCCGGCACCTTCACCTTGCAGTTCGCCGAAGGCCCGCCGCGCACCGTGCGCATGGAAGGGCTGGAAGCCCGCTTCTACCTGAAGGGCGGCCTGTACGGCGGCTTCCAGGGCTGGAACCACGGCGACCCCAAGGGCGACTACCACGCCGAGCACGACGTGTGGGACCTCGACGACCCGGCCACGCGCGCGGCCGCCCGCACCCTGGGCGACCACGTGGTGCGCGCCACCTGCGAGGGCCGCACCGGCATCGGCATCAGCGAATACGGCGTGGCGCAAGGCTATGCTCGCTACCCCGGGCCGCAGCAGCACCCCGCGCTCTGAAGCCGCCCAAGAACACGCAGGAGACCGATCCACCATGCAGATGACCCAGGCCCTGGCACGCGCCGTGCAGACCCGGCGCCACCACACCGCCACGATTTTCGCGGGCCGCCAACGCAACTGGGCCGAGGTGGGCGAGCGCGTGCCGCGCGCCGCCGCCGCGTTCCGCGCCCTGGGCCTGCGGCCCGGCGACCGGCTCGGCATCCTCGCGCTCAACAGCGACAACTACATCGAGATCTTCTTCGCCGCCGCCTGGGCCAACGTGGTGCTGGTGCCGCTGAACACGCGCTGGGCCGTGCCCGAGAACATCTACACCCTGGGCGACGCGCAGTGCCAGGCCTTGATCGTGGACGACGCCTTCGTGGCCCAGGTGCCGCAGCTGCTCGCGGGCCACGCGATGGCGCACGTGATCCACGCGGGGGAGGGCGCCACGCCCGAGGGCATGCAGGGCTACGAAGCCCTGATCGCCACCACGCCGCCCATGGCCGACGAATGCGGCAAGGACGACGAGCTCTGCGGCATCTACTACACCGGCGGCACCACCGGCCACCCCAAGGGCGTGATGCTCTCGCACAAGAACTTCATCTCGGCCTCGGTGAACTGGATCGCCACGCTGCACTTCAGCGAGGACACGGTCTACATGCACTCGGCCGGCCTGTTCCACCTGGCCGGCTGCTCGCCGGCCATCGCGCTCACGCTGGCCGGCGGCACCCACGTGTGCCTGCCCAAGTTCGACGCCGTGCTGGCCTTCGAGGCCATCCAGACGCACCAGGTGAACTACTGCCTGTTCGTGCCGACCATGGTGAACATGATGATCAACCACCCGGACTTCGCCCGCTACGACCTCACCAGCGTGCGCTACTGCGAGTACGGCGCCTCGCCCATGCCGGTGCCGGTGCTGGCCGCCGCCATGGAGAAGCTGCCCACGTGGGAGTTCATCCAGGGCTATGGCATGACCGAGTCGGCCGCGCTCACCGTGAGCCTGCCCTGGCGCTACCACTTCGACCAGCCCGGCATGCCCAGCAAGCGCCTGGCCGCCGGCCGCGCCGCCTACGGGGTGGACGTGCGCATCGTGGACGAGGACGGCCAGGAAGTCCCGCGCGGCACCCACGGCGAAATCGCGGTGCGCGGCGCGCAGGTGATGATCGGCTACTGGCGCAAGCCCGAGGCCACCGCCGCCGCGCTGCGCCAAGGCTGGCTGCACACCGGTGACGCGGCCTACATGGACGAGGATGGTTTCGTCTACATCGTCGACCGTGTGAAGGACATGATCATCAGCGGCGGCGAGAACATCTACTCGCGCGAGGTCGAGAACGCGGTGCACGCGCACCCGGCGGTGCGCGACTGCGCCGTGATCGGCATCCCCAACGCGGAGTGGGGCGAGTCGGTGCACGCGGTGGTGGTGCTCAAGGACGGGCAGAGCGCCAGCGCGAAGGAGATCATCGACCACTGCCGCACGCTGATCGCGGGCTACAAGGTGCCGCGCTCGGTGGACTTCAGCGACGCGCTGCCGCTCTCGGGCGCGGGCAAGATCATGAAGAACGTGCTGCGCGAGCCGTTCTGGCGCGGCAAGAGCAAGTCGGTGAACTGAGTGAGCGGGCGGCCTCAGCCGCCGCCGCCGCGAAAGCCGTCGAGGAACAGGGCCGAGATGCGCTCGGCCAGCTCGGCGGGCGTGATCGGGCCGTCGCGCTCGTACCAGGTGAAGGTCCAGATCACCATGCCGAACAGCAGCAGGGCGTAGGGCGAGTTCACCTCGGCGCGCGCCATGCGGGCGGGGTTGATCTCGCGCAGCAGGCCCACCATGAGCTGCATCAGTTCCTGCTCCAGCTGGCGCACGTCCTCGCGCTGCACCGGCGGCAGGAACTTGATGTCGTTCATCAGCACCAGGTGGTGGTGGCGCGACTTCGCCCCTTCCTGCACGAACGAGGCCACGAAGCGCTGGAAGCGCTCCGCCGCCGGGCGCGGCTCGCGCGCGATGGCCGAGAGCTCGGCCACCTGCCCGGTGATGTGCTCCTTCACGATCGCGTAGAGCAGGTCTTCCTTGCTCGCGAAGTAGTGGTACAGGTGCGATTTCGAGGCGCCGCACGCGGCGGCCACGTCGCTCATGGTCGCGTGGTCGAAGCCTTTCTGCGCGATCAGCGCGACCGCGCTGTCGAGGATGACCTGCTTCTTGAGCTCGTAGTCGTTGGCCCGCACGCGCGTCATCTGGAATGCCCCCTGGGCCGGGTGGTGACCTGTTGCATGTTCCTCTGTTCCCTTTTATATTTAGACCGACGAGACGGACTATAAGCCCAATGCCCCAGGCACACCATAGGGAAAGCATGGATCACACAGAAGAGACATTGATCGTCATCGGCGCGGGCCACGCCGGTGTGGAACTGGCCTTCGCCGCGCGCCAGCAGGGCTGGGCCGGCCCCATCGTGCTGCTGGGCGAAGAGCCGCACCTGCCGTACCACCGGCCGCCGCTCTCCAAGGCCTTTCTCTGCGGCACGGCCGACGCGGCCTCGCTCGCGCTGCGCCAGGCCACGGCCTTCGACACCGCGGCTATCACGCTGCGGCTGGGCACGAAGGTGCGCGCCATTCACCGCGCCGCGCACCAGGTGCTGCTGGCCGACGGCAGCGCGCTGGCCTACAGCAGGCTCGCGCTGTGCACCGGCGGCCGGGCGCGCGCGCTCGAGGTGCCGGGCCTGGAGGGCGCGCCGCCGCCCAACCTGTTCAGCCTGCGCACGCAGGCCGATGCGCTGGCGATCGCCGGGGCGGTGCGCGAAGGCGCGCGCGTGGTCATCATCGGCGCGGGTTATGTGGGCCTGGAGGTCGCGGCCTCGGCGCGCAAGCTCGGCGCGGGCGTGACGGTGCTCGAATCGCAGCCGCGCGTGCTCGCGCGGGTGACCGGCGCCACGCTCTCCAGCTTCTACGAATCGGTGCACCGCGAGGCCGGCGTGGACCTGCGCACCAATGCCTCGGTGCGCGCGATCGAGCGCGATGCCACCGGCGCGGTGAGCGCCGTGCTCTGCGGCGACGGCGAACGCCTGCCGGCCGACGTGGTGATCGTGGGCATTGGCATGTTGGCCGACACGGCATTGGCCGAAGCGGCGGGCCTGCGCGTGGAGGGAGGCATCGTGGTGGACGCGCACTCGGTCACCTCCGATCCTCACATCGTCGCGGCCGGCGACTGCACGGTGCACGACAGCGCGCTCTACGGCCGGCGCGTGCGCCTGGAGTCGGTGCCCAACGCGCTGGAGCAGGCGCGCTCGGCTGCCGGTTGGCTGTGCGGCAAGCCCCGGCCCAACCACGCGGTGCCGTGGTTCTGGTCCGACCAGTACGACCTGAAGCTGCAGATGACCGGCCTGGCCGACGGGCACGACCAGTGCGTGGTGCGCGGCTCCTTCGTGGACCACAGCTTCTGCGCTTTCTACCTGCGCGAGGGCCGCCTGATCGCGGTCGACGCCGTCAACCGGCCGGCCGATTTCATGCTCGCCAAGAAGGCCGTGGCGGCCGGCGTGCAGGCCGATCCCCTGGCCCTGGCCGACACCGGCATCCCCCTGAAAGAGCTGCTGGCGACCGCCGCGCCGGCCTAGGGTTTGTCCTAGGGCGCGCGACAGGTCACCACCCCATAATCGCCCCAATCAAAGACCGACGCGACGGACTAATTATCAAATCCCGACCGCCTTCGCCGATACCGCAACGACCTCGAGACACACACAGCCCCATGTCGCTTCCATCCACCGCCGCCGCCCCGCCCCCGGGGACGGCGCCCGCCCAGGCCTCCGTGCTGGCGGTTCACAACATCCAGATCGTCTATGGCGGCGCCATCGAGGCGGTGCGCGACGTCTCGCTGGAAGTGCAGGCCGGCCAGATCGTGGCGCTGCTCGGTTCCAACGGCGCGGGCAAGTCGACCGTGCTCAAGGCCATCTCGGCCGTGCTCGATGCCGAGGACGGCGAGATCGAGAAGGGCTCGATCCAGCTCTTCGGCCAGCACATCGAAAAAGCCGCCGCGCCCGAGATCGTGCGCCGGGGCCTGGTGCAGGTGCCCGAAGGCCGGCGCCTGTTCGCCACGCTCACGGTGGAAGAAAACCTGCTGGTCGGCGCGCACCTGCAGAGCCGCCAGGTGCTGGACGAGGAGCGCGAGAACGTGTTCCGCCTGTTCCCGCGCCTGCTGGAAAAACGCGGTGTGATCGCGGGCTACCTCTCGGGTGGCGAGCAGCAGATGGTGGCGATCGGCCGCGCGCTCATGAGCCGGCCCAAGGTGCTCGCGCTCGACGAGCCCTCGCTGGGCCTGGCGCCGCTGATCGTCTCCGAGATCTTCTCGGCCATCGAAACCCTGCGCGACCAGAACGGCCTGACCATCCTGCTGGTGGAGCAGAACGCCACGCGCGCGCTGGCGATCGCCGACTACGCCTACATCATGGAAAACGGCCGCGTGGTGCTCGACGGCACCAGCGAGGCCCTGCGCCGCAACGCCGACGTGCGCGAGTTCTACCTCGGCCTGAGCGCGGCCCAGGGCCGCACCAGCATGCGCGATGTCAAACACTACAAGCGCCGCAAGAGGTGGCTGTCATGAGCGAACCTATTCTCGACGTGCGCGGCGCGACGAAAAAATTCGGCGGCGTCACCGCGGTCAACAACGTGAGCCTGCGCGTGATGCCGGGCGAGATCGTCAGCCTGATCGGCCCCAACGGCGCGGGCAAGACCACCACCTTCAACCTGATCAGCGGCGTGCTCGACCTCAGCGCCGGTCAGGTGTTCTTCCAGGGCCAGGACACGGCGCGCCTGCGCTCGTCCGACTACGCGCGCGCCGGCATCGGCCGCACCTTCCAGAACCTGGCGCTGTTCAAGCACGGCACGGTGGTGGAGAACCTGCTCACCGGCCGCCATGTGCACTTCAACTACACGGTGCTGGAGTCGCTGATGTTCTGGGGCCGGCCCCGCCGCGAGGAAATCGCGGCGCGGCGCAAGGTCGAGGAAATCATCGAGTTCCTGGAGATCGAGGAACTGCGCGACAAGCCGGTCTCGCAACTGGCCTACGGCCAGCAGAAGCGCGTGGAGCTCGGGCGGGCGCTGGCCTGCGAGCCCAGCCTGCTGCTGCTCGACGAGATCGTCGCGGGCATGAACCGCGAGGAGAAAGAGGACATCGCGCGTTTCACGCTCGACATCCGGGACGAATTCGGGGTGGCGGTGCTGATGATCGAACACGACATGCAGGTGGTGATGGACCTGTCGGACCGCGTCTACGTGCTGGACTTCGGCATGCTGATCGCCGAAGGCACACCGGCCGAGGTGGCCGCCAACCCGGCGGTGCTGCAGGCCTACCTGGGCGGGGAGGCGGCACATGCTTGACCACAACCAGCTCATTCGCGGCGAGACCACGCTGCCCGGCCTGCTGCGCCAGCGCGCGCAGGAGCGCGGCGCCCAGGTGGCGCTGCGCGAGAAGATCCACGGCATCTGGCAGGGCCGCACCTGGCTCGAGTACTACCAGGCCGCGCGCCGCGTCGCGCACGGCCTCACCAAGCTCGGCTTGCAACGCGGCGACCGCATCATCATCGCGGCCGAGGACGTGCCCGAGTGGTTCTACGCCGACCTGGGCGCGCAGATGATCGGCGTGCAGGTGGTCGGCATCTACCCCACCAACCCCTGGGCCGAGGTGCAGTACATCGCCGGCCACTGCCAGGCCAAGCTGGCGGTGACGGGCGACCAGGAGCAGACCGACAAGGTGCTCGACGCGATGCGCGAAGGCCCCGGCCTGCCGCACCTGCGGCACATCTTCTGTGTGGACATGAAGGGCCTGCGCCGCTACGAGCCCGGCCGTCCGCACGCGTTCACGCACCTGCTCGAACTCGGCGACCAGCTGGTGGCCGAAGACCCGCTGGCCGAGCAGCGGCTGGACGGGCAGATCGACGCCCTGGTGCCCGACGACGTCAACATCCTGGTCTACACCTCCGGCACCACCGGCCCGCCCAAGGGCGCGATGCTCACGCACCGCAACTTCGTCTACGGCGCCTACGCCTACATGGTGGCGCGCCAGATGGCGGACAAGCCCTTCGAGTCGGTCTGCTACCTGCCGCTGTGCCACGTGGCCGAGCGCACCTACTCCACGGTGCAGCACCTGATCTCGGGCGGCTGCATCAACTTCGCGGAGTCGGTCGACACCGTGGCCACCAACATCCGCGAGATCGGCCCGACCTTCTTCCTGGGCGTGCCGCGCATCTGGGAAAAGCTGCAGCAGGGCTTCGAATTCCGCATGAAGGACAGCGGGCGCGCGCAGCGCTGGCTCTACCGGGTGGGCATGAAGCGCGGGCGCGCGCTGTCGGACCGGCGCGCCGAACACGGCCACCTCCAGGGCCTGGGCGACCGGCTCGAGTTCGGCTTCTGGTACCTGCTGCTGTTCCGCAACATGCAGCGCCACATGGGCCTGAACCGCACGCACACCCGCATGTGCGGCGGTGCCTCGGTCTCGCCCGAGACGCTGAAGTTCTTCGACATCATCGGCCTGCCGGTGGGGCAGGGCTACGGCCTCACCGAGGCCGGCGGCCTGGCCTTCGTGCAAGTGCCGGGGCGGCCCTTCATCCGCGGCAGCTGCGGCCCCGCCATGGAAGGCGTGGAGTGGCGGCTGGGTGACGACAAGGAAGTCTTCGTGCGCTCGCCCGGCGTGTTCAAGGGCTACCTGTTCGACGACAAGGGCACGGCCGACATCCTCTCGGCCGACGGCTGGATCGCCACCGGCGACATCGTGGAGCAACACGGCGAGGGCGAGATCGCGGTGGTGGACCGCAAGAAGGCCATCATCATCACCAGTGGCGGCAAGAACATCGCGCCTTCGGAGATCGAGAACGCGATCAAGGACAGCCCTTACGTGCGCGAAGCCATCGTGGTGGGGGAGGGCAAGAAGTTCCTCGGCGGCCTGCTGCAGATCGACTTCGACACCGTGGGCCGCTGGGCCGCCGAGCGCGACCTGCAGTACACGACCTACAAGTCGCTCACCCTGCTGCCCGAAGTCATCGAGCTGGTGCAGGGCGTGATCGACGAGGTCAACTCGCGCTTCGCCCGCGTGGAGAACGTGCGCAGGTTCGTGCTGCTCGAAAAGGAGCTCGACCACGACGACGGCGAGCTCACCGCGACGCAGAAGGTGCGCCGGGGCCTCATCAACAAGAAGTTCGCTCGCGAGCTCGAGATCATCTATGGGAGCGCGCCATGAACTACTTCATTGAACTGCTGGTCTCCGGCCTCGCGGTCGGCGCGATCTACGGCCTGGTGGCCATGGGCTTCGCCGTGATCTACAAGGCCACCGGCATCGTCAACTTCGCCCAGGGCGAGATGGGCATGCTCAGCGCCTACACCACCTGGTCGCTGGCGACCATGCTGGGCACCGGCAGCCTGGCCACGGTGGCGCTGGCCATCGTGGTCGGCGCGGTGCTGGGCCTGCTGTGCGAGCGCCTGATCATGCGGCCCATGCTGGGCGAGCCGGTGCTCTCGGTGGTGCTGGTCACGGTCGGCCTGGCGGTGGTGCTGCGCTCCATCGTCACCATCGTCTGGGGCGCCTCGCCGCACAAGTTCGAGGTGGCGGGCGCGGACGACCTCGTGAGCCTGGGCGGCATCGGCCTGCGCGTGAGCCAGCTCGGCGTGCTCGGTGCCCTGGTGCTGGCGGTGGCGGGCTTCTGGTACTTCCTGGGCCACAGCCGCTTCGGCGTGGCGATGCGCGCCGTGGCCGCCGACGAGAAGACGGCGCGCCTCATGGGCGTGTCCACCGCGCGCGTGCAGGCCGTGGCCTGGGCTTCGGCATCGGCGCTGGCGGGCCTGGCCGGCGCGCTGTTCGCGGTGATCTACGGCCTCACGCCCACGATCTACGAACTCGGCCTCAAGGCCTTCCCGGCCACGGTGCTGGGCGGCTTCGACTCGGTGCTGGGCTCGGGCGTGAGCGGTCTGATCATCGGCGTGCTCGAGAACATGACGGGTGGCTACCTGTCGAGTTCCCTCAAGGAAATCGCGGGCTTCATGCTGATCCTCGTGGTGCTCATGGTGCGGCCCTTCGGGCTGTTTGGCGAAAAACGAATCGAGAGAGTCTGATGCGCAGCGGATATTTCAAGGAGCACTACAGCGGGCTGGTCGTCCTGACGGACTCGCCCGCGGTGAAAGCCTGGGTCGCGGTCCTGATGGTGGCGCTGATCGCGGCGCCCTTCCTGCTGGGCAACTTCGCGCTCTCGCACGTGACCATCATCCTGTTCACCCTGATCGGGGTGCTGGGCCTGACGGTGCTCACCGGGTTCGCGGGCCTGATCTCACTGGGCCACGTGGGCTTTCTGATGCTGGGGGCGTACTCGTACGCCATCGGCGTCACGCGCCTGGGCCTGCCACCCGAACTGGCGCTGCTGGCGGCGGCCGTGGTGCCGGCCTTCTTCGGCCTGCTGGTGGGCCTGCCTTCGCTGCGCCTGCACGGCCTGTACCTGGCGATCACCACGCTGGCCTTCAGCCACATCGTGGCCACCGCCATCCTGGCCGGCGGCAAGTTCACCGGGGCAGGGCGGGGCATCATGGTGATGCGGCCGACGATGTTCGGCTTCGACCTCTCCAGCGACCGCGCCTTCTACTGGTTCTGCCTCTTCATGTGCACGCTGGCCGTGCTGGTCACGCTCAACCTGCGCCGCTCGGTGCTGGGCCGGGCGCTGGTGGCGCTGCGCGACAACGACATCGCCGCGCGCACCATGGGCATCAACCTGGTGCGCTACAAGCTGCTGGCTTTTCTTATCAGCGCCGCGCTCACCGGCGTGGCCGGCGCCATCATGGGCATGTACCTGAGCATCGTCAGCGTCGAAGCGTTCCCCTTCCTGCTGTCCATCGAGGCGCTGGCCATCATCATCGTCGGCGGCCTGGGCTCGGTGCTCGGCGCGGTGCTGGGCACGGTCTTCATCGTGACGCTGCCCGAGGTCTTCAGCTCGCTGGTGCAACTGCTGGGCGGGCGCCTGCAGGACGTGATGACCACCAGCGCGCACGAGGTCAAGAGCGTGCTCTACGGCCTGGCCATCATCGGTTTTCTGCGCTTCGACCCACGCGGCCTGCGCGGCATCTGGCACGACATCCGCCACACCTGGGTGTTCTGGCCCTTGCGTTACTGACCTGACCCTCTCACCCCAACCACCGGAGACAACACCATGATGAAAAAGCACAGCCTCACCCAACTCGCGGCGCTCGCGCTGCTCACCGCTGGCGCCTGCGCCACCGCCCAGGCCCAGCAGCAGGGCGTGACCGACACCGAGATCGTGCTCGGCGACATCCTGCCCCTGACCGGCCCGCCCGCGCTGCTGGGCGTGGCGCACAACCTGGGCGTGAAGGCGGCCATCGCCGAAGCCAACGCCGCCGGCGGCATCCACGGCCGCAAGCTGCGCCTGATCTCCGAAGACGACGGTTACGTGCCCTCGCGCACCATCCAGGGTGTGCGCAAGCTGATCAACAGCGACAAGGTGTTCGCGCTGACCTCGGTTTCCGGCACGGCCCAGGCCCAGGCCGCGATGCCGCTGATCCAGCAGGCCGGCCTGCCGGCGATGGCGCCCATCACCACCTACGAAGGCCTGTACAAGCCGACCATCAAGAACGTGTTCGCGGTGGGCTACGACATGTCCAACGCGGTGGAGGAGCTGGCCGCGCGCATGGCCGACCGGTACCCGGGCAAGAAGTGGGCCCTGATCTCGCAGGACGACGACTACGGCGAGAACGTGCGCGACGGTTTCGAGCGCGCGACCAAGGCGAAGAAGCTGCAGGTGGTGTCGACCCAGATCTACAAGAAGGGCCAGACCGATTTTTCGTCGGAGATCCTGAAGGTGAAGCAGTCCGGTGCCGAGATCCTGCTGGCCGGTGGTGTGCTGGGCGAGAACGTGACCATGGTGAAGGAGCTGGAGCGCATCAACCACAAGATTCCGGTGGGTGTGACGTATGTGTCGCGTGTGCCGGCGAGTGCGAAGTTGATGGGGGCCGCGGCGGAGAATGTGTACACGGTGGACTATGTGTACCTGGAGAGTTCGCCGCAGGGCAAGGCGTTCACCGACAAGATCAGCAAGCACCTGAGTCCGGAGGAGATGGGGCGCGTGAACCGCTACACCTACACCGGTTATTCGGCCACGCGGGCTTTGTTCGATGCGATGGGGCGTTGTGGCAAGGCGCTGACCTGGGATTGCACGAATGCCGAGTTGGCCAAGGTGAACAACCTGGATACCGGGGCGATGACGCCCATCGGTTTCACTGCCACCAACCACCTGGCGGCGCCCAAGCTCTTTCTGCTGAAGGCTGATCCGGCGGCTTCTACCTACAAGGCTGTCGAGTA
Source organism: Hydrogenophaga sp. GW823-FHT04C09 (assembly GCF_058796355.1). Taxonomy (NCBI): domain Bacteria; kingdom Pseudomonadati; phylum Pseudomonadota; class Betaproteobacteria; order Burkholderiales; family Comamonadaceae; genus Hydrogenophaga; species Hydrogenophaga sp. GW823-FHT04C09. Next base: position 79,571 of record NZ_JBXAIO010000001.1, on the reverse strand, counting down.
ATTTTTCTCGCCTGGGTTGCTCGCCTGGGTTTGCTCGGGGCCGCTGGTGCGGGTGACCGTTCTCCGGCGCTGCTCGCGGGCAGCTGCCCGGGCGCTCACCCGGTGCTTCATCAACACCGGGTGGGCGCGCCCACTCTGTGGCAACCGCGAATGGGCGCCTGCGCCCGGCCACCCGCACCATCGACCCAGTGGCATGGTGGTGGCGCAGGGCAATTCAAGTGGTTGAATTCAAGTTTCATTTGAATGGCATGCCATTCCATCCCTCTCGACGGATGGTGGGGTTCGCGGGCGCAGGCGCCCATTCGCGGTTGCCACGGAGGGTGAGTGAAGGGGTGGTGTTGACGAAGAGGTGAAGGCGGACCCGTGCAGACGCCCGCGAGCAGCGCCGGAGAACGCGGACCACGCCAGCCGTCAGCGCGAGGTCCAGGCAAACAACCACCGAGCACCAAAAAACGGATTCGTCGGATAGGACGATATTCCGAAGCCCTGCGTTTCCTACGATCCCTGCAACTCCCGCACAGCACAAGAGCGGGCCCACAACGATGCCCGCGTGCAAAGACAAAAAAAGCACAGCAGGGCCGCCGACGGAGACCCAGTTGCTCATCCTTCAAATCCTCGTCGCAGGCATCGCGCTAGGCTGCGTCTACGGCCTCATCGCCCTCGGCTTCGTCCTCATCTACAAAGCCACCGAAACCGTCAACTTCGCCCAAGGCGAACTCATGATGCTCGGCGCCTTCATCTGCCTCGCGTGCATGGGCCCCCTCGGCATGCCCTTCTGGCTCGCCGCCATAACAGCAGTGAGCGCGATGGCCCTCGTCGGCCTGGGCCTCGAACGCGCCGTCATCCGCCCCGTGCTCGGCCAACCCGCCTTCTCCATCGTCATGCTCACCATCGGCGTCGGCTACGTCGCGCGCGGCGGCGTCACCATGATCCCCGGCATCGGCACCGACACCCACACCCTCGACGCCCCCTACAAAGGCGAAGCCCTCGAACTCGGCGGCCTCGTGCTCGCCGGCGAACAAGTCCTCATCATCGCCGCCACCGCCGCCCTCTGCGCCGGCCTCTGGCTGCTGTTCCGCTTCACCCGCGTCGGCATCGCCATGCAGGCCTCCTCGCAGAACCAGCTCGCCGCCTACTACATGGGCATCCCGGTCCAGAAACTCAACGGCCTCGTCTGGGCCCTCGCCGCCGCCGTCGCCACCGTCGCCGGCATCCTGCTCGCGCCCATCACCTTCGTGCACGTCAACATGGGCTTCATCGGCCTCAAAGCCTTTCCCGCCGCCATCATCGGCGGCTTCAGCAGCCTGCCCGGCGCCATCGTCGGCGGCCTCGTCATCGGCGTGGTGGAAGCGCTCTCGGGCTTCTTCCTGCCCGAAGGCTTCAAGGACGTGATGCCCTACGTGGTCGTGCTGATCATGCTCGCCGTGCGCCCCACTGGCCTGTTCGGCGAACGCGCCAGAAAAAAAGTCTGAGGCCGGCCCCATGCGTTTCATCTTCAAGACCTCCTACGACCAGGACATCGACCTGGTTCGCCACGAAGGCCAGCGCTTCTGGTACGGCCTGCTGTTCGTGGCCCTGCTGGCCGCGCCCTGGCTGCTGCCCGATTACTGGCTCGCGCAGCTCACCTTCGTCTTCATCTACGCCATCGTCGCCGTCGGCCTCATGCTGCTGGCCGGCTTCACCGGGCAGTTCTCCATCGGCCACGCCGCCTTCATGGGCGTGGGGGCCTACACCGAAGCCTGGCTGGCCGCGCGCGGCTGGCCCTTCCCGGTCTCGCTGGCCTGCGCCATGGGCCTGTCGGCGGCGGTGGGCGTGATCGTCGGCCTGCCGGCGCTGCGCGTCAAAGGCATGTACCTCGGCATCGCCACGCTGTCCTTCGGCTTCATCGTCGAAGAGGTGCTGGCGCGCTGGGAGTCGGTCACCGGCGGCAGCGCGGGCCAGAGCGTCAAGCCCATGGCCCTGTTCGGCTGGACCTTCGACTCGGACCGCGCCTTCTACTTCGTCTGCCTGGTCTGCATGGTGCTCAGCACGCTGGCCGTGCTCAACCTGCTGCGCGCGCCCACCGGCCGCGCCTTCGTCGCCATTCGCGACTCCGAGGTCTCGGCGCAGAGCATGGGCATCCACCTGGCGCGCTACAAGTCGCTCTCCTTCGCCATCTCGGCCGCGCTCGCCGGCCTGGGCGGCGCGCTGTACGCGCACAAGATGACCTTCATCTCGCCCGACCAATTCAACCTCGTGCAGTCCATCGACCTGCTGCTCATGGTGGTCATCGGCGGCCTGGGCTCGATGCACGGGGCCTTCTTCGGCGCCATCTTCCTGATCGGCGCGCCGCAGGTGATCGCGCTGTTCAAGGACCTGCTGCCGCCCGCCATCGGCCAGGCCACCGGCCTGCAGGCCGTGGTCTACGGCCTGGTGCTGATCGCCTTCGTGATGTTCGAGCCCATGGGCATCCACGGCCGCTGGCTGAAGATCCGCACCTGGCTGGAGCTGTATCCGTTCTACCGGCGCGGCATGTTCAAGCGCCAGAAGAGCTTCCAGAAATCGGAGCGGCTGAAATGAGCGACAACGAGTTCCTGCTGTCGGCCCGCAATCTGAGCGTGCGCTTCGGCGGCGTGCTGGCGGTGAACAACGTGAGCTTCGATGTGAAGCGCGGCGAGGTCTTCACGCTGATCGGCCCCAACGGCGCCGGCAAGACCACGGTGTTCAACCTGATCAGCCGCATCTACACCCCCACCTCGGGCACGCTGGCCTTCGACGGCCAGGCGCTGAATGCGGTGCCGCCGCACGAGGTGGCCTTGCTGGGCATCGCGCGCACCTTCCAGAACATCGAGCTGTTCGAGCACGCGACCGTGCTGCAGAACCTGCTGATCGGCCGCCACATCCGGCGCCGCACCTCGGTCTGGCGCGAAGCGCTGTTCGGCCCCGGCGTGCGCGCGGCCGAGCGGGAGACCCGTGCCAAGGTGGAGGAGGTGATCGAGATGCTGGACCTGCAGCACCACCGGGACTCGCTGGTGGCGGGCCTGCCCTACGGCGTGCGCAAGGTGGTCGAGCTGGCGCGCGCGCTGTGCATGTCGCCGAAGCTGCTGCTGCTGGACGAACCCTCGTCGGGCCTGAACAGCGAGGAAACCGGCGACATGGCGTTCTGGATCCAGGACATCGTGCGCGACCTGGGCATCACGGTGCTGATGGTCGAGCACGACATGGGCCTGGTCTCGCGCGTGTCCGACCGGGTGCTCGCGATGAACCAGGGCGAGGTGATCGCGCTGGGCGCGCCGGCCGAGGTGCAGTCGCACCCGGCGGTGGTGGAGGCCTACCTGGGCAGCGTGGACGACGTGGCCTCGCTGCGCCGGCCGGCGGAGGTGTCAGCATGAGCGAACCCGTTCTCACCCTGAACAACGTGGAAAGCGCCTACGGCCCGGTGAAGGCGGTGCGCGGCGTGAGCCTGAGCGTGCACGCCGGGCGCATCGTCACCGTGCTGGGCTCCAACGGCGCGGGCAAGACCACCATTCTCAAGACCATCAGCGGCATCCTCGATCCGCGCAAGGGCAGCATCCGCTTCGAGGGCGAGGACATCACCGCCGCCGACCCCACGCACGTGGTGCGCCGCGGCCTGGTGCACGTGCCCGAAGGGCGCGAGGTGTTCCCGCTGCTCTCGGTGCGCGACAACCTGCTGATGGGCGCCTACACCCGCAGCGACCGCGACGGCATCGCGCGCGACATGGAGACCGTGTTCGGCTACTTCCCGATCCTCAAGGACCGCGCCGCGCAGGACGCCGGCCTGCTTTCCGGCGGCCAGCAGCAGATGCTGGCGATCGCGCGCGCCATCCTCGCCGGCCCCAAGCTCATCCTGCTCGACGAGCCCAGCCTGGGCCTGAGCCCGAAGCTCACCAAGGACATCTTCGAGATCGTGGTGCGCATCAACCGCGAGCGCGGCACCACCATCCTGCTGGTGGAGCAGAACGCCAACATGGCCCTCAACGTGGCCGACCACGGCTTCGTGCTGGAGAACGGCCGCATCGTGATGGACGACAGCTGCGAGAACCTGCGCGAGAAGGACGACATCAAGGAGTTCTACCTCGGCATGAAGGAAACCGGTGCGCGCGGCGAGCGGCGCTGGAAGAAAAAGAAGAACTGGCGGTAACCCCATGGCACAACTCTGGAACCTCGAATCCCTGCGGCCGCGCCAGCGCGAGCCGCTGCCCGGCGAGACCATCCCCGCCATGTTCTGGGCCGGCGTGGCGCGCCGCGCCGATCGCGTGCTCATGCGGCAGAAGACGCTGGGCATCTGGCGCGAGTGGACCTGGCGCGAGGTGGGCGACACCGTGCGCGAGATCGCCCTGGGCCTGGTGGACCTGGGCCTGCGCCCGGGCGACACCGCGTCCATCCTCTCCAACACGCGGGTGGAATGGGTCTGGTGCGACCTCGCCGTGCTCAGCGCGGGCGGCGTGTCCAACGGCATCTACCCGACCGACGCGGCCGGCCAAGTGCGCTACCTGTGCGAGGACTCGGCCACCAGCGTGCTGTTCGTGGAGGACGAGGAACAGCTGGACAAGGCGCTGGAGGCGCGCGCCCACCTGCCGCGCCTGGCCTGGATCGTGGTCATCGACCCCAAGGGGCTGGAGCATTTCAGCGACCCGGGTGTGATCACGCTGGACGAACTTCGGCGGCGCGGCGCGGCCCAGCCCGACACCCTGGCGCAGCGGGCCGGCGCGCGCCAGGCCGGCGACCTCGCGATCCTGATCTACACCTCGGGCACCACCGGGCGGCCCAAGGGCGCGATGCATTCGCACGCCAGCCTGCTGGCCACCGTGCGCGGGCTGGACGGCATCCAGCCGCAGGACGAGAACGACGAGCGCATGTGCTTCCTGCCGCTGTGCCATGTGGCCGAGCGCGTGATCGGGCTGTACGCCTCGTTCTACAGCGGCACGCGCATGAACTTCGTGGAGAACCCCGACACCGTGCCCGAGAACGTGCGCGAGATCGCGCCCACCGTGTTCGGCGGCGTGCCCCGGCTGTGGGAGAAGTTCTATTCGGCCGTGACCATCTCGGTGCAGGAGGCCGGCCGGGTGCAGCAGGCCCTGTACGCCTGGGGCATCGGCGTCGGCCACGAGGTCTCTGCCGCCGTGCTGGCGGGTCGGCCCGTGGGGCCCTGGCTGCGGCTGAAGTACCGGCTCGCGGGCCTGGCCTCGCTGGACCACGTGCGGCGCTTCATCGGCATTCACCGTTGCCGCTTCCTCATCACCGGCGCGGCGCCGATCTCGCCCGACCTGATCCGCTGGTACCTCGCGCTGGGCGTGCCCATGCTGGAGGCCTGGGGCCAGACCGAGTCGGGTGGCATTTCCACCATCATGCCGGCGCAGGCCATGCGCCCGGGCAGCATCGGCCGCGCCGCGCCCTGCAACGAGGTGCGCGTGGACCCGCAGACCGGCGAGCTGCTGGTGCGCGGCGCCAACGTGTTCATGGGCTACCTGAACCAGCCCGAGAAGACCGCCGAGGCGATCGACGCCGACGGCTGGCTGCGCACCGGCGACGTGGGCGTGGCCGACGAGGGCGGCTACTTCCGCATCACCGACCGCATGAAGGACATCATCATCACCGCCGGCGGCAAGAACATCACGCCCAGCGAATGGGAGAACGAGCTCAAGTTCTCCCCCTACGTGACCGACGCCGTCGTCATCGGCGACCGGCGCGCCTACCTCACGGCCATCGTGATGATCGAACAGGAGAACGTCGAGAAGTTCGCGCAGGACCACGACGTGCCCTTCAGCAACTACGCCAGCCTGGCGCGCTCGCCCGAGGTGCAGGCGCTGATCCGCGGCGAGATCGACAAGGTGAACGCCAAGTTCGCCCGCGTCGAACAGATCAAGAAGTTCTTCCTGCTCGAAACCCGCCTGGGCGCGGAGGACGAAGAGCTCACCCCCACGATGAAGCTCAAGCGCAAGCTGGTGCAGACCAAGTACGCCGAGCAGATCGAGGCCATGTACCGCTGACCCCACCCCACCTGAAAGGACCGCTTCATGAAAACGTTTTCCCTCCTGGCCGCCGCGCTGCTGGTGCTCTGCGGCACGGCCTCGGCCCAGTCGCTGGGCGTGAGCAAGGACGAGATCCGCATCGCCACCATTCCCGATCTCTCGGGCCCGCTCGCCGGCTACGGCAAGGACATCCGCAACGGCATGCAATTGCGCGTGGCCGAAATCAACGAGCAGGGTGGGGTGCACGGCCGCAAGATCACGCTGCTGGTGGAAGACGCCGGCTACGACCCCAAGCGCACCGTGCTGGCCGCGCAGAAGCTGGTCAACCAGGACAAGGTGTTCGCGATCGTGAGCACCTTCGGCACCGCGCACGCCAACGCGGCCATGCCCATCATGTTCTCCAAGCACGTGCTCAGCCTGTTTCCGCTCTCGCTCTCGCGCGACATGTACGAGCCCTTGCACAAGTACAAGTACGCGCTGATCGCCTCCTACTTCGACCAGATGGCCGTCGTGGTGCCCAAGCTGTACCGGGAGAAGGGCGCGAAGAAGGCCTGCGCCATCTACCAGGACGACGACTTCGGCACCGAGGTGCTCAAGGGGGCCGAGGCCGGCCTGCAGAAGGTCAACGCCAGGCTGGAGGAAAAAGCCAGCTTCAAGCGCGGCGCGACCGACTTTTCCTCGCAGGTGGCGCGGCTGAAGGCCGCGGGTTGTGACTTCATCGTCATGGGCACGCTGATCCGCGAATCGGTGGGCACCATCGCCGAGGCCCGCAAACTGCAGTTCAACCCGGTGTTCGTCGCCACGTCCTCCGCCTACACCGACCTGATCCCGCGCCTGGGCGGCAAGGGCATGGACGGCTTCTACGCCGCCACCACCGCGCAGCACCCCTACCTGGACGACGCCTCGCAGCCGCTGCGCTTCTGGGCCAACAAGTACCAGACGCGTTTCAACGAAGCGCCCACGACTTTCTCGACCTATGGCTACACCATGATCGACCTGTTCGCCCGCGCGGCGCAGAAGGCCGGCCCGGCGCTCACGACCGATGCCTTCGTCAAGGCGATGGAAGGCATGGGCAACATCCCGGGCGACCTGTTCGGCAACCCGCCGATGTCGTTCTCGCCCACCAAGCACCTGGCGTCGGACGCCTCGCGCCTCTCGCAGATCCAGGACGGGCGCTGGAAGGTGGTGTACGACTACGCGCAGATGAAGTGAGCCCCATGAGCCGCCATGTGTTTGTGACGGGCGTGGGCATGGTGCCCTTCACCAAGCCCGGTGCCGGCGACCCCTACCCCTTGCTGGGCGCGGCGGCCATCAAGGCCGCGCTGGCCGACGCGGGGGTGGACTACCAGTCGGTCGACCAGCTCTGCGCCGGCTTCGTCTACGGCGACTCCTGCTGCGGCCAGGCGGCGGCCTACCACGTGGGCCTGACCGGCATCCCCGTCGTCAACGTCAACAACAACTGCGCCACCGGCTCCACCGCGCTCTGGCTCGGCCGCCAGGCGATCGCCAGCGGCGAGGCCGAGTGCGTGCTGGTGGTGGGCTTCGAGCAGATGCAGCGCGGCGCCATCGCGGCGCACTTCACCGACCGGCCCGATCCCTCGCAGCGCCTGCTCGACGTGATGGCCGACACCCAGGGCCGCGACGAGGCCGCGCCCATCGCCGCGCAGCTCTTCGGCGGCGCGGGCCGCATGCACATGCAGCTCTACGGCACGCGGGCCGACACCTTCGCGCGCATCGCGGTGAAGGCGCGCCGGCACGCGGCGAACAACCCGAACGCCATCTTCCGCGACCCGCTCACGCTGGACGAGGTGCTGGCCTCGCCCTCGGTGTTCGACCCCCTGACCCGGCTGCAATGCTGCCCGCCGAGCTGCGGCGGCGCGGCGGCGGTGCTGTGCTCCGAGGCCTTCGCGAAAAAGCACGGGCTCAGCCGCCAGGTGCGCATCGCGGGGCAGGCGCTGGTGACGGACGGCAACAGCAGCTTCGACGAGAACGACATGCGCAAGCTGGTCGGCTTCGACATGACGCGCCGCGCGGCCCAGCGCGTGTACGAACAATCCGGCATCGGCCCGGGCGATGTGCCGGTGGTCGAGCTGCACGACTGCTTCACCAGCAACGAGCTCATCACCTACGAGGCCCTGGGCCTGGTGGAAGAGGGCGGGGCCGAGCGCTTCATCCTGGACGGCGACAACACCTACGGTGGCCGTGTGGTCACCAACCCCTCGGGCGGCCTGCTGTCCAAGGGGCATCCGCTGGGCGCGACCGGGCTGGCGCAGTGCGCCGAGCTGGTGTGGCAGCTGCGTGGGCAGGCCGGTGCGCGCCAGGTGGACGGCGCCAAGGTCGCGCTTCAACACAACCTCGGGCTCGGCGGCGCCTGCGTCGTTACGATGTACACGAAGGCGGGATGACATGGCAACCGAAGGCGCGCGACTGAGACTGGTGAGCACGGCGACCGAGGCCGTGGACGAGGCCGCGCGCGGCTCGCCGCTGGCGGCCAAGCTCAACCCGCCGCTGCCCACGGCTTTCGAGATCGTGCGCGCCGAGGTCGGCGAGAAGATCTTCAACGCCGGCTCGGCGCGGCTGGTGCTGCTGCGAGCCCCGGCGGGTTTCGGCAAGACCACGGTGATGCTGCAGGTGCGCCACCGCTTCGAGGAAGCCGGCCTGCCCACCGCCTGGCTCACGCTGGACCGGGCGGACAACGACGTGGGCCGCTTCCTCACCGTGCTGGCCGCCGCGCTCGAACCGCTGGTGCCCGGCCTGGCGCGCGCGCGCGGCGCGCCCGTGGGCAACCTGGAGGAGCTGGCCTTCTCGGTGATCGACCACGTGGCGGCGCACCCCGCGCCGTTCGCGCTCTTCCTCGACGACTTCGAGGCCTTGCAGAACCCGGTGGCGCTGGGCCTGGTGAACGAACTCATCGACCAGCTGCCGCGCGGCGCCCAGCTCATCGTGGGTTCGCGCGGCGCGCCCGAGCTGAGCCTGGGCCGGCTGCGCGCGCGCGGCCGCCTGCTGGAGATCGACCCGGCGCAGCTGCGCTTCTCGGTCAGCGAGACCGAGGGCTTTTTGCGCGAGCGGCGCGGCCTGGTGCTGGAGAGCGAAGACATCGTGCGCCTGCACCGCAGCACCGAGGGCTGGGCGGCGGCGCTGTGGCTGGCCTCGGTCTCGCTCGAGCACCGGGACCACCCGGGCCAATTCATCGCCGGCTTCACCGGCTCCAACGCCGCCGTGGTGGACTACCTGGTGGAAGACGTGCTGGCGCGCCAGACCGAGGACGTGCGCGGTTTCCTGCTGCGCTCCAGCGTGCTCGCCGTGCTCAACGCCTCGCTGTGCAACCTGATCTGCGGGCGCGAGGACAGCGCCGCCATGCTGCGCTCGCTGGAGCAGTCGCACCTGTTCCTGATTCCGCTGCAGCCCGAGGGCAGCGGCTACCGCTACCACGGCATGTTCGCCGAGTTCCTGCGCGCGCAGCTGCTGCGCCAGTACCCGGACGAGGTGCCCGGCCTGCACCGCGCGGCGGCGCGCTGGTTCCTCGGCCAGGGCCGGCCGGTGCCCGCCATCGAACACGCGCTGGCCGCCGGCGACGTGCGCACCGCGCTGCCGCTGCTGAACCAGCACGCGCAGGCCCTGCTGGACCAGGGCCGCATGCGCCTGCTCTCGCGCTGGCTGGACCCGCTGCTGGAGCGCGGCCTGCTCGACGAACACCCCATGCTGCAGGTGGTGCACGCCTGGGCCGTGTGTTTCGCGCGCGGCCCGCTGGCGGCCGCGCCCCTGCTGGAGCGCCTGGAGCGCCGCGCCGACCCGGACGAGGAGGTGAGGGCGCACCGCCTCGCGATGAAGCCGCTCTTCATGGTGCTGACCGACCGCACCGACGAGGCGACCGAACTGGCCTCGGCCCTGCTGGGCGCGCTGCCCAGCCACGTGAGCTTCGTGCGCGGTTTCCTGGAGATCATCCTGGCCAACCTGGCGATGATCGCGGGCCGCTACCACGAGGCGCTGCGCTACGCCGACGCCGCGCGCAGCCGCCAGCCCGAGCACCGCAGCAGCTTCAACTTCACGCTCTCCGAAGCCGCCGAGGCGGCGGTGGACCTCACGCAGGGCCGGCTGCGCAAGGCGCTCGCGCGCCTGCGGCTGGCCGTCAACGCCGGCACGCACGACGCGGGCCGCACCACCAACGGCAACGCCATGGCCGGCGTGCTGCTGGCCGAGGCCCTGTTCGAGGCCGACCAGCTCGACCAGGCCGAGCGCCTGCTGGCGGTCTACATCCCGCTGATCCGCCATGTGGGCATTCCGGACCAGCTGATCCTGGCCCACGTGGTGATGGCGCGCATCGCGCAGGACCAGGGCGATGCCGACCACGCGCTGCAACTGCTGGCCGAGCTGGAGCACCTGGGCCACCGCGACGGCCTGCCGCGCGTGGTGGCCGGCGCGCGGCTGGAGCGCGTGCGCATGCTGGTGACCGAAGGCCGGCTGGGCCGCGCGCGCGCCGAGATCGACCACTGTGGCGACAAGGCGCTGTGGGCGCGCGTGAGCCGCTCGTCCTTGCGCGCCAACGAGGTCGAGACGCTGGCGCTGGCGCACGCGCGCTGGGCCGTGCAGGCCGGGCACGCGGCCGAGGTGGTGGCCGAACTGCGCGCCGAGGTGGACGCGGCCGAACGCGCCCAGCGCGAGCGCCGCGCCATGACGCTGCGCCTGGTGCTGGCGCAGGCCCAGTACAAGCTGGGCGAGCGCAACCGCGCCATGCGCGTGCTGGCCAAGGCCGTGTGCTTCGGTGCCGCCGAGGGCTATGTGCGCGCCTTCCTGGTGGAAGGGCCGCTGCTGCTGGTGATGCTGCAGGAACTTCGCAGCGGACCGACCGACCTGCTCGACGCGGATGGCGGCGCGCCCATCGCCTTCCTGGACCGCCTGCTGCGCGCGCCCGTGGCGCCGCTGCCGCCGCCCGCCGTGGCCGGCGCGGCGACGCCCTCGGCCAGTGCCATCGACGCGCTGACCAAAAAAGAACTGCAGGTGCTGCGCCTGGTGGCCGAAGGCTTGTCCAACGACCAGATCGGCGAGCGCATGTTCGTGGCCGAAACCACCATCCGCACCCACCTGCGCAACATCAACGTGAAACTCGACACCCGCAACCGCATGGAGGCCGTGCAGGTCGCCCGGCGCGCGGGCTGGCTGGCCTGAGAAAGTTCTTACTCCCATGATGCAACGCGAGATCTTCCAACCCGAACACGAACTCTTCCGCGAGACGGTGCGCCGCTTCCTGCAGGCCGAGGTGGCGCCGAAGATCGAACACTGGGAAGCGCGCGGCGGCTTCGAACACGGCTTCTTCGAGGCGGCCGGCGCGGCCGGCCTGCTGTGTCCCACCGTGCCCGAGTCGCTCGGTGGGCCGGGCGCGGACCTGCTGTACTCCGCCGTGCTGCTGGAAGAGGCGGCGCCGTACAGCAACTTCGGCCTCTCGCTCACCATGCACTCGGAGATCGTCACCAACTACCTGCTGCACTTCGCGGGCGAACACCTTCAGCAGCGCTGGCTGCCGCGCATGGTGACGGGCGAGGTGATCGGTGCGCTCGCCATGACCGAACCCGGCGCGGGCTCGGACGTGAAGGCCGTGCGCACGGCGGCGGTGCGCGAGGGCGATGGGTTCGTGCTCAACGGCTCCAAGACCTTCATCTCCAACGCCACCGTGTGCGACCTGGTGATCGTGGTCGCCAAGACCGACCCGGCCGCCGGCGCCAAGGGCGTGAGCCTGCTGGCGGTGGACACCAGCTTGCCCGGCGTGCGCAAGGGCCAGCCGCTCAAGAAGATGGGCCTGAAGTCGCAGGACACGGGCGAGCTGTTCTTCGAGAACGTGCGCGTGCCGGCCGACGCCCTGCTGGGCGAGGAGAACCAGGGCTTCGTCTACCTCATGCGCGAGCTGCCCTGGGAGCGGCTGCAGATCGCGATCTCGGCCATCGCCGCCGCCGAAGCGGCCTACCGCTGGACGCTGGACTACGTGCGCGAGCGCAAGGCCTTCGGGCAGGCGGTGGCCGATTTCCAGCACACGCGCTTCGTGCTGGCCGAGCTCAAGACCGAGATTCAGATCGGCCGCACCTTCGTGGACCACTGCCTGGCGCTGCTGCTGCGCGGCACGCTGGACGCGCAGGCGGCCTCCATGGCCAAGTACTGGACGACCGACCTGCAGGGCAAGGTGGTGGACGCCTGCGTGCAGCTGCACGGCGGCTACGGCTTCATGGCCGAGTACCCGATCGCGCGCGCCTACGTGGACGCGCGGGCGCAGCGCATCTACGGCGGCACCAACGAGATCATGAAAGAGCTGATCGCCCGCGACCTGTAAGGCCCTCGAAGGCGGGTTTTCCGGGCTTGCCTGCCGGGGCGCGGGCGTGCCATGCTTGGCGCCATGAACACCCCGCTGCGCCGCTGGAGCACCGAGGCCGCTTCCAACGGGCGGTCCCTGGACTACTGGGTGGACGCGGTCTGCGAAGGCTTTCTGGCGATGGACGTGCGCAGCCGCGCGCCGCGGCGCTTCGAGGCCGCGCTGACCTCGGCCGCGCTGGGCGAGCTGCAGCTCAACCGCGTCGAGGGCAGCGCGCAGGACGTCTACCGCACGCCCCGGCACCTGTCGCGCGGCGGGCCGAACTACTTCTACCTGCTCTGCAAGACCGATGAGCCCTGGGCCGGCGCCCAGGAGGCGCGCGGCACGCGGCTGGCGCCGGGCGACTGCCTGCTGGTCGATTCGCGCCGCCGGTACGAATTCCACTTCGACACCCGTTGCGACACCATCTCGCTGCAACTGCCCTCGGACTGGGTCGAGCGCTGGCTGCCCGACCCGGCGGCCGCCTGCGGGCGCGCGCTGGATGGCCGAAGCGGCTTCGGCGCCGCGCTCTCGGCCTTCGCGCGCCAGCTGCAGCCCGAGCTGGCGCTGGCGCCACCGCTGCCACCGGCGCTGCTGGCCGATCAGCTCGGTGCGTTGCTGGCGCTGGCCGCCGGCACCGAGGCGCCGCCGGCCCGCCCCGGCCTGGCCGCGCGCATCGCCGACGCGGTGCGCCAGCGCCACGCCGAGCCCGGGCTCACCGCCGCCGCCGTGGCCGCCGGCCTGGGCATCGGCGAGCGCAGCCTGCACCGCGCGCTGGCCGCGCACCGGCACACGTTCGCCCAGCAACTCATGGCCTGCCGCATGGACAGCGCGCGCCGCCTGCTGGCCGATCCGCGCTTCGACCGCCTCACGGTCGCCGAAATCGGCCGCCGCGTGGGCCTGCTCGACCCCTCGCATTTCGTGCGCGCGTTCCGCCACGCCACGGGGCACACGCCGGGCGCCCTGCGCCGCCAGCGCTGAGACCTTCGCGGGCCGTCAGCGGCCATGGGCCTGGCGGGCAGCGGCCATCCACCGCCGCGGGCGCGGCCTACAGTGCGCTGCACTTTCACAGGAGACCCCCATGTCCGATACCTACGTCCTTGTCCATGGCGCCTGGCACACCGGCGCCGAACTCGAAGCCACCGCCGGGCACCTGCGCGCGGCCGGCCACACCGTGCATTGCCCCACGCTGGCCGGCAACCGCCCGGGCGACGACCGCGCCGCCGTGGGCCTGGCCGAGGCGGTGGCCTCGCTGGTGAGCGACATCGAAAGCCGCGACCTGAAAGAGGTGCGCCTGGTCGGCCACAGCTACGGCGGCATGGTCATATCCGGCGCGGCCGAGCGGCTGCTGCCGCGCCTGGCGCGCCTGGTCTACGTGAACGCTTTCGTGCCGCAGCCGGGCGAGTGCCTCAACGACCTGGTGCCGCCGCACTACAAGGCGCTGTTCGACCAGATCGCCGGCGCGAACGGGCAGGCCGTGATGCTGCCGTTCGAGATCTGGCGCGAGGCCTTCATCAACGATGCCGACCTCGCGCTGGCCCAGGCCGCCTACGCCAAGCTCAATCCCCACCCCTACCGCACCTTCACCGAGCCCTCGGCCCTCAGCCAGCCTTTGGCCGCGCTGCCGGTCGGCAAGTCGTACCTGAACTGCGTGCTGGACGTGGCGCTGCCGGCCAGCCTGCCGTGGCACCCCCGGCTGTCGGAGCGGCTGGGCCTGTTCCGCTATCTCGAGGCGCCCGGCAGCCATGAGGCCTGGTTCACGCGCCCGGCGGAACTGGCGCAGGCGATCATCGCGGCCGGTCGCGACTAGTCGAATCGTCCGAGGCGACGATATTCCGGGCCGGCCCCGCTGGCAGAGTGGCGGGCATGTCAACCGCCACCGCCATCCGGCCCGCCACGGGCATCACCCTGCGCACCGAAGGCGCCGTCGCCACCCTGGTGCTGGACCTCGCGCAACCCAAGAACACCTTCCGCACCGCCGACGTGCAACGCCTGGGCGCGCTGCTGGACGAGGCGCTCGCCAGCGGCGCGCGCTGCCTGGTGATCCAGGGCGCCGGCCCGGTGTTTTCCGCCGGCTGGGACATCGGCTCCATCGACCCGGCGGCCGACGACCCCATGGCCCTGATCGCGGACGTGGTCGGCCCGTTCTGCCGCCGCCTGCGCGAGCTGCCCGTGCCCACCATCTCTGCCGTGACCGGCCCGGCGCTGGGCTTCGGCTTCGGGCTGGCGCTGTGCTGCGACCTGTGTTTCGCCGAGGACGGGGCGCTGTTCGGCAGCCCGTTCCGCCACATCGGCATGGTGCCCGACAGCGGCACCCACCACTTCTTGCTGAGCCGCCTGGGCCACCCGCTGGCGGCCGAGCTCATCTACACCGGCCGCCTGTTGAGCGGCACCGATGCGGCGCGACTGGGCCTGATCAACCGCGCGCTGCCGCGCGAGCAGCTCGCCGACGAGGTGGCGAAGACGGCGCAGGCCATCGCCACCGGGCCGACGCAGGCGCTGCGCCTGTCGAAAGAGATCCTGCTGCAGGGCGGTGACTTCGACGCCATGTTCGCCCACGAGGGCCGCCAGCTCGCCCAGGTGTTCGCCACCGCCGACCTGAAGGAGGGCATCGCCGCCTTCCAGCAGCGCCGCCCGCCCGTGTTCCAGGGGCGCTGAAGCGCGCCATTCCCCAACCATCCCTTTCAATATGACGGAAGCCTACATTCTTGACGCCGTGCGCACCCCGCGCGGCCGGGGCCGCGCCAGCGGCGGTCTGCACGAGGTGCCTTCGGCGCGCCTGGCCGGGGGGCTGCTCGCCGCGCTGCGCGACCGGCACGGCCTGGACACCTCGCAAGTGAACGACGTGATCCTGGGCTGCGTCGAGCCGGTGCAGGAGCAGGCGGCCGACATCGCCAAGAGCGCGGTGTTCGCCGCCGGCTACGACCAGGCGGTGCCCGGCATCCAGATCAACCGCTTCTGCGGCTCGGGCCTGGAGGCCTGCAACTTCGCCTCCGCGCTGGTGAAGTCCGGGCAGGCCGAACTGGTCATCGGCGGCGGCGTGGAGAGCATGTCGCGCGTGCCCATGTTCACCTCGGGCGGCCCCTGGATCACCGACCCGCAGCTCACCATCCCCAACCGCATCGTGCCCCAGGGCATCTCGGCCGACCTGATCTCCACGCTCTATGGCTACAGCCGCCAGGACGCGGACGCCTACGCGGTCGAGAGCCAGCGCCGCGCGGCCCAGGCCTGGCGCGAGGGTTACTTCGACAAGTCGGTGGTGCCGGTGCGCGACCTCAACGGCCTGGTGATCCTGGCGCGCGACGAGCACGTGCGCGGCGACACCACGATGGAGACGCTGGCCAAGCTGGAACCTTCGTTCACCGCGCAGGGCGAGAAGATGGGCTTCGACGCGCTGGCGCTGCACCGCTACCCGCAGCTCGGCGGCATCGAACACATCCACCACGCGGGCAACTCCTCGGGCATCGTGGACGGCGCCTCGGCCGTGCTCATCGGCACGAAGGAAGCGGCGGCCGCGCAGGGCCTGAAAGCCCGCGCCCGCGTGCGCGCCTTCGGCACCGTGTCCACCGAGCCCACCATCATGCTCACCGGCCCGGCGCCGGCCGCGCAGGCCGCGCTCAAGCGCGCCGGCATGAACGCGCGCGACGTGGACCTGTTCGAGTGCAACGAGGCCTTTGCCTCCGTCGTGCTGCGCTTCATGGAGGTGCTGGACGTGCCGCACGACCGCGTGAACGTCAACGGCGGCGCGATCGCCATGGGCCACCCGCTGGGCGCCACCGGCGGCATGCTGCTCGGCACCCTGCTCGACGAGCTGGAGCGGCGCGACCTGAGCACCGGCGTGGTCACGATGTGCGTGGGCGGCGGCATGGGGTCCGTCATGGTCATCGAGCGCGTCTGAGCGCCACAACAACAAGCAACTGGAGCGAAACAATGGTGGATTACACGGTGGACGCGGACGGCATCGCGACCCTGACGTGGAACGTGGCCGACCGGCCGATGAACGTGTTGAACACGGACTCGATCGCGGCCTTCGGCGCGGCGGTGAACCGCGCGGTGGCGGACGCGGCCGTGCGCGGCGTGATCGTGACTTCGGCGCGGCCCGAGTTCCTGGCCGGCGGTGATCTGGAATTCATCCGCACCATCTCGAGCGCGCAGCAGTCCATGGACATCACCGGGCCGCTGAGCGCCACGCTGCGCCGCATCGAGACCTCGGGCAAGCCCTTCGTGGCCGCCATCAACGGCACGGCGCTGGGCGGCGGGCTGGAGGTCTGCCTGGCCTGCCACCGCCGCATCGCGGTGGACGACGCCAGGCTGCAGCTCGGCGTGCCCGAGGTGACGCTGGGCCTGCTGCCCGCCGCTGGCGGCACGCAGCGCCTGCCGCGCATGATCGGTATCAAGGCCGCGCTGCCCTACCTGCTCGAAGGCCGCAAGGTCGGGCCGCAGAAGGCGCTGGAGGCGGGCATCGTGGACGAGGTGGTGCCGGCGGCCGAGCTGCTGGCGCGCGCGAAACACTGGCTGCTGAACGAGGGCGCGAGCGCCACCGTCAAACCCTGGGACGCCAAGGGCTACAAATTCCCCGGCGGCACGCCGCAGTCGCCCGGGCCCACGCAGGTGTTCTTCGGCGTGTCCGGCCACCTGCTGGGCAAGACGCAGGCGCTGTACCCGGCGCCCGAGGCCATTCTGGCGGCCGTGTACGACGGCTGCCAGGTCGACATCGACACCGGCCTGCGCATCGAGCAGCGCCAGTTCGCGCGCCTGGCGACCTCGCCCGAAACCAAGAACATGATCCGCACGCTGTTCTACGCCATGGGCGACGCGAACCGGCTCGCGGGCCGGTCGAAGGACGTGCCGCCGCGCAAGTTCGGCAAGGTGGCGGTGCTGGGCGCCGGCATGATGGGCGCGGGCCTGGCCCATGTGTGCTCGGTGGCCGGGCTGGAGACGGTGCTGCTGGACGTGAGCCTGGAGGCCGCCGAGAAAGGCAAGGCCTACGGCGCGAAGATCCTCGACGGCCAGGTGGCCAAGGGCCGCCTGGACGCCGCGCAACGAGACCAGACCCTGGCGCGCGTGAAGACCACCACCGACATGGCCGAGCTCGCGGGCTGCGGCATCGTGATCGAGGCGGTGTTCGAGGACCGCGCGGTGAAGGCCGACGTGACGCGGCGCGCCGAGGCCGCGATGGACGCCGACGCCATCTTCGCCACCAACACCTCCACGCTGGCCATCACCGGCCTGGCCGAGGTGTCTTCGCGCCCCGCGTCCTTCGTGGGCCTGCACTTCTTCTCGCCGGTGGAGAAGATGCCGCTGGTGGAAGTCATCCGTGGCGGGAAGACCGGCGAGGCCGCCGTGGCGCACGCCATGGACTTCGTCAAGCGCATCCGCAAGACGCCCATCGTGGTCAACGACTGCCCGGCCTTCTACGCCAACCGCGCCTTCGGCATGTACCCCTTCGAGGCCATGACCATGCTGGCCGAGGGCGTGAACCCGAACCTGATCGAGAACGCCGGGCGCCTGGCCGGCATGCCCATGCCGCCGCTGGCGCTGATCGACGAGTTCTCCGTCGAGCTGCTGCACAAGGCCATGAAGCAGGGCCGCCTGGACCAGGGCGCGGCCTACCGCGAGCAGCCGCAGGACGAGGTGCTGGTCGCCATGGTGGACGAGCTGGGCCGCCCGGGCCGCAAGGCCGGCAAGGGCTTCTACGACCACCCCGCCGAGGGTGGCAAGAAGCTCTGGCCGGGCCTGGCGCAGCGCTTCCCGCTGGCGGAAGAACAACCGAGCCTGGACGAGGTGCGCCAGCGCCTCATGTACTCGCAATCGCTCGAGGCGGCGCGCTGCGTGGCCGAGGGCATCGTGAGCACGCGCGATGCGGATGTGGGCTCGCTGCTGGGTTGGGGTTTCCCGTCCGTGCTCGGCGGCGCCATCAGCCACATCGACATGGTGGGCGCGGCCCGCTTCGTCGAGGCCTGCGACCGCCTGGCCCAACGCCACGGCCCGCGCTTCGAGGCGCCGCAGGCGCTGCGCGACATGGCCGCGTCGGGCGGCCGTTACCACCCCGTCTGATCCACCCACCCAAGGAGACCGACATGAAGCACCGCAGCACCCTGATCCCATGGGCCGCCCTGTCCCTGGCGGCGCTGGCCTGGCCCGCGCTGGCCCAG
This sequence comes from Hydrogenophaga sp. GW823-FHT04C09, assembly GCF_058796355.1. Lineage (NCBI taxonomy): Bacteria > Pseudomonadati > Pseudomonadota > Betaproteobacteria > Burkholderiales > Comamonadaceae > Hydrogenophaga > Hydrogenophaga sp. GW823-FHT04C09. The sequence goes on along the minus strand of NZ_JBXAIO010000001.1, from coordinate 61,107 downwards.
CAGCAGGGCGTGAGCAAGGACCAGTTGCTCATCGGCTCCATCCTCGATCTTTCGGGCCCGCTCGCGGGCTACGGCAAGGACTTGCGCAACGGCATGAACCTGCGCATCGCCGAGGTGAACGAGCAGGGCGGGGTGCACGGCCGCAAGCTGGTGCTGCGCGTGGAAGACAACGGCTACGACCCCAAGCGCGCCGTGCTCGCCGCGCAGAAGCTGGTGAATCAGGACAAGGTGTTCGTGATGGTCGGCATGCTGGGCGCGGCGAGTGCCAACGCGGCCATGCCCACGCTGGCGCAGAAGAACGTGATGAACTTCTTCCCCATGGCGCTGGCCAAGGACATGTACGAGCCGGTGGACAAGCTCAAGTTCGCTTTCGTCTCGTCCTACATCGAGCAGATGACGCGCGCCACGCCGCGCCTGTACAAGGAAAAGAACGCCACCAAGGCCTGCACCCTGTACCAGGACGATGACTATGGCCAGGAGGTGATGAAGGGCGCGGAGATCGGCCTCAAGAGCATCCACGTGGAATTCGCCGAGCGCACCACCTACAAGCGCGGCGCGACGGACTTTTCATCGCAGGTGGCGCGCCTGCGCGCGGCGAATTGCGACTTCGTGGTGCTGGGCACGGTGATCCGCGAGACCGTGGGCGCCATCGCCGAGTCGCGCAAGCTGGGCTACAACCCGACCTTCCTGACCTCGGTGGGCGCCTACACCGACCTGATCCCGCGCCTGGGCGGCAAGGGCATGGACGGCCTGTACTCGACCATGATGGCGCAGGTGCCCTACGAGGACGACGCTTCGCAGCCGCTGCGCTTCTGGGCCAACAAGTACAAGACCGCCTACAACGAGAACCCCACCGTGTTCTCGACCTACGGCTACGTGATCATCGACCGGCTGGCGACCGCGCTGCAGAAGAACGGGCCCAACGTGAGCACCGATGCGCTGGCGAAGACGCTGGAGTCGCTCAAGGTGCCGAGCGACATGTTCGGCATGCCGGCGATGAGCTGGTCGCCCACCAGCCACCTGGCCACCAGTGAGGCGCGGCTCTCGCAGCTCCAGAACGGGCGCTGGAAGGTCGTGCTCGACTACGACCAGATGATGAAGTGAGCCGAGGGGCCGGGGCCTACTTCTCGGCCATGAAGCCGAGCAGGAACAGGCGCGTGATGCGCTCGCAGAGTTCGTCGGACTTCATCGGGCCGCCGGGCCGGTACCAGTAGTCGGTCCAGTTCAGCATGCCCAGCAGCATCATCGCGTAGGGCTTGTAGACGCCGTCTTCCAGCCCGGGGTGGAGTTCGCGCAGCAGGTCGGCCACCTGGTCGGTCACCTTCTTCTCCAGCTGGCGCAGCGGCGTCTGCATGGCCTTGGGCAGGAACTTCACGTCGTTCATCGCGATGACGTGGCGGCGGCGCGATTGCGCCGACTTCTGCGCGTAGGTCTGCACGAAGGCGGCGAAACGCTCCTTCACCGGCCGGTCGCCGGCCACGGCCTCGTCCACGCTGGCGATCACCCGTTCCAGGTGCTCCGTCAGCATGGCGCTGAGCAGGTCGTCCTTGGTCGGGAAGTAGTGGTAGAGCATGGACTTGGTCGCGCCGCAGGCCTGCGCGATGTCCTGCATCTTGGCGTTGGGGTAGCCCACCTTCGCAAAAAGCGCGGCGGCGCTGTCCATGATGGATTGGCTCTTGGCGTCGTAGTCGTCGGATCGCACGCGTGGCATGTCTGTTTCCTCTCAGAGGCCTGAGAGTGTACCCCGTTGAATTTCCCCGCCCGCCTTGCGCCCAGGGCTTTAAATAACCCGACGTGTCGGTCTATAATAGTGACAGAACCTTTTGGAGACCGTTTCCATGACCCTGCCTTACTTCAGCGAACCCGACATCGTCGACGAGGACCTGCGCATGGTGCGCGAGCAGTTGCGCCGCTATGTGGACGAGGTGATCGTTCCCCATGGCGACGCCTGGGAAGCCAGCGGCGAGATCCCGCGCCACGTCTTCACCGACCTGGGCGCGATGGGGTTCCTGGGCATGCGCCACCCGGTCGAATATGGCGGCGGCGGGCTGGGCGCGCTGTCCTCGCTGGTGCTGGGTGAGGAACTCTCGCGCTCGACCTACGGCGGCGTGGCTTCCGCGCTCACGGTGCACAGCGACATGTCGCTCTCGCACATCGCGCACCGCGGCACGCACGAGCAGAAGCAGCGCTACCTGCCGGCGGCCTGCGCGGGCGAGAAGGTGGGCGTGATCTGCGTGACCGAGGCGCACGCCGGCTCCGACGTGGCGGGCCTGAAGACGCGCGCCGAACGCACCGACGGCGGCTGGGTGATCAACGGCTCCAAGATGTTCATCACCAACGCGGTGTTCGGCGACATCTACATCGTGGCCGCGCGCACCGACCCGCACGCCAAGGGCAGCAAGGGCCTGTCGCTGTTCATCGTGGAGAAAGGCAACCCGGGCCTGAAGATCGCGCGCAAGCTGGACAAGCACGGCTGGCGCTCGTCCGACACGGCCGAGCTCTACCTGGAAGACCTGCACGTGCCGCACGACGCGCTGCTGGGCGAGGAGGGCAAGGGCTTCTACTACATCATGAGCACCTTCCAGAACGAGCGCCTGGTGATCGGCGCGCTCAGTTCGGGCACGGCCTCGCGCGCCATCGAGCTGACGGTGGAGTACGTGAAGCAGCGCCAGGCCTTCGGCAAGTCGCTGTGGGACCAGCAGGTGGTGCGCAACAAGCTGGCCTGGATGGCCTCGAAGACGGCGGCCGTGCGCTCGCTCACCTACCAGTGCGCGCAGATGATCGACGAGGGGAAGGACATCGTGCGCGAGGTCTCCATGCTCAAGTGCTTCGCCGCCGAGACCCTGCAGGAGGTGGTGCACACCTGCCTGCAGCTGCACGGCGGCACCGGCTACATGATCGGCACGCCGGTGGAGCGCATGGCGCGCGACGCGCGCATCCTCACCATCGGGGGCGGCGCCACCGAGGTGATGCTCGAAGAAGTCGCCAAGCGCATGTGAGCGGGGGCCACGCACCATGAGCGGACCTCTGCACGGCGTCACCGTCATCGAACTCGCGGGCATCGGCCCCGGCCCCTTCGCCGGCATGATGCTGGCCGACATGGGGGCCGAGGTGATCCGGATCGACCGCATGCCCCCGCCCGGCGGCGGCAGCGCGCTCGAGGCGCTGATGCGCAACGACAGCGTGGTGGACCGGGGGCGCCGCTCCATCGCGCTCAACATGAAAGACCCGCGCGCGGTGGAGACCGTGCTGCGGCTCGTGGACAAGGCCGACATCCTGATCGAGGGCTTTCGCCCGGGCGTGACCGAAAAACTCGGCGTCGGCCCGAAGGACTGCCTGGCGCGCAACCCGAAGCTGGTCTATGGCCGCATGACGGGCTGGGGCCAGACCGGGCCGCTGGCCCAGGCCGCCGGCCACGACCTGAACTACATTGCGCTCTCGGGCGCGGTGCACGCCATGGGCCCGGCCGACCGGCCACCCGCCGTGCCGCTGAACCTGGTGGGCGACTACGGCGGTGGCGGCATGCTGCTCGCGCTCGGCGTGGTCGCCGCGCTCCATGAAGCGCAGCGCTCGGGCCAGGGCCAGGTGGTGGACGCGGCCATCACCGACGGCGCCGCCGTGTTGATGGCCGCGCAGTATGGCCTGCAGGCCAAGGGCTTCTGGCACGAGGAGCGCGCGAGCAACTTCCTCGACGGCTCGGCGCATTTCTACGGCAACTACCTTTGTGCGGACGGGCGCTACCTGTCGGTCGGCGCGATCGAGCCGCAGTTCTACCGGCTGCTGCTGGAGAAGTGCGGCATCACGGATGCTCACTTCGCGCGGCAGTGGGAGCGCGCCGAGTGGCCCGCGCTGCGCGAGAAGCTGGCGGCGCTGTTCCTGCAGAAGAGCCGCGACGCCTGGTGCGAACTGCTCGAAGGCAGCGACGCCTGCGTGGCGCCCGTGCTCAGCATGGCCGAGGCGCCGGCGCACCCGCACAACCGCGCGCGCGGCACCTTCGTGGAGCAGGGTGGGGCGGTGCAACCCGCGCCCGCGCCGCGCTTCGACCGCACGCCCAGCGAGCTGCCGCCGGCCGCGCCCGCGATCGGCCGCGACAGCCGGGACATCCTGCGCTCGCTCGGGCGCAGCGACGCCGAGATCGACGCGCTGGTGGCCGCCGGTGTGGTGCACGGGGCGCCGGACTGAGATGGCCGGCACGCCGCCGCCCCCGGTGACGCGCCGCCAGGTGCACCTGCGGCGCATCCACTGCGAAGGCTTCGAGCGCGACGACGGGCTCTTCGACATCGTGGGCACGCTGATCGACACCAAACCGTTCCCGATCGAGCTGGAAGAAAAGAGCGTGGGGGAGAACCAGCCCATCCACCACATGAGCCTGTGCCTGACCATCGACCGCGACCGGCTGATCCACGGCGTGGAGGCGCACACGGTGGAGGGGCCGCACGCCGTGTGCGGCGCCATCACCGAGAGCTACCGCCGCCTGATCGGGCAGCGCATCCAGCCCGGTTTCATCCTGGTGGCCAAGCGCCTGTTCCGGGCCGAGCTGGGCTGCACCCACATGACCGAGCTGCTGCCGCCCATGGCCACCACCGCCTTCCAGATGCTGTGGAGCGGCGCGGACGACGTGACCGACCGCGAGCAGCCCGAGCACCGCAACTCGCCCCTGGGCGGCTGCCACGCGCTGAAGACCGACGGCGAGATCGTGCGCCTGCATTTCCCCGAGCAATACACCGGCAAGGCCGGAGGAGACCCGACATGAGTGGCGCACCCGCCGTGCTGTTCGAGGTGGCCGATGGCATCGCCACCCTGACCCTCAACGAAGCCGCGCAGATGAACCCCATCAGCGTGGGCATGCGGCAGGGCTGCCTGCAGGCGCTGGAGCGGGTGCGCGAGGAGGCTTCCGTGCGCGCGCTGATCCTCACCGGCAGCGGCAAGGCCTTTTGCTCGGGCGCCAAGCTGTCCGACTTCGATCCCGACCGCCCGACCCATGGCGGCACCAGCGCGGGTGGTGCGATCGGCGACATGATGGCCGACGCGGGCAATCCGATCGTGACGGGCCTGCGCGCGCTGCGCGTGCCGGTGGTGTGCGCGGTCAACGGCGCGGCGGCCGGCGGCGGTGTGGGCCTGGCGCTGGCGGCCGACATCGTGATCGCGGCGCGCTCCGCGTTTTTCTACCTGCCGTTCGCCCCGGCGCTGGGCCTGGTGCCGGACCTGGGCGCGAGCTGGACGCTGCCCCGCGCGGTGGGCCGCGCCCGCGCGCTCGGGCTGACGCTGCTGGGCGATCGGCTCTCGGCCCAGGACGCGGCGCAATGGGGACTGATCTGGGCCTGCGTGGACGACGCGGAGCTGCCCGCCCAGAGCCTGCGGCTCGCGCAGCGGCTCGCCCGCCTGCCCGCCCATGCCGTGCACGAGGTGCGCGGGCTCTACGAACAGGGCGGCAGCCACAGCTTCGAACAGCAGGTGGCCCTGGAGCGCGAGCGCCAGATGGAACTGGCGGATCGGCCTGCCTTTGCCGAAGGCGTGCGCGCCTTTCTGGAGAAGCGCGCCCCCCGGTTCTGAGCGCGAGAAGACCAGAAGAAGAAAAAGGGGAGGGAACCGCCGCCGTGTGACGGCCACCCTGAGGAGACAGACAGCATGAAGACAGCGGGGCGCAACGACCCTTGCCCGTGCCTGAGCGGAAAGAAGCACAAGCATTGCTGCCTGGCGGGTGGCGGCGGTGTGCCTGCGCCGCAGGCGGATGCGCTGCACCGGATGGGCCTGTGGGCTCTGGAGGCGGGTGACGCCGCGGCCGCGCTGGACCACCTCACGCGCGCCACGCTGGCCCGGCCCCGGTTTCCCGAAGCCCACTACCACCTCGGCCTGCTTCACATGCAACAGGGCCTGCTCGACCAGGCCGCGGTGCACTACCGCCAGGCGATCGCGATCGCGCCCGGTTTTCTGCAGGCGCATGCCAACCTCGGCGTCGTGTTCAACCGCCAGGGGCAGCCGCTGCAGGCGCTCGATTGTTTCCTTCAGGCGCTGTCGATCCACGAGGCCGTGGAAGTGAAGATCGGCGTGGCCGAATGCCTGCAGCGCCTGCCTCTCCAGGCCTTGCAGCGCCACCTGCGGCCGGTGCTCGCGCGCGCGATCGCCGAAGCCTGGCGGCGCCCCGAGGAGCTGGCGCGCGCGGCCAGCGCGCTGATCCTGTGCGAGCCGCACCTGCAAGGCGCCATCGGGCAGGAAGGCCCGATGACGGTGCAGGCCCTGGCGCCCTGGCGCGAGGACCGCCTGCTGCTGGCCCTGCTGGAGAGCGCCACGGTGTGTGACGTGGTGCTGGAGCGTTGCCTGACCCAGGCGCGCGCGGCGCTGCTGGCCGAAGCGCTGGCGCCCGTTGCCCCTGAGGAAGGTCTGTGGGCCTTGCGGGGCGCGCTCGCGCGGCAGTGCTTCATCAACGAATACGCGTGGGTCCGCAGCGCGCCCGAAACCGGGCAGCTGGCGCAGCTCCAGGCCCGGATCAACGCCACGCTGGACACGGGTGGCCTGCCGCAGGCGCACGAGCTGCTGGCGCTGGCCAGCTACCGGCCGCTGCACACCCTGGCCCACGCCGACGCGCTGTCGGCCCGGCCGTGGCCCGAGGCGCTGCAGGCCGTGATGCGGCAGCAGATCGACGGCGTGCGGGAGGAAGAACGCCTGCGCGAGCGCCTGCCGCGCCTGACCGCCATCGGCGAAAACACCTCGTGCCGCGTGCGGCGGCAGTACGAGGAGAACCCTTACCCGCGCTGGACGCGCCCTTCGCTGTTCCCCGCGCCCTTGTCGCTCGACGACCGCTTGCGCGGGCAGGTCCCTCACGCGCGCTTCCAGCCCCTGGGCGAGCGCCGCAGCATCGACATCCTGGTCGCGGGCTGCGGCACCGGGCGCCACTCGACCGAGACCGCGAACCACTACCGGGGCGCGCAGGTGCTCGCGATCGACCTGAGCGCCCGCAGCCTGGCGTATGCGATGCGCCAGGCGCGGGCGCTGGGCCTGGCGCGCATCGAATACGCGCAGGCCGACCTCCTGCAGCTCGGTGCGATCGATCGGCGGTTCGACCTGATCGAATCGGTCGGCGTGCTGCACCACCTGGCCGAGCCCGAAGCGGGCTGGCGCGCCCTGTTGCCGCTGCTGCGGCCGGGCGGCCTGATGCTGATCGGGCTCTACAGCGAACTGGCGCGCGCGCCGGTGGTGGCGGCGCGCCGCTTCATCGCCGAGCGCGGTTTCCCGGCCACGGCCGACGGCATCCGCGATGCCCGCGCCGCGCTGATGGCCTGCGATGGCCCCGAAGCCCTCCGACGGCTGACCACCTTTGGCGACTTCTTCGGCCTCAGTGCCTGCCGGGACCTGCTGTTCCACGAGCAGGAGCACCGCACCACGCTGCCCGACATCCAGGCGCTGCTGCGCCGGCTGGGCCTGGACTTCGTGGGCCTGCACGTGGAGCCCACGGTGCGCCAGCGGTTCCGCGCGCGCTTCCCCGACGAAGGCGCGGCGCACGACCTGGGCCTGTGGCACCGGTACGAAACCGAGCACCCCGAGACCTTCGTCGGCATGTACCAGTTCTGGGTGCAGAAGCGCGCGTGAGCCGGCGTTGATCAGCCCATGAGGCGAGGCCAGGTGCTCTTGAAGATGTCGCAGAACCGCTCGGCCAGGCGCGAGAGAGGGCGCTCGCCGTGGTGCATCAGGCGCGCTTCCAGTTGCGCCTCGCAGCGGTAGGGCAGCGACACCAGGCCCGGGAACGCCTTGCCGGCGACGGCGGTCGCATCGACCACGGCGATGCCCGCGCCCGCCAGGCAGTACCAGCAGGCGGCCTGGCCTGAGCGCACTTCCACGGAGGCGCGGATTTCCTCCGCGTACTCGCCGTACAGGTCGCGCGGCGAGATGCCGTAGCTCAAGGACTGTGGGAACGAGATGATCTGCTGACCCCGCAGGTCGGCGGCGCGGATGGAGCGCCGCGACGACAGTGGGTGGCCCTTGGGCATGACGCAGACGAGGCCGCAAGGGTACCGGGACAGAAGCTCGAGGCTCGGATGGGGCTGGACGCCCATCGTGACGCCGATGTCGGTGGTGCCGTCGAGCAGCGATTGCACCAGCAGATGCGGCACCAGTTGCTCGATGCGCACCACCGCCAGCGGTGTCATGCGGATCAGCTCCTGAACGACGGTGGGCACCACCGTGGCGCCCAGGCTCGCCGACACCCCGACCACCAGCGTGCCCCCACTGGGATTCGAGAGCTCGTGGGACAGATCGCGCACGCGTTCGACGCGCTCCCAGAGCCGCTCGACCTCGGCATACAGCCGGTGCGCTTCGGGCGTGGGCACCAGGCGGTTCTTGACGCGCGCGAAGAGCTGCAGCGCGTTGCGGCGCTCGGCCCCGGCCAGCAGCTTGCTCACGGCCGGCTGGCTGATGTGCAGCAGTTCGGCCGCGCCCTTGATCGATCCGGTCTGCATGACGTGGCGAAAAACTTCCATTTGGCGCAGATTCATGGCATCGACGAGAGATTAACCAAAGGTTATCAGCGTACACCAAGAATTCAATTTACCCAGCGCGCGCGCCGCCCAACAATGGCCTGGCGTTCGATACATCCCAGGAGACAAACATGATCCGTTCCACGTTCCGCGCGACCGCCGGCGCGCTGCTGTTGGCGCTGGCGGCCGGCCATGCGCACGCCCAGCTCGCCGACGCCGAGAAGTACCCGAACAAGCCGATCCGCTTCGTGGTGGCCTTCGCCGCCGGCAGCGCCACCGACACCGTGGCCCGTTTCGTGGGCGCCCACATCACCAAGGTCACGGGGCAGCCGGTGGTGATCGAAAACAAGCCAGGCGGCAATGGCTTCCTGGCGGCGAGCTTTGTCGCCAAGGCGCCGCGCGACGGCTACACGGCCCTGGTCACCACCCAGACCACGCACGCCGCCAACCCCGCGTTGTTCAAGCGCTTGCCCTACGACCCCGTCAAGGACTTCACGCCCATCGCCACCGTCAGCAAGGGCGCCACGGTCCTGCTGGCCCGCAAGGACTTCCCCGCCAACAACGTGCGGGAGCTGACCGAGCTCGCGAAGAAGAGCCCAGGCAGCCTGACCTTCGCCAGTTCCAGTGCCTCCGCCCGCGCCGGTGGCGAGCTCTACAAGCTGCTGGCCGGTGTGGACCTGCTGCACGTGCCGTACCAGAGCCCCTCGCAGATCATGACGGACATCGCCGGTGGGCGCGTGGACCTCACCTGGTCGGACGGGCTGAACGCGATGACCAACATCCGCAGCGGCAAGATGAAAGCCCTGGCCACCACCGGCGCGGAGCGCATGAGCAGCACGCCCGACATTCCCACCTTCGCCGAACAGGGCCTGACCGACTACCAGCTGTACGCCTGGACCGCCGTCTACCTGCCGGCGCAGGCGCCGGAGGCCGTGGCGCGGCGCCTGAACGAACTGGTGCGCGAGGCCATCGTCAGCGACCCCAGCTACTTCCGCCAGAGCGGCAGCGAACCCAATCCCTTGACGCTCGAGCAGTTCGCCCGCTTCCAGGAGAAGGAGATCGCGCTCTGGGCCCGCATCGTCAAGGCCGCGGGCATGGAGCAGGAGTGACACGGCATGGCCGATGAAAATGTGCTGCTGGCTTCGCGCGACGGGCATGTGCTGCTCCTGAAGCTGAACCGGCCGGAACGCCGCAATGCGCTGTCGAAAGCCCTGATCCACGCGCTGTCCGAGGCGGTGCTGGCGGCGGGCGAAGACGGGGTCACGCGCTGTGTGGTCCTGACGGGCGAAGGCCCGGTGTTCTGCTCGGGCGCCGACCTGAAGGAGATGGGGCAGCAGGACGAACGCGCCAGCGAAGGCGAGGCCCCACCGTGGCGCGGTCCGAACGCGCGCATCGAGCGCACGGTGTTCGAGGTCCTGCTGGACTGCCCGGTGCCCGTGGTGGCCGCGCTCAACGGAAGCGCGATGGCCGGTGGTTTCGAGTTGGCGCTGGCCTGCGACATCCGCCTGTCCCACTGGGGTGCGCGCTTCGGCTTGCCGGAGGCCCGGATCGGCCTGGGCGCGAACTTCGGCTCCGTCATGCTGGCCCGGCGCGTGGCGCCCGCGCTCGCGATGGAGCTGCTGTGCACGGGCGACGCCATGGACGCCGGGCGCGCGTGGCACAGCGGCCTGCTCAACGCCCTGGTGGAAGAAGACCAGGTGCTCGCCAGCAGCATGGCGCTGGCGCAGCGGATCGCGTCGAACGCGCCGTTGTCCGTGCGGCGCATGAAAGCCAACGCCCTGAAGACGCTGGACATGCCGGTGGCCGCCGCGCTGCGCATGGAGATCGGCCCCAGCCCCTACACCAGCGAGGACCGCCGCGAAGGCGTGCGGGCCTTTCTCGAGAAGCGCGCGCCGGTGTGGCGCGGCCGCTGATCCCCACCTTCCGCCAACGACCGAACCCGATGACCCAACCGAGACCCGGTGGCGTGCCGCCACGCCTTTTCAATCCGCGCAGCATCGCCATCGTCGGTGCTTCCGCCGACCCGCTCAAGCTGAGCCACAGACCCCTGGAGTACCTGCGCCATGGCGGGTACGCGGGCGAGATCTTCGTGGTCAACGCGCGCGCCGACGAAGTGGCCGGCCTGCGCAGCTACGCCCGCATGGCCGATCTGCCGGCCGTGCCCGATGTCGCGTTCCTGGTGGTCCCCGGTGCGCAGGCCCTGCAAGCGGCGACGGAGTGCGCCAAGCTCGGCGTGGGCTCGGCCGTGGTCGCGTCCACGGGCTTCGCCGAGGCGGGCGAGGAGGGCGCCGCGCGCCAGCTCGCGTTGACGGCGCTCACCCGGGAATGGGGCATCCGCTTCGTCGGGCCCAACACCAACGGCCTGTACGCCACCCACCAGCGCCTTTCGCTGGGCTACAACGCGGCGCACGCGCAGGTGCTCGCCGAAGGGCCGGTCTCCATCGTCTCGCACAGCGGCGCGCTGTTCTCCACCTTGTCCGCCCGCATGAACACGGGTGGCGTGGGTCTGTCCAAGTTCGTGGCGGTGGGCAACGAGGCGGACCTGGACATGCTCGACTTCTTCGAGTACCTGGTGAACGACCCGCAGACGCAGGTGATCCTGCTGGTGCTGGAGGCCTTGCGCGACGGCACCCGTTTCCTGGACATCGCCGCGCGCGCCCAGGCCGCGGGCAAGCCGGTGGCCGTGCTCAAGCTGGGCATGACACAGGCGGGCGCGGCGTCCACCAATGCGCATTCGAGCCGCCTGGCGGGCAGCGCGCGCGCCTACCGCGCCTTGCTGGACGCCGCGGGCGTGGCCCAGGTGAGTTCCGTCGAGGCGCTGGTGGCCTTCGCGCGCCTGGTGCAGAGCCAGCCGCCCGGTTGGCAGCCACGAGGCCTCGGGCTGGGGGTGCTCACCGCCTCGGGCGGCGGTGGCACGCTGATCGCCGATGCGGCGGTGGCCCAGGGACTCGAGGTCGCCGCCCTGAGCGACGCGGCGACCCAGGCCCTGACCCGCATCAAGGGATCGCCCGGCCTGCTGAACCCGCTGGACGTCACCAGCGTCGGTGGGACGCCCAGCAGCGGCGCGACGGCGGCCCTGCTGGCGGGCGATGGGCCGGTGGACGCCGTGGTCGCGTTCCTGCACACCTTGCCGTCGGCCGTGGGCCGGGAAACCTTCGCGCGCGCCATTGGCGACGCCCGGCGCGGCAGTGGAAAGCCGCACCTGGTCATCGCACCGGGCACGCTGCCCGCCGAGCAGGCGGCGCTGCTGGCGTCCCAGGACGTGCCCGTCTTCACCGACAGCGCCAGCGCCATGGAAGCCCTGGCGGCTTTCATGAAAGCCGCGCGCAGCCGGCGATCGCGCGGGCCGGCAGACCCTGAGGTGAACCTGAGTGCCCTGCCGGCGGGCGCCGCCGGTCAGGCCCGCGCGCTCAACGAAATCGCCGCCATGCGCTTGTTCACCGAGGTCGGCATCCGCTGCGTGGCGCGCGCCATCGTGGCGGATGCCGCGGCGGCGAAGGCCTTCGCGGCGCAATGCGGCACCCCCATCGTGCTCAAGGGCGTGGTCGACGGGATCGAACACAAGTCGGACGTGGGGCTGGTGCAGCTCCATCTGGACACGCCCGACAAGGTGGCGCAGGCCTTCGAGCGCATCGGGCGCGCGATGGCGGGCTTGCCGGTGCCGGGCCACGTCTGCGCGCAGCAGATGATGCGGGGCGAACTCGAGCTCATCGTGGGTGTCGTGCACGAGGCCCCGCTGGGTCGCTTCCTGTTGATGGGCCTGGGCGGCCGGTACGCCGAAGCGATCGACGACGTGCAGCTGCTGCGCATGCCGGTGAGCCGCGACGAGATGCGGGCCTTCGTCCTGAAGGGCACCGTGGGGCGCGTCGTGACGGCCGCCCGATGGCCACGCGCCAGCACGCTGGAGGACCTCGTGGACGTGCTCGAGCGCCTGCAAACCCTGACCGCCAACCTTGGCCCCACCTTGCAGGCCATGGAAATCAACCCCTTGCTCATCGGCGACGCGGCACCCGTGGCGCTCGATGCCCTGATTGTTCTGACCACCGAAGGAGACCACCCGTGAGATTGGGCACCCTGCTGCGCGAAGGCGAGCACCACACCGTCCTGAAGCTGGACGACGACACCATCGTCGATCTGCACCTGGCCTTGCCGCTGCTTCAGCGCGAAGGCCAACTGAAGTGGCTTGCGCCTGGCGCGACCACCGACATCGTGCAACTGATCGCGCTGGATGAACGGGCGCTCGAGCTGGCCCAGGCGGTCGCGCAGGCCTTGCCCGGGCTCGGCGCCGCGCGGATCGCGCCCGATGCCTTGCGCCTGGCCGCGCCGATCCCGCGCACGCGCAAGAACGTCTTCTGCCTGGGGCGCAACTACGCCGAGCACATCCAGGAGGACAACACCTCGCGCGACAAGGCCACGCCCCTGCCCGAAGCGCCACAGTTCTTCACCAAACCCGCCACCTCGATCACCGGGCCGGACACCGACATCGAGCTGGACAGCGCGGTCACGCGGCGGCTGGACTACGAAGTGGAACTGGCCTTCGTCATCGGCCGGGGCGGCCGCGACATCCAGGCCAAGGACGCCTGGCGGCACGTCTTTGGCTACACCATCGTGAACGACGTGACCGCGCGCGACCTGCAGCGCCGCCACGACCAGTGGTTCAAGGGCAAGGGGCTGGACACCTTTTGCCCGATGGGGCCATGGATCGTGCACGCCAGCCAGATTCCCGACCCCCACGCCCTGCGCATTCAGCTGGACGTGAACGGCGAGCGCCGGCAGGACGCCAGCACCGCGGACATGATCTTCAGGATCCCGGCCATCATCGAGTCGCTGTCGGCCGGCCTGACGCTGGAACCGGGCGACGTCATCGCCACCGGCACGCCCTCGGGCGTGGGCTACGCCATGAATCCGCGCTGCTTCCTGGCCGACGGGGATGTCGTCACCTGCCGCATCGAGGGCCTGGGCGAGTTGTCCAACCGGGTGCGGGCCCGCCCCGGGGCGGGCGTGTCCTGACTAGTTGGGCTGCGCGCCGGTCTCCTTGACCACCCGGGCCCACTTGGCCAGCTCCTTGTGCAGGTAGTCGCGCGATTCGGCGACGCTGCCGCCCAGGGGCTCGAAGCCGGTGGCGGCGAGCCTGGCCAGGAAGTCCGGGTCCTGCTGCAGGCGCGCCACCTCGCGGTTGACGCGCTGCAGGATGGCGTCGGGTGTCCTGGCGGGCGCGAACACGCCGACCCAGGTCACGTCCTCGAAGCCGGGGAAGCCCGATTCGGCCACGGTGGGCACGTCCGGCAGCGCGGCGGAGCGCTTGGAGCCGGTGACCACCAGGCCGCGCACCCGGCCGGACTTGACCAGCTCCACGGCCGCCGGCAGCGCCACGCTGGCCAGCTGGGTCTGCGCGCCCATGATGGAGTTGAGCGCCGGCCCCGCGCCCTGGAACGGCACGTGCGTGACCGGCACCTTGCCCAGCACCTTGAAGAGGTACTCGGCCGTCAGGTGCGGCGTGGTACCCGCGCCGGCGGTGCCGTAGTTGTAGGTGCCGCCCTTGGCCTCTTCCATCACCTCCTTGAGGTTGCGCGGCTTGAGCGAAGGCGCGATCGCGATCAGGTTGGGGCTGGAGGCGACCAGGGTGGCCAGCGTCAGGTCCTTCTCGGCGTCGAAGCCGAGGTTGCGCTGCATCGACGGGTTCACCGCGTACGAGCTGGTGTTGATGAGCAGCGTGTAGCCGTCGGGCTCGGCGCGCGCCACCAGGGCCGAGGCCACGCTGCCGCCCGCGCCCGGGCGGTTGTCCACCACCACGCTCTGGCCGAACACCTCGCCCAGCTTCTGGCCCAGCAGGCGGGCGATGATGTCCGCCGGCCCCGCGGGCGCGAAGGCGACGACGAGGCGCACCGGCTTGGTGGGCCAGGGGGCAGGTGAGGCCGGCTGCTGGGCCAGGCCGAGCGCTGGGGCGGCCAACAGGGCGGCCGCCAGCAGGGTCCGCGCAAGGGATCGACGTTGCATGGTGGTTTGTCTCCTTTTGTTGTGAGAGGGATGCGCGCGCCGTCAGACCGTCTTCAGCACATGGCGCGCCATTTCTTCCCGGGTGCAGATCCAGACGTCGTCCGCGGCTTTGACGCGCGCCATGATTTCGTCGTAGACCCAGGCGCCGGACGGCCGGCCCATGACGTGCGTGTGCGCGGTGACGTCCAGCATCAGCGGCGCGCGCTCGGCGCGCATCGCGGCGAAGGTGTCGTCGAAGGTGTCGAGCATGTGGCGCGGGCCCTGGCCGTAGCGGATGCAGGTGGGCAGGTCGTTCACGTCCATGGTCAGCGGGATGCCGACGATGCGCTGGCCGCCGAAATCCATCACGTAGGGGCGGTCGTCGTCGTTCACGTCGCCGTGGTGCAGGTAACCGGCCTCGGCCAGCAGGCGCGAGCTGATCGGGCTGCCCGTGCCGCGCGGGCTGATCCAGCCCGTGGGCGCGACGCCGGCCGTCTTGGTGAGCAGGTCGTGGTTGCGCCGCAGGTTGGCGCGCTCGCCGGCCTCGTCGAAGTACACCGGGATCACGTCCATGCCCCACGAGTGGTTGATGACCTCATGGCCCAACTCGGCGAGCTGGCGCACCGTGGCCGGATCGCGCTCGCAGATCACGCCGTTGACCATGATGCTGGTCTTGACGGCGTGCTTTTCGGCGATGGCCAGCAGGCGGTGGATGCCGCGCGTCAGGCCGAACGAGGCCCACGAATGCGCGTTGGTGTCGAAGAAGCCGGGCTTGAGCACGTTGCCCATGGGGCCGATGCCCGGCGCCTGGCCATCGGACCAGGCTTCGTAGGCGATGTTGAAGATGACGGCCAGCTGGCGGCCTCCGGGCCAGCGGAAGTCGTCGGGCAGTCGGGTCACGCGGGGTTCCATCAATGGTTCTCCTGGGCAATGGGGTTGGACAGCAGGCCGACGCCGTCGATCTCGATCTCGATGCGGTCGCCGGGCTGCATCCACACGGGGGGCTTGCGCGCATAACCGACGCCGGCCGGCGTGCCCATGGCGATCACGTCGCCGGGCTCCAGCGTGAGCACTTCCGAGAGCAGCACCAGCGCCTGGGCCACCGTCACCACCATGTGGCCGGTGTTGTCGCTCTGCATCACGCGGCCGTTCAGGCGCGACTCGATCTTCAGCCCGGTGGCGCCCGGCGGCAGGTCAGCCGCAGGCACCAGCCAGGGGCCGAACGCGCCGGTGCCGTCGAAGTTCTTGCCGATGGTCCATTGCGGCGTGCGGCGCTGGTAGTCGCGCAGCGTGCCGTCGTTGAAGCAGGCGTAACCGGCGACCGCCTGCAGCGCGTTGGCCTCGGTGAGGTGGCGCGCGCGCTGCCCGATCACCACGGCCAGTTCGGCCTCGAAGTCCAGCTTGTCGGAGACGCGGGGCCGCACCAGCGGCGCCTGGTGCGCGATCAGCGAGGTGGCGCCGCGCATGAAGAAGGCCGGGTACTCGGGTGCCGCGTTGCCGCCCTCGGCCGCGTGGGCGGCGTAGTTCAGGCCCAGGCAGATCACCTTGCCGGGCCGAGGCACGGGCGTGAGCCACTGGACGCGGGCGGCATCCAGGCGTTCGCCACGGGCCAGCGCCGCCGCACTGGCGCCGCCCGCCAGCCGTTGCAGCCAGGCGGCGGGGTCGTCACCCGCTGGCGCGGGGCCCAGATCGATGAGGTCGTCGCCCTGCTGGACGGCCCAATGGGCAGGCCCACCCGCAAGCGTTGCAATGCGCGCAAACTTTGGCATGATGTCGATAAATCCTTCGATACGTTGTTTTGTCGATAAAAATTATGCAACCGTTGTTGTTGTCGATAATTAAGTGAAAACCCTATGCAGACCGATGCCCCACCCGAGATTTCGACGCCCACGCTGACCCGCACCACCTACGACCGGCTGCGGGCCGACGTGCTGTCCGGCCGCTGGCAACCCGGCCGCAAGCTGTTGATGCATGAATTGCGCGAGCGCTACCAGGTGGGCGCGAGCCCGCTGCGCGAGGCGCTCAACCGCCTGGCCAGCGAGGAATGGGTGGTGCACAGCGACCAGCGCGGCTTCAGCGTGGCGCAGGCCACGCAGGCGCAGCTGGACGACCTGGTGTCCACGCGCATCGCCGTCGAGTCGATGGCCCTGGCGCAGGCCTTCGCGAAGCGCTCGGCGGCCTGGGAGGAAAAGGTGGTGCTGGCCTTCCACCGCCTGTCGCGAACGCCGCGCTCGGTGGGCGAGGCCGACTACGAGGAGAACCCGGAATGGGAGCGGCTTCACCGGGCGTTTCACGTCTCCCTGCTCGAAGGCTGCGGCTCCCCCCTGTTGCTGGGCTTCTGCGAACAGCTGTACGACCAGGCCTATCGCTACCGGCAGCTCGCGGCGCGCAAGGCCTACAAGCGCCGCAACGAGCTCGATGAGCACCGCGCCATCTTCGACGCGGTGATGGGCTCGCAGCTGGAAGAGGCGCAGCGCCTCATGGCCGAGCACTACCGGCGCACGGCGGGGATCTTCTTCGACGCCAGCGCCTAGGCCGGGGCGGGCGGCGCACCTGAACCGGCGGGGGAGCGGCAGGAAAATAATTCAACCGCAAGGAGCGGAGTGTCGGGAAGAGGGCGGGTTCCTAGACTCACTCCACCCTTTCGACACCAAGCGCCATGGCCATGCAGACCCGTTCCCTTTTCTGTTCCACCGACGACAGCACCGCGAAGCCCGACGCCAGCGGCTGGGCAGGCATGGCGCAGCGGCTGGACGCGCAGGGACATGCCGTGCTGCCTGGCCTCCTGACGGCGGCGCAATGCGAGGCACTGGCCGCGCTCTACCCGCAGGACAAGGGCTATCGCTCGCGGATCGTCATGGCCCGCCACGGATTCGGGCGCGGCGAATACAAGTACTTCGCGTACCCCTTGCCGGCGCTGATCGACCAGCTGCGCCATGCGCTGTACCCTCGGCTGGCACCGATCGCCAACCGCTGGAACCGGCAGCTGGGGATCGCGGTGCAATACCCCGACGAGCTGGATGATTTCCTTCACCGGTGCCACCAGGCCGGCCAGACCCGCCCCACGCCGCTGATCCTTCAATACGGCGAAGGCGACTACAACTGCCTCCACCAGGATCTGTATGGCGAGCACGTCTTTCCGCTGCAGGTGGCGATCCTGCTCTCGGAGCCGGGCCGGGACTTCGCCGGCGGCGAGTTCGTGATGACCGAGCTGTCCACCCGGGGCCAACGCGCGGAGGTCGTCGGGCTGCGCCAAGGGGATGCGGTGGTGTTCACCGTCCATCAACGGCCCGCGATGGGGCAGCGCGGCATCCGCAAGCTGGCCATGCGGCACGGCGTCAGCCGCGTCCGCAGCGGTCGGCGCCACACCGTCGGCCTGATCTTTCACGACGCGAGGTGAACATGCCATCGCTCGACCTTTTCGAGGCCACGGCGCAAGACGAGCGCCAGCGCCTGGGGCCCGCCGCGGTGGTGTTGCGCGGCTTCGCCTTGCCGTGCGTGCGTGAGCTGCTGCCCGCCATCGACGCCATCGAGGCCATCTCGCCGTTCCGGCACATGGTGACGCCCGGTGGCTTCACCATGTCGGTGGCATTGACCAACTGCGGCGCGCTGGGATGGACCACCGACCGGCGCGGCTACCGCTACAGCGCGGTCGATCCGGACACCGGCGCCCCCTGGCCGGCCATGCCGGCGGTGTTGGCCCGGCTGGCCACCCAGGCGGCGGCCGCGGCGGGATTCGACGGCTTCGAGCCCGATGCCTGCCTCGTCAATCGCTACCGGCCCGGCAGCCGGCTTTCGCTGCACCAGGACCGGAACGAGCGCGACGACACCGCGCCCATCGTCTCCGTGTCGCTGGGCATGTCGGCCACGTTCCTGTTCGGTGGCCAGGCGCGCACCGACCCCGTGCTCAAGGTGCCGCTGCACCATGGCGATGTGGTGGTGTGGGGCGGTGCCGATCGCCTGCGCTACCACGGCGTGATGCCGCTCAAGGAGGCGCCGCATGCGCTGCTCGGCAGCCAACGCCTCAATCTCACGTTCCGCAAAGCGGGATGACACCCGCCGACACCGAGTTTCTGCCATGAACACGACCCTTGCTTACGACACCGAAGACACCCGCTGGGCCGCCGTGCAGGCGCGGGACGTCGCCGCCGACGGCCATTTCGTCTACGCCGTGCGCACCACCGGCGTGTACTGCCCACCGAGTTCGATGGCGCGCAGTCCCAAGCGCGAGAACGTCGAGTTCTTCGACAGCGCCGAAGCCGCCGAGGCCGCGGGTTACCGCCCCAGCCGCCGCGCCCGCGCCGACCAGACCAGCGCCGCGGCCGAGCGCGCCGCGCTGGTGGCGCGCGCCTGCCGCGTGATCGAGGCATCGCAGACGCCTCCGTCGCTCGATGACCTGGCGCAGGAGGTGGGCATGAGCCCGTTCCACTTCCACCGCGTGTTCAAGGCCGAAACCGGGCTGACACCCAAGGCGTACAGCTCGGCCTACCGCGCCCGCAAGCTGCGTGGGGAACTGAGCAGCCCGCAGGCCTCGATCACCGATGCCATCTATGGCGCGGGCTTCAATTCCAACAGCCGGTTCTATGAAGCCGCTGACGATCTGCTGGGCATGCGCGCGCGCGACTACCGGGCAGGCGGTGCCGGCGCCGTCATCCGCTTCGCGGTGGGCCAGTGCTCGCTGGGCGCCATCCTGGTGGCCCAGAGCCAGCGCGGCATCTGCGCGATCCTGCTGGGCGATGACCCCGAGCGGCTGGTGCGCGACCTGCAAGACCAGTTCCCCAAGGCCGAGATCATCGGGTGCGACGGTGAATTCGAAGACTGGATCGCCCAGGTGGTGGGGTTGATCGAAGCGCCAGCGGTCGGCCTGCACCTGCCTCTGGATGTGCAGGGAACGGCGTTCCAGGAACGCGTCTGGCGTGCGCTGCGCGAAATCCCGCCGGGCACGACCGCGAGCTACACGGAGATCGCCCGGCGCATCGGTGCTCCCAAGGCCGTGCGCGCCGTGGCGCAGGCCTGCGCGACGAACCCCATTGCCGTGGCCATTCCCTGCCATCGCGTCGTGCGCCGCGATGGCGAACTGGCCGGCTACCGCTGGGGCGTGGACCGCAAGCGCGAGTTGCTGCGCCGTGAGCTCGAGGCGTGACAGGGATTTTCATGACGTCACCCGACACCCTCATCGACCGCCTGGACTGGGCCGGCATCGGCGCACAGCTCGATGCCGAAGGCTGTTGCCTGTTGCCAGGCCTGCTGGGCGCCGAGGCTGCCCGGCGCCTGGCACGGAGGATGCCGGCAGCGGCAGACGGGGAGGGCGCATCGCGGCGCGGGGCCGATCCGGGCAACGCCGAGGTGTTCTATTTCGACGCGGCGCTGCCGGCGCCACTGGACGCCTGGCGCACGGCGTTCTACGGTCATCTGGCCGTGATCGCCAATCGCTGGAACGACACACTGGGCATGGACGACCGTTATCCCGCGACCTTGGGCGATTTCCTGCGGCGCAACCGCAAGGCGGGTCAGGCGCGAGGGCAGTCCTACCTGAGCCGGCTTGGCGTGGAAGACCATGTGCCGCTGCACCAGCGCAACGCCGGCGAACAGGTGTTTCCGTTGCAGCTCGTGGCATTGCTGTCCGAGCCGGGCACCGATTTCCAGGGCGGCGAATTCGTGATGACGGAACAACGTCCCCGCACGCAGTCGCGCCCGATGGTGCTGCCGCTTGGGCTCGGGGACGCGGCCCTCATCGCCACGGCGCAGCGCCCGTTCAAGGGAAGCAAGGGGCACTACCAGGTCAACCTCAAGCACGCCATCGGCCGCGTGCGCCAGGGGGAGCGCATCGGTCTGGAGTTGTCGTTCCACGATGCCCCGTAGAGCGGGGACTCCGGCGGCCGATCAGCCGCGCCGTTCGATCTTGTTCTTCAGCAGGTCGACCAGGGTGTCCGTGGGTGTCACGTCGGCGTACTTGCTCGCCATGTCGAACAGGTTGACCGCGTGCGAGGTTTGCGAGCGGTCGTAAACGGCGTCCTGTGGCACGACCACCTTGAAGTTGAGCGCGCAGGCGTCCACCACCGTGGCGCGCACGCAGCCGCTGGTGGTGCAGCCGGTGACCACGACGGTGTCGACGCCGAGGCTCACCAGGTAGCTCGTGAGGGCCGTGCCGTGGAAAGCGCTGGCCTGGAACTTCGGGATGGTGATGTCGCCTTCGCGGGGGGCGACCTCGGCGACGAAGGCATACGCCTGCTCCGGAACGTCCATCACCCCGGGCACCTTGGTCTCGAACTGGCCGCGGTTGTGCGCCGACTTGTGCGCCACGTACGGATACAGGATGGGTGCGTTGAGTTGGCGGAACGTCTCGACCAGCCGCGCGATGTGCGGCACCGCCCGCCAGCCGTACTCGCCGCAGCTGGTGGGCAGGGTGAGAATGGCCTCCTGGATCGGCAAGGGCTGTTCACCCATGGATCGGTATTGCACATCAATCACCAGCAGGGCCGGTCGTCGTCCGATGCCGCTGGGCATGCCCCAACCGGACTGCCGGTAGATGGCCTGCTCTTCAGGAGGGATGACCCCGTCCCAAGGGCGCGCTTGAGGATCTGCAGCGCTCATCTTCAGATCTCCACCGTGGTCGCGTCGTAGGACACCAGCCAGTCGTAGCGCTCGCGCACGGCCTGGGGCGCCCAGGCCTTCTGAATGTAGGGGCGCGCGGTCTCGATGCTTTCCAGCGCCGGGCTGTGGAACACGTGCAGCATGTCGAGCGAACTGGCCTTGGTCTGGTTGGCGCGCGAAACACGGGCGGTGTCGTAGCGCTTCAGTGCGCTCGCCACGTCATTTGGCGATTCGGCGAGGCAGCGCGCCAGCACATAGGCGTCTTCCATGGTCACGTTGACCCCCATGCCCAGGTAAGGCGTCATCGAGTGGCAGGCGTCGCCGACCAGCGTGACGTGTCCCTTGGACCAGGCCTCCAGCGGATCGCGCACGAAGAGACCCCAGCGGAACAGGTTCTCCGATTGGATGAACAGGTCCAGGATGTCCTGGTGCCAGCCCTCGAAATCCTTGAGCGCGTCGGCGAGCTCGCCGCGCTCCGACCACGATTCGGTCTGCCACAGGTCGCTGTCGACCTGGGCCGAGAAGCTCACGAACTGCTCGCCGTTGCGCTGCACAGGGTAGGTGGTCACGTGCGCGGTCGGTCCGACCCAGGTCGAGGCCAGGGGCCTGCGGTGTTGCGGTTTGAGCCGCGACATCGCCGCGAGGCCGCGCCAGGCATTGGCACCGGTGTAGCGCGCCGGCGCCTCGCCGAAGAGGGACTGGCGAACGCGCGAATGCGCGCCGTCGCAACCGACCACCACATCACCCTCGACGAAACCTCCACCGTCGAGCAACAGCCGCGCACGGCCATCGACCGTGTCCGCGCCCAGCGAGCGCACACCGAAGTGCACCGCATCCGGCTTGAGCGCGATCACGGCCTCGAACAGCACGCGCTGCAGCTCGGCGCGCAGCACCTGGATCAGCGTGTGATCGGCCTTGGAGGAGGGGGCATCGCGGTTGTAGACCGAGTGTTCCTCGCCGGTCTTCCAATAGCGCACGACACGGTCCTGGGGCGGGAGGTTGATGGCTTCGACCGTCTTCTTCAGGCCCAGCGTGTCGAGCACCTTGCCTCCGTTGGCCGAGATCCACAAGCCGGCCCCCACCTCGCGCAGCTCCGACGACTGTTCGTAGACGTCGACATCCATGCCCATCTTCAGCAGCGCCACGGCGAGCGTGAGCCCGCCCATGCCAGCGCCCGCGATGATCACGTGGGGGCGCTTATCTCCTTGTACCTTGTCTGTCATTGTTGCTCCGATGAAAAACGTTCTGGGTTGTGGGCGAGGTCCAGAATGGCCTCGATGATCTTGACGTAGCCGGTGCATCGGCAGAGGTTGCCGCGCAGGTAATGTCGAACGGTGTCCTCCGTCGGCCGGGGGTCGACGGCGAGCAGCGACTTCACGGCCAGGATCATTCCCGGCGTGCAGAAGCCGCATTGCAGTGCGCCATGGGCGATGAAGGCCCGCTGCACAGGGTCCAGCCGCCCGCCGGCGGCGACCCCTTCGATGGTGGTCACACTGCGCTCGTGCACATCGCTGCACAGCGTGGTGCAGCTGGAGGCGGGCATGCCGTCCACCAGCACGGTGCAAGCGCCGCACACCTGCACGTCGCAGGAACGCTTGGTGCCCTTGAGGCGCAAGCGGTCGCGCAACACATCGATCAGCATGTCGCGCGGCTCGACGTCGACCGAGGTCGGCCGTCCGTTGAGCGTCATGTCCACGCGCGTGAGGGGGAATTCGGGGGAACTCGAATCGTTCATGTCAGGCAGGCCTCGATGGCGCGCTGGGCCAGCACCTGGACCAGATGGCGCTTGTAGTCCGCACCGCCGTGCAGATCGTCGTGTGCAGGAATGCGGGCCGCTTCGGCGGCCAGCACCGGCGCCAGGCGATTCCAGATCTCGGTCGGCGGCAGGTCGGCGGGGAGGGTGTTCGCCGCGGCCTGCGTCTCGGGCAGGGGGATGGGCACACCGGTGATGGCGCCGGCCCACAGCGACAAGCGCTGCGGCCCTTTGCGGGACCAGACAGCGGCCACGCCCACGGCGGGGCGTTCGGTGTGTCCGAAGCAGCGGTAGGCCGAGCGCGCACCGGGCGGCTGCGGTGGCACTTCGATGGCCACCAGGATTTCGTTTTCCTCGCGCGCCGTGGTGAACTCCCCCAGGTGGAATTCGCGCGACGGCAAGGTTCGCGCCGACCCGTGGCTCGCCAGCGCCATGCGCGCATCCAGCGCGCACAGCATGGTGGGTGCATCGGCATGCGGTTCGGCGAAGCACAGGACCCCGCCCAGGGTGCCGGCCACACGCACCCGGATGTTGGCCACGTTGTCGCTCAGCTCGGCGTAGCCCGGCAAGAGCCGCTGCACGAGCGGATCGCGCGCGATGGCATGGTGGGTGGAGAGCGCGCCGATCACCAGCGTGCCGTCCTCGCGCAGGTGGATGCGGCGCAGCTCCGGCACTTGCTTGAGGTCGATCACGTGGTCGTAGTGCAGCACGCGCGCCTTCAGCGCCACCAGCAGCTCCGTGCCGCCGGCGTGAAACGTGGATTCATCGCCGTACACGGCCTTGAATGCCAGGGCATCCTCCAGGCTCGTGGGGCGATGAAGTTCGAAACGGGCGGGGCGCATCAGTCCTCCTTCTGACCCAGTCCGGCCGCCACGCCCAGCAGGGGCGCCACCAGCCACCACCAGGGTGCCTGGCCCAGCAGGTGGGCGACATGCGCCACCGCAAAAGCGACCCCGACGCTCACGCCCACGCGGGGCCAGACCAACACCAGTTCGACGCGGCGTGGTCGGGTCCGTGTCGCTGCGGTCGGCGCGGCCGGTGCCGCACCGGGTCGCGGTGCGACGGCGGTTCGCGCTTCGGGCTTGTGGGCGCTTGCCGCAGGCGCCTGGGCCGCGGAGGGTGCCCGAGCGACCCCGAATGACGCCAGCTCGTCGCGCAGGCGTTGCTCGAATTCTGCGAACAACTCGTCGGATCGCTTTTTCACGACCGGGTAACCCAGCGCGGCCAATCGGCCCGCCACCTGCATCTGCGCGTCCACCGCGAGCCGGCATTGGCGCGGCTGCGTATCACTCAGCTCTTCCAGATCCACCTTCATGCGCACGTCGATCGTGGTGCCGGTGAATTTGTCGCGACCGCTGGCGCTGAGCTCGACGTGCTTTTCCAGGGTGTGCGATTCGAGAACGATGCGCGTGGGCACCTCGAGTTTGAACGGGCCGATCTTCTGCTTCATCACCGCGGAGAATTCCTTGAGCGGCTCGACCTCGGTGACGTTCTCGCAGCCGGGGATCAACCCGGCGACACGCTGCACATCAAAGAAGATGGCCCAGAGTTGAGCGGCCGTCGCGGGCAGGGTGGCGTCGATCTTGAAATCCATGCAAGTCTCTCATTGGTTGTTGGTTTCGGCCTTGGCAGCCTGCAGTGCGCGCCAGACGCGCTCCGGCGTCAGCGGCAGCTCCTTGATGCGCACGCCCCAGCCTTGGAAGAGCGCGTTGGCCACGGCTGGGGCCACCGGAAGGATGGCGCCTTCGCCGCCGCCGCGCGCGCCGAAGGGCCCGGGGCCGTCGCCGCTTTCGATCAGCGTGGTGGCCACGTGCCGCGGCGCGTCTTCCATCGTCGGGACCTTGTAGTCGAACAGGGTGCCGTTGACGACCTGGCCGTCCTCGTAGACGTACTCTTCGGACAGCGTGTGTCCCAGGCCCATGACCATGGCGCCTTCGTCCTGGCCTTCGGCCGCCTTCCGGTTGATCACATGCCCCAGATCGGCCGCGCCACCCACGCGCATCACTCGGATGGCACCGGTGCCTTCGTCGACCTCGATCTCGCAGGCGCCCGCGCCGGTTTCCCAGAACAGGGGCGCGAGCTTGAAATCGCCGTTGTGGGTGTTCGAGTTCACGCGGCCCACGCCCAGAAACTCGCCGGCGGCCATGCCGTTGAAGCGGCGCAGCAGGTCGAGGATGGACAGCGGCCCGCCCGGCCCTTCAACGCAACCCTCGCCCAGCTGGTACGCCTGCGGCGATCCGCCCAGCACCTGGGCGGCCGTTTCCTGCACCTGGCGCACGATGTCTTCGCAGGCCATCTGCACGGCCAGGCCGATGATGACCGTCGAACGGCTGGCGCCGGTGCCCCAGTCGTAGGGCGCCTGAAGCGTGTCCGGCTCGGCCACGGCGATCCTGCGCAGCGGCTGCCCGAGTGCCTTGTGCGCGATGGTGCGCAGCACGCCTCGACTGCCCTGGCCGATCTCCACGGTGTTGGCCGACACGTTGATCGAGCCGTCGGCACGCAAGCGCACGATGGCGCCGCCGACCGGGACGATGCCGGGATCGCTCACTCCCACCGCCACGCCTCGGCCGCGGCGGCGCGCGTCCGTGGGCTCCGGCAGGCTCTCGAGCGCGGCCACGGCTTTGCGCAGCGAGTTGTGCATGTCGACATCCAGCGGGCGCAGGTCGGGCTTGATCGTCTGGCCCTTGTCGGCCATGTTGGCCAGGCGGAATTCGACCGGATCGCGACCGAGCGCCGAGGCCATGATGTCCATCTGCGACTCCGTGGCCCAAACCGCCTGCGGCCCGCCGATGGATCGGAACGCCGCGCCGGGCACGGTGTTGGTGTACACCCCGACGGCCTCGAGCCGCAGGTTCGGGATGTGGTACGGCCCGATGGCGCGGATGGCCGCCTTGATGGCAATGGCCGGGCCCGTGTCGGCGTAGGCCCCGCCATTGAGAACGGCGCGGATCGACTTGGCCACGATGCGGCCCGTGCCGTCGACCGCGGTCTTGAGCGAAATCTCGGCGTCGAGTCGGCGGCAGGTCAGCATGGACTCGGCGATGGTGAGGCACACGCGCACCGGCGCGCGCGCCTTCCACGACAAGGCGGCCACCAAGGGGTCGATCTTCACGGAGGCCTTGCCGCCGAAGCCGCCGCCGACATAGGGCGAGTGCACGCGCACGCAGGCCAGCGGCACGCCGAGAATCTCGGAACACACGCGCTGAATGGCGGTGGGCGTCTGGCCCCCGCTCCAGATCTCCAGCGATCCGGGTTTCCAGTGCGCCACGCACACATGGGGTTCCATCGCGTAGTGGAACACCATGGGGAAGGTGAAGGTGTCTTCAAAAACCCTCGCCGCGCTCGAAAAGGCCTGGTCGACATCCCCGCAGGCGTACTGCCATTGCTGGAAGATGTTGGTGCCCTCCACGGGCGCTGCTTCGCCGCGGAAGTAATAGTCCTTGAGCCGGTCCATGTCGTCATGCACCAGCGCCGCACCTTCGGCCATCGCCTCCTGCGCGGTGGTGGCATAGGGCAGGGTGTCGTAGTCGACGGTGATGGCGTCGAGCGCTTCCTCCGCCGTGCCTTCGTCCACCGCCGCCACGGCGGCCACCGGATCGCCCACATAGCGGACCTTGTCCAGCGCGATCACGGGCCGATCGCGCAGCGACAGACCCCAGCGGATCTCGGTGCCGGGCAGGTCCTTCAGGTCGTCGCCGGTGAGCACCGCCACCACGCCGGGCATCGCCAAGGCAGCGCTGACGTCGATGCGGCGGATGCGCGCGTGGGGCACGGTGCTGCGCAGGATTTTCCCGTGCAGCATGTCGGGCACTTCCACGTCACTGGCGTAGACCGCCGTGCCGGTGACCTTCTGCAGGTAGTCGGCGCGGGGTTCTTCGTGAAGCGTGAGAGGGAGAGGGGCGTGCATGGCGGCGTGAATCAATCCAGCGTGATGTCGGCGCGCGTGATCACCTCTTTCCACATCGTCGTCTCGCTCGACTGGCGCTTGCTCAGTTCCTCCGGCGAGCTGGAGGCGGGTTCGACGCCGACGGCGTGCAAGCGCTCCTTGACTTCGGCCGAAGCCATGGTCTTCGCGATTTGCGGCACCAGCTTGGCGACCACGCTCTTGGGCATGCCGGAGGGACCGTAGAGGGCAAACCACGTCACCGCCTCGAAGCCGGGGAGCACCGTTTCGGCCAGGGTGGGCACGTTGGGCAAGGCCTGGGCGCGCCTGGCGGTGGTCACCGCCAGCGCCTTGAGCTTGCCGGACTTGATGTGGCCGAGCACCGCCGGACCTTGTTCGATGGCCATCACGGTGCGTCCACTGATCAAGTCCACCACCATGGGGCCGCTGCCCTTGTAGTGAACGCTGAACGTGTCGACGCCGGCGCGCTGCTTGAACAGCTCCATGAACACGTGCTGCGAGGTGCCTTTGCCGGCCGAGCCGTAGCCGAACTTGCCGGGGTTGGCCTTGAGATAGGCGATCAGATCCTGGATGGTGTCCACCGGCAGCGTGGTGGGCACCACGACATACGAGGGGTTCAGGCCCAGCAGCGAAATCGGCTCAACGCGTTGCGAGACCTCTTTCATCCGCTCGTTCAGCTGGGGGAGCACGGAGAACATCGACGACGCGCCGATCAGCAGCGTGTGGCCGTCGGCCGGCTGACGAGACACATGGTCCGCGCCGATCATCCCGGACGCCCCCGCCTTGTTGTCGACCACCGTGGGCTGGCCCCACTCGGCCAGGCCGTTGGCCACCGAACGCGCATACAGGTCGGTGGCGCCGCCGGGTGGGTAGGGTGCCACGATCGTGATGAGCTTGTTGGGGTATGCCTGGGCTTGAACGCCCGTGGCGGCGAGGGCGAGGCCGGCACCACAGAGGGCCAGCGCGATTTTTTTCCATGGGGACATGCGGAAACTCCTGAAAGGTTGAGGCCAAGAAGTCTTCGATATTCTGTTTGAGGGAACATCGTTCTGCTGAAGAGAACTTCATTTTGTACAGCAGCACGGCATAATGTCAAGCAGAATGTTTGCCAATCCCCTTGCTCGTTCATGACCAAAGACCCAGAGAGTGATCCGAAGCCGGGTGGTGTCGCTGCTGTCGAGCGCGCATTCGCCATCCTCAATGCCTTTCAACCGGGCGACGCTTCGCTGCCGCTGAACGAACTCGCGCGGCGCACGGGGATGTACAAGAGCACGATCCTGAGGCTGATCGCCACGCTGGTGCAGGAGCACTGCATCGTGCGACTGGACGACGGCAGCTACCAGCTCGGCTCCATGCTGCTGCACTGGGGTGGTCTGTACCAGGCGGCGCTTCGCCTGGACGACCATGTGCCGCCCATCCTGCGCCGGCTCGCTCAGGAAACCGGCGAGGGTGCATCGTTCTTCACCCGCGAAGGATCGCTGCGCGTGTGCCTGTTCCGCGTGGATTCTTCGCGCTCCGTTCGCGACCACGTGCACACCGGTGATTTGCTGCCGCTGGACAAAGGGGCCGCGGGCCGTGTGCTGGCCGGCTTCGACCGCGCGCTGGTGGATCCGTCCCAGTTCCCGTCTCAGCCCTTGATCGCGACCGTGGGTGAGCGCGAGCCCGACATCGCGGCCATTGCCGCGCCGGTCTTCGGGCCCCAGGGCAGCCTGCGCGGCGCCTTGGCCATCTCCGGACCGGCCATGCGCTTTTCCATCGACCTCGTGCCCGGCATGTCGCAGGCCCTGCTCAAGGCGGCATCGGAGCTGACGCGCCGCCTGGGCGGCGACTCGACCCTGCTGGACCGGGCCGAGTCGATCAACATGATCTCCCGGCCGGCCCCTTGAGCCTGTCCGCGCGGGGCCCAGTCAGGCCCCGCCGCTGTCGACGCGCATCGCAGGATGGATGATGTCACCTTCGCTCAGGATCTGAACGTCGTCCAGCCACAGGCTGCAGCGGCGCAGCGGAAGATCGAGGTGGCAGGCGGTGTCGTTGGTGCCACCGAGTTCGAGATTCGGGCCCAGCGAGAACAGCACGTTGCCGTAGAAGGACAGCGCGTTCATCACATGCTCCAGCGGCAACTGGCGAGTCACGGAGAACTGGTACCAGCGCGCCTTCTCGTTCAATCCCCAGCCGATGTGGGAGACGGCATAGGCACGGGAATCGTGGAAGCTGTCGATGTAGCTCTTGATCAATTGCGCGTCCATGCCGTCGCCCTGGATGTCCACCACCATCCCCTGGCGAATCTCCAGCGTGACCGGGGACTGCACATACTGCTTGAACGCGCACAGGATGTCGCCCGGCTGCAGCACCACGCGGCCGTCCACCGCGCCGTCGTTGCCCTGCGTGAATGCAAAGCCCGAAGGGAAATGGTCCCAGCGGCCAGGCTCGTGGGTATAGCCGTACTCCGAAATCACGGGGTATTGCCCCAGGTGGTAGGTGACATCGGTCCCCGCATCCGACGTGATGCGCATGCGCGTGGCCTTTTCCAGCAGGCCCTTGGCGTGCTCCACGCGGCGCGCCAGGTCTTCCGTGGGAAACATCTGTTTGAGCACGTGAAACGGCTCCATCACACGCAGAATGCGCACGCCCGCGGCCTGGATCTCGGCTTGCTCGCGCGAGAACAGCAGACCCACCATGTCGATCACCATGCTGGCCGACTTCAGCGTTTGCATCGCCAGGGCGTTGCCCACCAGGGGGTGACGGCCTTGAACCCCGACCGCGTTGCGCTGCCCCCGCCGAACGTTGAGGTTGAAGGTGCTGGCACCCAAGGTTTCCGCCGCCGCCATGAAGGCCTGGGCGTGGTCCTTCCATTCGTCCTCCGCCGTCAGCACCACGACGGTTTCACCGGGTTTGACCGCGCAAAGTGTGAGCTCGCGCGTGAACAGCTCCAGCATTTCGACATCCAACATCAATGTTCTCTCCTTGTGATCACGATCGATCGTGGCGTTCCAGGGTTTCACTCAGCAGGTGGCAGAAAGCCTCCGGGCTCTCGGCCTGCATCTGGTGACCGACGCCCTCGAGGCGCACGGCGTGAAGGTCGGGGCGCCGGCTGCGCATGTCGTCCACATCGGCATCGGCGACCACACCGCCTTCGCCCGCGCAGATCAGCGAGATGGGCAGGTCGGTTCGGGCGAGGTCGGCGAACATGTCCTGGCCATGGAAATCCTCGCTGGCGACGAAGACCGCGCGCTCGTCGCAGGTGGACAGCCACTCGGCACGCAGTTGCTGCAGCGCTTCGGGCCAGGGCGTCGCCGTGCTCGCGCGCAATGCCGCGGCCGCTTCACCGCGCTGCGCCGCACGGAGCAGCGCCAGCGTGCGCGCCAGCGGCACGGGGTAGGGGCGGCGGCCAGGGCCGCTGGTGGGGGGGTCCAGAAGGACCAGGGAATGCAGCCGCCCGGCGGCCAGTGCGGCGGCCCGCAAAGCGATGCGCGCGCCCATCGAGTGGCCTATGACGATGGGTTCTGGCGTCAGGCCGAGCGCTTCCACGAAAGCAATCAAATCCTGTGCGCACGCACCCACGCCATAGTCCAGATGCGCGCCGGACTCGGACAGGCCGCGACCTCGCACGTCCAGCACGTGGCAGTCGAA
The DNA here is from genome assembly GCF_058796355.1 of Hydrogenophaga sp. GW823-FHT04C09. Classification (NCBI taxonomy): domain Bacteria; kingdom Pseudomonadati; phylum Pseudomonadota; class Betaproteobacteria; order Burkholderiales; family Comamonadaceae; genus Hydrogenophaga; species Hydrogenophaga sp. GW823-FHT04C09. Next base: position 30,779 of record NZ_JBXAIO010000001.1, on the reverse strand, counting down.
ACGCGGCGCCAGCCGCTCAGCCACGTGTGTCCAGAGCACGGCGGGGCTCACGATGCCGGGCACGATGACGACCGGCCGCCCTTCACCCGGAAAGTGCAGGTAGTGCTGGCGGATGCCGTTGGCTCTGACGTGTCCGCCGCTTGCGGGGCTCATGGGCTTTCCGATGCGTGAATGGGATGGCATTCAATTCTGCTTGAAAGAATATCGTTTTGTCAAACAGAACCATCGAGCGCGACAACAGGCATCCCGCTCTGGCTTCGTGCTCACGGCGCCTGCCGGGCACCCCGTTTGCCCCATTCACCCGATGCGCCAAGCGCAGTGCTGCCCTCACCCTTGCGACCAATTCCCGAGCTGTCCACCATCCTCATGATCCGCGCCCCCCTCTTCGAAGCCGAACTCCAGCGGGTCTTCCGCGACGCGGCCGGCCAGCCGGTCGCGGAGATCGCCAGTGAGGCCATGCGCATGGCGCAGGTGCTGGTGCCTGCGGTCCAGGGCGGCAGCCCGGTTCACCAGCTGATCCAGCAGCAGATTCAGTTGATGGCGCAGCAGTTGGCACTGCTGTCGGGCAGCGTGGCCCCCATGGTCGTGCCTACCCTCGCGTCCGCGGCCCCGGTCGTCACCGCCAACGAAGGCAGCCCGCCCGCGGCCACCGAGGCCGCGCGCGTCGACGCGGTGCAACGCGCCATGGTGGACCGCCCGGTCGTGGTGCGCGGCCAACGCCTCGAGCTGGAAGACCCGCGCGCGACCCATGTGGGCTTTGCCGTGCCAGCGAACGCCACCGAGCTGGCGATCGCCGCCGTCTGGGCGCGCCTGCTGAACATCGAGCGGGTCGGGCGCAACGACAACTTCTTCAACCTCGGCGGCCACTCGCTGCTCGCCCTGCGCGCCGTCCAGGGGATGCAGCACATCACCGGCGAGAAGATCGCGATCAGCCGCCTGATCTTTGAATCGCTCAGCCAGATCGCCGCTGGTATCGCGATCGAATCGGCCGCTGCCGCGCCCGACGCTTCCCCTGCGGCCGAAGTGCAGGCCGGGTCGCACGCCGAGAACGGGGAGGGCATGACCACCCTGCGCTTTGGTCACCCTGCGTCGTCCCTTTATGGCGTCTTCCATCCCAGTGGCGTGCGCGGTGCGCGCCCTCGCGCCGTGCTCTTCTGCAATCCCTTTGGCCAGGAAGCGGTGCGCATTCATCGTTTTTTCTGCGTGCTGGCCGATCGCCTGGCGCGCGCCGGCGTGGCCTGCCTTCGGTTCGACTACCACGCCAGTGGGGAATCGCTGGGCGAGGACCACGAAGCCGATCTCGATCGATGGGTCCAGGATGTGGTGGCCGCCGACGCAATGCTGCGCCAGCGAGCTGACGTGCACGAAGTGGACTGGGTTGCACCGCGCCTGGCCAGCGCCCTGGCGGTGCGGGCCTCGGCGCTGGCGCCGCAGGCACCGCGGCAACTCGTGCTCTGGGAGCCGGTCATCTCCGGAGCGCGCTATGTCGAGCACCTGCAGGCTGTGCATGCGTCGACGGTCGCCAACCTGCCAGACGGCGGCGCGCTCGCGGGCGATGAAGAGATCCTGGGCTTTGGCGTGAGTCGGCGCCTGTTGGAGCAGTTGCGCGCCGTGGAGCCCGCCGACTACGAGCGTGCGCGGGCCCGCCGCGTCGTGGTGGTCGCGCCGGGGCGGCAAACCGCTGGCGCCGGCGGGTGGGCCGCCGTCCTGCAGGGCAGGGGGGTCGACGTGCAGCGCCAGGCGTTAAGCCTCAACTTCGACTGGACCTCGGAGGAGGCCTTCAACACCGCGCTGGTTCCCGCCGACGCGCTGAACCTTCTTGCCGCGCTGCTCAGGGGAGGCCCATTTGAATGAAGTCTCCTTCAGCTTCGGTTCCCGGCGGCACCTGAGCGCCACGCTGACGCTGCCCCCTGGCGAACGGCCTGCGCGCATGGGCGTCGTGCTGCTCAATGTCGGCATCATTCACCGCATGGGCCCGCACCGCTTCAACGCCAAGCTTGCCCGAGCGCTCGCCAGAGAGGGCTGGGCCACCTTGCGCATGGACCTCTCGGGTCAGGGCGACAGCGGCACGCCGGACGAAGCCCTGCCTTATGAACAACAGGCCGTAACGGACCTTCAGGCGGCCATGGACCATTTCCAGCGCCTTTGCAAGGTCGAGAAATTCGCCATTGCGGGCATTTGCTCCGGTGCCTACAACGGCCTGGCGGCGGCCCTGGCGGACCACCGGGTGGCAGCCCTCTGGATGCTCGACGGTTACGCCTATCCCACGGCCAGGACAAGGTGGAATCGCTACACCGGCCAGCTGCGCGAGGCGCCGCTGCGCGCCCTCCGATCGTGGACGCGAAAGCTCGTCAGGCGCGCCGCGCGGGCCTTCAGAAACGTGGCCGACCAATCGATGACGCAGGAGTTGTGGGACTTTGGCCGAGACCCTCCGCCGCGTGAAGTCTTCGCCCTCGACGTCCAGGCGCTTGTCGATCGCGGTGTGGCTGTGTGTGTCGTTTACTCCGGCAGCATGCGCTGGCACTTCAACTACCCGGCGCAATGGCGCGACGCCTTCAGCGAGTTCGACTTCGTCGAACGCGTGCGGTGCGAGTACCTGCCGCAGGCCGATCACACCGCCACGACACTGGCGGCTCAGCAGCATTTGATCCACAGCCTGGCCGATTGGCTCCGTGGCCTTGATGCTGACTGAGACGCTGCAGCCGTGCGTCAGGCCGTGCTCGACGGCACTGCGTCTTTCGGGGTGTAGGCCAAGAGGGCTGTCTCGATCTTTTTAATTTGACATAATATACAGACCCTCGGACGTTGCTGCGGAAATCGTAGCGGGCGAGGTAACCACCGCATAGGCGTTCGGCGGGGTGGTGATGAAGCCCAGCGCCACCAGGACCGCCAAGAGAGCAGAGTGCACCGCGCCACCCTGCAGGCGCGCCGCGATCCGCGACCACAGTTCCCGCGCCTCATCCGTTGACGCGCGTTCCGCCTGGAGTTGCACCGCCAGAAGGTCGATTTCCTCCATGGGCACATCGGCCAATTCAGCCAGGCGCGACAGCGTCAAATCGTCGGGGCGGCTTCGGCCGTGCCGGTAATTGGCGATGGTGTGCTGGGTCAATTTTAGGAACTGAGCCAGCTTGTAATCTGACTTAATTCCGTGCTTGCTCTTGACCGTGTCGAGCAGGGTATCAACTGTTTGCATGTCCAGTCCTTGCGGGGTGGTTTCCGTACGTACGGATGATGCGGTAAAGCCCTAATACGCGCAATGACCTAAATCGACGTTGACATGTACAGGGCCTTCAGGGTATCTTCGCGCTGCCCCCGGGTTCCGTGTGTAAACCCGGCCCTTGCAAAGTGTTCCGCCCGGGGGCCCCTTCGTTGTGCAAGGCGATGGGGCAGGGTCGGTGAGAGGGACACCATGGAACACCGTCGATCATCGGACCGCCGTCCAATCGTGCTCGCCCAGCTGCCACCGCTGAGCGCACTGCGTCAACCCAACCCCTCATCAATGCCCGGCTGGGAGCTCGAATTCAGCTGCCACGGCGAGGCCTTCCGTTGCTTCGTGCGCGCCCTGCAGATCCGCAGCGCCGAGGCTGAAGCCCGGCTGCAGCTGAGCTACCACACCCCGGATTTCGACAGCACAGACGCCCGCCTGGTGCGAGCAGTGCAGGTGACGTCATGAGCGCGCCAGACGTCAAGGTGCAGTTGGAACTGCCCGAGAACCTTGCGTACGCGCTCGCGCAGCTGTGCAAGCGCATCAGCTTCTCGACCTGCCGCGAGCACTCCGTCAACGAGACGGAGACCTACGAGATGATCCGGGCCACCGACATGGTGCGCAGCGCGCTCGAAAAAGTCGGCGTGTACGTGCGGTGAGCGCCCGATTTTTCGCCCTGGTCGCGCTGCTGTGCGGCCTCCTGCAAGGCTGCGGCGGTGGTGGAGACCTCATCAGCGCCAGCCACGCGCAGAGCACCACGCAGACGGTGCACGAGCTCCGCGCCATCGTGCGGCCCGATGCGTCGGGCACTTGGTTCATTCAGAACGACACCGACCACGCGGCCATAGGCATCGTGAGCGTTAGCCAGACGGCCGAGTACATCGAACTGGTGTTCGATCGCACCTACAGCCACGCCGGCACCGTACAGGTGACCCCTGACGACGATTTCAACGGCTTCTTCACCGTGGGCTCGAACTTGGGCTTGTCGGCCCTGCGCATCCGCCTCAAGGCCAACGGCGTGCAGATCAACCCCTCAACGGTCTACAGCTACGGCCCCACGCTGGGCGGCGGCAATCTGTGGGTCAACGTCACGATGGTGCAGCGTTGAAGAGCGAGATTTCGGGGGTGGGCGCCGAGGGCGACCGCCAGCTAAGCGAGTGTCCGCCGACATGGGCCCGCCAGAGCATCCACCCCCACCCTGAACGGCCAGCGGCTCGCTGATGCCGTTTCCCGCAACCATCTTCGCGCCCGAGTTCCTGCGGCTTGAGCACGGCGAGATAAAGCGCCTGCTCAACGTCCTGCGCTCGCCGCTCGCCACCCAGGTGTTTCTGATCCTGCTCAGCCAGGCCGACTTTAAAACCGGCGTGGCGCTGCTCAGCTACGCGCGGTTGATCGAACTGTGCACCCCCCCACCACCAGAGCGCGGAAGGCGTCCCGCAGGCCCCACGCTCAAGCAGGTGCGCAACGCCGTAGACGCACTGATCGCCGCGAAGCTGATCGGGCGCAACGCCGAGCGAAACGCCCACCAGGGGATGCTGCACCTGTACGTGAGACCCCGTGATAAATCCGTACGGAAAAAAGCTCGTCCAGCCGATTAAAGGGCAGGGTTTAGGGCAGGGCTGTGGATAGAAATTCCCAGCAACGGCGCGGCTTCCCGGCTTGTACGTACGAGTTTCGGACAGATTTAAGGGCAGGGTGTTGAGAGAGAAAGACACCTTTTAACCCCTACCCCTTCGGTGGATAGATTTTTGTGGATAACCCACACCTCGGGGGAGCATCAACAGGCCCCCAAGGGGGCCGAGCCGGGCCCCCGAGGGGCTTCGCCCCGCCGGCCTTCGGTCCGGCTCCCCAACAGCCGCTGTCCAGCAACGCGGGGGAGATTTTTTCGGCGCCACCTGCAAGCCCGCGTACGGCACCAGGGCGCGCAAACGGGCCCAGGCGCCCCGAACGGGCCAAGGGGCAGGGGCAGCCTCACCCCCGTACAGAAAAACGCCCCAAATCGGCCATAATCCGCACGCCACTGCAAGGCGCCGGGTTGCCCCTCTGGAGCTACCCCATGACCCCGTCCGCTTTCGCTGCCGCACTGCGCGAGCTCGCATCCCCCGCCAGCCAGCAATGGCGCGCCACTGACCCCGCCGGCGCCATCGGCGCCCTGGCGCTGCTGATCGCCCAGGCCGTCGAGCCCACCCCCACCGCGCACCCCGACCTCGGCGCCGACGATGAGCCGGTCTTTCCGCCGCTCGATCCCGTGGTGGCCACCGTCGACGGCAAGGACTATTCCGCCGCTGACCTGTTGCGCCTGGCGCGCGATGCGTACGAGCCGGGCGCCGAGGCGTTCGACGCGCTGCCGGCCGAGGAACAGTCCCTGTTCGCTCAGCTGACGTTGCGCGGCCTGCAACTCGCCAACGCTGCCGGCTGACCATGGGCGAGTCCGTGAAGCTGGGGCAGGGCACCTGCCCCGTGTGCCGCTCGCCCAAAGCCCGTTTCACGCTGAGCGGGAAAGGGCTGTGCGTCATCACCTGCAACGGGTGCAACTTTCAGGGCTTCGCGCGCAGCGAGCGGAGCGACGAACTGTTGCGCGACCTGATCCCCAAGGCCGGGACCGCCCCGATCCCTGAACCGTCGCCGCCGGCGCCGGCACCAGCGCCTGCAGATCCCCCTGCAGCGCCACCACCACCCCCGCCACCGCAACCGCGAAAGAGCCTCCTGTCATGGTGACCCGCGTCGAAAAATCCCCCCCGCCCGCCGCGCCTGGTGCAGATGACCAGGCCGGCGACTTCTCCACGCTGGACGCCATCGCCAGCGAGGGGCAGAAGCTGGACGCGCCCAAGCCGGCCGACCAGAAGGCAGAGCAGCAGGTACTGGCGAGCGAGGCCAGCGAGATCGAAACCGCGCTGGTGATGATCCGCGCAGTGGTGCTGCCGCTGGCGCAGGACCACCACCAGGCGCCGCTATCCGTGCTGTGGAACGACAAGCAGCTGCACGAGATCGCCGAGGCCCTGGTGGACGTGGCGCGCGCGAGCGGCATCACCGTCACGGATTGGTTCGGTCGATATGGCCACTGGGTGCGCCTGGGCTTCGCACTGGGCATGCCGGCGCTCGCCACCATCAAGGTGCTCCGCATGGCGCCGCCGCCGCCGACCGTCGAGCGCACCGATGGACAACAGTAACCGCCCGGACCTCCGCGCGTACATCGGCGCCACGGGCTCGGGCAAGGGCGTGAGCGTGCGCGAGCACCTGAAGGCGACCAAGCCGGATCGCTTCATCGCGTGGGACCCGCTCAACGAATACGCCGGCTTCGGCCGCACGGTGCGCACCATCCCCGACGTGTGCCAGGCACTGAAGGGCAAGCGCTTTGCCGTGGCGTTCGACCCGGGCCCGGACCCTGACACGCACGCAGCGAAGTTCGACCTTCTGTGCCGCGCCGTGTTCGCCGCCGGCAACTGCACGTTCATGGTGGAGGAGCTGAACGGCGTGACGCGTGCGAGCTGGGCGCCGCCGAGCTGGCGCCGCATCACGAAGCAAGGCCGGCACCAGGGCCTGCGCGTGATCGCGGCCACCCAGCGCCCGGCGGACTGTGACAAGGATTTTTTCTCAGGGCTCACCTACTGCCGCGTGTTCACCCTGCGGTTCCGCCAGGACAAGGCCGTGATGGCGGATCTGTTCGACGTGCCCTATGCAGAGGTCGCGGCCCTGACCACATCGGAAACCGACCAGGCCACCACCATCAACTTCATGGAACGCGACTGGCGGACCGGCCAGAGTGGCAAAAAAACCATCGTTTTGAGGAAGAAAAAGACCTGAGCTACGTAGGCCCTACGTACGGGCCGTGGCCCTTGCTACGTCACGGATTGCCCCCTTGAATCGGGGCTCCAACCCCTCAACACTTCTCACAGGAGAACCCCTCATGTCCGCTGCAAAGATCAAAGACGCCCTGATGACCACCGCCGTTGTGCTGGGCGTCATCTACGGCCTGAACCAGATCGGCTTCACCCGCCCCCTGGTGCAAAAAGCCCTGCAGGGTTGATCGCCTCCACCGAGTGAGCCGCCGGCGCCGCTGGCGGCTTTGTCGCAACTTTCATCGAGAGCACACCATGACCCGTAAGGTCCAACTTCCCCTGATCCAGAACGTGGGCCCGAACCAGCGGGTCACCATCCGCGTGCCGCTGGGCGTCACGTACAACAAGATCGTGCTGTTCCTGGGCGGCAACATCAACACCACGCTGATCACCAACATCGTGTGGCGCCTGAACGGTGCCGAGCGCATCCGCTGGAACACCGCCGCGCAGATGGTTGCGGCCAACCTTTACAACCGCCTCACCAGCGACCCGCAGGTGCTGGAGTTCAACTTCGTCGAGACGCGCGGCAAGGACGAAGCCGCCATGACGCTGGGCACCTACGCCGCGACCGCCGAGGCAGGCGTGCAGGATCTGGTGCTCGAATTCGACCTGGGCACCTACACGGTGACCGCCGCGTCCACCGTGAAGGCCGTCGCCGAAGTGGACGTGCCCAGCGCGAACCGCCTGATCGTGCGCAACCGCTTCACCCAGCGCGTGCTGGGCGGCGCGACCGAGGAACAGATCATCCTGCCTTCTGGCCTCAACGGCGAGCAGATCAAGCGCATGTACTTCTTCGGCACGCTGTCGCAGCTGAACTTCGTGCGCGTGCGCCGCGAGGGCGCCGACGAGTTCGAGAGCATCACGCAGATCCAGGCCGAGTTCTTCCAGAAGACCTACCAGAAGGTGCCGCAGGCCGGCCTGTTCGTGGTGGACTTCACCGAGCACGACCTCATGGGGCACATGCTCAACACCAGCCAGATCATCGGCCCCGATGGCAAGGCGAAGGTGATCCAGAACCTGGACATCCGCTTGAACGTCAACGCCGGCGGCACCTGGAACATCTACACCGAGTCGATCACGACCAACGAACGCCCGTAACGGATACACCCCCGAAGCGAGAGCAGACCCCCGCCGGCCATGAGCGCCGGCGGGGTGCGTGAGTCAACAGGAGAACCCCCCATGGGCCGACAGTATTTCGACGATGGCAGCTGGATCGAGACCGACGACAGCGGCACCACCTACGCGGCGAACACCCTGGGCACGGTGGTGTCCAAGGTCACCGCCGATGGCAACTACTACCAGTCGGCCAGCTATTGGACCGATGCGCGCGAGAGCGCCAAGCTCGATCCCTACGCGGCCGCGCCGGCGGGCGATTCCCGCCCCTGGTGGGAGCGCGTGGCCGAGTACGGCCTCACGCGCGCCATTGACAACCACATCGGCCCGGTGCAGCAGAACAAGACGGCTCAGCCGGCCACCTTCGCCGGTCAGAACGGCCTCACGTACAGCCAGGTGGGTTCGCCGCTGCAGCAGGGCGGCCTGGGCGGCATGCTGCCCGTCCTGTTGCTTGGTGTTGCCGCGCTGGTGGCCGTGGGCTGATCCATGGTTGCACCTACGCCGATCCCCAGCATGACCGGCGGCGCCGGCGGCAGCGCGGGGCCAAGCAGCGCCGAGGGCGCTAGCTACGGGTCCGGCGCGGACAACAGCGGCTGGAACGTCAACTTCTCAGGTGTGCAGAGCGCCAGCAGCCAGCAGGACAAGTCCAGCGGTGCAGGCCTCGTTTCGGGCATCGGCGGCGCCATTCCCTGGTGGGTGTGGGGCGCGCTCGGATTGGCGGTCGTATGGCGCATGCGCAGGTCCGCGAAGTAAGCCGCGAGCGGGCGGTGCAGGCGTTCACCGAAACGCCGGTACCAGATCCGCGCGGCACCTCCACGCCTGAGAGCCTGACCGCCGCCGGCGTGCCCTTCGAGCTCAAGACGGCCACGGGTGGCGGTGTGTTCGTGCTGGAGCGCATGGGCGACGTGCTGTGGATCACCGCAGCGGCGGGCAAGGCTGCAGACGACTTGACCGAGTTGGGTTTCCAGCTGGTCGAAGAAACGGCGCGCCAGGCCGGGTGTACCGAGGTCGGTTTTCAGACCTCGCGGCGCGGCCTGGTGCACAAGAGCGAACGGCACGGCTACGAGGTGGCCGGGTGGATCATGAGGAAGGCGCTCCGATGAGCAGCATCACGAAACGACAGCTCTACGCCCTGGGTGAGCCCCTGGGCGAGTGCGTCACGCGTCGCAAGGCCTGCGGCGGCCTGGTGTGCGGCGGCGGTGGCGGCGGTGGCAAGTCCACCAGCAGCAGCGACACCATGTCCACCAACACCGACCAGCGCGTGGCCGTGCAGGACGGCATTGGCCTGTCCGGCAGCAGCGGCAACACGGTCAACATGAACGACCCGGACGTCGTGAAGGCGATGGCCTCGATGGGCGCCGATGTCATCAGCAAGAGCGGTGCCGCCGTGGTCGAGCTCAACAAGGCCGGCATGGATGCGAACGTGTCCGCGTGGGACAAGACAGTGACCGCCGGCGCGGCCCTGGTGGACAAGCTGATCGACGCGAGCACGACCATGAGCACCAAGGCCATGGACAACTACCAGCCCGGCGAAAACAAGGAACGGGACACGATCTCAACTCTGGGCATCGCCGCTGCGGTGGGCCTTGCCGCCGTCTACCTGCTGAAGAACTGAAGCAATCCACATGAGCAACCAACAACCGTTTCTGGAGATCCTCACCGCCGCGTTTGGCACCGGGGAAATCAAGCCCTACGCCATCAGCGGCGGCTACTTCGAGATCCTTGACTGCGCCTACCCGGTGACGGTGAACCTGATCGGCTTGCATGGCGAGCTCAAGGGCATCATGCGCAACGCCGAAGCGTCGTTCTACCTCAAGGGGGGCGACTACCAAACCATCACCATCGAGAGCCCGCAGGCCCAGGTGGTGCGCTTCGCGTTCGGCACCAGCGAAGCCGGCACGCGCCGCACCTCGGGCGTGGTGCAGGTGGTGGACGGCGGCAAGGCGCGCACCGTGGCCGGTGCGGTCTTCGGTGGGCGCGTGAGCGTGGGGCCCGCCGCTGGCGAGTACGCCCAGGTGCAATTCTGGAACCCGCCGGGCTCGGGCAAGCGCGTGATCGTCGGATCGTTCAACGTGATCTGTGCCGCCGGCAGCGCCATCGCGGGGATTGGCGCTGTGGCCATGGCCGCAGCGAGCACGCCGCTGCTCGTGCAACCCAAGCTCGCCGGCGGGCCGGTCGGTGTCACGGAACAGCGCTATGTGGCATCGGCGGCATACCCAACGATGAGCTACCTCAACCAGGCGGCCAGCGGTGTGCAGATCAAGGACCCGGAGCCCTACATCGTCATGCCGGGCTATGGCTTCAACGTGATCGCGACCAACATCGCAACGGTCATGTCCGCCTCGGTGCACCTGATCGAAGAGACGCTGTGAACCGTGCGGCCCGCATCGCTGCTTTCCTGCTGCTCGCGCTGGGCGGCACGGCAGCATTTGCCGCCACGCGCCGCACCGCCACGCCTGCAGATCCTGCAGGGCAGGGCGGGGCGTTCGACTGGCCGGCCCTGGACGGCTGGAACTGGCTGCCTGGTGGCACGCCAGCCGCACCAGGCGCGACGCCCGACCCGGTAACCACCTGGACCCTCGCCAACAGTGCGGAGACCGCACAGAAAGATGCCGCGATGAACCCGCCGCCCGATCCTGATCGCAATGTGCGCGCGCTGCTGGATGCCATCGGCCATGCCGAGGGCACCATGAGCCGCCCCGACCCCTACCGCGTGTGCTACGCCTACAGTCACGCGATCCAGAGCTTTGCGGACCACCCGTACACGCTGGGCGAGTGGGGCGGGGTGGTGCTCACCCCCGAGCAGTGCCGAGGCGCCGGCCTGAGCGCCGGCTGCAAGTCCACCGCCGCCGGCAAGTACCAGATCACGGTGACCACCTGGCGCCGCCTCAAGCCGAAACTCGGCCTGGTCGACTTCTCGCCGGCCAGTCAGGACCGCGCCGCCGTCGAGCTGCTGCGCGAGCGGGGCGCGCTCGAGCGCATCCGCCGCGGCGACCTGGTGGGCGCGCTGGCCGCGGCGCGCCGTGAGTGGGCCAGCCTGCCCGGTGCCGGCTACGCAGGGCAGGGCGAGCGCTCCATGGCCTACGTCCAGACGGCCTACCTCAACGCCGGCGGAGTGCTCGCATGAGCACGGCCACCACCGCAAAGCTGATCGGCCTGGGCCTGGTGGCCGCGGCTGGCCTGGTCTGGTACGCATCCCGGCGCGTGTCGGCCGCCGGCGGGCTGGCTGGCATGGCTTCCAGCGCTGCCCAGGGCGCTGTGGAGGCCGTGGGCGCCGCCGGCGTGGGCGTCGTCAAGGGCATCGGTTCGGTGCTGGGCGTGCCCGACACCAGCCGCACCGCGTGCGAAGCCGACATTGCGGCGGGCCGCTGGTGGGACGCCTCTTTCAGCTGCCCGGCTGGGACGTTCATCAACACCGCCGCCGGCGCCGCTTTCGGCTCCACCGTGGTGTGGGGGTCGGACACCGAAGAGGCGCGCCGCATTGAGGCCGCCAAGGCGCGCGCGCAGTACGCCCTCATCGACCCCCGTCGCGTGGATCTCCCGCCGGCCTTCGAGAGCAACGGCACCAACACTTCGTCCGGCATGGACCTTCGCTACTTCTGAGCCACCACATGGACCCGATCACCATCCTCGCCGCGCTCGCCCCTGTGGGCGTTGACCTGGTCAAAACCCTCCTGGCGCGCTACACCGGCGCCGAGTTCAAGCCGGCGAACGTCGCCGACTGGCTCGCGATGCAGAAGGCGGACCTGGACCGCTTCACGGCCATCAACGCCGCCGGCGGGCTCAACCCCTCTTACCCCTGGGTGGAGGCCATCGTGCGGCTGCAGCGGCCCGCCCTGGGCTGCGTGGTGCTGGGCGTGTGGGTGTGGAGCAAGACGTACGGCATGCCCAGCGACAGCATCGACAACTTCGCATCGGCGATCGGGTTCTACCTGTTCGGCGACCGCACGCTGTTCCACATCAAGGCGAAGAAATGACCTTGACGGCCGAGCTTCTTCTGTCCCTTCTCGCCAGTGTCGGCGCCGGCCTGGGCGCCTATGCGGCGATCCGCTCCGACCTGGCGCGCCTGCACGAGCGCGCGAGCCACGCGATGGCAGCGGCCACGCGCGCACATGAGCGCATTGACAACCTCAAGGAGGCCCGGTGATGAAAACCGTACTGCCCAGCGCCCCCGAGGTGCTACGCGAGAGCCTGGTGCTGATCGGCGGGGCCATCCTGGCCGCGCTGATCCTGCAGCAGTTGCCCCAGCTGCGCGCCTGGCTCGCCAACAATGCGCGCGGCACCAGCGCCGGCGGCTGCAACTGCACCGACCACGTGGTCTAGGCCCCGCCGGTGTATCGCCACCGGCTTCACGGGCGCTCTTGAACAACCTGCATCCCCCATGGGCGCCCAGATCGGGGCATTGGCGGCCCCGTAGTCGCCACGGTCCACCAGGGCCGCTAGGCGGGCCATGCGCGCCTGCAGCTGGGCGTTTTCGCGCCTGAGCGTGTCGATGTAGCCCATGTGCAGGCGGTGGCGAAATTCGAGCTCGGAGTCCATCAGTGATCGCCCCCAGCGGGTTTCGAAGAACAGGGCCAGCAGCACAACGCGGGGCGCCTGGTCTTCCACCTGGTAGCGCTTCAACGTCCTGGTGCTGATTCCCAGGTGGCGCGCGATCTTGCGCGCGCACCTGGTGGGAAGGTCATCAAGCAATAGCGACAGCGGGGGCAGTTGACCAGGCGCTTTGAACATTGCATGTTCCGGAGTTAAGGCCCTTCAATTTCGCCCAACGGCGGCGAACCAATCGAAGGAAAAGCGCCCGCATGTAACTTGACATAATATACATCGTAGAATGTGTAAAGGATATCTGAAACCCAGCGTCTCAGGTCCCCCGAGGACTCTGTCTCGGGCTGAAAACGGTCCCGCCCCGAGCTCAGCTCGCGACAGCCAGAATCACATCCGACGCTTTCACCAGCGCCGTTGCGGAGGCGCCTGGTGTCAGCGCAAGTTCGGCGACAGCGCCTTGCGTGACGATCGCCACGACCTCCAGGCCATCCTCGGTCTTGAGAGTGACTTCCGCGTTCACCGCGCCCGGCGTCAGCGCGTGCAACTTGCCTTCGATGCGGTTGCGCGCCGAAATCTTGGCGCCTTGCAGGTCGGTGGCCAGCAGCACAGACGACGCTTTCACCAGCACGATCACCGCCTGCTCGGTCTTGAGTCCCAGGGCTTGTGTGCTTTCCCGGGTGATGATGGCCGCGAGCCGCTGTCCACCAGGCAAGGTCACTTCGACCTCATCGTTGACCGCGCCCGAGCGCACGGCCGTGACTTTTCCCATCCATTGGTTGCGCGCGCTGGTCTTCATGTTCAGTACCTTCAAAAGGGAGAATTCCTGATCCAGGTCCATCGAGCCCTGGTCCAGAAGTTCGACAAAACGTTGGTGAATGGCGTCTACCTGTTCATAGCGCTCGATCAACTTCCGGCCATGCTCGGTCAAGTGAGTGGACCCACCTCCTCTGCCCCCGACGGCGCGCTCGATCAGGGGCGTTCGAGACAGCGCGTTCATCCTGTTGATGGCATCCCAGGCGGCCTTGTAGCTCATGCCGAAGGCCTTGGCGGCCTGTGTGATGGAGCCGTGCTGGTCGACGGCGCGCAGCAAGGCCACCCGCCCATGCCCACCCAGGCTGTCTCCACCGACCGAGATCCAGATCGATCCGCGGACATCCAGCCGATCGCCGCCTTTGCGCCTTCTTGTCACCATGCCCGTTCCCGCTAGTTGTCCGCCGTCTTGACCAGATTTTGAGCATAGCAGTCACAGGCGCGGCTACTCGCGCAGTTCCGGTGGCGTTGCGGGACTCTCGACGACTTTGCCCCCGTCGATGCAGATCACCTGCTCCGCCAGGCAGTTCACGTCGTCGTCGTCGTGGGTGATCAGCAGCATCGGCAGCTGGATCTGCATCTGCAGCGCCTTGAGTTCGTCTCTCAGGCGCCGCCGAAGTCCCTTGTCCAGGGCCGCGAATGGTTCGTCCAGCAGCAAGGCGCGCGGGTTGGTGACCAAGGCCCGGGCCAGCGCGGTGCGCTGTCGCTGCCCGCCGGAAATCTGGTGGGGATAGTGACCCGCCACCGATTCCAGGTGGAACGTCGAAATCCAGCGCTGCACGCTTTCGTCCGCGATGGCCTTGTTCGGGTTCTTCCAACCCCGGCGCAAGGCGAAGGCCACGTTCTGGACGACGGTCAGGTGGGGAAAGAGTGCGTATTCCTGGAACACGTAGGCGAGATGCCGTTCCTGTGGCGTGGCGACCATGCCCCGGGCGGTGTCGCAGAGCACCTGCCCAGCCACCACCACCCTCGCCTCGTCCGGTGTTCCAAGGCCCGCGATCATGCGCAGCGTCTGGGTTTTGCCGGCCCCCGATGGGCCAAAAATCACCACGCGCTGGGCCGAGGTCTGGAAGCTCACATCGAGCTCGAACTGCGAGCCTCCTTGCCGCAGGAGCTTGCGCAGCCTCACATCCCAGACCATGGCCGGAGCCTTTGCATCGGTATCGCCATCCATGCGAGAGGATGCCATGGCCAGAGGAAGCGTGTTGTCCCGGTACATCTCAAGCCCGCGCGGCCACGCGGCCCGGCACCAGGCGGCCCGCGCTCAGCAGCACCACCATGCAGGTGATCGAGGTCACCGCCACGAGGAAGTTCGCGGTGTGATCCTGGCCGGCCTGCACCGCTTCGTAGACGGCGATGGACAGGGTCTGCGTCTTGCCCGCGATGCTGCCGGCCACCATCAGCGTGGCGCCGAACTCACCCAGCGCCCGGGCGAACGACAGCAGCAGGCCCGCGAGAATGCCGCGCCACGCCAGAGGCAACGACACCCGGAAGAACACCGCCCACTCGTTGATGCCGAGGGTGCGGGCCGCATCCTCCAGTTGCGGGTCCACCGTTTCGAAAGCCGCGCGCGCGGCCTTGAACACCAGGGGGAAGGACACGATGGTGGCCGCGATGATGGCGGCCGGCACCGTGAAGATGAGACGCAGGCCGAAGTGTTCGAGCAGCCAGGCACCCAGCACGCCGTGGGTGCCGATGACCACCAGCAGGTAGTAGCCCAGCACCGTCGGTGGCATCACCATGGGCAGCGTCAGCGCGGCGTCCACCACCTCACGGCCGGGGAAGCGCCAGCGCGCCAGCGCGTAGCCCACACCCACACCGAGCAGCAGGTTGATGGCGGTGGCCCAGCCCGCCACCTTGAGGGTGAGTGCGAGGGGTATCCAGGCTTCGGCCACGGGGCGTTCCGGTTCTCGAAATCAGGGCTTGCCGAAGCCGTACTTGCTGAGGATGGCCTGGGCCGGCGGGGTGAACAGGAAGTCGACGAACTTCTCACCCTGCGCGGCATTGGGGCCGGCGGGCAGTGGTGCCACGGGGTACAGGATCGGCTTGGGGGTCGGCACCGTGAGCGCGACCTTCACCTTGTCCAACATGATGGCGGCGTCCGTCGAATAGACGAAGCCGGCATCGACCTCCCCTCGCGCCACGTAGTCCAGGGCCTGGCGCACGTTGGTGGCGCCGATCATCTTGGGCTCGATCGCGCCCCAGAGGTTGGCGCCTTCCAGCACGCTCTTGGTGTAGCGGCCCACCGGCACGCTGGCGGGAAGGCCGATGGCGATGCGGGCATAGGCCGGCTGGGTGAGATCGTTGGTCGATTTCGGCACGTTGGCGCTGGCGCTGGGCACGATGACCACCAGGGCGTTGGACACGAAGTTGCGGCGCTGGGCTTCCTTCACCAGACCCTGGGTTTGGGCCTGGTCCATGGTTTCCTGGTCGGCGCTGGCAAAGACATCGGCCGGCGCGCCCTTGGCGATTTGCTGCAGCAAGGCGCCCGAAGCGGCGAAGTTGAGTTGCACCTTGGTGCCCGGATTCGCCGATTCGAACAGGGGCGCGATTTCGCGGAAGGCGTTGGTCAGGCTGGCCGCGGCCGAGACCGTGACGTCGGCCGCGTGCGAGGCGAAGGCAAAGCCGGCGGCCAGAGCGAAGGCCAGAGAGCGGGTGGCGAAGGTTTTCATGGGCATCTCATGGAAGGTGGTGGATCGCAATATCAAAGTATATACAGCGATGCGCATATTTTTCTGCATGAGTTTGATTTTCAAAGGAAATATGACGAGCCTATCGAAGTATCAACATCTACCTTTCGAACGAAGATCAAGGCGAAAAAAAGCCCGGGCCACTTTGCAGCGGCCCGGGCTTGGTGAAGAGATTGGGCGCGCGATGCGCCCGGCGCTTCAGTCCTCGACGAAGGCTTCTTCGCGTTTTTTCTTGATCGATGGCAGCAGCACGATGAGCAGCAAGGCCACGGCCACGGCCAGCAAGGAGGCGGAGATCGGGCGGGTCACGAAGACCGACCAGTCGCCACGCGAGATCAGCAGGGCGCGGCGCAGGTACTCCTCCATCATCGGGCCCAGGATGAAGCCGAGCAGCAAGGGCGCCGGCTCGCAACCGAGCTTGATGAAGATGTAGCCGATCACGCCGAACAGCGCCACCATCCAGATGTCGAAGCTGTTGTTGTTGGTCGAGTACACACCGATCGCGCAGAACAGCACGATGGCCGGGAACAGCCAGCGGTAAGGAACGGCCAGCAGCTTGATCCACATGCCGATCAGCGGCAGGTTCAAGATGATCAGCATGGCGTTGCCGATCCACATGGAAGCGATCAGACCCCAGAACAGTTCCGGGTTGCTGGTCATGACCTGCGGGCCCGGCTGGATGTTGTGAATGGTCATGGCACCGACCATCAGCGCCATCACGGCGTTGGGCGGAATGCCCAGCGTGAGCAGCGGGATGAACGAGGTCTGCGCGCCGGCGTTGTTGGCGGACTCGGGGCCGGCCACGCCACGGATGTTGCCCTTGCCGAACGGGATCTCACCGGGCTTGAGCTTGACCTTCTTCTCGATCGTGTAGGCGGCGAAAGCCGACAGCAGCGCACCACCGCCAGGCAGGATGCCCAGCGCGGAACCCAGGGCCGTGCCACGCAAAACGGCCGGCAGCATGTGCTTGAAGTCTTCCTTGGTGGGCATCAGGCCGTGCACCTTGTCGGTGAACACCTGGCGCTCGCCTTCGGGGTGGGACAGGTTGTGGATGATTTCGCCGTAGCCGAACACGCCCATGGCGATCACGACGAAGCTGATGCCGTCGGTGAGTTCAGGCACGTCGAAGCTGAAGCGGGCCACGCCCGAGTTCACGTCGGTGCCCACCAGGCCCAGCAGCAGGCCCAGCACGATCATGGCCAGCGCCTTGACGAGCGAACCCGAAGCCAGCACCACGGCGCCGATCAGGCCCACGATCATGAGCGAGAAGTACTCGGCGGGGCCGAAGCTCAGGGCCACCTCGGTCAGCGGCGGCGCGAACGCGGCCAGCACCAAGGTGCCGACGCAACCCGCGAAGAACGAACCCAGACCAGCGGCGGCCAGCGCGGGGCCTGCCCGGCCCTTCTTCGCCATCTGGTGGCCGTCGATCACGGTCACCACCGAAGACGACTCGCCCGGCAGGTTGACCAGAATGGCGGTGGTGGAACCACCGTACTGCGCGCCGTAGTAGATGCCGGCCAGCATGATCAGTGCGGCCACGGGCGGCAGGCCGTAGGTGGCGGGCAGCAGCATGGCGATGGTGGCGACCGGGCCGATGCCGGGCAGCACGCCGATCAGGGTGCCCAGCAGGCAACCCACCAGGGCGTAGAGGATGTTCTGGAAAGTGAAGGCGACGCCGAAGCCCAGCGCCAGATGGTCAAAAAGTTCCATGAAAAGAGTCTCCGGATCAGGCGGTCAGGAACGCAGGCCACACCGGGAACTGCAGATTCAATGCGTAGACAAAGGCGCCGTAGCTGCCAACGGCAAGGATGGTCGCGAGGATCACCGACTCCTTGAGGCTGGAGTTGGGGCGCGCGTAGCCGGCGATGAGGACCAGTGCGTAGATCGCGACGATCAGGCCGAAGGCGGGAAGGCCCACGCTTGGCAGGCCGACGAGCAGGATGCCGAAAGCCAGGTTGGCGCCGATGATGAAGCCCAGGGGGCGCCAGGCAATGCTGCCGATGGGGTCACCATCGATGGCCTTGCTCTTGAATGACTGCAGCGTCACGATCACTCCCAGCCCCGCCAGGACGATGCCTAGCAACAGTGGGAAGTAGCCTGGGCCCATGCGCGCCGCGCTGCCAACCGTGAAGTTGGTCGCTCCGATGGCAAACGTGATGCCAACGATGGTGAACATGAGTCCAGAGAAAAAGTCCTTTTGGCTTGCCAATTTCACGGCGTCTCCTCAATTTGTGGGTGTCGGGGGCGATTTTGATGCGGCCGCGCCATTTGGCGCATGTGGGTTACACCTACTCCAGGCCAGTTCGACCAGAGGCCTGCGGGTCGCAGGCCTGGCTTCACCACTTGCCTTTGGGCTGCTGGGCGCGCACAAAGGCCGCAATGATATCGGCGGAAGCCTGCCGATTCGCCTGCCGCGCGAAATCAATCGCGGTCAGTCCCCGTTCGTTCCTGAGCAGGGGGTCGGCGCCCTCCTCCAGCAACAGCTTGACCACGCCCGCGCTGCCGTATTGGGCGGCCATCATGAGGGGCGTGGTCTTGTTGGGCGACTCGGCGTCGATGTAGGCGTGGTGTTCGAGCAGCAGGCGCACCATGGCCGCGCTGTTGTCGCCGCCGTGGCTGGCGGCGTAGTGCAAGGGCGTCCAGCCCGGCTTGTTGACCTCGGCCTTGCGCGCGATCAGCCGTTTGGCCAGATCCAGCTGGCCCTTGATCGCCGCGATCATCAGGGGGCTCTCGTCCTTGCTGGTGCGAGCTTCCACGTCCACCTTGTTCTGGCTCAGCAGAAAGTCGGTCACCTGCGGCGCGTCGCCGCGAATCGCAAGGTACAAGGCGTGTTCGCCCGCGGCGTTGCGGGTGTTCAGGTCGAAACCCCGCTGCCCGAGCTGCCGCACGGTCGCGACGTCGTCCTTCGCGACGGCGATGAAGAAGTCGTCGAACGAGTTGGCCCAGGCCGAACCTGCGCATGCCAGCATCAAGCCAGCGATCCATTTAAAAACAAGGTGTTTTTTAAGATTTCTCATGTATTGGATGAGGATTTTTGCGTCGATGGAGCGGCGGTCACCTGGTCAAACAGCTGCTCGAAATTGCGGCTGGTGGCTTCGGCCACGGCCTCCACGCTGAGTCCCTTGACCTCGGCGACCTGCTTGGCGACCCAGGGCACGTAAGCCGGCGTGTTCGTCTTGCCGCGGTAGGGCACGGGTGCGAGGTAGGGGCTGTCGGTCTCGATGAGGGTGCGGTCCAGCGGCACATAGGCGGCCACCTCACGCAGATCGGCCGCGGTGCGAAACGTCAGGATGCCGGAGAAGGAGATGAAGAAGCCAAGGTCGAGCGCGGCACGGGCCACCGACATGCTTTCGGTGAAGCAGTGAAAGACCCCCTTTGCCGGCGCCAGCCCGGCGGCGGTGTCGGAGGCGAAACCGCCCTCCTCGCGCAGGATCGCCACTGTGTCGTCGGACGCGCTGCGGGTGTGGATCACCAAGGGCAGCGCGGTCTGGCGGGCGGCGCGGATGTGGACGCGAAACCGCTCGCGCTGCCACTCCATGTCGGCCACCGTGCGGTCGCCCAGGCGGTAGTAGTCCAGCCCGGTTTCACCGATGCCCACCACCCGCGGGCGGGCCGCGCGTTCCAGCAGGTCCTCGAGCGTGGGCTCCCGCACTTCGTCGCTGTCGGGATGCACGCCCACGGTGGACCAGAGGTGGTCGTGGTCGCGGGCGAGGCTGTAGACGTCTTCGAATTCTTCCAGCGTGGTGCAGATGCACAGGGCCCGGTCGACCTGGGCTTGCGACATGGCGTCGAGGATGCCGGGCAGTTGGGCCCGGAGCTCGGGAAAGCTGAGGTGGCAGTGGGAGTCGGTGAACATACGGAAAAGGTGCCGGCACGAAAAAGCCGATGGGCACCGCATTGTGCGCCGCATCGGCTGACCGGGAATCGGGGTGTCAGAGTGTCTGGGTGGCGCGGTCGGAACCGAGGCTGGAGCCCAGGATCTCCTCGATCTTCAATTTGAGCTGGCGCGACTTCTCGTCGGCCGGGAACCGGATGCCCACGCCCTGCGTGCGGGCCCCCTGGGCCTTGGCGGGCGTGACCCAGGCCACCTTGCCCGCGACCGGGTAACGCTGCGGGTCGTCGGGCAGGCTGAGCAGCACGTACACGTCATCGCCCAGCCGGTATTCGCGCGAAGAAGGGATGAAGATGCCGCCATCGGCGAACAAGGGGATGTAAGCGGCGTACAGCGCCGCCTTTTCCTTGATGGAGAGCTGGATCACGCTCGGCCGCGCCGCCGCGGCCGATGGAGGGGGGGAGGTGCTCATGGTTGGCGAGTTTAGCGGCAATACCCTGCCGCGCGGGTGGTTTTAAGGCCGTGTGTCAGCCCTTGCGCCCCGCCCCGCCGGCCAGCACCTGCCGGGTGCGCGCCGCCCAGGCTTCCTGCATCAGGCCGGCGTTGTAGGGGTGCTCGACCGAGCGCGCGGCGCTCATGAGCTCGCGCGACCACTGCGCCAGCGCGCCCCAGCGGGGTGCGGGGGGCAGTTGATCGGTCTGGAAAAAGCGCGCGGGCGCGCCCGCGGCCCGGGCCATGAGGTCGTGGCACAGCTTCTGCAGCACGGCGAGTTGCTGGGCCGGCGGCCAGCCATTGAGGGTGCCCCAATCGCCTCGGGCCAGCGCCTGGGGCAGTTGCGCCCAGGTCGCGCCCTGCAAACCGGTGGCCGCCCAGGCCAGGGCATCGTCGGGCCGGCCACCGGCGGCCTGCAGCCACACGGCGGCCTGCGCGCGGTCCACCGCCTTGTTGCCGTCGGTGGCCTGTTGCACCAGCCAGTCCAGCGCCTCGGCCTCCTCGGGCCACACCATGCTGTGGGTCTGGCAGCGGCTGCGGATGGTGGGCAGCAGCTGGTGCGCGGCTTCGGTGGAGAGCACGAAGCGCACTTCCCCCACCGGTTCTTCCAGCGTCTTGAGCAAGGTGTTGGCCGACTCGATGTTCATGCGCTCGGCCGGGTGCACCAGGATCACCTTGGTGCGGCCGCGCGAGCGCGTGAACTGCGTGAAGCCCACCGCCTCGCGCGCCGCCTCCACGCGGATGAGCTTGCTGGCCTTGCGCTTCTTGTCGTCGATTTCTTTCTGCGCGCCCTCGTCCAGCGGCCAGCCGAGTTCCAGGCTCAGGGTCTCAGGCATAAGCGCGCACAGGTCGGCATGGGTGCGCACGTCGATCGCATGGCAGCTGCCACAGACACCGCAGGCCCCATCGGGGGTCGGCTGCTCGCACAGCCAGGCGCGGGCCAGTGCCAGCGCGAGGTCGTACTGGCCCAGGCCCGACGGGCCGGACAGCAGCAGGGCGTGGCCGCGCTGGGCCAGCAGGCCGCGCAGCTGTTTCTGCAGCCAGGGTGCGAGCGGGCTCATGCGCGGGCCTCGGTGGGTTGAAGCCAGCCACGCTGTTCGAACGCCTGGCGCACCTGCTGCCAGACCTCGGCCTTGGGCTGGTCGGACGCGATGCGGGCAAAGCGCTCGGGCGCGCCTTCCATGCGCTGGGCGTAGCCCGTCGCCACCCGCTCGAAGAACGCCTGCGGTTGCGACTCGAAACGGTCGGGCACGCGGGCGGAGGCCAGGCGCTGCGCGGCCACGGCGGGCGGCAGGTCGAACCACACCGTGAGGTCAGGGTGGCGCAGCGCGTCCGTGCCAGGCTGCGCCTGAACCCAGCGCTCCAGTTGCCGCAGGACCTCGAGGTCGAACCCACGGCCGCTGCCTTGGTAGGCGAAGGTGGCGTCGGTGAACCGGTCGCACAGCACCACCTCGCCCCGCGCCAGGGCGGGTTCGATGACCTGTTGTAGGTGATCGCGGCGCGCCGCGAACATCAACAGGGCCTCGCTCAGCGGGTCCATGGCGTCGTTCAGCACCAGTTCGCGGAGCTTTTCCGCCAGCGGGGTGCCACCGGGCTCGCGGGTGAGCGAGACGCTGCGGCCCGCCGCCCGGAAGGCGTCGGCCAGCGAGGCGATGTGGGTGGACTTGCCCGCGCCGTCGATGCCTTCGAAGGTGATGAAGAGTCCGGCCGGATGCATGTGCGGAAGTGGGGTGGGCGCCTGCACGGGATCAGCGGCGCAGGATGTAGCGCTGGACCGCGGCATTGTGCTCTTCGAGGGTGGCGCTGAACTGGCTGGAGCCGTCGCCGCGCGAGACGAAATAGATGGCGTTGGTGGGCTGGGGACGCACCGCCGCCAGCAGCGAGGCCATGCCCGGAATGGCGATGGGCGTGGGCGGCAGGCCGGCGCGGGTGTAGGTGTTGTAGGCAGTGTCGGTCTGCAGGTCGACCCGGCGCAGGTTGCCGTCAAAACGTTCGCCCAGGCCGTAGATCACCGCCGGATCGGTCTGCAGCCGCATGCCGATGCGCAGGCGGTTGGAGAACACCCCCGCGACGCGCCGGCGGTCGCTCTCGAGGCCGGTTTCCTTTTCGACGATGCTGGCCAGGATGAGCGCTTCATCGGGCGTGCGCAGCGGCGATGCCGGGTCGCGCTGCTCCCACACCTGGGTCAGGCGCTGCTCCATGGCCTGCGCGGCCTGGCGCAGCACGCTGGAGGCCGGCGCGCGCGTGACCACGCGGTAGGTGTCCGGGAAGAAGCGCCCTTCGGGATGCCGGCCCGGGTAACCGATGAGCGCCATGATGTCGTTCTGGCTCATGCCCTCGATGTCCTGCGTGAGGTCGGGCGAGGTGCGCACGGCCTGCAGCACCTGGCGGATGTTCCAGCCTTCCAGCAGGGTGATGCTGCGCAGCGCCTGTTCGCCGCGCACCAGCTTGGACAGCAGCGCCCGAGGCGTGGTGCCGGGTGCGATTTCGTAGGTGCCGGCCTTGATGTCGCGGGCCTGGCCGGAAAAGCGGAACCACGCATACAGCAACTGCGAGGGTGTGTTCACGCCGGAGGCCTGCAGGGTGTCGGCCACCGACTGGGCCGAGGCCCCGGGCTCGATCGTGACGAGCAGCGGGTTCTGTGCCGAGGTGCTTGCCGCCAGGGGCAGCGGTTGCTGCAGCCACCACATGCCGCCCGCGGCCAGCAGCATGCCCAGCAGCAGGGACACAACCAGCAACATTTTCAGGAGACGGATCACAGGCTTGGGCTCGGCAGGGACAAGGCGTGGAGGGGCGGCGGGGAACCGGGCCGGCCATGATAATCGACGCCATGAGCACCTCGACGATCCCCTCCAGCATCCCCGACGGCCTGGCCACAAGCGGCGTTGCCCCGCTGCCGCACCTGGGTGTGATCCGGGTGGAAGGCGAAGACGCCGCGAAGTTCCTGCAGGGTCAGCTCACGCAGGATTTCGCCGTGCTCGGCCAGTCCGAGGCCCGCCTGGCCGCGTTCTGCTCGGCCAAGGGCCGCATGCAGGCCAGCTTCGTGGGCTTCAAGCGCGGCCTCGACGAGATCCTGCTGGTCTGCAGCCGCGACCTGCTGGCCACCACGCTCAAGCGCCTGTCCATGTTCGTGCTGCGCGCCAAGGCCAGACTCAGTGACGCCAGCGAGGCCTACGCCCTCTTCGGCCTGGTGGGCAGCGCCGTGCCGCCGGCCCTGCCGCCCACCTTGTGGAGCCAGTGGCGCGATGGTGAGGCCAGCGTGGTGCGCCTGTACCCAGCCGAGGGCCTGGCGAGAGCCCTGTGGGTTGCGCCCGTGCAAACCGAGGCGCCGGCGGGGGGCGCCATGGCCGAGCCGCTGTGGCAATGGCTGGACGTTCGCAGCGGCGTGGCCACCTTGAGCCAGCCGGTGTTCGAGGCCTTTGTGCCGCAGATGCTGAACTACGAATCGGTCGGCGGCGTGAACTTCAAGAAGGGCTGCTACCCCGGCCAGGAGGTGGTGGCCCGCAGCCAGTTCCGCGGCACGCTCAAGCGCCGCGCCTATCTGGTGCATGGCCAGACACCCATGGCGGCCGGCCAGGATGTGTTCCATGACGGCAACGCCGAACAACCCTGCGGCACCGTGGTGCAGGCGGCGGCCCATCCTTCGGGTGGTTTCGATGCCATCGTCTCGCTGCAGACCAGCGCGGCCGCGCAAGGCAGCCTGCACATCGGCGGCGCGCAGGGCCCGGCGCTGCAACTGCTGCCCCTGCCCTACCCCTTGCTGGACGACATCTGAGCAACGCGGCGGGTGCGACATGTGTCTGATCGCCTTTGCCCTGCACGCCGACCCGGGCTGTCCCCTGCTCATCGCGGCCAACCGCGACGAGTTCCTGGACCGGCCGACCGAAGCCCTGCACCGCTGGACCCTGGCCGACGGCACCGAGATCGTGGCCGGGCGCGACCTGCGCGACGGCGGCACCTGGCTCGGTTTGAGCCCTCGTGGCCGGGTCGCCATGCTCACCAATGTGCGGCAGACGCAGGCCGGCCCGGGCCCGCGCAGCCGGGGTGAGCTGGTCACGCGCTGGCTGCAGGGCCAGGGCGACGACCACGACGTGGACCAACTCGCCACCACGATCGATCCTGGCGCCTACGGCGGCTTCAATCTGGTGGTGGGCGATTTCCACCGCCACCGTTGGACCTGGCTGAGCAACCGCCATCCCGATGCACCGCACGAAGCGCGCTCGCCCGGGCTGTACCGCAAGGCGCTGGAGGCGGGTGTCTATGGCCTCTCCAACGCCAGCCTGGACACGCCCTGGCCCAAGACCCAGCGCCTCAAGCGGGCCGTGGCCGACGCGCTGGTGGGCCTGCACCAGCGCTCCGCCTCGGACGACTGGCTGCAGCCGCTGGCGCGCACGCTCACCGACCGCGCGCAGGCCGAAGTGCGCGAACTGCCGCACACCGGTGTGCCCGACGACATGGAGCGCGCGCTCTCCAGCCCCTTCGTGCACATGCCCGACCGCGCCTACGGCACCCGCAGCAGCCTGGTGGTGAGCGCGCGGCCCGGTGCCGACCAGGGCTGGGAGGTGCGCATGGACGAGTGGACGCACGACCACGCGGCACTGGGCGGCCCGTTCGAGGCCGTGCCCCACCGGCGCGAAACGCTGGTGTGGTGAAGGCCCGCCCGGATCAGAGTTTCGCGACCATTTCCTGGTGCGGGATGCCGGCCTCTTCGAAGGCCTCACCCCGGCGGTCGAAGCCCAGCCGGGTGTAGAAGCCCTCGGCGCTGCGCTGGGCGTGCAGCATCACTTCGGTGTCGCCGCGCTCGCGGGCCGCGCCCATCAATGCGTGCAGCACGTCCCGCCCCAACCGCCCGCCCCGCAACGAACGCTCTACCGCCATGCGGCCGACGCGCGCCACGCCCGGTTCGTGCGGCAGCATGCGCCCCGTGGCCACCGCGCGGCCCAGGCGGTTGTAGGCCACGGCGTGCAATGCAACCGCATCGGCTTCGTCCCATTCGAGTTCCTTGGGGATGCGCTGCTCCTCCACGAACACCGCCGTGCGCAGGCGCTGCGCGTCGGGGCCGAGTTCGCTCCAGGGTCCCACGCGCACCGAGCTCATCGGTTCGCCGGCCTCATAGCCGTTGAGGGCCTCGCGCAGCGCGGGCGGCACCGGGCGGGACTTCTGCGTGGCGGGGTCGGCGAACACGTAGATCAGCTCGCCGCTGATCAGGTGCTCGTCACCGCGAAAGATCGCGCCGGTGAAGCTGAGCGAGGAGGTGCCGATGCGGCTGCACTTCATGGCCACGTCGATCTGGTCGTCCACCCGCGCCGAGGCATGGAACTCCACGGAGGCTTTCACCACGTACAGATCGCCTTCGAGCTGCTCCATCGTCTCGTGGTACGGCAGGGCCAGGGCGCGCCAGTAATCGGTGATGGCGGTGTCGAAGTACATCAGGTAGTGCGCGTTGAACACGATTTTCTGCATGTCCACCTCGGCCCAGCGCACGCGCAGGCGGTGGAAGAAGCGGAAGTCGGATCGGGTCAAGCTCATCTCAAGCGGCTCCAAAAGCGTTGCGCAGCGCCAGGGCCGCGTGTTGGTGGGCGGTCCTGGCCTGGGGAATGGCACGACCGAAGTTGATGAAGCCGTGGACCACGCCGGCGTAGATCTCCAGGTCCACCGCCACGCCGGCATGGCGCAGGCGGTCGGCGTACATCACGCCCTCGTCGGTGAGGGCGTCGCATTCGGCCAGGCCGATCCAGGCCGGCGCCACGTCGTCAAGATCGCGCGGGTGGCCGCTTTCGTCGACCCCGTCCAGCGGGGCAAAGCGCCAGTCGTCCCGGTCGGCCGCGTCGCGCAGGTAGTGGCCGAAGAAATAGCGGATGTCCGCTTCCTCGAGCAGGAAGCCTTGGGCGAAGGTCTTGTGGCTGGCCGTGTCCTGGTGGCCCGCACAACCGGGGTAGAACAGGCATTGCAAGGCCAGCGGCCAGCCCGCGTCGCGCGCGGCGATCGCCGTCACCGCCGCCAGCGTGCCGCCCGCGCTGTCGCCGCCCACCGCGATGCGGGTGCCATCCAGCCCGAGTGCGCTGGCGTGTTCACGCAGCCAGGCCAGGCTGTCCCAGGCATCGTGCACCGCGGTCGGAAATTTCGCCTCGGGCGCGAGCCGGTAGTCCACCGAGAGCACGGCACAGCCCGCGAGATGGGCGAGCTGTCGACACAGCGGCCCGTGGGTGGCGACACTGCCCACCGTGAAGCCTCCGCCGTGAAAGTACAGCAGCACCGGCAGCGGGCTCCCTGACTCGGGCGCGAAGAGGCGCGCCGGCAGGTCGGCGCCATCGCGCGCGGGGATGCGCAGGTCTTCCACGCGGGCCATGGGGTGTGAGGGCACCTCCAGCACGCCGGCACCGGCCTCGTAGGCCGCCTTGGCCTGTTCCGGCGGCAGCGCGTGCAACGGCGGGTGCCCGGCGCGGGCGATGCGGTCGAGCACACCACGCATCATGGGCGTGAGCAGGTCGCGGGGATCGGGTGCGTTCGACATGGCATGCGATTGTGGCTGTCTTTTGCGCGACCCGTGCAGGCCCAGCGCCATAGGCAAGGCCCCGGGTCAACCGTATAGTTTTCCTCGCACCACGGAGACCCACATGGCCCAGATTCTTTACGTCACCAACATCCTGATCGATTTCGGCGCCCTCGCGCAATTGAAAGCGGAGTGCGAGCGCGTCGGCATCACCCGCCCGCTCATCGTCACCGACGCGGGCGTGAAGGCCGCGGGCCTGCTCGACAAGGCCCTGGCCGCCCTGCCCGGCCTGCAGCCGGCGGTGTTCGATCAGACGCCATCCAACCCGACCGAAGCGGCCGTGCGCGCCGCCGTCCAGGTGTACCGCCAGGTGGGCTGCGACGGCCTGATCGCGCTCGGCGGCGGCAGCGCCATCGACTGCGCCAAGGGCGTGGCCATCGCCTCCACGCACGAAGGCCCGCTCAAGACCTACGCCACCATCGAAGGCGGCTCACCGAAGATCACCGACCGCGTGCCGCCGCTGATCGCCGTGCCCACCACCGCCGGCACCGGCAGCGAAGTGGCGCGCGGCGCCATCGTGATCGTGGACGACGGCCGCAAGCTCGGTTTCCACAGCTGGCACCTGGTGCCCAGGACCGCCCTGCTCGACCCCGAACTCACGCTGGGCCTGCCGCCCATGCTCACCGCCGCCACCGGCATGGACGCCATCGCCCACTGCATGGAAACCTTCATGGCACCCGCCTTCAACCCGCCGGCCGATGGCATCGGCCTCGACGGCCTGCAGCGCGGCTGGGCGCACATCGAGCGCGCCACCAAGGAGGGCCAGGACCGCGAGGCCCGCCTGAACATGATGAGCGCGTCCATGCAGGGCGCGATGGCGTTCCAGAAGGGGCTGGGCTGTGTGCATTCGCTCAGCCACAGCCTGGGCGGCGTGAACCCGCGCCTGCACCACGGCACGCTCAATGCGGTGTTCCTGCCCGCCGTCATCCGTTTCAACGCCGAAGCCGAGTCGATGAAGAAGGACCACCGCCTGCAACGCATGGCCCACGCCATGGGCCTCGCCAGCGGCAGCGACGTGCCCGAGGCCGTCAAGGACATGAGCGCTCGCCTGGGCCTGCCCAGTGGCCTGGCGGCCATGGGCGTCACGCCCGACCTGTTCGACCGCGTGATCGAAGGCGCGCTGGCCGACCACTGCCACAAGACCAACCCGCGCCTGGCCAGCGCGAACGACTACCGCGCCATGCTCGCCGATTCGCTCTGAGGCCCGCGCGGCACCGAGTCCCGCTGCGCGGCGATCTCGCCCAGGCGCTGTGCGTCGATCACCCGCACCCCGCCATAGTCCAGCTCGACCGCGCCTTTCGCCACCAGTTGCTGCAGGGCCGCGTTGATGCGCTGGCGCGGGATGCCGATCAGGTACGACAGCTCCTGCTGCGTGATCTGGAAGAACGGATCGACCGCCGGATACAGCACCGGGTTGAACAGCGCGAGCAGGCTGCGCGCCACCCGGATTTCGGGATTGCGCAGACGGTCGGTCACGCGCGCCGCCATGAACTGGCCCAGGCGCTCGTTGATCTGCGCCATGAGGTACTGGTTGAACTCCAGCGACCCTTCCAGCAAGCGATGAAACGCCGCCACCGGCAGGCAGCCCACCGTGCTGGCGCGAATGGCCGATACCGTGTACCGGTAAGGCTCCAGCTTGATCACCGTACCCTCGCCAAACCACCCGCTGGTGGGCAGGCCGGCGTAGGTGATGGCCAGGCCGTCGCGCCGGTCGTTGCCCAGCTTGAGCAGGCCCTTCATCGTGCCGTACCAGTGCGTGGGCAGGCTGCCGAACTGGCACAGATGCTCCTGCGCGCGCAGTTGCAGAACCTGGATCTCCGCGCTCACCCAGCGCCGGTCTTCCGGTGCGAGCCGCTGCAGCCAGTGGATCTGGGCCAATTCTTCGGGAGAGGCGGACCGGCGTCGGGGCGGAGAAACGGGGGCGGGCATGTCGAGTGGGTGGACATCGAAAGGTGAAGAAGCCCTCCACGGTAGGTCAGCCTCGGGTGGTTTTTTGTCCGTCCCATCACAATTCTCGGGTCTTCCCTAGGTGGATGTCGGCGCGACGGCTCGGGCTCAGTGCTCCACGGTCAGGTCAACGAGCTTTTGCGCGTCCAGGACGCGCAGCGTGCGGTACTCCGCCCGGAGCACCCCTCGGCTTTCCAGCCGCGCAAGCGCCCGGTTGACACGCTGGCGTGAGATGCCGATCAGGTTGGAGAGGTCCTGCTGCGTGATCGACAGCACGTTGCCTGCGGAGGGAAACAGCACCGGGTTACGGAGCCAGAGCAGGCTGCAGGCCAGGCGCTGCTCGTCGTCGACCATGCGTTCGATTTCCCGGGCCGCGATGAATTGCGCCAGGCGCTCATTGAGTTGCCCCATGGCATGGCGGTTGAAGGCAATCGAACGCCGCGCCAGCAGGTGGAAGTCGGCCGCGGCCAGGCTGGCCACCACGCTTTTGCGCAGGGCCTGCACGCTGAACATGAACGCGTGGCCTTTGAGCAAAGTGCCTTCGCCGAACCAGCCGCCCGCTGGGATGCCGCTGAACATGAGGTGATCCTCGTCGCCATGCGGGTGCTCCACCCGCAGCATGCCTTCAAGCACGCCCCTCCAGTGGGTGGATGGATCGCCCGCCCGCACCACGAAGCGACCGGCCTCCCATTCGCGCACCCGCAAACGGGGCACCACCCACGCACGGTCCTCGCCCGAGAGCACGGCCACCCAGGGAATGCGGTCGAGCTCGCGCCCCGTGGCCGGCCGTTCGTTTTCTGCTTCTGCACACATCCGGGCAATGGTAATTCGCGCGAGGCATTAGGTGACTTCCCTAGGAATGGTGTGTCACGGACAAACTGGGCGAGAGACCCTCCCTAGCATCGGCCCAGCTCAAAACGACCCCTTGAAGGAACCGATCGATGGGAAACACCTTTCCGCTGATGCTGCTGCACCATGCGCTTGAGCGCGGCGATGCGCCGGCCATGCGCGAGAAGGAATACGGCATCTGGCAGACCACGACCTGGGCCGAACTGGCCCGACTCGTGGAGCACATCGCCTGCGGCCTGTATTGCGCGGGCCTGCGGCGGGGTGAACACCTGGCGCTGGTCAGTGGCAACCGCCCTTTCCTCTACGCCACCATGCTGGCCGCGCAGTCGCTGGGTGCCATCCCGGTGCCGCTGTACCAGGACGCGGTGGCCACCGAATGCGTCTTCCCGATCAACAACGCCGAGGTGCGCTTCTGCGTGGTGGAGGACCAGGAGCAGGTCGACAAGATGCTGGAGATCCGCGAGCGCTGCCCGCAGCTCAGCCACATCTACTACGACGACCCGCGCGGCCTGCGCAACTACGAGCACCCTGGCCTCGTGCCGCTGGTCTCGCTCATCAAGATCGGCCGGGCCTTTGCCCACAGCCACACCCAGTTCTTCCGCACCGAAATCGGCAAGACCCATGCCCACGACGTGGCCGCCATGTTCTTCACCAGCGGCACCACCGGCAACCCCAAGGGCGTGGTGCACACGCACCACACGCTGCTCAACCGGGCGCGGGCGGGCGCCCTCTTCGACAGCCTGACCGACCACGAGGAAGTTCTTGCCTACCTGCCTCCCGCCTGGATCGGCCAGAACATCTTCAGCTACGCGCAGTGGCTGGCCTGTGGCTACGTGGTGAACTGCCCGGAGTCGGCCTCCACGGTCACGATCGACCTCAAGGAAGTCGGCCCGACCTACTACTT